>CAZGPG010000104.1:0-1001 GCA_964527735.1 uncultured Chitinophagaceae bacterium | reverse complement strand
TGTCGGGTTCCCCGAAGTTCGTGAAATCTAAAGTAAGGTAAACCCCTTAACTTTAAAATTCAGAACGATGAAAAAGTCCCGATTTAGCGAGAGCCAGATAGTAACTGCGCTCAAGAAGCAAGAGAGCGGCATAAGCACCAAAGAGGTATGCCGTGAATTAGGTATCAGCGAAGCCACGTTTTACAAATGGAAAGCCCGTTACGGCGGGATGGACATGGGTGAAGTCAAACGTACCAAAGATCTGGAAGCAGAGCTATCCCAGTACAAGCGGATGTTTGCAGAAGTGTCGTTCGAGCTGGAAGCGGCCAAAGCGTTGATCGCAAAAAAGTTCTAAGGCCTGCTGACAAGAGAGCATCTGCAACCTGGCTCATTCGAGAGCAGGATTGCAATGTCAGTCAGGCCTGCAGAATTACATCTCTGTGCCCATCCAGCTATCATTACACCCCCAAACCGAAGCGCGATGAGGCGGTACAGGATGCCTTGTTATCCTTGGTGGATAAGCACCCATCGATTGGGTTCTGGCAATGCCATTACCGGTTACGTCATAAAGGGCATGGCTGGAACCATAAGCGTCTGTACAGGGTGTATACAACGATGAACCTCAATATCCGCCGCCGGTCTAAAAAGCGGCTGCCGGAGCGGGTAAAGTTGCCATTGGGGTATGCTACTGCACCCAACCAGACCTGGAGCATTGATTTTATGAGTGATGCCCTTACCGACGGACGCAGGTTCCGTTTGCTCAATATCATTGATGACTTCAATCGTCAGTCCCTGGCCATAGAAGTGGATACTTCTCTGCCTGCGTTGCGTGTGATCCGCGTGTTGCAAAAACTAATAGATCACCGGGGTAAGCCTGGCAATATACGTTGTGATAACGGACCTGAATTTATCAGCCATAAGCTGCAACAATGGTGTGATGAGCAACAGGTCACCCTGCAATATATCCAACCCGGCGAGCCTACACAGAATGCATTTGTGGAGCGTAACAATGGCGCTTTACG
>CAZGPG010000103.1:0-1017 GCA_964527735.1 uncultured Chitinophagaceae bacterium | reverse complement strand
CAATCCGTCGGCGATGGGATTGCGGCCGAATATCGCCGACCAGGTGGGTCGCCGCAGACGTATGGCCATTCACATGGCAATCGAAACAACTCACCCCCAACATCCCGACAGGATCATCGGTCTTCCGGTCCGCCGTCGCATTGAATTGCTGCTGCGGAAATTGTGTCACCAACAGCCGCAAACCTTCCAAATCCTTGGCATTAAGAATCCCTTGGAAAATCTCCTGAAAATTGTCGACTGTGACCAACTTACCTTGCGAGACGTCCCCCAAATCGGGCCGCGTGGTCAAGAAAATAGGTGGAGGAAACTCCGGCAAAAAATGCTCGGGCAAATCGAAATCCAGATCAAATCGCGCGAGCCGCGGCAAGGCTTTGATCTCATGCTGGGGAAAAACCATACCACCCACTTCATGCTTCGGATGAGGTAAGGGCAAGAAGCCGGGCGGGAAAATTCCCCGCTCCCGAATTTCCGTGGGCGAAAGTTTGGCCAGTTCATCCCAACTCACGCCGTTGGGCAATTGCGCTCGCACACCCGTTTGGACCGCTTTGCCGCGCGTCATTTTCACCGTATCGCTCGGCTTGGATGAAAGGTCGTAGCGCGTCTTCAGTAATTTCTGTTGCCGTTCCATCGCCGCGGCTTTTGCCGCTTTGTCTTCCGCCATCTGGTCGGCAAATGATTTTTGCCCGAGCAGGACCGGAGAAATCTGGTCATAGCTCGACGTGGGCAAAGGTTTGGTCTCCTGGCCACAACAGCTTGTTTTAGAAACAACGGACGTTGATCCGATCAAGACCAACAGGGCGATCAAAGATGGCCAACGACGACGGCCTTCAGACAGCAAACACATTTCCAGCCCTCCTCTAGGTGAGAACCCCAAGAACCAAGCCAATAACACACCGTCAGGAAAAGTCGCAGCGACGCCAGCATCCTACTACACTTGGTATCAGGAAGAAAGCATTTCTTTTTATTCCGAGTATTATGCCCAATCACTGCCTGTTTGCAGTGTGTCGCGACGGCTTC
>CAZGPG010000102.1:0-1041 GCA_964527735.1 uncultured Chitinophagaceae bacterium | reverse complement strand
GCCGCACAACGCGCCATCGACATGGACCTGCACCCCGACGAAATCCGGGAAGCGCTCGAGAACCCGCGCAAGGTCATCGACTCAATCCACTACGCCGGGTCCTCGTACTGGACAGCCGGGAGAGTCACGGTCGCCGTAACGCACGACGAGATCGACCCGGACGCGTACTGCGTCACAACCGTCCTGTGGTCCACACAGAAGCTCTGGAAGCAGTACTTCCGACGCTCCCCCGTCAGCGACCGCACCGAACGCGACGGTACCGACTGGCGCCGGCACAAGGAGGCGATCCCAGCGTGACCGACAGCCGCACCAACACCTTCGCATTCGACACCGCAGAAGCAGCACGCCGCCTCGGAGTCACCCCCACATGGCTCCGAGACAACCGCGACCAAGTGCCCTACATCCGTGTAGGCCGACTCGTCCGATACACCCAAGCACACCTCGACCGGTACATCGAACTCAACACGGTAGACCCCGCACTGCTGCGACGGTCCACCCGATCCAGAAAGAAGTGACGACCATGTTCCGCAAGTTCCTGATCTGGTTGAACGGTGGCGGCCTGGACTCGCACACTGAGCCCCCGTCACGCCTGGACCTCCTCGACGGTGTCGCGGCCACGTGGCGTGAGGGGCTGGTTGAGCCTTCTGACGCCCCGTGGGATTGGCCGAAGTTCTGATGGGCGGCGACCTGCTGCGCCGAGCCGCAGCCAAGATCCGCGAGACCGCGAAGGACGCACCCACCGGGCCGTGGTGGCACGACTCCGTCACGGGCGAGGTCCGCCAGGAGCAGTGCTGCCCCGACGACGAGGACGGCGGCCAGGTCGTCGCGATCGGCAACTGGGGGCCGTCAGACCCCGCCCTCGCGCACGTCGCCCTGTGGTCGCCCGACGTCGCCGAACTCGTGGCCCGCGTGCTTGACGAGAGTGCGTCCTGCATCGAGATGTTCGACGGCCCCGACGCGGACGGCTTCGACGACGAGGAAACCCTCGCGCGCCGCATCCTCGGGGAGGACGCATGAACCCGCAGTCGCCGGCACTGGTGG
>CAZGPG010000101.1:0-1077 GCA_964527735.1 uncultured Chitinophagaceae bacterium | reverse complement strand
CACCGTCGCGCCCGCGCTCACGCTCACCGACCGCGAGTACCAGCGCCTGCGCGACATCGGCATCGCCGTGATCCGCGAGGTCGGCGTCGACACGGGCGGCTGCAACATCCAGTACGCGGTGCACCCGGACACCGGCCGCGTCATCGTCATCGAGATGAACCCGCGCGTCTCGCGCTCGTCCGCGCTCGCGTCGAAGGCCACGGGCTTCCCGATCGCGAAGATCGCCGCGAAGCTCGCCGTGGGCTACACGCTCGACGAGATCCCCAACGACATCACGCAGGTCACCCCCGCGTCCTTCGAGCCGACGCTCGACTACGTCGTGGTGAAGGTCCCGCGGTTCGCGTTCGAGAAGTTCCCCGCCGCGGACCCGACCCTGTCGACGACCATGAAGTCCGTCGGCGAGGCGATGGCGCTCGGGCGCAACTTCACCGAGGCGCTCGGCAAGGCCATGCGCTCGATCGACAAGAAGGGCTCGGCGTTCCACTGGGCGGGCGAGCCGCTCGCCGGTGCCGAGCTCGAGGCGCTCGTCGCGACCATCTCGCGGCCCACCGAGCACCGGCTCGTGGACGTGCAGCAGGTGCTGCGCGCGGGCGTCGCGCCCGAGCGGGTCTACGAGCTCACGGGGATCGACCCCTGGTTCCTGGATCAGGTCATGCTCGTCAACGAGGTCGCCGCCGAGGTCGCGGACGCCCCCGGGCTGACGGCGGAGCTGCTCCACCACGCGAAGCGCCACGGCCTGAGCGACCCGCAGCTCGCCGAGATCCGGGGCCTCGCGCTGCCGGCGGGAGAGGCGCAGATCCGCGCGGCCCGGCTCGAGCTCGGCGTGCGGCCCGTCTTCAAGACCGTCGACACGTGCGCCGCGGAGTTCGCCGCGACCACGCCGTACCACTACAGCGCGTACGACGAGGAGAACGAGGTGGCCCCGCGCGAGCGGCCCGCCGTGATCATCCTCGGCTCGGGTCCCAACCGGATCGGTCAGGGCATCGAGTTCGACTACTCGTGCGTCCACGCGGCCCTCGCGCTGCGCGGGGAGTTCGAGACCGTCATGGTCAACTGCAACCCCGAGACCGTCTCGAC
>CAZGPG010000100.1:0-1110 GCA_964527735.1 uncultured Chitinophagaceae bacterium | reverse complement strand
GCCACGAGGAAATCCGACGCCAAGAAAAATATAAGAAAATAATTGCTAAAAAATATTGCATCATTATTCATCTTTATTTATTTTGGGGGACATGGCTTCAGTAGCAACCCTTAGTAACGAACTTCCTCCCAGCACGATCGAGTCGATCGCGGCTCGGTTGGAGCAGGACATCTTGCGACGCGGCTTACGGCATGGTGATCGTTATCTCACCGCGGCGGAGGCCTCGAGATTTTTCTCTGTTAGTCCCATCACGGTGAACCGTGCGATGCAGCTTCTGGCGGAGCGCGACATGTTGACCCGCCAGCGAAGCCGGGGAACATTCGTGGGCCCAAAATTTCAAAATGAAAACGTGGACAATCCTGGAGTCGACGTGTTACACGTCATGATGGCGATGGACTATCGCACATCGCAGCCCGATTCGACCGACACGTTGGTGGATTGCTTTGTGCGAACCTTGCCGGGAACAGTTGTCGAAGTTCAGTTTCTGCCCGAAGCGAGTTTGCTTGCCTGCGTCGAACGCACGGTCAACAGGCTGAAAAAATCGGAGGCTGTCGAAGGGATGGTTCTCATCCGCTCGTCTCGTCAGGCTCAGCTCTGTGTTGCGGAATCGGGGTTGCCGGCAGTCATCATGGGCTTTGCTTGCCCTGGTGTAGAGCTTCCCAGCCTCATGCATGACCAGGCCGAAATCGGTCGACTGCTGGCTGAATATGCCATCCAGGGTGGTTTCAGCCGCTATATGCTGCTCACTCGCAATGAATGGCGATATGGTGACAACAATATGCTCGATGCCCTATCGCAATCGTTGGCAAGTGTCGGTGTCTCGCTCACGGATTTGACCGTACGTAGTACCCCGCAGGAAGTGGAGTTTGTGGCCGATGCCGTGATCGATGCGCTGAATGAATCGGATGAGCCGGTGATCTTTTTGTGTCGAAACGAGTTTTACGCCAAGGCGGCCATCGAATCGGCGGAAGCGGCGGGGGCCGTCCTGGGGGTTGGCTTTGATGTGATTAGCGGGGGACATGCTCCGCCCGACAAGCCTACTCGATATGCCCGAATCCAATCCCAATTCACGCTGGCCGAACAAATTCAATCCTTGGCCGAATTGCTGCG
>CAZGPG010000099.1:0-1179 GCA_964527735.1 uncultured Chitinophagaceae bacterium | reverse complement strand
GTGAAAGCTTCCCTATAAACCGTAGCACGTAAAAATATAAAAAGTGCTATTTTTAAAAAGGGAAGGATATGAAAAGATCAAAATTTACGGAGAGCCAGATATTAGGCATCCTCAAGGCTCAGGAGAGCGGTCGTTCTGTGGCAGACATATGTCGAGAGCATGGCATCAGCCAACCGACATTTTATCAATGGAAGAGCAAATACTCCGGTATGGAAGTCGCCCAGTTGAAACGACTTAAAGAGATGGAAACAGAACTGGCGCAATACAAGCGTATTGTTGCCGAACAATCGCTGCAGATAACCGTTCTGAAGGATGTAATAGAAAAAAAGCTTTAGAGCCTGCCGGGAAGCGGGAACTGGTGCAATATGCAAGGCAGGAACATGGCATCAGTATTCGGCAGGCTCTAAAAACCTTTTCCATCCAGCCATCAGTTTACTACTATAAGCCGAAAGCTAAGGATGATGAGGTAGTGCGTAATCAACTTTCGGTCCTTGCACAGCAGCATAACCGCTGGGGGTTCTGGATGATGCATCACTACCTGCGCCGGCTTGATTACCGTTGGAATCATAAGAAGGTATACCGGATCTATACGGAGATGGGGCTGAACCTGCGCCGTAAGCATAAGAAACGGCTGCCAGCCAGAGTGATGGAGCCCTTATTGCAACCCATCAGGCCCAATATAACCTGGTCTATGGACTTTATGAGCGATACTTTGAGCAACGGTGTTTCCTTCCGGACGTTGAATATAATAGATGACTTTAACCGGGAGGCGCTGACTATGACTATGGATACAAGCCTGACGAGCAGACGTGTCATAAGAGAGCTGGATCAGCTGATCGGATGGCGGGGTGCGCCCCTTAAAATACGAGTGGATAATGGGCCGGAGTTTATTGCTCAGGCATTAGCGGACTGGGCTGGCCAACGAGGCGTTGAGATTAAATTTATAGAAAAGGGTAAGCCTTATCAAAACGGCTACATGGAACGGTTCAATCGCAGCTTCCGGGAAGAGGTATTGGACGGCTATCAGTTCAGCAGGCTGGGTGATGCACAGGCAATGGCTCATGCATGGATGTGGATGTATAACAATGAGCGGCCTCACAGCGCATTGGGATATAAACCTCCGGTAGCCTTTTTGAATGAACGCCTACAAGGCTACGCCTTTCCGACGTTCATTCAAAA
>CAZGPG010000098.1:0-1184 GCA_964527735.1 uncultured Chitinophagaceae bacterium | reverse complement strand
GGGTTCCTGGTCCCCCAAATTTGGGACCAGGGACCCGGACAACTCCTCTGACACAGGGGGGTTTCATGCTCATGGTGCACGCCCCAGAAGACTGGCTTTGCCAACAGTAGCCCAATTGGATAGCATCCCGTTACGATTAATTCGCCCGTCACCTGAACTGATCCCGATTCGACGGACAGGTGCGATAGGCTTCTCACCATCTCGCCCGAATCTCGTAACCCCCGCCAGAATCGACAACAGCCTCCAGCATGAAGGCTTCCATAGACTGGTCCTCGGCATCTCGACTCGCAAAGTCGCGAAGTGCCTGCGCCGCAGGCCCATCTACAGCTTTCGCGATCGCCTCAAATATAGTCAGCGGGTCAATGCCAGCAAGCCTGCAGCTGTTGTGCACTACAGCGAGTCCCATAAGTAACTCACGCTGATCGATGTAAGGACTGCCTAGCGCTTGGAATAGCAGATCTGCCAGGATGCGTTCGACCGGAGTCCCTGGTCTGTCACCTTCACACGCCAGCCTCCAAGGGCTAGGCAGCACCCAGCGGAGTTCTGGATCCCACAACTTCACTACACTCGCTTGCTCTACAGACGGTGCGGCTAGGAAATCCTTAGTGAACCTTATGCAGGCAGATGGATCATGTCGTCCTGCAAGTGCACTTACGTACCACCCTATCATGATGAGTCCTACGGGGCAACAAACGTCTTTACTTTGTCTGGATGCACCATATAATTACCTATTCGTTGGTAACCTGCGTCCCTAAGCTGACCTAGTTCTCGCGCATACACAGTTGGCTGCCCTGCGAAGCGGCCTGATGTCTGCACCATATTCCCCTTCGTTGGGGACGCCATGTAGAACGGTTGCTTTTTCGCAATACCATCAGCCACCCATTTGTCGTTTCGGGCGAGGGTCCACTTTGGGTCGTCCAGCACAATATGACCCGGCCAATTGCGAGCAACCGCGGTATCCGCCTGGCGTCCGATAACTCGAATTTGCGGCGGCTCTTGCGCAACAGATACCCCACCCTTGCCTGTCAGGTTGCGAAGGTTGTTGTTACCGGCTGCTGCTGGCGCAGCTTTTGGGGCTGCCGGTGTTGCCTTGGACGGCACAGGCGGGGAGGTATCCACCTTTGGTGTTGGCGTAGGCGGTGCCTTGGGGCGTGAGCCGCCCACGCTCCTGGCCGCAGAGCTGG
>CAZGPG010000097.1:0-1195 GCA_964527735.1 uncultured Chitinophagaceae bacterium | reverse complement strand
CAATGGTTAGACTTGCTGCAATCAAGATACACACTTTAATTCGATACATGCGATACCCCCCACTGTCCGTAAGTCCTGGGCTATCGCACTATTGCGAAAGTTCCGACGCTGTGTCGATATGGTAAACTTCACACCAAGGGAGAGCATTCTTGATGGCGGCGATTCCAGCAGGCGTTATAGGGCAGTCAACTACCATCAGCCTTTCCAAAGATTTCATGTTTTTGAGGTGATCTAAACCCTTGTCGGTAATATTTGGAATAGCTTCTAGCACAATTGTCTTGAGTGCCAAATTGTTTGCCATCCACTGTAGATCATCATCGTTGATTCTAACTGAGTTTAGTCTTAATAGCTCTAGGTTAGGCAGATTTTTAAGATGGCGAAGGTTTATCCCATCCAATTGAAATGAGAAAAGCTGCACTTCCCTCAGATCCATGTCTTCAGAAATTCGCTTCAATATCTGATCCTGGTTATCTGCCAATGGTTGAATGAGCGTGATCGACTCGATATTGGAAAGTAAGTTAAACTTGCCAAGGGCACCGTTGTCGAAAGAGCATCTGCTAAATCCCAAACTTTTGAGTTGATCGATTTCTGCAATCTTTCGTATTGTTTCCTCAATAATTTCGTGATCTCGCAATGATAAGTGACTTATTTTAGGAAACGCTTTGGCATAGCTAATCGACGCATTCTGTTTCAACGGACTCAGGAATGCTACCTCTCTCACATGCCCAAAAAAATTGTCGCCAAAGATGCTTCTCAGTTTACGAACGACATCACTATCTGGGCGATATTCTTTCGGTTTATAGATCCACATTCCAAGGTCAAAAGCAACCCCACCGTCAACATTCATCACATTCTCAATACTTGCTTTTTGTAGCATTCCAAATCGAACCACATTTCCCACGTACACAAACAAAACGGTTAAACTAACCAATAACCCCAGAGTGAATCGTGGGCCAAAGCGAAATTTCGGAAGAAAATAACTATTAATCATGTTTCGGACTACTACGGGCATGTGGGTTTATTAGAAGTGACCGGGTAAGTTCTACTCCATGGGCCTCTAAAAGTGCTGCAACGAGCGTTGGCTTTTGGTTGATCACGCAGATCAATAGCGTAAACACCAACTACAGGACTGGGGTTAAGGCCAGGGATACCCACCTCCACCCCAACTAAATGCACATATCCTCCTCCTGCATTA
>CAZGPG010000096.1:0-1203 GCA_964527735.1 uncultured Chitinophagaceae bacterium | reverse complement strand
TTTGGAGGATGAAAAGATTCAAGAAACATAGAGACTACGGCTTCTTCGATCAGGATATACGTCTAAGCAAGTTGTCAAAGCTAGGCGATCCACTTGTGAAACTCAATGAACATATTGATTTCGAATTATTTAGATCTATTTTAGAAGAGAAATTGATCCGGATGCCGAAGGGTAAAGGTGGGCGCCTTCCATATGATTATGTGCTTCTTTTCAAAATACTTATTCTGCAACGATATTACAATTTGTCAGATGATCAGATTGAGTACCAAATCAATGATCGTATGTCGTTCATGCGGTTTTTGAACTTGACAATAGCCGACGATATTCCTGATAGTAAAACGGTGTGGAAGTTCCGTGAGCAGCTAATTGATTTAGGTATTGTTTTAGATCTTTTTAGCCTGTTTAACAGCAAGTTAGAGTCTATTGGGCTAATTGCTCACCAGGGTAGAATTGTAGATGCCAGCTTTGTGGAAGTGCCTAAACAGCGAAACAGCAAAGATGAAAATGAACAAATAAAAAATGGGCAAAAACCAGAGAGCTTTAGCGATAAGCCCGCTAAAGAAGCTCAAAAAGATACCGATGCACGCTGGACTAAAAAGAATAATGTGAGTTACTACGGCTACAAAAACCACATCAAGGCAGATGCAACCTCGAAAATAATCGTCAAATACCAGGTAACGGATGCTTCCGTGCACGACTCCCAAGTCCTGGAAAACCTATTGGAAGATCGGGAGGAGGGACAAGCCCTATACGCTGACAGTGCTTACACCGGACAGCCTCAGGATGAAACAATAAGCAGCAAGAAGCTAGCCAATTTAGTTTGTAAAAAAGGTTATAAAAACAAGCCGCTCACCAAGTTGGAAATAGCCTATAATCACGAAAAATCCAGGGTTAGATCCCGAGTGGAACACATATTCGGCTTTATGGAAAATTCAATGAACGGTATGTTCCTCTACAACATTGGTAAAAAACGAATCGAGGGCATTGTCGGACTTATGAATTTGACATACAATATGTTTAGAAAAATTCAATTATTGAGCATATCCAGGGGATAATTGCGCCCATACGACAACAATAAAAACACATAATATCCTGTATAACAAATAGATAAGAAAACCGCTCCCCTAAGTCTCACTCGTAGCTTCAAAAAAAACAGAATCATTATAAACCTTTCAAAAAGAGGTGGGGTAGAAAAAGGAGTTT
>CAZGPG010000095.1:0-1229 GCA_964527735.1 uncultured Chitinophagaceae bacterium | reverse complement strand
CTTTATCAGGCAGAATCGTCAATTTGTCAAGAAATTGCACCCTGACCCCGTTTCCATTTTGTCAATTTTTTGCACCCTGCCCCCCGTTTCCCGGCCAATGCCATTGGTTGGCTCGCGGGTTCATTTCTCCGTTTCCTTTTCCACGGGTTCATTTTTTTTATTTGACCTAATTTTAGGAATTATGAACGAGCTTGTCAGCCAAAAAGTAAGTAGAAGCCACCACTCCAAACCGGCTTGAAAGAACAAAGGAACAAATAAAAACACTAACAGGGTGTCCATTGCAACACAAATAAGATCTATGATCTTATCTACACTCTGGACGTCCCCTTTTTTAATAGGCCAAAAAGATGCAATCAGAGCGATAACTCCAGCAATAAAAATTGCCAAGGTATTCCCTGCGTACAAGAATGCGACCGCGCCAACTGCGATAGAAAATCTAGAAAGAAGCGATAAAGCCGATGTCATTTAGCTTAATTGCCGCCAATGGCAGCTTTTAAAAAGTTGAGATATGCCTGAATTGCCTCATTCCCATCTTGCATCTTAGTCTCGAATTGCCTTTTCGCCTCCTGAGGGGTAACTCCATTTTGAGTTAAAGGCTTGGTAATCTTTTCGGCTTGAGCGTACACATCACCCAATACTGCATTTGCAGACAAAACAATGCCAGGCTCCTTGCGTCCGGTATATCGCGTGATCACTAAACTTACGGTCACTCCCGCTGAAAGACGTCCTGCAATTTGAGCCTTATGCCCTTTTGCCCAAACTTTAATCTCAGCTCCGCACATGTGGCGAGCGACTGGATTTGTCCTTAGTTCTTTTTGAACTAAATTCGCAACTTCTTTTATGACCCATGTTCTAAACAAATAGTCATCCTGTTTCGTCTTGCCCAATGCGCCCGACAAAGCGAGCCATGTCACCACACCACGACCATTGCCAACAAACCATGACAAAAATCCATCAACATACGGATTTGGTGGACTGTAAGGGAATAGCGGTTCGAAAAGTTGTCCTGAATCTATCCCTAGTTCACCCAGAACATCCACTCGATTTACCGGATTATTGTTCACGAACCCATACAGGTTGATGCCGCCTTGTTCCTCGATGGGGTCTCTGGACAGCCAGCAGCCAAGCTCCGGCACATAGATGCGATGGCCGAAGTTGAGGTGTCCCGTCTCCGCATCCTCGAACTTCGTGCTGAACCCGAACGGCGGATACTCGTCGTAATAAGGGTC
>CAZGPG010000094.1:0-1242 GCA_964527735.1 uncultured Chitinophagaceae bacterium | reverse complement strand
AACAGCAGCACAGCGAGCTGCGCCGAATGGCCCATCGCCTGAGCATGTTCACGACCCTTGCCAAGTACCGAGTTCCGGACCCGCCCCGGTGGCGCACCCACGACTTCGAGAGTCCTACGTTCCTGTATGCCCGCGACTACCACGCGGCCCTGAACTACGGTGACGCCTCTGGTGGCGCGTTCTCGGCGATCAGCCATTCGCTCATCGACCCGACACAGGGGATTGGCCGCCTCCCGGCGGTGGCCAGGCGGGCACTGTCGAGCCGGTTGGCGACCCTCGACCTGACCGACGCCGCCGTCATTGCCGCGACACACGACAGCGGCCGACTGCGATACAACGGTCGGAGAGAACTGGCCGCCATCGACGGGCTCGAGCGGGATGTCACCAACGACTCGCTGGAGCAGAGCACGACCGCCATCCTCGACAAGATCAGCGGCGCCGGGCTCATCGCCGCACGGCAGCGGCAGGCAAGGATTCAGCTGCTCGACGGGTTCGTCGAACAGCTCCTGATCGAAAGCAAGCGCACGCGGGATACCGAAACCGCGGCCATGAACATGCAGCTGACCGCATGGCGCGACCGTGCGGCCGTGAACCAGGCGTTCGTCGCGGGCGCAGGCGACGCCCTCCGGACGTGGCGCCAGCCGTAAGACAGACGGGAGCGGGCCATGCCGTCACAGCCGTCGCTCAACCTGATTCCGACGATTCAGCAGGCCATCATGAGCCTGTTGCTCACGTATGAACCGGTGTTCCTGCAGTTTGGGTACACCCTGTTCATTGCGTTCGCGACGATCCTGATCGCCTGGCACGGCATCCGGATGATGTTCAGCCATGACGGACTGGGCGACCAGATGTTTGACTTTGCCAAGCTCCTGCTATTCATCTCGTTCGGCTACGCCCTGATCGCGTTCTACGAGAGTCCACTGCCCGGCATCGGCGTGTCGTTCAGCAACCTGATCACCGATCAGGCGGGCTACTTCCAGTCGGTGCTCGAAGCCCGCGCCTTCGACAACATCTACCGGCACTTCGACCAGCTGTCCGATCACTTCATGCAGCCGGATCCCTGGTCGATTCTGGCCAACCTGATCTACTGGACCGTCCTTTTGCTGATCGCCTTCGCAAAGGCGGTGTCGCTGGCAGTCATTGCGTTCGGTCTGATCGCAACCGCGGTGTGTGCCCTGCTCGGCCCGATCTTCGTGCCGTTCTTCATCGTGCCGAAGCTGGACTGGCTGTTCTGGGGGTGGC
>CAZGPG010000093.1:0-1255 GCA_964527735.1 uncultured Chitinophagaceae bacterium | reverse complement strand
AGTGCAGGGTCGAGAGCGCGAGCACCGAGGCGTCGCGCTCCTGTTCGGCGGTCACCACTTGTTCAGCAAGGGTCGGCAGGAGGACCTGTGCGTCCTCGCTGCGCGGGTTGAGGCGAACGGTCTTCTCGATCCACGCCGCGAGTTGCGCCAGCGGTTCGAGCTGATCGCGCCGCGCTTCCTCGTCGCGAAAGAGGGGACGGAAGCACTGAGCCAGCGCCTCCTCTTGCTGCTCGGCAGGCACCACGGCGATCTTCAGCGCGTAGATCAGCGGGAGGACGTCCCGTGCGAGCAGGTCTTGGACCTTCGGCACGAGGCGCGTGAGGCTGATGCGCTGATAGACGTAGCCCTTGGACTTGCCGAGAGCTGCCGCGACGTCCTCGATCGTCCGTCCCGCGGACACGAGGCGCTGGTAGCTGATGCCCTCGTCGAGCGGGTGGATGTCCTCGCGATGGAGGTTCTCGATGATCGTGGCTTCGTCAGCCGCTGCGTCATCAAGTTCGAGTACACGTGCGGGCACCGTGTCGCAGCCCGCGAGTTTCGCGGCGCGCAGCCGCCTGGCCCCGGCGATGAGGACGAATCCCTCACCGTTCGGGCGCACGAGAATGGGCTGCAGGACGCCGTGACGACGAACGCTCGCCGTCAACTCGTCGAGGCTGGTTTCCGAGAACGACCGTCGTGGGTTGGTCGGTGATTCGTGGATCACGTTCGTCTCCAGTTGTCTGAACTCACGCATGGCGACACCTCCGGTGAAATGGCGCCGGGGCCACTGGGGCGCCGGCGTCGGCGCGCGACGAACCACTCGCGCTGTGGGACGGGTGGACCTGGGTCGGCCCGTCGGGAGTTGGAATGGGAGGAAGGAGCCGTGCGGACGCTGGGTCCGCACGGCTTCAGACCACGGTTAGTGCACCGTGGCGAGGAGACGGCTGGCGGTGCGGTCGAGGGCGAAGCGGCCGTCCTGCCAGGGCGTGCGTTGACTGAGTCGCGTCAGTCCCTGCACGTAGCCCCAGACCGAACGAGGATTCGACTCGTGCTGCTCCGCGAGGCCGTACGCCTCCGACGCGTGCTTCCGCGGCAGATCGAGCCGGGAGGTCACCGCGTCAATCACCCCGTCGCGGGTCTGCGCGATCTCCTGGGCGCTGGCGCGCAGGATCATCGTGCGATCGGCCGACGGGTCGGCGTCGAGGGCGGCGCGGACGCTCGCGAGCGAGTCCGACCACGCCTCCTGAATCGACGTCCCCACGTGCCGGCGTCTGAA
>CAZGPG010000092.1:0-1303 GCA_964527735.1 uncultured Chitinophagaceae bacterium | reverse complement strand
TGCATGATCCGCTGACGGTTAAAAGTGTGGTTGCGGGCGCTAATCCACAGGCGGCTTTGTTAACCCTGGCAGGCAATCTGGAGCTGAGTCTGCACTACGATCTGAACTGGCAGAGCGCAGATCCCATTATCCTGTTGCGCACCGACGGCACAATCAGTGGCGCGTTCACGAGCATCAATGGCTCTTCCTTTATCGGCGGCAACCAGTTCTTCCTGACCTACAACAGCGAGGACTACTGGTTCGCCATCGATTACGCCTACGCTCTCGATGGTGGGTTCACCGCCGTGGCACTGCACGCGATTCCAGAGCCATCGACCGTTGGGTTGTTGTTGGGGACAGCCATGATGGGCTGCTTCTATGTGCGCAAAAAACGTTTGGATCTTCTTAAATCAGATCGATGAAATTGCGTGGAAAACGAATTGCTTTCGTCGACAATGACCTTGAGAATTTTCATGCGGATGTGTTCCTTTCTGCGATCCGCGGAGAGCTGGCCGACAGGGGGTTTATCGTAACCGGTGCGTTCGGATTACAGGAGGAAAGCAGTCGTCAGTGGGCCGAACGCCAGCAAGTCCCCTATTTCAGTTCGGTGGAAAAACTGGATGAGGTAGCGGACGTCTATATGGTTCTTGCGCCCTCCAATCCCGAGTTGCACTTGGAGCTTTGTAAGCAGGTGTTACCCTTGCGGAAGGTAACCTATGTGGATAAAGTATTTGCTCCCAACCTGGCCTGCGCCGAAAAGATCTTCGCATTGGGGGACCGCTATGAGGTTCCGCTTCAAACGACCTCTGCGTTACGCTATACCAATGTACAATCGTACCTGCGTGAAAATGGGTGTAACGAAGAACTTCGCCACATCATTACATGGGGAGGCGGAAGATCGTTTCATGAGTATGGAATCCACCCGGTTGAATTGGCGATTAGTTGTCTCGGGCCAAATGCAACACGTCTGTTCCAGCGCATAGATGGAGAAATGCACCAGCTTTTGATTGACTTCGAAGGAGGGCGTTCCGCTGTAGTGAACAGCTATACAAACACAACCACCCCTTTTTTTGCGAGTTTAACCACCTCTGTGGCGACTCACCATATTGCGGTGGAAGAATCGTTTTTCCTCAATACCACATCGGCAATCCTTGATTTCTTCGAGGCTGGACGCCCGACTATTGATCGTCGGGAATCCCTGATGATTCGACGGATTCTTGATGTCGCGACTGACCTCAAATCCACCCAAATGTTTGTTCCACTCTAAAGAAAAAGGAAAAGGTGTCAGGTGGCTGAATGCTGAAAAATGATAATTACATCCGGA
>CAZGPG010000091.1:0-1304 GCA_964527735.1 uncultured Chitinophagaceae bacterium | reverse complement strand
CAGTCTGGGAAGTAGCCGATGTGCTGCGCCAGGTACCTTTAGACGAACTGCAACTAAACAGTCATCAACAAAAAACATTCAGGGCAATTAAATCTTGCCGTACCGCTGCTCTCGGTGGGCATATAGATGCTTGTAATGACTGTGGCGCAGTCCACATCAGCTACAACAGTTGCCGTAACCGGCACTGCCCCAAGTGTCAGGGACACAAGCGGGTGGAATGGATACAGAAAAGGGAACAAGATCTTTTACCCTGCACCTATTATCATGTGGTGTTTACCCTTCCGCAGGAACTGAACACCCTGGTTATGCGCCGGCCGGATCAGGTGTACAACGCTTTGTTCGATGCCACCTGGGCTACTTTGGCACAGTTTGGAAAACACGCCGGGGTGCGTCTGGGCATGATAGCAATCCTGCACACCTGGGGGCAGAACCTCAGCCTGCATCCTCATGTACACTGCATCGTCCCCGGTGGAGGTGTGGATGGCAACGGACACTGGAAAAAGCAGTTGCGCACCGATAAATATTTGTTACCGGTAAAGGCATTGAGCAAAGTGTTCCGGGCTAAGTATGTGCATTGCCTCCGGCAATATGGAATAACAGATGCGAGGCTGATACAAAGTCTGTTTCAAAGAGACTGGGTCGTATATGCCAAACGCCCCTTTGGCGGGCCGAAACATGTGATTGAGTACTTAGGCCGGTATACGCATAAGGTAGCCATCAGCAATCATCGTATTGTGGAGGTCAGCGATCAACAGGTTCACTTCCGCTATAAAGATTACCGGAATGGCGGCCAGGTCCGGACCATGCAGTTAATAAGCCGGGAGTTTGTCAGGCGGTTCGCGCAGCACATATTGCCCCGACGTTTTGTGCGCATCCGCCACTACGGCATCCTGAGCAGCACCTGGAAACGGGGACGACTACAAACGTTGCAGCACAGTTTACACATAAAACCGGCCCGGCAACCTGTACATATAATGCTGCGAAAATGTCCCTGCTGTAAAACCGGCACACTCATCACTATCGAAATATTTGGAAAGAGGGGGCCACCTCCACGTTATTTACGGCAAGACCAAATTGTTCCTGTTGCCACATGAGTAATGGGTAGGGGAAGGTATGCCGATACATAGAGAAAACGAGGCGTACAATCGCACGCAACAACATTACAACGCTCCTTTTTTAGGCCTGGGCCTTACACCACTCCAATAATCACATCACGAGAAATCCATAGAACCGGATCGGTAACGGTTCCGTTCAACATCGCGTTCATCTCATGCCCTACGGGCAAGACGAACGCTTAGTTATTA
>CAZGPG010000090.1:0-1399 GCA_964527735.1 uncultured Chitinophagaceae bacterium | reverse complement strand
TAACGGCGATTGAAGTTCGGGCAATATAACCTCAATACAGCTTACGAACTACGCGGCGTGCCTGTTTGGGCAAATCCCGCGGAAACCGCCCAAATTGGCGGGCCATCCCACTCGACTTCGCCGGTCGTCTCGTTTTGAGCCTCGCACGATTTCCGCCAACTCGGCAGATCAATACTTGAATTCACGTAACTCATTATTGATAAATGACTTGCGAGAAATTCTCTCTCGATATGAGACGATTGGAATAATGCCCTGTGGGTTCGATCTCTTCTGACGCAGGATCGCGCAAATGGCCTGAAATTGGTTCATTTTGAATGAGCCATAATGGGTCGTTGGCAGCGCGCAAGTTGTGGTTTTCGACGACGAAAACTGGTCGCTCGTCTCATGCTAACCACTTTGAATTACAGCGGTTATGTCGAGTGGCATGGATTGCACCCGGACCAGGACCGACGCAATGGCACGCCGAGTGCAACTTATAAGTCGCGTTCGGCATGGGTCCTTCCACGCTGAACATAAATTTGCTGGCCCGCGGGGTCTCGGACGAACTGTGACGCGTCGGTGCAATTGCCCCTGACCGATTCGTTAAGTCAATGTGTATTTGGCTCGTCCGGGACCCGCTTTTTTTTGCGCGGTCACTTTCTGCAGTAGCCGAACTCTTCTGCAGTAGCCGAACTCGCCAGAGTTTGGCCTCACTTCTCCAAAATACTCGTAGCTGAACTCGCCAGAGTTTGGCCCCGCTTCTCCAAAATACTCGTAGCTGAACTCGCCAGAGTTTGGCCCCACTTCTCCAAACTCTGGCGAGTTCGGCTACTTGCGATCCGTTCTCAACCCATTCCCTTGCAGGTACGAATACGCTCTCCAGAATCGCTCCCAATAACCGTCCATCCAAGGCGCCAACTCTGGATATCCAGGCAGGAGACAGCCAGTGAACTTATAGTTGCGAAAATCGTCTACGATGCCGGCACGTTGGGGATTTTGTGCGATATATTCCACAACTATCTCAAAGGCAGTTCTTTCTCGCTCTTCTTCACGCAAAACGTGATCGTACGGCTGACGCTGAAGTTGAACGCCTAGCTTGCCCAGAATCGCGTCGAGATGCTTACGAAAAAATCTGACGGCCCTTCGCTGATCTGACTTGTCATGAATACCAATGCATAATAGATGAATGTGATCTGGCATGCAGCAATAAATGGGGCATGCCATTCCGTAGCGGAACATCGTATGAGTCAGAATCTCACGAAATTTGTAATAAAAGATTGGGATTAACCAACCCGTTTTCCGATCTTGCATTGCCATTGTCCAATGCACATACGACTGTCCACGATAATGCTCTTCTGACAATCGAGGCAAATGAGAATTGCTGTGCTTTTTATCAGACTTCATTGATTCCCCTCTCCAA
>CAZGPG010000089.1:0-1413 GCA_964527735.1 uncultured Chitinophagaceae bacterium | reverse complement strand
GGTATGGGCAATGACCCGGCGAACCTGGTGGATCCGACGGGGATGGTGGTTGAGAATCCGCCAGGGAGTTATAGTGGAACAAGTCCGATAGTGTCCTCGGGTTATTCTCAGCATACATCTGTTTTTTATGTTAAACTTTCCGACGGGACAGAGATGTATATAGACCCTAATTCCTTGATGCTTGGGGTTAATGGTGACGGTGCTGGCGGTGGTGGTGGCGGTAATGGAAGAGAAGGGGGATCGGGAGGTGATAAAACACCGTCTAAAAGTGGAGGTGTGGGGCTTCTTTCAAAAATGGATAATATGGTTAATAATCTGTTAGCTCCATTTGCATCTTGGCTGCAAAATGGCCCTGTGGGAGATAGATTTTTTGAAATGGACGCTGCATTAAAGCAAAAAGGTGGTGATCCTTTTGAAGGAGATGCAGGGTATAGAAAAAATGGATTGCCTGTGATGAAAGCGACTTTAGCCTTTTTAACTACTGGCTTAGGTAGTGCGATCACCGGCCCTGGATTGATTGCAACAGGCAATACTCTTTTTGCTGCTGACAACCTATTACATGTCGCTACGAACGGTAGTTTTTCTGGCGCAGCATTGGCTGGTCAAGTTCCACATGGAAATTTTCTTTATAACTCAACCAGTGTATATTTTGGTGGCAGAGGAATGATAAATTCAGGAGTAGGTTTTATTAGGAAACCGTCACAGCTTAATTTTATTAATCATGCCACTGATCAAACAATTTTCTTTAATTATTCTTTGCCAAATTCGTATCCTTATATAATCAATTATAAGAAAAAGTAGGAAAATATGCAGATAGATCCTGATAATAAGGTGATAGTATGGCCAATAATTTTTATTGTCTCATTTAATCTTTTGATGTTATATTTATTTATTAGAGATGAAACATTTTATTTTTTTAATTTTATTTTGTTTTTTACAATTTTTAATGTAAGCATCATTTATTTTACATTGCGGGAATTTAAATCCTTTACTCTAAATGGAAATATTCTTATTATCAAATACTATTATCTGGTATTTCTACTTCCACCAATTGTAATTAATTTGGATAATATTATTTCCATTAAAATAATCAGGTATACTCATCAGATTAAAAATACACCGATTATGATAGTAAATAGCAATGACGGTAAAAAAAAGAGTATACACTTTAGGTTGGAGGAGAGGAAAAATGCTGTTCAAGATTTAATAAATAGACTTAGAGAGCAACAAATCCTTATTGAGTGCGAAGGCGATGTATGGACATAGAAAATAAATAAAATTAACATGAAGAAATTTGAGTTAGTTATTGTTGTATTGTTTTTGTGTGCGGGTATATTAAATATCTTCTCAATAGTCGGTGTACGTAATGTCGCTGACCCAAACCTGCTCCGGGCGCGTCACTGCCATATCCAC
>CAZGPG010000088.1:0-1415 GCA_964527735.1 uncultured Chitinophagaceae bacterium | reverse complement strand
GGCCGTATTGCCGCTGACGAGGTCGCCGCGATAGAAGGCTTTTAGCCGATCGACTCCGTCGTACGCGTAGAGTTCGTCGAGATCGGCGTTGTAGGAGTCGGCGACGACGTCCTCCTTCCAGAGCCGGTTCGAGGCCCGGTCGTAGCCGTACTTCAGCCGCGCGAGGTCGGCCGGCGAAGCGCCGTAGCGACTGTGTTTCAGATCAAGGGTTTCAGCGTTCTTTTTCAGGCTGCGGGGACGAGCCCGTCGCGCCACGGCTGATTGTCGCGGACCATTGCGTGGAGGATCTCCAGGAGCTTCCGCATGCAGGCGACCATCGCGACCTTGAACGATTTGCCGGCGGCTCTCAGCTTCGCGTAACGGGCGGCGATGACGGGGTTCCTGGAGCGGATCGCCGACAGCGTCGCCATGTACAGCGTCGTTCGCACGCTCGCCCGACCGCCGCGAATCGCACGCTTGCCGATCCATTTGCCGCTCTCGCGGCACATCGGCGCGAGACCGACGAGCGAAGCGATCCGAGCGCTCTTCCCGCGACCGAGTTCGGGCAGATCGGCGAGCAGGACGCGGGCGGTCTGGTCGCCGACGCCGCGAACCGTCTTGAGCAGGTCGGCTTTCTCCTGCCAGGCGGGACAGGCACGGATCGCCGCGTCGAGAGCGTCGTCCGCCTGGCCTAGCTGCTTTTCGAGAAAGTTCAGATGGGCCTGGATCGACTTACGGACGCCGGCGTCGACCGCCTGCTGCAGACGGTTCTTCTCCATCGTCCGCATGCCGACGATCTGGGATCGTCGGTCGAGCGTCTCCTTCAGCTGGCGTTCGGATTCGTCGGGCAGCGGACGGAGCTCGGGCCGGATCGCCTGAGCGAAGCGGGCGATGATCGCCGCGTCGAGCTGGTCGTTCTTGGCGAGCTGGCCGCAGGCCCCGGCGAAGGCGCGAACCTGCCTGGGGTTGACCTGCACGATCGGCAGACCGGCCAGACTGGTCCGAGCGACGAAGAGCCGTTCGTAGCCTCCGGAGCTTTCGCAGACGACCCGTTCGATCTGGCGGCCCTCGAGCGCCGCGACGATCGCGTCGCAGCCCTCCGCGTCGTTGGGGAAGCTGCGGAGTTCGGGAGCCGAGTTCTCTTGCAGGACGCAGACGTCGAGACGCTCTTTGCTGACGTCGACTCCGACGAAGACGTTCATTCGCGATCCCTTCCTTGCAGATACGGGCTCGGCAGGGCCGGCCCCGGCGACTGTTCGGGATTTCGGAACGTTCGCGGCGCGGGTCCGGCTACGGTACGGCCTCTTGGGCCCGGTCTCCCTCGACCTCGCGACCGCGGGTGCGGTTTCGCGTCGCTCGCTGCGCTCGCTCCGCGAAACCGCACCGACCTTCTTTCTCGCCATCTTCGACCTCGGAAGCAACATACAAGGTCTCCC
>CAZGPG010000087.1:0-1418 GCA_964527735.1 uncultured Chitinophagaceae bacterium | reverse complement strand
CGATGGGGGACGATATAGCGGCATTGTCATTAGTGGATATGATGCAGGAAATCCTTAGCAAAACCGGGGAGTTATGAATTATGAGTTATGAATGATGAATTCCTTCATCATTCATAACTCATAATTCATCATTCTTTCAAAAACACCCTGCTGAATGACTTGCCATCTTTGCGCACACCTTTTAGAATATACTGCCCCGGAGCCAGCTCTTTGACTGAATAATAAAACGTGCCCGACGCATGAGCATATTCTGATGCTGCACCAGTACGACGACCCAGCATATCATACACCTCCAGCCGCACACTGCCCTGCACATCCGGCCAATGGATCAGCAGATAATCCTTAGCGGGATTAGGATAAAGATAAACCTCGTCTTCCGGTTTGTATTGTGCTGCATCTGCGACAGACAAACCATTTACTGTAATACCGAGATACTGATTAACCGGAGGATTATGCACGGTCGTCACGCTACCCTTCTTGTCGGGCCACACTACCTGTATCGAATCGATCCGGCCGCTGCTACCCAGACCGAATAATAATGTGAACGGCTGCTGCCCGCTGCCGTTACCACGGCCCGCATATACCTCACGCATGCGCTGTACGCCGCCGCTCCATACGTACACACGCGCACCGATGCTGCTCCTGTTCACGCCCTCAGGTGCGCGCAATTGAACAGCTGTCCAGTTGTTGTCCTGTCCGATACGGTTCTCCAGCATATGCATATCCCGCGGAGCGCCCACACGGCAATACAGGATATCATCATCACCATCCAGGTCATAGTCTATTGCTTCAACACGATGAAGATCCCGCTGGGCAGTACCCGTAAGACCCAGTTCCTGGGTTATATCCGTCAAGCGGTGATCCTCGCCCTGGCGAAACACATACAAACGATCACGCGGAGGATCATAGCTGCCCTGCGTCATCACCAGGTCCATCAACCCGTCATTGTCCACATCAAGCCAGGAGGCATCATAATCTCCCAGGTGTGTAGACTGAATCCATTTACGCTCCGTCAAACTACGATCCGGGGTCAGTTTGTATCCGTTAGCAGCGCCGCCATTTACAACGATGGCTGAACGACCCTCATTAGTTCCCGAACCGCCGTGAACCAGGTTGAAGAAGAAATCCATGTCTCCGTCATTATCATAATCCTCCGGCACGTTACCCCACATACACATCGTCTGGCCATTGTCCCCGCCCATATAACGCGCATTGTAACCGGTCTCTGCGGCCACGTCCGTAAACGTACCGTCGCCGTTGTTCTTCAGCAACTGACCGTTCGTACGGCAATAAGGAGCCGTCGCAATATCAGGCCACCCGTCATTGTTCCAGTCAACAACACTGCTCCCGTACATCGGTTCCTGCTTCGTGATACCGGCCTGCGCCGACACATTCTTAAACGTGCCGTCGCCGTTACC
>CAZGPG010000086.1:0-1459 GCA_964527735.1 uncultured Chitinophagaceae bacterium | reverse complement strand
CCACCACCGACGGCGCGGGCATCACCGTCTCCTTTGGCTACGACGCCGTGGGCAACCGCACCCGCGTCACCGACGGCCTTGGCCGCGAGACCACCTTCACCTACGACGGGCTGGAGCGCGTCCTGGTCGAGCAGCCGCCCGCCGGAGCGCCGCCCACCGTGTTCGCTTACGACAAGGTGAACAAACTCAGCCGCACCGACGCCGCCGGGCGCATCACCCTTTACGAGCACGACGACCTCAACCGCCTGACCAAGATCACCTGGAGCAGTGAGGCCACACGCGAGTATCATTACGATCCGGCGGGCCGCATCACCCTGGTGGAGGAGAGCGCGAACCCGGCGGGAGCCGTGGGCTACGTGTATGACGCGTTGGGGCGGGTGGTGAGGGAAAGCTCCAACGGCCTGACGCACAGCCATGTCTATGATCTGGCGGGCAACCGGGTGGCCACGCTCTTTGGCGGCAGCCAGCAGGTGGAGCGGCGCGGTTACGACAGCATGGGGCGGCTCAGTTGGCTGGTGGACGCCGCGGGCGGAGCCACGGTGTGGGTGTATGACGCGGCCGGGCGGGTGGCGGCGCGGCACCTGCCCAACGGGCACTGGGTGGGGCTCAACTACGATGCGGCGGGCCGGCTGTTCATCAGCACCACCTACCGCAACAGCGGGCAACTGGAGGCGGACATCCTGCTGGAGCAGACCTGGGACTACGACCTGGCGGGCAACGTGAGGAAACAGACCGAGATGTGGCGGAACGTGGCCGGGCGCGGCAACGGCAAGCTGAGAACCACCACCATGAGCTACGACGGAGCGCAGCGGCTGGTGAGCGAGACGGTGAGCGACGCGGGAGACAGCAGCCAGAACAGCATCACGACGCACAGCTACGACGCGGCGAACAACCGGGTGGGCAAGACCGTGAGCGGCGGCCCGAAAGCCGGAAGCTGGACGTATGCCTACAACACATTAAACCAACTCACCGGCGTCACAAGGCAGAGCGGCACAACCGGCCCCGAAGCGATCACCCACAGCTACGACGCGAACGGCAACCGGGTGAGTCAAGTGGAGCAAGCCGCTGGCTTGCCTCCCCAAACCACCACTTACCACTGGGACGAAGAAAACCGCCTCATCGGAGTGGAGCAGGAAAGCCAATCCAGCTACGCCTACAGCTACGACTACCGGACCCGGCGCATCGCCATCCTGGAAGGCAGCGGAGCACCGCACAGCACAGGGTTCAGCGAGAGCAAAGCGACGCTGATCGTGTTCCGCGACGGCCTGAGCGTGCTGGAGTACGAAGGAGCGAACGAGACAGCGGCACGCGAGGACGCAGGCCTGCCCTCAGTAGCCTACGTGCGCGGCCCTGACCTGGGCGGCGGAGTGGGCGGCCTGATCGGCAGCCTGCGCTGGGAAAATGGCGCCCAGCCCTCCGCGCCCAGCGCCGTGCGCTACAACATCAGCAACGGCCGCGG
>CAZGPG010000085.1:0-1468 GCA_964527735.1 uncultured Chitinophagaceae bacterium | reverse complement strand
AACGATATTTAGCTGACTTATTCAATTTTGGGTGTTAATTTGCGGAAGTCAGGAGCTCCACAAAGCCCCGGGGTTGACTTTGTGCCTGCCGGTATCTTCTGCGCCAGTAATGGAAGGTGCACGGCTTAATACCTTGGGAAGCGCAGAAGCCGGTGATCGTAAGACCGCTTTGTTCCTGTTCGCACATCAGCGAAAACCAATATTCTTGTTTGGACATCTTTCTATTTTGTACACGCAAAACTATAGACGTCCACAGGCGCAGAAAAGATGTACTTCGTCGGGCGGATACGTAGCGCACCGGCGAATAGCTGCAGATCAGGTCACCCAATTCGGTCACCCGGATGCTTTTTCCGTCCTGCCTGTCGATCTGTTCGTCTATGGTGTTCAGCAGCGGTGCCGAAAGGCTACCCATCCTTGCCCTACGATATAGCTGATGCCGTTCCGGGTCAATTGCGCGATGTTTTCCGCACCGATCATCGCCGCATCCGCCACTATCGTGAATTCCTTGACGCCGTGCTTCCGATGAAATCCTTGATGACGGGAATGATGGTATGTCCCTCGAAGTTATTGCCACTGAATATCTTCTCATGGGCAATGGGAAAAACTTCCTTGGTCACCACAAGGGCCACCAGTATCTGGTGTTGCTGCGATTTGGATGTAAAAAACCTTGTGGGACTGGTCAAGGCTGCCATACATATGGAATTAGGTGAAAAATAACTATAGTTCCTGGATGATCAGGCAGCTTTCCACTAAAAAAGAGGTCGTTGTAATTATATACACAACGACCTTTCAAAAAAAAGGCGCCGTTTTTTTTGAAAACGGCGCCTATAAATAAATATGGCAGCTACCTACTCTCCCGCATTGTGGTGCAGTACCATCGGCCATGGAGGGCTTAACTTCTCTGTTCGGTATGGGAAGAGGTGAACACCCCCGGCATTACCACCATAAAATCTTTAATGGTTAATTATCAATGATTAATTGTTAATGTACAAAGAATTAACCAGTTACAACTAACAATCAGCCATTTACCATCACAATATCATGACATAAAGGGAAAAACAATACCATAGTAATAAAATTAAAGCGTACGGGTAATTAGTACTGCTCGGCTTTGATGTTACCACCTTTACACCTGCAGCCTATCAACGTCATAGTCTCTGACAACCCTTAAAAGTAAACTCATCTTGTGGAAGGTTTCGCGCTTAGATGCTTTCAGCGCTTATCCTGTCTGTACATAGCTACTCTGCACTGCACCTGGCGGCACAACAGATACACCAGCGGTACATACAACCCGGTCCTCTCGTACTAAGGTCATGTCCACGCAATTTACTAACGCCCACCACAGATAGGGACCGAACTGTCTTGCGACGTTCTGAACCCAGTTCACGTGCCACTTTAATCGGCGAACAGCCGAACCCTTGGGACCTTCTCCAGCCCCAGGATGTGACGAACCGACATCGAGGTGCCA
>CAZGPG010000084.1:0-1473 GCA_964527735.1 uncultured Chitinophagaceae bacterium | reverse complement strand
GCCCAATACTGTTCGGAGTCATTGACATTCATTGATTCATGAACAACCATTGGGCATGTCCAGACATGCCAAACAAATCGCCACTGGCAACGCCGCCGCCCAGCATCTGAGCGCCGGACTGCTGGCCCTCTGTTTCCCCATGGCGCGCATCCAGGCCATCCTGGAAGACTGCGGGAAGCTCTCCGGGCGGGAGCGCAGCCTGCCCGCCCCCGTGATGGTGTTCTTTGTGATAGCCCTGAGCCTGTTTCCCGATGTCAGCTACCAGAGTGTGCTGCGCTGGCTGCTCAACGGCTTGCAGTGGCTGGGCAACCTGGACTTGAGTGTGAGCGTCAAATCCTCGCTGGCGGAGGCCCGCCAGCGCCTTGGCGCGGAGCCGCTGCGGCGCCTGCACGAGCAGTGCGCGATGCCCTTGGCCGATGGCAAGCTGCGCGGCAGTTACTGGAAGGGCTTGCATCTGGTCGCCCTGGACGGCAGCACCCTGGCACTGCAGGACACCGCGGCCAACGCCGGGCACTACGGTCGTCCCTCCAACCAGCACGGGGGCGCGGCCTGGCCGCTGGCGCGGTTCGTGGCACTGGTCGAAGTGGGCACCCACTTGGTGTTCAAAGCCGCCCTGGGCTCCTATCATGATTCGGAAATCACCCTCGCGTGGCGAGCCATCGGTGGTTTGCGCAGCGGCATGCTCTGTCTGGCCGACCGGCTCTTCCCGGGTTTTGAACTCTGGAAAGCCGCCAGCGCCCAGGGCTGCGCGCTGCTCTGGCGGGCCAAGGCCGGGCTCAATCTGGAACATGTCAAAACCCTGCGCGACGGCTCCTGGCTGGCGCGCTGGCATCCGGACAAACACAACAGCCGCTCCAAGCAGGAAGCGCCGCACTTGGTGCGGGTGGTGGAATACAGACTGCGAGGCCGGGGTCAAAGAAGGGGCGGCGGCGAAGTGTTGCGTCTCATCACCACGCTTTTGGATCCTGCCAGCGCCAGCGCCAAAGAACTCGCCGCGCTCTACCCGCAGCGCTGGGAGATCGAGTTGAGCATCAAGGAGAGCAAGGCCATCCTCAGGAAGGGCAGCATCACCCTGCGCAGCAAGCTGCCGGAGATGGTGGAGCAGGAATTTTGGGGGATGCTGCTGGCGCACTACGCGGTGCGCAGGATGATGGCCTTGGCGGCCTTGGAAAAAGACCTGGACCCCGACCAATTGGCCTATCAGGAGAGCGTCGAGATCATCAAAGCGAAGCTGGCAGGGCCGCCCCTGCCTTTTTCCCCCTCAAGGGAGGAAGCTGGCCTGGAAGCGGATGCTTGAGGAGTTGGCCAAGGCGAAAACCTCAAGCAGCCGGGGCAAGAGCCGGCCCAGAACGCTCAAGAAGAAGCCCAAATGCCGCTTTCCAGTGCGCCCGCGCGGCCCCTGCCCCAAAGCCGATATTCGGAAAATTAGGATTGTAATCGTGCGCAAGTCATATTAACCGAACAGTATTGGGC
>CAZGPG010000083.1:0-1477 GCA_964527735.1 uncultured Chitinophagaceae bacterium | reverse complement strand
TTGCCGGGAGAAAGCGTAAACGAGTTGCTGCCCGCTTCGTACAAAAAGGGGTCGATTTCGACCCCTTTAAAACCGGGATTGTTTAATTGTTCCCAAAGTCCTAAAAATTCAATAGTGGTGCGGGAGCGCATCCGTAGTCAGCATGCGGGATGAGTATGCACAGCAGAATTTAAAGTAGTCGGATCTGACCACTTTAAATTCCATGCAGGGCTACCGGATTTTACGTTGAGCGTTTCTGGAAAATGGCAGCCAAAATTTTTATCAGAAAATGTTTTCCGTATCGTGAATGGATAAATATTTCAGGAGTATCCTGAAAGTGAATCCAAAGCAATTGCTCATTATCTGGGTTTATACATCTTCTTTATAGCCTCAATCTTGTTAATAAATCTGTAAGCGAAACAGCATCTATCCCCTTACTCATTGCCCAGCTATCGGGCGAAGGTGTTACGACAAAACTGTGGTTGGGCTGCACATCGCTAATGGCAATATGATTGCCTTTGGAAAGGGAGGGGGCATACGAAGCTTTACATTCGATCGCTATGATCTTGTTATTCAGCTGTACTACAAAATCAATTTCTGCCCCGCCCGAAGTACGGTAATAAGAGATCTCCGCATCAGGAAAAATGCCTCGCAGATTGGCCAGCACTATCGTTTCCCAAACGGCGCCAAATGCAGGATGCCCCGAAAGACTTTCGAAAGAACGTATATTCAGCAATGCGCCTACAATACCGGAATCGGAAACATACACTTTCGGCGCTTTTACCAAACGTTTACCCAGGTTGGAGGTATAGGGTTCTATTACGTCCACCATATAGGTGCTTTTGAGTAAATCAATATAGTTTTTTACCGTCTGGTTACTTACGCCCAATGAATTGCCAAGATTGGAATAATTAACGGTTTGTCCGTTTACGTGAGCCAGCATTTGCCACAAACGACGCATTGTAGCCGGTGTGAAATTGACCCATTGCAACAAATCACGCTCCAGGAAAGTAGCAATAAAATTAGTCCGCCAGTCGAACGAAATTTTATCACTTGCCGCCAATACACTCCGTGGGAAACCACCCCTTTCAAAATACGTTTCAATGCTTATATCCTGTAGTTCCGACCACAGAAACGGGGTCAGCCGTTTATAAATGATACGCCCGGCCAGCGATTCGGAGCTTTGCATCAGCAAGTCGCGGGAGGCCGATCCCAGCACCACAAAACATCCTGGTCTGTTCCATTCGTCCACCAGACTTCTTATCAGCGGAAATAATTCAGGCTTTCGCTGAATCTCATCTATGCAGATCAGTTTATCTTTTTGGCTTGTAAGAAACCATTCCGCATCGTTCAGCTTTTCCAGATCTGAGGGACGCTCTAAATCCAGATACAAAGTTTCAGCAGCATGATTTTCCATTAAGTACTTAACCAATGTGGACTTCCTGTCAGCTTCCCCAAAGTTTGCTTAATTCAAAAGTAGGCTTTCGTTGTTAAAATC
>CAZGPG010000082.1:0-1508 GCA_964527735.1 uncultured Chitinophagaceae bacterium | reverse complement strand
GGCGGATTCTCATGGTCATTGCAACACCGGAGCGAATGAAGGTGTAAGGATAGCGCGATACAAGCGCTGGGCTGGGGTCTCCCAGTTCAGCGTTTTGCGTGGCCGCCGGTTGAGTTGCTGGGCCACCCGGTCAAGTTCCTCTGGATCATGCACCGAGAGATCGGTGCCCTTCGGAAAATACTGGCGCAGCAGCCCATTGGTGTTCTCGTTCGATCCCCGCTGCCATGGACTGGCCGGGTCGCAGAAATAGACGGGCACGTCGGTGGCGATGCTGAACGCCCGATGCTCGGCCATCTCGCTGCCTTGATCCCAGGTCAGCGAGCGCCGCAGGTGCTGCGGCAAGGTCCCGATCAGGTTCGCCAGCACGTCCCGCACCGCCTCGGCGGTGTGGCCGTCCGGCAGGTGCCCCAGCAGCACGTAGCGGGTACTGCGCTCCACCAGGGTCAGGACCGCAGACTGATTGCGCGCGCCCAGGATCAGATCCCCTTCCCAGTGGCCGGGAACGGCGCGATCCTCCGCTTCGGCGGGCCGCTCGCTGATCATCACCATCGGGTCAGTGAACCGGTGGGTCCGGTGCTCCGCGGTCCGGTGGCGTTTCCGCCGGGCTCGCCCGCTCCGTAACGCGGTGATCACTTCCCGCTTGAGCCCACCCCGGGCCTGGACGTAGATCGCCTGATAGATCGTCTCGGTGCTCACGCGCATCTCCTCGTCATCGGGGAATGCCTGGGGCAGGGAGCAACTGATCTGCTCGGGGGACCAGTGGTCCCGCAACTGCTCCACCACATAGGTCCGCAGCCGACCAGGCGTGGTCAGCTTGGATGTCTTGGGTCGGGGACGTCGTGCGGCGGCGCGCCGGTGGGCGGCATGGGGACGATAGGTCCCGGTGGGGGAGGCATTCCGATCGAGCTCCCGCTTGATGGTCGAGCCCGGGCGGCCCAGGGCCCGGCCAATCGCCCGGATCGACTGGCCGTCTCGCCGCAGGTCGGCGATCTGTTCCCGTTCCAGGAGGGACAGGAACCGAGGATTCACCACCCGCTCCACCCTGGCCAGGTCCGGTGGGTGGGTGAAAGACTCCATCGTCGTCTGCCCCGTCGTGTAATTCACCCGGCGGCCATCGGGATAGAATCGGGAGTTCCGGGACTTCCGCACCCCATGATCCCAATCCTTCGCCGTCCGGATATGGATGCCGACCCGTTCGGCCGCCATCGCCCGCGACACGCCCTGCTCCCGCAACGCCGTATACGTCGCCCTGTCCGGATGCGAACGAGCCGCAGGCATCGAGCGGCGCCCTGCCTGACGTGCCCACCCGTAGGCCGTATTGTGGTTGATCCCCAATGCACGCGCCGCCACCGCGACACTCTTGACGTCATCCAGCAACGTCAGAAACGCCGCCTTCTGCTCTGTGTGACCTCGTGACGAACCCATGATGGCCGCAACCTCCTGAAATCAGGGTGTTGCGACCATCACGAGAACCCAAGGTGACTCCAGGCCCGATCTGTGCAGGGGAT
>CAZGPG010000081.1:0-1524 GCA_964527735.1 uncultured Chitinophagaceae bacterium | reverse complement strand
GGGTGTGCGCGCGTTTCCTGGCGGAGCTAAGTTTTTGCGGCTGGCAGGTTTGTCCAATAGAGATGCCATTGGTTGCTGTCGCGGAGATTGGTGAGGGTGGCGATGGCTTCGGCGTGGGGGCCGTTCCAGCGTTGGCCGGAGCGTTTGAGACGTGAGGTGCTGGTTTTGCAACGGGCTTCGGTGGGGCCGGAGCCGAGGTGCCAACCCTGAGCCGTGAACTCGGGATAGCTGATCATGTCGCGGCGTTCCACCACGTAGTTCAGCAACCGGTCGGCAGCCTGACGTTTTTTCCCGCGCAGGGCGGTCCGCTCTTTCAGCAGTTGTTCGCGGGCCGCTTCGTACCCGTCGTGCTTGAACGTGTGCAGCAGCGCGTCGGCCCACGCGGCGTTCTGCTCGCCGAACACGGCCCGGCGGCAGCGATGCACATTCTCGCTGAGGTGATAGAAGTCCAGTCCCAGTCCGTTCAGTGGCAGCGCGGCCGCCGCGAACTGCGGGGGGATCCAGTTGGCCCCGTCGACCACGCCGACCCGTTCGTCCGCCTGAGCGAATTTCAGCCGCGCGGCTTCGCGCTTCAGCACCGTGGAGACGTTCGTTCGCTTGGTGCGGCTCAGCACGATGTGCCGATGGGCGTTGTCCTGGTCGTAGAACGTGACCGCCTTGAACTCTTTGTACGGCAGATCGGACCCCGGGCGGCGGGGCGGCAGCGGGTTCAGCGTCCGGCCGGCCGCCTCGCGCGCCCGCCGTTTTGCGACGACCTTCTCGCGACGCTTTTTCTTCTCGGCGTCGGTCACGAGCGGCACCATCACGCCGTCCACTCCGACGTACATCCGCGTCTGATCGGGATGGTCGGGAACCCTGCAATCGCGGGCCTGAAACGCCGGCGGGATGGCTCCCGTCCGTTGCGCCTCCAGCACGCGCCGGCCTTCCGCTTCCACCAATTGCCGCAGTGGCTCGACGCCCATTTCAATCTGCGCCGCGCGGGCCAGGTTGTCGGCCGCCTTGGCGAAGCTGGCCGCGTCGTTGTTCAGCCGGCAGGCCATCTCCCGCACACCCACCGTCACGTTCGCACCATCCGCCATGATCCACGCATCCAGCGGCGCGGCGCTGCCGCTCGCGGGAGCATGCCACCAGGTGCGTCGCAGACTCACGTGGCCCACGATGCACAGCACGGTGGTGCGCTGCTTTCCTTTATTCTGCTTCCGCCGATCCGTCTGCGCATCCCGCGGAGGGGGGAAAAGCGGCTTCCGCCGCTGTGATCCGCTGCTGCAAGGCCGCCTCGTAGACGGCCCGCACCAACTCGTGTCCCAAGTCGCGGACGGCCTCCTCGCTGCCGGTGATCAACTCACCGGGCTGGGTCTGGTTGACCGCCTCCATGATCCGCTTCACGGCGTCCTCAACTTGCTCGCGAACCACCGGCAGCAACGACTCCGCAGCCACCTTCGGCATCTCATCCATGATCGGCATCCTGATCGGGAAGGAAATTAACACCCACCCAGCCTGCCATGCTTACGCAGATTGCGCCAG
>CAZGPG010000080.1:0-1570 GCA_964527735.1 uncultured Chitinophagaceae bacterium | reverse complement strand
CCTTCTCAAGCACCGGCTTACCTTCGATATGATATTCCAGCAGGTACACAAACGTACCCATCATACACGGTGTGCCGTTATGGACACCATCCCAGCCCTGATACTTATCCGAAGTATAAAATACACGCTGTCCCCAGCGGTCGAAGATGCTCAATCCGAAATAATCGACCCGGCCCACGTTACCCAGCACACGGAATACGTCGTTCTTACCATCGCCATTCGGCGTAAACACATTCGGAACCCAGATGTCGCAGAAGATCTGACGGACTTCGATCGTATCACCGGCCGTACCACATTCGTTAATCCCTGTAACGCTGTAACTACCGCCGTACTTCACCTCCAGCACATCACCCGTACTACCATCAGACCACAACAGAGACTCCGTGTTTATCGTAAACAGACGAAGCACCAACGGCGTCTCTTCGCACACCGTAGTATCGTCGCCCAGTGCGACGACCGGATCAGGAAGATACGTCAGCAGGATGCTGTCACGGCCAACACAACTGTCAGGGGAAACAACCGTTACATGATACAAGCCCGCAGCTGATACCGGAAGCACACGAGCCGGAGAACCCGTGTTCCAATAGTACCTGTGTCCGGGGTTGCCCGCATCCAGCACGATCTCCTGATCCGTACATATAATTCCATCAGGGCCAAGATCCACAACAGGATCCGGCTGAGCCAAAATATAGGCGCTATCGCTGCCCTTGCAGCCCTGCACATCCACCTCGAGCCAGTAAAAGCCCGTCTCGTCCACATGAATATAAGGAGTCACTGCACCGGTATTCCACAGATAGCTGGCTCCAGCAACCTCAATCCCGATACGCTCTGGAACCGAAGCACAGATCACCTGGTAGCCGCCGATGAACACCTCAGGCTTTTCGATAACCTCAATATTTACTGTATCACTGCCAATGCACCCATTACGGCTCACCTGAACCCAGTACCGGCCACTGCGCGTTACTTCCATTGAAGGCACCGAATAACCATTGCTCCAAACATAGCGCGTGCCCGAGGGCTGCGGAGACATTAGCACATAAGGAAGGGCGTAATCACAGATCGTTGTATCAGGGCCGAGGTCAACCGAAACATCTCCATTCAGGTTCACTTCGATGGTATCAGATGCCTTGCAACCGTTATGAGTAACGTTGACCCAATAAGTGTCGGAGCGACCTATCCGCACAGAATCCGACACAGCACCGGTATTCCATAGTATGGTACTACCCGGAGGCAGCGGTATCGTAGGTTTGAGCGTAATACTGTCTGTACACAGTTCCAAATCATTGCCTAAATCAACGTCCGGAAACTCATTGACCGTTACATGCACTGTGTCAGCGCCACTGCCACATCCCGACATATTAACCGTTAATGTGTAGACACCCGATGCTAAGGTCGAAGCATGGGGAATAACCGGGTTTTGCTGCGTGCTGTTGAATCCACCAGGCCCCGTCCATTGATAAGAAGCCCCCTGAATCCCATTAGCAAACAGTCGGATCGTATCATCAACACATACCTGTCGGGTGAAAGCAGTCGCTTCTGCAGTCAACAAACTGAAGTTACTGAAGTAACC
>CAZGPG010000079.1:0-1634 GCA_964527735.1 uncultured Chitinophagaceae bacterium | reverse complement strand
CCTGACTTCCGCACTTTTTTCGCGGTAAAAATTAAGTATTTGATAATAAATATTTTGCGGGTTTGATTTTTTAAATTTGGGTGTTAAAACTGACATTTTATCTGATGTTTGTCCGAAAATTGAAACACCCCAACGGTAAGCTTTATGTACAGGTTGTAGAAAAACTTTCTGGCAAATACCTTGTTCGAAGAAGTTTTGGCGCAACTTCGAATGATACTGAGCTTCAATTTTTGCTTCGTAAAGCCGAAAACTGGATAGCTCAAAAAACGGGAGGCCAGGAGTTTGACTTCTCGGGTTTAGATGTAGTGTATGAAAAATTTCTCAATTCAGTTTCTTCGATTGAGCGTTCCGGTTATGACCTTTTGCTTGGCCCTATTTTCGATGAGATTGGTTTTAATAAAATCAATGCAGCACTTTTTCGGGAGTTGGTAATAGCAAGAGTCGCTTTCCCCAGGAGCAAGCTTAAAACCACAAAATTTCTTTACCGCTACAAGCAGCTTGATTGGGATGAAGATAAGCTGTACCGCTATCTGGATAAGCTTTACAACACCCAAAAAGAAGCTGTTCAAACGATTAGTTATGAGCATACATTAAAGATTTTGGAAGGTGATATTTCTGTTGTTTTTTATGATGTAACCACACTTTATTTTGAGATAGATGAGGAGGATGAATTGCGAAAGCCAGGTTTTTCCAAGGAGGGTAAACATCAGCATCCTCAAATCGTTTTGGGTTTGCTGGTCAGTAAAGGCGGTTATCCTTTGGCTTACGAAATCTTTGCCGGCAACAAGTTTGAAGGTCATACGATGCTGCCCGTTATTGATGCTTTCAGAGAAAAATATAATCTTGAAAAACTGATTGTGATAGCAGACAGCGGATTGCTTTCTAATGAAAATATTAAAGAGCTTCAGCAAAAAGGTTATGCGTTTATCATCGGAGCCAGAATCAAAAATGAGAAAGAAACGATCAAACGAAAAATACTTTCTTTAAACTTAGCGAACGGTAAGAGCGAAGTCATTGCTAAAGGCGATTTAAAGCTGATCATTACTTATTCTGATGACAGAGCCGGGAAAGATCGTTACAATAGAGAAAAGGGTATCAGGAAGCTTGAAAAACGAATAAAAACCGGAAGGCTCAACAAGTCTGGTATCAACAACCGGGGCTACAACAAATTTTTAAAACTGGACGGGCCAATCAATGTTCAGCTCGATCGGGGCAAAATAGAAGAAGACAAAAAATGGGATGGACTGAAAGGCTATCTTTCCAATGCCAGGCTGAATAAGAATCAAATTATAGAAAACTATCAACACCTCTGGCAGATAGAAAAAGCATTCAGAATAGCCAAGACGGATTTAAAAATAAGACCTGTCTATCACAGATTACAAAGAAGGATAGAAGCCCACATTTGCATATCCTTTGCAGCTTATAAAATCTACAAAGAATTAGAGCGTCAGCTCAAGGAAAAGAAAGCAACAATAAGTGCAGCAGCAGCTATCGAAATAGCTGATTACATCCATCAGATCACTATACAACTACCGCAAAGCGGAAAAACTGTCAAAAAGACAATCCTAACAACCAACGAACAACGATATTTAGCTGACTTATTCAATTTTGGGTGTTAATTTGCGGAAGTCAGG
>CAZGPG010000078.1:0-1640 GCA_964527735.1 uncultured Chitinophagaceae bacterium | reverse complement strand
GTTAGCCCAGCGTCGTCAGGATCAGGCCTGTGAAAATAAGCGCGATACCCGCGATTTTAAGACGGGTGATCCTCTCCTTGAGGATCAGGGCGCCCATCAGCACCGCAATCAGAATGCCGATCTGGCGAAACGCGACGACATAGCTGACGTTGGAGACAAACTGCATCGACACCAGAATCAGGATGTAGGAGGCGGTGGTGGCAGGGCCTGCCATGAGCGGATAACGCAGCGACTGCTTGAAAATCGTGCGCAGGTGGAACACCTCATGCGGAGAAAACAAGAGATACAAGCAGAGGAAACACAGAATGGCGAGATTCTCAAAAGCGATGAAGAACCATGCGGCCTGAAGTATGGTAAACGGTTGCTCTCCGTTTCGCAGCAACTCCAGACCTTTGCTATCGATAATCGAGTATGAGGTCACTGCGAGAGCCGCAAGCACGATAAACAGAAAGGGATACCATGCGTTGGATTTCAGAACGGCACCCCTGAGCTTCACCCACGGCAGAAGGATACATCCGGCCACAACAATCATCATCCCCACCCACGACAGTCCGGAAATGGGCTTGCCGTAACCGATCAGCCAACAGACCAGAGGCACAAGTAACACTGGCAACGATCTGACAAGGGGATAGGATAACGAGATATCGTTGAGCCGATAGGCATTGCCGAGGCTGACATAATAGATGGTCTGGGCAAATCCAGTAGCCACCAACAGCACCCATATCGGCGCGGGGACTTGTCCCAGACGGGGAATAAAATAGATATAGGACGGAGTTAACAGGACAATCGAACTGAGGGTGGACAATACAAAGAAAGCAGCCGATGGGGTTTTCGATTTACAGGCCAGATTCCACCCCGCGTGCATCACGCTGGAAAACAGCACCAAAAGGATGGCTACAGGAGTCATTAACAATCGAATCCGCGGGACACCGCAGGTATTTCACCGCTTGCTATTGCAAGAGAGCCTCTTCGATGACTCTTCCTTCCCACTGTTCGCTCATCGGCAATCCCAAAAGATGGGCCAGCGTGACACAAGTGTCGTAAATTCGCACAGGCCCGGAAATCGTGTAGCCCCGCTTCACATTCGGTCCATGCAGAATCCAGGGAATGGTCATGTCCTCAGCCATATCGGTGCCGTGGGTTTTTTCATGGCCGCCGTGATCACTCAGAACCAGCGTGCAGGTTTCTTCCGCCCTGCCCAACTGAGCCATTTTATCAAGCACCATGCCCAGGCAACGATCCGCATGAGTAATCGTTTGCAGGTATTCGTCACTCATCCAGCCATGCGCATGACCCACCACATCGGTGCTGCCAATATAGAGAAACAACAGATTCAGGTCCATCGACTCCAAAAGTCCACAAAGGTGCTTCATCTGCTCAGGTTCGCTGCGCAGAAAACTGTTTACCCTGTCCTCTCTGCTCTTCTTGTAATCGGGATCTACGAAGAGAAAGGAGAGGTTGAGGCTCCCCGGGTCCGCCAGGTCGCGCAACTGTTCCCAGTTGTAACAAAATCCCGTAGTCAACCCATTCCGATGTGCCACCTCCAGCAGGCTCGGCACCGGACGCACCAGAGGATGAAAAATATTCGTGTTAATGCCGTGGCGCGAGGTATCCACCCCGCGCAACATGGAAGTGTGGGC
>CAZGPG010000077.1:0-1720 GCA_964527735.1 uncultured Chitinophagaceae bacterium | reverse complement strand
GGGTGTGGCTCTTCTGCGGCGGGGTGTTTGTTCAACGATTTCGATCACTTAAGCCTCCTGAGACGAGGCTTTGGTGGGGGTAGCGGGTCCGGGGGGATGCGACCCTCGTAGCGGGACGAGTGGTTGCGCTCCTTCTCCTGTCCGAGGTGGAACTCCCAATAGGCATCGAAGTCCTTTGAGGAGCGGATCGCGCGGAGCCGAAGCACAGCCTCAGCCCCTGTGAGCGACCAACGCGCACCGGTTCGGTCCATGCGGTCCTTGACCACGTGCCGACATGCTCCCTCAATGACACCCGTGGCGATAGGGAGCCCGTCCTGAAGCGCCTCATTGTAGCGGAGAAGGCGCGTGCGTGAGCGATTCGCGAGATACTTGCACGTCTTGTCGAGCATGCCGTGTGCTGTGGCGTCAAGCGTCTTGTCTCGTGCCTCCCACCAGCGAATGGTCTTGGCAATTTCACCACCAGTGCGCCCAGTGAGGAGCGCGCTCAGACGATCCTCCACCCACTTCTCAGCTCGGGCGTTGCTTTCTCCGAATAGCGCACGTGCTGCAGACCAGATGTACTCAAGCACATGTACCAGGTCTACGATGATCGTGACCTGTGCCCCAACACGCCGCGCTTCGGTCTTCACTTGGCGGAGTTGGTGGTCCGCACCATCGACCAGCACTACCCAGCGGCGTTCCTTCTTTGGGTCACGTCGGAGCGCCTCCTCGAAGGCCTCGCGGATGACGGCCCGCGCCGGCTTCTCGACGCTCGCCCAGACGCGCTTATCAGTAGGGCGCGGGCGTCTCGTGTTCAATTGTTCTCGGTCGCGCAAGGAGTGAAGAATGTCAGCAGAAGTCCGCTGGAATGGCGCAATCGAGTACACCGCTGCCACCTGCGCCATGCGCTTCCTATTGCGCTTCTCACCAGGGGCAAGACGGGTCTCGAGCTTACCTTGACTCTTCTCTGCTGCGCGCTTGGTACCCTCCCGTAGATCCTCGTGACGCATGACGATACCCTTGCCGTCAGTGCTAATGACTAAAAGGTCCTCGCTGGAGGCCTGGTCCACGGCACGCTGCTCGTAGAAGGCGTCAAAGTCCAGCGCAGCCCGTATCGCAAGCTCCTCCACCTGGCGCTTCGCAATGTGCGCACCTGTCATCTCTCGCACCGTCTCGACCACCTCCTCGAACGATGTCTTGGCTGCCTCCCTCGCGACGAGCCGTCGAAGACCATGTGAGAACATCTCGCGTGGCAAGTTCAGGGACCCGTCCATCGGGTGAAGGTCCGGCGTGCCCGACGCCTGGTATGCAAGCCGTGGAACCACGACGCGCCCTACCCGCGTTTCTAGGTGGCGCTCGCTAGCGCGCGTCGACTTCCGGCGGACGCCCTCGGCGCCAACCACCTCGGTCCGACGCTCAAGCTGAGCACGAAGCTCAAGGTTCTCCTCGAGCAAAAGTCGCGCCCACTCAGTGCCCTGCCGGATGACCAACTCCTCCAGCTCCGAATGTGACTTTCGAACCATGTCCTCGCTCGCAAGCATACCCTCAACCCGGGCAACGTGCGCCCTCGCGCGGGAAAACAGCGTCCTTTGCCCTTCATCTGGCGTAACCTTGAGCGCGCCCATGGGACTCCTTTCCGAGGGAAGCGTCCCTCACCGGAAGAAACCCCTCGCCGGGCCCGCAAATTCCACGAACTAGCTAAATTTCCCGTGCCTCAGCTCGCCGCAATGGAGCCGCACCC
>CAZGPG010000076.1:0-1842 GCA_964527735.1 uncultured Chitinophagaceae bacterium | reverse complement strand
GCGCCCAGCCCTCCGCGCCCAGCGCCGTGCGCTACAACATCAGCAACGGCCGCGGCGATGTGGTGGCGCAGAGCGACGCCAGCGGAACGATCACCTGGACGGCGAGCTACGAAGGCTTCGGCAAGCGACCCAAAGAGACAGGGAGCAACGCGGACCGGCAGCGGGCGAACACGAAGGAGGAAGACCCGACAGGGCTGCTCAACGAAGGGTTCCGCTACCGTGACCTGGAGACAGGCGTCTGGCTGAGCCGCGACCCGGCGGGATTCGTGGACGGACCGAATCTGTATGCGTATGTGAGGCAGAACCCGTGGACGAAGTTCGATCCTCATGGCTTGAGCGAGAAAGATACTCAGACCATCAACAAAATGGTTGACGATAAAGTGAAGGAGCTTGGGGTCGTTGGCAAAGTGGCGAGCTGGGTGGGAGCTGACAAAGCACTAAAAAGTTCGCTCTCATCTGCCCACGAGCGCATGAACGCTGCCGAGGCAGCAGGCAAGGGAAGAACCCTCACAACTGGAGAATATATTGGCGGCATTGCCGAGGGTTCCGCGCCAGCCGCGACAATCGCTGCTATGGCCCCTGCGGCTGCAGCCGGGCCACTTGTACTAGCTAAGGAGGGTGTGGCGGAGGTGACAGGTTTGCCTATCGGAGTTGATGATGCCGTGAAGCTTGTCAAAAACGCGCCCGACCTGACAAAGAGTTTGAATAAGATTGTAAAGAATGCGGATGATGTTGCCGCAAAGGGAGGAGTGAAGCCTTTTGACGTAGGAACTGCTGATGCACTCAAGGCTCGATCAATGAAAGGCGACGGGCTAGACATACATCATGCTGGGCAAGCCCATCCGATGGAACAATTGGTTCCTGGATACGATAGGGCCACAGGTCCCGCGATAGCTGTTCCACGAGGCCAACATCAAACTATTCCTACGGTGCAAGGTCAGGTCAGCGGAACGCCTCGCCAGCAACTTTCCAAAGATATTCGCGATCTACGCAACAATACGGACGCTCCAAATTCGAGCCTTCGAGAGTTGATTGATCTCAACAAGACCAAGTATCCTGACTCGTTCTCAAAATGAATCCTTCTGAATTTGTTGAAGCCTTGAAATCGGAAGTCCGTGACGCTGCCGCAACGGACACCATCGCACAGCTAAGATCGCCAAGCGGAAGGAGACCATCCGAAGCGATCCGCAAATTGTCGGCGTGGTTCAATCAGCTATCCGAGAGTGATCAACGAGCGGTCGCAGAGGTCGCTTCGATGGCGGCGCATAATGCGGTTTTTGGCTTTCTCTGCGTTCTTGATGGGGTTCGGAGCATTGAAGATGGCGATCAACAAGGGGAAATCGAACTGAACTATGTTCAAGCTGATCGCAGTAATGTTCGCCTCAATCCTCCATCAGGTGATCCGCTTCACGATATTATCAACGCGCCATAACGAATGAATGAACGTAAAACAGTGACAACCCATAGCCGGCACCATGCCAATGCCAACTTCACAAAAATAAAACTCCGCGACAAGCTTCTCAGGGCAGCGGCCCCATGAGGGCTTGCCCTTTACCGTCCGAACGCATCAACACACGGTCCCGCCACCATCCAGTGCTCGTAACAGTGACAACCCACAGCCGGCACTGTGCCAGTGCCAACTTCGCAAAAAATAAAACTCCGCGACAAGCTTCTCAGGGCAGCGGCCCCATGAGGAACAGTGACAACCCATAGCTGGCACTATGCCAGTGCCAACTTCACAAAAATAAAACTCCGCGACAAGCTTCTCAGGGCAGCGGCCTCATGAAGGCTTGCCCTTTACCGTCCGAACGCATCAACACACGGTCCCGCCACCATCCAGTG
>CAZGPG010000075.1:0-1849 GCA_964527735.1 uncultured Chitinophagaceae bacterium | reverse complement strand
CATCCTCGAACTTCGTGCTGAACCCGAACGGCGGATACTCGTCGTAATAAGGGTCTGGGCCGCCTGCGGCCAGCGGGTAGGGGCTGCGCACCGGGTCGATGGTGACGAGCCGCCCGAACGGGTCATACTCCTGACGCCGCAACTCCTTGATCTGCACCGGGTTGTTCTCCACCCATCCCAGGATGTTCCCGTTGCCGTCATACCAGGGGGCAAGCTGCCGGTACGTTTGCGGCGTGCCCCATGTGGTGTAGTCCAGCGCCCACAACAAGCCGCCCACTCCGCCAGCAGGGTTCAGCGCCGCGCCGCTCTCCGCCATGCCGCCTTGATACACCCCGCTCACCAAGTCCATGCCCCACAGGTAGCCGCGCCGCAACTGCCAGCGCGACGGCCCATAAGCGGGGATGGAGGAACTCTCAAACCACCAGCACTCCGCCAGCATCCGCCAGTCCTGCCACACATACAGCCACTTCTCTTTCACCGTCCAACTATAACCGCTGCCCTCCGCGTTGCCCGGCGCTGTGCTCACCTTCTTGTAAATTCTGCGCCCCAGTGCGTCGTAGCCGAACTCAAGACGGATGGCATTGTCCCAGGCCAGGACGTTGCCGTTGCCTTGGAAACTCAGCGCCACCGGCGTGCTCTGCATCGCCGCCAACCGATTCTCACCATCCCATTCGTAATGCCACCTGCCGTCAAACGTCAGGTTGCCGTCCTCGTCATAGACCGCCGTCACGCTGGCCGCCGGGAACACCACTTTTCCGTTCAAGGATTCCGCGCCTGCCGCCACCGTGTAGTTCCTCACCCGCGGCACCGTGTTATGGATCGGTGCCGGCAGCGGATGCCGCCACACCTCCCCCTCCCGCTGCACGTTCTGCACGCTACCGTTGACTGTCACCGATGCCGTCGCCGGGGCACGCCCCCGCAGCCAGCGGCTCTGCTCGCCCTGACGGCTGGCCGTTTGGTTCAGCGCGTTGGGCGTGCGGCTCAGCGTCTCCCCCTCCGGCGTCTGCGTCTGAATGCGGTTGCCGATGTCGTCATAGGCGTAGCCGTGGCTCCAGCCCGGCAGCGCCGCGCCGGAGGCGGCTTGTTTTTCCGCGTCGATGAGTTCTCCCCGGCTGTTGTAACCGTACACCCAGGAGAGGTTGCGCTCGTCGGTGGCGCGGATGCGGCGGCCTGCCGCATCGTGCTGGTAGGTGGTGCTGCCGTAGATGTGCCCGCCACCCCAGGCACTGGCCCGATTCCAATGCGCCGTGCGCAGCCGCCCCGCCGCGTCCCGGCTGAATTTGCCTTCAATGGACGCCGTCAAATTTCCCCACACGGTTGGAGTCATCGGCCGCGACAAGCCCCGCACCGTCGTGCCGCCTCCTTCATACTGGTAAACCGCGCTCACGGGTCCAAGACTAATCGAACTCAGCCTCGATTGCGAGTCATAAGTGTGGGTTGTTTGCTGCGCCGGGTTCGTTCCGAGTTGCCAGGCATCCCCCGCCACCCGGCCCGCGCCGTCCACCAACCGGCTCAGGCTCAGTCCGTCCCACAATCCGCCGCTCACCGTCTCCGACTCCCGCACTCCGACCTGCGGATCGTGCGCGAAACTGTGCTCGCCCGCCGCGTCCGTGCGCGTCACCACCCGCCCGGCGCGGTCGTAGGCGATGCCCACCGACGGCGTGGCGTCGCTGTAACCGATGCCCGTCAGCCGTCCCGCCGCGTCGTAACAATAGCTGGTGGCCACCCCGCGCGCCCAGGCGCGGGTGGCCATCTGCCCGGCGGCGTTGTAGCTGTAGGTGACGGCTTTGCTGGCGGCGTCGATCTTGCCCAGCAAGCGGCCCGTGGCGGGGGCGATGTTCCAGGTGGT
>CAZGPG010000074.1:0-1872 GCA_964527735.1 uncultured Chitinophagaceae bacterium | reverse complement strand
TCCGCGATCCGTCGCGACTCGAAGGCCTGCTTCGGCAGCGGCAGAAACGCCGCCCGGTCCTCCACGAGGAGCTCTTTCTTCGGGGCCTCTCGCCCGCGGGTCCGTCGCTCCAGATCGGTCAGGCAGTCTGTACGCAGCGAGGCGTTCAGCGCTTCGAGCGACTCGACCTGCGGCACGGGCACGAGAAAGCTTTTTCGGGCGACGCCCAGCAGTCGTTCGACGTGGCCCTTCTCGTTCGCCCGGCGAACGAGGCAGAAGAACTCCTGAAACAGGTAATGACTCTGCAGCCGCAGAAACTCCTTCGTGAGCGTCCGCTCGCGACCGCGACCGACCTCGATCACGGCGATCGCCGAATTGTCGTAGGCGATCTTTCGGGGGACGCCGCCGAAATGTTCGAACGCCCGGCGATGGCCTTCGAGGAAGGTCTCCGTGCATTCGCGGGGAAAGGCCTGCACGAAGATCGCGCCCGAGTAGGGCAGCGTCATCACGAACAGCGCGACCTTCGTCTCGCGACCCGCGACGCGGACGGTCGCTTCGCCGAAGTCGACCTGGGCTTCGCCCGGCGGATGCGACAGCGGAAGAAAGACCTCGCGACTCGCCGCTCGCCATTCGCGAACGGCGACCTTGACCATCGTCTCGCCGCCGGCGTAGCCGTGCTCGGCGCGGAGCCGCTGAAAGATTCTCTTGGCCGTGTGCCGCTGCTTCGGCGGCGCCTGGCGATCGTCCTCCAGGATCTGCCGGATAATCGGCAGAAACGGTTCGATCTTCGGCTTCGCCCGCGGCCGGCTCAGGCGATAGCCGGGCGGCGCGTCATGCGCGAGGATCTTCGTGAGCGTATGCCAGCCCAGTCCGTAGCGACGGCACGCCTCGCGGCGGCTGATCTCGCCGGTCAGAACCTGACGGCGGACCTCCTTCCAAAGCTCCATGTCGGTACGCAATCCTCGGCCTTCCAGCGATTCGGGGCAGGATCGGGGCTAACGCCCCAATCCTGCCTCGCAGCTGAAATGCACGCTTGTGCGCTGTCGTTTTCGATCGCCCGCGAACCTCCCCCGCGCCGCCGTTTTCAACCGCCGTCAACACGGGGAGCACGTACACGTTCGATTCGTTCGAGTGCGCGATCCATGCCCTCGCGCCGGTCTGCGCGCACTGCGGCTGCAAGATCGTCGGACACGGCGTCGAACAGAGCGGGACGTTCTATTGCTGCGCAACTTGCGCGAAGCATGACGGCGTTTCCGGGCTGGTGGATCGCGTTTGACCGGGCGTGCATGACTTCGAGCGGGCCGGTCTCGCCTTCTCCGTCGCGAGCGGAGAAACGGGATGCTCGCCCCCTGCGGCTGAAGAATACGGAGCGTCATCCGATGCGACATCCCCAAACGCGATACCCGCAGCCTCCCTTCAAGAAGCAGTCCCAGGAATGGCCCGGACTGACTTCCAGGATGGAGCCGGTCCCGGATCACGGCGAAGAGTCCTATCGGGGATCAGGGCGACTTGCGGGACGAAAAGCGCTCGTCAGCGGGGGCGATTCGGGAATCGGTCGCGCCGCGGCGATCGCCTTCGCTCGCGAAGGGGCCGACGTCGCGTTCGGCTACCTGCCCGAAGAAGAGTCCGACGCGAGCGAGACCATGAAGTGGATCGAGCGCGCGGGCCGCAGGGCGTTGCCGCTGCCTGGCGACGTCACCGACGAGAAGTTCTGTCGAAAGCTCGTGAACGACGCCGTTTCCGGCCTCGGCGGACTCGACATTCTGGTCAACAACGCCGCCTACCAGATGGCGGTCGAATCGATCGCCGAACTGACGACGGAGCAATTCGACCGCGTCTTCAAGACGAACGTCTACGCGATGTTCTGGATCACGAAGGCCGCCCTCGAACATC
>CAZGPG010000073.1:0-1923 GCA_964527735.1 uncultured Chitinophagaceae bacterium | reverse complement strand
CAGCCGCGCCGCCAAACCGGCGGCGAAATCCACGCCCAAACCGGGAAAACGGCCACCGCCCGTGAAATCCGCGCCCGCGAAGCCGGCTTCCCGGCAGCCCGTGCCGGCCTCGAAAGCCAAGTCCAAACCGGCTCCCAAAGCACCCGCCAAACCCGCGCCCAAGGTCCAAGCCAAGCCCCCCGCCAAAGCCGCTTCCAAACCCAAGCCCCAAGCCAAATCTCCGGCTCCGGCTCCGGCATCGACATCAGCCAAAGCGCCCGTCGTGCCGCCGCGCCCGCCCAATAGCGAATCCGCCCAGGTGGACCCCTTGCTGGCCGGAGGGCAGGCGTCTTTGAAGCTGGTTGGCGGGCATGAGCGCGACGCGCAACTGCCCACCACGCTCGTCCCCAAGCCCGATCTGCCCGCCGCCGTCCCGCTCACCGTCCACGCCCAGGCCGTGCCCGGCGCCGCCCAGCACGGCAACAGCCTGCCCGCCAACCTGCTCATCCTGGTCAGTTGCGGCGGCTGGCCGGTGGCGGACCTCAACGAGGATCACTTCTCGGTGATGGAGCATTTCGACGTGCCCGGCCAGTCCGCGCCCTTCAGCAACAACATCGTCTCCTTCCGTAACAACGGCTCCGGCGCCTACCTCATCCAAATCCGCCCCATCGGCGGCGCGCCCTGGGCCGGGGGACAGCACCTCGCGCAGATTCTCGTCTCCTCGCCCGACGAGCGCCACGGCCAGACCGCCGCCAAACTCATTGTGCGCTGATCCGGCGGGAATTCCTTTTTCATCTTTGGGTCGCCCCCGCCCGCAGTTCGCTGAGCCGGGTCCGCTGCTGAAGCACCACGTTGCCTTCCTCATCACGCACTTGGCAGCGCACGACCGGATCCGGCGCGTCCCAGTCGATGGTGATGGCTCCGAAGCTGGCTCCAAAATACACGGCGCCGACCCGGTAACGGTTGCGGACGTTGCGCCACGGCACGGGTGAATTGAGGCTGCCGGCGTTGACTTCCACCACCGGATAACCGGAGGCCGGAGGCTCCAACACGGAAATCTCCGCGGTATGAAAATCCCCGCTGACCAGCAGAACGCCCGGCGTCCGCCGGATCAGGTCGAGCAGCCGCTGGCGTTCACGCGGGAGGTTGCCCCACTTTTCCCAGCCGTGCTCGTCCGGCAGCACCTGGATGCTGGAGGCGATGATCCGCAACTCCGCCGGCTGGCGCAACTGCTCCTCCAGCCAAGCCCATTGCGCCGGTCCCAGCAGGGTCGAACGCGGATCGTCATCGGGAACGTAACGGCTGGGCAACCCCTCGCCGGGTTCGCCCACGGGCTCGCCTTTTTTCAACGGACTGCGAAAGTAACGGGTGTCGAGCATCAGCACCTGCACGCGCCGTCCTTCAGGGCCGAAAATCCGGGAGGAATAGACCCCTTCCTGTTGGCGGCGCGGGGAGTCCGCGGGCACGCCGAAGAAATCCAGAAAAGCGGCCTGCGATTCCCGTTTCATCGGGTAGTCGCCGCCGGTGTCGTTGAGGCCGTAGTCATGATCGTCCCAGGTCGCCATGATGGGGCACATCCGCCGCAGTTGCTGATAGCCGGGCTGGTCAGCGAGTTCCTGGTACTTCGCCCGCAGGACGTTCATGTCCTGGGTGTCGGCATAGATGTTGTCGCCCAGGAACAGAAAAAGCTGAGGCTCAGCGGCGAGCAACGCTTTCCAGATCGGCTGGGGGTGCTTCTGGTTCAGGCAATTCCCAAACAGTATCCGCTGCAAGGAAGCATCCCCGGACGGTTCGGGTTCGGGGGCTGGAAGCGGCTCCGCCGCCGGGGCGAACCCGTGCAAGAGGGCCGCCAGACCGCACACTTTCAGAGTTTGCTTGGGATTCAGCCTTTTCATGGCGGGATCATCCAGAGGTACGGGCGCAGGGAAACCGTTTTCTCAAGCT
>CAZGPG010000072.1:0-2003 GCA_964527735.1 uncultured Chitinophagaceae bacterium | reverse complement strand
TACTCCACAGTTGCATAAATATCCCGGCAGCAGTGCTGTTTTCAGCGTGTTTTGCGGTCGTATTTCCACGTTCAGGGGCGGTCGGCAAGTCTCACGTTGTGTGAGGGTTGGCCTCGCGTCCTAAGTGGTTCTTGTCACAGGCTGCGTTTTGCTTCACGCGTTTCCAATGCCTCGAACGCTTCTAGCAATAAAAAGACCTCTTTGGTATCGTTGGCTTTTCTCACAAAACGCAACCATACAAGACAAAGAGGTCAGCGATGAAGTCTAGCAGAAGAAGCGTCCGCACGAAAGCCTCGGCCTTGCCGGAATTGCGATTCGAAGACGCGCGGCTGACATCGTTCGCCGGGTTGGTGCTCGTCGCCCGGCTGGGGCTGCGGTTGCAGCTCAAGGCGCGGCTGCACGCCTGCTTTCGGCATGCCGCGGCGGGAAAGATCTACTCGCGGGCCACGCTGTTTCTGCAACTGATCGTGCATCTGGTGCTGGGCTTTCGAGAACTTCGCGACGTGGCCCACTATCAGGACGATCCGCTCGTGCAGCGCGTGCTGGGCTTGAAGAAGATTCCCGATGCGGCCACGCTCAGCCGCATGCTGAAAGAAGCGGATTCCGAGTCCGTCGCCAAACTGCGGCAGTTGCTGGCGGAACTGGTGTTGGGGCGACTCCGCAAGTTGGCGTTGCCGCGGATCACGCTGGACTTCGATGGTTCGGTGCAATCGACCAAGCGGCATGCCGAAGGCACGGCCGTCGGCTTCAACAAGCAGAAGAAGGGGGCGCGCAGCTACTACCCGCTGTTCTGCACGGTGGCCCAGGTCGGGCAGGTCTTCGGCTTTCTGCATCGTGCCGGCAACGTACATGATTCCAACGGCGCGCGGGAATTCATCCTGCAATGCGTGCGGGAGATGCGTGCCGCGTTGCCGGGCGTGATTCTGGAAGTGCGGATGGACAGCGCGTTTTTCAGCGACGAGATCGTCGCGGCGCTGGAGGCGGCCGGCGTGGAGTTCACGATCAGCGTGCCGTTCGAACGATTCGTGGAATTGAAGAAGTTGATCGAAGAGCGTCAGCGCTGGCAGGCGATCAATGACGACGTGGCCTGCTTCGAGAAGGCGTGGAAGCCGAAATCCTGGTCACGCTGTTTTCGCTTTCTGTTCGTTCGCACGCGCAGCAAGCAGCAGCGCAAAGGGCCGGTGCAACTGGACCTGTTCATTCCGCATGCTTACGGGTACGACTTTAAGGTGATCGTGACGAACAAGACGCTCGGGGCGGCGGCGACGATCGAGTATCATGGTGGGCGCGGTTCGCAGGAGAACATTTTCGGCGAACTGAAGTCGCACTGCCAGATGAATTACATTCCGGTCCGCACACGGAATGGCAACGAGACGTATTTGCTGGCCAGCTTGTTCGCTTTCAATCTGCTGCGCGAGTTGCAAATGCAGGCCGCGCCGCCCGAGCGGGGCACGACGCGGAAGCGAACGGCGCTGTGGAGCTTCGAGCAAGTGCAAACCGTGCGGCGCACGCTGTTGCAACGCGCCGGTCGGCTCACCCGGCCCGCTGGGAAACTAGCACTCACATTCTGCGCCGGCAAAAACCTCAGAAAACGCATCCTGAAGTTCTACGACTCCCTGGCTGCATAGTCGAATGCTGAAATTCTGCAACGCTGGGGTAGACCTGGCCGCCGGTGGTGCCGAAGTAGATGCCGCAGGGGTCGAGGCGGTCGGCGCACATGGCGTCGCGGAGGATGTTTACGTAGCAGTTGCTTTGCGGCAGGCCGTTGGTTAATGCTTCCCAGTCGTTGCCGCCGGTGCGGCTGCGGTAGACACGCAGCTTGCCTTCGGGCGGGTAATGTTCAGAATCGCTCTTGATGGGGACGACGTAAATTGTCTCGGGCTCGTGGGCGTGGACTTCAATCGGGAAGCCGAAGTCGGACGGCAGGTTGCCGCTCACTTCGTGCCACTGGTCGCCGCCGTCGTCGCTGCGCAGCACGTCCCAGTGCTTCTGCATGAACAGGA
>CAZGPG010000071.1:0-2049 GCA_964527735.1 uncultured Chitinophagaceae bacterium | reverse complement strand
CCCGACTTCGCGGATTGGAGGGGTGGATGAAGTTTCTGGCCTTGTAGTTGCGAGGGCAGCATCAAAAGGTCTGCACTACAGGAGGGCACTTTTCGTGCAGGGGTTCAGGGTTTCGATGGGGCGGTGATCCTGGGCGGTGGCTGATCGGGCAGCGTAAGTTTGAGCTGGTCGAGCAGCAGTTGCAGATTCTTCGCCGGCTGGGTGTGGCGCGACAGGATGATCTCGCGGCCGTCAGTGGTGGGCAGGTGGACGTCGAGCATTTGCAGGGTGGCGAACTTCTCCAGTGTTGCCCGCGGTGTCAGGCCGCTGGCGCTGCGTTTGAGACGGGCTTTGAGCGTGACTTGCAGGGCGTACGCCAGGAAGCTGACAAAGATGTGGGCTTCGATGCGGCTGTCCTTTTGATGATAGACGGGGCGGATGGCGAGGTCGTGCTTGAGTTCTTTGAACGCTTGTTCGACTTCGGTGAGCTGCAAATAAAACTCCCACAACCGCGCCGGATCGGCGGCGGTCATGTTGGTGCGCAGCAGATAGCGGCCTTCCCGGCGCCAGGCTGCGCGCAGCTTGCCGCGGTCAAGACGCAAGCTCAGGCTTGCGGTCTGCCGTTTGCCGCTGCCGCGATGCGTCACCTCGATGATGACGAAGCGTGCGTCGCGCCCGGCTTCCTTCTTCGCGGCGCCGATGGCTTGATGCAAGGCGTCGCGCCGCATGGGGCGCTTGCGCCGGGCGATGTCGTTGAGCGCGTCGAGATACTTGCGCAGCCGGCGGCGGCGCATGGAGCGCTCTTTCTTCACGCGATCCTGGCTCTCGGCGAGCACGTAGGTTTCGCTTTCATGTGGCAGCAGTTTCACCCGCACGCTGGGCCGCGCCTGCTGCCAGTCGCGCTTGAGCAGGGCCTGCTCCAGCGTGGTGAGTTTACCTTTGGGGGTGCCCACCAGATAGCTCACCGGCGGTGTGCTCTGGCGCATTTGCCCGAGCGTTTCCTCGGTGGGGATGCCGCGGTCCATGACCCAGATGCGGTCGGCTTTGCCGTATTGATCCTCGATCTTGGCGAGGAAGTCTCGCAGCGTGGTCTTCTCAGCGGTGTTTCCCGGCAGCACTTCATACGCCAATGGAAAACCTTCGGGCGTGACGATGAGCGCGATGACGATCTGCACGCAATCACTGCGCTTGTCCCGGCTGTAACCGAAGCGGCGCAGACCGCCGGGTTGCTCCGGCGGATCGCTTTCAAAGTAGGTGCTCGTCAGGTCGTAGAGGAGCACTTCATACTTCGCATTGAAGAGATCACGCCAGCGTTGCGTGAGGTGATCGAAGAGGGCGCGCTTGTGTTTGAGCAGCAGATCGTGGCACTGGTAAAGGTGGTGTTGCTCGGCCAGCCGGAAGTCGCTGCCGAGCAGATCGGCGATGGCGTTGTGATCAAACCAGTGCCGGTGCAAACGCCATTCGCTGCCCGGATCAATGAGCCGGTAGAGAACCAGCGTTTGCAACACCAGATCCCAGCGCGTGCCCTTGCGGCTGGCAGGCAAATGCTCGCGCCAGAAGGCATCAAGCCCGAGCTGCCGCCACAGCATGCAACCCAGCCAGCAAGCGCCCCATTGGCGCGGTTTGCGCAGCGACATCCCGGAGAGACGCACGCGCACGATGGGCAGCTCATCGCCGGCAGTCTGCACAGGGGCGTGCTGCTCGTCGAAGAGCGCGACCTGCCGCGGCGCCTCGTCGTCCTGGCCGAAGAGATCAACCGTCTTGCGCCAGGAAGCCTCCTGGCGGCCGTTGAGTTCGCCGAGGTAGAGCACATGGCGCTGAACGATGCGCCCATCGTGAAGGCGACGGTTCTCCACCACGCTCCAGTAGAGGTGCTCTTTGCCATCCTTGAGACGTTTGCTGCAACGCAAGAACATGATGGCTGTTGAAAATAGCCATCGTTTCCGAAGCGCAACCACCAAGGTCTGCACTACAAGCCCTTTTGGAGATACCCCCCTCGTAAAATCAAGGGTTCCAGCGCCACCAATGGGCGAAAATCACCGAAAATCGTGCCGAATCCGCGAAGTCGGG
>CAZGPG010000070.1:0-2243 GCA_964527735.1 uncultured Chitinophagaceae bacterium | reverse complement strand
GGTGAGTATCTTGAGTCCTGTATCGAGATAGCTGGGCGTCCATACAATACAGGCCTTCATGGAATCAGTGCCCTGCCCGGTATAGGTGAGCGAAGCGCCGGAAATAGCGGAGCCACTGTTATCCGTTGTTACCAGTATGGCGCTGGTATCCGGGGATTTGAGATCAATGCAAAAACGCAACTCAGTACCGGAGCAGCCTTCTATGCGGTCTCCCACCAGTACGGCATTATCGAGCGACGGCGTATCAATCTCCACGATTGGCTGCGGGATATTACAGGCTACGACTACAACCTGTATATCACGCATTACGGAGCCAATTAATACTCCGCCACGGTATTCCGTCACTTTTGTCGCGATGACAGCCATTTGCTGCAGTGTCGGTGTGAAAGATATCTGTCCTGTTGCCGGATTGATTGAAAAAGTATTACCGGTGGAGAAAGGTTCACTCAGAGAATATGCGGTTTGGTACGGTATTATGGTTGCATTGGGACTGCCATTACACGCAGTTCCCCCTGTTAGCGGCTGCATGTTTTCAAAGTGAAGGGAATCTGTATTTAGATCTATAGCTCCGTTATTGTATGTGTACGGCATACCGAGACAAACATAGGGAACAGGTTTTACAGAGAAAAAAGGAGATGAGTTGGTTTGCGCTACTTCATTGTTTAACGTAGCTTCAAGCCACAAGGTTCTGTTTCCGGGGTTTGTCAGGTTACCAATATTATTATTCCGTGCATTGACACCCGTATAAAAACGCCAGGTATGACAACGGGAAGGCAGCGTGACCTCTGCTGCATATACCCACTCCTGGTAGCCGGGGAGGGCGCCGAAGGCACAAACGGTAGGGAAACCGGGACACCCGGGGCTGACTTCAAAACCATTCGGACCGGGAACCCTCGGCAATACTACAGATGCAGCGCCTGACCCGCAATCGCTGTAATAACAAACCGTGACGTTTGTAGGAGCCCCTGCAGTACTGCCGCCACTTCCCGGAACGCCGGGTATTTGATACCCTCCGCAATCGCGATAAAACTTGAATATTATCCGGTAGGTGGAGTCCCGCACCCATTCGTATAATAATTCGCCTCCGGCAGCATGGGTTGCATATGCTTTTTGCTGCGCTCCGGAAATGCCAATAATCGACAAAATAATGAATATCAGTAACTGCTTTTTCATAGATTTTCGGGTCGTTACAAATTTAAAGCACCCGCAGCCAACGGATATCTGTTAAATATAAAATCACTTCATCGTCTGTGCATCCTTCAGGAACTGTGCCAGCCCCAGATCGGTAAGCGGGTGCTTCAACAATCCCAGGATCGAGCTGAGCGGGCAGGTACATACATCGGCTCCGGCTTCGGCACAGCGCACAATGTGCAGCGGCGTACGGATGGAGGCAGCCAGCACTTCTGTCATAAAGCCCTGGGCGTTGTAGATGCCTACAATCTGCTCAATAAGCTGCACGCCGTCCCAGTTGCCGTCGTCAATACGGCCGATAAACGGAGAAACATACGTAGCGCCGGCTTTGGCTGCGAGGATAGCTTGCCCCGCAGAAAAAACCAGCGTACAATTGGTTTTAATATTGTTGTCTGTAAACCATTTGATCGCCCGGATACCATCCTTGATCATCGGTACTTTCACGATGATATTCTCGTGAATGGCGGCGAGTTTTTTACCTTCTTCCACGATGCCGTCGAACGCAGTCCCGAATACTTCCGCGCTTACGGGGCCGTCTACAAGCTCACATATTTTGCGGTAATGCTCCGCTATGGCTTCTTCCCCTTTAATGCCTTCTTTAGCCATGAGTGAGGGATTGGTCGTTACACCGTCGAGAATGCCGAGATCGTGCGCTTCCTTTATCTGGTCCAGGTTTGCAGTATCTATAAAGAATTTCATAAAAAAATCAGGTTATTGTATAAATTATATGCGAAGATAAATAAAATCTGCAGGGAGAGACTGCTTATTTGTCTTAAAAGTTGACTGCATCCCTCACCCCTCATCCCTGATCTCCAGCAACACCACATTCTCAATATGGTGCGTATGCGGGAACATATCTACCGGCTGTATTTTTTCTATGCTGTATGCTTCATCAAGCAGCTGTAGGTCGCGCGCCTGTGTGGCTGGATTACAACTTACATATACCACTTTAGGCGCGCGCAGACTGAGTAGTTGGCGCACCAGCTTTTCGTGCATCCCGGCGCGCGGCGGGTCGGTGATGATCACATCGGGCTTGCCGTGCGCGGCAAAAA
>CAZGPG010000069.1:0-2526 GCA_964527735.1 uncultured Chitinophagaceae bacterium | reverse complement strand
AATCAGTAGCAAACCCTTTTGAAAAAAATGTCCAGTTTATTGGGGGTTAAGACACCCGCAAGACCCAATTATTGAAAATACTCGTAAATATGGAAGAGCTAAATATGGTTTTGGTATAAATGCCGGACAAAATATTACGAATGAATTGGGTTGTTTTTTCAGAGCCGGTTGGAGTGATGGAAATAACGAAACATGGGCTTTTACAGAAATAGACCATAGTATAAGTGCAGGATTTTCCATGGCGGGACAGCGTTGGAAAAGAGAAAATGATAATATCGGACTCGCTTATGTTGCTTCGGGCATTTCCAGTCCACACAAAGAATATTTAAAAGCGGGCGGAAAAGGTTTTATGCTCGGGGACGGCAACCTTAACTATGCTTGGGAACATTTGACAGAGTTGTATTATTCGGCAGAATTGGTAAAAAAACATATTTACCTGACAGGTGCTTACCAGTTCCTTATAAATCCTGCCTATAATAAAGACAGACAAGGACCTGTAAACGTATTATCGGTAAGACTTCACGCAAGAATATAATGATACGGAAAGAAAAACGGCATATAAACCTTTGCTACAATGAGGGCTGACGAGCAAACTTCAACAGTTGTGCTACTTTAGTGCTATCTGCAAATTCTATTTGAACAAAAAACGAATTTAAAAATGTTTGAAAAGCTGAAAAATCAGTTTCCTTTTTTAAAAGACAAATGGGATGAGTATATAAGCTATTACAATAGAGTTGAAGTCCCGGTTAAAACTATTCTACTGAAGGAAGGCGAAATTTCAAAAAAAGCATTCATTATTGAGAAGGGATGTCTTAGAGTTTGGTTTAACAATCATGGAAAGGATGTTACATTCCAGTTCTTTTTTGAAAATGAAATTGTCTCATCAGCAGAAAGTTTCAGAAAAAATATTCCCAGTTTGTTTTCTATTGAAACTATTGAGCCCGGCATTATTCATTGGATATACAAAAAAGATCTGGACAAGATCTTTAAAGAGATGGATGAAATCCCTGAAATGAGAGAAAACCTGCTGACTGCAGCTTTTGAAAGGCAATTTCATTATATGAAGCACTTCTTGTCGTTCATCAAAGACACGCCAACACAACGCTACCTGAATCTCATTAAAGAGCAGCCACAAATTGTTCAGCGCATACCGCAACATTATATTGCTTCTTATCTCGGCATTACACCGGTTTCGTTAAGCCGTATCAGGAACAGAGTTTCAAAACAGTAATCCGTTTTCATTTATTAACAATTGTTATCGCCTTTTAATTTTAAGCTGTTGAATTTTGTCCTGTAAAAATTAAAAAAATGAAGGCAGCCGTATTATACAATTTTGGCGAAACACCCCGTTATGAATATTTCACCGACCCGACACCGGGCAAAGATGAAGTCCTTGTTTACATAAAAGCCGTTGTGCTCGAAAATGTAAACAAGATGATGGCCAATGGAACGCATTATTCCAGCAAACAATTCTTCCCGGCATTTCCTGCAATCATCGGTCACGGAGGGGTTGGAATGACGGAAGAAGGAAAGCTTGTTGGTTTTCAGATAACGAATCCGCCATACGGTGCATTTGCGGAAAAAGCAGCGGTTCCAAGATCACATCTTATTCCTGTTCCGGATGGAGTTGATCCGGCTTTGGCAGCAGCGCTTCCTTCATCTGTTCTTACTTCGCTGCTTCCGTTAAAATTCACGGCAAAATTGCAGCAAGGTGAAACCGTGCTGATAAACGGGGCAACAGGCGTTTCAGGAAAAATTGCTGTACAGGTGGCGAAAATGCTTGGAGCCGGACGGGTGATAGGCACAGGAAGAAATGAAGGGATCTTAAAATCTCTGAGCAGCCTGGGAGCAGATGCCGTTATTAATTTACAGCAACCGGACGAAGAACTTGTGAAAACATTTCGTAAGGAAGCAGGCGACACCGGCTATAATGTAGTGATTGATTTTATCTGGGGACATCCGGCCGAAATGCTGATGAAGTCATTTATTCCAAAGGAACTTGGATTTGCGAAGCGTCCCATCCGTTACATTCATATCGGGCAGAAAGCAGGTGCAACTATTGCTCTCTCCGGCGAAATGCTTCGGACATCAGGACTTGAAATATACGGAGCGGGTAATATACCCCCTGAAGCAATTGGCGAAGGCATGGAGCTGGTTTGGCAATGGGTGAAGGAAAATAAGCTTCATATTGATGTCGAAAAAGTACCGCTTGCTGATATTGAAAAAGCCTGGCATAGAGACAATCTTGAAGGGAAAAGACTGGTAATCGTTCCGTGATAAATGATGGAGTTCTTGTTGCTCAAACAGGATAAATTGTGATGTTGCTGGTGAGCATACAATACAAAAGGCGATGTTGATCTTTTACGGGCAAAAACAATATAAGCGCCTTCAGGGAAATCTTATCAGCCAGTTTGCGTTTGCCGTCAGGACCTGTTTTTGGCGTGCAGAGCGAAAAGAACAAGCCAGTCATTGTGAAAGCTTCCCTATAAACCGTAGCACGTAAAAATATAAAAAGTGCTATTTTTA
>CAZGPG010000068.1:0-2566 GCA_964527735.1 uncultured Chitinophagaceae bacterium | reverse complement strand
GCAATAAGCTGAGGATCGCCTGTTTTCTGGATGTAGAAAGGGCGTGGAACTCAACTTACCAACTCTGGGTACTGGTATACCCGCACAAGATAAGTGAGCCACGCCCGGGTCGTGGACTACTTCACCTATGATCTCTTGTGCTAAAAATTACCAGTTTTTGAGTTGAGATCCCAAGTAAATGGCCATTATGTTATTTGTGACGCGTCAGCGACACAACTTGTTGTATCTGAATGTAAAGTAACGAAAAGTTCCGTCCATAAAAAAACACGGAAGGATATATTCTTTCGACAATTATTTTTTTAATAGAACAATAAAAATATTGAATAGGAATGAGTAGAAATACAGTACAAGATTTGACTGAGGAATAAATTATTATATAAACAAGTAAGAAAGTGTTTGTAATTATCTATATTTGAATAACTAAAAGCCTATACATTCCTTACCTACTGTATAGAAACATGACAACAGAAGAATTGTCAAATATCATTTCTACTCTCATAGTAAATGGCTTTCACATTAAGCAGATAGACAGATTTTCAGCCACAACTCAGATTATTCATACATACAAGTATGATAAATTAGGAGCGGCAATCTATTATAGTGTTCTCTTTTCAGAAGATAAAAAGGAAACTGCAATTCTGGAGACACTTAAAAAATCAGCACAATCGTTGAGCTCATTACCCATAATGGTAAATGATTACTTTGAAACTGATACAATTAAGTGTTACAAGAGGGCCGTGTTTTTCGACTTTTTTGGAGGACTTGTAAATACCGGCTTAATATTGATCCCAAATCTTTCTGACATCCTCAATGAACTTGGGCACAATGAACTACCGCCAGGACTGACAGGAGTGCCTGAAGATCTTTTAGAGCTCTATTCAAGTGAGTGTTTCCAATACATATTTGAATCACCAACAAGAAGGTACGGCAGCGATAGATTGTTTGAAAAACTTCCCGATGGCATTGTGCTTTGCAAAAATAGATTTTTGATTTTGTTTGATGCTAAAGCATATAAAAATGGGTTCGATTTTAATTCTCAAACCATAAATAGTTTGCGGCATTATGTTGAAGAATTCACAAGAAAATACAGCAGTTATTTTGGAAACATCTTTACTACAATAATAGTTTCAGGACATTTTAATGATTCTTTGACTTCCCTTGAAAATCGTTCTGATGAGTTATACAGACTTTGTAATTGCAAAATATCCTGCATTACTGGGTCAGAGTTGGGAAGTATCGTTCAGTTGCTTAAAGAGTATCCAGACATTCGAGGTTCTATTGACTGGAAGAATGTCTTTAATAATGTGGTTGTTGAAGCTAAGTATGTTCAGAGTGAAATAAACAAAGTAGCCAAGGATAAAATATACTAATATGGGTACTTCCATTAGCCAACCTTCTCCCCGCTCCTCCAACTGGAAGCGTGTTTTTGTGTGTTACGAAAATAACACACTTCCAGACAGTAGGATTATGAATGAAATTTGGCGTGCTTCTGAAACGTCAGAAAAAGGCAGTTCTCCACTTTCATCCGAAATGAAATCTCCTTCAATTTACTCATGCTATGAAGCAGTAAAATCATCAAAAAATTTTAACGAAGCGCTGCAAAAATTCAATAGAAGTATTGCTGAAACGAAAAGCAATTCTATCGTAGCAGAATTTGCAAAACGAGTTATACCGATTTCGTTTCAGTCAAAAAATCCCTCCGAACAGTGGGCAAATAATTTCTTTAAGGAGGTTACGAACTACATTATGTCAAGAGATGCTTCTGGATTTGTCGGAGACAATTATAGAAACAAATCTGTAAAGGAGTTAATCGAGTTCAAAAAAAACGTAAGTGCCAAAGTAGAACAAGTTATTCGTTCTGAAAAGAAAAATTTCAAGTCACTCGATGATTGGAATTCCTTCGTGGACAACTCTATCTCCAAACTTAAAACGGTTAAACAATGACAGTTACAAAAGTCTTTGTGGGTAGTAGTAAAACAAGTTGTGGTGTGCATTTATGCCCTGGGAAGAACTTGTATACTGGCATTGATTATTTTACTAGGGAGTTTGGAAATGCTGATTCGCTGGAAACAGATTTGTTCAATCTTGCAGCTGGCATATACGCTACTGATCTTGTTGTTCAAAGGCAAGAAAGAGAACATTATATCCGAACTATTGAATTGAATGTAGAAGTAGTAAATTTCCATGCTTTTGAAAGGGTTAAACTACTTTTAGAATCTGCATTATTAACTGTTAGCAGAGATAATTGGAATATCAATTTTATTCAGAAAAAAGGAAAAGGAGTAACGGATTTCAATTGGAAAGATGAAGATGGGGCGGTCCTACTTTTTTCAGGAGGTATTGATTCAATGTGTGCTGCAGCGCAATTTGTAAGTAAAGGACAAAACCTAGTACTAGTTAGTCACAATTCACATGGAAATACTGTAGTTGATAATTGCCAACGAAATGTTCATGCAGCCCTAGAGCGCCATTTTAAACAAACAATAAATCACATCCATATTAAAGTATATGGTGTAAGCGCCGATCAAACTGACCACCTTATGCCGGAGCAAATTGACCAGTAAAA
>CAZGPG010000067.1:0-2682 GCA_964527735.1 uncultured Chitinophagaceae bacterium | reverse complement strand
GACCACCCATTGCCGGTTTAAATTGACCAGTGTTCGCCGGTTTAAATTGACCACCCATTTGTGTTAGAAAAAGTTGAGGCTGTTTGGTGGCTACGGTATTAAGTTTCGGGTATAAAACCTGATACCGTTGGCCAATACACCAATCAGCATGATTAAGATACGACAGATATTACGGTTGCATTCCCAGGGATGCAGCAAAGTACAGATAGCGGCCCGTACGGGGATCTCGCGCAATACGCTCAAGAAGTACCTCAAAGCGTTTACTGAGAGTGGATTAAGCTACGAGGAGTTAAGTACGCTAAGCGACAAAGACCTCGAAGACCTTTTTGTAAAGCCGGAAGACAAGCCGGTTAATGAACGGCTGCAACATTTGTTCAGCCTTTTTCCGGCCATAGACAAGGAGTTGAAAAAGAAGGGTGTTACCCGTGAGTTGCTGTGGTCGGAGTACAAACGTCAGCACCCGGAGGGTCTGGGTCGTAGCCAGTTCAAGCACTACTATGCACAATGGAAAGCGCAGGTGAACCCGACGATGCATCTGGAGCACAAGGCGGGTGACAAGCTGTATGTGGACTTTGCCGGTGACAAGCTGGCAATCGTAGATCCGCAAACCGGCGTATTGGAACCGGTAGAAGTGTTTGTCGCCATCCTTGGTGCGAGCCAGCTTACGTACGTAACAGCGGTCAGGAGCCAGCAGAAGGGGGATTTTATAGCTGCCTGTGAGCAGGCGCTGCACTTTTACGGGGGCGTCCCGGCAGCGATCGTACCGGACAACCTTCGAGCAGCCGTGACGAAGAGCAGCCGGTACGAGCCAAAGATCAACGAAACCTTTGCGGACTTTGCCGAACACTACGGAACCAGCATCCTGCCAGCCCGTGCGTACCGTCCCCGGGATAAAGCGCTGGTGGAAAACGCAGTGCGGATCGCCTATACACGTATCTATGCGCGTATCCGTAAGGAGGCTTATACGAGCCTGGAGGCGCTGAATGCGGCGATCGGGTCAGCGCTGGCCGATCATAACAATGCAGCGCTGCGGGGGCGCAACTACAGCCGCAAGCAGCAGTTCGAGGACATTGAACGGGCCGCCCTGATGCCCCTGCCACCCTTACGTTATGAGATCAAAGAATGCCTGTATGCCACGGTGGCCCGCAACGGGCATATATGCCTTGGCCCGGATAAACATTATTACAGTGTTCCTTATCGTTTTATTGGTAAGAAGGTAAAGGTGCTTTACGGCCGCCACAACGTAGAGGTCTATTACAATTACGAGCGCATTGCCCTGCATAACCGTACCAAAAGCCCCTACAACTACACAACCGAGCCGGACCACCTGGCCTCGGCACACCGTTTTGTCAGTAAGTGGAACCCGGATTATTTTATCTCATGGGCTTCAAAGATCCATGAAGATGTAAAGTTGTACATATTAAAGGTGCTGGATCGCAAACAGCACCCGGAGCAGGCCTACAAGTCGTGTGTGGGAATATTGGGCTTTGCCCGCAGGGCCGGTGAAGACCGGCTGATCAAAGCCTGCCAGCGGGCACTAGGCTATGGCGCCTATAACTACAAGACGATCCAGCGGATACTGGAAAAAGAGCTGGATAAAAAGGATGCGCCGGACGAAACTGACCAGTTGAAGATGCCGTTCCATGACAATATCCGGGGCGGTGATTATTATCAATAACCCATACTCCATTTATCATAACCAACTAAAAACCAAACAAAATGAATGCAGCCACATTAGACAAGATGCGCAAGATGCAGCTTTGGGGTATGTACCGTGTCTTTAAGACGAGCGTAGAGACGGCCTCGCCCCCAACCTGTACCCCGGATCAGTTGATCGCCGAACTCGTTGACAGCGAATGGGATGAGCGGCAGAACCGCAGTATAGCCCTGAAAATCAAAAATGCCCGCTTCCGGTATCGGGCTGCTCTCGAAGACCTGTACTACGATACAGACCGCAACATAGACAAGAACCAGGTGCTTCGTTTTGCGGACTGTACGTTCATTGACCGCCATGAGCATCTGCTTATTACCGGCAGTACGGGGATCGGCAAGAGCTATATAGCCTCGGCCCTGGGTTATCATGCCTGTGGGCTGGGCTACAAGGTCATTTACCATAATGTGCCCAAGCTGTTCTCCAAACTGAAGATGAGCCGGGCCGATGGTTCTTATCTGAAGGAGGTGGCCAAAATAGAACGTCATCAGTTGCTGATCCTCGATGACTTCGGCATGCAGCCTTTTGATGCTGCTGGCAGGGCAGCCCTGATGGAACTCATTGAAGACCGTCATGGCAAAGGCGCTTTGATTATCACCTCCCAGGTGCCGGTGAGCAAATGGCATGATGTGATCGGCGAACAGACCATTGCCGATGCCATACTCGACAGGATCATCCACAATGCGCACCGCATTGAACTCAAGGGGGAATCTTTAAGAAAAAGGAAGACCGTTGCACAAAATCCGGGGGGATCATAAGCCTGCCGGCGGCCCCTCATGGTGTGCTGATATCTTTGCCCTCCCCCAATGGCCAGGCTACAAAAGATATCAGCACCCGATGAGGAAAGAATTACCTAATTTTAAACCATTATTGTTTAACCAGCCAACCATGCCTCAACTTACTTTTTTCGCCAGATGTTTTACTGGTCAATTTGCTCCGGCATAAGGTGGTCAGTTTGATCGGCGCTTACA
>CAZGPG010000066.1:0-2765 GCA_964527735.1 uncultured Chitinophagaceae bacterium | reverse complement strand
TCGTAACAAGGTAGCCGTACCGGAAGGTGCGGCTGGAATACCTCCTTTTTAGAGCTATAATCTGTAAAAGTTTGTTTTTAGTTTTTCTTCCCTGCATTTCAAGATATTTGTGAGTTAAGTTCTTAATTTAGAAGCATCAAGAAAGCGTTATCGGCCTGGCGCGAGCAAGAGACCAAAGAACCGGGAAGTGGGACAGTCTACTGGCCGGTGCCTTAAAAAGTCTCGTAGCTCAGTTGGTTAGAGCGCTACACTGATAATGTAGAGGTCCCCAGTTCAAATCTGGGCGGGACTACGTTTATAATTGTTAATGATTAATTGTTAATGATTAATGAGGCGTCGGTTGAAGTTATTAACCATTGATCATTAATCATTGGACATTAACCATTAATAATTAGACCGGGGGGTTAGCTCAGTTGGCTAGAGCACCTGCCTTGCACGCAGGGGGTCATCGGTTCGAATCCGATATCCTCCACCCAGAGCGGGGATGGATACGGACGATGGTAGGGGCGAGTAGCATTCGCCCGTGTGTAAACGGTAGGGGCGAATAAAGATTCGCCCGGATAAAAAAGTTCTTTAAAATATGGATAGTGCCTGTGAGGCATGCAAAAAGGCTCGAAGCCTTCATTATCCGCGTAATTGATCTGGTGAAGATGCAAGTTGATAAAAAGACAGGTATTTTCGTAGGAAGCCAGGTTGGTGAAAGCTCTTTGACATATTGGGAAAGCAATGAAAGTTATTGTACGCAAGTACAATAACACCGTAGTATAGTTACAACATGTAAATATTGGTGTTGTGACGTTAAAATAAACAATATTTAAAGCAAATAAGGGCGTATGGCGGATGCCTAGGCATTGAGAGGCGAAGAAGGACGTGGTAAGCTGCGATAAGCTTCGGTAAGGTGCATACAACCGTTGAACCGAAGATTTCCGAATGGGTCAACCTAATACATTGAAGATGTATTATCCCTGCGCAAGCAGGGAAGCGAACCCGGAGAACTGAAACATCTAAGTACCCGGAGGAAGAGAAAATAAAAATGATTCCCCCAGTAGTGGCGAGCGAACAGGGAAGAGCCCAAACCGGTGGAGCGTGCTCCACCGGGGTTGTAGGACTACTTTTAGAAAGGACGACGAAGCTGAATTACCTGGAAAGGTAAGCGAGACAGGGTGAAAGCCCCGTAGGTGTAAGATTGTCCGGACGTGTAGTATCCTGAGTAGCGCGGGACCAGAGAAATCCTGTGTGAAACTGCCGGTACCATCCGGTAAGGCTAAATACTCCTCAATGACCGATAGTGAACCAGTACCGTAAGGGAAAGGTGAAAAGTACCCTGAATAAGGGAGTGAAATAGTACCTGAAACCGTACGCCTACAAGCGGTCGGAGCCGGTCTGGCAACAGATCAGGTGACGGCGTGCCTTTTGCATAATGATCCTACGAGTTGCACCTCACTGGCGAGGTTAAGTTAAGTAATAACGGAGCCGTAGCGAAAGCGAGTCCGAACAGGGCTAATAGTCAGTGTGGGCAGACGCGAAACTTTGTGATCTACCCATGGGCAGGTTGAAGGTTAGGTAAAACTAACTGGAGGACCGAACCCATTAGCGTTGAAAAGCTATGGGATGACCTGTGGGTAGGGGTGAAAGGCCAATCAAACTGAGAGATAGCTCGTACTCCCCGAAATGTTTTTAGGAACAGCGTTGCATTATACAGGTTTATCAGAGGTAGAGCTACTGATTGGGCTAGGGGGCTTCACCGCCTACCAAACCCTGACAAACTCCGAATGCTGATAAATATGTGCAGCAGTGAGGCTGTGGGCGCTAAGGTCCATGGCCGAGAGGGAAATAACCCAGACTATCAATTAAGGCCCCTAAGTACATGTTAAGTTGAACAAACGAAGTTCGGCCCCTAAGACAGCCAGGATGTTGGCTTGGAAGCAGCCATTCATTTAAAGAGTGCGTAACAGCTCACTGGTCGAGGGTCCGGGCACGGAAAATGATCGGGCATCAAACATGTCGCCGAAATTGTAGATTGCGACTTAGGTTGCAGTGGTAGGGGAGCATTCCAAACAGCGTTGAAGGTGTATCGTGAGGTATGCTGGAGCGTTTGGAAGAGAAAATGTAGGAATGAGTAACGATAAACAAGGTGAGAAACCTTGTCGCCGAAAGACTAAGGGTTCCTGATCAACGTTAATCGGATCAGGGTTAGTCGGGTCCTTAGGCGTAGCCGAAAGGCGAAGCTGATGGCAAACTGGTTAATATTCCAGTACTTGTATAAAATTCGATGGAGTAACGGGGAAGTGAAAGGTCCGCGATCTTACGGAATAGATCGTTAAAGGGTGTAGTTATAGGATCTGCAGGCAAATCCGCAGATTTTGATGAACCTGATAGTACGCAAAGGCTTCGGCCGGAGTGATAGTGACCCTAATCATGCTCACGAGAAAAACTTCTAAGGTTCGTTTTATACAACCCGTACCGTAAACCGACACAGGTAGTCGAGATGAGTATTCTCAGGCGCTCGGGTGAGCCGTGGAGAAGGAACTAGGCAAATTAATGCTGTAACTTCGGGATAAAGCATGCCGCAGCGATGCGGCCACAGTAAATTGGTTCAACCAACTGTTTAGCAAAAACATAGGGCCCTGCGAAATCGTAAGATGAAGTATAGAGCCTGATACCTGCCCGGTGCCGGAAGGTTAAGGAAGGGGGTTAGCTTCGGCGAAGCTCTTGACTGAAGCCCCGGTAAACGGCGGCCGTAACTATAACGGTCCTAAGGTAGC
>CAZGPG010000065.1:0-2985 GCA_964527735.1 uncultured Chitinophagaceae bacterium | reverse complement strand
ATTTCCCGGCGGATAATAGGCTTATTCCTATCGGATACTTTTATTTTGTGCAAAGACCTACCATACAGATAATATTTAATGAAGTATGGAAGTTGTCATTAGAAAATCGGCGCGATTGGTGATCGTCGATGACGAAGGGAGATTGCTGCTGTTCCAGTATCATGATGAACACCAGCCACCCTTTTGGGCCACTGTTGGAGGTGAGCTAAAGCCTGGAGAAAGTTATTTGGAAGCCGCGGCACGCGAACTTTATGAAGAAACCGGGTTAACCGCTGCGATAGGAGATTTATTGAAAACCAGGGATGAGGTTTATGCCGTAGCCAGGTCAACTCCGGCGCGATGGCTGGAAAAATATTTTCTTGTCAGATGTTCGACAAATTCTGCCGTACACGCAAAAGAATGGACTGACGAAGAGAAAAGCACCATTCAAACATGGAAATGGTGGAGTCTTGCGGAAATGAAAACTCTACCCAAATCACAATTTAAACCTGCCTGGCTCCCCTCATTACTCGAGGACACACTGTCAAATACCTAAAAGTGTGTTACGAATTTTTCCGCCGTTATTTTACCTCAACAACTATAAAGATTCCCAACGATGCAGACGGCGATACGATCGCACGCCCTTATGGCGACTACACAAGATCTACAAATAAAACTTATTGACTCAAAGCATAAGACATACTAATTAAAACAGCACCATGACTGGACTCAAGTATTCGCCCGCATATTGCGTGGAGAACATACTGGTTTATGCTCTCCTAAAACGTACTCCCCTGCTAGTGCTCAGCCTCTGTGGCATACTCATGATCAGCGCAACAGCGTGGGGACAGACCTATACCTACACATATCGTTTTGTAGACCCCACAGTCACTGGGGTGGCTCCTCAACTTCGTTACGATGTCACACCAGACCTAAACGCACAGGCTCTGTTCACGGGGACCAGTTCCGAACAATGGAAGCAGTTATTGGAATCCGGTTATATTATGGGTACGGGAACCCATCTTACCCGAGGACAGGATTTCAGCGAAGATTTTCACCTCAACTGGGTAAATCCTGCCGTAATGGACAGAAATTATTATGACAACTGGTGGATACCGGGAGAAGACCTCTATGTTTTTAGCTCTGGGTACCCACGCACACTGGCCAATCAAGGGCCGCACGCCGGAGCCAGTGTTCTTGCCAACCCGAATCTTCTGGCTATGGGGGATGACAACTTTCTTTTCTGGGACGATGATGGAACCATCAGTGTGTACAACTATCCAGGCGGCACGCTTGAGACTGACTATACTTGGACTGAATTTACCAGTGGTTACTGGGATGGAGAAAGTCTGAGTTCAAAACTCCATCTGTTGATCGGCTACGAAGAGGCAAATCTATATTTTCTGGAAGGAGACAGCCTGATAGTACGCTACAGCTTACTTGGAACTGCGGGTTCAAGCTACATCCTGACCTTCGCCAATGACAGTGATCTGGCCGGGTATACGCTTGGTCAACTGGTTGACGGAGATATTGATGGTTTTACCTACATGGGTTGGGACGTAGGGCCCGTGGCAATCGGGATCAACGCGACCATCCCCATTCCTGAACCTTCGACATCCGCATTAATGATATTAGGCGGAACACTCAGCCTCTTCAGCCTTAGACGTATCAAAAAGCGAACGACAAAAGGTGTCTGAGCCCGTATTAATCGGACAGACAATCAACGATAGGACGCCATAAAGCGTTCGCGCTTATCCCGACGCATAACATGCTTTGCGAACCATCTCCGCGTCGTCCCTCCGTCATAGGCCCATTGGAAAAACGTGCTTAAACTAGCGGCTTCTCCGATTCACCCGTTGAATGACTCTGGTCAGATTATTGTGAAAAAGATTACCGAGGGTCCGGGGAGTCAGGGTTGTCGTGACTGCATGCACAGAGTCCAATGTCTGGGGAAAAGACTCATAATCCAGGACCGGGACAAAGTCGGATGCCCAGTAAATCCGCTTCTCGCCGAATACGGCGCACAGCGTGCGTACCAGTGGTTCGATATGGGGATGAGGATATTTACCAAACGCGTAGAACGCCGAGATCTTGACCCCGAGATGGGGTAAATCTGCGTTCTGAAGCAAGGGCTTCAAACGCTCGCTGGCCTGTTTCTCCGAGATTTTACCGTTGAGTGCCTCAGGTAAGCCTAAGTGGCTGATCAGAATACGCGCCTGTGGAAGTTTCTCCAGAAAGGGACGCAGTCGGGAGATATTCGCCATCGGTATATTGATGCTTATGATCGCCTTCCATTCGTTCAGAATCTGTATCTCCTCCTCCGTCCATTCGAGCACTTGCTCCACTTCTGAAGGTTGATTCAGATACAACGAAATCCCGTAAAACCCAGCTTCCCGCCATTGGCAAAATTGTCGTGTCGTAGCACGGTTGGGGAAGCAAAACGCAATCGGTGCCATCCAATCCCGGGTTTTAGACAATTTCAGGATATAGGCGTTATTCCCTTTTGCCCAATCCTCACGTTCATAGCCGATCACAAGCGACCGGGCAATCTGATGAACCTCGCGTATGCTCTCGTACGCCCGCAATTCACCCCCCTGCGGAAACCAGGCACCATACAGCCCCGGAAAACCACGTTGAAACAAATGCATATGAGAATCGGCGTAACGCATGGGAGATTGGATAGATAAATTGCTCTCTCCGTCATACCGTAGCGATCATAGACGCGCAACTCGATATCATAGGCTAAATCAAAGAGGACGACACGGAGGTCGTCCCTCCACTGTAGGAGCGGCTTTACGTCGCGACCAGAAATCATGCTGACTGGGTCGTCGCTTTTCTTGGAATCTATGTTTACAAAAAACATTTTTTTGTCAATACTGTAAACAACCAGAAAGGATCCAGCCATGAATAAAATCCTAAAACGAATTGGAGAGCGGTTGCGTCGTGCACGCCTGATGCGTGGATTGTCGTTGCGCGGGTTATCAGAGGCAATTGGGGAAACCGTGT
>CAZGPG010000064.1:0-3034 GCA_964527735.1 uncultured Chitinophagaceae bacterium | reverse complement strand
AAAGAAATGTAAAGAAATAAATTGCTTCTCGTGTGCGCGTGCGTATGGTCCTGTATATGACAGCAGAAAAATTACATCGTATGGAAAAACTCGTTCGCCTTCGCGCTAAGATGAACGGAAGAATCTCGTGTCCTGGATGCGGAACCCGACAGGTTCAAATTATGTATTGGAGCCTGGATGATTCTTGGAAATACAGATGCCGCATGTGTCAAAATAAATTTATTATTCCTCTTGAGTCCATTTTGAAGAAAGAAAAAAAAGAACTTGCACTTTTCTGATTGTGTGGTATGATTTCACATAGTTTAGAACTACTGCGGGGTAGCTCTGAGCGCCCTAGATTCTAAACGAAGGCCCGGTTCTTTCCCGCAAAAGAATCGGGCCTTTTTATGTGCGAATTTAAAGAAAACTTAGAACTTCTTTCTGTTTATTGTGGTAATGAAAAAACCATGATGATTAAGGAGTATTATCTTCACGCTATAAAAAGAAAATACGTTCAACACAATCGACCGAATAATATAAAATGGATTGTGATTGATATTGATGAAGATGGAGCTTATTTCCGTCCAGAAGAACGGTCGTTCCCAAAACCTAATTTTACCTGTATCAACAGAGAAAATGGACACGCTCACTTAGGTTATCTTTTGGATACAGGAATCCACAAATACGGAAAAAGTCAGGAAGCTCTTAGATTTTATAAAGATGTCAGATATGGTGTCACTAAGCGCCTTGGCGGAGATTTTGGATATAATAATTTTATTTGCAAAAATCCGCTCAATAATTTTTGGGAAGTAGAATATAACGATGCCAAGAAATACAGCCTGGGAGAACTAAATGAATACCTAGACAAAAATGATAAGATTCGGCTTCCTGTTGAATATGGATTGTTTAAAAGAAACTCAACAATCTTTGAAAATGTAAGAATTCAGGCTTACAAACTTTGGAGAAAAAATAGGGAAAATTGGGAAGAAATGGTTTTTCAGTTTGCTTTTAGTATAAATGATTCCTTCTCTATCCCATTAGATTCACGGGAAGTTAAATCTATTTGCGAAAGAATTATTCGCTTCATAACCATGCAATTCTCTGAAAATCGGTTCAGTAAAATCCAAAGTTTCCGTGCCAAAAAAACATGGGAGGGAGTCGAAACAATCAACAAAAATAAGCCTTGGATTAATATGAATATTAGTCGCGCCACCTATTTTCGTCGTCAACAAGCGGTCAAAGCGGGGTGAGACAACTGCCATATCGGGATCTTTAAAAAAAGGACTCTAACGGGAAGGAACCCTATATTTTAAGAATATTACACGGGATAATCTATGAAAAAGATATACACTAGATGGGAAAGAAGGCGCAAGGACAGGGAACTCAAACCAGTCAAATATGGTAACTTATACAGGTCTGATTACCTTAAATCAGAGGAATGGGGTCGTATTCGTTCCAAGTTTTTAAGGAAGTATGACAACAAATGTCAGAAGAAGGGATGCGATGGTTCTTGCCATATTCTTGATGTTCATCACATGAATTACGATTGCTTATCTCGTCCCGGAACAGAAACTAAACTAGACTTAATCGTTCTCTGTCGCAAGTGTCACAATCTTATTGAGCGGGCCAAGAAAATCAAGATGATCCCTGCGCGGCACAATAAAGAAACAATAGATTGGGTTACAGAATCTCAGATGATAATGTTTTTATTATACCCCAAATACATGACTTTATTTACTAAGAATGGTAAGATAATCAAAATACAATTAACTCCAAAGAAAAAGAAAGAAAAAATTAAACCCATCGTAAACTGGTTCTGATTATGTATTTTAACTTCAATAGCTATAAAAAAATTTATAAGGATCTTCTAAGGGAAAACGGAGATATTAATGCTTACAATAGAAATATGTGTAGGCTTTATATGAGGCTTTTGGAGCAAGGAATAACATCCACTCAGGCTCGCGGAATCCTTTACAAGCTAAAAGAATTAGGATGTCCAGTGTCTCCAATGTGGATTTCTCGCAATTTCTCTATGTATGTTCCACAGTATTTACTTGACTATTTCAAACCATCCGTCGGGAATGAACAAAAATAAAATAGAACTTGCACATCCCCTCTTGCCGTGCTATAATGCCAGTATAGTTTCGGAACTACTATTGGGGGTAGCTTCGGATGCCCCAAGTTCCAAAAACTCCGGCCCCGGCTTCTTTCCCAATAAAGGAAGCCGGGGCTTTCTCTTATCGCCATGAACGCTAAAACACAATACATCCTCTATGGAGCCTTCGCTCTAATAATTCTATTACTCGCTTCCTTGTCAGGAACTAAGACTGGATACAAAGAACAACAGCGAGAACGGTTTAAGCGAGATATTGCTTTCTTTGAAAAGCAACAGCAGAAAGAAACTGAGCCGGTCTTTATCCCTACCTATTCCCATTTTTCTTCTCAGTTAGAGAATACTAAGAGCGAAATGGAATTACGAAAGATTCGTCTTCAAGAACAAAGACTCGAAGAAGACCGTGCCGCTAGGAGACAACAAGCAGACCTAGAACTTGCACGAATGGATCAACAAATGTTAGATCGTATGTCTAATGAACATATCGCCAGACAACAATCCTTCGATCAATACATCGCAGAACAAAAAAGAGAGGAACGAGAACGAGAGAAAGAATCTAATCGTATTATCCGAGAAATAGACAGAGACATTTCGCGTTCCTTTCAGGAACCAATCTATCCAGAAATCAGAATGCCGCGCTCAGATACTTTCCGAGGATATAATTCCAACGGAGCATCCTTTAATGGATTTATTAACGATTCTTTCACAACCATATACGGAAGTGACGGCTCTATGACAACCATCAATCATTAATCCCAATAAATCAGTATTAACGATCAATATATCTCATCCTTTGGATCGGACGAATTGATATGAGGCCTATAATAAGAAACCCAAAGCCAGAACACGAAAAGATTCTGAATAATTACGGTGTCTTGCACGGAAAAATAGATCGCTCTGGTTTCGATTACATCATAGAGTTTGACGGAGGAACCAAGTCTA
>CAZGPG010000063.1:0-3111 GCA_964527735.1 uncultured Chitinophagaceae bacterium | reverse complement strand
GTCAGTTCCAGGACAGCTGCTTCCGGTCCATTTCCCACAGCCAGATTGGCAATACGGGCGGATAGCGGATCCATAGGGCCGGAAACAGGTACCCCCAGGTGGCGGTGATACAGCCGCCCGGTATCCTGAACAGTACTCAGTAGCCCGGGTTTAATGACGCTCAGTTGCATGTTGCATATAGTGTGTGCTGTATTCCCGTTCGGTTACAGGCTTAAAAGATACCTTGTCGCCGGACTGCAGCAAGGCAGGTTCGGACCGGCGGGCATCAAACAATGTCAGTGGCGTGCGCCCGATGATCTGCCATCCGCCGGGGCTTTCCAAAGGGTAAATCCCTGTTTGGCCTCCAGCAATACCTACCGATCCGGCAGTCACGGCCGGGCGTGGCGACTGCCTTCTGGGTGTGGTCAGCAAGCTTGGCAAGCCACCCAGGTAGGCAAATCCCGGGATAAATCCCATCATGTAGACGTTATAAGAGCCCTGGCTGTGCAGGTCGATTACGTCCTGCGCAGATAATTGGTGGTAAGCGGCCACGGCAGGCAGGTCAGGCCCGAACGAGCCGCCGTAACAGACGGGGATAACCACATGCCGGTAAGGTCGGTCAGCCGTTTCCGGCATCGCGGGTGCCAGCGATCGGATATAGGACGCCACTTTGTCAAAACAGCTGATACCCGGTAGCGGAGAGCGGATGACCTGGTGCGGATCATAATAGATACTGAGTGTCGCATAAGCCGGCACTGTGGTCCGGAAGCCGGGAAAGGGCTTTTTGTGAAGCCAGGCATCCAGATTCAGTACCTGGCGGGAAAGGTTGCTGTTGATGTCGTGGCCATACGCAACCGTGAGTGCATATTCATTTAAGGCGTATATATCCGGCTCCGGCTTATGGTGTAATGACATAGTGAAACTGTACTGATGGATCTGTTTAGCAACAAATCTAAGAAAATTTTACGGAAGGAGTTTACAGTTTACATACGCATAAAGGTACCGGATATATACGCTGAGAAATAGGATACGGAATAAATTAAAATTTCAGTTTCCGGCTTTGGATTATTTAACCTACCTTTGCAGTCCGATAAAAATTAAGTACGAAAGGGGGTATATAAAGATGATCATTGTTAATGTGAAAGAAGGGGAGTCGTTAGACAAAGCGTTGAAGCGTTTCAAAAAGAAATTTGAGAAGACGGGTGTGTTGAGAGAACTCCGTTCGCGCCAGGCGTATGAGAAAAAATCTGTTGCCCGGCGTACACAGGTTAAGAAAGCAATTTACAAACAAGGCCTGAATCAGGAAGTGATTTAAACTTTGTTTCTATAATATGACCATTATTTCAAAAACTATTTATATATTCAGCCTTTGAATATATAAATAGTTTTTGATGTTTATTGACCGTTTTACCTGCTTTTTACAATACGAAAAACGTTATTCAGCGCATACCGTCACAGCCTATTGCCATGATCTGGAAACCTATCTGGCGTATCTTGACAAACATCATCTGACGGTTAGTGATGTCATACACCGGGATGTGAGGAGCTTTCTCGCTATGCTGGTGGATGCGGGGCTTCAGCCTTCCAGTGTTAACCGGGCGATCTCAACCCTTCGTACGTATTATAAATTTCTGAATCGGGAGGGGCTTTCCGCCCACAATCCCATGCAACTGGTAAAAGCATTAAGAACACCGAAGAAGCTTCCGGTAGTGGTTGATGAACACAAATTGGTGGAACTACTGGATAGCCGGGACCTTTTTCCCGAAGGTTTTGAGGGCATACGGGACCAGCTGGTAATGGAATTGCTGTTCGGTACCGGTATGCGACGCGAAGAGCTGAGCGGTTTGCAGGAGACGGATATTGATTTTTACCATCAAACGGTGCGTGTACTCGGGAAAAGGAATAAGGAACGCCTGATCCCGTTACACCGTTCGTTGCTTCATCTATTGGATAGCTATCTGAAAGAAAAAAAAGACTGTTTTCGGGATACCAAAAGTCATCACCTGATCGTTACTATGAGAGGAGACCAGGCGGGTCCTGGACTGATTTACCGGATCGTGAAGAAATACCTATCATTCATATCATCGCAGCAAAAGCGAAGCCCGCACGTTCTCAGGCACACATTTGCTACAACCTTACTGAATAAGGGCGCAGATCTGAATGATATCAAAGAGTTGCTGGGGCATGCCGGCCTGGCTGCGACGCAGCTTTATACACATAATTCAGTTGAAAGACTTAAAGCGATTTATAAACAAGCTCATCCAAAAGCTTAAAAACAAGGAGGAATCATGAACATTACAGTGCAATCCATTCATTTTGATGCAGACAAGAAACTGATTAATTTTATCCAGCGAAAGGTTGATAAACTGGATCAGTTCTATGACCAGTTCATTGGAGGCGAGTGTTATCTTAAGTTGGAGAACGTGGAACATGAAGCAAATAAAGTCACAGAACTTAAGGTTAACATCCCCGGTAATCAGCTTTTTGCAAAAGGGCAGGCTAAAAGTTTTGAGGAGGCAACAGATCTTGCCATAGAATCGCTGCGGAGGCAGATCAACAAGCATAAGACAAAAACGCGCACGAAAGCCAGTAACCATAAGGAAATGCTGGTGGATGCGGAGGACGATTTATCGTGACCATTCACAGCTAAGTGCCGGGGCAGGGTATTCCGGGAAAATATACATATACTATATATTGCAGAAAGTCAGGTATCAAGAGCCTGACTTTCTTTTTTTAAGGTGCGTTTTTTATATTTTTTTTTGTTTTAATGCAAGTTTGTATATCTTTGCAGTCCCTAACGGAAAAGGGGGTTACATCCCTGCTTCAAAGCGAAAATTCTTAGGGTAAAACCTCCGATTAACAGTATGTTACAAAAGGGGTGTGTTATTTGAAATAATGAGTGCCTCCTTAGCTCAGCTGGTAGAGCAACTGACTTGTAATCAGTAGGTCGCTGGTTCGATCCCGGCAGGGGGCTCAAAGGATGGGGGGATTCCAGAGCGGTCAAATGGGACGGACTGTAAATCCGTTGCTTCGGCTTCGAAGGTTCGAATCCTTCTCCCCCCACTTTATTTGATAATAAGCGGAAGTAGCTCAATTGGTAGAGCGATAGCCTTCCAAGCTATAGGTTGCGGG
>CAZGPG010000062.1:0-3442 GCA_964527735.1 uncultured Chitinophagaceae bacterium | reverse complement strand
GAGTATCTACATAAACGATCTGAAATCCTTTAGGGAACTGGTGTTGTGTTTGCCAGACACCCCTCACATGCTCCCCTCAAAGGGAGACGACAACATTGTTCCCTTTTGCTTGCATGTGTATCCACGAAAGGACCATGTTCTTTTAATTGGATCGTAACAATAATGATACACGTACTTATCATCTCCCTTGGAAGGGAGATAGAGAGGGATGTTTAAGAAGTTCGCAGGCAATTTCCAGGAAGAGCTATGCAGTCACATCTTCTATAACAACCTGCTTGCGCAGCAGGTCCTCAAATACGTCGCGTTCCCGGATCAGGTGTGCTTTCCCGTCTTTGACAAGCACTTCCGCAGGCTTCAGGCGGGAATTGAAATTACTGCTCATCTCAAACCCATACGCGCCGGCGTTATGAAACACCAGCAGATCGCCTTCGCGTACTTCATTCAGCACACGATCCCAGGCAAAAGTATCGGTCTCACATATATTGCCGACCACCGTATAGATGCGTTCCGCGCCGTTGGGATTAGAGATATTGGTGATCTTGTGGTAAGCTTCATAAAACATCGGACGTATCAGGTGGTTGAAGCCTGAATTAACCCCTACAAAAACAGTGGCTGTGGTTTGCTTGACGACATTCGCCTTCGTAATGAAATAACCGCATTCGCTGACCAGGTATTTACCGGGTTCAAACCATATTTCGAGCGTTCGGTTATATTCCGCCTCAAATGCCTTTACGGCTTGGGTGAGCTGGGGACCCAGTGCGGCCACGTCCGTTTCCGGGTCATCATCTTTATAGGGAACTTTAAAGCCGCTGCCGAGGTCAAGAAATTCGAGTTGGTCGAAATGGCGCGCCATTTCAAACATAATATCAAGGCTGTGGAGAAAGACGCTCACATCCTTGATCTCACTGCCGGTATGCATATGCAACCCCTGTACGTGGAGGTTGGTCGTTTTGACGATCCGTTCGATATGGCGCATCTGGTGTATGGAAATACCGAACTTGCTGTCGATATGCCCGGTGGAGATCTTGTAATTGCCGCCCGCTTCTATATGCGGGTTGATGCGTATGCAGACAGGGTAGCTGTTGCCAAACCGGTTCCCGAATTGTTCCAGGATGGAAATGTTGTCGATATTCAGGTTTACGCCCAGCTCCTGGGCGGCGAGGATTTCGCCGAAATCCACACAATTCGGTGTGAAAAGCACTTGTTTCGGATCGAACCCGGCGTGCAGTGCCAGCTTTACTTCGTGAATACTCACGCAATCCACGGAGGCGCCCAACTGCTGCAGGTGCTTCAGAATATTGATATTGGTCAGTGCCTTGCACGCATAAAAAAAGCGCGTAGGGTGTCCTTTGAAAGCGTCTGTCAGCTTGCGATACTGTTCTGTGATCTTTTCGGCATGGTATACATATACCGGTGTGCCGAATTCATTAGCGATATCAGTAAGCTGTTGTGGTGTTAATTGCCGGCTCATAAGGGCGCGAAGTTATGAAACTAATGGAAATTTGAAAATTTGTGAATTTGAAAATTTGAAAATGGGAGCGGATAAGGTTATAACATGGGCATTTTCAAATAGGCTCATTTTCAAATTTTCAAATTCAATCCAGCATCCCGTCCAGCGATTCTCTTGTCAGAATGGTGAATACCTTTTTACCGTCCGGTGTATATTCCGGTTGTGCGCATGCAAATAGCTCGTCAATGATGGCCTGCTGTTCTTCCGGCTGCTGAGCGGAATGGCTGTTGTGCCCCATCCGGCGCGCCATATGCCGGAGCAGGTGTTCCGTACGTCCGGAAAGTGCATTCGAGGATTCGTTTTTCAGCCGGTCGAGCACTTCGTCGAGTATACTTTTTTCCGTGCCGTCCTGCAACCCCGGCGGTACGCCGCGGATGGCAAAGGTTTGCCCGCCAAAAGGAGCAATATCAAAACCGAGACGCGCCAGGTCGGGTAGTATCTCTGTGAGCAGGATGCAGTCCTGTGGCGGTAACTCGTAAGAAACGGGGAACAGCAATTGCTGGGAGGGCGCCGCCCCGTGCTCCCACTGTTGCTGCAACCGTTCATACCAGATGCGCTCGAGTGCTCGTTGTATATGTATCATCATAAGCCCGGAGCGGACAGTGGTGACCAGAAACGTGCCTTGCACGAGGAGCATGTTGCTTTTACCGGCATGATCTGCTTTTTCGGAGAACAGGCTGTCCGGCTCCCCGGATGCCGTTCCGGCATCATCTGCCGGCAGTGTGATGTGCTCCGGTGTTTGCTGGGCGATCTGGTAGAGATCCTTCCACCGCTGCAGCCCGTCTTTGCGGTCTATGAAATGTGCCTGGTTTTTTTGCGTGAACGTGTTGTAGAGATAACTTTTTTGGGTATCGGCCATCTGTTTTTCCGAGACCGGCTGACTGACCGAAGGCAGCTTGGTGATTTCGGGGTTGAGCGTGAAGTCGAGCGAAGGAGCGATATTATACCTGGCCAGCGCATGTTTTACGGCAGCCTGCAGGTAAGCATACATCATACGGTCGTCTTCAAACTTTACCTCCTGCTTGGTCGGGTGCACGTTCACATCCACCCTGCCGGGGTCTATCTCAAGGAACAGGACATAAAACGGGAACGATTCTTTTTCGATCAGGCTTTCATACGCCTGTACCACGGCATGGTTGAGGTAGTGATTGCGGATGTACCGGTTGTTGATAAAGAAAAACTGCATCCCGCGTGTACGTGTGGCTGCTTCCGGTTTCCCGATGAAGCCGTGTATCCGTATATATTCGGTGTCTTCCGACACGGGTACAAGGTTTTTTTCGTAATTGTGTCCCAGCAGCCCGACTATACGGGCTTTCATCGTGCCGGCCTCAAGCCGGAACTGCTCCGTGCCGTTATGCCAGAGGCGGAAGGCAATACCGGGGTGCGCCAGCGCCACGCGGGTAAATTCATCCAGGATATGCCGGTATTCCGTATTGTTGCTTTTCAGGAAGTTGCGCCGGGCGGGTATGTTGTAAAACAGGTTTTTGATCATGAGGTTCGTGCCCGGAGCAGTGGCGCATGGCTCCTGGAGCTTTACCTCTGTACCTTCAATGCAGATGCGGGTGCCGGCATCACTGTCGTGCCGTCGTGTTTTCATTTCTACCTGTGCTACGGCGGCGATGGAAGCGAGGGCTTCACCGCGGAAGCCCATGGTGCGGATCGTGAAAAGATCTTCGATATGCTGTATCTTGGAGGTGGCGTGGCGTTCGAAGCTCATACGCGCATCGGTCGGGCTCATACCTTTCCCGTTGTCAATGACCTGGATCAGCTCTTTCCCGGCGTCTTTGACAATAAGCTGGATCTCGGTAGCGCCGGCGTCCACGGCATTCTCCAGCATTTCCTTTACGGCGGAGGCCGGGCGCTGGATCACCTCGCCCGCCGCGATCTGGTTGGCTATATGGTCTGATAGTAATTGTATAACGTCTGCCACCT
>CAZGPG010000061.1:0-3668 GCA_964527735.1 uncultured Chitinophagaceae bacterium | reverse complement strand
GTCCAAGGCGTCAGCAAAAATGCTGCGCAACCTCAAAAAGTCCCTCTGGTACGGCTTGAAGGACATCGCCACAGAGATCAATCCCTTTCGGAGGCGGGTTGAGAGTCGTTCGTTGATGGTTGATGGAAATTCAGCTCTCAACTCTCAACCCTCAACTCTCAACCAGCTCCCGCCCCCCGCCAGTGACGACGATCTCAGACCCGCCGAATTCTGGGCCGTGCAAGACGTCTCCTTCGAACTCCGCCGCGGCGAATGCCTCGGCCTCATCGGCCACAACGGCGCCGGCAAGACCACCCTCCTAAAAATGCTCAACGGCCTCATCAAGCCCGACACCGAGCGCATCGAAATACGCGGTCGCATCGGAGTTGCGCATGACCGCGTTTCATCCCATTGCCTTTCTCTCGAAAACGATTAACCTCCATCCATGAAACTGGAGATCGATGTTCCTGAAGAGGCGTTCTCAAGCCTTCGCCAAAGCCCCGGCCGGTTCGCCGCCGAACTCCGTTTGGCCGCTTGCGTGAAGTGGTATGAGTTGGGGCGGCTCACCCAGGCCAAGGCTGCTGAAATGGCAGGCCTTTCCCGCGCGGCCTTTATTGACGCTCTCCGCGACTATCGGGTTCCGGCCATCCAGGTTGATCCTGACGATTTGACGCGGGAAGTCGCTTTATGACCGTCTGGATTGTCAATGCGTCTCCATTGATCCTGCTCGGCAAGATTGGCCGCATCAACCTGCTGGAGACACTCGCCCCCTCTTTGGCCATCCCCGATGCGGTTTCTTCGGAAATCCTTGCCGGACCGGATGGTGACCCCGCGAAGGGTTGGATGCAGAGCACCCTGGACCCTGCCTGGGTAAAACCCGCGATTCCCATCCCGTCAGAAATTCTCGCTTGGGATCTCGGAGTTGGTGAAACAGCCGTTCTTGCCCTTGGTTTGGCTCAAGCGGGTTCCATTTGCATTCTTGATGACCTCGCCGCGCGCAACTGCGCCGAAGTTTTCCAGCTTCCAGTCATGGGCACTCTTGGCATTCTCCTCAAAGCCAAACAGGCGGGACTCATCCCCCGGCTCCAGCCGGAGATTGATCGTCTTGTCTCGGCAGGCTCCTTGCTTTCTCCTTCCGTGATTCGCAAATCGCTGGTTCTGGCCGGTGAGATTACCTGACCTCTGCCCACCGCTCACCGCCTACCGTCCACTGACTTCCGCCCTCCACCCATTGAATGTCACCCTCAACTCTCAACCATCAACCCTCAACCCACTCACAAGGCGAAGTCCTTGTGAGTGTCCAAGGCGTCAGCAAGAAATTCTGCCGCAACCTGAAAAAGTCCCTCTGGTACGGCCTCAAGGACATCGCCACCGAGCTAAACCCCTTCGCGCGCCAGAGAGATCAGAAGTCAGCCCCGACATCTGACCTCTGCACAGCCAACCGCCAACTGCCAACTGCCAACTATCCCCTGCCCCCCGCCAGTGACGACGACCTGAGACCCGGAGAATTCTATGCCGTGCGCGATGTGTCGTTTGAGTTGCGGAGAGAAGAGTGCCTCGGCCTCATCGGCCACAACGGCGCCGGCACCCAGGCGGCGAGGACAGCCGCTCGGGAGCGCCACCGGAGGTCGGCCCGAAAAGGGCGAGACGAGCGGGAAGCGAGCGAGTCAACACCACCCTCCTAAAAATGCTCAACGGCCTCATCAAGCCCGACACCGGGCGCATCGAGATGCGCGGCCGCGTGGGAGCCTTGATCGCTCAGAATACTGTCAATACCCCACGGATGCCCACCCTTGGGAGCCGGGGGAAAGAAAGTTGAGTTTTTTTGATCCGAAGCTATTTTCTCGGTCATGAGCGTTCAAACCGAACCCGATGTCGATACACCATCGCTTTCCTTCGATCTGGAAGGGATCGAGACGGCGGTGGGGCTGACGCGCGCGGAGCTGGCGCCGCATTTGCGCTTGATGGCAGCCCTCAAGATGTTCGAACTTGGGAAGGTCAGCAGCGGCACCGCCGCGCGTCTTGCCGGGTTGAGCCGGGTGGATTTTTTTGAAACCTGCTCGCGCTATGGCGTCAGCCCCTTCAACCTTCCCACCGGGGAATTGGAGACGGAACTTCGCGCGGAATTGCGTCTGGCAGAGCCGTGAACTTCGTTTGCAACGCAGGCCCCGTGATTGCCTTGGCAAAGATCGGTCGTCTTGATACGCTCGGGCAAATCGGTTCCCAGGTGTGGATTCCCGAAACGGTTTTTCGTGAATTGCTTGCCAAACCTGGAGAGGAAACGAACCGCATCCTTGCAGCCAGCCGTTCCTTTCTTCGAGTCTGCACCCCGGAAATTGCGATTCCGGCTGCAGTCGCCGCAGCCGTCCGTCAGCTTGATCCTGGTGAGGCGGAAGTCATTTCCCTGGCGGTTTCGCGGGGAGCCGCGGCGCTTCTCGACGATGCGGCGGGCCGGCGGGTGGCGCAGGCTCTTGGCATCCCGTTCATGGGTTTCACCGGCCTGCTGCTGACGGCGAAACGAAAGGGGCTTGTCCCTCAAGTGACTCCCCTTCTTTTGCAGGCGCGGTCCAATGGCTATTGGCTCTCAGACGATCTCATCGAGACCGCCCGCAAACTGGCGCATGAGTAAGTTGTACAAAGGATTACAACCGGTTTCGTATTTCAGTTTGATCTTCATCAGGATTTCCCCATGCCGCCCCCTCTGCCCTCCGCGCCAAGCGCTCCGCCCACCGCCCGCTGAAATGCCCGCCCCCCTCGCCAATCCGCAATCCCCTGACCTCTGATCCCTCTGGTTCCTCCTGTCCCCATCAGCATCCATTAGTGGTTCCTTCCCCTCATGTCTGACGAAGTTCTAGTCCGCGTCCAAGGCGTCAGCAAAAAATGCTGCGCGACCTCAGGAAATCCCTCTGGTACGGCCTCAAGGGCATCGCCACCGAACTGAACCCCTTCCACCGCCCACCACCCACAGTCAACCGCCCTCTGAGCCATCGCTGCGCGATGGCGAATTCTGGGCCATTCAAGACGTCTCCTTCGAACTCCGCCGCGGCGAATGCCTCGGCCTCATCAAACCGGATGCCGTCTCCGCCAAACCCCCTTCCATTTTCCACCCTTTGTGCTAAAATGAACGGATGAAAGTCGAACTGAATATCCCCGACTCCACGCTCTCTGCGCTCCGGCAGGCTCCAGGTGAATTGGCGGCCTGTCTCAGACTCATGGCCGCCGTCAAACTTTACGAAACCGGACATCTGAGTCAGGAACGAGCCGCCGAACTTGCCGGAAGCTCCCGCCAGGACTTCCTGCTCCAAATGTCCCAGCTGGGTGTCACCCCCTTTCAAGGGGTGGAGGATGATCTCGCCGTGTTTGCCCACTTGCCGTGACATTGATTTTCAATGCCTCGCCCCTTATAGTCCTGGCCAAGGCAGGGCTGCTGGACCGCCTGATCCCCCTTGCTGCGCCTGCTATTTGGGTGCCCCAATCCGTCGCTACTGAAATCTCGATGGCAAATGACCCCGCTGACTCTGCCCGCGCTTGGATTGAACACCACATGGAATTCATTCACCCCGATCCCCCCATCTCCAACTTTGTCGTCGCTTGGGATTTGGGAGCGGGCGAATCCTCTGTCATCTCACTTGCCCAATCCATCCCCAATGCTGTGGCAGTGCTTGACGACCTCGCCGCGCGTCGTTGTG
>CAZGPG010000060.1:0-4166 GCA_964527735.1 uncultured Chitinophagaceae bacterium | reverse complement strand
ACTTCTCTCCGCCATTATGTCCCAGATGTCACAGTGATCCTGTGACGGTGCAACAAGGCCCAGATGCCGCGACTCCGAAGGATCTTCCCTGACGAGAAGGCACCTGGGCCTTGAAGCGTCGTCACCCCAGAAGGGACCAGCCCCACTGGGTAAAGCTGCCGGCGGTTCTTGAGCAGCGATGCTAGGGATCAAATTGCCGGTACAAAGCCGCTGGAGATACGCAGCGGCGAGCCAGCCGAGTCAGCCCGAACGTACAGTGAACGCCGTCAACGTGAGTTAATGAGAAGCAGGAGAAAGGCCCAAGCTTTTGGTGGTGCAGAAGGCAACAGGACCTCGACTTCAACGCTGGGAACAGGCGAGGTTCCGCTCCCTTGCGGTGCGGCGCGGGCGGGTTCGGCAAGATCACAGTGGATAACGGGAGAGATCTGACGCGACAGCGGGAGGCCGGACGAGCCTTTCGCAGCCGTAAGCCGAAGTCATAAGGCAGCAGGTGTCGCGCCAGAAGTCAGAGCCGCTCATAGTGTGCGCCGGGCAGCGCATTGTTCAGGTGGGTTTGAGTCCCACCCGACCCGTGACCACGGGTCGGTATCCAAAGGTGGGGGTAATTCCTCGCCGGCCGGTGGCAACGCCGGAGGACAGGGTGTCCGCCGCGAGGCGGAATCCGAAGGGTATGCGGAGAATCACCGGGTCGTAATCGATGGGGGCCACCCCAATGATGAACCGGTCGGCCAAAGATAGGGAATGGTCGAGTCTGCAGTATGGAGACGAAGGCGATTGGTTCCTCCCTATCGCACCAAGGTGTTTGCGGACGACACGGTGAGGAAGAACAGTGCGTGACCCCGGGAGAACTCGCAGCGTCTCCGGAAGGCAACGGAGTAAGTGACCCTATAAGTGCAAGCGAAATGGGAAGCGATGCGCGGTGAGTAGTCGGACGGCCTGAGTAGTACCTGAAGTTTGGCGAAAGCCAAGTGACCGAGCGATCGGCGGCCGAGTGGGTCGGGGAAGGCATGGCCGGCAAGAGTGGTTGGAGGAGATGGAAGGCGAGATGAGCAAGGGACGCGACGCGGAAAGTTCCATAAGCGAAAAACCCATAAGTCGCGCTCCGAGGAGACTCGCAGACTGGCTCAATCCGACCGGGGAGAGGAAGGTCCACTCGTTGGTGGATAAGATTTACAAGGTGAAGAATTTGGAGATGGCTTGGCAGCGGGTCAAAGCCAACAAAGGTGCAGGCGGCATCGACGGGCAGACGATCGACGACTTCGGGGCAAACGTTGCCGCGAATCTGAGGCGGCTGCACGACGAACTCAAGAGCGACAGCTACAAGCCGCAACCCGTAAGGCAGAAAACGATCCCAAAGCCAGGTCAGCCGGACCAGCATCGTTTGCTCGGAATACCCACGATCTATGATCGTGTATGCCAGCAGGCGATCCTGAATCGGATCGAGCCGATCTTTGAGCGAGTATTTGATGATGCCAGCTTCGGATATCGCAAGGGACGATCGGCAAAGGACGCGCTGCGCAAGGTCTGGAAGGAGATACACGAAGGGAACGAGTGGATCGTCGATGCCGATCTCCGAGACTTTTTCGGGTCGGTGTCGCATGAAAAGCTGCTGACCCTCGTAAACCAACGCATATCGGACGGTCGGGTGTTGCGCCTCATCGAGGCCATCCTCCAAGCCGGCTGCATCGCCGAGGGGAAGCGAATTCCGACCGAACATGGCACGCCCCAAGGCGGCGTAATCTCGCCGTGCTTGAGCAACGTCCTTCTGACTCCGTTTGACCGGGAGATGCGTCGTCGTGGCTACAACGTCACGAGGTACGCAGATGACTGGGTCGCCACGTGTCGAAGTCGCGCTGAGGCGAAAGCCCTTCTGGAGACTGCAAAGCGAATTCTGGAGAAACTTGGCGTAAGGCTGCATCCTTCGAAGACCCGCATTGTGAATGTCCGCCACGGATTTGAATTCCTTGGATACAAGATCAAGCGCGGTAATCGACCGATGCAGCTGAGACCCGACCGGATACGCAGCAGCGCGAAAGGAGGCGCCGTCTATGCTCTTCCTCGGGCGAAATCCGTGAAGACGTTCATGGATCAAATCCGACGACGAACACGCCGTCGACGACCGTTGTCGACGCAAGGTCTGATCGACGACATCAATCCGGTCATTCGCGGATGGGGGAACTACTTTTGTAAGGCCCACGTCCGCAAAATCTTCCACCGACTCGACGCCTGGATCGTCAGGCGGTTGTGGTCTCACCGTTATAAGCGATGGCGCTGTGGTGGCTGGAAAACGCTGCCCGGCCCGAAGCTTTATGGCGAGATGGGGCTCGTAAATCTTGTCGAGCTGATTCCTTCTATTGGCCCCCACGATAAACGTGCTCTTGCGAAAGCCGGATGCGGGAAAACTGCATGTCCGGTTTGAGCGGCGGACGGAGGCGAGCCCCTTCAGTGGGGCGCCTCCTCCGACCCTACACTCAGCGCTCGGGAAAGCCGGGTACACGGGGAAGGGGTGGCAGGTCCGAAGAAGAAAGCTGCGCGTGTATGACGATGAAGAGCACCGCTACTCAAAGCGCCTCTAGGGCAAGGAAGTCATGTCCCCTTAGCCCGCAAACGCTCCATATTCAGCAGCACCTCAAGAGCTGGACCAAGAGTGGACGCAAGCACTGGGATTTGTTTCGTCACCTGCTTTCCCCGCATCTGTTGGCCGACGCGACGCGGCTGGTTCTGCGCAATGCCGGTAGTCACGGCATTGACAAGGTGACCTGCGACGAAGTGCGAGCCCAAGGGATGGAGTTCGTGCGCGGACTTCGGGAGAAGCTGGTGTCGAAGACGTATCGTCCGGTTGCGGTTCGCCGTGCTTACATCCCCAAGCGGGATGGGAAGAGGCGTCCCCTCGGTATTCCGACGGTAGAGGATAGAGTCGTGCAGCGAGCTTTGGCCTTGCTGCTGGAGTCGCTCTACGAGCAGATCTTTCTTCCCTGCTCGTACGGCTTCCGCCCGGGTCGTAGCGCGGTCGAATGCGTCTACGACCTTGCCAAGAAAGTATATTCGCATCGCTATGTGATAGACGCCGACATCGAGGACTTTTTCGGTTCGGTGTCGCATCAGAAGCTTCTCGGCATGCTCAAGGAGCAGATTGTTGACCCGCGGATACTGTCGCTGGTCGAAGCGATCCTGCTTGCTGGATATTTCGAGAAGAATGAATGGCGTCCGACACCTCAAGGAACGCCGCAAGGCGGCCCGTTGTCGCCACTCCTGGCCAACGTCTACCTGCACCACACGCTTGATCAGAAGATGGCGGAGTTAAACCGTGATCGGTATGCGATGTATCGTTATGCCGACGATTTCGTCGTGGCGTGCAAGTCGGCGCAAGATGTCCGCTTCCTCGTACCAGTCATGCGCGGTTGGCTCTCCGAACGGAAGCTGTGCTTCCACAAGGCTAAGAGCCGTGCCGTCGATATGTCGAACGAGGCGCGGAGCCACAAGTCGAAATTCGACTTCTTGGGATTCAAGCTGCACCTGCGAGGCTTTAAAGACTCGAAAGATCGCTACTGGATAGCGCGTCAGCCGAGCGAGCGGGCCCGCAAGCAGCTGCGCGAGAACTTGAAGGCGAAACTACGACCAAACCTGAGCTACGACGACGCCAAGTCGATCGTCGAGCAGGTGTGGCGGGGTTGGAGCGAATACTTTCGGTATGGGAATTCGAACCGCGTGTTTTACCGTGAGGTGGGTACGGTACAGAGAGCCGTCCTCGGCTATCTCGGTCGTAAGCATCGAAGGCAACGCCGGCCGGTCCCATGGCGACGTCTCTACAAGACGGCGAAGACCTTGTACAAGGGAATTCGGCCGCTCGGAGTCATCACGGGTCCGCCTCGTAAGGAGGTCGAAAGCCTATGATTCGGAAGAGCCGTATACGGGAAATCTGTACGTACGGTTCGGTGAGGGGTGCGGGGCCGTCCGGAAGGGCGGGCTCCGCGCCTACTCTGTTTTGTTTCTTAGATCTTCAAGTACTGGACAGTGCCGCGTTCTGGTGAGGCCAAATCAGCTCGCCAGGGTCGCGCGTGCCTAAGAGTTTGCTTCGATCAGCCGTTCACACAGGCCCGGTACCGGTCGGACGTAAGCGCCAATCCGCCCCTCTCGCCCGGCAGTCCCTGCCTGTGATCTGATCC
>CAZGPG010000059.1:0-4977 GCA_964527735.1 uncultured Chitinophagaceae bacterium | reverse complement strand
GGAGGGTCGTAGAACTTCGGCGCATTTTGCTTCAGGCTCAGGATATTCCCGTTCGCATCGTATGTAATCCCCGATACGCTGTAATCCCACCCGACAGTGTGCCAGCCGAGGAGCTGGCCCTGGGCATTCCACGGGTTTTGCGTATGCTCCTGCACCAGGCGGCTATACCTGTCATAGAAAAAAACGTTATTAATCCACTCCCGCTCAAAGCCGTCGTTCACACCCGGGTTAACCACTTTCGTACGACTACCCGTCAGCAGGCCGTTCGTCATTTTACTGAATTCAACATCCCCCTTTTTAAGAAAATATTCATCCACTGTATCTGATTTCCAAGTAACTTTGTGTATAAGCAACTTTATGAAAGTTCAGGATATATTCATAGCACACCCCAAAACGGAGGAACAGGTAAATGCCTTAAAAGCTTTTATGCAAGCCCTTAAAATCAGGTTTGAGATTTCTAAGGAAGAAAGCTACAACCCTGATTTTGTAGAAAAAGTTTTGGAAAGCCAAAAACAAGCCAGGGAAGGAAAAGTCACAAGGGTAAAAAAAGAAAACTTAAAAGAGTTTTTGGGCTTATAATATGAGCTATCATTTGGATTTTACCGACAAGGCTAAAGAAGATATTGCCGCCCATAAAAAAGCTGGTAATAAATCCGTTCTCAATAAACTGCTTACTCTTTTGGAAGAATTAGCAGCACATCCGTTTACCGGAACAGGAAAGCCCGAACCTTTAAAGCATGACCTGTCGGGGATGTGGTCCCGAAGAATTAACAAGGAACACAGGCTGGTTTATGAAGTTGAAGAAAATACCGTATTCATACTTTCCGCTAAAGGGCATTATTGAATAACACTTTTGTGGGGGCTTTGTCAAATTAATAACAGGCCACCCACAGCGATCTGTTGACACTTAAAAAATTTGAAAAGACAACGATCTCATTTCCCTTACTGATTTCCTGGAATCCTATTAATGCTACATGATCTTTAAGCGCCAGTTTCCACTCCCCTTCTTCTTCGATTTTCCACCCAGACCATAACAGTACGTGGTAACAATACCGAAACACGTCCGGTAGTTTCCTTCCATACATTCCTTAATTTATATTTCACCTCTTTCATTCAACAAACAAATATCATTGTATAACTGTCTGTTTTTCAAAATAATGATCTAATTTCGGGTTGTTAATCTTAACGCGACCTTTCGGTACATCATTGGAAGCAATCGCTTTGAATCTCGTCTTAGAAATCTGAGAAATTTCATGAACACGAGAAGATAAGTAAGGTTGCCCGCCACATGCGCGGGCCCGCTTATTCGTGTTCAGGGCCTCTCAGAGCCTCTAAGGCAATAAGTTGGGCGCCGCGCATTTCTATTCTGAGGCTTTTTTGCAGAAACCGTCACAGCTCAACCCGGGTTCATCTACTGGCAGCGATCATCCTGCCCCCAACCGGGAGGAAGCTCATTTTTTCACCCCTGCGGGTTATTACCCGCAGACAAAACAAACGGTTATGACACAAGTACAAGAAAAGAAAACGAAAACAAGACAGGAAACGTTGCACATCCCACTCCTCCTGCGCCGTGCGGAAGATGTGAACCGCACACCCGCTTTCGGCAGCGGGGTAATGCTGCCCGGGCAGGCAAGGCGAAAACCCATCGAGACGGTTTGCAGCCTGTTCGACTATGGTATGGATGCATCCCTGATCACGCAGTGGCAGTGAAAGCTTCCCTCAGGAAGCATACAGACCGCTTGTGCAACTCTGCCGCAGAAAACATCCCGCGCAGTTAACCATAAGCGAAGTAAAGATCATCCGGGATGAATGTACAAGCAATCAGCTTCATCACTGGCCGCTATCCTCCATTTATTACCAACTGCTGCGGGAACAGAAGATAAATTGCTCTTTGAGCACTTTTTACAAATATTGCCGGTTGATGAACATCACAAGGAAAAACATCAGGAAGCCAGCCTCTTATACACCGCTTACTGCAACCGCCCCGTTCCATATCCTCCACATGGATGTCACCCTGTTTAAAACCGTAAACGGGGTAAAACATTATCTCTACCTCATCCGTGATAATTACAGCAAAGCCATTCTTGCCTGTAAAGCTGCTACAAACTATAGCAGCACAATAGCCAAAGAAACACTACAACAGGTATTGGAAAAATTCAGCGTAATGAACAGCGAAGGTACCCTCATCACAGACGGTGGAGCTGAAAATAATGGTGCATTAACCCAATGGTTAAACAAAACCGGTATCCTCTGGAAAAAAATCATCGCGCAGGTAGACATCATACAAAGCAACAGTATCGCTGAAGCAGCAAACAAAATACTCAAATACCGTTATCTCTTTCCTAACCCCATTGCAGATACTGAGGAACTCGTAAAAGTACTCGACAATGCTCTGACCGACTACAACCACATGCCACAGAAAAACCTCTACGGACTTACACCGGATGAAGTCTTAAACGGTAACATCCCCGACAAACACAAATTCAAAATGCAGATAACGAATGCCAGGAAAAAACGCATAAGCGCTAATCAATATGTAGCCTGTACAGACGATTGCAGCCCATGACAAGAGGTTATAGCAACAAGTTCTTTAAATCACCGGCAAAAAAACTTTACTCCGTGAAGCGGAAGTATGCCTTGGCGAAAACAGAGCTGAGGCGCTACTCCTGTTCACCCGTTTCATAAGCGATATATATTACCAAATCCCTATCGCAAAACGTGCCGATTTGCGTACACTTTATCTCAGAATCCCCGTGGACACTGCACCGCACAACCAAAATTATTTTGCGATAATTTTCCAAGAGGAATGGATGTTACTTTTTACGAACTGAGGACAGCATTTGTTTGACTCTCGGCTCCCATTCTTTTCGTAATACTTCTGTGCAATTAAACGTACCCAGAATCAATTTACCGTTTACATCTGTAGCAAACATCAGGTTGTAAATCTTACTATCTACCGCCTGACTTACAAACTCAAATACCACATAATCCGATCCGTTGATCTTCTCTATACGGCTACGGAAATTAATGGGCTTGGCTGCCTGCAACTGCTGAGATAAAAAAGTTTGCACCTCTGGCAGATCCTCCTGAACAGTTGGTATCGCCGTTTGGCTGAATGCAATACTAATACTCGCCTTTTCATTAGAATAGACTACCCCCGGTGGGCTGGATGCATTTGAATATTTAACAGCTATTTTATCCGGGGACATTTCTGTAAATGATTCAGGGACAGATATACGGAGGCCTCCTCCATATAATGATACAGTCCGATATTGAATACCAGGCGCCCCTTCTTCTTTCTGTGGCGGGAACTCCCAATCATAATCTATTCCATTTTCCCGGTCATTAGAACATATGGCATCATATTGCTGCTTCGTTATCCATTCACCCTTTACCACGACACGGCAACTTATTGAGTACAATATCAGTACAACTAAAATATATCTGAACATAATTATTGAATTACTATTAATGGTTCTTTATCATCAAAAATATTTACCCCCGTAAAGCCTAATATTTCAATAGCCTCTTTTAATCCCTCCGATATGTGCATACCGCCTATACGAGTTTGAAAAAAATCTAATGTACTATCAAATTTTGAATTTAATACAAGACGTTCTGCATTCATCAATGCAGGACCTTTTTTATACTCTTCCATACTGTCAATGTGATAGTATTTTTTCCCTATTAAATCACTCCCTTTATAAAAAATTGATTCAGAAAAATTAATCACATCATATCCCAATAAAGGGCAGCAGAAAAGATAATACTTATCCGGCAGCTGCATACCTTTATTATACAACGTTACAGGATAAGTATAATATTGCTGTATGTTGAACTTCCTAAACACTTCTGCTAAACGCTCGCTAAGCATAAATGGACAGGTCATTAAAGCCGGAGCAAAATCCAAAAAATCTGTTAGCTTGGCCTCCTTATATAAGAACGCTGTACAATTTTCTATTTCAAAATCGGGTACTGTTTTTCCTCTTTCCCAGTACCCTATACCGGAAAAAAATTTCTGCAGTTTTGCAGTTAAAGGATTCCCTTCATCCAATTCAACTTGCCCCAAGCCAGTTCTAACCCCTTTTATCTCTGGATCCGATACTTTTCTCAATAAATAATATTTCATATTATCAATATCCCATTAATTTATAATAATCATTCAGCCTTTCAACTCCTCTATTTAAATAAATATTGTTAATCTCTTGTCTAAGCTCATGCTGAAGTTCTTGCATTCCTTGCAAATTAAAGTTCCCTGTTTCTCTAAGATTATAAATTCCTTGCCTAACTCGTTCGGAATATGCCGGATGATTACCATGAAATGGTGTTGGTAAGCGTTTAAGATTTGACCCGGCATCTCTCATAAAACCCATAGCTTTTAAGTCCGCACTAAATTCTCCATATACAGCTTTGGGTATTACATGATGCTTATGGAAACCTGAAGCTATCCGCCTTCCAATCTTCACACTCGTTGCTCCCCATCCTGCAAAAGGCACCATTGCAGCTGTACTTAAAGCCGCATTAGCATAATCTCCCCGCGCAAGATAAATTAGAGCGTTAGCACCGTCCGCGAACTCTCCAAAACCGGGCACCAAGCCTGCCACATCCAACGTAGTTTGTAACACATCGAGCGCCGTCGCTAAGGCACGGCCAGCCCAAGTCTTGCCTTTGGCGCCTACAATCACTGTTTCCGAACCAACATAGCTTGGCAGATCACCTCCAGAAACAGCTACTGTACCATCGCCCCCAGGAAACGCTCCTTTACCGCCACCACTTTCTCCTCCGGAACTTCCATCCAAAATACTCCATTCCTCATATGACCCATCATCTTTACGAATTCTAAGATTAGAAGATGGATGAGTATAATCCGTGGTAACTGTTGTACTTGACCCACTATAATTACCAATAGGATTATTCGACCACATCCCCGTCGGATCCACCATATTCGCCGGGTCATTACCCATACCTGTATACCCG
>CAZGPG010000058.1:0-5403 GCA_964527735.1 uncultured Chitinophagaceae bacterium | reverse complement strand
CAATCAGTAGCAAACCCTTTTGAAAAAAATGTCCAGTTTATTGGGGGTTAAGACAAGGGTTGGTCAAATGACACAGATGATTACTGGTGCCTTTGAAGCAACAATTGATAAGGCCAAGAAACTGAAGAACACTGACGGAACTTCGAAGGGTGCTGTTATCCTTGTTGTTGATGAAGCAGATGCATTAGCTCAATCTCGAGAAAGCAGTCAAATGCATCATGAGGACAAAGCAGGAGTAAATGCATTTATACGAGGGATAGACAGTTTAGGTAATGGAAAGCTGCCGGCGGCAGTTATTATGTGTACCAATAGACCTGGCGCTCTTGACCCCGCTATTAAAAGGCGAGCAGCAGAAATAATACAATTCCGAAGGCCAACTGAAGAGGGTAGGTATAATGTATTACAAGAGCCATTAAGCGAGCTGGGCTTAAGTCCGACGAAAATCAAACAGATTGTAGCGATAACTGGACCGACTAAAGAACGTGAATATGGTTTTACATTTTCTGATCTTGTTCAAAGATTACTTCCGGCAATAGTTTTGGACGCTTATCCCCAAGAAGCTGTCAGCCCATCACGTGCGATCGAAATAGCAGAAAAAACGCTTCCTACTTCACCTTTTAAAGAACAATAGTATGTCTGACTGGTCATTATTAACTTTACTTGAAAGCTTACATGACGATCTTCACACAAGATTAGAACTGGCAAGAAAAAGCTTTGCTCATCCTGTAATTAAAGGGGATGCCAGCGAGGATATTTGGCTGAAATTCTTACAAGCTTATCTTCCGAAACGATATCAGGCGGAAAAAGCTTTTGTCGTAGATAGTAAAGGGAACTTCAGTGAACAAATGGATGTAGTAATTTTTGACAGGCAATATTCGCCGTTCATCTTTAATTTTCAGGACAAGATGATCATTCCAGCAGAAAGCGTTTATGCAGTTTTTGAGGCAAAACAGTCTATAAACGCTGAGATGGTTAAATATGCGCAAAAGAAGGTTGAAAGTGTTAGGGCGCTTTACCAAACGAGTTTGCACATACCTCATGCTGGTGGTACTTATTCTCCAAAACCTCCGATTAAAATCTTGGGAGGAATTCTATCTTTTGAGAGCGACTGGTCACCTGCAATGGGAGTGTCGCTTGAAATGGCTTTGAAGGCCGCTCCCGGAATACTGAACATAGGTTGTATTGCTTGTCATGGATATTTCAATTTTGACAATAGTAAAAATGACTATGATTTTTATCATGGGGGTAAACCGGCGCCGGGTTTCCTATTTAAACTTATTTCAGAATTGCAGCTTTCAGGGACGGTTCCAATGATTGATGTCTTGGCCTACTCGCAATGGCTAACCCCGGCAGAGTATGTAGATTAACAGCTTTTTAATTTGGCACACACGAATAAAAGAATATCAACGACCTTTTACTTTTCTGTTTCTATCGCCCTTTCTTCTAATTTTCCTACAAAAAAATCTTTCTGGACTTTTTTCAAATAGAAAATTTGCATTGCTTTACATTTAAACATAACGAGTTGTGTTCGTTGATGCGCCATAAAGATATAATGATGAATTCATTGTTGCCTACAGGCATAGGGTAAGACTTTCGGGTGAGGTTTCGTTCTGTACGAAGCAGGGTTTTCCAATAGCTTTGCATGTAGTCGTTGAAAGTCTCCGCCTCACCCCGGCTGAGCACACCCTTTTGCCAGTGCGCGGCCTTGTACTCCCCGAACTGTTTATCCAGGATGTCAATCATCAGGAGTATATCCCCGCTTTTCTTCTGTGCTTCGTTCTGCATCCATAGCGAGTTGATCTCCGCCTCGATCTCTGTATAACGAGGTGCGAAACGGGCATAGGTACGCTCCGCATCCGGCACCTCGACAAGCTCGGTGACCGTCCTTAAATAGCGGCGGCGACCAGTCGGTCTATCCCGGCTTCATAAGCGGCGGTCCACGAAACGCGGCAGCCGGTAGTAGCGACTAAAAAGAATAGTAGGAGCAGTAGCCGGTAGCGTCCGGCGGAGGCAGGTATGGGATAGCGGTGCATGAGCAAACGGGTTGGGGGTGAACCGATTGTCGTCATGATGAAAGGGTAGGATGATGATACGAAAATAAACATTTATTTTCGGATGGTTGATGAATTGCCGTATTTTTTGCCAATACATGGCATTGTAAGTCGTTGGTTTACAAAGTGAAAAGTAATACATTTGCTGTGAAAATTGTATCTTTTTGGAAAACCTCTATGTTAAGATATGTCCTTTCGGTGATGCCTGCCAGATAACAGATCTAATGCTGCTGCACCATTTTGGGCTGGAAAGAGCTGCGGAAAGGAAACGGAGTGTGGGTACGCTGCGGCGTTTTTTAGATCAAATGAAGCCGGAGCTTTTCGTATGCATAGAATATCCCTATGTAGATAAGCTCTACAGGGACGAGTATTATCATTATTACAGCTCTAAACTTTATGATTACAATCGGAATTGCATCCGGTTATCTTTCTTTGCCGGGGAAATCAGGTATGAAGATTTCAGGAATGAACACAGGAAAGATTTCCTGCAAGAACATTATCGTGGTTTCCTGGTATTACGTCCGACTTTCCCATATATCATAGGCCGCTCCATCCTGTCGCCAGATGTTTTTCTGAATGCCCCTGTTGTTACTACCTCAGTCTGTTATCCCGCTACTGTAAATGGACTGAAGCTGGAAATACACGGGTTCCCGCATGCCGCTCAGGATACGGAAATGATGGTATGCGCAGAGACCACCATCTGGTCGCTGATGGAATATTTTTCCTACCGCTATCCGGAATACAAACCGGTGCTGCCCAGCCATATTCACAAGATACTAAGTACGTATAGCTCGCAACGGCAAATCCCTTCAAATGGTCTGACTGCTCTCGAAATCTCATATGCTATAAAGCAATTGGGTTTTGGCGTAAAACTATACAGCAGAGATGCCTATCAGGAAGGATTTGAACGCATACTGAAATCGTATGTCGAGTCGGGTATTCCGGTGACTGCATTTCTGGAGAATGATCTCGGGATTGGCCATGTAGTAAATATTGTCGGGAGAGTAGCAGCGCATAAAGCAATGTCACATTTTCAAGAGGGAAGTAATACCTCCAACTACTACGATTTGTTTGACGAGTATGTAGTGATTGATGATAATCATGCTCCATACAGGGTAATACCTTTGGATAAGCCTGCGTTGCATTATGTCGGTTACCCGCAATGGGAAGGGTGTAAGATTTCGAGCTTTATTGTTCCGTTGTATTCCAAAATATATATGGAAGCCGACCAGGCATTTCAGCTCACACGATTGGCGCTCCGTCATCTTCCGCAAACGGGTCAGCAAAGATTGATCCTACGGACCTTACTTTCATCCAGTCGTTCGTTCAAACATGCTATCGCACTTAATCCAACGCTTGATGAAACAGTAAAAGAACTGATCCTGCATATATCCATGTCTAAATTTATCTGGTTGACCGAAATTGCTGCCGAAGAAGATCACGCTGCGGGTAAAGCACGGGGCATGATACTGATGGATGCCACCGACCGACGAGAGAATGGAATTTTGGCATCTTATTTTGAAAATACGTATATTGCATCTGCGCATGGCAAACCCGAGACAATTCATGTACCTTTGCAGCCCTTTTCGATCTTTCATAATTTAAAATCACATTGAAATGGAACCAGTTTTGCAATCCACCTATGAAAGGCTGATCAACAAGTTGAGAGAAGAGGGGCATATTAAAGTCATGGATGAGGCGGAAGCTTTTGATCTGCAACAGGAGATCAGCCGTGAAATGGAAGCTTTCAATATGGAAAAACAGCGTAAGGCAGCAGCATCTGAAAAAGATCTTTCGGAAATTGTGCTGACGGCCTAACCGGATAGTCGTGGATAATTATGAAAGCTCCCCACTGTGTTGCCAAATTAAATTTGTCTATTGCTGTGCTATCACAATATTAATTACAACAGTCACTATAGAGATTTCAACTTCCCATTTATTTACAGTATTGAAGAAATTGTTTGTCCAAGAGATTGTAATTCTTGAACAGCTTCATCTACTTCATAGTTAGAATAACACCGTTGTAGATGTTTTTGAAAGTCCAAGCTATAAACCCCAACTTCAACCTCATTCAAATCAACATTATAAAGAGTAGTAGCAACAAAATGTTGAATGATTGGAAAACGAAGCTCTTCTTCCCAGTGAGCACTTTGACGATTAAAGAAATAAACCGAATATCCACCTCTATTATTCATTTTAATCAACGGCAATTCTCCAGCCAACCTTAATTTACTTGTTAGAGGGATGTTGATCCTTTTCTTATGTTCAATGTATGTGAGTTTTCTTTTCTCGTTATCCGTGGAATATGCTTGTAATTCCAAAAGTAAATTTTCTCTATCAGCAATATTTTTGGCATTGTCTACAAAATTTCTCATAAAAAGGCTTTCAAAATAGTTAATGGCTTTTGAAAGGTTACCTCTTTCTTTGTGATAATGATACACTGCAAGCTGCCAAGCCATAAACTTTGAAAACCTTGGAACGCTAGTATTTTCATCCTTTAATGATTTTGCGAAAGCTGCTGGGCTATTCCTTGCAGATTCAAGCTGACTAAAAGAGATCTTCTTCATCCTATGATTTTTAATACTAGAGGATAGCGTTTGAAAACTTGGAAGGATTGTGCAGCAACTCTTTCATAAAGCTTTAATGCTAAATCATTGTCAAAAGCTTGATTATATAACTCTGGAAACTCATTAAGTAAATCGTATTTATTGGCTTTAGTTACTTTTTTGAATTTTGAAACAAACTCTAAGTAATCTATCAGATTCCTTTTTTTATCATCATCATCGTTCAGTGTATTGAGGTCTACTTTGAAAATATCATGCTGGTATTCATTAATTGAAATACCGTTGAATTCAATTGCAATGCGCCGAGATATACAGGGAATGCAAAATCCACAATGTTGATTACCTGGAACATGGGAAATTTTCCAACAACTTGCTGAATGTTTAAGCACCTGTTGCAACTTTTTTGGAAGTAACGCAACAACTTCTGCTTTCGTCATATAGAGAAAGGGATTCTCAATTTCAAACTTAGGATTGCTTAAAAGCATCCTGAAAATTTCACGAGCATTATTTACAAAATGTGGATCTGCAGTATGAGTAGAAAAGGGCCCCACTCGAGCTTGGTTTAAAGGCAGATGTATAGCAAATTGACCATTCTCTGCCATATAAAGAACCTTATTAAAACCACTCCTTCTTGTAACTAAGGCTGCTAAAGTCAAAAAAAGAAATGAACGTGTACGTTGAGTATTTTCTCTTTCTTCAGGGAATGAGTATGTGCCATGCTTACGGCCATATATGCAAGCGCCGGTGAAATTGACCACCCATTGCCGGTTTAACCAGACCACCCATTG
>CAZGPG010000057.1:0-5625 GCA_964527735.1 uncultured Chitinophagaceae bacterium | reverse complement strand
TAGGCGTGCATACGATCAGGCCGTCGGCAAAATAGGTATTCAGGAATTCTCCGTTGAGGTAGGTGTGTATTTTGATCATAGAAGAAGAATCCTTCCGGTGCAGCGTAAATTCATTCAACGCAAAGGGCGCTCCGTCAAAGAGCGGTATGCTTGAATCAAGGTGGATCAGCGCTCTTTTTTCAATAGTATAGGATCCGCGCACCAGCGACATGACGGCGACTTCCATATCTTCCTCTGGTATGGCGGCCAGAAAGCCCAGCCTCCCGAGATTAATGCCCACGATCGGGATATTACTGTCGCCGACAAAGCATACGGTATCCAGCATCGTGCCGTCGCCGCCCAGGCTCAGCAGCATATCGGTATGCGGCGGCAGGTCCTGCTTGCCGGTAAAAATCTGCGGTGGTTTCTCCATGACTATATGCGGCTGCAGCTTTTTATAAAAGTCATGATAAAAGACCATGTTCAGCTTCTGGTTTTCCAGGAGGCGAACGAGGCGCTGCAGGAAAGGAATATTTTCCTCCTCAAATGTGCGGTTATAAAGGGCAACAAGCATGTTTGATATTAGATGTCGGACCGTTCGGGCATTAAAGCGCAATGAGCAGTCTGGTAAGCTGATTAATCAAATTCATCTCAAAGCTAAAAAATATAATCCGTTGAGCGTGAAACTTCATCTTGACCACATTATACAAAACTTCCGGAAACAAGGTTGGTTTTGGCTGCCACGAGTTTGTTTTTACCCCTGCGCCGCTCAAAAACATAATCGAGCCTGCCCAGGTTGATGCCACCAAAGCCCACCTGGTTGATAGTCGTCATTTTTCCGTTGAGATTACGGACACGCTCCGGCTGTGTCATGAATGTGTGGGTATGACCGCCGATGATCAGATCAATATCATGTGTCTGTGCTGCTAAAACGGTATCTGATACCCGGTTGCTGTTGTATTGGTATCCCAGGTGCGACAGGCAGATAATGAAACTGCATTTGTGATCGTGCCTGAGCCGGGCAGCAACCGTATTGGCCGTCGCGACAGGGTCCAGGTAACGTACATCCCGGTGATGCCGGGGGTCTACCAATCCGTCCAGCTCAATACCCAGCCCGAACACGCCGATCCGGATCCCCTGTTTTTTGAAAATGGTGTATTCTTTTGTTTTCCCTTTTAATACCGTATTGCTGAAATCATAGTTGGCTATAAGGATCGGGAAGCGGGCATACTGCAGCATATATAACAGGCCGTCGGGGCCATTGTCAAATTCGTGATTGCCTAAAGTGGCGGCATCATACTCCATGCTGCTCATAAGCTCCAGCTCCGGCTTGCCGCCAAACAGGTTGAAGTAGGGCGTGCCCTGTACGATATCTCCAGCGTCGAGGAGCAAGACGTTCCGCTGTTCGCGCCGGATGTTTTCTACTATCGCCGCGCGGCGTGCCACGCCGCCAAGCCCCTGGTATTTTCCGCCATCCATCGGGAAAGGTTCGATGCGGCTGTGCACATCATTTGTATGAAGGATCGTCAATCGTACCTGGTCATCAGCGGCCAGGGCTGTGAGCGGTGTGCTACCGATCACTGAAGAAGCCGTAAATGCCCCGGCCCATTTCAGGAAAGTACGCCTATTGAGCGGCTGTGATGCGTCCATCGGTTTGTGTATTTATGGTTTTTCCCGCCGCTGTTTGACGGCTGATATAATCTATCAGCAATTCCCTTATTTTTTTGCCCGTGTCCATTCGCCTGAGCGGTTGCGCCAACCCTTTCACCCGGTCGCCGCCATTGGCCAGATAATCATAGGTGGCTACCGTGTATGTCTTCGACAGGTCAAGGGGAATGCCTGAAATCAGGATGTTTTTTGCCGTATCGTTATTGATCGTCATTTGCAGACCTGCTATGGGTTGCCCACCGGTAGCAGCAATATAATCAGCCAGTTGCTGCACGTTCCCACCGGTAAGCCCCAGTATCACCAGCTCATTTTCAAAAGGCATCAGTTCGAAGATGTGCCCGACGGTTATGGCGCCTTTCATCAGTTCCCTGCGCAATGCTCCTTTGGTTCCGAATGAGAAGTCTGCGGGGTATAACCGTTGTCCTTCGGCCAGCAGGGCATCCGCAAAAAAGTTTCCCAGCAGCGTTTCCGGAGCGGTAAAAGGACGGGTCAGAGGTGCGTCTGTATGCCCGATTATACGGCTCATTGCTGTATCGAGCTGTTCTTTGTAGGGCTGGTAATAATGGATATAGGATGAATCTGGTTGTACGCCCTCATGAACCCGGTATTGTTGGTATTCATGCCGGACAGGCATAAAAGACCTGCTGCACGAGATGAGGAGGAGCAGTAAGAAAGGTAGTATGCTCCATGTTATTTTACCAGTTAGAAAATTGCATCGCATATCCGGAAAGTAAAAGACCGTTCGTTCTCGGTAACACGGTATATTATAATAAAGATAATGGTGAAATGTTAAATACAAACATAACGCTATGTCATTTAATAGAAATATAATTTCCGTCTTTTTCTTTTTATGAGCTATCCGTATGGTTTTTCTGGCCTTAAAAATTTGGTCGGGAGAAAAATCTGATTATTTTTGCAGCGAATTTTACAATACATGTTGTTGCGAAAGGTATATAAACGTCATTGCATTCTTGCCGCCATGGTAAGCGGGCATGGTATTGTATAATTTTCGCGATGAAAGATATCAGAAAGGCTTACCCGAACCGGTAAGCCTTTTTTGGTTTTTCGATAACCGGGCATGTCAACATAAACACAACAACTAAAAACATCAATCGCAAATGAGCCAGCTAAGCCAGTTAGCAGAAACCCTGATCGGTTCGGAGATCGTAAAGCTCGGAAATGAGATAAGCGCCCGCATCCGGCAGGGGGAAAAGATATACAACTACACCATCGGGGATTTCGATCCGGCGGTTTTTCCTATTCCCGAAGCGCTGGAATCTGCTATTATTGAAGCCTACCGCAGTCATTATACCAATTATCCGCCCGCCGATGGCATACCGGAGTTGCGCCAGGCAGTTGCGGCCTTTGCCAGGGAGGGTCAGCAGGTAGATTATGACCCGCGTGATGTCCTGATCGCAGCAGGCGGCCGGCCGCTGATCTACGCGCTGTTCCGTGCTGTTGTGAATCCCGGCGACAAGGTTATATATACGGTCCCTTCCTGGAATAACAATCATTATACGCACATGAACGGCGGGGAGCATTGTGTTGTGGAGACAACTCGTGAAAATAACTTTATGCCCACGGCGGCAGATATAGCCCCGCATGTATCAGGGGCGGCATTGCTTTGTCTGTGCAGCCCTCAGAACCCGACCGGTACTACACTTTCCAAAGAAGAACTGGAGCGTATTTGTGATCTGGTACTGGAAGAAAACAGCCGGCGCGGCCAGAATGAAAAGAAGCTTTATCTGATGTTCGACCAGATGTATGGTACCCTTACCTATGGCAATACCGTGCATCATCATCCGGTGTCGCTCCGCCCGGAAATGAAAGCATATACGGTATCCATTGACGGTATTTCCAAAGCTTTTGCTGCAACGGGCGTCCGGGTCGGCTGGTCCATGGGGCCGTCATATGTGATCGGTAAAATGAGATCCCTGCTCAGCCATATCGGCGCCTGGAGCCCTATGGCAGAGCAGAAAGCCACTGCGGCATTTCTTACAAACACAGCAGCGGTACAACAATATATGATACAATTCCGGAAAGCACTGGAAGAGCGGCTATGGCGCATTTACCGGGGAGTCGTAAGCATGAGGGAAAAGGGATTGCCGATAGACGCCATTGAACCGCAGGCAGCTATATATCTCACGATGAAACTGGATCTGAAGGGCCGGAAAGCGGGAGGCCGGGTTCTGGAAACCCAGGGAGACGTAACCGCTTACCTGCTTGATGCTGCCAGCCTGGCGGTTGTCCCGTTCTCTTCATTTGGTGCGGACAAAAACGCTCCATGGTACCGGCTCAGTATCGGCACCTGCAAACTGGAAGGTATTGATGATATGCTCACCAGACTGGAAGTTGCTCTGTCGGAATTGCAATAACCGCTCATTTTCAAATTGACAAATTAACTTCATGCACGTTTACAAATTCGGAGGCGCTTCGATAGCTACTCCCGAAAGAATGAAAGCGCTTTGGCCGATTATTTCCGGCGCAGACCAACCCGTTACCCTCGTTATTTCCGCACTGGGGAAAACGACAAATGCCCTTGAGGATATTGTTGCCGCTGCCTGTAAAGACAGTAAGGAAACAGCACGGGAGCAGGCTGCACAACTTGAGCAGGCGCACCTGACCTATGCACAAGGGCTCCTCGAGCCTGAGTATTACACAAAGGCTGTGGAAGTGCTCAACGTATTGTTTACCGAACTACAATGGGCTATAGACGACGCAGACGCTGCACGCTATGATTATTCGTACGATCAGATCGTTTGCGTGGGTGAGTTGCTGTCCACACGCCTGATGTGTTTTTACCTGCAGCAACAGGGCTTCCCCGCTGCATGGATCGACATCCGTGACGTCATCCGTACCGATGATACATATCGCGATGCACGCGTAGACTGGGATTTTTCGCAAAACAGAGCGCAACAGGTGATCGGGAAAGAACTGGCAGCAGGGAAAAATGTCGTGACACAAGGTTTTATCGGAGCCACTGCCGACAATGCATCTGTAACGCTGGGACGCGAAGGCTCCGACTATACCGCTGCCATGCTGGCTGCCATGCTCAATGGCTCTTCCGTGACCATATGGAAGGACGTGGAAGGGTTGCTGAACGCCGATCCTAAAAAATTTCCCAATACCGTGAAGATAGAGGCGATCACTTATCATGAGGTGATTGAGATGGCATATTATGGTGCGCAGGTGATCCACCCCAAGACCATCAAACCATTGCAGAATAACAACATCCCGCTTTATGTGAAGTGTTTTCTGAACAAAGACCTCAAGGGCACGGAGATAAGGAATGAGGTCAACAGTATATTTTATCCGCCGCTGATCGTGCTGAAGCAACAGCAGGCGCTTCTGCAGGTCACAACAAAAGACTTTTCATTCATTACAGAGGATAATCTCAGCCGGCTCTACAAGATATTCCACGATCTGAGGATCAAGATCAACCTGATCCAGAATGCCGCGATCAGCTTTGTAGCATGTATTGATGACCGGGATGAACAGATCGAGGCGCTGATCGGGGAGCTACAACAGGATTACCGGGTTTTCAGGAATGAGAATGTAAGCCTTTTGACCATTCGTCACTACACGCCTGAAATATTATTCGACCTGACGAAAGGGAAATATATTCTGCTGGAGCAGAAAACAAGGCATACGGTACAGGTGGTGATTAAATAGGGGTAAGGAATGAGGAATGAAATGCAGGATACGTAGGGGCGAATAATCATTCGCCCTGCACTACACAATATTCCCACATAGAGGGCGAATGATTATTCGCCCCTACTGTTTCTTCGGTACGGTTCTGAACACGATATCCCACAACACCGAGCTTACCCCGAAACCTTTCCCGGGTTCTTTGTAGTGATGCAAATGGTGATTACGCCAGAGCGCTTTCAGGAACTTCGGCGGGACAAAAGCATGTATCGCATAATGCATGGATCCGTACATCAGGTAGCCGAAGAGAAAACCGGGAAAGAAAGCCAG
>CAZGPG010000056.1:0-5655 GCA_964527735.1 uncultured Chitinophagaceae bacterium | reverse complement strand
CCGAGACCATCACGACCCCGGGCACCCTCACCTACACCTTCCGGATCGAAAACACCGGCAATATCACCCTCCACGACCTGGCCCTGGCCGATCCGGACCTGAACCTCACCTCGCTCGACTGCGATGCCGGACAGGATGGTGCGCAGCCGCTCCCGGCCACACTTGCGCCGCATGCCGTCGTCACCTGCACGACTGCCGTCGAGGTGGGACAGGGGCAGATCGACGCCGGAGACCCGGTCGTCAATACCGCCACCGTCTCGGCCCGCACACCGGCCGATGCCACCATCAGTTCCAGCAGCAGTGCCACCGTCACCATCACCCAGACGCCGTCACTGACGCTGCACAAATCCGCCAGCCAGACGACAGTCAGCGCCCCACAGACGATCACCTACACCTTCTCCATCCAGAACATGGGCAACGTCACCCTGACGAACCTCGCGTTGATCGATCCCCGCATCGACCTCGCCCAACTGGACTGCGGCCCGGCCGACGGCGTGCAACCACTGCCGAGCACCCTCGCGGTGGGCTCCGATGCCATCACCTGCACGGCCCCCTACACGGTCAGCCAGGCCCAGATCGACGCTCGTCAGCCGATCACCAACACCGCCCAGGTCACCAGCGATCAGGCGAACTCCACCGAGAGCTCCACCACCATCACCGTCGTTCCCACCGATGGCCTCAGTCTCGTGACGTCGGTGACTCCAACCACCGTGGACGCACCGGGTGACGTGACGTTCACCTTCGTGATTCACAACCAGGGCAGTGCCAGTGCCACCGGGCTCGCGCTGATCGATTCACTGGTCGACCTCGATGCTGTCGACTGCAATTCGGAGACGAGTGGTGTTCAGGGGCTCCCGACCTCTCTCGCGGCTGGAGCATCGATCACCTGCACCGTGCCATTCACCATCGATCAGGCCATGATTGATGGTGGGATGGCCATCACCAGCACCGCTCAGGTCACCAGCGACCAGACTGATTCCAATACCGGTAGCGCAACCGTCTCGATCACCCAACGGCCAGCCCTCACCCTGGGCAAGCGCGTCGAACCAACGTCGGTCGATGCGCCAGGACCGATTGCGTACACCTTCACGATCCAGAACACGGGCAACGTCACGCTGACGAACGTGGTGCTGGTCGACGTCGGTATGAACCTGTCCGGCCTCGATTGCGACCTGGCAACCGATGATGCCCAGGCGCTGCCAACCACGCTGGCGGTCGGGTCAGACCCCGTCACCTGCGTCTTGCCTGGCACCATCGAATCCACTCAGATCGATGCCGGAACGGCGATCGTGAACACCGCCCAGGTCACCACGGACCAGGCCGATTCCAATGAAGCGACCGCGACGGTCACCATCGTCCAGCGGAAGAGTCTTGCCCTGACGAAGACGGTTGAACCGGCCACGCTGGACGCTCCCGGTGATGTGACCTACACGTTCGTCGTCGAAAATGGCGGCAACACGACCGTGACCGGGCTGGAACTGCTGGATCCGGCGATCGATCCAGCAACGCTGGATTGCAATCCGGCTACGGGAGTTCAGGAGCTACCAACCACTCTCGCTGCTGGATCCGATCCGGTTACCTGCACGGCGACCGTCCACATCGGGCAGGATGCGATCGATGCGGGCACGGCCATTGCCAATACTGCGCGGGTCACCAGTGACCAGGTGGACTCGGACGAGTCGACGGCCACGGTGACGATCGTGCAGAGGCCCGGGCTGACACTGGCCAAAGCCGTCGAGCCAGCAACCATCGATGCTGCCGGAAACGTGACCTACACGTTCACGATCGAGAACACCGGCAACGTCACCCTGACGAATCTGGCACTGCAGGATCCCCAGCTCGACATCGCGCAGTTGGACTGCGATCCGGCCACCGGGGTGCAGGCGTTGCCGTCCACCCTGGCCGTGGGGTCGCCTGACCTGACCTGTACCGTGTCGTACGAGGTCAGCCAAACGCAGATCGACGCCCGGCAACCGATTACCAACTCTGCTCTGGTCACCAGCACACAGGCCACCTCCAATACCGCCTCAGCCACTGTGACCATCGCGCCGGTTGATGGGCTGAGTCTCGTCAAGTCCGTGCAACCGCAGACGATGGCTGCGCCGGGTGAGATCACCTTCACCTTCGTCATCACCAACGGCGGTGGTGCCAGCATCACGGGTGTGTCCCTGGTCGATTCGCTCGTGGATCTCGATGCCGTCGACTGTGACCCGGCCGCCGGTGTGCAGGGTGTGCCGGATACGTTGGCTGCCGGGGAAACGGTCACCTGCACCGTGCCCCATGCGGTCAGCCAGGATCAGATTGACGCCGGAACCGCCATCACCAACACCGCCCACGTCTCCAGCGACCAGGTGGATTCGAACGTGTCGAGCGCGACGGTGACGATCGTGCAGAAGCCGGGCCTGGTGCTGGCGAGGGCGGTGGAGCCAGCAACGGTCAACACCCCCGGTTCGGTGACCCACACCTTCACGTTCCAGAACACGGGCAACCTCACACTCACCAACGTAATGCTGAACGATCCCTCGATCAATCTCGCCCTGGTGGACTGCGACCCGGCGGAAGGCGTCCAATCGCTGCCAACCACCCTGGCGGTGGGTTCCGGCCCTGTGACCTGTTCGGTGCTTCAACAGGTCACCCAGGATGACATTGATGCAGGTGATGCGATGGTGCATACCGCGCAGGTAACGAGCGATCAGATCACCTCCAGCCAGGCGAGCGCCAGCGTGACGGTGATCCAGGCTCCGGCAATCGATCTCCAGAAGTCGGTTGCTCCCACCGAGATCAATACGCCTGGCACCCTGACCTACACCTTCCGGATCGAAAACACCGGCAATGTCACCCTCCACGACCTGACCCTGGCCGATCCGGACCTGAACCTCACCTCGCTCGACTGCGATGCCGGACAGGATGGTGCGCAGCCGCTCCCGGCCACACTTGCGCCGCATGCCGTCGTCACCTGCACGACTGCCGTCGAGGTGGGACAGGGGCAGATCGACGCCGGAGACCCGGTCGTCAATACCGCCACCGTCTCGGCCCGCACACCGGCCGATGCCACCATCAGTTCCAGCAGCAGTGCCACCGTCACCATCACCCAGACGCCGTCACTGACGCTGCACAAATCCGCCAGCCAGACGACAGTCAGCGCCCCACAGACGATCACCTACACCTTCTCCATCCAGAACATGGGCAACGTCACCCTGACGAACCTCGCGTTGATCGATCCCCGCATCGACCTCGCCCAACTGGACTGCGGCCCGGCCGACGGCGTGCAACCACTGCCGAGCACCCTCGCGGTGGGCTCCGATGCCATCACCTGCACGGCCCCCTACACGGTCAGCCAGGCCCAGATCGACGCTCGTCAGCCGATCACCAACACCGCCCAGGTCACCAGCGATCAGGCGAACTCCACCGAGAGCTCCACCACCATCACCGTCGTTCCCACCGATGGCCTCAGTCTCGTGACGTCGGTGACTCCAACCACCGTGGACGCACCGGGTGACGTGACGTTCACCTTCGTGATTCACAACCAGGGCAGTGCCAGTGCCACCGGGCTCGCGCTGATCGATTCACTGGTCGACCTCGATGCTGTCGACTGCAATTCGGAGACGAGTGGTGTTCAGGGGCTCCCGACCTCTCTCGCGGCTGGAGCATCGATCACCTGCACCGTGCCATTCACCATCGATCAGGCCATGATTGATGGTGGGATGGCCATCACCAGCACCGCTCAGGTCACCAGCGACCAGACTGATTCCAATACCGGTAGCGCAACCGTCTCGATCACCCAACGGCCAGCCCTCACCCTGGGCAAGCGCGTCGAACCAACGTCGGTCGATGCGCCAGGACCGATTGCGTACACCTTCACGATCCAGAACACGGGCAACGTCACGCTGACGAACGTGGTGCTGGTCGACGTCGGTATGAACCTGTCCGGCCTCGATTGCGACCTGGCAACCGATGATGCCCAGGCGCTGCCAACCACGCTGGCGGTCGGGTCAGACCCCGTCACCTGCGTCTTGCCTGGCACCATCGAATCCACTCAGATCGATGCCGGAACGGCGATCGTGAACACCGCCCAGGTCACCACGGACCAGGCCGATTCCAATGAAGCGACCGCGACGGTCACCATCGTCCAGCGGAAGAGTCTTGCCCTGACGAAGACGGTTGAACCGGCCACGCTGGACGCTCCCGGTGATGTGACCTACACGTTCGTCGTCGAAAATGGCGGCAACACGACCGTGACCGGGCTGGAACTGCTGGATCCGGCGATCGATCCAGCAACGCTGGATTGCAATCCGGCTACGGGAGTTCAGGAGCTACCAACCACTCTCGCTGCTGGATCCGATCCGGTTACCTGCACGGCGACCGTCCACATCGGGCAGGATGCGATCGATGCGGGCACGGCCATTGCCAATACTGCGCGGGTCACCAGTGACCAGGTGGACTCGGACGAGTCGACGGCCACGGTGACGATCGTGCAGAGGCCCGGGCTGACACTGGCCAAAGCCGTCGAGCCAGCAACCATCGATGCTGCCGGAAACGTGACCTACACGTTCACGATCGAGAACACCGGCAACGTCACCCTGACGAATCTGGCACTGCAGGATCCCCAGCTCGACATCGCGCAGTTGGACTGCGATCCGGCCACCGGGGTGCAGGCGTTGCCGTCCACCCTGGCCGTGGGGTCGCCTGACCTGACCTGTACCGTGTCGTACGAGGTCAGCCAAACGCAGATCGACGCCCGGCAACCGATTACCAACTCTGCTCTGGTCACCAGCACACAGGCCACCTCCAATACCGCCTCAGCCACTGTGACCATCGCGCCGGTTGATGGGCTGAGTCTCGTCAAGTCCGTGCAACCGCAGACGATGGCTGCGCCGGGTGAGATCACCTTCACCTTCGTCATCACCAACGGCGGTGGTGCCAGCATCACGGGTGTGTCCCTGGTCGATTCGCTCGTGGATCTCGATGCCGTCGACTGTGACCCGGCCGCCGGTGTGCAGGGTGTGCCGGATACGTTGGCTGCCGGGGAAACGGTCACCTGCACCGTGCCCCATGCGGTCAGCCAGGATCAGATTGACGCCGGAACCGCCATCACCAACACCGCCCACGTCTCCAGCGACCAGGTGGATTCGAACGTGTCGAGCGCGACGGTGACGATCGTGCAGAAGCCGGGCCTGGTGCTGGCGAGGGCGGTGGAGCCAGCAACGGTCAACACCCCCGGTTCGGTGACCCACACCTTCACGTTCCAGAACACGGGCAACCTCACACTCACCAACGTAATGCTGAACGATCCCTCGATCAATCTCGCCCTGGTGGACTGCGACCCGGCGGAAGGCGTCCAATCGCTGCCAACCACCCTGGCGGTGGGTTCCGGCCCTGTGACCTGTTCGGTGCTTCAACAGGTCACCCAGGATGACATTGATGCAGGTGATGCGATGGTGCATACCGCGCAGGTAACGAGCGATCAGATCACCTCCAGCCAGGCGAGCGCCAGCGTGACGGTGATCCAGGCTCCGGCAATCGATCTCCAGAAGTCGGTTGCTCCCACCGAGATCAATACGCCTGGCACCCTGACCTACACCTTCCGGATCGAAAACACCGGCAATGTCACCCTCCACGACCTGACCCTGACCGATCCGGACCTGAACCTCACCC
>CAZGPG010000055.1:0-5724 GCA_964527735.1 uncultured Chitinophagaceae bacterium | reverse complement strand
CTGCAAGTCTCTCAGCGACAAGGCGTTAGGCTGGCTGGGAGGCAGGGATTCGAACTCGGAGCCAAGCGTTTTCGCAAGTGGCTGATGGCGCTGGACTTCTGGTTCTAACCGCTTGATGAGCAAGCGGTTGCGGCGCTCCGATTCGTGCTCTGCCGTCCTCCCCACTCCTCCCGCTTCTCCTCCAGGTTTGGCACTATTTGGGCACTTGTCCCTTGGCCCCAGCCTGCCAGTGAAGCCGCGACGCCGCGCCGTCTAGCTGCTTCGCGCAAGCGCCAACCAGCCCTTCTGCGCCAGAACCCGAGAGGCGAGTTCGATCTGCCGCACCGTGAACTGCTTCTTTCGATCCGCCCACGCATAGACAGCACGAGCAAGATCATCGGGGCGGTCGACGCTTTCGTGATGAGACACCCAATGGACGGTCGACAGGAGTTCCAGGCCGAAGGGCGTCTCGAAACCCTCGACGAGTTCAGCCACGCGCGCGAATCGCGCCTGCACGTCGGCATTGGTCGCCAGGAAGCTCTCAGCCTCCTCAACGGCACCCGGGACGAGGCTGAGTGCCTTTCCCGGAGCCTCTCCTCCATCGCCGTAGCCGGCAACGAAGTAGCCGTCGATCGCTCGCAGCACATGCGGGAGATTTTCGGCATACGGGCCATAGGGCGCCTTCACGTAGCGCAGTTTGAGTGGCTCGCCGGCTTCCTGCATGAAATACATGAGCTTGTGAACTTCGAGGAGCGTGACGAACGGGTCGAGCAAGCCGCCGAGGTACTGGCGCATCAGGCCAATCAATGCCGCCCGTCCGGCCGTCATCTTCGGCGGGGCACCAGCCTGCAGCGCTACGCTCGCGGCAGGTCCCTCGCCGCGGGGCTCGAAGACCGTGAACGACACGTCGGGAAGTGTCTGTGCGAACTGCTCGATTCGTCGGCGGACATCCGGCCAGTGCAGGCCACCCAGGCCGCTTCCAAGCGGGGGGATCGCCACTGACCTGATCTGTCGTTCCTTGATCACGTCCGTCAAGGCGCGCAGGCCGGCGTCGATGTCCTCCATGCGGCTCTTGCCGCGCCAGTGGCGCTTGGTGGGGAAGTTGATGATGAACCTCGGATTCCCCACGTACCCGGTCTCGTAGACGAACATCCGTCCGGGCTGCACGTCCTGCCGGCTGCAGGCGGTCTCGTACGCCTTGAAGTTCTCGGGAAAGGCCTTCTTGAATTGCAGCGCGACCCCACGCCCCATGATGCCGACACAGTTGACGGTGTTCACGAGGGCCTCGGCATCAGCCCGAAGGATGTCGCCGGTCCGGAAGTCCAACATTGCTAGCCTACCCTCCATAGTACCAGTCCTGGCGAATCTCGGTTGACGGTCGATGCGCGCACCCGCTGAGGGCATTCGCGACCAGCTGAGCCACCTCGCGGGAACGAACGCCAATCCTCTCGACGAGCCGCCACGGGAAGCGGTGTTCCACCAGGAACTCGGCCTGCTTGCCGTCCTTGACTGAAGCCGGGATGCCTGGCCCAGACCACTTCCTGGCAGCGACCGCGTCCCAGTTGATGTCGCCCAACTGCTCGAGGCTTCCACGATCCTCGAAGTACCTGGCACCTGCGTTCGACAGCGTGAACGCCCATCGAAGGCCTTCGCTCTCTGCCCATCCGACCGTCTCCAGCAGGTCCGCCTCGAGGTGGAGGATCGGGGCCTCGCCCCCTCGGTAGGCCAGGCTGGGATGGTTCGCCTGCCAGAGCAGGTACAACATCACGGACCGTGGACAGAAGTAGAACGGCACACACTCGCCGACATGGAGGTGCGGATGGGACGCCAGTGTCAACTCCGTGAGACGACGCCGCTTGATGTCGGTCATCCCGATGATCGTGCCGCTCTCCGATCGAGCCCCCATCTCCGCATCGCTGAGCAGGCCGTCCGCCGCGATGATCGACGGAAGGCGATCGACGTGCACGATGTGATAGATCTTCGGCTTCTCTGGAATCAGCACCGTCAGTCCTCGGTCAGACGTGTCTCGATCCGTCGAACGCGCTGGCATCGAAGCATCGTCTGGCTGCGGCTGCCACGTGACGCGCCCGCGATCCGCGGCGCTGCACCCTTGAGAAATCCCTCATCATCTCCGTCGGGTGATTGTATTCCGTGCCCAATGCCAACGGCGGTCTTCGGCCCGACGCCCCCCCCACGGCGCGTTCACCGGGAGATCGCGGACAAATGCCTCCACCCGTTCGGGCGTAACGGTTCCAGCGAGACCGGTGGCGGTAGCGAGCAGTCGAAGGGGCCTCTAGAATCCCGAGATGTCCAGGACACGCATCGCGCTCACGCGTGAGGAACTCTACGAACAGGTGTGGACAGAGCCGATGGTGCACATCGCCAAGCGGCTCGGCCTATCCGACCGCGGGCTGGCCAAGCTGTGCGAGCGCCGTGACATCCCCGTGCCGCCACGTGGCTGGTGGGCCAAGAAGCACCATGGCCGCGCCGTACGCCCGAAAGCGTTACCTCCCGGTGGAGCCGAGACCGAGCTCGTCTTCCACTCGAGCGATGTCGAGACGCAGCGTCCGAGCGACCCGCCGGAAGTGGCTCGGGAGAAGGACCCGGCGTGGCGCATTGTGGTGCCGGACGACCTTCCCATCTCGCATCCGCTGATCAGGCAGGCGGTGGCCGCAATCCACCGGGCGGCTCGAGAAGCCTCGAAACACGGCGTGGTGCGATGGCAGGATCGATATCAAGCGAAGCTGGTGAAGCCGGGTAAGGGTGATCTGGACATCGCCGTCTCGAAGGCATCGGTGGCACGCGCGTCGCGCATCATGCAGGCGCTGTTCTCGGCATTCGAACGTCGCGGCTTCACGGTGCGGATATCCGAGAACGGGGAGACGGTTGCTACCGTACTGGACGAGCCCATTCAGATCGCGTTGATCGAGCGCCTGAAGCAGGTGCGTGTCAAGCGTACCTACGGCACCTCCGTCGATCTCGAGCCGTCTGGACGCTTGATGCTCCGGATCGGGTCGAGCTATCAGAATGCTGGTGTCGCCGATAGTCCATCGCGGCGAGTCGAGGACGCGCTGAATCGGTTCGTCGCGAGCCTTGTTCGACGCGCCCTGCTCGTCAAGCACGAGCGGGCCCTCCATGCCGAACGGCAGGCTCGGTGGGAGGTTCATGAGCACGAGCAGCGACTCGCCCAGCAGGAGCGGGATTCTGAAGCGCTCCGGCGGCGCCAACTCGCGACGGCCGTTGCCCGATGGTCCCGATATCAGCGCCGGATCGCGTTCGTACAGTCCGTCGAGGCACGCATCCGCAGCGGTTCAGTCGATGCTCGCGCAGAACAGTGGCTTGAATGGGCCACCGACTTCCTGAAGGGCACGGACCCCATCGGGGAACTGCTGGACGATCCTTGGCCCACGGCGCCTCTCCGAGCGGCCACATCCATGCCGTGGCACTGGAAGTAGCAGCAGTCGGTCCCGGACGTGGGGTTGGCGACAAGTGGCACGCTCAGGACCTCCACCGCCTGAACGAGGCGTCTGTCCAGATCCAGGAAACGGGCGGCGAGCGCACCGTGCAGGCTCTGGACGTTCCGCCTGGTCGGCATGCGGCACAGCGTACTGGCCAAGTGAAGCCAGTTGCCGACCTGTGCCCCGCGAGGGGACGTAAGCAGTGGGATTGGCTCCCCGCACTTGACGATTCCGCAACTGGCTCGTGCGCGGCGCGGCGTGATGTCCTGGGGTCTTCCCTCGCCCGTCATGGACGAAGACTGCCCCGCTACGTAGCCAGGGCGACCAGCTCCGCCAGCTTGCCCGCTACATCCGTCATAGGGTTCTCTGCGGTACTGAGCCCTGAACGCGACCCGAGCAAGGGACTCACGTCTCGAAGCGCCTCGTAGGTCGTCCCATGGACGATCGGGACGAGCAGGTCTCGCGCCAGGAGCGCTGACAACTCCTTGTCGGCGATGCCTTCAGCCTTCAGGCGGATCAGCAGCGCAGGTGTCACCAATACGATGCCAATCCGGGACTTCGCCAACCCCTTGTCAATCTCGCGGAGCAAAGAGGTGCCAAGGGCGACGTCCTTCTCGCTGAACCAGACCCGGACACCACGCGACTCAAGCAGGTCGTGCAGTTCTTTGGCGACACCCTGGCGATCGTCCCACGCGTGACAGAGAAACACGTCACGAATGTCCGGTAGCCGTATCTGCGTCTCGATGCTTTCGCGGATCGGTGTGAGCGCTCGCACCTCGGATGGTGTGTACACGAGCGCGGAACCCGCACGCGACCATCTGGGCCTTGCGCCGCCGCCTGAACTGCCTCCGCTCGTCCGGCCGCTCACGCTGCTCTGAGAGTAAGAGTAGGACGGGGAAGAGTATGGGCTATAGCTACGGCTGTAACCGCCATAGCGCCCGCCGCATGCAGGGCATTCTGCTCTGGCGCTAGCAGACCGATGACCCCTGACCGGGGCGGTGCATCTTGCCATGCGACAGATGATACAGCGCCGCTCATCCTTAGTGCCTGGCAGTCACTCTCGGCCTTGACACTGGACGGCTGCACCGCCTCTGCTATTCTGCCCGCGCGGGGAAGAGGGCCTCACACGATGAAGCTGGAAACGTTCGATGACGTGGTCGCGTCGATCAAAAGGAACACGAAGCGACCTTTCCACCTGCTCGTCGGCAACGGCTTCAGTATCGCGTATGACCCGAAGATCTTCTCGTACAACGCCTTGTACAACTTCATCGAGGACCTCGACGACGCGGACCTCACCGCTGTGCTGAGCGTGATCGAAACGAAGAACTTCGAAGTCCTCATGCAGTATCTCGACACCTTCTCCGCGCTCGTCGGTGCGTTCGGCGGACAGCCTGACCTGAAGAAGCGCGTCGACGCTGCGAGCGCCAAGCTCAAGACCGCCCTGCTCGACGCCGTCAAGGCGCTTCACCCCGAACACGTGTTCACGATTCCCGAACACCAGAGCAAGGCGTGTGCGGCGTTCCTGAAGGCCTTTCTCGACTCAGGCGGCAGCATCTTCTCGTCGAACTACGACCTCCTCTTGTACTGGGTCCTGATGCGCAACAACGGCATCCTCAAACACGTCGACGGCTGCGGACGCGAGCTTGAGAACCTTGACGAGGTGGAAAAGGGCGAAGAGCCGGAATGGTCAGAGCTCTACTGGGGCAAGAACCGCAAGGAGCAGAACGTCTTCTACCTCCATGGTGCACTACCCTTCTTCGATGATGGCATTGCAATCGTCAAGGAGGAGTACGACGCCTACAACTACTTGCTGCACAAGATCAGTGCCCGGATGAACAACGGCGAGTATCCGATCTTCGTTGCCGCTGGCGACGGCCACCAGAAGCTCACCCACATCATGCACAACCGGTATCTGACGTACTGCTATGAACGGTTGTGCGAGGCCAGCGGCTCCCTTGTGACGTTCGGGTTTCGGTTTGGCGACCAAGACCTGCACATCGTCGACGCGATCAACAAGGCGGCACGGCGTAGGAAGGAAGAGCGGCTCTGGAGCGTGTACATCGGCGCGCATTCTGACGAAGACAAGGCGCGCATCGAACAGATCGCGCACAAATTCAAGTGCAAGGTCCACATCTTCGATTCCAAGACAGCGCCAGTCTGGGGCTGAGCGAAGGAACGGTCGCGCACGCGTCGCCCCCTACTCCGTGGTCAGCTCCTTCGGTAGCGCCGCCGGCATCCGCTCGACCGTCATGCCGACCGTCCAGCGCAGGCCCTGGGGCGTGGGGTT
>CAZGPG010000054.1:0-7459 GCA_964527735.1 uncultured Chitinophagaceae bacterium | reverse complement strand
ATGCTGGCCATGCTTACTGAAGCAGAAGCTTCCCGCAGGGTGATACAACGTACAGACCTATACCTGCGGCTGGCAAGACTTCGTTACACGGCCCATCTGGAGCAGGTTCATTGCAAGCCCGGCAGAGGCATTACAACCGAACAGCTCATACAACTGGGAGACTGCAGCTTTATCGATAAGGGGGAAAACGTACTTATCAATGGGGCCACCGGCTCAGGAAAATCCTACCTGGCATGTGCTTTAGGCAGGCAGGCCTGCGTCCGTGGATACAAAACGGTGTATTACGCCATGAACCGGTTTATTGAACAGCTTACCTTATCCAGGCTCGACGGCACCTATATCAAATGGATCAACCAGATTGCAAAAATGCCACTGCTCATCATTGATGATTTCGGCTTGCAGCCGCTCACTCATGATATGAAGATCACTCTGCTTCAGATCCTCGAAGACAGGTATGCGAAAGGAAGCACGATCATCTCAGCGCAGCTGCCCGTAGCTAAATGGTACGAGTATATTAATGAGCCAACACTCGCCGATGCAATCTGTGACAGACTGACAGCAGACGCACATAGAATAAACTTGCAGGGAGACTCATTGAGAAAACTTAAAAACCATTAATTTTACAAAACTTCAATGCCACAAAATACGGTGGCTCACTTTCACCGGAACGTGGCTCAGTTTGTCCGGAATATCCAGTCCCGCAGATGATAATTTTCTACAGTTACCATACTATAATTTTTATGGGTGAATAAATAACCAACCGGGGGTATCCCGGCGGGCATCATCCGCATAGGGCTAAAGACCGGGGGTGGTCGCTAAACAGATGTATATATTTTACTTTAAAAAGCAGGTGTCATTTTTTGGGGCGGCGGAAAAATTATGTTTAGTTTTATATTGTTTGTGATTCCTGTTCTTACACCTGAAACGGATGCTGATTCGGTGGTGTTGGGATCATGAAGATATAAACGTGCATAAAGAAAAATGCTTACCCCGGTCGCAGGATAAGCATTTACATTCGAAAGAAAAGTTAATTGATATTCTTAGAGTTCTTGGAGAAGTCTTTAGCAAATATACTGTCTAATGCCTCTCCATTCTGTAAGGAAAAATTCACCTTAACATCATCCTTTTCCTCGCTTAGTTCATACGTTCCATAAAGCCAGATGTTCCTTGTCAGATCTTTAACTTCTACTTTGTTATCGGTTTTAAAATGATATTCCCTTTCCGGAAAATGAAATGTGTACTCTTCCAACATTTGTAGTGCTTCATTTTTAGTCATTTTTTTGAATTTTTATTCACATGCCTACTCTGATCCGTTTTCGGCTTCCCCGGTTTATTTTATTACAAGCATTTTCTTTGCCGAAGAGTTACCAACAGCAGTTTTTATCTGGTAGAAATAATGACCGGGTGGTAATGTAGATACATCAATCTGAAGCGACCCGTTTGAATCATGTAAAGGATACGACCGAAGCACCGCGCCATTAACATCAAACAATAGAAGTTTGCTGCCCGGCGTTGACTGTGGCAGGCGATATGCAATGCTTGTTTCCTTACCGGAAGGATTAGGAGCCGGATCAGAAAGCATGAACCCCTGCATTCCGTCACTGCTTATTGGTTTGTTGCCAGTATTAGAAGTAGAGCATTCGTCGCATGGCAACGTGCCGGGAAGCGAATAGATTCTTAATTCCGTAGGTTGGTTAATATCTGGATAGTATGTGTGTAGTTTGTATTTACCCTCTCCTGCATATGTGAAAGACAAATTATCATCAATAGACATTCTTATTTGTCCTCTTTCATCAATAATGTCATACCTCAGTATTTTTGTGCTTGGTGTAGGTGGAGGAGAGTTAAAATAGTCATATGAATAACGTATAGTCATTTCAATGTTACTGCCATCATTGTCGAATAATTCCTCCGACAACCGATGATATTCACTTTCTCCGTCTATCCATTCGTGCAAGAATGCTAAGTAATTAGGACGTTGTGGAATAGCAATTGACTTCCAAAGAGAATAGTCAAGATTATAAATCTTAATTGTGGTAAGGGTATATGTGCCATAAACATCCGGAATGGAGGACTCAGCTACTACGTATTTCCACCCTGATTTGGAAAAATTATTATAAAATCCAAACTCGGTTACTATATTTATGGGCATTGTATGCTCCAAAGTAATCTGCGCCCGTGCGCTGTTGCATATTATGAGTAACATTGTAATGGTTAATAGTCTTTTCATTGTTTTTTTTATTTTAAAGATCAAACTCCTGATTCTGTTTTTTTATGTACCCAATATGGCATTACTTGACATTCCTATGGTCGGGTCGTATAGAAGTATCCACCACGAGATGTTGTCCCCACCGAATTTACTGCGTTCACTCTATAGAAATAGGTCGTGTTTGGTGTGTTTGGAATAGTGGCAAATACAGATACCCCTGTAGGATTCAGAGATGATATGGGGGATGCTGATATGGAATTACCAAGACTTGATGTTGTCCCATACTCAAATGTAACTGTTGTAGGGATGCCGTGCGCATTTACAGTTGCTGCAAATCGGAGAATCCTTGTATTGTTGGGAGATAATGTATCAAACGCATATACGTTATTTGTGTCTATGGTAGGAGCCGTTGCTGGTGTTGTGAAACTCATATCGTTCCCGTAGCTGACATTTACCGCGTTCTGTGCGTTAATCCTGTAATGATAAATAGTGCCTGGTGACAAATTGCTAAGGTTTACAGAAAAGTTTGTTGTTGAATTACCAGTAGCTATAGCGGGAGATGGCGTTGCTGATGCCCCATAACTGGTAGTCTTGCCATACTCAAAAGACACATTTGACATGAGGCCGTTCGCATTAACCGTACCCGAAATTCTTGCAGAAAGGGGCTGTATATTTGTTGCCTGCCCGGTCTGGACAGTAGGGCTATTGAGGTTGTTTTGCGCAATAGCATTTACAATGTATGGATCGGCCGTTGTTCCTGTTCCGGTAATGGTTACATTTGATCCGGCCTGAAGAACCACGCCGGGTATTGTGCCTGTAACAGAATCAGCAGTCCTTGCATGAAGCGCATAGGGTACACTTAAGAATTGCGTTACGCCCATCGTCTTGAAGTTCGTACCACCGGCAATGTCCATACCCACTTTGAGGTAATGATTATCGCCTGCCCAATCTATGTGGGACATAAGCCCGGATTGAACAGCCCCGGTGCCGATGATCAAATTAAACAATCCGAACGAATCGGTGTTTACAAAATGATTTTCGGAGTAAACAATATTCCCAACTGTAGAATTTTCCAGAATACTGATTTGTATTCCAATTGTTGACATAGCAATTGGTTCTCCTGATGCATTTCGTGCTATTGCACTGTAATTAAATGCCTGTGGCGGTACTTGTGCGCGTGCGCCGGTTAATAATACGACGATCAAAGTAGTAAGTAAGGTTATTCTTTTCATTGTTTCGTTTTTGAATTATTCTTTAATGATTTTATAGGTTCCGATTACTTGATTGTTGTTCTTGAGATTCAGGAAATAAATACCACTTACCCAGGACGAGGTATTTATGGTAATGTCGTTAGATGTAGCATCCGTATGTTTTTTCGTCATGACGATTTTCCCATTTACATCGTAAACCTCCAATGTAAGCTGTGGTATTTTCATTTCCTGTACGGCAACTGTCAATAAACCCGATGTCGGGTTTGGATATACTTTTACATGTAACCATTGCGGATCAGGCTCTAAAATACTTGCGGTAGATATGGCAGATGTGGTCGAGCCTGAAGTGAATCCTCCGCCGAGTGTATTTCCGTCACTGTCGCTAAACGTTAATACGACTAATTCTCCAACAGTAAAATTTAAAGAGCCGTTAGCTTGCGTCATTTTTGCTCCTGCCGTATTTACAGATTGCGGTGCGATGCTTTGAGCTTGTATGGAACTTGTGCTAAGCAACACCAGGATGCCCAGGAGCAACAAGGGTTGATGAATGTTTTTCATGCTTGTTGAATTTGCCATAAAATGTAGAATGTTTTTAGTTTTAACTTTGATCACGTTTTAAAATGATATGCCGCCTCTGCCAAAGCCGAATGATATACCCAGATTTGCAGCACTCAGGCCATCATACCCAAAATCCCCGTACAATCCGAAAGCGTTCGTCAAATAATATCTTACCCCAACTCTCGCAACAAAACCGGGTTTTGTTCTCTTGTAACCGTCGTACTCTGTATAAGGCCCTTGTGTAGTTAATAGAAATGTTCTGACGCTGATTCCAATCGCAGTGTAAACATCAAGATTGCGTACCGGTATCAACTTGTTGAAATGATAGTTGGCTGTTACCGATCCCTGAAAAAAATGGACATCATCATTATAATATACTGTCTGCATTGCGTAATCATTCCAATCCCACGTTTCTACACGCTCCCGATACCGGGCATAGGATAAAGTTAGCCCGATGCCAACATCATTTGATATAGCCTGCTCATACTTTAGATAGAATAATCCAAGCCTTTTCCCGGTTCAGTGCCCAGGTGGTCAGATACCAGTCCGGATCTTTTAACGAAAGCTGCGTTACACCAAATCCATAACCTATATTCAGGATGCCTACAGACTTACCAAAAGTTCCATTATTCCTTCGTTGATACGGTTGATCATAAAAGCCCCCGGATTTATTATCCTGTACGGCAACATCGTTATCTTCTACATCTTCTTCTTCAAATTTGAACGTAGTCACATCCCCATTTTCATATTGAATCCCAGCGGCATCTTTTTTGTCAACGAAGTAAGTATTCAGATCAGTGCTGCCGATCTTGTAGAATTTGATTTCTGTACCGGTGATCTCTACAATTCGGACTTTCATTTTTGAGCCATCTTTCATCCTGATAACGTCTTGTGCGTAGCCGGTCGCTACAGAGAGTAGCAGTAACAGTGCAAATAGCAGGGGGAATTTATTTTGCATAAGATAACTGCATGTAATTTTTTTGATGATTATGTATAACTCGGACGAAGATAATAGAATTTTCCGGAATAGCGCAAATTTGCGTTAATTTATTCTGCCCTTTATTGCTCACTTTGACCTGTGCGTAAAAGGTATCACAGAGATGAGGAAGGTATCAGGGCATTTGGCCGCCGGCTCCGGGAGATACGGAAGCAGAAAGGTGTATCCCAGGAAGATCTGGCATACGAAACGGAACTGCAATTATCGCAGGTAGGTCGTATCGAACGGGGAGAAATAAATACCAGTATCAGCTTTGTGTACCTGTTTGCCAAAGTGCTGGGCGTACATCCGGCGGATTTTTTTAGTTCGCCGGAATCGGAGGAGGGATCGTGATATGACTGGTCACACTCTATTTCATAATCGGTTAGTGAAACGGGGGTAAGTGTTTTCCAAAAGCATACATATTAAAATTATATAAATGATTTGCGTCTTCAGAAAACCTCATGTTGGCGTTCAGCGATTAGGCCGCAACTCTTCAAATCTGTTCCCATCGCAACGAAAGCATATGCCAGAGTTGACATAATAAAACTCTGGGAAATACCCTGCTCCAGCACATCTCTTACAGTTAGTATACAACCCTATGGCATTACCGTTAGAGTCCAAAACCGGAACGGTTTTGTTCTTATGTAATTTTTCATGACATACCCAACATAACGTCTGCAAAGCTGATTGGTCATATTGCCAAGCTAATTTTCCCTCTTGATAGTATGTATGATGGACATGTAGTCCTTTTATATAATTCCAAGTGTCATTGGGCGAGATTATCTCATAAACACTATCGAACGTCCGATTGGTAACCCTCCCTTTTATTCCTAGTCTTACAATGTCAAGTATGCTCGGAGATAATTCTATTCTTTCATCTAAAATATTCTTTAGCCCCACGATATTGGCATATTTACCTGAAAGTTCGTAAAAGGCAACATAACTCTTGTCGGGATTAAAATTTTCGCGTTTGATGAATGCAGTTTGAATTCTGTTTTCTCTCATGTCCCAAATATTGACAATGAAATTTTCATTGTGTAAGACGGATTTCAGTATTTTTTCATATTGTCTATTATTAAATATTAATCCACTGCTAAAAGCTTGTTGATAAGATTGATTCGAACATTCGACACATCTATGCGAATCTCTATTTAGTATTTGCTTTCTTTTTGTTAACCATTCTGGTTGTTCAAGTTGTACTTTGTATTGCATAGTTTCTGAAACAGGCTTGCTACCAAGTTTGAATTAAATATTTCGTTCATTGTCTATTGTGGTTGATGCGTCCTAAATTGACCGTTGAACAGTTTGGAACTTGCCGAAGGTGGGTTTTTAGCACTAAAGTTTAATAGAATTACAAATGTTAAACCTTGTACAAATGTCCAATCGAAGTGTTTTAGCCCTGCTTTTAGCAAACCACTGTTGAACTAAACCTTCGGTAGCCCTCGGGATTATTAGCTTTGCTAAAAATAAAGATATATTCTTATGACAACGAAAAAAAATCGCCGGAACAATTAAGGTGGAACAAGTACCTGAACCGTGCCTGCCGGGAAGTGGACGGATTTGAACAACTACTGGAACGCTTTCAACGTAACATCAGTATCCTGGGGCGAAGCCCCCGTACCTTCGACAACTACAGCCGCCATGTGGCAGCAATGGCCTTGCACTTCCAGTGCTTGCCCACAGAACTGGATCCTGAACAGGTCAAGGATTATCTCTATGGCCTTCAACAACGGCATAACACGCCTTCACAGACTTATTTCAAGCATACCGTCTATGGCCTGCGGTTCCTGCTCAAGGCCGAAGGACTCCCGTATGAGCACCTGCATCTGCCCTCCATAGCTAAAGACAAAAAATTACCGGTTATCCTGAGCCGTGAAGAGATATGGGCTATGCTCCAAAGTGCCCAACTGCTCAAGCATAAAATCCTGATCGGTTTGCTCTACGGTTGCGGACTCCGGTGCATGGAAGTACGCAACATCCGTTTGTGCAACCTGGACTTTGACCGAGGACTCCTGCATATAGTGCAGAGCAAAGGCAATAAAGATCGCTACGTGCCGCTGTCGCAACATTTGATACGCGGGATGCAAAAATACATAGCGGCAGAGCATCCACAGGACTATTTGTTTCATGGGCAGCCACAGGAGCGTACCGGTGGCGATACTTCGACTCCGCTCAGTACAGGCTTCGACAGCCGTTACAGTCAGCGAGGCGTGCAGTGGGCGGTCAAGACTGTTGCTAAAGCTGCAGGGATCCTTAAAGAAGTCCATACCCATACGCTTCGCCACAGCTATGCTACCCATCTGCTTGAAGACGGAGTCAATATCGTAACCGTACAAAAGCTGCTGGGACATGCCAATATCCAAACCACCATGGAGTACCTGCATGTATGCCAGTTGCCGGAGCAACTGCCGATGAGCCCTTTGGATAAAGTATTCTTGCTGTGCAGCCAGTCTGGGAAGTAGCCGATGTGCTGCGCCAGGTACCTTTAGACGAACTGCAACT
>CAZGPG010000053.1:0-8067 GCA_964527735.1 uncultured Chitinophagaceae bacterium | reverse complement strand
TGGTTCGTCGTATCACCAAACGGAGGTGGCACATTCGGGGGTAAGGGCTCACGCGACTCGTCTATGCCTCCGAAGACAAGGTTCTCAGCCTGCGCCATCGACAGTTCATGCGAGGCCACATACGAGCCGGGGCTCGTCACATCCGCCGTCACAACGCTGCGCACATTGCCCAGGTGGTCTTTTACAAAATAGTCGTACTTGAACCGGTTGCTGTCCGCCTGTGTTCCACATCCTCAGGATAATGTTCACAGTATCACTTCCTATAACCCAATATGGAAAAACTTTTGCCGGAATTTCCGTATTTTTGTACAGATGAACACAGCAACGCTCAACCTGATACATGACAAGCTGAAAGCTATTCCCGATAATATGGCCGGGGATGTGCTGGCGTTCCTTGATTTCCTGAAGTTTAAAATCACCGGAGACGACTGGTATCACCAGCTTTCCGATAAAGATATCACCCTGATCCAAAAAGGAGAACAGGATATTGCAAACGGACGGACGTTTACTCATGAAGAGGCCATGAGCCGGATCAAACAACACATCCAACAAAAGCATCCGTGAACATTATATGGTCGGATACGGCACTCAATTCCTATCTTGATATCATAGACTATCTCTATGAAAAATGGACACAACGTGAAGTTCAGAATTTTCAGAACCGGGTGAACGAGTTACTCCAAAACCTTTCCGCAACACCCCTTATCGGTAAGCCCTCACAGATCATACCTTACAGAAAATGTGTCATTTCCAAACAAACTTCGCTCATTTATCACGTAACCGGCGACCATATTATCCTAGTTACCTTCCTTGGCAACTATACACAGAACGGATTTTAGGTTTCGCCGGTTACCGGAAAAAATAAAGGCTGATATACCATCCATTTAACCACAAAAATTCATAAGCGGACGATCACGGTTCCCATCCTTCATCATATATTCCGCAAACGATAATCCTGAAACAGGCAGACATTTTTCATAAGCAACGATCGTTTGGGTAAAGAATGAATATACCTGCTCCTGCAATATTTCCACCTTCCCGGCCAATAACTGTACATCTGCCTCGTTTACCTGATAATGCAGCGAATACCGTCCACAGGTATATGCTCTCTCCAGCTTCCCCGCATCCTTGCCAAACAGTTCCTGCAACCCCGGCACATAACGGCTGGCGTGCTGCAACAACTCTCCCAATAAATGGCTTTTCAGTTCCTTACCCGACATGACCAGCACCAGGCCGCGCAGCAGCAACTCCACCGACTGGTGCAGCATGAAGGCCGCCACCTCCGGCTCATTTTCCGCAAGCAGGTGGCGTGCTTCCCGCTGGAAGCATACAGACCGGCGGTAGCCCAGCGAAAACTCAGCTTCGCTCTGTTCACGGATACGGGTAATACGCCGGGGCAACGGCTCCGGGAGGATGGACTGACCGCTGTCATACACTAAGTGCTCCTGTACAAACACCGTGGTATAAAACAGGTTGCCGGCTTCAAGCCCCTGACGGATATCCGGGATCGTGTACAGCCCATGCCGGTAGTTACCCCGTTCCCAGTCCGAACCTTCAAGGATCGTTTTATACTGCTGTATTCCGCGTGCCGCCTGTTCGCCGATGGCAATGTACAATGTACCGTCTTTGTGGAATATCTTGTCTGCGGGGAGGATGGCGATCAGTTGCCGGAGTGTTTCCTGTAATTCCTTCGGGCAGTTGAGGGGTAATGTTTTCATCGTTCCGTTCATTCAGCAGGTGAACAATAGCGAACCTTACTGCTAAAGCGGGATGCTATGAACCAAACGATGAGCGGTGTTTTTTGAATGTCTCAGAGCATGAAAAAAGCGCGGGGCTCACCTATTGTAATTGAGGCCTTAGGAAGCCCAGCAAACGAATAAGGAACACCCGCGCCATGCGCAGGTAATCTGTGTCTTATCCTCTCGTTTGCTTTCGAAATTTCCTAAGTTTCAATTACGAGATTCAAAGCGATTACACTTCAATGATTTACGAAGGATCGCAAAATTAATTTTCAATACTAAAGATAGCAAGTCCACACAAATATTTCAACAGAAAATGTTTATATTTTTCAGATAAATAGAATTTGTGTGGCATGGAAAATTAAAGACCTGTAACGGTTCGTAAATATATCCCCCCTGTTATGACCAATGCTGCTTACCTGCGTTATCACTCATCTCTCAAAATACAATACGCTGCCGGTGAGCTTGACTGTGACATGCAACGCCGCATCCCACGCTCCACAAGACAACGTTGGAAACGCTTATCTGTCCACAGCTTTTGGATGCCCGGCGAAATACCGCCGGTTGAAAGAAAGAAAACGCGGGTGATCAGGGTTTTGTTTTACCTGTTGAAAATACAGCAATGCCTCTTACAATCATTCCCGTTAAAACATCAGCACATACTGCCCGTTAATGGCTATCTGAAAAATGCCAACCAATACCTGAACAGCAATGATAGAAAACGTTTCTGGCAATACCTTCCCTTCTCCCACAAACAATGGGCGGCATGGAACAGCCGCAAAGTCTGCGCATCCTCACTCGTACACCTTTGCCGGAGAAAACATCCTGCGCAGTTGACCATAAGCGAGGTAAAGATCATCCGCGATGAATGTACAAGCAACCGGTTCCGACAATGGCCCTTATCTTCCATCTATTACCAGCTGCTAAGAGATCAAAAGACTAATTGCTCTTTGAGCACTTTTTACAAATACAGTCGCATCCTGGGCATCACAAGAAAACCTGCCCGGAAAAAATACCCCTATAATTCTATATCCTCAACCGATCCCCTAAAAGTGTTACACATGGATGTTACTCTTTTTAAGACAGTCAATGGGGTAAAGCATTATCTATACCTCATCCGCGATAACTACAGCAGAGCTATTCTCACCTGTAAAGCGGCCACGGTTTACAGCAGCGAAATCGCAAAAGAAACACTACAACAGGTATTGGAAAAGTTCGGATTAATGAACAGCGAAGGCACACTCATCACAGACGGTGGGGCTGAAAACAACGGGGTGCTCACACAATGGTTAAACAAACCCGGTATCCTCTGGAAAAAACTCATCGCACAGGTAGACATCATCCAGAGTAACAGCATGGCCGAAGCCGCTAACAAAATACTTAAATACCGTTATCTCTTCCCTAATCCCACCGCTGATACTGAAGAGCTGATAAAAGTCCTCGACAACGCGCTCGCCGATTACAATAACATGCCACAGAAAAACCTCTACGGCCTTACTCCCGATGAGGTGCTAAACGGCAATATCCCCGACAAACATAAATTCAAAATGCAGATAGCAAACGCCAGAAAAAGACGGGTAGGAGCTAATCAAAATGTAGCCTGTACAGACGATTGTAGCCCATAACAATATTGTACGTACTATCCCAATAAGCTCTTTTACATCAATAGCCAGAAAAAATAAAACCCGTGAAGCAGCGCTATGTCTTCTCGAGAACAAAAGAGCGTAGTAGTACCGAAGGGTGACTCCTTCACCCGATAATTCCCCGGAAAACTGTTGCGTAAAACGTGCACTTTTGCGTACACTTTATCGCGAAATCCCCGTAGACACTGCACGCGACATTATAAAATGACAAAGCCACCGATTAGGTGGCTTTGTCATTTTATTTTCTTATTCCTGGAAACATTTGTTCCGCTCGTTCATTTCCTAATTCTTCCAATCTCTTTTTCGTGGTTAGATAATTCCGATCATTAAAGAGGTCGGTAATATTGGCAAGTTCTTTCTGTAAAAAATCTCTGTGTTCTTCTATGGTCGTTACCTTGGTAAGACCTTTTTCATCATACAGAAGAGCTTTTACTAACGCTAAATCGTACCAATTCTCATTTGGCATACTACTCTGTATATCAACCGTTTCAAATGATTTAGAACTGCTAAATCTTAATTGGAAACTGTCATTAATAAATATATCGTAGTAATCCCCAAAAAATGAAGATGTATCTTTTTGAATTAATTCAAAGCCGTTTGACTTTAAGAAGCTGTATATCTTTTCGTTATTATTCTTCATAGCTTTCTATTTAACTAACCAAATTCCGTCAGAACTTGCTTTGTAGCCTTTGTTAAACAAATAATTCAATTCCATTTGATAAAAGCTGCCTGGCTTAACTTGATTAAGAGGTGTAGCAAGTCTGATATTGTCGCCACGCAAAATCATTCTATCAAGAAACTTTTGATTTGCTCCCCATTGCTGGGCAGGCGTCATTTTATTCCAAATCTTCGTTGGTATTTGAAATGTTCTTGCACCTATGGTTTCGGCAACTTTTACATATTGTGGGTAGTGACCTAAAACTGTTGTTCCCGTCTTAGCGGCTTTCATAAGCCCCAAACCAGGAATAGAACCAAGAAATATGTCCCTTCCTACCTCCGCATACTTATTATATGCTTCCTGAGCGGCATCAACATCTAAAGCATCTTTAGCTTCAAGAACGCGGTTCTGTTGATTCTCATTTTTATCTCCTACAAAAACTTTACCCTTCCTGCTACCGGGAGGGTCTTTATCCGCATCACTATCCGACGAATTCACTTCGCTATCCTCATCCCGTTGACCCGATTCGCTCGCCCCACCGGTACTGGTCCCATCATGACGCATATCCTCCGAAGCCTGACCGCTCAAAATATAATCCGCCATGCCATAACCATCCGGATTCGTATTGTTTATATAGGGGTCTGGAGCAGTGTAACTACCAGCGCTCAAATCCTTCGCAATCATCCCCGTCGGATCCACCATATTCGCCGGGTCATTACCCATACCTGTATACCCGCTCGGGAACTGATCCATCGGATCAATGCCCCAGAATCTTCCGATCTGAGGGTCATACTGACGCGCGTGGAAGTCATACAGCTTCAGTCCGCCCTCACCCTGCAGCTTCTTGCCCTGGTACAGATACGGGTTCGGCTCGTGGCCAGCAGCTATCACGTCCCCAAGCGTCAACCCGTGCGGGTAGTAGTGATGCTCCTCGATCAGACGGCCACGGTAATGCACCAGCCACAGATTGTCAAACCATACCTTGCGGAACTGCTCATTGCTCAAAAAGATCGCTATATAACCGTTCTGCTGGATCGCTATATCCGTACCCGAAACCTTCAACCGCTCCCAAACACCAGATGTACCGCCTACCTGCAGCACGCCGCTCTGATCCTGTACCAGCTCCATGTTGTTGTCAAAGACCATGTAGTTCACATACGCACGCGGACGGTCCGGATCCGTCTCCAGCTCCTTGAGCGCATTCCACGCAGTCATGTTGCCCGCATTGCCAAAGAACTGTCCCAGCTGCTCATACGCTCCCCAGCCCTCTTCCGCATATGCCGGGTTGAACCCGTTCACAAACGATGTAAAGATAGCATTCAGCATCGAGTTATCATCCGTATACACGTTCTCGTCCTCATCCTCCGGTTCCCCGTAAAACGCAAGGCTCTCTACCTGGAAACGATCGCCCGCCATCACCTGCAGCAGCAGCGACGTGCCCACACGACGGTCAGGATCCGAACCTTCAAGCTCAATGACGTACTGGTTCGTCGTATCACCAAACGGAGGTGGCACATTCGGGGGTAAGGGCTCACGCGTTTCGTCTATACCTCCGAAGACAAGGTTCTCCGCAACCGCCTTCGACAGCTCATGTGACGCCGCATAGTTGCCCGGGTTGGTCAGATCCGCCGTCACCACGCTGCGCACATTCCCAAGGTGATCTTTCACGAAATAGTCATACTTGAACTGGTTGCTGTCGGCCTGCCACCGGCAGCGGCCTTCCTCGTGCAGGAAGTACAGCAGCTGGTCGTCACGGTACGTGAACGGCCCCCAGTAACGGTACACTTCCGAAGGACCGCCGGAGGGCGTGATCGTCTTTTGTAAAAGGTTGCCGGAGGCATCGTATACATTCCTGATCACATCCCCAGCATCCGTCTCCACAGACACCGGAAGGTTCAGGTGATTATAGACGATCTTATCTATCCCTTTATTCTTGTCTGATTTCAGGTTGCCGTTTTGATCATACGTATAATCCGTGGATCCAACATTATTATCCTTAAAATCACGGCCGGTATGGTACGTAGCGGCATCTTCCACACGCTCAAGCTGGTTGTAACCCGCAGTGTAATAATAAGTCAGGTCATCCATCAACTCGGGAGGGTCGTAGAACTTCGGCGCATTTTGCTTCAGGCTCAGGATATTCCCGTTCGGATCGTACGTAATACCAGACACACTGTAATCATGCCACATACGATTCCAGAAAGTCAGACCAGTGGTGGGGTACTCCGAATAATCCGCAGCAGTCAGGCGGCCTGCGCCGTCGTAGCTGTAGCCATACGCATGGCGTGTTGTACCCGTACCACGCCACTGGAAGCCCGTAATTTTGCCGTCGTAGCGGGCCGAGTTAAATCCATAATCATAATTCAGCACCTCTCCGAACGTGTGACCGCAAAGGGTGCAGCCCGGATCTGTGGCATGCTTCCGGTTCACTGCCGTCAGCTCCCCGCGGATGTTATACTCATACTGCTGACGCTCTACACCACCCAATGACTTCTCTGACAATCGGCCGAACGCATCATACGACAGTGTAGACAGGAGACGTGCATAGCCACCATCCGTCCGCTGCAGAATACGCTGGAGCCCACCTGTACCGGCATGGTACTCATACAGCTTCGTGACACGGGTTGATGCCTTGTCGGCGCCTGCCCAGGCGTGATGATCATACAGTTCCAGGATTTTCTTGCCGGTGAAATTATATTGTGTCGCCACAATATTCCACCCGCCGCCGGCATTCCATGGGTTCTGCGAATGCACCTGCACCAGGCGGCTATACCGGTCGTAGAAATAAACACTGTTGATCCATTCACGCTCAAAACCGTCGTTCACTCCCGGAGCCACCACCTTCGTACGGCTGCCCGTCAATAACCCGTTTGTCATTTTGCTGAATTCCGGGGTTGCAAGACCGCTCCGCGGAGCGTACTCATTGACATAGCCGGAGTTAAAGCTCCGGTTCAGGTCTCCGTGCTGATTGTATGTATCGTAATAATTGAACTGGCGGATATCACAATCGGGAATGGAAGACGGGTAGGCGCCCCGGAAGCCATTTACCAGGTAATCGGCCAGAGTTCCTGCAACCGGCGTGCCTGTCAGTGCAGTCTGCCATGCTTCACTGCTGTTAACGCTGTTTACCAGGCCGGACATCACAACCCTGTCGCGGCTGTCGTAAATAGTAAACGCCCACTGCCCGGCAGATGCCAGCAATGGAGACCGGTACAATACCAAACGGTTTTTCTTGTCATACACAAAATATTCATTAAGAAGCTGCCCCGCCGTACTTTTTTCTGTTATCAGTCCATGTTCATTATACACAAATTTAAAGCACTGTCTGGCCGTTGCGAAATGATTTATTTCCCAGGGAGAGCCTCCAGCCACAAATACCTGTGCCGTCCAGGGAGGAACAATATAACGAAGGCGATCAAGATCATCATACACATAATAAGTCCGGAGTTTTTCATTTCCGTTCTGCACCTCCTTCATCACAAGCTGGTCGTTTCTATTGTAAAATTCGGATACACCGTTGGCATGAGGATCGACTGTGTTACGCACCGTGAGCTCCCCGGCTCCGTAGAGCCGTGCAAAAGACAATTTATCCCCTGAAGAAGTGCCTATGATCTCCCATATACGCACCTGATGCCCTGATGTGTTCGGATATTCCTCTATAATATGCTCACGAGCCTGGCCGGAATATGATTTCCCAGGCCGGGCTGTAGCAGTATAGGAATGTCCCGCCCCGTCATCAGTGCGCGTATAGCCGAAAGAAGCCCCCTCCTCATAGGGGTATTTCTGAAGATAATAATTTGCCTGATCCCCGAAAGGATTGGGCCGGAACTTGCTGAACTGGTCCGCTTCATAGGGCGGGAACGACATCTGTGTCCGTGAAGCGCTGTTATCATAAGGTGTGATAACATCTTTAATCATCCCGGCATTTTTTTTGATCGTCTGCAGCGGCCGGCCGAAACCATTCACATAAGTATGTCGGGTTCCCCGAAGTTCGTGAAATCTAAAGTAAGGTAAACCCCTTAACTTT
>CAZGPG010000052.1:0-8253 GCA_964527735.1 uncultured Chitinophagaceae bacterium | reverse complement strand
AATCAGTAGCAAACCCTTTTGAAAAAAATGTCCAGTTTATTGGGGGTTAAGACACAATGTAAAAGTTGAAACAGCTCATTCCCTCGCATACAAGCACATAGTTTTTAAGCACGATTATAAAGTCCGGCCACAGGGTTACAAGACAAACGAAATAGCTGAACTGCTCAATTTACAAGGTAACGGAGAAAAACATACGGAGTTCATCGTTGCAAACCATATCAACAAATTCCTGTCCTATTTCTGTAACAGTGACAAGCAGAAGGTTCAGGACCTGAACTATCTCGACACGATTACCGACAACAAGGCAAGAGCATTTGTGTCGGAATTTTACGGCTATATTGAAAAACAGACCCGGCGTCTGCTGAGCATGATGGACAAAGGAGCTATTGAAATCACACACGATTTCTATCTAAAGAAGTTTCAGTTGTCAGAGCCCCGGTTGCATTTTGACTACATCCTGTTTGATGAAGGGCAAGACGCATCCCCCGCAATGCTTGACGTTTTTCTCAAACAAGAAGCAACAAAAGTTATCGTTGGCGATACGCACCAGCAAATTTACAGTTGGCGGTTTGCCGTGAACTCTCTTGAAAAGGCCGATTTTAAAACCTATCATCTTTCAACCAGCTTTAGATTTAGTCAGGACATTGCAAACCTTGCCATGAAAGTACTTACATTCAAAGAACATATTGACAGACACGAACCAATTCATATTTCAGGAAAAGGAAACAGCAAAGCGTATAAGACCAAAGCTGTTCTTGCAAGAACAAATCTCGGACTATTGCTAAAAGCAATAGAGTATGTAACTGAAAAGGAAGAAGTAAAACACATTTATTTTGAAGGGAACATCAATTCGTACACATACGCAGACGAAGGAGCGTCACTCTATGATGTTTTAAATCTTTGCAACGGAAAACACTATCTGATCAAAGATAAGCTCATCAAATCAATGAACGACCTTAATGAATTGGAAGATTATATCGAGAAGACAGAAGATGTTCAGCTTGGCATGATGGTTGAAATTGTCAAAGAATATGACAATGAGATTCCCGGCATTATTAAAACAATTAAAGACAAACACATTAAGGATGATGAAAAAGAAAAGGCTGAAATGATATTTTCAACTGTTCACCGGTGTAAGGGAATGGAATATGATACGGTCCAACTGGTAAACGATTTTATCACAGAAGAAAAATTAAAGCAGTTAAGAGAAAACAAGAAAGCCGAAGAGATAATCGCAGCAAAGCTGAACGAAGAGATCAATCTGCTTTACGTTGCTGTAACACGAACAAAAAACAGTATTCACATTCCTGAGCTGTTAATACCGGAAGACTTTCCAGGCTCTTCACAAATACACGTTATGAAAGTGTTTAGTGAAGATGAAGAAGAGCAGCAGGTGGAAATTGTTGCAACACTACCTGAAACCGACAGACAAGAAACCCCCAAAGAAAAAGCATATTCAGTTGACGAGGTAAGAACAAAACATAGGGACGCCTACAAACCCTGGACGCAGGAACTTGACAATGAGCTGACTGTCATGTATTGCGAAGGCGTTAACATGAAAGACATGATCAAGCATTTCGGGCGGACCAGGGGCGCCATAACATCGAGAATCAAAAAATTAGAGCTTAAAGAACTGTATGGATAAATGGTATTATCTTCTCCCGGATGTTAGTGTAGTAGCCGGGAGCAGTAAGAAGCCTTGATTGATATTGAAAACAACAGTTAAAATGACAACAACATTTCCAACTATTAAAACACCCGGGCTTCTGCTCCGGCAGTTTACCGAAGGCGACCTGGAGCATGTATTTAAGGGGCTTTCGCATCCTGATATTATCAGGTACTACGGTGTCAGCTACGACAGCCTGGAAGCGACGAAAGAGCAAATGGCCTGGTTTGCCAGCCTCGAACAAACAGGAACAGGTATCTGGTGGGCGGTCTGCTCGGCAGACAATACGACGTTTTACGGCGCCGGCGGATTAAACGATCTCAAGCAGCAGCATCGAAAAGCTGAGATCGGCTTTTGGCTTTTCCCGGAGTTTTGGGGAAAGGGGATCATGATCGAAGCAATGCCGCTGATCTGTAATTATGGGTTCAACATGCTTGGACTTCACCGCATCGAAGGGCTGGTTGAAACCGGCAATACAAACTGTAAAAAGGCAATGGCTAAACTTGACTTTGTTCACGAAGGCACCATGAAAGACTGTGAAATAAAGAACGGTAAATTCATCAGCCTTGATATATACGCCAAACTGAGCGACAGCTAAAGTGCATCCGAAACCCCGGCCGGTTATAATGGTGTTTACTGCAAACGGAGCAAACGAGATTATGGCCGACCGGGGGGGGCGTAGACTCGGGCATATTGATGTTCCTGCAGATCATGAGATGTCCCTTCCCCAATTTCCTCTTATTAGCCCAGTCTCTAAGCCTGGTTCGTCAGTCGCAGTTCCACTGCTTTTTTGACCAGGCCGACGGTATTTTTTACTTTCAGTTTCTGCAGCAGGCTGAGCCTGTGGCATTCCACGGTACGTATGCTGATATGCAGCTTATCCGCGATATCCTGGTTTTTGTTTTCTTTTATGATAAGATCCAGTACCTCCTTTTCTCTCCGGGTGAGGATTGTCACCGCATCTTCCTGAGCTTTTTTCTTTTTCCGGACATTGGCAAGCATTAGTTCGCTCAGGGTTTCGTCAATAAACAGCTCGTTGGCGTATGCCTGTTCCATTGCCCGTATCAGTCTCCGGTGGTCTGTATTTGCTTTCAGTAAATATCCTACGCAACCGATCTCCAGTATGTCTTCTACATGATGAGTGGCTTCCAGGCTGGTTAGTATCACGATCCGTATGTCCGGATATTCCCGGAGTATTTTTTCTGCAAGGTCCTTTCCCAGGATGTCGGGGAGCTGGAGGTCCAGCAACAGTACATCAGGTTGCATTTTCTCCAGCATGCGTAACAATGACCGGCCGTCCCTGCATGTTCCGATAACAGAAATGTGCTTTTTTGCTTTCAGCATTGTCTGTAACCCGGTGACGACCATAGGATGGTCATCTGCTATTATTACTTTTATTAAAGACATAAAATGCAGGTTTATCTTTTGCCAACAGGTATTTCAAAATATACGGTAGCACCTTTTCCGGTTTCGGAAGTGATTGAAAAACTACCTCCCAACGTTGATACTCTTTCTTTCACATGGTCGATTCCCGCGCCGTCAGTCTGATTGTCCGGATCAAATCCGCAGCCGTCATCTTCAACGGTAATGCTCAATAAACTGTCAAGATAATGTATTTGCAGGATAAGGTTTTGGGCTCCGGCATGTTTTAATACATTTTGCACCAGTTCCTGGATAATCCTGTATAGTGAAAGTTCAAGATTTTCCTCCAGAGGGAACGAGCCCTGAATGATCAGCCGGACGTGGGTTTCGGTATTTTGATCCAGTTTCCGGCAAAATTCTTCCAGCGCGCCGGCCAGTCCTTTTCGCTCTACGGCATCAGGCATCAGGTTATGTGCCGTTTTCCGGAGATCCTGAATAGTTTCAGTGAGGTACTTGAATCCTTGCTGAAAACCGGTACGGTCTATTTGCTCCTCATCCAGAAGACTACCGAAACGGATCCTGACGGCTGTGAGCTGACTCAGAATGCCATCATGCAGCTCATGAGCTATCCGCTTTCTTTCTTTTTCTTCTCCCTGTATCAACGCGCGGAAATGACTGATCTCCCGGTCTTTTTCCATACTGCGCCACCTTTCCGTCTGAAGTTTTTGGCGGTTCCGGAAATACAGCAATATACCTGTAAGCAAAAAAAATCCCGCTCCTGAAATGCCCAGCATCCAGAAATTTCTTTTCTGAATATCCTTTTCCTTTTGTGAGATGATCAGTTGCTGATGCACCAGTTCTTTCTCTTTTTCAGATGTCCGGTAGCGCGTTTCCAGTTGATGGATGTTTTTCTGTTTTTCAAAGTTCTGGTTGTTATCCAGATAGTCTGCATAAGCTTTAAGTTCCTGATATGCTTTTTGGTATTTTCCCAGTCCGTACCCGGCTGCTCCAAGCAGATAATGCGCATCCGGTATAATGCCGGTAGCGCGGATCGCATTGGCAGCCTGCATGGCCAGTGTGGCATACTCCCAGGTATGTTCATAATCCTTAAGGGAAAGATATACGTACCCCAGATAGAGATAAGGTACAGCCTCCGCATGATAAGGGTCCTCCCTGCCGGGTACTGCTATCGCCCTGTTCAGGTAATTTATTGCCTGGCCGGCAAACCCTTCTATCCACATCAGTTCGCCGAGATTCAGATAAGCGATGCGTAAACAACCGTTCTGATTAATACGGGAGGATAGCGCCACTGCGGCGTTATAACAACGTTTTGCTTTTCTGTAATCCCCGAGTTGGGCGTAGGCGCTCCCCAGGTTGTTATATGCCTGGGCAATGACGACGGAATCACCGGAGGCTATTCCCGACATCAGACTTCTGGAGCAGTAATAAACAGCCTTTTCCGGTTCTTTCAGGATCTTCAGCAGCGATCCTGTATTTCCATATATCCGGGACATTTGGGCCAAATCACTGTTCTTGTTCCGGGCCATTGCCTTCATCGCCTGATCGAAATACCGGTAGGCTTCTTCATAAGCTCCCTGGTAGACTTTAAGCTGGCCCATGTTATTAAACCAGATGGCAGGATATGCTGCTCCGGTCTGCATGCAGAATGAATATGTCTGGCGGAAGAGTGTGTCTGCCAGTTCATAATTGCCCGCACGCATATACATTACACCCAGGGCAAGCGCACTTTTGTACAAGCCGTATACGAATCCTGATCTGTAACTTTCAGCAAATGCGTCTTTGAGAATATGCACGGTACTGTCAGGGTCCTGATATTGCATATCAGTGGCCATGAAGTCAATTTTTCCAGAGATCCGTATGCTGTCTTTCTGATCATATGAAGACCGTATTTCCGGAAGATGATTCAAATCCGGGTACAGGTTTTTGAGGGTCTCCTGGCTATAAAGCGGTACAGATACAAAGATAGCCACAAGCCACAGTGTAAAAGGCCTGTAAGGCAACTTTGTCTTTGATATTCTGTCATCTATATATAAAACCATATAGCGGAAAATAGAAAAAACTAAGTAGTTACCCGTAATGCCGGCCTAAGTATAAAATACGGGTTTAGTATGAGCATATGCATGGATACAGGGTTTAATTTTGTCTATTGAAAACCAGCCGGTTTGTACAAGGGGTACGGGGTCTTATACCGTGTGCCGGATCTTCAAAAGGCTGAAAATTATATCATCCTAAAAGTACGTAAATGAAAAGCATTTTTTTACCCACACTGTTTATGACCATGATATTTCTATTGGCAGGCAATAGCAAATCCTATTCCCAGCGGCCGGCGATAGAATGGCTCAAAGGTATGGGAGCCGAGCGTTATGATTATGGTTTTGCCATTACTACAGATGAGCGTGGCAATGTATATACTGCCGGTATATTCCAGCCGGATACTATGGTGCTGCAGATAAACAATCAGCCCCGGAAGCTGGGCGCTGTCCTCAGTGATGATGCCTTTATCACGAAGCAGGATGCCAACGGTAATTTTCTATGGGCGGTAAATTTCGGTGGTACCGGTTCTGACTATGCAAACGCAATAGCTGTTGACCATGAAGGCAGCGTATATGTGACCGGCTATTTTACAGAAACGGCGGATTTTAATCCGGCATCACCCGGCACACATGTATTCACTTCTCCGAAGTCAGGGAAAAGATTTACTTCTGATTTTTATGTTTGTAAATATGACAGTGCCGGTATTTTCCAGTGGGTACGTGTGATGGGGAACAGCGGCGATGATCAGGGTACCGGACTTTCTTTTGATAAGGTTACCCAAACGCTGGTTGTAACCGGTGATTTTTACGGAACAGTAGACCTGGGCTTTGGCAATTCGCCGTCTGTACCACTTACATCTGCCGGAGAAAATGATGCGTTCGTGCTGAAGCTGGACCCGGCCGGAAATACCGTATGGGCTGGTCAGCTCGGCGGCGCCGACTATGAATGGGGTACCGGTGTAGCTACGGATGCCAAAGGGGATATATACCTGACCGGTAATTACACCGGCCCCGGCGATTATAACCCGGATCCCAATGCTGATTTCCAACTTTCTTTTTCCGGTGTGTGGGATTTTTATGTCTGCAAGCTGGATGCTGCCGGGAATTTCATCTGGGCCAAAGGTATCGGTGGGCGCTCTGAAGACCTTTCACGGGGTATTGCTCTTGATACCGCCGGAAACGTACACGTGGCCGGCATCTACCGCGATACAGTGAATTTCAATCCCAATGGTACCTATAAGCTGGCGGCTAACGGAGACGGATTTGGGAACGGCGGCGATATATTTATTTTGAAGCTGACTTCAGACGGTGACTTTGCATGGGCCGGGAGTGTTGGTTCTGCCGATGCAGATGATGATGCCAATGGTATTTCGGTAGACAAGTCAGGTAATGTATTCGTTACCGGTTATTTTCAGGGACAGCGTGCAGACTTTGATCCGGGGCCGGCTGCAGCGGATACGTTCTACTACGATACTTATAAAGGTAACGCTGATTCCTACATTCTGAAACTGAGTCGTGATGGCAAATTCAACTGGGCTATGCATATGGGTTCTGGCTCGGTAGGGTACGCCGTTACAAACAGGGATGAATATGTGTATGCCACAGGCATGTTTGTTGACTCTGCCGATTTTGATCCGGCAGAAGTTCCCGGCGCTCACAAGCTTTATGCGAAAGCCATGCTGGATGTGTATGTTTTAAAGCTGATTGATTGCATGGCTGTCACAGATACTGCTATCAGCGGGCCCGTGCTTGTATGCAACGGAAAAGAGGTCTCATACCATATCAACCCGATACCGGGAGCAGCCAGTTATACCTGGGAATTCCCAAGTGGCTGGACTGGAAACGAGGTACAAAACGAGATCAGTATAAGACCTGCAGGGTCTGGTACGCTTACCGTAAAAACAGATGGGCTGTGCGGACTCATGGAATCCTCGCTGGATGTCAGTATATCTGATCCCAATCCTGTGATTGAGGTGAACGGACACATTTTACGTGTAACGGAAGCTTTCGTTTCATACCAGTGGTATAAAAACGGTGCAAAAGCTGATAACGAAACATCCAGGACGTATACCATTAATGAGAACGGATTTTACCAGGTGGAAGTAACGGACGACATGGGCTGCACAGATACCTCAAAGACATACGAAGTGAATAATGTACATGTAGCGGATGCCGGTGGTGATCATGCCCGTGCAATAGTTTATCCTGTACCGGCAGAAGAAATAGTTTATATTTTGGGAGACGCCCCGTTATACATTGAAGTAACAGGTATTGATGGTAAAATTTTACGCAGTTCCGCAGTGCCGGTACATTCCATTTACATTGGCGATCTTCCGGACGGTCTGTATTTCATCCGGCTGAAAGACAGCCAGGGGCATAAGGTTTCAGATACAAGGATCATAAAAAAATAATCCGGAGGCCTAAATAATAAAAATGACGGGGTTGCATGTTTTAACATGTAACCCCGTCATTTTTTGTGATAGTGAAACTTCTTCCTGCGCCCTTCAAAGTTGCATTAGCGTTTGGTGGAATGGTCTTTGTACCGTATGATACAGACCAACACCTGATCGTTATGAGCAACAGGCAATTTTTCCCGGCGGTATATATTATCCTGATTATGCTTTCTGTGAGTGGCTGTTCTCCCAAATACTACGTGCCCAACAGCGTTAACACACCGCTGCTGACACAGAAAGGAGAATTTATGGCCAACGGCCTTTTTAATGACAATCGTGGTGAATTGCAGCTTGCGTATGCACCGGCTGCTAACCTTGGTATTGTAGCTAATGGTACCTTGTTTTTCCCAAAGGATCAGGGGAATGGTAATGGTGGAAATGGCAGTTTTTTTGAAGCTGGCGCCGGGTATTTCCTCCCAATGCCCAACAATTTTGTATTTGAAACTTACGCGCTGCTTGGATTTGGGTCATTGGAAAATTATTTTCCGGAATCGGTACAAACATATCCCGGAACCAATGGCAGGCTGGATGCAAGTGTTTTTCGTATTTCCCTGCAGCCTTCTTTCGGGTATAAGTCCCGTTATTTTGAAGCTGCCGTTTCTGCACGGGCAGGAATGATCAACTATAGCGGTATATCCGGCAACTTGGTAACAGGCGACGTCAATCAGCAGCAATATCTTGAAAATAATAAGGGCCAGCTCATGATAGAGCCGGCCCT
>CAZGPG010000051.1:0-8627 GCA_964527735.1 uncultured Chitinophagaceae bacterium | reverse complement strand
TGAACGTGCAGGATACGTCTCCTGACAATAGCCGGGGCCGTATGTTCGTGGATGTGACAGAGACATCGGGTGTGAATGCAAAACCGGGAGCCACAGATCCGAGCCGTGGCTCACTGGTGGCTGCCCTGGCGGATGTGAACAATGACGGCCATGTGGACATTGTGCGTGGTAATTACTACCACCGCCTGGAATACTTCACCGACCAGGGAGATCGCTGCGAAGTGCTGCTGGGTGATGGGCGGGGCGGTTTTACGCTGGTTCCGGATAATGGTTTGCACGAGCTTGGCCTGGTGAATGTGATGGGCTTTAGCTTTTTGGATTATGATAAGGATGGGAACATAGATCTGTTTATTGCTCCGTGGTTTAAGGATTATGACCGTAACACCTGGGATGCGGGATTTCTGATGAAGGGTAACGGCGACGGCACGTTTAAGAATGTGTCGGCGCAGGCCGGTATCACGAAGCTGGAGCCGATGTACGGCAGTAGTGTAGTAGACTGGAACAACGATGGCTGGCCGGATATCGCTACTGCACCTTATTGCCGTACGGACGGCCAGCTGCTCCGGAACAATGGCGATGGCACGTTTACGGATGTAGCCCGGGAAGTGGGCTACAATGCGCGTTATATGGGCGGCGACGGTGGTCAGGCGCTGTGTATGTGGGGTAATGTGCCTGAGGACTATGACAATGACGGTGACATGGATTTCTTCTTCAACCTGGTGCATGGCGGTTCGGGTCAGAATGAGGGCCGTTCTGCGGTAGTTGTAAACGGGGGGGCTTCTGAAAATTATAAACTGACGCCTGACCGGAGCTTGACAGAACGTAAGTGGCTCCAATCCTCGCACCTGGGTGATTACGACGCTTCGTGGCTGGATGTGGACAATGACGGGTTGATGGATTTGGTGATGACACAGGGGAACTACGACCCTCCGCGCGACCGTTTGTATGTATTTCATCAGGGTCCCGATCATGTGCTGAGGGATGTGACACTGGAGCTGGGCCTTACGGACAGTGCGCAACGGAACCTGCACCGCGTGGAGGCAATAGATTACGATCTGGACGGCGATGATGATATATTGTACTGCCGCAACGGCGCACCGCGTGATATGCAGGTGCTGCGCAATGATATCGGTCAGGATAACAACTGGACGGGTGTGACGCTTTTTGCACCTCCGGGTGTGAATGGGAGTAGCATCGGCGCCCGGGTTTATGTATGGAGCGGTGGTGTACGCAGGATGCGTGAAGTGTATGCCGGTCGTGGTAACGGTGGAGGCCAGCAGCCGTTCACATTGCTATTCGGTTTAGGCAGCAGCAGCCGTATCGATTCTATACGCGTAGTGTGGCCGGATAAGCAGGGCAGCGTTACAACGATCCATAATCCTCCGGTGAATGAATATTTGGGGATCACGAAAAGCGGCTTGTCTGTTGCGAATGCGGGATCATCTGAACGGGACGCGGAGGTTTATCTCTATCCGAATCCGGCTAAGGACTATCTGTTGGTTCATTGGAAGGGTGTGCAGGGCAATGTGCGGCTGGAGGTCTATGATGTGTTGGGTCGGAGAGCCGGAGCGACATCAGCATACGACCATGCGTCGGGCACGTTTTATTATTCAGTCAAAGACTTGGCTCCGGGGCAGTATATCCTGAAGGGCGTCACCGAGAGCGGAAAAGTATTCAGCAGAACGTTCTTGAAGGAACTATGAACTATGAATTATGAACTATGAGTTACAAGAACAACTCATAATTCATAACTCATAATTCATAGTTCAACGTCAATCCGCCAGTCCGCTGCGTAGTGCTTTTTTAATGAGTGCCGCCGTATTTTTGACATCGAGCTTGAGCATGATGCCGGCTCGGCAGTTATCGACGGTTCGCATGCTTATGAATAGCGTTTTTGCAATCTCCTGGCTTGTAAGCCCATCTACAATTAGTTGTAGCACTTCTTTTTCACGCGCTGTCAGGCTCGATTTATTACTGGACGCTTTCAGAATGCGAATGTCTAACCGGTAAAGCTTTTCTTTCATTTTTTCCTCAAGGAATCTTTCACCGCGGTAGACTGTTTCAATGGCCTCGATGAGTATGGGAGCGTGTGCGTTTTTGAGCAGATATCCATGTACGCCATCACGCATCATATTGCTGACATGCAACGTGCTGTCGAAATTAGTGAGGGCGAGTATGCGTATATCGGGATATTTTTTGAGTATTACCGGAGCGAGTTCATCCCCGGTTTTTCCGGGTAGTTGTATATCCAGCAGTAGCACGTCGGGTACCTGTTCTGCAAGACCCTCCAACAGGGCTTTGCCATTTGGATAGGTGGCAGTAAGGTCAATATGTGTATACGTCGCCAGCATATTCTGCAGTCCTATGATGACCATGGGATGATCATCGGCAACAGCTACTTTTATTTGTGGCGGGTCATGTTTCATATTGTCAGTTTGATGGGTTGTTTATCTGAATTAACTTTTCCAGATCGAATTCAATATGTATGATCGTGCTTCTGTTTCTATCGGAGGTGATGCTGAGTTCACCCTGGAGCGCCGCAATACGGTGCTGTAGATTTTCCAAACCAAAGCCATAATGTTCCCGGCCTGTATCAAAGCCGGTCCCATTGTCCTCTACGGTCAGGCGAAGCTTTCCATCATGAATGTAAAGTTGTACAAAAGCTTTGGTTGCAGAGGCATGTTTCAAAATATTTTGTATAAGTTCCTGTACCATCCGGTACAACATGAGTTCTGTGGCTTTGTTGAGGCGACTAAAGTCTCCTTCGCAGGAGAGTTCTGTCGGCAACTCTTCATGTATATGTTCGCAAAAAATCATCAGCGCTTTTGGGAGAGCGTGTCGTACGAGTACTTCCGGCATCAGGTTATGGGCGGTTTTCCGGACTTCGGCACTGGTGTCTTCGAGCATATGCATCAGTTCCGTTAGTGATGGGTATCCGGAAAGCTCCGGGTGTTTTCTTGTTGTTGTACCCAGGTTAAGTGTAATCGCGGTAAGCATGCCGCCGATACCATCGTGGAGCTCTCTGGCGAGTCTGCCGCGTTCCTGTTCTTCTCCTTTCATCATTGCTTTTAGCTGCTTGATCTCCTGTTCCTGTACTAAGGCCTGCTGCTGTTGCTTCAGAAGTTGTATTTCCTTTTGCTGCAGCCGGTGGTTTGCCTGGCGTTTTTTGTAGAGTGCAGCGGATATGATCACAAGTAGGATCATACCCGATGTGACGACGGCAATCCAAAGGTTTTTTTCCCGTGCATCGTTTTGCTGGCGACTTATCTCCAGCTTCTGACTGATTAATTCCTTGTCTTTTTCTGATGTCCGGTATCGCACCTCGAGCTGATGCACATTGCTCGTTATCTTTTCATTTTCCAGGCTGTCTTTAAGACGGATATAGTTCCTGTTATGATACAGCGCCACTTTATGTGCTCCGCGTGCGTCGTACAGATCGGATAAAGCCAGGTGTACTGTGGCCAGGTCATTATCGGCATGAGTAGCCTCCATATTGTTAAGGGCCTTCAGCAGGTAATGCTCTGCCTTTATGTAGTCTCCTGAATGTAGATAAAATCGACCGGTGGTCAGACTTGCCTTATTACGATATTGTGGGACAACAAAGGTCTGAATCTCGTCTATCCTGTTAATGCAATAACGGGCGGAATCAATATTTTCCTGTTGCAGCCAGAGATCTGCCAGGTATACCATATTCGCATACTCGATATCGAGCAACTGATCATGATACCGGTGGCTGTATTTTCGGATCAGACCTGTTGATGTATGTAAGTAATACATAGCAGAGTCGGGCAGCCCCATGTCTGTATAGATAGCCCCCCGGTAGGAATTGATATTGCACACCAGGTCATAATGGCCGTTCTTTTGTGCAAGATCTTCCGCGCGGTCCATATAGTAGAGTGCCTTTCGTGGTTGTTTCAGTTTGTGGGTAAGGCGGGATAGATTTAGGTATATCAGGGCCACGGTAGATTCCTTTACGTGTTCCTTCGGTAGTCTTAGTGTCTGGTGGTAATAGTAAGCGGCTTCCCGGTATTTGCCCTGTGTTTGGTAAATGTTTCCGATGATGTTGTAGCCCAATGCAAGCAGTTCCGGGTGTTTGCCCGTAGTCAGGCAATAGTGGATCAGTTGGCTTAGTTGTCCTATGCCCTGCTCGAATCTGCCAGAATGGGAGTAGATGATGCCGGCCATTTGAAGTGACTTCGCTATACCCCGTGTATAACCGGTCCGGGTGCTCACGCGACGTATATGATCCAGTATTAGTATCCCTGAGTCCGGATATGACTTGCCGATAGTCCCTACTATTTGCAGCATACGAGCAATCTCCGATGTGTCTACCTGTTCTTTAGTCATGAGCAGGTTTACTTCCGACTGCTCTTTGGCCAAGATCTGGTTTACTTCCAGTATGGATGAGGGCTGTGCGGCAGACCGGGTCATTATGCCCGGGAGCAGGGCGAGTAGCAATATGGATATGTTCAGAAGGCGAAAGTGCATGCCAAAAGGGAAAGAGAATTCGGTCCTGTTTTTTGCTAAGCTATAAATATTTATCGGATAGTAAATAGTGGCTGTTCCGTTTATGGAGTGTTCCTTGGTTTGTGGCCTGAAGCATTCAATTTTTGTATTAAAAAATAAAATATGGGTAAAAATACTCGTTTCCTACCCTGGCTTCACGGCTACTTTTGACGTGAACATGCATCCAAATCGCCTTGCAAACGATGGCTATTGATGGGTAATATGTATCATTTAAAACTCTTTAATCATGCTTATGAAAAAAATTTATTTTTTTACTCGCTGCATGCTTGCTGTGGCGGTCAGTCTTTTGCCTGCTGGTAGCAGCGCACAGTGTACAGTCACTATGTCGGCATCTACGTCATGCGGTGTACCTGCCGTGCTGAGAGTTGAGTCCAATTTTGTTCCCTATCGTATCGAATGGAAGAGGGATGGCAACACGATACGTAATGACAGCGCAGTATGGTCATCTACTTTTACGGATGCGGTAGCGAGAGGTATCGATGATAATGCGGCAGGGGTATGGGTAGACAAGGACGGATCCGTTTATTATGGTGGTGCCCGAAATGGTATCGTATATAAATGCACCCAGGGGGCCGCTGTCGGTCCCGTCGTTGCAGGAGGGTCGAGGGGGGCCGCAGCGAATCAGCTCATGATACCTACTGGGTTGTGGAAGGATCAATTTGATACACTGTACGTGTCAGATGTGTCGAACCATCGTATCCTGAAGTACCCTCCTAATGCAACGGGTTCAACTGTTGCAGGCGTTGTCGTTGCAGGGCCTCCGGCGGGTAGCAACCCATCCGGTAATGCATTAAACCGGCTCAATAATGCCTATGATTTATCTGGTGATGCAGATCGTAATATATATGTTGCAGATTTTGCTAATCACCGGATACTAAAATTTGCCCGCGGTTCTGTTGCCGACGGTTTCGGTACAGTTGTCGCGGGTGTTACAGGGAGTTCCGGACCTGGTACGGATCGGCTGAATAGTCCGATCGGCGTGCATGTAGATAAAAATGGGTACATTTTTGTGGCTGATATGAGCAATCAGCGCATTCTGAAATTCCCTCCGAATGCGACTTCTGGTACTTCAGGTACGGTTGTTGCGGGTGACAATAACGCGGGTTTGGCATTGAATCAGTTTACAAGGGCAAGATATGTTTTCGTGGATGGTTATGGGAATATTTATGTTGTTGATGACAATGTTCCTTCGCTTAACGTGCGTATACTGATGTTTCCTCCTAATAGTACCAAAGCAACTATGGGTAAAGTGATTGCCAGTGGATCGTCTTTGGGTTTTGCCGGAGGCGGTCTTTTCGTGAGTGACAGTGGGCACGTGTTTTACGGTGATTGGTCCAACAATAGAATTATAAAGAATAGTGCCATTGCCCCCAAGGATACACTCACAGCCACACAGGCGGGTACATACACTGCGACCATATATGGTTTCAACGGCTGCGTGGAAACGAGGACACTAGTGGTTTCCGCATCTGGTGGGCCTTCTGTGACACTTGGCAGTAATCCCTCTGTATGTGCCGGAGCAACCAGCGCTTCTCTTTCATACAGCAACGCAACGGGTACACCCAACCAATACAGTATTACGTGGAACAGTGCAGCGCAGACGGCAGGTTTTACGGCAGTGACAAACCAAACACTTCCATCCGGTTCTGTTTCACTGACGGTACCTTCAGGTGCTACTTCCGGTAATACGTACAATGGTACGATGACGGTGCGCAACAGTACTACTGGCTGTGTGAGTACTACTTATAACATCAGCGTGACCATCACAGCAGGCATAACGGCGACGCCGGGCAGCAGTTCGTCTATATGTGCCGGGGGAACCAGCGTCTTATTGTCCTACACGGCAACGGGTACACCCAATCAATACAGTATAGCATGGAACACGGCGGCACAGACAGCGGGATTTGCTGTAGTGACGAATCAGCCACTTCCTTCCAGCCCTGTCAGTATTGCTGTTCCTGCAGCGGCCTTGCCGGCAACTTATAGCGGTACGCTGACGATGCGAAACAGCACATCGGGGTGTGTGAGTGCGGCTTCCAACATCAGCGTGGTGGTACATGCGCTTCCCTTGGCAACGGCCACACCGATCGGTCCGCTGGCAGTATGTACGGGTCAGACGGAAACACTTACGGCAGGAGCCGGGGTGGGGTATACTTACCAGTGGAAAGATGCGCAGGGTGTTGTTGGTAATAATGGAACCTTTGACGTAGGTACTACAGGTAACTACTACGTAGTGGTTACGGACGGCAATAACTGTAAGGACAGCTCAGCAACGATTTCTGTAACGCAGGTTGCTTTGCCACAGGGACGTATCACACCCGGCGATACATCGTTCTGCGTGGGTGGTTTTGTGCGTCTGGAAGTGGCTACTGCTGATACTGGTCTCAGCTATCAGTGGAAAGACGGGAGCAACCTGCTTCAGGCTACTGCAGATTTTCTCGAGGTGAATACTACAGGTATCTATTCCGCTGTGCTGACGCGAAACAGTGTTGCGGGGTGTAAGGACAGTACGCAGACGGTAGAGGTGACGGTGCATCCGCTTCCGAGGCCTCCGGTAAACTGGGATGGTACGATACTGACAACGGGAACAGAATATGATACCTATCAATGGCATATCGGTGGCCAGCCGATCGTTGCAGCGACCGGTGATTCGTATCGTCCGGATACGGTTGGGTCTTATTCTGTGTCGGTAACGGATAGTAACGGTTGCAGTAATACTTCCGCGCCTTACCAGGTGAACGAGATCGTAGGTGTGTCAGGGAAGATGTCTGCAGAGATGATCGCTGTTTATCCCAATCCGGCCAAGCAACAGGTTCATATAAACGGCCCGTCGGGTATCTACGTGGTACTGAGCAGCGTAGATGGTAAAGCATTATTACATCGGGACGGCGCCGGTAGTATAGACCTTAGTATGTTGCCGGAAGGTGTCTATCTGATTCGTATTACAAATGCAGCAGGTCTGCTGCTGAAAAATGAACGATTGGTAAAGACGGTCAGGTAATCCCTACAATACGGTGCTCACCTGTCCTGCAGTGACAGGTGAGTGCTTTTTAAAATGAAGATATAAATGAGATTTACGTTATTCAAGATATTATTGTCTGTGCTGGCAGTGACGGCATTTTTCGCCGCAAGTGCGCAGGTAGATACCCTGTTTTGGTTTGTGGCGCCGGAGGTTTCCCATTCGGTGACTGCGGGTATTCTCGATCGGCCGATATATCTGCGACTTACAACCTACGGTCAGCCTGCTACAGTGACAATTAGCCAGCCTGCTGCAGGGGGCATGCCGGTGCAAGCAATAACCATCGCGGCCAACAGTACACAAAGTGTAGACCTTACTCCCTGGATTGATTTTATTGAGTGTCAGCCGCCCAATACTGTTTTGAATTATGGCTTAAAAGTTATATCCACTGCACCTGTGTCCGCATATTATGACGTGGTGAGCGGTGGCGGCGGGGTTACTAACAATCCTGAGGCTTTTGTTCTTAAAGGGCGGAGCGCACTCGGCATGGATTTTCTGATCCCCTCCCAAAACTACATTCATAATGTGCAGCAGACAGCGTATGTCCCTACGCCGTACAGTTCTTTTGACATCATAGCCACAGAGAATACCACAAGCGTTACAATTACACCCTCTGCCAATATTACTGGTCATGCGGCGGGCAGTACATTTACCATTGTACTCAATGAAGGTCAGACCTGGTCGGGAACGGCTACCAGCCAGTTGGCCAGCGAGCACTTGCAGGGTTCACGTATCACCTCGGATAAGCCGGTTGCGGTGACCCTCAAAGATGACCTGCTGCATGGCAGCCCTTTTGGTGGCTGTGCGGATTTGGTGGGTGATCAAATCGTACCTGTTTCTCTGTTGGGTACAGAATATATCGCTATGCGGGGGCAGCTCAGTAGCCCTTATGACCAGTTGTTTATTACAGCGTTGCAGAACGCCACCACTATTACGCATAACGGCACCTTTGTGGCCACTATTAATGCAGGTGCTACCCACCAGTTATCAGTGGCTACCCCATCGTCCTATATTCAGACCAATCACCCGGTGTCGGTGTGGCAGTTGAGCGGTATCGGTTGTGAAGTAGGCGCGTGTCAAT
>CAZGPG010000050.1:1571-8798 GCA_964527735.1 uncultured Chitinophagaceae bacterium | reverse complement strand
ATTGACACGCGCCTACTTCACAACCGATACCGCTCAACTGCCACACCGACACCGGATGATTGGTCTGGATATAGGACGATGGGGTAGCCACTGATAACTGGTGGGTAGCACCAGCATTAATAGTGGCCACAAGAGTGCCGTTATGCGTAATAGTGGTGCCGTTCTGCAACGCTGTAATAAACAACTGGTCATAAGGGCTGCTGAGCTGGCCTCGCATAGCGATATATTCTGTACCCAACAAAGGAACAGGCACGATTTGATCACCCACCAGATCAGCACAGCCCCCGAATGGGGTACCATCCAACAAATCATCTTTGAGGGTCACAGCAACCGGCTTATCCGAGGTGACACGTGAGCCCTGCAAGTGCTGGCTGGCCAACTGGCTGGTAGCTGTTCCCGACCAGGTCTGACCTTCATTGAGTACAATGGTGAATGTACTGCCTGCTGCATGGCCCGTAATATTGGCGGAGGGTGTAATTGTAACGCTTGTATTATTCTCTGTGGCTATGATGTCAAAAGAACTATACGGCGTAGGGACATACGCTGTCTGCTGCACATTATGAATATAGTTTTGGGAGGGGATCAGAAAATCCGTGCCGAGTGCACTCCGCCCTTTAAGAACAAAAGCCTCCGGATTGTTGGTAGCCCCGCCGCCGCCGCTCACCACATCGTAATATGCAGACACAGGTGCAGTGGATGTAACTTTTAAGCCATAATTCAAAACAGTATTGGGCGGCTGGCACTCAATAAAATTAATCCAAGGTGTCAGGTCGACACTTTGAGTACTGTTAGCCACGATGGCAATTGTTTGCACTGGCATGCCCCCAGCAGCAGGCTGGCTAATGGCAACGGTAGCAGGCTGACCATAGGTGGTAAGTCGCAGGTATATTGGCCGATCGAGTACACCCGCGGTCACAGAATGGGAGACCTCCGGCGCTGCAAACCAAAACAGCGTATCAACCTGCGCTCTGGAGGACAGTGCTGCAAGCGATAAAATTAAAAATGACAGGGTTTTGATGTAATGCTTCATAGCCATTACTGCTTGTATTTATATAGTACGCCTGCTCATCTCCGGGAGCGGCAGGCGTACCATTTATCGGTTACATTTCTCTATTGATTAATCTTCATCAATCGCTCATTTTTCAGCATCTGACCGTCCACACCATATACCTGCAGCAAATAAATACCTTCCGGAAGGACGCTGATATCCATCATCCCGGATTGCTCCATGCGGTACAGCAACCTGCCATCCAAACCCCTCAGCATAACCCGGATCTCCGTCGGTCCGCTGATATAAACCTGCTGCGTAGCCGGATTCGGGTATATAGCGATACCCTGGGCGTCTATGTTTTTCACACCGGAAGGCAGTTCATTCACCTGGTAAGACGAAGACGTGCTGGTGCAACCATTGCTGTCCGTCACTACTACAGAATAGGAACTCACCGTATCAGGCTGGTAAGAGGCGCCGGTTGCCGTCACGATCGGCTGACCGCTAATTAGCCACTGGTAGCTATCATAATAGTCATCTGTTGTAAGCAGCGTGCCATCCCAGTCTATTGACGGGGTGGGCAGGGGATGAACCGTAACCTGAACATCGGCAGCACTGTCGGCACAACCAGCGACATTGTTCCGGGTAAATACCACGGAATAAGCCCCTGTAGCATTCACCTCCAGAAAATCGGCTGTTGCCGGGATCTGGGCATTGTCTTTCTTCCATTGGTAGCTGAGACCCGTATCCGTAGTAACCGCTTCCAACCGCACAAAACCACCGATACAGAAAGATGTATCTACTGGTGTAATACTCACCTGCGGCAAAGGAACCTGTGTCACCGACACTGTGGCAGAACTGTCTTTGCAATTATTGCCATCCGTAACCACCACATAGTAATCGCCCGATGCGCCCGCTGCATAGCTGCTGCCGCTACCGACAACACCTTGCGCATCCTTCCATTCATAACTATAACCTGTACCGCTACCTGCCGTTAACGTTTCAGACTGACCTACACATATTTCAACAGGACCTGCCGGCGTCACCGTCGCTGCGGGAAGCCCGTTTACCACCACACTGATGTTGGACGCTGTACTCACACAACCCGATGTACTATTCCGCATGGTCAGCGTACCGGCATACGTTGCCGACGCAGCAGATCCGGGAACTGTGATGCTAAGCGGACTTGAAGAAAGCGTCTGGTTGGTTAGCGAGGTAAAGCCTGCTGTTTGTGCTGCGCCACTCCACGCGATGCTGTACTGGTTCGGGGTACCCGTAGCGGTGTAAGGAAGAGAAGCAGTTGTCGCCCCTTCACATACTGCAGGATTGCTGCCCGGTGTGGTCGTAACACCCGCCGTCACCGATACGCTGATATTATAGTTGCCGCTCACACATCCCGTAGTACTGTTACGCACGGTAAGCACACCACTATACGTATTACCCGCCGTCGCTCCTACAGGTATCGTTATTGATATGGAACCACCGGATAATGACTGATTCGTCACCGGCGTAAAACCTGCACCCGGCGCAGTGCCAGTCCACGTAATGCTATATTGGTTGGGGGAACCCGTGGCATTGCTATAAGACAAAGATGCGCTGGTAGCGCCCGCACATACAGAAGGATTGCTGCCGGGGGTAATAGAAGGCCCACCTGCTGCAGCAACTACAATAGTAGCAATTTCTACACAACCATTATAACCATACACGGTTGCGGTATACGTACCAGCCTGATTGGCGGTCAGCGTATCTTTAGGAATGCTGGCGGATATCTTTTTGATCGCGTAACCCCCGTAGTCACCGTAAAATACATGACCACTATCACTAACGACAATATGTCCGCCTCCGAAGGCGAATGTGCCGGCACTGCCAAGCTCCCTCCCCATTGTATTACGTGTACTGTTCGGAGGGAAAACTAAAAGACGGGAACGATTAGGAGACGGTATGTTATCATCCACGACATATATATTTCCGTATCCATCAACGAATACAGACCTTGCACGTGAAAATTGGTTAAGCGCTGTACCGGATCCGTTTCCGCCTGCTACTACCGTCCCGGCAGTGCCGCTTGTGGAGCCGGGAGGAAACCTGATAATGCGCTGATTTGACAAATCGGCCACGTACAAAAATCCGTCCTTATCGACGTGTACGCCAATAGGGAGATTAAGATGCGTTTCATTAGGACCAGATACGCCGGTTACTCCCGCGACAACAACACCATTGGTATTTGCACCCGATCCAGGAGGAAACTTCATGACCCGATGATTACCAAAATCTGCGACGTAAATATTCCCATCTCCATCTAATGCAACATCATAAGGGCCTGATAATCTATTCGCAACATTCCCACTACTATTATCCGGTGCCGGGGGACCCGCAGCCACTGTACCACTTATAGAAGATCCTGTTTGATTAGGAGCATACTTCATGATCCGACGGTTATTCCCGTCGGTCACATACAAAGTATCCTTACTGTCAATGAACATTCCTCCTGCTGCAGTTTGCAATTGATTTAATGCAGACCCAACTCCACCTGCTGCAACTACAGTGCCTGTGGCAGCGCCCTGCTGTGCGTACCTATAAACCGCACCAGTCCTCCCTCCTACATAGTACACTCGCCCAGCCTTATCAACCCAAACACCGCCGACCTCTTCCCCCCCCCTTGCTGCCACCGTAGTTACCGATGAAGACCAGCTTCCGCTATCGTTACGTATTGTATTTCCGTCCCGTTTCCATTCGATCCGGTACGGCACAAAATTGGTTTCCACGCGCAAAGTCGCAGGCACACCGCACAGCGAGGAAGTTGTTATTGTTGCGGTGCATTGCGCCTGGGAATATAATGGTGCAGTACCCATTAAAACTACAAGCATAAAAAGAATAACATGTTTATTCATAACGTTGGTTTTTTCCTGTTTTTAATTTACCTGTAATAGATTCATTTTAGGAATTTTCTATTACAGTCCCATATTCTGTTCAAAAATAGCCTTGAAGAACTTCCTGCCCACGGTGGTTTGTTATTATATTTTTATTTATAATTTGAATAAGCCTCTGGTGCATACAAAGGCTACCCCCGGTTCGGACATAATCAGGTTTCGACTGATTCGTTAACCATACTGATAATGTTTGTAGCTTTAACTGATAATCCGGAAAACAATTCTATTCCCACGTCCGTATGATTGTCCGCATTCTGAACATATGCCTGCTCTTGATCGCCGTTTCGCTTGCGACTAAAACCCGGTCAATCGCGCAGATGACCTTACGACCAAATGCAATCGAACATGCCGCGGACGCCACAAATATGGACAGTGTAGCGCTCTTCCATTATATATCGAGAGCCGCTTACATCGGGAACCAACAACCCGATTCGGCTCTTTGGATATTAAACCACGCACTCGGACTCAGCTCACGGATCGGCTATACATTTGGTGTCGCGAAATGTTATCAATTTTCCGGCATCATCTATTCCCATACCGGAAGATTTGAACAGGGGATCGAACAGCTCAGGCGAATGATATACTACTGCCTGACTACAGGTAAACACACAGATCTGCTTGCGGTTGGCTACAACATCCTCGGCAACATTTACCAGACACAAGGGAAATACGAAGAAGCGGCCTATTACTATCATAAAACACTTCAAATCCCAAACAGTCAGCTCACAGAATCAACAAAGGCGCTGATCTATGTAAATCTGTCCACGCTAACCAACAAATTGAAACAACCACAGAAGGCATTGTACTATCTCTCCCGTGCAGAAACAATCGCTGCCCAAAACAGGCACTATGATCTGCTGAGTACGATCAACTCCAACCGCGGAATGATCTACACGGCAATGATGCAGACAGATTCCGCGATGCTTTTCCTGCGAAAAGCAAGGAATCTGATCAACGAACACGGCCATCGATACCGGGGCACATTGCTGGATATTGAGTACACCTGTATGGTGTATATGGCAGACATGTGGCTACTAAAGAATAATTTGGACTCCGCAGCCGCCTGCATCCAAAGAATCCATGAAATAGACGTTCCGGTCGTACCCCTGTACTGGAATAAAGCGCACCTGTCCATGGGCAAATATTATACACAGGCAGGTGATTATAAACAAGCCGAACACTACCTCCTGAAAGCCCTTGACAGCATGCAGTCTTCACAGGCGAATAACGACCTCGCCAGCGTCCACCTGGCATTAACCCATCTTTATGACACGGTCGGAAATCACGAAAAAGCACTCCGGCATAGTTTGCATTATATCCGCTTGAAAGACACCCTCGAGAATGAGCAGGTATCCAATATGGTACACCAGTTGGAAGTGCGCTACCGAACAGCTGAAAAGGACAAGGAATTAATCAGTCAAAATCTGGAGATCAGCCGGCAGCAAAGCGATGCGCGGGAAAAAAACCTCTGGATCGCCATCATCACCGGAGGAATGATCGTACTGGCCATTACATTAGCGGCCTTATATAAAAAGCGCCAGGCAGAAAAACGCCTGCAGATCAAAGAAATACAGATCCTGCGGCAGCGGCAACAAGCCATGCAACAGCAGCAACAAGCTATGCAGCAGGCTCAGGAAATAGAACAACTGAAAGCGATGATGAAAGGCGAAGAACGGGAGCGCGGCAGGCTGGCGAGAGAACTCCACGATGGCATTGGCGGGATGCTCACGGCCATGAAAATGAACCTGAGCACCGCAAGAAGAAAAGCGCCGGAACTCACGCTCAACCCCTCGCTGACGGAACTGATGCATATGCTGGAAGACACCAGCTCGGAGGTTCGCAAGACGGCTCATAATCTAATGCCCGACGTGCTTGTGCAACACGCATTGCCGGAAGCGCTGATGATATTCTGCAACCATATTCACAAAGAATTGGAGACAGAACTTTCCTGCCAGGGCGATTTTACGCAGCTTGACAAAGCTACGGAACTCATGCTGTATCGGATGGTACAGGAATTAATGCAAAACGTATTGAAGCATGCATCCGCAACCCGGGCGTCCATCGAACTGGTCATCTACCAGGGGAAGTTGCTGCTGACCGTAGAGGACAACGGAACCGGCTTCGATGCCAATGAGGAAAATAGCGGATTCGGACTGCAGAACCTTCGCTATCGGGTGGCCGCACTTCAGGGAAAAATCTCCATAACCTCCGATAAGAACAGAAGCACTATCGTCCACCTGGAGTTCGATTTAGAAAAACTAAAAATGGCCTGATCATGCTGCCTTCATCTGTAAATTACGAACCAATGCAAATAAAAGTAGCTGTCGCAGACGATCATCCAATGATCATAAAAGGGTTACAGAACATGCTGGCAATATATCCCCACATTTGTCTTATCGATACGTACCTGAACGGCAGCCTGCTGATGGAAGGCCTTGCAAAGCAAATACCGGATGTGCTGCTGCTCGATATCCAGTTGCCTGGAAAAACAGGCGATGAACTGGCGCCGATGATCCTGAAAAAATACCCTGCGGTCCGGATACTCACGCTCACCAATTTCGACAGTACCCTACATGCCAGCAATATGCTCCGGCAGGGCGTGCACGGATTTCTGATCAAAAATGCAGATGAAACCGTACTCATCGAGGCAATAGAAACGGTGTATCGCGGAGAGACCTTCCTCGAAGATAGTATGAAAGAAAAACTGCACGATCTCAATATCCGAATTACCAAAGCCGTGAGCAGCAAATCCATGCTTACCCCACGCGAGAAAGAAATACTACAGTTGATTGTGGACGGCCTGACCAGTCAGGAGATCGCAGAAAAATTATTTCTCAGTCAGAATACCGTGGAGAACAGCCGTGCAAGTATCATGCTGAAAATGGATGTAAAGAATGTTGCAGTGCTTATCAAAAAGGCGCTGCGGAATGGGCTGGCGCACTGATTTTGAGTTATGAGTTATGAATTATGATCTATGAGTTATGATACCAAAAGAGCATTGTCATGCCGGGCTTGACCCGCTAAGAGCATTGTCATGCCGGGCTTGACCCGGTATCGTTTGAACAAACCACACCTCCCAATGCATCAGGTCGCTTCAGACGATTGCGGCTCAGGGGACACCCTTAGCATTGTCATGCCGGGCTTGATCCGCTAAGAGCATTGTCATGCCGGGCTTGACCCGGCATCGTTTGAACAAACCACACCCCCCAATGCATCAGGTCACTTCAGACGATTGCGGCTCAGGGGACACCCTTAGCATTGTCATGCCGGGCTTGACCCGGTATCGTTTGAACAAACCACACCTCCCAA
>CAZGPG010000050.1:0-1471 GCA_964527735.1 uncultured Chitinophagaceae bacterium | reverse complement strand
AGCATTGTCATGCCGGGCTTGACCCGGTATCGTTTGAACAAACCACACCTCCCAATGCATCAGGTCGCTTCAGACGATTGCGGCTCAGGGGACACCCTTAGCATTGTCATGCCGGGCTTGATCCGCTAAGAGCATTGTCATGCCGGGCTTGACCCGGTATCGTTTGAACAAACCACACCCCCCAATGCATCAGGTCGCTTCAGACGATTGCGGCTCAGGGGCCGCAATGACAGGTTTTTGATAGAGAAAATACGCTAAAAAACACCCTAAACCTTGCAAATTTAATATTTAGTGTTAAATTTGCAAGGATGATCAGACGACGTTTAGAAACACAAGTACTCCACGCCATCCGGCGCAGCCCCTCTGTGGCGCTTATGGGGCCGCGCCAGGTCGGCAAAACCACCATAGCGCTTAACCTGTCGGAAAACATTCCTGCAATCTATCTCGACCTTGAAAACAACCTCGATGTTGCGAAGGTGAAAGATATTGTCGCTTTTCATGCTGAAAACAGGACACAGCTCATTATACTGGATGAAGTACAGCGCACCCGTGAAATTTTTGCCCCCCTGCGCGGAATTATTGACAAAGAACGGCGGAAAGGCAACAGGACGGGGCTGTTCCTGTTTCTCGGCTCCGCATCGATGGAATTATTGCAACAATCGGGGGAGTCGTTAGCCGGACGTATTACCTACCTTGAACTTTTTGGCATAGATGCTATGGAATTTGCGGGAAAAGACCTGGCTGCCACAAATATGCTCTGGCTACGCGGTGGATTCCCGGATAGTTTGCTGGCAACTTCCGACAACGATAGTATGGATTGGCGCAGGGACTTTATCCGAACGTATCTCGAACGTGACATACCGCAATTAGGGCCACGTATTCCGGCGCAAACGCTCGAGCGGTTTTGGACAATGCTCGCACATAATCAGGGCATGGTTCTGAATGCTTCCCAAATGGGACGAAATCTTGAGATCAGCAGTGTAACGGTAAACCGCTACCTGGATCTGATGGTTGACTTGTTGCTTGTGCGACGTTTGCAGCCCTGGTCCTCAAACGTTGGAAAGCGTTTGGTACGCGCGCCCAAAACCTATGTCCGTGACAGCGGCCTTGTACATGCGCTACTCAATATCCCATCATTCAACGACTTATTAAGTCATCCTGTAATCGGCGGAAGCTGGGAAGGGTTCGTTATCGAAAACATCCTGTCCGTCCTGCAAGGCAGAGCGCTTCCCTATTACTACCGCACCTCTTCCGGGGCAGAAATCGACCTTATCCTGGAATTTTCCGGAAAGGAAAAATGGGCAATAGAAATCAAACGCAGCTCCGCACCGAGCTTGTCAAAAGGATTTCACAACGCCTGTGAAGATATAAAGGCAGACAGAAAGTTCGTTATTTATTCCGGCCCCGACACGTTCCCGATGGGGGACGATATAGCGGCATTGTCATTAGTGGATATGATGCAGGAAATCCT
>CAZGPG010000049.1:0-9080 GCA_964527735.1 uncultured Chitinophagaceae bacterium | reverse complement strand
TACTGTGACTAAATTGTTTTACAATTTTCGTCCAGCATTTTAGGGGGCTGAGACACCCTACCTTCACCGCGAGTAGCAAGACTAAGAGGTAATAATGTTATTTCAATTTTCTCCTGTCTTGCCACTGCATCTCCTATAGTAAATGCCAATTCAGACTTGCCAGAACCAACGTCCCCAGCAAAGACAATCAAAGGTGGCCTCCTAAGCAAGTAATTGATTGCTGTGTTTGCAGATGGATGATATTTTTTAGCCCAGGCATTGATGCCTGCCGGGTTTACGAGTAGCCCAAGTAATTTTACCAGTTTTTCTTTGACCTCATCGAGCCCGACAAGCATTGATAACCTTTGCCTCATGTCAGGGTCAGGAAGTATAACTGCTTGCTCAAACACCTTTACGTCTGTATTACTCATTAATAGCTTTTTACTGATGAACGATCTAATGTCCTACCTCCTGATGAATATGTCTTATCATTATCGAAATACCCGCTTACTCCTGGTTCTGACGCAGCAGTACGTTGAAAAGGCAGATTACGTTCGATACTTTGCTGCTCGGATACCGATAAGTCAAACCATTTACTACTATAAGTGAGAAATGACCTGAAGGTTGCTCCTGCTATATTTGCACCTGGACGAATTTTGCCGGGGTCATCATCCGTTCCGCCATTTGATAATAACTCTTTAGCAGTGTACTTTACTGTAGGCTCTATCCATCTATCATTAGCTTGAAAGCCATAGGTAACAGCTTCCAAATACCCTCCCTTCAATAATTCTATCAACTCAGCCTCATAGTTACTGATACTACTATCTGACGGCTGACCATAAAACCTTTGAATGCGTTTTAAGTCCGTGGCCACTTTTGAAGCCAGATGTTTTGCGTGAGTTACGGTAAATGTCTGTGTGCTTGAATAAGAATAACTTGAACTCATATCTTAAACATTAAATGACGGTCCGAAAACCTTTTGCCAGTAATAAAGTGTTTTTTCCTTCGTTGTGGCTGCAAGCGCCGCGTCTATTGCATCTCCAGCATCAATAGCTGCATCGAAAATAGCGTTCGCCTCTGTGCTGGTATACAGCCTTGCCGCATTATTTTTAGCATTAACAGGATCTATGATTCTTACGCGATCACTGTAGGCCGGTATTGTTGATTGGGGATAATAATCACTAAATGAAATCAGCTCTTGTAAATCAGATTTGGCCAAGTACGTGAAGAAATGCTGTAAAGCCTCAGGGTAATCTGAAAAGTTCTTCCCATCATCAAACAACTTACACATGATAAGCTCTATCATAAAGGACTTGAAGCGAAAGCCAGCTCGCTCAGCCTTCATATTCTTTGCCCAATATTTTGCCAGCCTGATGACCTGTGCAAAATGATCTGGCTGTTTTTTCTTCCTTGACCTAACGAACTCAAGATGACGCGGAATGCATGTTTCCAAGAACGAACCATCATCTTGGCTAACAAGTTTTCCGTACCAATCAGGGTCTCCATCATACAGGATAGGAACCACATCAACATCTAAACCAGACCCCCTAAAAGATACAGTCACACTGTAAGTATTGGACCTTACTTGATCTGGTTGGAAATTTGGGAAAGCTTTGCGCAACTTTTCGGCCAAATATTCTACCAGTTTTTGAGCATCCGTAGGCGCATTAGCACCACTAACATAGCAAGCAAGGTCTATATCGTTTAAGCTTCTTAAAGCCGTTCCTTTTGCAAGGCTGCCGGAAAGTATCATTTTTTTTAGGGAAAAATCTGGATGTTCAGATATATACCCTTCAAGTTTTTCTCTTAGTCGCCGTGCCTGCGCCCTGTATTCATCTGCCCAATCCTTTGGAAGGTTTACTTTATCTGCGGCAAAACCAGCAATATCTGAATGCCCGACGTGTATTCTACTCATTATTATAACACAGTTTTATTCAATAATAATATTGTGTATAAAATTATATATTCACTAACTATGCCAAATCACAAACACTCCATAATTTTAAACATCGCTCATCCTTAATACCTGGAAGCGTGACAGTTATCATTTGTCACGCTTCCAGGTATAAATTAAAGAACTTTTGAGAACAACTCAAGAAATATTACAATTATCAGATAGTGATTTGCTTGAGTATGTCTGTGCAACCGATGGAGATGAGGTTGCTTACAATGAGTTTTTGAATCGTTATTTAACGGATATTCAAAACTTATGCGATAAAATTTGTAAATGGAGAAGGTTACACAATCATATAGGTTTACAAATTGCACACGAAGCTTTTGAAAAGCTCAGGAGACTTAAATCATTTAAACGGGAACATTTAAGACATGGTGATGAACACAAAGCAATTGTTGGGTTCTTCTATCCTATATGCATTAATTTATTCAATGACTATTATAACCAAAATAAAAAGAAGGAAGAAGCCGTTGTACTACCAACATATTTTGATGAGCTTGCTGAAACAATAAAAGCAACAACTGATGTAAGAGATAATAAAAAGACAAAAGATCTTACAGAGAGAATTTTAAAAAAGCTAAACGAAAAAGAAAAAAAGGTTTTGTTTGCGGATATAGAGTATAAACGACATCAAAGGTATTTACCTACAGAGGTCGTGGCGTCACTTTGTGAAGAGCTAAATGTTCAAGAAGCAGGTATTCGTAAGCTCAGAGAGCGAGCAATTGCTAAAATTAAAAAGGAGATCAATGTCATCAACAGCCAATAATGAGGTAAAGTTCTCAATGGAGGATTTTGAAAAGGGCCTTATGTTATTAGGCTTGATTTCTCCAATATCGCAACAAGAATTCGAAGAAAAAATTGAGCTTGATGCTTATGAGAAGACCCTTTCCAAAGACAAAGCACGGGTATATTTTCAACGTGCTGTATTAGCAGCTGAAATAGTATCTAAGCTAAAAGATGAACCTACATTTGGCCGCATAAAATTTCAGAAGCTTGTGTATATATGCGAAAACGTCTCGAGCATGAATTTATTAGACAGATATGCCAAGCAGGCAGCCGGCCCTTTCGACAACAAATTCATGCACTCGATTAACAAGGAATTTCAAAAACAAAAGTGGTTCAGTGTTATTAACATCAAGGACGGAAAGTATAACAAGTCGAAATTCATCCCTATGGAAAACTGCAATGGGCATAAACAGTATTATACAAGTTATTTCTCCAATTACGACGAACACATACAATATGTCATAGAGCTTTTCCGATATAAGACAACCGATGATACGGAATTAGCTGCAACTATTTTGGCTTGCACCCTTGAATTATCATCAGTAACCGATAACATTAAATGGAATGCTTTAATTGACTTGTTTTATAATTGGTCAGATAAAAAGAAACGATTCAACCAAAATCAAATTATCCAAACTTTTGATTGGCTAAAAGAACATTCACTACTGCCTAATGTTGTTATCAATTAAGAGAGCAACGCTAACTACTGTAAACTTAAACCTCAATTTTGGTGTTTTGTTTGTTTCCAAATGACAAACAAAATTATCACTCTTACAAGGAAAAGAATCTACGACACTCTTTTCAAATTCCGAAAAATTGAAATATCAACTATAATAAAGTTTGTATTGATGATGTCGTCATTATTAGCAGTAGCTTTATTGTTCAAAATAACTTCTTCGATTCAATTTAAAATAGTCTAAGAACATCGCAATTACACCTTTCAATTCAGTGTCAACATTATTGGGTGACACTAATGTTTTGGAGAAAGCTAACTTTTCAAATTGAATTGACCACCTAAACAAATTCTTAATAACATCTTGTTTAGAGAAAAACTCTTTAAGTATATCAATTTCTATTTCGTCAACAATTTGTTTTATCTGTGAGGATGTATATTTAGAGCCTGATATTCGGATTGCCATATCAATAGTTCGTTTAAGGCCTTCTTCTCCAAGATTACCATATTTAAATCCATTTCCGAGAATTGTCTTTCTTTCTTCAGGTTCTAAGAAAGCAATATCTTTTAAAATATAGTCTAGAATTAAGAGGTTGTGCGAAATGAAAATGTAGGTAGATCTTATAGCAGTTTCCTTCTTCTGAGGATCAAATGTCTTATTAAAAAAATAGCTTAAAAAAATAAGATTAGTATTATACCCACTAAAATCAAGCTGGTCAAGTAGTCTCGATTTAGAATTTTCATACAAAGATTTCCAATTTTGATTCGGAAACTCCTTGTAGCTTGTAATGTTGGCTAAAAGAGTTAATAGTTCTTCTTCGCTAAGTCTGTCTGCTAAAGTATAATTTAGTTTTTGGAGGAAATTCCCATCTAAAATTGTTATACTGTGTTTCTTAGCATAGTTTCTAACAGAAACTTTTCGGTCCATAGTTGCAACGACACAATTGTCGAAGTTTAATAATTTTTGAACTCCTTTTGTCCAAAGAATTCTTTCAAATGCTTTAGGTGATTTTTTATTTTTAATATCGACATTTGTCCTTTCTCTGCTTAATATGGAAACTCGACCATATAGCATTAAATCAATGTCAGTAATTTCATTTCCTTCATAACCATATTTAATTCCTCGTACTACAAAATAGCCGCTATTAAGAAAATAAATTCTCAATTTTTCTTCCATTAATTCACCTTTGAAAAGTTCTTGCTGGTTTTCCATTTTAAAATCTAATTGTACGTATTAGGTCTTTGATGTCTGTCTTTACTACACTTTCTTTTTTACGCCTTATTTCACTTCTATGTGCTTCAGGGCCTTTATATTTAGAAACACTTGAACTTCTAATTGTTGGTTCAATTGTAGATTGTTCAGCAAGTTCACCTTTTTCTATAACTTCCAAAGCAACTTCCGCAACATCATATTTCAGTAGTCGCATATAGTATCTATTGTAAGAACTATGTTCAAGTTTAATCACCCTATTCATTTCTAAAATCTGATAGTCTTCCCCAATGGCTGTGCAGGGCCCAACTCGTTCGCCTCTTAGTAGTTTTTTTAATGTATTTTGCAGCATAGAATAATTTTGGATTTTACCTCTAGAGTTAATACTTACTTGCATTCCATATATCAGAGAGGCGATGAACGATTTGGCTAAATCTAAAACGTCATCTTCAAATGGATTTCCATATTTAGAAAAAGCTGATGGTTTGGTTAAGTAGATTTTGGAATGAGTGTAATTGCTCACCTCATTAAAGTCATACATTCCAATGGATTTAACCTTACTAAGGAGTGTTTCACCCAACAGTCCTTGAGCAACCTCCAAAGATACACACCCTTCCTTTGTTATTAAATTATCTAGTTCGTTTAATTTTCTAGAGTCTGCTGAACTTAATGAGGATAGAACTTTTGTTGTTTTACTTAAAGTGTCTCTTTTAAATAAATTCCCATTAAAATACGTCTTATCATTATCCAGCTTTTCAAAGTCAACAAACCCAGCTTCTTCTGATTGAGTGAAAAGAGCTTCTAGTTTTTTGGAGTCAATTTTGAATGTGTCGCTTATATAATCTTTTAAAACAACTTCATCTATGGGCTTATCTGATACATAATTTGAAATTTCTAAAGCGGCTTTTTGATACGCTGAATTCTCATTTTGTTCAAACAGGTCCGCAGTATGAATGAGTATGTTTGCTGTTGTAATTCCAAGCACAGCAATGTCGCCCTTACTATTGTAATCTATTAGTTGGGCTCTTTTTAATGTTTCCTTTATTGCAGGTAGCTCTAACTTCTTGTTTATATCGGAGTTTGTTGCAATTGCGTCAACCTTGTCTTTCGATATTTGTGTTTCCTCATTCGAAGCAGCAAGGTTTGAAAGAAATATACCACACTTACCGGCAAGTTGAATATCTTCAAAATTTGCAGTTTCGCTAAAGTCTTGTAGTTTCTTGGTATGGTTTATTATCCAAGCTCCTTTTGTCCTATTTTCCATATATATTTTTAATATTACATCTATTCCATAAATGCCCGCTATTCCCCTTTTAACCGGAATTCCTAACCTTTCCATCATGATAGATGATAGATCGCCAGTGAAATAACACAAACCTTACCAGCGGCAGGAAACACTAAATTATTAAAATTTTCTAAATAACAAAATATCAATGTGATTTTTTGAGAATAACTTTTCCTCATTATATTTTATTTCCACACTCTAGCGATGCGCCGACTTTACCAACTCAAACAAGGCCGATACGATTAGGGAAGATTCTTCAGTAATTTTACAATACTTTATGGAAGTAATAGTTTCTAACATCCAGTTGACCCTAATTAAGAAGGGAAGTAAATGGAGCGTTTATCTCCAAGACAGCCAAACACCATTCTGGATGCAATTGAAAGGCGAAGACTGGTGCTTTACCAATGAGGGTACACCAGCCGAACTAATAGAAAGAGAAGAAAAAATCTCACTCTATATAAGAATGAAAGACGAGTAAAAGATTCGGTCAACTGGACAAAAACGCTTTGTTAGAAATTTTAAGGTTCCCGGGCTAATTATTTTGATGTGCGTTTTGGGACAGTGTTTTTCCTGCTTTCTTTAATCTCTTTTACAGCTGCTTGAATTTGGGATTTCGTTACCTTATCATACATCGTAAAGAAAGCTCCTGGCGTTACCCCCATTCCTTCAATTACCCGGATCACCGTGGTAATATGGGCATCTCTTTCTCCCACAGATAATTTTTGCACAATAGGATAACTCACACCTGATGCTGCCTCTAGTTGCCTTAGAGCATCTACGATCGTAAGGTCTTCGATGCCCTTTTCTTTATTTGCTCTGGATATAGTTTTATTGTTTTTAAGAATTAGCCTTATGCAAACTGCAACTCGTAACAATATTTCGTTATTACTATCCATGTTAGCAAGTTGAAGGCATTTGAAAAATATTTTGATACTCGTATGAGTATCATGAAATAATTTCCCTATTTTTGTTCTTCAACAACATTGCTTGGTATTTTGTAAATAGATCCATTATGATGTAGGATATATTTTAACTTTGCGATACTTCAATAAACTGCATTTGAAGCATTCGCTTTGAATCTCGTTCAGAAAATTGGTACTTTTCAAACACACGAGAGGATAAGTTGAATAGCTCACGACCCGGGCGTGAGTTACTTGCTTATTCGTGTGTGGGGCGTACCAACCCTTCTGAACGGTAAGTGAGCCTCACGCCCTTTTTATATCCATAATCAGGCGTCCCTCCTTATTTGCCCGCCTTTCCAGGCCGGTCAAAGATTCATTTCCTGAGAACCAATACTGCTTGGTATGGCCCATGCCATAACCCGCCGCATCTGCGGCCCTGGCGAAGCCATACCCTCAATTTCATAACCTCCCAAAATCAATAGAGATGAAACGCTGTTTATTTTACTATACCTGTCTGTTTCTGCCGGCAGTCGTACATGTTGCGGTTTTTGCCGCGCCCAAACCCCGTTCCTTATCAAAGGATAATCTTCATTTTATAGAAAACAAAGGCCAGGTCACCGACCAGCACCACAACCCACGCCCGGACATACACTTCAAAATACCCGCCGCCAACGGCCTCAGCATCTTCATTGGCGCAGGAAAGATCCACTACCAATGGACGAAGTATGAAGCAACAACGCCGTCATCCCGACCGCAGTGGAGGGATCTCACACTAACAGAGGGAGACACTTCGGTGCCACTCCGTTCCGCTCAGGGTGGCGAGCGTGTAGCAATGTACCGCATGGATGTTACCCTGCTCCACGCCAACCCCCATGCGGAGATTGTCACAGAGCAAAAGCAACCTTACTACGAACAGTACTACCTCCCATACACGGATAAAGGCGGCGCCACTGCCCATGCTTATCGTAAGATCACCTATCGCGAAGTCTACCCGCATATAGACTGGGTCTTCTATATCAACGCGGCAGGCAAGGCAGAGCACGATTTCATCGTTCACCCCGGCGGTAAGGTATCGGATATCCGTTTGCTGTATGCCGGCGCTACGGAGATGCGGCTCAATGACGATGGCAGCGTGACGGCTGTTACTCCGTTCGGCTCCGTTACGGAAAACACACCTTATTGCTACCAGCAGGACGGCAGAGAAGTCGCTGCCAGGTTTTTACTCAATGGCAATACCCTTAGTTTCTCTACTGCCGCATACGAAGGTATGCTCACCATCGACCCGGTATTGGAATGGGGGACTTACTATGGCGGCGCAGACGGCGATTTCGGTACCGGCGTGGTCACGGCTGCATCCGGGGATGTGTACCTGACCGGCTATACCAAAAGCACTGCCAACATTGCTACCACGGGCAGTCACCAGTCCGTATATGCCGCCAACAACGATGTATTCCTGGCCAAATGCAACAGTGCCGGTCAACGGCAGTGGGGCACTTACTACGGTGGTAACAACGATGACCGCAGCGCATCCATCGCCATAGACACTGCCGGTAACGTGTACCTCGCCGGCCTCACGAAGAGTGATACCGGCATCGCCACCCCCGGCGTACACAAGGATGTGTATGTGAACACTTCCACGTCCAACAGAACCTGGTTCTTCCTGGCTAAGTTTAACGGCGAAGGTCAGCGGCAGTGGGGTACTTACTATTCCGGCAGCAATGCTGAAAACATCGGCCCGTTCGTAACCTGCGACTTGGCGGGTAATACTTACATAACAGGATATGCCGTGGCCGCCTCGACAGATATCGCTACTGCCGGTAGCTATAAGCTGGCGCCGGATGGTATAGACGCCTTCCTCGTAAAGTTCACGCCTGCCGGTCAGCGGGTATGGGGTACCTGGTATGGCGGCACAGGTGCAGATAAGGTGAGTGGTATAGCCTGTGATAAAGACGGCCATATTTACTTGTCCGGATTCACAAACAGTAATGCATCAGGGGATACCGGCATCGCCACACCGGGTAGCCACCAGCAGACCTACGGCGGTGGCAACAACGATGCATTTCTGGCGAAGTTTGACGCTGCCGGCTCACGGATTTGGGGTACTTATTACGGCGGTGCGCTGATAGATCAGGGAGCTGTGGTGCGTTGTGACCACGCAGGCAATGTTTACCTGGGCGGCTCCACTACCAGCACTTCGGCCATTGCCACGCCACCCTGTCATCAGGATACCTTCGCCGGTGGCGTCGCAGATGCTTTTGTTGTAAAATTTGACGCAGATGGTCAACGGCAAT
>CAZGPG010000048.1:0-9437 GCA_964527735.1 uncultured Chitinophagaceae bacterium | reverse complement strand
CGTTTAAGAATGTGTCGGCGCAGGCCGGTATCACGAAGCTGGAGCCGATGTACGGGAGCAGTGTTGTGGACTGGAATAATGATGGCTGGCCGGATATTGCGACGGCCCCTTATTGCCGAACGAACGGGCAACTGTGGAGGAACAACGGGAATGGAACGTTTACCAATGTAGCGAATGAGGTTGGTTACAATGCACGTTATATGGCCGGTGACGGTGGGCAGACGCTGTGTATGTGGGGTAATGTACCGGAGGACTATGATAATGACGGGGACATGGATTTCTTTTTCAACCTGGTACATGGCGGATCCGGTCAGGATGAGGGCCGTTCTGCGGTTGTGGTTAACAGCGGCGCTGCGGGAGGCTACAAGCTGACCCCTGACCGGAGCTTGACAGAACGTAAGTGGCTCCAATCCTCGCACCTGGGTGATTATGACGCTTCTTGGCTGGATGTGGACAATGACGGGTTGATGGATCTGGTGATGAGTCAGGGGAACTACGACCCTCCGCGCGACCGGTTGTATGTATTTCATCAGGGTCCCGATCATGTGCTGCGGGATGTGACGCTTGAGTTGGGTCTTACGGGCAATGCCCAGCGGAACCTGCATCGGGTGGAAGCGTTCGATTACGACCTGGACGGTGATGATGATATATTGTACTGCCGTAACGGTGCACCGCGGGATATGCAGGTGCTGCGCAATGATATCGGTCAGGGTAACAACTGGACGGGTGTGACGCTCTTTGCTCCTCCGGGTGTGAATGGGAGCAGCATCGGCGCACGGGTTTATGTATGGAGCGGTGGTGTACAACGTATGCGTGAGGTATATGCGGGCCGTGGTAACGGTGGAGGCCAGCAGCCATTCACACTATTATTCGGTTTGGGTAGCAGCAGCCGGATCGATTCTATCAAGGTGGTGTGGCCGGATAAGCAGGGTAGCGTTACGACGATCCATAACCCGCCGGTGAATGAATATTTGGGTATCACGATAAAGGGGTTGTCTGTTGCGGATGCGGGATCATCTGAACGGGATGCGGAGGTTTATCTCTATCCGAATCCTGCTAAGGATTATCTGCTGGTTCATTGGAAGGGTGTGCAGGGCAGTGTGCAACTTGAGGTCTATGATCTGTTGGGTCGTCGTGTGGGTGCTGCCTCCGAATATGATCATGCGTCGGGCACGTTTTATTATTCAGTTAAAGACCTGGCTCCGGGACAGTATATTCTGAATGGTGTAGCGGAGGGTGGCAAGATGTTCAGCAGAGCGTTCTTGAAGGAGTTATGAACTATGAGCTATGAACTATGAGTTGTTCTTGACAATTCATAGTTCATAACTCATAGCTCATAGTTCATAACTCATAGCTCATAGTTCATAATTCATAGCTCATAGTTCAACGTCAATCCGCCAGTCCGCTGCGTAGTGCTTTTTTGATGAGCGCGGCCGTATTTTTTACATCGAGCTTGAGCATGATGCCAGCACGGCAGTTATTAACAGTGCGAATACTTATAAACAGCGCTTCTGCAATTTCCGGGCCGCTAAGGCCATCTACGATCAACTGTAAAATTTCTTTCTCTCGGGGCGTGAGGGTCGATTTATTGCTAACCGCCTTGACGACTCGGTTATCGAGGCGATGCAGCTTTTCTTTCATTTTTTCTTCCAGAAATATCTTTCCTTCGTACACAGTTTCAATAGCTCGGATTAACACGTCTTCGTCGGCGCTTTTAAGAACGTACCCATGTACTCCATATTTGAGCATGTTGCTTGCGTGAAGGCTGCTGTCAAAATTTGTAAGCGTAAGAATGCGGATTTCTGGGTGTTTCTTCAGAATTATCGGCGCGAGTTCGTCGCCTGTTTTCCCGGGAAGTTGAATGTCTAAGAGTAAAACGTCAGGTGGTTGATGCATTAAGCCTTCAAGCAGATCGATCCCGTCGCGATACGTTGCATTCAGGCTTATATGCGGGTATGCTGCCAGAATATTCTGCAAACCTTTAATGATCATCGGGTGGTCATCGGCTATTGCTATTTTGATCTCCATAGGTGAATCGTTTCTTTGAGTTGATTTTTGTAAACATCATCAGGTATGTTAAGCCCTCATAAATTTACTTGTTTCAATTTATCCAATTCGAACTCAATATGAACTATAGTGCTGTTGTTTCTATCGGATGTTATCGCCAATTCACCATGCAATGCAGCGATTCGGTACCGGAGATTCTCCAGGCCGAATCCATGGTGCTGTTCACTTGTGTCGAATCCGGTACCATTGTCTTCTACAGTCAGGCTTAGCCTACCCTCGAAAATGTAGAGTTGAATGGCAGCCCTTGTGGCAGAGGCGTGCTTGAGAATGTTTTGGATGAGCTCTTGCACCATTCTATATAGCATTAGTTCGGTTGCCTTATCCAACAAGGTGAAATCTCCCTCGCATGAGAGATCGGTCGGTAGCTCTTCATGTAAATGATCACAGAATATAGCTAAGGCTTCAGGGAGTGCGTGGCGTACAAGAACCTCGGGCATCAGATTATGTGCAGTCTTTCTTACTTCGGAAGAGGTATCTTCAAGCATCTGCATGATCACGTTAAGCGAATCGGATCCGGCGGCCAGTTCTTTTTTTCGCAATACTCGCCCCATGTTCATTTTTATCGCCGTGATCATCCCTCCAATGCCATCATGTAGTTCCCTCGCTATTCTGCCCCGTTCCTGCTCCTCCCCTTTCATCATCGCTTTTAACCCTTCAATCTCCTGCTGTTGGAGTATCGTCTGTTTTTGCTGGTGTAGTATTTCAATTTCTTTTAACTGCAGGAAGTGATTTGCCTGGCGCTTTTTATAGTAAGAAAACGATACGATTGCGAGTACGAATAATCCTGTTGTAATGCCGGCTATCCATATGTTCTTCTCTCGCACATCATTTTGCTGTTGGCTAATTTTAAGTTTCTGACTGATGAGTTCGCGATCTTTCTCAGATGTTCGGTACTTCACTTCAAGCTGATGCACCGTATTGGCGACTTGTGTATTCTCAAGACTATCTTTCAATCGAACATACTCGAGCAGGTGGTGTAGCGCTTTATTGCAATGGCCAGTCTTATGATACATTTGTGTCAGCGTCATGTGCGTATTGGCGAGTTCATTATTGGCCTGGATTGCCTGCGCACTATCCAGGACCTTCAGCAAATAGTATTCTGCCTGCTTATAATTGCCGGATTGAAGATGAAATTTACCCGAGGTGAGATATGCTTTGTTCCAATACAAGGGTACGACAGGTATTTTTATTTCATGCAGCCTCTGTATGCATACGCGGGCTGAGTCTATATTCCCATGTTGGAGCCATAGATCTGCAAGGTACACCAGGTTCACATATTCAATTTCTTGCAGGCCACCATACGTCGGCCCGTATTTATTGATCATGTCCCGTCCTTTGTGTAAATAATAGATTGCCGAATCAGTCTTTCCGATTTCTGCGTATATCTCTCCTTTGTCAGAATTGATGCTGCACAGAAGATCGTAAATTTTGTGATTAGTGGAAATTGTCTCGGATTTATCCAAATAATAGAGTGCCTTATTGGGTTGTTTGAGTTTGTTCGTGAGGCGCGACAAGTTATAGTATATGAGCGCCTCGGTAGAGGGTGGAACGAATTCTTTAGGGAGTTTTAATGCCTGATGATAATAGTAGGCAGCTTCTCTATACTTCCCTTGAGTTTGGTAAATATTTCCAATAATATTATAGCCCAATAATAGCAAGTCTGTATGGTCTCCTGTGGAGAAGCAGTAATAAATAAGTTGCGTCAGTTTGGTTATACCGAGCTCAAATCGACCGGTATGTGAATATACGATTCCATACAGTTGGAGGGACTTTGCAATCCCCCAGGAGTACCGGGATTTGTGACTGAGGTGAAGTGCCTGATCCAATAGTATTAACGCTGAATCGGGTTGTTCATTCCCAATACGGCTGGCTGTTTTTATTAAAAAATGTGCATTAGCAGAATCATAATTGTAATTAGTTATCGACAGCCTGGAGTCAGACAAGTTTGTTTCCTGAGCAGGTAATGTAACGACAAGCATGCTTGCCATACTGGATAACAGGAGTGATATATATAGTCGGGAAAACATAGACGGTAACGACAGGTTAAAAATCCAGTACAGAAAAATAAAGCTACAAATATTATTCTGGGTTTCTATTTGGTTCAAATCATCCACTTGCCGGGTGGTTGATGTGTACGCCCGTCTATAATAACTGAAAATCGCGCACCCATGATATTTCAAAAATAAATATAAGCAAAATTGCTCGTTTTCGGCTTGAGGAACGTCACTAATTTTGAAACAGTATACGAACTGTGGATGACGGGAACGGTGTTGGAGTTCAAAAGTGGAATGTAAATTGGCATTGATCATCGCAGGTTGTTTCCATTCCATCAGCGTCGTTACCGTGTATTACAAATTAATTTAATATATTTTTAAATTAAAACTAGTTTATGAAGAAAATTTACAATTATGCGGCGTGCCTTATGGTTTTGGCTGGTATCTCGGGTGTATCGGAGAGTAGTGCACAATGCACTGTAACGATTAATTCCGGCTCTTCCTGTTCATTGCCTACAGTACTTACTGTAGCTGCAAATTTTCCTGTTGCGCGGATAGAATGGCGCAGGGGCGGAAATCTGCAACGGACGGACAGCGTCAGGTATCCGGCAACTGGCGTTAGGATAGCCGGTACGGGTGCAGCTGGAAGCGCTTCTAACCAAACTGGTAACCCCTCTGCAGTTTTTTTGGATAGCCTGCACAATCTATATGTATGCGAGGTATATTTTAATAGGATATCGAAATGGTCCCCTGGGGCAGCGAACGGGACAACAATCGCAGGCGGTAACGCTGCTTATCCGCCATCAACGTTGAAAGACTTGTTTCGTCCAATGGGCTGTGTAATAGACCCTGTCTCTGGTAATCTGTACGTAGCGGATATGACCAACAATCGGGTAATGCGCTTCCCTGCCGGATCGACTGCGGGAAGCAATGGTACGATAGCTGCGGGTGGAAATTCATCAGGCAACCTTCTGAATCAGTTTAATACCGTAGTAGATGTGGCGTTGGATGCAGCAGGCAATATTTATGTTGCTGACCTTCTCAACCATCGTGTGCTTAAATTTCCCGCTAACTCTACAAAAGATACAATGGGTGTTATTGTTGCCGGAGGGAACGGCCAAGGGCCTCAGTTAAATAAGGTGGAGCCACATGGTATCTTTGTGGATGCAGCGGGTAATTTATTTGTAGCGGATGTCGGAAATTCAAGAATCCTTAAGTTTCCTCCTGGATCCGACAAGAACACTCAGGGTACAGTGGTAGCGGGTGGAAACGGGGCGGGAGTGGGCTTGCACCAGTTTTCGAGAGCGCGAGATGTATATGTAGATAAACTTGGGTATATTTATGTAGCAGACGATGAGCATTTCCCCCCTGCCGGTACTTATAAGACCAATCGTATCCTTCGATTTCCACCCAATTCCACAAGTGCAACTTCCGGTGTACTATTAACCAGTGGATTGGAATATCCTACAGTACATGTGTCTGACAGTGGACACGTTTTTATTCCTGAGTATAATAGGCATCACGTATTAAAGCTTACCGCCAGTATTACGGATACGTTTACTGCTACTACTGCGGGAACGTACGAGGCTAAGGTTTATGGATTTAATGGCTGTGTAGTTACCCAGACGATAGTTGTAGGGGGCGGTGCGCCGACTTTTGTTTCGGGTTCCAATCCGGCTGTATGTGCTGGTGGCACGAGTGCAGTTTTGAGTTTGAGCAGTATTACGGGTTCTCCGGATCAATATTCCATTTCGTGGAGTACTGCTGCGCAAACGGCTGGATTTAGTAATGTAACCAATTCATCGTTTTCCGGTAGTTCTGTGAATATTTCAGTTCCGGGCGCCGCAGCTCCCGCGACATACAGCGGCACCTTGTCATTGCGTAACAGCACTTCAGGCTGTGCCAGCGCGTCTGCCAATATCAGTGTTGTGGTGAGCCTTAACGGTCCTGTGTTCACTGTAGGTACAGCTCCGGTGGTTTGTTTGGGGGCGAATAGCGCTGTTTTGAATTTGAGTAATATTACAGGATCACCGAATCAATATTCGATTTCCTGGAATACCGCTGCGCAAACGGCTGGATTTGGCAATGTAACGAATCAATCGTTTTCGGGTAGTTCTATAAATATTTCGGTTCCGGGTGCGGCAGCCCCTGCGACGTACAGTGGTACACTTACGATGCGCAACAGCACGTCGGGTTGTATCAGCGGGTCAGCCAATATAAGTGTATCGGTCAGCCCGTTGCCTGTTGCTACCGTTACACCAGCGGGTCCATTAGAGATATGTGTTGGCCAGACTGAAACATTAACGGCTGGCAGCGGTACGGGGTACAGTTATGAGTGGAAAAGCAACCAGGGCGTTATGGGCAGTGGCGCCACATACGCTGCAGGGAGTGCAGGCGATTACTATGTCGTGGTTACCGATGGCAATAATTGCAAAGACAGTTCTGCCGTTGTTATGGTATCTCAGCTTGCCTTGCCTCAGGGTACCGTTACTCCTGGAGATACATCATTTTGTTCGGGAGGCTATGTTCGCCTGGAGGTTGCCACCACCGATACGGGTCTTGGTTATCAGTGGAAGGACGGAAATGCGCTGTTATCTGCTACGGCTAATTTTATAGAGGTAAATACCAGCGGCGATTATTCGGTTGTCCTGTCGCGCAATAGCATCCCTGGATGTAAGGACAGCACATTACCTGTAGTGGTGACCGTACATCCGCTTCCGCAACCCTCCATTGAATGGGATGGTTCGATATTGAAGACCGTGTCTGCGTATAGTTCTTATCAATGGCTTATTAGCGGACAGCCTATTGTAGGAGCCATCAATCAGACCTACGTTCCGGATACAACTGGTTCCTATTCGGTTTCTGTGGTGGATAGTAACGGATGCGAGAACATTTCTGCGTCCTACCAGGTAAATGAGCTATCGGGTGTCGGGTCTGTTTCTGTTTCCGGTGAAGTTCGTATCTACCCCAACCCTGCCGGTGGCGTAGTACACGTGAAGTCTCCTGTATTCGTTGAGGTGATGATTCGTAATATGGAAGGTAAAGTAGTGTCCACAGGTAGCGGTAATGCTGTGCAAATGCACATGGAACATTTATCTGATGGTATATACCTGATAACCGTTTCAGACAGGAATGGCAGTATACTTCTTCAGGACAAGCTGGTAAAGCAGAGTAGATAAACGAGATTTTGTATGCGTCGATTACTTCCATTTTTATTGCTACTAAACGTGTGTTTGATATCCAGTGAGGGTTATGCCCAACCCTGCAATTGCCTGCAGGTGGGTCCCAACCTGATCGTTAACGGGGATTTTGAAGACCCGGCAACAATGAGTTCGGCGCCATCGTATGTTGGGTTTGAGACTGATTATTCCAGTACAGCTTCTACCAACACCTATGGTATGTTCCGTTGGCTGACCAACCCGCAGTCGGTGAACAGTTGTTGCTGGTGTTATCAATCCGGAAGCAATCACATGTTGATATTCGATGCGACGACACGTGCGGGTTTGCCTACGGATGCGGCAGTTGCTCCCTATGATGTGCTGCGTTATGTTAATATCCCGGTGGTCAAAGGGGCTACTTACTATTTTAGTTTTGATGGCGCCCATTTGGCGCCATCATACCCTGCTGCGGTATTATCGTTGCGTATTAACGGGCAGTTGCTAAGTACTTATACGATTAGTAATTCTTGTTCTAACTGGACGGAATACGATCATTGCTGGGTTGCAGATACAACGGTTGCTACCGTGGTGCTTAATGAAGAAACGAGTCAGTTTAATGGGCACGACTTCGCACTGGACAACCTGTACTTTGGGCACTGCATTCTTGATCCGGTTATATTAAATGGGGATAGTACTGCTTTGGATACGACGTTTTGCTATGACGGTATCAACCATGCGCTGTTAGGGGTACCGGCAGGAGGTACGTTCAGTGGTTGCGGGATTTCGAATATTGGAGGGAGCTGGTATTTCAATCCGGTACAGGCGTCTTCCGGTAGTTCCGGCTGGCCACACCAGTGTTCCATTGAATACCGGCTTCCGGGTGGTGAGCGCAGTAGCCGGGTGATGACGGTCCAGGCCCCCGTGACTGTTGATTTGGGAAGTGATACGACTTCGTGTGATTCGGTATTGTTGCGTGCCAGGGGGGTATATACCAATGCAACTTACCTGTGGAGCAATGGTGTAAATATACCGGAAGCTATGATCGCTCAAAATGGTATACACTGGTTACGCGTGACAGAGAACGGATGTGTGGGAACTGATACGATCGAGGTTACGTTATGGGCTACCCCCGTTGTTGATCTCGGCCCTGATACGATAATTTGTGAAGATGCGCTGCCCTATACGATGTCATCACCGCAACCTGCGGGCGCTCAATATTTATGGAGTAATGGTTTTTCTGATTCTACGCTGGTTGTGTTGCGCAGTGACCGCTACTGGCTGCATGTAAATTACCATGGCTGCGTAGCCAGCGACACGATTGATATCGAAGTGATCGAAAGGCCTGAGGTATTCATCGGCGGCTACCAGGTGATCTGTGCTTCGGTCCCGGAACGTATCGGGATGGAGTTTGCGGGAGGAAGCTATTTGTGGAGCACCGGTGCAACGACTTCTCATATTCATGTTGACGAGACGGGCCTTTACTGGCTCGAGGTGGATGTGCAGGGCTGCAAGGGCAGCGATACGGCTTATATTTTGGCACAGCCGGATCCTGTTGTGGATCTTGGCCCGGATGGAATTATATGTACGGATCAGGAGATCGTGCTGGATGCGGGCAATGCCGGCCATAGGTACTATTGGAACACGGGTTCTACGGATCGTGTGCTTCCGGTATCTGCTGCGGGCTTGTACCATGTAACGGTTGTTTCCCCTGACAGTTGTGTTGGCCGTGACAGCATCCTGCTGACGTATCTTCCTGATCCGGTCGTCGCACTGGGCGACGATACTACGGTGTGCGAAGAGACGCCGTTGGTGCTTCGTCCGTTTAGAATAAATACGGAGTCGCTGCTGTGGTCTGACGGTAGTACGGGTGATGTACTGGAGGTGAAGTACGGCGGTACGTACAGTGTGTCGGCGACCAATGAATGTGGTACGGCTGGCGATACGATCTATGTTCGGCAGATCTTCTGCGACATCTGGGTTCCGAATGTGTTTACGCCAAATGGCGATGGTAAGAACGACGTATTCCGTGTGCTGGGTAACCTGGGCCGGGTCGATTACTACGGTCTGAGCATCTTCGACCGCTGGGGACAGCGTGTATTCTATACATCGGATAAGTACCAGGGCTGGGATGGTGTTTATAACGGCACGCCATGTATGATGGGGACGTTTGTGTACCTGCTGGAATATCATATCGAAGGTAAGCCGGTGCTTGAGAAGG
>CAZGPG010000047.1:0-9484 GCA_964527735.1 uncultured Chitinophagaceae bacterium | reverse complement strand
ACCAGTGTGCCACGGCTCGGATCTGTCGTGCCCGGTTTGGCATTTACACCCGACGACTCCGTCACATCCACGAACATACGGCCCCGGCTATTGTCAGGAGACGTATCCTGGACGTTCAGGTACACACGTAGGGTATTCTCGGCAGTAGTACCCCAGCCGCCGTCCACCGCTACAATATCCGGATAGCCATCATTGTTGATATCCGACACATACAGGCAGAAGGCAGTGGCGCTGTCAAGACCCAGATTACCCGTCTGCGGCGACAACCACTCGCTTGTCTGGCCATACAATGCACATGACATCCCCATGCAGGCCACAAAGCCTGTTAATCCCTTTACGATATGATTCATAAGTTTTCTTGCAATACAGAGTCCAAGCCTCCTCCTGCTGCCTGAAAGACAGCAACAACTGATACTTTATAATTAACGGATCAAATGAAAATTACCTTTCTCAAGCATGGGCTTACCTTCGATGTGATATTCCAGCATGTACACAAACGTCCCCATCATACACGGCGTGCCGTTATGGACACCATCCCAGCCCTGGTACTTATCCGAGGTATAAAATACCCGCTGTCCCCAGCGGTCGAAGATGCTCAATCCGAAATAGTCAATACGGCCCAGGTTACCCAACACACGGAATACATCATTCTTTCCGTCACCATTCGGTGTAAACACATTTGGGAGCCAGATATCACAGAAGATCTGCTGTACGTTGATCGTGTCATGGTCCGCTCCGCATTCGTTTATGGCAGTAACGGTGTACGCACCTCCATATTGTACAGACATTGTCGGCCCCGTATTACCATCCGACCATCGCAGATCGTCCGCATTATACACAGAAGCATGCAGTACCAATGGAGTCTCTTCACACACCGTCGTATCATCACCCAATAAAACGACCGGATCAGGAAGATACGTAAGCAGGATGCTGTCACGGCCAACACAACTGTCAGGGGAAACAACCGTTACATGATACAATCCGCCAGCAGCTACATGCAATACCTGCTCTGACGAACCTGTGCTCCAATAGTAGCGGTGGCCGGAATTGCCCGCATCCAGCACGATCTCCTGATCCGTACATATATATCCATCCGGCCCAAGATCCACTACAGGATCCGGCTGCGCTAAAATATAGGCGCTATCGCTGCCCTTGCAACCCTGTACATCTACTTCAAGCCAGTAAAGGCCTGTTTCATTAACCTGAATATGAGATGTTGTTGCTCCCGTACTCCACAAATAGCTTGCACCCGCAACCTCCATCCCGATCCCTTCCGGAACTGATGCACAAATCACCTGGTAGCCGCCGATGAATACCTCAGGCCTTGCGATCACTTCGATATCAATTGTATCAGAACCCACACAGCCGTTACGGCTCACCTGCAGCCAGTAATCGCCACTTCGTGTTACCGACATTGTGGAGTCCGAATATCCGTTGCTCCACAGGTAAGTCGTACCTGCAGGCTGGGATGATGACAGCACATAAGGAAGATCGTAATCACAGATTGCCATATCCTGACCGAGATCAACAGAAATCGCCGCGCCAAGCGCCACCACAATAGTATCGCTATTACTACAACCGGTGGCATTATCCGTAACGGCAAGCCAATATGTATCCGATGTCCGCACAACGAGCGTGTCGGAGGTAGCCCCCGTACTCCACTGATAGCCGGCGTTATTAACGGTAGGTGACCGCAACGTTAGTGAGTCCATGCATACTGCCACATCCGGGCCAAGGTCTGCGGCAGGGAGGCTTTGCACCGAAACATAGACAGAATCCGTACTGCTACCACAGCTACCAATACCGGTGGTAACCGTTAAATAATACCAGCCGGTGCCGGAAGAACCGGCATTTGGTATAACCGGGTTTTGCTGGATACTGTTAAAACCTGCGGGGCCGGCCCATTGATAGATGCCATTCTGCACCATCCTGGCCTGCAGTTGAATACTATCTCCTGCACACAGGTTATTAGCGCTGGCGCTCGCCTCAGCCCGCACACTGTTATAGTTACTGAAATAGCCATAACTGGTACCACCTGTTGCTCCGCCATCCAGCACGCTCATGTGAAACAAATGCGTACTGTTAGTGACGGAAAGGATAGATCCTGCCGCCACCTGGCTGGTAAGATCAAGCCGGGTCGAAAACCACTGGTTCGCCGTACCTGGCACGGGTGTCCATGTAGCGGTAGTAAGCAGCGTACCATTCATAGTAAAGTTCCCCTGTCCACCTGCTGGTACGACAAGACTAACAAATAAACTCAACGAAAAGGAGCGGGCATAGTAGATAGATGAACTGCCGCTGCATTCTATCTGCGGCAACTGGGTTGCACCCATCTCACAACCAATACCGGAAAGCTGCCAGACACCGACAGGCCCTGTAGCACGTACATAGGTTGCTACCTGGCCCGTCACGGCGGCCACAGGCAGACGATAGGTTTGTCCCGCATTGATGGTTGCCAGTGGTGTAGCAATCCCGTCCCGATAAATTTCGGTATTGTTATTCAGCGCAGTGACAAACAATTGGTCACCCACACCGGCAAGATCGCCGTTCATCGCAATATATTCTGTACCCAAGAGGTTTACAGGCACGATTTGCTCACCGGTAAGATCCGAACACACCGCACCAATTGCAGCGCTATTAAGCAAATCTCCCTTAACTGTTACCGCCACTGGCTTATCCGCACTGACCCGTGAGCCACTCAGCTGATCTGCTGCAGAACCTCCCGAGGCAGTGGCAGACCAGGTTTGACCCCGGTCCAAGGTTATGTTAAACGGGGTACCAGCAGGATACCCGCCCCGCAAAGCAGCAGTAGGCGTAATGGCGATACTCGTATTGTCTTCCGTGGCAATGATATCAAAAGAGGAAGAAGCAGGAGGAGGACCACTAAAACTTGGATTATTGCCTACGAAATTCTGCGAGGCGATCAGGAACGATGTACCTAATCCATTACGTCCTTTCAAGGTAAAAACTTCCGGATTAGAAGGTTGAGGTTGCGTTCCCTGCCCCATCACTTCATAATAGACACTAACCGGCACATCCGAAACAATTCTGAGCCCGTAATTCAATGCTGTGGACGCTGGCTTGGATTCCAGAATATCGATATGTGCGGTTACATCCTCTTTATGGACGGCATTTGCAGGAATATTCAGGTTGATCGCAGGCATGGTGGATCCGGCAGCAGGTTGCGTAATGGAAATAGTCGCAGGAGCGGAACCTGTAGCGATTACAACATTAATCGGACGATCTATTTGGTAATGACTCCAGTTTTCCACATCCGGAACGGCAAACCAAAACTCGGTATCTGTTTGTGCCTGCAAACGTGCAGAAAGATTGAGGAAAATAAACAACCATACGGATGGATAGGCCAGGTATGTTTTCATTTTTATTTTTTTTTGAATCAACGCAACCCTGGAGGTAATATACCTCCAGGGTTCACCATAAAAGTTCAATTATTGACGCTGCTTTACCAGCCGCTCATTTCGTATCGGCATACCTTCCTTGTCTGTTATTGATATCACATATATACCATCAGCTAAAAATGTAACATCAAACATAATATTTGCCCCCTCTTTACGAGCCAGCACCCTGCCTTCCATGCTATATAATACTGCCTGTACCGGATAAGAAGATGTTACATATACGGAACTATTTGCCGGGTTGGGGTACACATGAACCACATGATCATCATATACCAGTGCGACTGCAACCTGTTCTACCGGATATGTTGCAGACGTGCCGGAACAGCCATTACTATCCGTTACCGAAACAGCGTAATTGCCCTTTGCAGGCGGTACATAACTTGCATTTGTCTCGCCGGGCACCGGCTGCCCACTGACAAGCCATTGATAAGATGCATATCCCGATGTTGCATGGAGCGTATCTCCATCTCTTGTCACTGAGGGTACAGGCAATGGGTGCACCGCAATCTCAACTGGTACAGCCGAACTGTCGGTACATCCGGGGATGTCGCGACGTTCTACCACTACAGAATAAGAGCCGGACTCCGAGATTTCAATAAAGTCCGCAGTTGCCGGGAGGTAATCATTTCCGTCTCTCCAACGGTAATTCAATCCCGTATCAGAACTTATTGCATTTAGCCTGACAAAGCCACCTTCACAGAATGCAGTATCACCCGGCGTAATACTCACCTGCGGCAAGGCAACCTCCGTTACCGAAACGGCAGCAGAACTGTCCTTGCAGTTGTTCGCATCTGTAACAACTACATAATAATCACCGGAAGTTCCTGCCGCATAGCTATTGCCACTGCCGACAACACCCTGCCCGTCCTTCCACTCATAATTGTATCCCGTACCGCTGCCCGCTGTAAGCGTCTCCGTCTGGCCAACGCATATTTCAACGGGTCCGGAAGGTGTTACCGTCGCTGTAGGCAACGGACGAACCGTAGCGCTGATGTTATATACCGTACTCACACAACCGGTGCCATTGTTTCGAACTGTAAGGGCGCCATTGTATGTAGCAGGCGCTGCGCCGGAAGGAACCGTGATCGGAACAGACCCGCCGGACAGCGTTTGGTTGGTCACATCCGAAAAACCGGCAGTCTGGGCTGCATTGTTCCAGTCAATGCTATATTGATTGGGCGTACCGGTTGCGCCGCTATACGGCAATGAGGTTGCAGTCACACCGGCACACACGGACGGATTACTGCCCGGCGTTACCGCTACAGCCGTTGTCACGATGACACTAATATTGTATGAATTGCTCACGCACCCTGTACTGCTGTTCCGGACAGTAAGCGTACCATTATATGTACCAGGTGTTGCGGAACCTGGTACAGTAATGGGAATAGACCCACCGGGCAACGACTGGTTAGCTACATTTGTAAAACCGGTTGCGCCGCTCCAGGTGATGCTGTATTGGTCAGGGCTGCCTGTAGCGCTGCTGTACGGCAAGGATGCACTTGTTGCCCCCGCACATACAGACGGATTTGTACCAGGAGTGATACCAATAGATCCACCCCCGCCAGATGTCTCCACTACCGTACAGCCGTTAAATCCGCGAATGGTAATTGTATGGCTCGCTGCACTGCTTGTGGTAAACGTATCTTTTATGTTTGTGGTAAACTTCTGAATACGGTGACTTCCATAATCCACAACATACAGATCTCCATTTTCAAAATCCATTGCCATGGACGGTGGCCACCATAAATGATTTGAAGCTGAGGTTGCCGAGCCATCTACACCCAAAGTTTCTTTGGGTGTAGCAGTTACACCGGCATCATACCTTACAACTGTATGCCGGGTATCATTTGTAACCCAGATATTATCATAATGATCTACAATAATGGAGCGAATCCGATTAGTGCCATCAACAACCGTAGTGCCCGTAGTTGAACCAGGCGGATATTTATATAGCTTTCCAGCATTCGTGCCCACGTACATATTTCCGTCATCATCAAACGTAACTGCCATTGGCTGAGTCACGGTAACCAAAACAACTCCATTTGTACCCAGGCTACTACCTTGGGGAAACTGAATAACCCTGTTATTATTATGATCTGCCACAGTCACCTTACCGTCATCATGCAGGAAGAAACCAAACGGTTGATTTAACCTGTTTAATGTGTTTCCGGACTGATTGGTATTACTTCCTGCCACAACAATACCCTGTGTAGCTCCGGGTCCCCACTTAGTAATACGATGGTTACCAAACTCAAGTACATAAACAGTGTCATTGCTACCTACCTGTACCCCTAAAGGACTCTCTACATTCCCCAGCCCTGACCCGGAAGTTCCGTTCCCTGCCACTCTTACCCCCTGTGTAGCTCCGGCATCCCATCTCATCACCCGGTGACCCGTCTGTTCTGAGACGTACAAAGCACCCGAAGAGTGAAGAAATACACCGGAAGGAAAATTAAACTGGTTAAATCCGTTTCCGGGGCTTCCTGTTCCGGCCACGGTCACGGCATTTTTGTTTCGTACTGCCGTATCCGTACGCAATACGTTACCGGCCTGGCTCCATTCGATATACTGTATGGCTTTGTTCATTTGCACTTCCAGCAAAGCCGAGGCTCCGCAGGGAGGGGTGGCAGTAACGTTTGCTATACATTGAGCTTTTGATGTGTAAGCAAATAAGCTGCTAACACCGATAAAAAAGTAAATAAATTTACTTAACATAGTTTTTCATTTTAAGATTATTACAATTTATTTTTAGAAGGACAACGAGAACTATTTCACAAATTCTATTTTCGTTCTTCAAAAGTATTAACCACAGTACGAGTAAAAGCAGGAGGTTCTCTCTATTTAATTTTTCAAAATACGATTGGGAGTAAATTAATTGCTCATCAACTAGACATTCAACAATATTTGTAACTTCAAAAAATGATATGCTTTCGAATTGCTCATAGAATGTGTATGCGCTCACCTCTGTTTACCATATGTGTGATTCTCTATTTTTTATTGTTTCAGAATTCATACCAATCCATAGGGCAATCCATTTTTAGCGAGGAGGGAAAACTGTCTATAACCGGCAGCCCGGCAGATTCCCATAAGGTGCACCAGCTTATTGACACAGCTTGGGTACGGGGTAATGCGTATCCCGATTGCGTACTCACTCTATTGGATCATTCACTCACCCTAAGCCGCCAAAAGGGTTACTCATTCGGCATCGCCAAATCCCTCCAGCTCTCCGGCATCATCTGTTCCCACACAGGCCGGTACGAAGAAGGAATCACCCATCTCAGACAACTCATTTACTACTGCCTGCTTACCGGCAAACATACCGACCTCCTCGGGCTGGGCTACAATATAATCGGCAACATCTACCAAAGCCAGGGAAAATATCAGGAAGCTGCCTGGTACTATTACCAGACGCTGCGCATGCCCAAAGAACATCTTGCAGAATCCACCATCGGACTGATCTATACCAACCTTTCCCGATTGACCCATAAACTCAAACAACCCGAACAGGCTATTTATTACCTGGATCGTGCAGAACAAATTGCCGCCCGCAACAACAACTATGACCTGCTGTGCATCATCAGCTCCAACAGAGGTATGATCTACGCCGACACCGACCAAAATGATTCGGCTGTTTTTTATCTTCGAAAAGCCAGACGCCAGATACGGGAACACAGCCATCGGTATGACCTGCAGGATATTGAATACACCAACCTCACATACCTCGCAGACCTGTGGCTGAAAGAAGGAAAGACGGACTCCGTCGCGCCCTGTATCAAACGGATGCATGAGATCCGGGCGCCGATAATACCATTATATAAGAACAAAGCGCTGCTGACTACAGGTAAATATTATCTCCTTTCGGGAGATAATAAAAATGCAGAACGTTATCTTCGTAATGCGCTCGACAGCGCACAATCAATCCATATCGGTAATGACCTGCCGGACATTCACCTGGCTTTAGCCAACTTATACACCGCTACCGGGAAGTATCGGGAGGCGCTACAGCATAAGGATGATTATATCCGTCTCAAAGACAGCCTTGAAAGCCGGGAGATCGCCAATAATGTGCACCATCTTGAAGTACGATACCGCACAGCGGAAAAAGATAAAGAACTCATTAGCCAGAAACTCAAGATCAGTCAGCACAAAAGCGACCTGCAGGAAAAAAATCTCTGGATCATGCTCATTACATCCGGAATGATCCTGCTGGTGATCGTGTCAATAGCATTGTATAAAAAAAGGCAGGCCGACAAACGGCTGCAGTTAAAAGAAATACAGATACTCCGTCAGCAACAGGATGCTATGCGCAAGGAACAGGAAATAGAAAGCCTGAAAGCCATGATGAAAGGAGAAGAACGGGAACGGGAACGGCTCGCCCGGGAATTACATGACGGTATTGGTGGCATGCTCACCGCGGTAAAAATGAACCTGAGCGCTGCAAGAAAAAAGCATCCCGAATTAGCACAGTTTGCGGCGCTTACCGAGATCACACATATGCTGGAAGATACCGGATCTGAAATCCGGAAGACCGCGCATAACCTAATGCCTGATGTACTGGTACGGCACCGGCTCACCGAAGCGCTCATGATATACTGTGAGAACATCGGCGCGGACGACCAGTTGAAAATCGATCTTCAGTTCCAGGGTGACCTCAGCACACTGGATAAAGCGACAGAACTATTGCTGTACCGTATCATCCAGGAGCTGATCCAGAACATATTGAAACACGCTTCCGCCACCTACGCAGTGATACAACTGATGGTGCATAACGGCCAACTGAACCTTACTGTAGAAGATAACGGAACAGGCTTCGATACAAATGAACATAACGGCGGCTTTGGACTGCAAAATCTCCGCTACCGTGTAGAGGCACTACAGGGGCGGCTGGCCATTATGTCTGCCAAAGGACGGAGCACGACCATTCATATAGAATTTGGGCTGGAAAAACTTAAACTGACCAACGGGTAAATATCAAACTCATTAAATCATGCAGATAAAAATTGCCTTTGCCGATGACCATCCGATGATCATAAAGGGATTGCATAACATACTGGCCAACTATCCGCACATTGCGCTTATCGCCACCTACCCCAACGGAACGGAACTGCTCGAAGGTTTGAAACAGCAGGTTCCGGATGTGCTCCTGCTGGATATACAACTACCCGGGAAAACAGGCGATGAACTCGCGCCAATCATTCTGAAAAAATACCCGGAGATCCGGATACTGGCGCTGACCAATTTCGACAGCACTTTGCACGTCAGCAATATGCTCCGCCAGGGTGTGCACGGATACCTGCTCAAAAATGCGGAGGAAGATGTGCTCATCCATGCCATTGAAACGGTCTACCTGGGCAAGACTTTTCTGGAAGAAAGAATGAAAGAAAAATTACACAGCCTCGATATACGCATCACTAAAACGGTCAGCACCAAATCCATGCTCACACCGCGCGAAAAGGAGGTGTTGCAGCTCATCGTAAACGGTGATACCAGTCAGGAAGTAGCCGATAAATTATTTCTCAGCCTGCATACCGTGGAGAACTATCGCACGAGCATTATGCTGAAAATGGATGTAAAAAACATGGCCGGACTGATCCGGAAAGCGCTACGGGAAGGATGGGCGGATTGAGTGATGAATTATGAACTATGAATGTAGGGGCGAATTGCATTCGCCCTATATTGCATTCGCCCTGTAATGTATTCCCGCTATAATACCTTCGCACTATACCCATGCAAAACAGGAATTTGTTCTGAGTAAACAGTTATTGCGTTCAGGCACTTCCGTGGGTGCCAATATTCGAGAAGCTCAAAATGCTGAAAGCCGGGCAGATTTTATACATAAGCTGGCCATCGCGCAAAAGGAATGTGACGAGAGCCTCTATTGGCTTGAATTACTTTTTATATCTGCATACATACCCCGGGATAGCTATCAATCATTAGCAAACGAAGCATCGGAAATTCTGAAGATCCTGAAAAGCTCAATCCTTACTCTCAAACAAAAAAATAAATTATGAATCACTATTGTCCGGGAAAAATATCAGGCATGCTTCTGCTCCGTAGGAGCGGCC
>CAZGPG010000046.1:0-10602 GCA_964527735.1 uncultured Chitinophagaceae bacterium | reverse complement strand
ACCAGGATTCGAACCTAGACTAACTGAACCAAAATCAGTTGTGCTACCATTACACCATGGAACTGTCCTGTTTCGGGCTGCAAAGTTAAGCAGGTAGCTCAAAATCCAAAATTTTTATTCAGATAAATTATTTACTCATTAAATAGGATGTCCACAGGCTGCAAAGCCCTTAAAATATCAATAAACATTTCCAGACCCGATACAATTTAATACTAATTTTCCTACCTTTGCGCACCGTATAAAAACATAATTATAATTTACACAAATGGCAGACTTACGCTTACAGCGCAATTTCGGTATAGCCGCACATATTGATGCCGGTAAAACTACCACTACAGAACGTATTCTTTATTATACCGGTGTGAACCACAAACTGGGGGAGACACATGAAGGCGGTACTACCACCGACTGGATGGATCAGGAAAAGGAACGCGGTATTACCATCACTTCTGCGGCGGTAACCTGCTTCTGGAACTTCCCGACTTCACAGGGTAAAGTGGTTCCGGATTCCAAAAAATATAAGTTCAATATCATTGATACTCCGGGGCACGTGGATTTCACGGTGGAAGTGGAGCGCTCCATGCGTGTGCTTGATGGCCTCGTAGCGCTGTTCTCAGCAGTAGACGGCGTGGAGCCGCAGTCTGAAACAGTATGGCGCCAGGCTAACCGCTATAAGGTGCCGCGTATTGGTTTCGTAAACAAGATGGACCGTATCGGTGCAGACTTCCTGATGGTAGTACAGCAGGTACGTGATATGCTCGGTGCAAAATCTGTTCCCCTGCAGCTCCCCATCGGCGCCGAAGATAACTTCAAGGGCGTTGTGGATCTCATTACCATGAAAGCGATTGTATGGGACGATGCTACGCAGGGAATGACCTATACCGAGAGCGAGATCCCCGCTGATATGGTAGATGAGGCAAACGAATGGCGCGGTCATCTTGTAGAAGCAGTAGCAGAGTATGACGATACGCTGATGGAGAAATTTTTTGAAGATCCCAACAGCATTTCCGAAGGAGAAATTCATGAAGCGATCCGTAAAGCTACTATTGACCTGAGCATTATACCGATGCTTTGCGGTTCTTCATACAAGAATAAAGGAGTGCAGAAAATGCTGGATTGTGTAGTGCGTTATCTGCCCAGCCCGGTTGATATAGAAGCGATCAATGGTACACACCCTGATAGCGGCGAAGAAATATTCCGTAAGCCGGATGCCAAAGAGCCGTTCGCAGCATTGGCCTTTAAAATCATGACAGATCCGTTCGTGGGACGCCTTGCGTTTTTCCGCGCTTATTCCGGTCACCTGGATGCAGGATCTTATGTATTGAACGTCCGTTCCGGTAAGAATGAGCGTATCAGCCGTATCATGCAGATGCACGCCAACAAGCAGAACCCGATCGACTTTATCGAAGCCGGTGATATCGGCGCCGCTGTCGGCTTTAAGGATATCAAGACAGGCGATACGCTGTGTGATGAAAAACATCCCATTATCCTGGAAAACATGTTCATTCCCGAGCCGGTGATCGCGATTGCCATCGAGCCTAAAACACAGGCCGACGTGGATAAGATGGGCATGGCCATTGCCAAGCTGGTGGAAGAAGATCCGACATTGCGTGTAAAAACAGATGAGGATACCATGCAGACGATCCTCCAGGGTATGGGTGAGCTGCACCTTGAGATCATTGTTGACCGTATGCGCCGCGAGTTTAAAGTGGAGATCAACCAGGGCGCCCCGCAGGTTGCCTACAAGGAAGCATTTACTTCAATGACTACACACCGTGAGGTTTATAAAAAGCAGACCGGCGGCCGTGGTAAATTTGCTGATATTCAGTTTGAGATCGGCCCTGCCGACGAAGAATTCCTTAAGGAAGGAAAAGGTAATTTCCAGTTTGTGAATGATATCTTCGGTGGTTCTATTCCGCGTGAATTTATCCCTGCTATCCAGAAAGGTTTTGAATCTTCCATGAATACCGGCCCGCTTGCAGGCTTTCCTGTTGAGAGCATGAAAGTCCGCATATTCGACGGTTCTTTCCACGCAGTGGATTCCGACTCGATGTCGTTTGAATTATGCGCCAAGTCCGGCTTCCGTGAAGCAGGCCGCAAAGCCAAGCCGGTATTGCTTGAGCCGATCATGAAGGTAGAGGTAACAACGCCTGATCAGTATATGGGTGATGTGACCGGAGACTTGAACCGCCGCCGCGCTATGCTCGAAGGTATGGACAGCCGCAACAACCTCCAGGTGATCCGTGCGAAAGTACCGCTGAGCGAAATGTTCGGTTATGTGACCCAGTTGCGCTCTCTTTCTTCCGGCCGTGCAACGTCTGTAATGGAGTTCAGCCATTACGCTCCTGCGCCGCGTAATATAGAAGAAGAAGTAGTGGCCAAAGTCAAAGGAAAGGTTAGCGCCTGATAACTTCTGAATTGAAAGGTTAAAGTTGAAAATTGAAAACGGAGCATGGATTTTACTCATGCTCCGTTTTTATTTTTTCGAAAAACTACAAACCTGTAAGCCGGATTCTGTACTCTCTTTTGAGGAGCGGTTATCATTTATCTGGTCCCGTCATCGCTGACGGGATCTATCTGCCAACCCACGGATGCAGCCCGTTGCCGGGCTTCGGACGAGCAGTCCTCAAGCATCCGCCTATTTGGCATTTCAGCGCGTAAGGTTTACCCTGCCATATTGTTACCAATACAGCACGCAGGCTCTTACCCTGCATTTTCACCCTTACCTTTCGACAAGCGCAAGGCGGTTATTTTCTGTGGCACTGTCTGTATCCCGGCTGGCCGGAACCCCACCCGTTAGGTGGTACGCTGCTCTGTGCTGTCCGGACTTTCCTCCCCTGCAAGGCAGAGGCGATAACCCGGTTTGTAGTCTGTACAAAAATACGAAAAATAAATCTGCGCTGAAAGACAACTATAATACGGCTCCGTTACACCGGCTGTTTAAAATAAAAAAGAAACCGCCTCAAGTGAATGAGACGGTTTCTTTTTTTTGTTCCCTTTTTTTATTCTTTGATAATTTTCTCGGTTTTTATCAGCTTGCCATCCGGGGTTGCGATCTTCAGGAAGTAAAGACCCGGCGCCAGGTGCTGTACGTAGACAGCGTTGGTAGCTTTTTCAGCATGGACGCGCTTGCCTTCCACACTCACGATCTCGATATCAAACTTGACCGGCGCAGTAATGTGGATCTTGTCTGTAACCGGGTTGGGATATATTGCTATTGAACCCGCCAGAGCGATATCGTCAACGTTCACATTCGTAACCGTATATACTCTGGAAGTATCCGGACAGTCGTTATCGGTAGTTACGGCCACCTGGTAATTCCCGTTTGCCGTTACCATGTAAACAGAGCCTGTAGCGCCATCTATACGCTGACCTTCCAGGAGCCACTGATATGTTTTATAGGGAACCATTGTGCTCAACTGGTGTTCTGCAACTGCAATCTCCGGAGTGATAACCGGATATAGCGTCAGGTCGATGGTCAGTGTACTGTCGCAGCCCAATGCATTGATCAGCGGTTGCGTGTACGTGCCACTGCTGGTATATACGACGCCATTGTATTCCAGTGAATCACCGCAGATCTCCATCGTCACCCCTGCGATGCTGGTGTCTACGCAAAACAGCTTCATGGTGAATCCGTTTCCGTTTGTGACAGACGGAGCAATGATCTGATGGGTATTAGCGCCTCGGGGATTAAACAGAGTAGTGTCTGAAAAATTGCCGCTCAGGTACACTTCCTGACTGCGGGGAACCAGTACATGATATCCCCTGCTGCCCGATTTGCTGGTGATGGTCCGGCCCCATTCGTAATCGCCGCTGGCGTTCAGTTTGACCAGCATGGGGTCTGGGTTGCTGGTAATGGATTTGAACGTATCCCTGTTTATATTTGTAAAATCAGGATCCAGGAAAATAGTACCATAGAAATACCCTGTCACATACACCGCATCGTTCTGATCTACGGCAATGCCGGTGCCGTGATCAACTCCGGCCCCAATCCGGTTTAAACCCTTTGCCCATACATAATTCCCATTAGAATCAAGTTTTGAAATAAATGCGCTCAGGTTAGCATTTGAAGGGATCGTAGTATTGTTGGTGGGATCAAAGCTTCCCGTTCCCTGGAAGTAGCCTGTCGTCAGCACATTTCCTGAGTTGTCTGTTGCTATGGCAGATCCTCTGGCTCCTGACGCGCCTGCTACGCCACCCATAGCCCTGGTCCAGACATGGTTGCCATTGGAATCGAGCTTGGAAACAAAGACATTTTCAGCAGGCCTCACTGCCGAACGCAGAAGGTGAACACCCGGACCGGGATCAAAATCAGCAGAATCCCGGAAGACACCTACAGTAAAAATATAACCCTGGTTGTTGATGCTGATTCCGTTGCCTTCATTACGGGTTCCGGTTCCGCTATTGCCTCCCCCCATTTTTCCTACCCATTTAAATGAGCCGGAAGTATCATACCGGGCTACAAAAACATTTCTGCCCGGAGGGGTTGCCACCAGCACATCGGTACCTAATCGGTTGTTAAAGTCAACCGTATCCTCGAAATATCCGGTAACAGCGAAAGTGCCCGAATTATGATCCATCGCGATCCCTGAAATCGAATTGGCTTTCCCATGGAGGGTTCTTACCCAGCGAAATTCACCATCGTTGCTGAGTTTTAGTATAAAGCCGTTTTCATAGAAGAGAACGGGAGGGATTTGACCGGGAAAGAATACACCCCCCAGGTAAGAGCCAGTACTTCGTGTAACGACGCCACTGCCCGGATCAAAATCAACGGTGTCCCTGTAATTGCCTGTAATGTATAAGTCTCCCCTGTTATCCGAAACAATGGAAAAATAGTGATTGACAAACTGGTCGCTGCCGCTCCCGGAGTTGTTGCCCAAAACGCCGTTGCCACCCACCTGCCTGATCCATTCAATGGCCCCGGAAGGGTTCATCTTGCTTACAAACATATCTTCGGAGGTGCCTGCGATGAGTTTTACCGGACCGTTCACTGTGTTTACCTCCATAGAATCCTGGAAACTGCCTACGGCAAAAACATTTCCTTGGGGATCAAGCGTGGCCTCAGTAGTAACGATAAATCTTCCGCTGCCGGAGAAAGGAGTTACCCATTCCACATCGAGTTGCTGCGCCAGTACAGGTGTGCTGCCTATGCAGAGTCCAGTAACGACACCGGTCAACATGCTTATAAAATTCCTTTTCATAACCTGCTGTTGTTTAATATGTGAATGTTTTTACGTTCAAAGCAATATTAGCGGCATTGAACCGGATATTTTAGAGTACCAATACGGAATCTGAAAAACGTACAACTACTTATTTGGCAAAAAATATGCGTAAGCGATTTCCCTAAAACAACCTGCGTGCGCATACTGCATTTTACATTATCATTATCTTTACAAAAATGAGTGGAGCAGATGAATCATGCAGTTCCGGCGGCAGTACGTGTAAAAATTTTATGCTATCTTCTTATATTGTTCGCAGGCATATGCTGTTCCTATACGCTCAAAGGCCAGGAAATACCCGGGGATTTCCGGTATAAATTGCCCCAGCAGATACCTGATACGGCCGTGCTGTTCCCGTTGTTTCACAAAGCAAATAAGCTGAGAAAGGAAAATCCCGACAGTGCGATGGTTTTATACCGGGATCTGGTGCTGCAATGTAGAAATGCCGGTTATCACAGAGGGGAAATGCATGCGTTGTACAATGCGGTGGATTATTACAATACCCGTGCCATGTATGATTCCAGCCTGGCGTATTGCCTTGAAGCGCTGGCGCTCCGGGACAAGGTGCCGGAAGATCCTGACATATACGTCTTGTTCCTCAACGCTGTTACGATCCCTTATTTTTATACCGGCAAATACGATACTGCTATTGCCTATTCCTATAAGGCGCTCGACGAAATGAAAAAGTACCCCCAGCCTTATCATGTGCAGGTGATGGTATATAATACCGTCGGGGCCATGTGGCTGCGTATGGATGATGCACCAAAGGCGCTACAATACCTGAAACAGGGAGAAGCGCTGGCGATCAAACATGCGGACGTAGCCGGCCTTACTAATGTCAGATCGAATATAGGCGCTGCATTTGTTGCTATGCAGCAGCTTGACACGGCGGTGGTATACCTGGAGCAGGTAGCGGTAATGGAAAAAATGCTTAACTCCCAGCCGACAGCACATCAGAATCTGGGAGCCATCTATCTTGAGAAAAATCAGCCGGAGAAAGCTATCCCGTATTTCCGGCAGACATTGCAATACGGTAAGAAAAACAAGGAGTACTTTGTTACGTTTACTGCCTATATGGGTCTCGGGAGCGCCTACTATAAGCTGAAGGATTACACGCAAGCGGAGAAGATGCTGCTTACTGCGGCAGAAATGCTGGATAGCGGAAAGATAGGGGATACAAAGGAGGCGCTATACCGGAACCTGGCCGGTGTGTACGGCGCTACAGGGCAGTACGAGAAAGCCTATCATTACCAAAAACTGAATGGGGAAGCCTTCAGCGAGCTGTTCGGCAAAGAAAAATTCCGCATTGCCGGGCAGCTGGAAGCAAGATACAGGGACAGGGAAAAAGACCGTCAACTGATGGAGCACAAGTTGCTGATCGCTCAACAAGAGAACAGGATCAAAGACCGTAACATCTGGATCGGCGGAACGATCGCCACAACCATGCTCCTGGGTACGCTGCTGATAAGCCTCTACCGCACCAATGTACACAAGCAGAAGGTGCACACAGAAAAGATACGCAACCTCGAACAGGGCCGGGAAATAGAAAAACTCAAAGCGCTGATGGAGGGCGAAGAAAAAGAAAGAAGCCGTATTGCGCATGAACTCCACGACGGCATCGGCAGCCAGCATTCTGCAATGATGCTGTACCTGCATTCCATCCAGGATAAATATAAAGAGCTGGGCAAAACGGAAGAGATGCAGCAGGTGATCCGCTTATTAAAAGAAACGGCAGACGAACTGAGGGGGACTGCGCATAACCTGATGCCCGAACTGCTGCAGCAGCAGGGACTGGAGATTGCGGTGAAGATCTTTTGTGAGCGTATCAGCAAAAGCAAATCCCTGAAGCTGGATTTCTTTTCTTACGGTGATACGAGCCGGCTGGAACCATCATTTGCCCTTGTTCTGTACCGAATTGTCCAGGAGCTGGTACAAAATGTGGTAAAGCATGCGTCCGCCACCCAGCTCACCGTAATGCTTACGTTGATCCACGAGCAAATATCCATTACAGTGGAGGACGACGGCACGGGCATTCAGCATGCTCCGTCGGCCGGGGTGGGGTTGGTGAGCATGAAGCGGCGCGTGCAGGAACTCGGAGGTGAAATGATCATCGAAACCGGAGCTGCAGCAGGAACCTGCATTTCCGTAGTATTTGCCAAAGTAAAAATGATAAACCAGGATTATGGCTGAACAGACCATTAAAATAGCAGTCGTGGATGACCATCCTGTCATGCTGTCCGGCGTTAAAAATCTGCTCGAAAACCACCGGCATATAGAGATCACCGGCGGATACCAATCCGGTCAATTGCTGCTGGCAGCCCTTGCTGTGCAGCAGCCGGATGTGCTGCTGGTAGATATCCAGTTGCCCGATATCCAGGGAGATGAACTTACCCGTCTTGTTGCAGAACAATATCCCGGTGTCCGTATGCTCATCTTTACAACGCACAACAGTATTTTTTTGATCCGGAGCTGTATCAATAACGGCGCTACGGGATATATGCTGAAAACAGAAGAGGAGAATGTGCTGGTGACTGCTATAGAGACCGTATTTAAAGGGGAAGAATATTTTTCTCCGGCCATTAAAGATATCCTGGCTAATGATGCGCTGGCCCGGTCCCGTCATGGACATACGCCTGAGCTGACCATCAGGGAAAAAGAAATACTGAAACTGATCGCCGAAGAATATACCAATCAGCAGATCGCCCGGGAACTACACCTCAGCCCCCGGACTGTGGAAAACTACAGGCTGGTGCTGATGCACAAGCTGGATGCCAAAAATGTGGTTGGGCTGATCAAGAATGCCATGCGGATGGGGATATATCCGTGATTGGTTGGCTTCAACAAGGGGAGTGCCGATACGATCAGGAATTCACGTCCAAATTCGCCGCTTTCGTGAACGGCAGCATGTCTTCGATGAATTTCCGGTCGTTGCTCAGCCGGGGCACTTTATGCTGCCCGCCCAGTTTGCCTTTTTGCTTCAGCCAGTGGTTGAACCCGCCTTTGGGCATTACGTGCATAACAGGCATACGCAGGGCAATATCTTTATGCCGCTTGGCTTCGTAATCCGAATTGATATTGCGCAGCGCCTGATCCACCGCACGTATAAAGACATCAGGAGGGCAGGGGAGATGCTCAAATTCGATGATCCATTCATGGGCCCCGTTTTCGGCGCCGGTCATATACACCGGGGCCGCGGTATAATCGTTTACTACGGCGCCGGTCTGCGTACAGGCGTCTGCTATAGCCTGGTCTGAGTTATCCACGATCACTTCTTCCCCGAAAGCATTTATAAAAAATTTCAGCCGCCCGGTAACACGTATCCGGAACGGGTGCAAAGAAGTAAATTGTATGGTGTCGCCCACCACATAACGCCAGAGCCCGCTGTTGGTGGTAATGACCAGCGCATAATTCCTGTTCAGCTCCACTTCCTTCAGTGACAGCGTTTGCGGCATTTCCTTCCCGTGCTCTTCTATGGGCATGAACTCAAAAAAGATGCCGTGGTTCAGGAAGAGCAGCATGCCCTCGCTGTCCGCTTCATCCTGTGCGGCAAAGAAACCTTCGGATGCGTTGTACGTTTCCAGGTAGTGCATATTGCCCGATGGGATGTACCGGCGGAACTGGTCCCTGTATGGCTTAAAGCTGACGCCGCCGTGTATGTACAGCTCCAGGTTGGGCCATACATCATGCAGATTATCGGTGCCCGACAGTTCAAAGATCCTTTTGATCAGCACAATCGTCCAGGTCGGGACGCCGGCGATGAATGTCACATTTTCCCGGATGGTAGTGCGGGCGATCATTTCGATCTTCTCTTCCCATTCGTTCATCAGCGCTATGGAAAGGTCGGGTGTCCGGGCCAGCTGCCCGGGCCAGGGCATATTCTGGAGCATAACGGCCGAGAGGTCGCCGTAAAAGGAGTCTGCATTCAACTGGTTTACCTGGTGGCTGCCGCCGATCACCAGGCACTTGCCGCCGATAAATGCTGATTGCGGATACTGTTTCTGGTACAGCGTAAGCACGTCCTTTCCGGCCTTAAAATGGTTATCATCCATGGCCTCCCGGCTTACCGGGATGAATTTGCTTTTATCGCTTGTTGTACCGCTGCTCTTGGCAAACCAGTTTACCGGAGAAGGCCACAGCACATTCTGATTGCCTTCGAGAATGCGTTGTATGTATGGTTTAAGCGTATCGTAATCGTTGATGGGCACCCGCTGCCGGAATTCAGAGATCGAGTTGATCGTGTCGAACCCGTATTTCTTGCCATATTCCGTAAATTGCGCCGAGCCGATCAGGTCATTAAAAACCTGGCGCTGTGTGTCCACAGGATTCAGCATGAAATTGTCAATTGCACTCTGGCGTAGCTTAATGATGCCTCTTATTGCCGGGGTAATGATGCTCATTGCAGTGGATCAAAAACGGGTCTATAGGGTATAAATATAAAAAATATACCGGTTAGTTTATACTTTTCAGGAAAAATATCCGATTAAATTAGATGATTTGAGAATTTGAGAATTTGAAAATGACCGTTTTATAATATGGGTTGTTTCATTTTCAAATTACTACTCTGGTACCTGGTGTTCTTTCCGCTTCAGTACAAAATTCTTACCGAGATATACCTTCCGTACCTGTTCGTCGGCAGCAAGCTCTTCGGCCGTGCCGGATTTCAGGATCTTACCTTCGAACAGCAGATAGGCGCGATCCGTAATAGACAGGGTTTCCTGTACATTATGATCTGTGATCAGGATACCGATATTTTTGAATTTCAGCCGGGCGACGATCGTCTGGATATCTTCCACGGCAATCGGGTCAATGCCGGCAAAAGGTTCATCCAGTAAGATAAATTTAGGATCTACGGCAAGTGCACGTGCTATTTCGGTACGGCGTTTCTCCCCGCCGCTCAGCACATCTCCGGGGCTTTTGCGTACATGGGTGAGCCGGAATTCTTCCAGCAGGGCATCTCTTTTGTGTAGCTGCTCTCCTTTTGTTAACCGGGTCATTTCAAGTACGGCGCCGATGTTGTCTTCCACAGACAGTTTCCTGAAAATGGAAGTTTCCTGGGGGAGGTAACCGATGCCCAGTTTGGCGCGTTTGTACATAGGCAGGGCGGTGATCTCCTGCTGGTCGAGATACACATGGCCGTCATCCGGCTTTACCAGCCCCACTACCATATAAAAGGAAGTAGTCTTTCCGGCACCGTTGGGCCCAAGCAGCCCGACAATCTCTCCCTGCTGCACTTCAAACGACACGTCATTGACGACCGTACGGTTGCGGTAGCGTTTTACCAGCCCTTTTGTATATATTTTCAACACGATCCGCTTTGGAACAAAAGTAGGGATTATGGTTTTAATTAACCAATGTGGTAAATGTGTTGAATGTGACAAATGTG
>CAZGPG010000045.1:0-12225 GCA_964527735.1 uncultured Chitinophagaceae bacterium | reverse complement strand
CTGAATAGACACACCACCATCAATACCAACAAGTCTTCACCGTTTTTAACACCCTGTGCATAACTAAAAAATCATCCGACCGGATCAATCTATACTTTTGGGTCAGTTCTTTTACAAAACAGATAATGGTAACCGGTATCAAGCCGGTTATAATAGGGAACCATGTGCAAATCATGGGCTGTCGTGCAACTGTAAGCAGCAACAAGTTTTACCCCCTGATGTCCATTGTATCGCCTGTAGCGATATGAGAAGGACGGGTAAAATGCTGTAAGTCAGGAGACCTGCCGTTATCCGTTTATGTCAAGGCTTTCACGGTTAAGGTCCTGGCAGAAGTCATCTCTTGCAGGGTTGCGTACATGCGGCCTGCTGCACCGTTGTCTTTTGTCATGTCCGGTACCATCATCATAAAAAATGAACCACATGGAAAACAACGAAATCCTGCTTACGGAAAACAAACAACGGTTTGTATTGCTCCCCATCAATTATCCCAGAGTATGGGAAATGTATAAAAAACATGAAGCCAGCTTCTGGACCGCCGAAGAAATAGATCTCGGCGGCGATATGAAAGACTGGAACAGCCTGAACGATGGCGAACGTCATTTCATCTCTCATGTGCTGGCGTTCTTCGCTGCCAGCGACGGCATTGTCAACGAAAACCTGGCCGTCAATTTCATGAGCGAGGTACAACTACCCGAAGCCCGTTGCTTCTACGGTTTCCAGATCATGATGGAAAACATCCATTCCGAAACCTATGCCCTGCTCATTGATACTTATATCAAAGACCCCAAAGAAAAAGACCGGCTCTTCCGCGCCATAGAAACCGTTCCTGCTGTAAAGAAAAAGGCGGAATGGGCATTACGCTGGATCGAGCAGGGCAGCTTCGCCGAACGCCTGGTTGCCTTTGCAGCAGTGGAAGGCATATTCTTCAGCGGCAGCTTCTGCTCGATCTTCTGGCTGAAAAAAAGAGGCCTGATGCCGGGACTGACATTCAGCAACGAGCTGATCAGCCGCGACGAAGGACTGCATTGCGAATTTGCCTGTCTGCTGTACAATATGCTCAGCAATAAATTGTCGCAGGAAGAAGTATATGCCATCATCGGCGACGCCGTACGGATTGAAAAAGAATTTATTACCGAGGCCTTGCCGGTAGCGCTGATCGGCATGAACGCGACCCTGATGCAGCAATACATCGAGTTTGTAGCCGACCGCTGGCTGGACGAGCTGGGCTATCCCAAGATGTTTAATGTCACCAATCCATTTGATTTTATGGAAATGATCTCACTCGAAGGAAAAACCAATTTCTTCGAAAAACGCGTAGGCGACTACCAGAAAGCCGGCGTGATGGGCAACAAAGAAACACAATCCTTCAGCCTGGAAGAAGACTTTTAATGAATATGCCAATTTGAAAATGAGCTAATAACCCGATAACACAAAAGCATTTTCAAATTTTCAAATTCCCAAATTTTCAAATCAAAAAAATAACACCATGTTCGTCATAAAAAGAAACGGGAAAAAAGAAACCGTAAAATTCGACAAGATCACGGCACGCATCGAAAAGCTGTGCTACGGGCTGGACCGGAGATTCGTCAACTCTATTGACGTGGCCAAAAAAGTAATCGAAGGATTATACGATGGCGTCACTACGACCGAACTGGACAACCTCGCCGCCGAAACCGCTGCGTCCCTGACCGTCAAACATCCTGATTACGCATTGCTCGCGAGCCGCATTGCCGTCAGCAACCTGCATAAGAATACGACCAAGAGCTTCTCCAAAACCATGCAGGCGTTGTATGAATGCACGGATCCGAAAACAAAGAAAGTGTTGCCGCTGATCGCAGACGATGTCTGGGAGATCATTCACAAGCATGCAGAGCTGCTCGACTCCACAATCATCTACGACCGGGATTACGGGTTCGATTATTTCGGATTTAAAACGCTGGAGAAATCATATCTTCTGAAAATAGACGGCAAGGTAGCGGAACGCCCGCAGCATATGTATATGCGCGTAGCCATAGGCATCCATAAAGACGATATAGAAAGCGCCGTCAAAACGTATCACCTGATGAGCGAACGCTGGTTCACCCATGCCACCCCTACCCTGTTCAACGCCGGCACACCCAAGCCGCAGATGTCGTCCTGCTTCCTGCTCACCATGAAGGAAGACAGCATTGACGGGATATACGACACACTGAAGCAAACCGCCAAAATATCACAGAGCGCCGGAGGTATCGGTCTGGCCATACATGGCATCAGGGCTACCGGCACTTATATCGGCGGCACGAACGGCACAAGCAACGGCATCATTCCGATGCTGCGTGTATTCAATGATACCGCCCGCTATGTAGACCAGGGCGGCGGCAAACGTAAAGGTGCGTTTGCTATTTACCTCGAACCCTGGCATGCCGATGTCTTTGAATTTCTCGACCTCCGGAAAAATCACGGCAAGGAAGAAATGCGCGCCCGCGACTTGTTCTATGCCCTGTGGATACCCGACCTGTTTATGAAACGCGTGGAAGAAGACGGCAACTGGAGCCTGTTCTGCCCGCACGAAGCGCCGGGATTGCACGAATGCTGGGGCGAAGATTTTGAACGACTGTACCAGCAATACGAACAGGAAGGCCTTACCCGGAGAACCGTCAAAGCACAGGAACTATGGTTTGCCATTATCGAAGCACAGATCGAAACCGGCACGCCCTACCTGCTGTACAAAGATGCTGCCAACCGGAAAAGCAACCAGCAAAACCTCGGCACGATCAAAAGCTCCAACCTCTGCACGGAGATCATCGAATACACCGCTCCCGATGAAGTTGCTGTCTGCAACCTGGCATCGCTGGCGCTGCCCCGGTTTGTGATTGACGGAAAGTTTGATCATGATAAGTTGTATGAAGTGACTTACGAAGTGACCAAAAACCTGAACAAGATCATTGACAATAACTATTACCCGGTAGAAGAAGCGCGTACCTCCAACACCAAACACCGTCCGATCGGGCTTGGTGTACAGGGGCTCGCTGATACCTTCATTCTTCTTCGGCTGCCATTTGAAAGCGCAGAAGCACAACAGCTTAATAAAGAGATCTTTGAAACCATCTATTTTGCCGCCATGACCGCCAGTAAAGACCTGGCAAAAGAACATGGCGCGTATGAGACCTTCCCCGGGTCGCCGGTTGCGCAGGGCATCTTCCAATACGACATGTGGGGCGCAGAACCAACCCTACGCTGGGACTGGTATCGCCTGAAAGATGAGGTGATCAAATACGGCGTACGCAACTCGCTTCTGGTTGCCCCGATGCCCACAGCTTCCACTTCACAGATATTGGGCAACAACGAATGCTTCGAGCCATACACGTCCAATATTTATGTGCGGCGCGTGCTCAGCGGAGAATTTGTCGTGGTCAACAAACATCTGCTTAAAGACCTGATTGAGCTGGGCTTGTGGAATGATGAGATGAAAAACAGGATCATTACCCGGAATGGCTCCATACAACAGATAGACAGTATACCGGATCACATAAAAGAGATCTACAAAACCGTATGGGAGATCAAACAGCGCAGCATCATTGACATGGCGGCAGACCGGGGCGCTTATATCTGCCAGTCGCAATCGCTCAACCTGTTTGTGGATGCACCTTCTGCCAGCAAGCTCACCTCCATGCACTTCTACGCATGGAAGAAAGGGCTGAAAACCGGTATGTACTATCTGCGTACCAAGGCAGCATCGCAGGCGGTACAGTTTACCGTGGAGAAGCAGGGCGGCCGGATGACCGAACCATTGGTCGAAACAAAGACGGACACCACGATCCCCGACGAACCGGCAATAGGGGCATCCTGCAGCATGGAAGACGGCTGCGTCAGTTGCAGTGGGTAAAGCATTATGTACAGGTTAACAAAATCTTAGCATTTTAACACACTAAAGGATTAAACTATAAAGGCGCAAAAGGCTCTAACCAGTATAAATAATATTGGTTCACCCCTTAAAAACAAGCGCCATGAGCACTCCAGTCAGAATATCCGCGATCCTGATGCTTACGTTCTTCCTGTTTACAGGAGGCCCCGGCATCCAACACAGTAAAGCCCAGCCGGCAGTTGGCGTATCACTGAATGTGTTCTACGATGAGCTGGCTCCTTATGGCGAATGGGTTTCCATGCCTTCCTACGGGCGCGTATGGAGGCCACGCGTCACAGGCGACTTCCGTCCTTACTACACCAACGGGTACTGGACGATGACGGAGTATGGCAATACCTGGGTTTCAGGCTATGACTGGGGATGGGCGCCATTCCACTATGGCCGCTGGACGTACGACCCTTATTACGGATGGGTCTGGATACCCGACACGCATTGGGGACCGGCATGGGTGACCTGGAGAAACGGAGGCGGGTATTACGGTTGGGCGCCTATGGGTCCCGGCATCAGCATATCCATATCCATTGGCCCCCGCTACCACGTGCCCTCCGACTGGTGGGTGTTCGTACCACAGCGGTACATCATGCACCAGCATTTTCACCGGCACTACCGTGGCCCGCAATATAATACCACGATCATCAACAATACGACGATCATCAATAATACCCATGTGTACAACAACAACACATACGTGTACGGCCCGCGCAGGACAGACATCCAGCGAGCTACCGGCAGACAGGTACCCGTACGGAGTGTACAGACACAAAACGGCCCGCGTCGCACCACCGTCCAGGGAAATACGGTAAATATTTACCGCCCGGAAGCCGGTCGTCAGGCTCCTGCAAATGCCGGACGGAACAATGTACGCAGTCCACAGCAGCAGACAACGACACAGCCCCGCAATACGCAGCCTGCCGTCAATACAAGGACGAACACGCAGCAGCGGGCAAATACTACAACGCCAAGGGTAAACACGCAACCGGCACGTAATAACACCGTACAACAACGGAATGCCACAGCGCCGCAGAACCGCAGCACGGTAACGCAACCGGTACGCAGCACGCAGCAGCAACCGGCCACCGCACCCAGGACGAATATGCAACCGGCACGTCCTAATAACACGGTGCAACAACGGAGTACCCCGGCACAGCCCAACCGTACGGCAACACAGCAACCGGTACGTAACCAGCCGCAGCAGCGGGCTACCGCTCCGGCACGCACCAATACCCAGCCGGCACGCAGCACGCCTTCCGTACAACAACGGAATCCGGCGCCACAACAGCGGCAAATGGTACAGAACGCTGCACCAGCACGCGCTGCATCACCCGCAAGGAGCACTCCGGCAGTACGCTCGCAACCGGCAAACACCAGCAGGCCTGCCAGCGGTGCTGCAACCGGAAAGAATACCCAGGGATCACGCTCCCGGTAAACAATAAAGCTAAAAGAAGCGGCTGCCTTATTGATAGGGCAGCCGCTTTTTTGTATGACACAGATGTATAAGTTTACAACACCGACGTTACCGGCGCTTGTTGCGCCTTCGGCGGAGCGGCAACCGGCGGATCACCCGCAGCCAGGGATTTACCCCCTGCCTTACGCGCCCACACCGCCAGCAGATGACAGGCCTCCATCAGCCGGTGCAACTGCATGGTCACACCCGCCAGATCGCGATCCTCGCCCAGCGCCGCAGGCGTGCAGTCGGTGAGCGACAGGCTGAACAGCTCATACAATTCCGAAAGCCACACACCCGGCGACTTGTCCGCAAACAGCCCCTTAAACACCACACCCGGAGCGCCGAACTCCGCACGGCTCAGGTGACCCGGGAAATAATTCCACGCATCCGCCCCCTCATTTGGACAGTACAACGACTGTGGCGGCATACTTGCCCCGCCATCCTTCGCCTCCAGCATATGCAGCACCCACAGCGGCGTAGCATACCCGCGCAGCAGCGCCGCGCACGACACCAGCCGGCACACCGCAATATAAAAATCCAGGTGACGACCCGTCTCCGCCACCGGCCAATCCGGCGCAGACACGACTGCTTTCAACCAGCTTTCGATACGCTCCTGCGCCTCCGGAAGCGGGTACATCCGGAAGCACGACACCACCACCGACAGCGGATCCGCACGCTCCTCCGCGCTTAGCCCGACGGGTAAAATAAAACCATCGTTACAAGACGCAGCCGGAGCAGCGTCACCACGAACACCATCCACACGCATGTCACCCTGAGCGGAGCCAAAGGGCCCGTCATTGCGAGGAGGTACTCCGACGCAAACCCGAGGCACAGCCGAAGCCACCTCCTGCACCACCTTTCCCAGTACGCCATCGCGCTCATACAGCACGATTGCTTCGCTATGCAGATTGATCCGCGGATGTGAGCCCGAAGCCAGTTGATGCACCAGCCCTTCACGCGTCAGCGCCAGCAGGCGCACCGACGCATGAGCCGAAAGACTGCGTTCCAGCGCGCGGAGGGCAGATAGATTGTTGAGCAGCGTAGCGCCCTCCGGCAGTATCACCACCAGCTCGCACGACAGGCGGAAGTCCGTTGCCGGATGCCTTTCCACGACCGACATATTCCGCCGCAGCGTTGTGGTGGCCAAGCTACCGAGGTAAAGCACCAGCAGCGGCTGCAATTGTTTTACCAGTTGCTTGCGTACACCGTTGAGGGCTTCCCGTTCCCTGCCGGTGAAATGATCTATTGAACCTTTTAGCTTCTTCATTTTTTTATGTTTTAAAATATTGGAAGAATGCACAGCTTCGCCAGCCACCGTGCGCGTCACGGTCGGAGGGCAGTTGTCCTTTGCAAGGAAAAGCTGTAAATTTTAGATGAAGAATCCGCTCCGCTGATACCGGCGGACAATAAGATGAGGAACGCCTTGTTATGGAAATAAAAAGGGCGTGGGACTCAACTTACCAACTAGAGGCACTGGTATACCCAACTACGATAAGTGAACCACGCCCGGGTCGTGGACTATTTCACTTTTGATCTCGTAGTTTGAAAATTACCAGTTTTCTAGTTGAGATTCCAAGTAAATGGCCATTATGTTTTTTGTGACGCGTCACGCGACACAACTCGTTGTATCTGAATACAAAGTAACGAAAAGTTCCGTTTATAAAAATGGACGGAAGAAAAAAGTCTTGGAAATTTATAAGTCGTTTATGAAGTGAAATAAAATAGGCGATATTATATCGCTGCAAACTACAGGAACTTTAATACAAGACATTAGAAGGATGTTCATGCCACAATACATTTCCTGAAAAGAAAAGAATTATGTGTATTTTAATAAAGGTATATAGAAATGTAGACAAAGTATAAACAAGACTAAATGAAATAGTTTTTTTTCTTAATTTAATTATTTCATCCAAAAGGAATAAACACTTGAAGATTGAAAAATAATAGCTTGTTGTGTATATTTACAATTTACCTAAGTTTCTAACAAAGAAATGGCTTTATTCTTTTTAGTGAAGGTACTATATGGCATGCAAGCTATCAATATACTTTCTAATCGTCAATGTGGAAATAATAAATACATTTTAAAAAAACAATTATCATAGCACTAAATTAATATACTTGACTACTAAATGAACAAGTCGAATTATCTAGAAATTGAATGCAAAAATATTGAACATTTATTTAATGGCAATTTGATTCTTATTGTTACTGCGACTGATTTAGAAACAAATGTTACTCATCAAAAGATAAAACCATTAGACGGTTATGACAAAATTCTAAAAGTTTTTGAAGGTGATTTGACATATTACTTTGGAATGCTTGGCAATTACAATATTGCACATGTGCAGTCTTCAATGGGGTCACTTTCTAGAGATAGCTCAATAATGACAGTTTCCACAGCTATAAAAAAGCTTGAGGCAAAAATTGTAGTTATGGTTGGGATTGCTTTTGGTGTTGATGGGGCAAAACAAAATATCGGAGATGTTTTAATTTCAGAATCAATAATCCCATACAATTCAAAAAGAGTTGGAAAGAATGGTACAGTTCAAAGAGGAATTGAAGCACCTTCAAGCAAAATATTATTGAATCGTTTTAAGAACATAAAAACGACTTGGGAGTATGTTATTTCAGATGGCATAAAGGCCAAATTAATTCCAACAAGATTACTCTCAGGCGAGGAGTTAGTTGATAATTTAGAACACCGCAACAAACTCATAGAGGATAACCCTGATTCTAAAGGCGGCGAAATGGAAGGGGCAGGAGTTTATGCTGCATGTGATGGCAAAGCGGACTGGATTGTTGTAAAAGGAATTTGTGACTTTGCAGACGGAGAGAAAGGAACAGATAAAATAAATAAACAAACAATTGCTATCAATTCTGCGTTAAGTGTTTGTTTGGAAATTTTCAATTCATCATCTGTATTCAGAGAACTTAAAGTTTTACCAGTTGAATCAGGACAAGTAGATATTTTAAAGAAGGATCTAAACATAAACGCAGTTTTATTCGACATATACGATACAGACAAAGAAGCTTTTTATATTGAAAGGGATCAAGATGAAAGGTTCAATAAAGTTGTGGCTCAGTTTGGGGTTTGGATATATGGGCCTACAGGTTGCGGAAAATCAAACCTCATAATTAGAAATCTCACAAAACAAAATAAAAACTTCATTCAAATAAGCCTAGCCGCTTGCATTGGCCTTGACATTGAATCATTTTTCAAAGAAATATTATATGAAATTGCTTCTAAAGTCGAGGGTGTTACTTCGCAAGTTCAACCAACAAATTTTTCCGAGTGTAGCAAATTGCTTTTGGAGCTTTTGAACAAGCATTATCAAAATAAGGAGTTGATAATTTTTATTGAAGAAATTCCAATTAGTTCAGAAACTAACTACGAAGAATTTTCAGGCAAGATGTTTTCGCTTCTCATTTCAAAAAGCCTTAAAGGGGGGCTTGATAAAATCCGCTTTGTATTGTCATCCATAAACAACCCCATTAACTACATTCAAATATTTCAGCAAAAAGTACATCAGCAAATAAACTTTCTTCCACTTGAATATTGGCAAAAGGAAGAAATTATTTCATTAATAGAAATTATTGAAACAGAATTTCAGTTTACCCTACCAGCAGGAATCAAGAATGAACTTGTAAACATTTCTAATGGTTCGCCACGATTTATTAAAAAGTTTTTCCGCAGTCTTTACACACTATACAAAACTGATGAAAAAACTTTGCAGTTTATTTTAAAAGAAACTCAAAGAGAATTTAGCCAATACAAAAATGACTAAGATATTAAAACCGTATACTATCATTCCCCTTGACTTGTATGTCCAAAGAGATGCAGACAGACAAGTGAAAAATATTATACACGATATGGGAAGACCCGGCTACGTGCTTGTGTCGAGACAAATGGGGAAAACAAATCTTTTACTCAATGCAAAAAGAAAACTAGAAACTCCTGACGATGTTTTTGTTTACGTTGACTTATCTAATCCATTTGAAAATGCTAGAAGTTGTTTTGAAAATATTGTTGATACTGCAATTGAAACCAATCTTGAAAAGTTTGATAGTGTAGCTAAAGTTATTCACGAAAGAAGAAAAGAGCTAAGAGACACACCAGCTCATAAACAACATACGAATGAATTAAGGTTGTTGATAAATGCAATTGAAGGTAAGTTAGTAATCATCCTTGACGAAATAGATGCGCTGACAAAGACACAGTATTCAGATCAAATATTTGCTCAAATCAGAAGTATTTATTTTTCAAGAGTAAATTTCAAAGAACTTGAAAAGTTGACCTACATTCTTTCAGGAGTAATTGAGCCAAACGAGATTATTAAAGATCCAAAGATTTCGCCATTTAATATTGGACAAAAAATATTCTTAAATGATTTTAATAAAGAAGAGTTTGAACAATTCATCACTAAATCCAAATTGTCGCTAAGTCAAGAAATCATAGATAGAATCTTCTACTGGACAGGTGGCAATCCAAGAATGAGTTGGGATGTTTGTTCGGAAGTAGAGAATAGATTAAAAACCGAAGAATTAACATCAGAGATAATTGATAAAATTGTTAATCAAATCTATTTGACAACCTATGATAAACCACCAATTGATAACATTCGTGAGTTAGTATCAAAAGATAGAGAAATAAGAAATTCAATAGTCGAAATTGGATACAAAAAGGGGAGTGAGGTTTCCGATAAGATTAAAAACAAACTGTATCTCTCAGGCATTATTAACTACGATGATAATGACATTCATATAAAAAATGAAATCATTAAACAATCTTTAAATTTAGAATGGATAAAATCACTTGAAGAAGAAGATAAGGGATTAGTAAGAATAGCAATAGAACAATTTGAAAAGGAGAATTATCCTGAGGCTCTTAACACTTTTGAGAGATTTTTATCAGAAAATAATTTTGAAGAAGGTGACAAATCTTTATGCTATTACTACATGGGATATGCCTCGTATAGAATTTCTGATTTCGGAAAAGCAATTAAATATTTAAGTAAGAGCAAATTTGACGTTGAAGAAGATGGTAAATGGTACTTTAGAACGCTAAATCTTAAAGGGCTTGCAAATTATTATTATGGAGAGATAGAAGAAAGTTTGGCTTGTTTCAAAAGCGTAATAGACAGCGGACGAAAGGATGAAACTTATGTTCGAGCCTTACTGAATTTTGGCAGTATTAGTTTAAAATCCGATAAAACAAATCACAGAAGCGAAGGAATAAAAATATTCAATGAGATCATTGATGAATCAGGATTTAAAAAGGAAAAACTAACAGAACAACTTGTAAAAGAATTAAAGTCAATTGCACACTACAACTTAGCACAAATTCAAAACTCTAACGGTGATTATATAAATGCTGCTACCAATTACAAACAAGCGATTCAACTAGGGAAAGCAAATACAAAACCTACAATCATCTTAGCATTACTTGAAATTACAGAATCCGTTGAGGAAAAACATGATTTATTCAATCAACTAATTGATTTGATCAGTACTGGAAAAATTATACCTATTGAAGATGACCCAGAAAAACCCATTGACTTTAGTTTTGATGCGCTACGACATATTGCAATAAACACTTTCTTAAACTACAATGACACTTTGTTTAACAAGTTGAAACCACACTTGTCTTTACTCGGTGACAAATCGATCTCGAAACACCTTTATGAATTAGCTCTTTTTTCAATAAATAAAACTAGAGGTTGGGAAACCGCAATTAAATTATTCAACGGAATATATGAAAATTTTGAAAATACTGAGTTTAGTATTGACAATGAAACACGATACAATACTCTAAAATTTCTTTCTTATTTTACTAAAGTAGAAAATGTTATAGGGATACATACTGAATACATAAACTTATTTGCTAAAGAACAATTAGTAAAGGTTGATAATTTAGACATGGAAATTTTCGCAAACCTTATCTACTTTCTTAGTGAAAAGAAAAAGTATCAAGAAGCATTAAAGTATGTAAACTTAATCAATTCAATTCGACCATTAGTTCCGGAAGAAATCCTGATTAACTATCTCGTAATTTATCATCTAGAATTGAACATTTATTTCTACTTAAATGACCGACAAAAAGCTGTTCAAAAAGCGGAAGAAATTATAATGCTTGCAAATGATGAAAAAGTAAAATTGCAAAACAGCAACCTTTTAGGTGAAACAGGTCTCGAGGTAATTAGGCAAAATGCAGAATCCATTCTTAAACCGACTGCAAGAATTCAAACACCAGTGAAAGCAGTTAAGACCTACGGTAGAAATCAAATAATCAAGGTACGTTACAAAGATGGAACAACATTAGAAACCAAATTCAAAAAAGTTGAAAATGATTTGAAAATAGGAGAATGTTTTATACTCAATTAGTCAGTTAACAAAAATAGATAAACGATTACATAGAGATATGAGTTTCTTTACTAAAGAATAAGATCTAATCTCATGAGGGTACTTACATTCTTACCTATAACAGCCATCAAAAAAGCCCCGTCTCACCAACAACCTGCAAAGCTCTGATAAATCTCATTTCTACCTTTATAGTTAGTCGCCATCAAATGAAAATACTTATGCCCAGATCGGCATATTAGGATAACGTCTTGATTTTTTATTCAGAATTTCAGCCTTAATAAACTATGCAAATATCAATTTAAATTTGAAATTTGCATAGTTTATTTGTAAAAAGTGCTTACTTTTGCATTGGAACCTATTTCTGTACAATGTATTTACAACGAATCGTAACCGATGAGATTGTTTCGGCTATACAGCACTTCCCGGTAACGGCTGTGGTAGGCCCGCGACAATGTGGGAATGTCGGGTTCCCCGAAGTTCGTGAAATCTAAAGTAAGGTAAACCCCTTAACTTT
>CAZGPG010000044.1:0-12816 GCA_964527735.1 uncultured Chitinophagaceae bacterium | reverse complement strand
TAAAAATAGCACTTTTTATATTTTTACGTGCTACGGTTTATAGGGAAGCTTTCACTTTTAGAAAAACGGATGACATTACTGGCTGTTGGATTATTATAGACCTATTCATGAGAATATGGTCATCTTATATGATTTATAATATCATTAGGGCAACAAGAAGGTTCATAAACTAACTCATAAACCTAACAATTAATTGAAAATGAGTTCCCAAATTATAGTATTTCTCTTGCGAGGTTTTGAGACAATTGGCATGCTATCAATACTAGTAAAGTTGGCAGAAATTTTCTTTTCATTGGGATCACTAATCGTATCAACGATTACACTATGCATTGGTTATAAAGCATACAAAAAATTCCTTGTTAGAAAAGCAGAAGAAAGACAATTACAGCTTATCCTTGATTTATTACATGAAATACATCAAAATGGCATTTCATATAGTATTCATTACCCAGATGAAAGAAGTGAAAAAGTAATAATAACCACTATTTATAATTATAATATATTTGAGTTGGTTAAAGACGCAAATTTTTTAAAAGAAAAAAAAATATATTTCATCGATGATAACAGATATCCTATTCCATGGGGATTTTACAAAAAATTTTATGCGAATCCGATACTTCCCCAATCAATTGCGAGAGTATTAAAAAAATTCAATGCCGCACATATTGATAGAATCTCCTACGTATCTTTAGAAGGAGAGTCGTTTATTGCTGTACACAACCCAACAGTTGATGTATTTGTTCATCAAACACAGCTTTACCAGATGCAATATTTACCAAGTACTATTGACTTCAAACGGCATACTGAAGAACTGCGTCATGAAATCCTAGTATGGTTATCAAATTATGGAATTAAAGACGTAAATATAATTGCTGAATAATTTATGCGTAGTCCTCCGTCTTATTGCCGAATGAATTTTAGCGAGATAGGAGATTCGGAGATAAGGATCCTAAATCCTAACCTCCTAAAAATCTAAGTCGATCTTATCAATTGGCTGATTATCAATAACTTATTTGGAAAATCAAAGGATTTTTCGTACCTTTGCACCGTATGAAAAATTATCTCTTTGTTGTAATTTTCACATCAACAAGCACTCTTAAATCCACATCAAGGGCTTGTGCAATGGCAAATAAAGAACTGATTGTAGGGTTATTTTCTCCTCGTTCTATTCTTCCAATTTGGGATAAAGGAAGTTCTGCTTCATTCGATAAATCTTCTTGGGAAATGCCTTTACTTGTACGCAAATCCCTTATTTTCTGACCAATTGCCTTAATTAGAACTGTATTTCGGACGTTAATCACACATCGAAATTGACCTATCACAACAACTTAGACCAACTCATGTATGAGTTATTATAGATTTTTATTTAAGTTTGCAGCCAAAACTCATAAATGAGTTATTATTTAAAATCTAAAAATGATAATTATGAAATCAAAAATTGTAAGAGCCAAGCTATCAGTAATGCCAATCATCAAGGGTGTATTCATGGGAGCAGGTATATTAATAGCTAATCCGACTAATGCACAAATCCAATTAGAGCATAGCTACACAAACAAGCATGAGATAGACTATCCAAATTATAGCGGAAATGGGGATGGAGTTATTCATTTGCATTCAGGATGGAGAATTCTGCGGATAGATACACTGGCAAAAAAATTCAAGTTGTATAATACAGACCACACCTTATGGAAAACGATTGATTTTCCAATACCCCCAAACGGATATATGTACTCACACCAGATTGGCGCTGATTGGTATCCCTCTATAGATTTCATATCAGAAAAGTTATTCAATTCGGATAATTCAATTGAGTTTATCACATCTTTTGTATCTCAGCCATTTTTAGCTATAAATCCTGAAAAAAATGTACTTATGAATGAGCATGGAAATGTTATCCAAACGTTTGACTGCTATTTTGGCGGGGTATCGCTTATCCAATATGATAATCAATACAAGCTTCGTGTTTTACAAGCAGAGGCAGGCTCTGGATTAATTGTAGAAACTCGTAGTGTTGACATTTACAGTTTACCAGGCAATCTACCTTGTGATCCATGCAATGATGGCTTAGGATTTAAAGATATGAACTCAGGTAGTATAGAAACTCAAATTTTTCCTAATCCCTCTTCTAATAGTGTAACAATTAGATACGACCTCCCTCACAATGTTCGTGAAGCGTACCTGAATGTAACAGATGCAAATGGGAAAACAGTAAAAACAATAAGGCTGGCCAATGATACCAAGAGTATATCAATCAACAATGGAGACCTTCCTTCTGGCACGTACTATTGTAATATATTTGCTGATGGAGCGTCTTCCACAGGGAAGAAAATGATTGTACTGAATTAATCATTCCTCATATGCAGAATACAATAAGAGAAAAGAAAAGTATTGTTGTTACTCTTCTACTAACAATAATATTCGGTCCTATTGGCTTATTGTATGCAACCATAATAGGAGGAATAATTATGACAGCCCCTTTTCTGATTTTTTTCTTTTATCTAAACGATACGATGTTAGCAATCGGCTCGACAATAGTTTATTTGCCCTTTGCTTGGGTTATTTCGATCATTTGGGGCATGATAGCAGTATCCATCTATAACAAAAGAGTAGAAAAGGCACAGTACCAAAGTATCATTGCGGCAATAAATGCACCAGCTAAAGAGAAACAAATAACAACTGAAGCTACAGAGAAGCAGATGCTAAAATGGCTGAAAGAAAACCCTGAAAAGACAGCTAATGACTATTATTTTGAAAGATATGGTGGTCAATAAAAATAAATCATACTATACAATGATTTCAGGGACAACCGATAGGACAACCACATTTCATAAAAAAGCGAAGATGCCGCATCTTACGGCATCTTCGCGGATTTTCAGTGGGCCCACCAGGACTTGAACCTGGGACCACCTGATTATGAGTCAGGTGCTCTAACCAACTGAGCTATAGGCCCCGGCTTATCGCCAAACGGACGGCAAAGCTAACTTTTTTCTCTGAAAATTTTACACCCGGCAAATATTTTGTCCGCAACTTTGCACCGCATAAACAAACACAAATGATCCGGAACATCAGGCATATCATCTTCGACCTGGGGGGCGTGCTGCTCAATATCGACTACGCCCTCACCGAAAATGCCTTTCGCGAAGCAGGCATCGGAAACTTCGGCGCCATCTACTCCCAACTGCAGCAAACACCCGTCTTCGACGAGTTTGAAACCGGCAAAATTGACGAAGAAACTTTTATTATGGCCATGCAACAAGCCGCCGGATGCCCCATAACAAAAGAACAGATCATTGCCGCCTGGAATGCCATGCTGCTCGATTTCCCGCTGCGCCGGCTGCAAATACTGCAGCAGCTTCGCAACTATCATGATCTCTTCCTCCTGAGCAATACCAACATCATTCACGAAACAGCTTTCAACAACATCCTCATGCAGGAACATCGCCTTCCCGGGTTAGGTGTATTTTTCGACCGCGTATATCTATCCCACAGAATAGGCTTGCGAAAACCAACAAAAGAAATTTTCAGCCGGGTACTGGAAGAAAACGGGCTACTGCCCGAGCATACCTTGTTTATTGACGACAGCCGCCAACATATAGAAGGCGCTAAAACACTGGGGATCCAAACTATATTCCTGGAGAAAGGCATGACGATCGAAGAACATGTCTTCAAGCCCAAGACAACAGCATTATAACACAACCAGGTGTAAAAAAAATGGTGGATGTGTTTTCAAATCAACACATCCACCGCATTACTCATTTTATCGTCAGCCACCCGACACCTACTCAAGACGGAAGGTAATGGGCAGCGTAAAGTAAACTTTCACAGGACGGCCGTTCTGCCTGCCCGGCTTCCATTTGGGCATTCCTTTTACCACGCGGACGGCTTCTTCATCACAACCGCCACCGATACCCCGCTGTACCTGAACATCGGATATTTCACCGCTTTCATTTACAACGAAGCGCACGATCACCCGTCCCTGGATATTATTTTCCCGGGCCATCTCGGGATAGCGCATCTTGTCTGCAAGATAGCGGCTCACCTTATCGTTCCCACCGGGGAATTCCGGCATCTGTTCTACAAACTCGAATATCTGGGGAGCAGGCGCAGCTTCTACCACACCCGTACCTTTGGAATCCAGCAGACCCGGATCTATCCCGTCCGGATCGCCTTCCTGGGTCACCGTGCTGATCGCCTTATCTTCCATCTGGGTTTGTTCGGGTGGTTTTTCCTCTTCCCTCACTTCCTCATCCTTCTTGATCACCGGCGGCGTAAAAGCAATCGTCGGCTTCACAGGTGGCGGCGGTGCAGGCGGTGGCGGCGGCGGTGGCGGCTGATTGGGATCAATCGGCGGCGGCTCTGCCAGCTTTATTTCCGTAAGATTGGCAATCGTAATTTTTTTGTTTTTACTGTCTGCAATATTGGCAATCACAGGTATAGCCAATGCAAGCGCGATCACCGAAATACCGATAATACCGGCATTCCGCATCCGCTTCGGATACTTTCTGCGCAACTCATAGCTGCCGTATTCCTTATTACGGCCATCGAACAGAATGTCGAGGTAATCGCTTTTGAGTATTTTATTAATATCCATGATTCAATATCCTTGGTTTTATAAAGACGGAAAACAACCTGAATTCCATACGGCCCGTCAGAGACGATCCGTACTATTTATTGGTTGGCGGCTTCCGTTTTTTGAATAAATTCCTTATCCACTTCCGATATATCTACAATCGCATACACCTTCACATCATTGATATTCATCTCATCCAGTATGCTTACCACATCATCATAGGTACAATCATCGTCGGGTTTGATAAGAATTGTAGTTTCATCGTCCGGCAATAGTCCGCCGGCCCGTTTCAGCTCTTCTACTTTTTTCTTTTTATCAATGATCACATCCCGGATACCGTCATTCGGACGGAAATAAGTAACATTGACATCAGGTGGGTTTTCCGCATCACTGCCGATGCCTTCGTAATAGTACAGCCGGTGTTCTTTACTCAGCAGGATGGTCAGTGCGGTACTTTCCTTTACCTTATTACGTTCTTCATCGGTGATCGTCTTGTCACTATCCGGCATGTTGAGCTGCATAGTCTTGGGTTTGGCCATGGTCGTGGTGAACATGAAGAAGGTGATCAGGAGGAAACCCAGATCCACCATCGGCGTCAGGTCCACACGGGTGGAAAGCTTTTTGGCCTTCTTCCCGCCGCCTTTCTTCTTGCCGCCACCGCCGGATTCTGCTAATTCAGCCATGTTGTTGCACTTTAATCAGTTTACAAATAATCTATTTACCCAAGCCGGCCATCTGTTTTTCATAAGCGGCCGTTCCGGGAGGTACTGTTTTCAGATTCGTAATCAGGTTAAACTTGAATATTTTCAGGTTTTCCAGGGTCTTGATCACTTTCTTATAATCGGGATATACGGCATCGGAATCTGCTTTGATGCACACACGCAGCTTGTTTCCGCTGAGATGACGGGCATTATCGATCCACTGGGAAAGCTCGTTATCCCTGGTGATGGCAGCAGTGTCTGCAGGAATACCGGTAGTCGTTTTATCATACTCCGACCGCACTTCAGGTGCAGCTGCCAGGTAAGCTTTCAATTGATTGAGCGGCGTGCCGATGGAAGCGCCGATGGCAAAAGCATTGATCTCACCATCTGTCAAACCCAGGCCATTCGCAGTATTAATAGATTGTACCAGCTCTTTTCTCAGGTTTTTGTTCTCGATCGAGAAGAAAATACGTCCATCCGCATCCAGAGTGATCAACATCACATCCGTATCCGGCATCGGGATCTCCGAAATGGACGAAGGGGTCTTTACTACTACCGGCTCATCAGGCTTGAACTTGGTCGCCAGCATGAAGAAGGTGAGCAGCAGGAACGCCACATCGCACATTGCCGTCATGTCAATGTGCGTGCTTTTCCTGGGTATTTTTAATTTAGGCATAACTTAAGTTTCTAACAACCGTTTGTAATAAGAGTCTGAAATGACTTTATTCCATAAAAACAAACACATGGAACGAAAAAAACGGAATCCGCATTCTTTCGCTCCATGACGGCAATCTGCCTTACTTATAGTTTGCCGCAAAGCTTTGCGTCAGCGTAAATCCGCTCTCGTCGATGCTGTAGGTGATGTTGTCGATGATCGTCGTAAAGAAGCTGTAGAAGATGATCGCCAGGAATGAAGTACCGATACCGATCATTGTATTGATCAGGGCCTCGGAGATACCGGCAGCCAGGGCAGCCGCATCAGGAGCGCCGGCCTGTGCCATCGCCGCAAACGCGCGGATCATACCAAGTACCGTACCGAACAGACCAAGCAGTGTTGCTGCCGAAGCAATAGTGGAAAGGAATACCAGGTTCTTCTCCATCATAGGCAGCTCCAGCGTAGTGGCCTCTTCAATTTCTTTCTGGATGCTGAGCACTTTCTGATCGGTATCCAGCTCATGATTATTGATCATCTCCTTATACTTCAGAAGACCGGCACGCATTACATTGCCTACGGAACCGCTTTGCTTGTCGCACTCTGCGATAGCGGCATCCACATTTTTATTGGCCAGATGATATTGAACTTTACGCACAAATTCACCACCGGCAACTTTACCCTTTGCACGGTAAATGGTCATAGCGCGTTCGATGATGAAACAGACCAATACCAGCAGTGTCGACATCAGTATAGGGATAACCCATCCACCTGTATAGGCAGTCCCGAAAAAGTTGAGTGGAACGTGCTTTTCTGCATCACGGAAGTTGCTGGGATCACCGAATCCTATGTAAAAAATAAGATGAGCTACAACCAGGCAGGCTACAACGATGATAAGGTTGATCAGGAAACTATTTGAACTCCTTGGCTTACCTGCATAAGCGGAAGCTTTCCCTGCGGTTTGTTTTACATCTGCCATAATTCTGATTTTTGTTTTTGTTTTTTAAAGTTTTCTTCTGGGTTTATTAATTTATAAACGCAAGGGTGCAAAGATATAGGTACCTAATAAAAAAACAACCCGCCCATGTAAATTTCATCTAAATTTAGCATTATACCCAGATATCAGATGATTTACGGCAGGGGTAACAAGCCTTCTGTTTTTTTAAAAATAAATACCAACACATTAATTTATATCAATTTATACAAATCCTAATTAATGTTACGGTGACCAGAAGAATGGGTGTATAACGTCAGTCAGGCACATCTTATTGTATAGAGTTGCCCGCATGTATTGCGAAAGCCCTTTTTAATGTTTATTTTGTTGATTGATCAAAACACATAGTTATGAAAAAACAGCTACTTATTGGTATTGCATTAGCTTTTTCGTCCCTGGCGCATGCAAGCACATGGTATGTAAAGCATAATGCTGCCGGCACACAAAGCGGCGCAGACTGGGCCAATGCCTTTACAGATATCCAGCATGCGCTGGCAACGGCGGGGTCCGGAGACACGATACTGGTGGCAGCCGGCACCTACAAGCCTTCGGTAGCAGCCGACGGCAGCAGTGTTAATGTACGCGACCGTGCATTTGTAATTCCTGATGGCGTGCATATATTCGGCGGCTTTGCCGGCACAGAAGCATCCCTGCAGGATCGCAATGGAGATTCCGTATCGTTGCACGTCACCAATGCTGTAATACTAAGCGGGGATATCGGCACAGCGGGTGATAGTACTGATAATGTATACCACGTGGTGATAGCCGCAGACGTTACTGGTTTTATACTGGATGGCTTTACCATTGTACACGGCAATGCCAACGGCACAGGCACAATAACCGTAAACAGCACGGCCATTGAAAGACGCGGCGGCGGAGGCATATACAACAGCGATGCCAATGGCATATACCGCAACATGGTCATTAGAAATAACACGGCTAAAAGTAATGATGATGAACTTGGCGGAGGAGGTGGTGTGTATAACTATCAGGGGACGCTGAAGTTTGCACACTGTGCTTTCGTATTCAATCACGCTGAAACTTCAAACGGAGGAGGAATGAAAAACCTTTCCAGCAGTCCGGAAATCACCGACAGCTATTTCGGATTTAACACCTCCATAAGCGATGACGAAGGCGCCGGCGGGATGAACAACAAAACCAACAGTAAGGCACAGCTTACAAACGTTGTTTTTGAAGGCAATGAAACCAACGGCTCGGGTGGTGGTATCTATAACGACCAGAGCTCGCCCGAGCTGGAAAATGTCCTGTTCATCAACAACCGTGCGGGGAGCTGCGGCGGCGGGATGGATACAGACGGCCAAAGTCATGCAACGTTAAATAATGTGACCTTCACCGGCAACCATGCAGACGAGGACGGTGGCGGACTGTATGGCTGGCAAAGCAGCGCTACCCTCACCAATGTCCGGTTTATCAACAACAATGCGGGCAACAACGGCGGTGGTATGTATAATTATAATACCTGCAATCCGGTATTGACAAATGTTGTCTTTACCGGCAACTCCGCAGACAATCATTACGGCGGCTTCGGACTGGAACGGAATTCAACCGCCGTACTCACCAATGTGCTCATCAGCCGCAACTCGGCAGTAAACAACGGCGGCGGCCTTGGCGCCCATGATAACCACGGTGCACAGACCACGATCATATCCACCAATATGACTGTCGTCAACAACACTGCCGGGAATGGCGGCGGCGGATACGATCAGGGCACAACATCGCAGTTGCGCAACAGCATCATCGCCGGCAACTATCCGGATGATGTGGACGTAAACCAATTACTCGTAGTTGCTTCCCGGAATAATATCGTGGGTATAGATACCGGCATTATCTATATCGAAAATGGCAGTATTAATCCTTTTGGCGTAGCGGTAAGCTGGCCGGTATTCGAAGATACCAATGCCGGCAATTACAGGCTCATTGCAAACAGCCCGGCTATTGATGCCGGCGACAGCGCATTCTACAATAATAGCGCCACCCCCGATCTCTCTGCCATCACAAAAGACCTGCGCGGAGCAGACAGGACCATGGGCACACAGACGGATCTCGGCGCCTATGAATTTTGTGATTACACGGTAACTGCCGGCGTATCTGTTGTTGTGAATCCCGGGAATACAGTTCCTGAAGGGAGTCTCGTAACCTTTACGGCAACAGCTACCGGCGGAGGCACTACACCCGCTTATCAGTGGCATAAAAACACCCTGGCAATACCCGGCGCGACCACTGCCGTTTATACAGCAATAGCCGGAACGGATTTCATATACGGGGATAAATTTACGGTAACCATGTCGTCGTCTGAACCCTGCGCAGATGCAGAAATCACCACCAGCAGCGAGCTGATTATGTATGTATCCTCCGGTGTAACCGATCCGGAAATAAATGGTCAGCCACTTTCTATATATCCGAACCCCGGCAATGGAACGTTTATGCTTAAAGGTCTGCCATCCGGAACCCGGAACATTATTTCTGTAGCGGATGTTGCAGGCCGGGAAATATACCAGGAGTCGTTCCATATGGGTGCCGGTCAAACGCAACGGCAAGTGATCCTGCCGGACGTGCAGCCCGGCATTTACCTCCTTTCTGTAACCACAGCACAACAAACAGTGCAGACGATACGGTTTGCCATCTGGTAATCGTTAATCTCTGAGTGATCAAAAAAACGTTAAGGGATTAAGCTCATTAAGATTTGGTTCTTAATGAGCTTAATCCCTTAACGTCCTAAATGGTGAAAATCAAAAACATTAAACTAACCCTTCAACAGCTCAAGTATTTCCGCAGCAGCATGATCCGATGCAGGCGTTTCACCGAGCTTATGCCGCAACAGAGCATAATCCCTTTGCTGTGCTTCGATATAATGCTCGTCATGCAAGAGCTTGTTCAGCTCCCGTTTCAATTCTTTTTCATTCAGATCCTGCTGGATCAATTCCCTGACCACCGGCCTATCCATAATCAGGTTGACGAGAGAAATATATTTCACCCGTATCAGCTTTCGTGCCAGCCAGTACGATAGCGGGTTACCTTTATAACAAACCACCTGGGGCACGTTAAAAAGCGCTGTTTCCAATGTGGCGGTACCGCTGGTTACCAAGGCAGCTTTTGCCTGTTTGAGCAGGTAATAGGCATTCTGCACCAGCAGCACATCTGCATTACCTGTTATCTCGCGATACAGACTTTCGGGTTGTGCCGGCGCCTGTGCTATGGCAAACTGATAATCAGGAAAATGCCGCATCATCTCCAGCATAAACGGAAGCTTAGTCTGAATCTCCTGCCGGCGGCTGCCCGGCAACAGAGCAATAACCGGCTTTTCAGATAAAGGAATCAGCGGCACATCATTGGTTTCTCTTGCAATCGCTTCCATTAACGGATGACCGACATACACCACCGGGTAGTTCCATTTTTCATAAAAAGCCTGTTCGAACGGGAGGATCACCAGCATCAGATCCACATCGCGCTTTATCTTTTTCACCCGGCTTTCCTTCCAGGCCCACACTTGCGGAGAAATATAGTACACCACCTTGATTCCCTGCTTCTTTGCCCATTCTGCGATCCGCAGATTGAACCCGGGATAATCGATCAATATCAGCACATCCGGTTTAAATGAAAGGATATCCTTTTTGCAGAAATCAATATTCCGAATTATTGTACCCAGATGCTTCAGTACCTCCACAAAGCCCATGAATGCCAGATCACGGTAATGCTTTACCACTTCCGCCCCGGCAGCTTCCATACGGTCGCCGCCCCAGCAGCGTATCTCAGCGTGTTCGTCCTGCCGGTGCAATGCCCGGATCAGATTGCTGCCATGCAGATCTCCGCTTGCCTCCCCGGCTATGATATAATAACGCATTCAAAAACAAAAATAGGGCAATCACGCAGGATTGCCCCAACAACGGAATTTACCATACAAACTTCAGCAATATGAACAATACGCCATACAGCATCGTAGCAACAAGTATACCGCGGCCGGTAAGATCCAGCTTCCGGTTGGTGTATAATACAAACGGCAGCACATTTATCAGAACGCTAAGTGTAATTACTTTGGCTGCAATATCTCCATCGGAGAAAAGACGATTCAGGAAAACATCCGGAGTATAGGCCCGGAACCATATCAAATAGGAGATCATCATGCCTATGACCGGCGCAAACAGACCGATAACAAGACCGAAAATCGCATTGTTTCTTCTCATAAACCAGAATTATCTGCGAATATAACACAACCATATGATTTATATTGTTTAGCTGGTTTCCCCTTACCTTTGCATCCGTACTACTAAATATCATCTATGAACTTTCCGCTCAATAATATACCGGACCGGACTGAAAAGCCTCGTGGTCACGGTCTTACAATGGTAATGGATAAAGGGATGGGATTGGATGACGTCAGGAATTTTCTTTCCGTCGCCGCACCTTATGCAGACATTGTAAAATTGGGATTTGGCACTGCAGCTGTCACCAGTCATCTGCGCGAAAAAATCGAAATTTACCGTCAGCATAATATCCCTGTTTATTTTGGCGGTACTTTATTTGAAGCATTTCTGGTACGCGGCCAGTTTGATGATTATCTGGATATCGTCCGGGAATATGGCCTGGACTATGTGGAGGTATCGGATGGCTCTATCACCATACCACACGCCGAAAAATGTGGTTATATTGAAAAGCTGGCGCAGCATGTTACCGTGCTGAGCGAAGTAGGATCGAAAGACGCTGAACATATCATCCCGCCGTACAAATGGATCGAGCTGATGCGGGCGGAGCTGGAAGCGGGTTCCACCTACGTAATCGCCGAAGCCCGGGAATCCGGGAATGTAGGTATTTACCGGGGATCAGGAGAGGTCCGCGAAGGGCTTGTGCAGGAGATCCTGACACAGATCCCTCCCCGGCAGATCATATGGGAAGCGCCGCAGAAAGCACAGCAGGTGTATTTTCTTGAGCTGCTGGGCGCCAATGTAAACCTCGGGAACCTCGCACCTGCCGAAGTAATCCCGCTGGAGGCCATGCGCGTCGGCCTGCGCGGAGATACCTTCCACCTTTTTCTGAATAAAAAAGTACAAAGCGAGCTCTGATACAGGTGCGCGGATCGTACACCTTAACTTTACCTCATGGCCGACGCATACGGTATTATCGGATTTCCGGTAGCGCAATCGTTCTCCCCGGCATTTTTCAGGGAGAAATTTGCCCGTGAAGGTATAAACGCAACTTACACCGCATTTGCATTGGAGCAGATCACGGCATTTCCGGATTGGCGGGCCTGCCATCCGGAATTACGGGGACTGAATGTTACCATACCGCATAAAACAGCCATAATTCCGTACCTGGATGATCTGGATGCGGCAGCAGCAGCGATCGGGGCCGTCAATTGTATTGCAATCCGGAACGGCCGGCTGAAAGGATATAATACAGATATCATTGGTTTTGAAGAAAGCCTGAAACCTTTACTGCAGCGGCATCATACCCGCGCGCTGGTATTAGGATCCGGCGGCGCTTCAAGAGCCGTATGTTATGCATTGAAGAAACTGGGCATTGATTACCGTATTGTTTCCCGCACACCCGCTCCTGATACATTGATGTACGACCATATCAACAAAGCATTGCTGGAACAGTTTCCGATAATAATCAACACTACGCCGCTGGGTATGTACCCGGATATACATGGCTACCCCGAACTGCCGTATCAGCACCTTACTCCGGCACACCTGCTCTATGATCTGGTTTACAATCCGGAAGAGACGAGATTTCTTATGCTTGGCCGCCGGCAGGGAGGCATTATAAAAAACGGTTTGGAAATGCTGCACCTGCAGGCTGAGGCGGCGTGGGAAATATGGCAATCATCCCCGTAGAGACGTTGCATGGGTAGAGACGTTGCATGCAACGTCTCTACCCATGC
>CAZGPG010000043.1:0-15100 GCA_964527735.1 uncultured Chitinophagaceae bacterium | reverse complement strand
TATCATTATCCCCTAACGGGCTGCAAAGGTATAAACCTTTTCCAATTTACCAAAAAAAACGGGGAAAATAATTTCCCATGTTATTTCAGTGTTACCTGGACATTACCTTTAAAAGAACATTTTTTTGCCGAAGCGGATGCAAAGATAGGAAGGGTATTTTTTACCACCAAGTAATATTCTGTTTTCAGCAGGTAAAGTTATCCACATACAGACCAGCCGGGTATGGCCAGCACTTCGGCTTATCTTTTTCATCGTTACAAATGACCACTGCAGAAAAACGCATTGTAATTTAGACAGGGGATTGAAGTGGGTATCCGAAGAAATAGTAATTTGGAGCAGGGTAACCATCCATATCAATTATGCAATACAAAGTTATTATCACAGGCGCCACCGGCATGGTGGGGAAAGGTGTGCTGCTCGAATGTCTGGACAGTCCGGATATTACCGGCGTACTGACGATTAGCCGCTCTTCAGTGGGTATATCTCATCCGAAGCTGAAGGAGATACTACTGACTGACTTTATGGATATCGGCACTCACAAGGAGCAACTGAAGGGATATGACGCCTGTTTCTTCTGCATGGGCATTTCCTCGGTAGGTATGAATGAAGCGGATTATACCAGGATCACTTTTGACATTGTCCGGGCGTTTGCCGACACTCTATACGCATGCAATCCCGACATGGTATTCAGCTATGTATCGGGCGCCGGCACCGACAGTACCGGTTCGGGTAAGGTCATGTGGGCGCGGGTGAAAGGCAAAACAGAAAACTATATCCTGGAAAAAGGATTCAAAGATGCCTATGCGTTCAGGCCGGGGGCTATCATACCGGAAAGAGGTATCCGGTCCAGGACACGCCTGTACCAGTTTTTTATCAACCTCATGCGTCCCTTCTTCCCGCTGCTGCGCAGGTCAAAGCACGTGACGACCACGACAAAGATCGGGCTGGCAATGATCGCGGTGCTGCGTAACGGTGCTCCGGTCAGATATCTGGAGAACAAGGATATCAACCGGATCGCAAAAAGCAACGGGTAGAGACGCGATAAATCGCGTCTCCGTCATGGTACGAGGGAGACGCGATTTATCGCGTCTCTACGCAAGAACCGGTACGAATGGAATGTCATTGATCAATGATTGCGCCAACGGTGAATCGAGGTTCGGGAAGACACCGTTGTTTGTTGGCAGGGATGATCCTACCCGTAAGCAACAAATACTGTTGTACACCTCCTGACTCTTGCCACTACCATTATCTATGACATTGCCAAAGTTATTAACGCCATCCACCGCCCAATGCCTGGTAAATATGCACCGTGGCATTCATCTGCTGCATCTTCGTTTCGATCAGCTCAAATTTTGCCTCCAAGGCGTCGCGCTGCGTCATGAGGACTTCCATGTAGTCGGCCCGGGCGGACCTGAACAGGCTGTTCGAAATGTCGATCGACTGTGAAAGCGCCTGCACCTGGCTTGATTTCAGCTCGTAGCTTTTTTCGAGGTTGATGATCCGCGCCAGTTGGTTGACGACCTCGAGGTACGCGTTGAGCACTGTCTGGTCATAATGGTAGACCGTCTGCAGTTGCTTTGCGCTGGCCGTTCTGTATGCGGCTTTGATCGCGTTGCGGTTGATGAGCGGGGCTGCCAGGTCGCCGGCTATCGAATAGAGCAGCGACTCCGGTGTTTTGACCAGGTATGACGGATTGAAGGCCTGGTAGCCGACGCCTGCCGTGATGCCCAGCGAGGGGTAAAACTGCGCCCGTGCCACCTTAACGTCCAGCCGCGCGGCTGTGAGCTCCAGCTCTGCCTGTTTGATGTCGGGACGGTTGGCGAGCAGTTGCGGCGGGATGCCGGTATGCACCACCTCCGGCACCAGGTCGCCGAACGTCTGCGCGTTCCGCACGATAGGTTGCGGATAACGGCCGAGCAGGAAGTTGATCCGGTTCTCGGTCTCCGTGATCCTTTGCCGGATATCGTATTGCAGGCTGCGCGTACGCAGCACTTCGGCCTCAAACTTACGCACCGCCAGCTCGGTGACGCGCGTTGCCTCCTTCTGCAGCTTCACGATGGCCAGCGCGTTGCTCTGTATGTCAATGTTCTGCTGCACGATGGCCAATTGGTTGTCGAGCGCGAGGAGCTCGTAGTAGGAATTCGCCACCTCGGCTACAAGGTTCGTGACGACAAAGTTTTTGCCCTCCACCGTGGCAAGGTAGCGCGACACGGCTGCGTTTTTCGCATTGCGCAGCTTGCGCCAGATGTCTACCTCCCAGGTGGCATAGAGGCCGGCCATGTAGTCGGGTACCGGCTCGGGCATTTCCATGCCGGGTTTGATGTCGGTCGTGGCTTCGCTGGCGCCGCGGCTGGTGTACCGCCCCACTTTCTCGGCGCCTGCGCCTGCACGCGCGCCGACGAACGGCAGGTACTCACCTTTCCGCGCACGTACTTCGTTGCGGGCAATCCCGATCTCCTGCAGGGTAATCCGCAGCTCCTGATTGTGTGCCAGCGCGGTGTCGATCAGCGCCACCAGATTGGGATCGGTGAAATAAGTCTTCCAGGAAAGCTGTGCCGTGTTGACGGTATCCTGCATGTTGCCATAACGCGCAGGTATTTCCTGTTCTGCTGTAGTAGTGACCTGTGCCGGTACGTTGCAGGCTGCTATGGTAAGGGATAGTAAACCCATCCCCAGGTATCCGGAAATACTTTTATTAAACATTGTGTTCGAGTTCTTCGGTTAAAGGATTTTCTTCTTCGTGTTTGATGAGCTTTCGACGCGACGCGATCGTGCCGAATACGAAATACAGTCCGGGGATGACGACCACCCCGAATACCGTACCCAGCAGCATCCCGCCCGCGGAGGCCGCACCGATGGTACGGTTGCCGATCGCACCTGGTCCTGTCGCGAACAGCAACGGAATCAGGCCGGCGATAAAGGCGAGCGAGGTCATCAGGATCGGTCGGAAACGCACGCGGGCGCCCTCCACCGCAGCCTGGTACACCGACGCACCCGAACGATGTTTCTGTACGGCAAACTCCACGATCAGCACCGCATTCTTACCCAGCAGGCCGACCAGCATCACCAGTCCCACCTGTGCGTAGATATCGTTCGCCAGCCCCATCATTTTGATCAGCAGGAAAGAGCCGAACACACCGGCCGGAAGCGATAGGATCACCGCCAGCGGCAGGATAAAGCTTTCGTACTGTATCGCCAGGATCAGGTACACAAAGCCGAGCACGATAAGGAAGATGTAGACCACCTCGCTGCCGCGTGCCGCTTCGTCTTTCGAAAGACCTTCCCAGTCGATGTCATAACCGCGCGGCAGCGTCTGCACCGCTACCTCCCGGATCGCTTCGATAGCCTCACCGCTGCTGTAGCCCGCCGCAGGCTCCCCCCGGATGGCCGACGAGGTGTACATGTTGTAGCGCGTGATCTCATTAAGCCCATGCGTCTTCTTTATTTTCATGAAGGCCGAATAAGGCACCATTTCGTCGCGGTCGTTCTTTACGTACAGCTTCATCAGGTCGTCGGGGAGCCGGCGGTATTCGGGCGCGGCCTGTATGAACACCTTGAAGTATGTCCCGAAGCGGATAAAGCCAAGCTCGTAGGAGCTGCCGATCAGCACCGACAGGTTATCCATTGCCTTGCCGATGGAGACGCCTTTCTGCATAGCCGCCGCATTGTCTATCTCCAGCTCGTACTGCGGGTAGTTGGCGCTGAAAAAGGTAAAGAGGCCCGTCAGTTCCTTACGTTTGGCCAGTGCGGCCATGAAGTCGTCGTTCACCTTTTCGAGCTCCTTGTAATCGTCGTTGTTGGTCTTATCAAGCAGGCGCATGGCGAAACCACCCGCGGCGCCGTAGCCCGGCACAGCCGGCGGACCGAAGAACTCGATCGTGGCGCCGGGGATCTCACGGGCTTTTTCTTCCAGCTCTTCAATGATCTCCGTCACCGAATGTTTGCGCTCCGACCAGTCTTTCAGATTGATCAGGCAGGTGCCTGCGTTCGATCCCCTGCCCTCCGTCAGCACCTCGTAGCCGGCCAGTGCGGAGACGGACCGGATGCCTTCCACATGTCCGGCGATCTCTTGCAACTGGCGTGCCAGCGCATTGGTGCGCTCCAGCGTCGCGCCGGGCGGCGTCTGGATGATCGCGTAGATCATACCCTGGTCTTCGTTCGGGATAAAGCCGGAAGGCAGGCCGCGACTGATCCCGAAGATGCCCGCGCCGAAGGCCAGCAACAGGCCGAATGTCACCGCCCGCCGGTTCACGATCCGCTTCAGGAAGCCGGCATAGCGGCCGGTCAGCTTTTCGAAGGCTTTATTAAACGCGTCAAGCAGGCGGTCCATCGGGGATTTCTTCTTCGGCTTGCCGTGGTTGTTCTTCAGCAGCATGGCGCAGAGCACCGGCGTCAGTGTCAGCGCCACAACGCCGGACAGCACGATCGCCGTCGCCATCGTGATCGAGAACTGCCGGTAGAAAATGCCCACCGGACCCGACATGAATGCCACCGGGATGAACACCGCCGCCATAACGAAGGTGATCGCCACGATCGCGCCGCTGATCTCGCGCACCACCTCCTGCGTGGCCTTGTACGGCGACAGGTGTTTCTCCTGCATCTTCGCATGCACTGCCTCGATCACCACGATCGCGTTGTCTACCACGATGCCGATCGCCAGCACGAGTGCAAACAGCGTGATCAGGTTGATGTTCAGCCCGAAGAGCTGCATAAAAAAGAACGTCCCCACGAGCGATACCGGCACGGCCAGCGTCGGGATCAGCGTGGAGCGCCAGTCGCCGAGAAAGAGGAACACCACCAACGCCACCAGCACGAAGGCCTCGCCCAGCGTATGCACCACCTTCTCGATCGAAGCATTCAGGAAGCCCGAAACATCGTAGCTGATCTCGTAATCCATACCCGGCGGGAAAGAGCTGGTTTTGATCTCCTCCAGCTTCTCCTTGATGCTTTTGATCACATCATTGGCATTGCTGCCGTAGGTCTGCTTCAGCACAATGGCCGCCGAGGGGTGACCGTTGAGGTTCGAATAGATATCATAATACTCGCTGCCCAGCTCCACGTCCGCCACGTCTTTGAGGCGGAGCAGCTCCCCGTCGGGGTTGGCGCGGATGATTACGTCTTTGTACTGCTCCGGCTGGTTATAGCGGCCCTGGTAGGTCAGCACATACTCCAGCGCTTCGGAGCGCTGACCGTCGGCGCGCCCCAGCCGCCCGGGAGATCCGATAATGCTCTGGCTGCCCAGCGCCTCCATTACCTCCTCAGCGGAGACATTGTAAGCCTGCATCCGGTCGGGCTTGAGCCAGATGCGCATGGCGTACTGCCGGCTGCCGAGGATCTCCGCGCTACCGACGCCGGTGACGCGCTTCAGCTCGTTCAGGATGTTGACGTTGGCAAAATTGTACAGGAACTTTTCATCGGCATGCTCGTCCTTGCTATACACGTTTACGTACATCAGCATGTTGGGCTGCATCACATTTACAATGATGCCCTCACGCTGCACCAGCACCGGCAGCCGGTTCGTCACCTGCTCAATGCGGTTCTTCACGTTGATCACCGCCGCGTTGGGATCGGTACCCAGGTCGAAGATCACCTGGATATTCGCTTCGCCGGCGCTGGTGGCGTCGGAGGTCATGTATTTCATGCCCGGCACCCCGTTTACGGCTTTTTCCATCGGGATGAGCACCGATTGCACCAGCACGTCGGCGCTGGCGCCGGGATACGATACACTCACCATCACCCGCGGCGGCGCTATGGAGGGGAACTGCGATGTGGGCAGGGTGTAGATCGCCAGCATCCCCATGAACAAAATAAGGATCGAGATCACGATCGCAAAGACCGGTCTCTTCAGGAATATATCAAACATGTGCTTGTTGTTTTGGGAATGACCGGATTATTCTGTGGGTAATTTCAAATGAGCCATCACCGCCCGGGGCTCTTCGTAGTCGAACGGGATGCGGTCGTTGTTATTCACCTTCCGCAGGCCTTCCAGCAGGATGCGCTCGTTGGGCGCAAGTCCTTCACGGATGACGTAGAGATCGGGCATTTCGGCGGCGATGACGATGGACCGCAGCTTCACTGTACTGTCTTTATCCACGACATAGACGTATTTTTTGTCCATGATCTCGAGCGTGGCTTTCTGCGGGATGACCACCGCGCCGGGCAGCGTTTCCTTCATCAGGATGTTGCCCGTCTGCCCATGCCGCAATAGTCCGTCGGGATTGGGGAAGGAGGCGCGGAAGGCGATGTTGCCGGTTTCGTTGTTGAAGTCGGCCTCGATGGCGTCCACAACGCCGGGATAAGGGAAGAGTACGTTGTTGGCCATCCGCAGGTGCACCTGGCGCAGGCTGTCCTTCTGCACGCGCATCTGGTAGTCGAGATATTCCGGTTCGGGGACGTTGAAGTAGACCCACATCTGGCTGTTGTCGGACAGCGTAGTGAGCAGGTCGCCTTCGTCCACGAGGCTGCCCAGCTTCAGGTAGAAGCGATCTATGATGCCGCTGAACGGCGCACGGATCTCGGTGAACTGCAGGTGCACCTGCGCGAGCGACTGTTCGGCACGGGCCTTGTCGAGCCTGGCCTCCGCCATCGCCAGCTCGTTGGGCGAGACGACGTTGTTGTCGGTCAGTCCCTTGGTGTTCTGGTATTCGATCTCCGCTACCCTGGTCTCAGCCTGCGCCTTCTGCAGCTCGGCCTCGTAGAGCCGCGGCATGATGCGGAACAGGAGCTGGCCTTCCTTCACAAACTGGCCTTCGTCGACAAGTATCTGCTGCAGGTACCCCCTTTCCTGCGCCCGGAGCTCTATATGGCGGATGGCGCGGATCTGAGAGACATATTCGTTGACTATCGCCGTGTCCATCTGCAGCGCGCTGGTGACGAGGAACCGGGTACCGGCTTCCGTTTCCGCTTTGTGGGATGTACAGGCGGTATAGCCCAGCAGGCCGCACAGGCCCGCGAGCAGGAGCAATTGCTTCATAATAAGGTGTTACTGTTTAAAACGATTGAATTTTGGGATACGGAGGGTCACCCCCTGGAACTGCATGTATCACAACACGCTTTCATCCCTGCCACGGTCCGGCGGCGCATCAGGGCGCTGCGGAACGGGCGGATGATATCATGCGGGAGCAGCCGCGACAGGCGGTCTGCCGGGCGGCGGGGATCAGATCCGGATCACGCGGAGGGCGATATACCGTTGTACGGATGGATGGAACATGCGCGCGTCCTGAAGCAGGCGCGTCTTGAGCAGATGGGCATACCCGGCGCCGGCGCCATAGAAGTCGGCGAAATAGTTGAAGACGGCGGGGTGATGTTTTTTAAGCTGGACCTGGTTGGAGCGATCATCTTCGCTTTCGGTAGCAAAGAGCTCGGTCCTTTCTTTTTCCGTAACACCTGAAGCATACCGGAACGACGCGTCCTGATGCTGTGGTGAAAGATAATAGCCAGAGTCTCCTTCATAGCAGGCGGCGATATGTGCCGGCACATCCGCTGTGCCATGCGATGCTGTGACGACGGCGATACCACCGTATCCGACCAGCGTAAGCAGGCTCAGCCAAAGGAACAATCTGAATTGTGGCTTCATTTCAGGGGTCAAAATTACAGGAGTTTATGAAAGTACATAGCAGGGGGCATGTTAAATATTAGCTAACTGCGAGCCGGGTACAAACGCCGGCGGATATCAGGAAACCCGGCGGAACCCTTTTTTGTGATCGCCACGACGACCATGTCTTCATGTATCACAATGGTGCGGAATCTTATTATGGCATCAGGGGGTTCATGAAAACAACTGTTCACATCAGCGGTTCAATCCCACTCTTCCGCATCCTTGATACCCAGTTCCCGTGCACGAAACACCGGGTCCACACCCGATCTGCGCTGCGCCTGGTAGTCTTTAAACGCCCGGAGGGCAGGCCTTTGCAATAAAAGTATGGCGATCAGGTTGAGCCAGGCCATCATCCCGACGCCGATATCACCCAGCGTCCAGGCCGTTTCTGCGGTTTTTATGGTACCGTAGAAAGTGGCTGCGAGTATCAGCAGACGCAGCAGGAGCACTGCCCAGGTGCGCGATCCTTTCTTGTCGAGATAGCTGAGATTGGTTTCCGCGATATAATAGTAAGCTACGAGGGTGGTAAAAGCGAAAAACAACAAGGCAAACGCTATAAACCCATTACCCAGCCAGGGAAAGTGCACGTTGATTGCAGCCTGGGTATACGCAGCTCCGATCTGCGTACCCGGCAGATGCTCCACCAGGAACCCTCCTTCCGGGTTCAGGACATTGTACTGGCCGGTAAACAGGATCATCAGCGCCGTTGCCGTACAAACCAGCCAGGTATCCACATATACGGAAAACGCCTGCACCAGACCCTGCTTTACCGGGTGGCTGACTTCAGCCGCCGCCGCCGCATGAGGCGCCGTACCCTGCCCTGCCTCATTTGAATAGATCCCCCTTTTCACCCCCCAGGCGATGGCCATGCCGATAACCCCGCCGAAAGCAGGTTCCAGGTTGAATGCCGAACGGAAGATCAGGCTGAATACAGCAGGCACTTCCGCGATATTCATCAGGATAATTATGATAGCCATCAGCATATACGCCGCTGCCATAAACGGCACGACCAGCTCCGCAAACTTACCGATACGCCTGATGCCGCCGAAAATAATCAACCCCAGCAGCGCAGCGATAACCGCACCTGTAACTGCTACCGGCACATCAAATGCATTGAGCATACTCAATGCGATGCTGTTGCTCTGCACGCCCGGCAGGAAGAAAGCTGTACTGAATACTGTCACGATTGCAAACAATACCGCATACCACTTCATCCCCAGGCCCTTCTCTATATAGAAAGCAGGTCCGCCGCGGTATTGCCCGTTTTTGACCTGTTTGTATATCTGCCCCAATGTTGCTTCAACAAAAGCAGAGGCGCTTCCCAGAAAAGCAATTACCCACATCCAGAACACGGCGCCCGGCCCTCCCATGGCAATCGCCGTAGCGACACCTGCAATATTACCGGTACCGACCCTGCCGGCTATAGCCACCGCGAATGCCTGGAAAGAAGAAATACCTTTGGAAGACGCGCTCCCCTGGAAAAGAAGACGGATCATTTCGCCGATATAACGCAACTGTAAAAACCGGGTAACAATCGAAAAATAAATACCTGTACCAAGACATAATATGATCAATGCATTGCTCCAGATGATGTCGTTAATTAAACTGATAAGTACTTCCATTAGTATAGTTATTTATCAAACATTTACCACCGGAAGAACCGAAGGAAGCACAAAAAAGAAAAAAAACATCAATTATCCATAAACCTGCCGCAGAAATTTTATGTTGTAGAGGTTAGCTGGCAGATAACCGGCAGGATAAATTTACAGCGGCCAATCCTGTTATCCCTGAAATGGAAAAAGAGCCGGCTAATAAAGGTTATTACCTGCATGCCAAAGAATGGGGACAACCGGAAACAAAAAGCATCCAGTGGCTTTCATCATGCCGCCGTGATCATTTACCCGCGGCATCCAGCAACGCCAGGTCTTCCTTGTCCAGCACCAGCCCGGGCGCATCAAAGATGGTTTGCAACTGGCTTTCGCTGGTGGCGCTCACGATCGGGGCGGTGACCAGCGGATGGGCCAGGAGCCAGGCCAGCGCTACGGTTGCCGGACGGGTGTGGTGCTTTGCGGATACTTTGTCGAGCGCATCAAGTACGGCCAGCCCTTTCGTGTTCAGGTATTTTTTGACGCCGCCGCCGCGTGGGCTTTTGTCCAGGTCGGCTTCTGTCCTGTATTTCCCGGTGAGGAAGCCCGCTGCCAGCGACCAGTATGGAAATACGCTCAGTCCGTATTGTGCTGCCAACGGCGCATATTCTTTTTCAAACCGCTCCCGTTCCACCAGGTTGTAGTGCGGCTGCAGGGCTACATATTTCGGGAGGTCGTGCTGCTCCGCCACGGCAAAAGACTCCGTAAGTCTTGCCGGAGACAGGTTGGAAGCGGCGATATAACGCACTTTCCCGGCTTTTATGATCTCATCGTATGCCCCGATCGTTTCTGCTACCGGGGTTTTGTCATCGTCGAAGTGGGTGTAGTACAGGTCAATATGGTCGGTTTGCAGCCTTTGCAGGGATTCATCTACTGATTTCAGGATGTGCTGCCTGCTGATGTCATAAGGGTGTTCCTTCGTGTGGGAACCCACTTTAGTGGCAATCACCATTTGCTCACGGTTGCCGCGTGCCTTCATCCATTTGCCGATGATGGTCTCGGACTGACCGCCTATGCCGTTTACCCACCAGGCGTACGTGTCTGCGGTATCTACAAAGTTGAACCCGCCGGCTGCAAACCTGTCCAGGATATCGAAAGACTGCTTTTCATCTAATGTCCAGCCAAATACATTGCCACCCAGATTGATAGGCGCGATTACCAGATCCGTGTTTTTGATCTTTACTTTGTTCATACTGCTTAGTCGTGTTTCAGTGCTATAACATTTTTCAATCTCCACGTTACCGTCCGTCCTGATCTCATTTTAAAATTTCCTGCAAAAATAGCAGCGTATGCTGCCAGGCCCTACGGGCCATCACTTCGTTATAGTCCGGCGATTCGGGATTGGTAAATGTGTGCCTGGCATTTGCATAGGTAATGATCTGCCAGTCGGCATTGCCTTCATTCATTTCTTTGACCAGATTGTCGTAATCGTCCTTACTCACGCTGGCATCGTCCGCAGGATGCTCCACTAAAATCTTGGTTTTGAACGGCAAGTTTTCCCGGTCTGCCGCCTTACCCAATCCACCGTGGATGGATATCACACCCGCCACCGGGAGTCCGCCCCGGGCAGCTTCCAGTGCGCCGCCGCCGCCGAAACAATACCCGATCACAGCAATTTTATCCGGCAGTGCACCCGATTGTTTCAACGCGTCTAAAGCCAGGGAGATGCGGTGCTGGTACGCCTGGTAATCCTGCTTGTACTTCCCGGCGATCTTTGCGGCGGCGGCATTGTCGGCCGGCGTATTACCCTCGCCGTAGATGTCTGCGATGAAAGCGATATAGCCCTGCTTTTCCAGCGCCAGCGCAGCAACCCGGGCCTCATTGTCAACTCCCTTCCAGGCCGGCAGGATCAGTACGCCGGGAAGCCGCTGCCCCGCATTGGCGGTGACCAGCCCGTTCAGCTTTTGCGCTCCGTCTGCATAGGCAACCGGCTTCAGCGATTGCGCCGTTGTTGTTTGTAAGAATCCCATAAATATTGCGATAGCCAGGGTTATTTTCATCATGGTTGCTTTTGGCGGTATTACGTTCAGTAAGAGCAAACACCGTGCTCAAGATACCGATTTTTATTTTTTGCCTGCAGCCCGGGGCGAGTCATCATAAAGCGTTGTGGGTGAAAAATCCTCTTGCGAACTTTATTGAATGTACCCCAGTTAAGCACTTCCAGATACTGAAGCCTAAAACCGGCGAGATGGGGAATGGCATTCTCGAAGAGATCAGTCATTTTTCTTCGTTTTAGTTTTCACTCTTTTCGTTTGCGCTGTATCCAGCTCCAGTCGTATTCTATCTGCATCTATGAGTTGCTTCAATTCATTCTCATCTGGTAAATACAGACGGTATTTGCTGGCGAATAACTTTTCGTTTTCTGCCATTACCGAATATCGCACGATTGTTTCATCTTTTTCTGTGCAAAGGATAATACCTATAGTTGGATTATCATCCGATCCTTTTTTCAGATCATTGTACATGCGCACATACATATCCATCTGGCCTATGGCTTCGTGAGATAATTTGTTGGTTTTCAGATCGAGTAATACAAAACATTTTAGGTAGTAATTGTAAAAAACAAGGTCGATAAAAAAATCGGAAGTATCTGTTACAATGTGTTGCTGTCTTGCTACGAAAGCGAAGCCCTTTCCCAACTCCATAAGGAACTGTTGCAGATGCGTGATTAAAGCCGTTTCTATCTGGCTCTCAGAGTGAGCGGAATCCGTGGGCAGCCCCAAAAATTAAAAAATGTAGGGATCTTTGATGAACTGGTTGGAGGTTGCCACTTCTCCTTTTTCTGGAAGTTGAAGCAGTCTGCCAAGGTATTGGCTGTCAATGTTCCGTTGCAGTGTTCGCGTATTCCAGTTGCCTTCAATGGCATGATGGATGTATTGCTGTCTTAACGACTGATTTTCAACCCTGCTGATCATTCGATAGTGTGTCCAACTCAATTCGGTACGCACTGCGTTCCAAATTGGAAAAGCAAGGAAAAAGGCCCTCATATTGTTGAGGTTTCGCTCATCGAAGCCTTTCCCAAATTCAACAGTCAGTTGCTCAGCAAGTTTTTTCAAAACAGCTTTTCCATATGCCGCCCTGCTTTGTCCTTTTTGTTCGTCCTCAACAACCAGTTGTCCAATTTCCCAATACATTTTCAGTAAAATAGTATTCGTACTTCTGTAAGCCGCTGTTTTAGCTGCAACAATGATATCGGCTATACATTGATATAGCGATTGGCCGGGTAATTTTTGTTCACTCATCGCCTTTATTCGTTAATGGTTGACTTTATTTATTCCTCAATTCAAGAACCTCATTAATCCGACATTTCACCGGCGTTTGCAAGCAAGGGTTACAAAGTGTGTCCAACTCAAATGGCAGGCACTGCCTGCCGATTTCCCAATTAGCTCACCAATTCGGTATTTACGACTTTAATAGCGTTTTGTCTGGCCTGCTCGATAGTTATGCCGATATCATCCAGTAATTCAGTATACTTTACTTTGTTTACTTTCATGATGTAAAGGTAAAATTAATACTGCTGATGTGTATGATACCTGCTTATTGATTTTGATTGATCAACCTTAGCGCCATTAACTATTGCGTATTTCATTGCATTTTATCTATCATCCGAAAATAAATATTTATTTTCGTTCCATCACCCTACCCTTTCACCATGATGATAACAGGTTCACCCCAAAAACCGTTTGCTCATGCACCGCTATCCCATACCTGCCTCCGCCGGACGCTTTTTTTCAGGAAAGGCTGGAGGAGGAAAAACAACTGCTCCGAATGCACCTGATTGAACGGAAGATAAGGGGGAAAGCAGCTGCAGAGGACTTGGTGAACGGCGTGTTTGGAGTAGTGAGGAAGATTGTCGGACGCATCATTTAGCTGTATGGCACATAAAATGACACTACAAGAACTCAGATCAATTGCTCTGTCTTTACCCGAGGCCACCGAAGCGCCCCACTTCGAAAAAACCTCGTTCCGTATCAGGAAAAAGATCTTCGCCACCTACGACGAAAAGCGACACCGGCTGTGCGTGAAATTGTCCGAGGTCGATCAGGATGTCTTTTCCATGATTGATAAATCTGCCATCTATCCCGTCCCGAATAAATGGGGCGGGCAGGGATGGACGTTTATCGAGCTGGACAAGGCCGATAGGGAAGTACTCGTAGATGCACTGACAACCGCTTATTGCACAGTGGCTCCGAAAAAAATGGCGCAGATGGTCAGAGCTGCCGGTTAAGCCTGCATAAGACGACCGTCCATATCAACTGCGGATTTAATTGCCATTATCAGGCTTACCAGTCGAAGAACGATAAGCCCTAAAAAATGGGGCTTATCGTTCCATAAATGGTAATCATCGCAGGTAGCGCTTATACCTCTGAAAATTTCGGCTTACAACACCGAAGTCACCGGCGCAGACCGCACAGCCGACCCCGGAACCGTCGAACCACCCGTCCCTTCCGGCTTCGCGCGTGCCCCCTGACGTTGCCATACCGCCAGCAGATGCGCCGCCTCCACCAGCCGGAGCAGCGCATCCATCACACCTGCAGGATTACAGGCATCATCCACCTCCGCGGGCCTGCAATCCGTCAGCGAGTAGCTGAACAGATCATACAATTCCGAAAGCCATGCCCCCGGCGACCTGTCCGCAAACAAACCCCGGAACACCACACCCGGCGCGCCAAACTCCGCACGGCTCAGGTGACCCGGGAAATACGCCCACGCATCCGCCCCCTCGTACGGACAGTAGAGCGACTGCGGCGGCATACCCGCGCCGCCATCTTTCGCCTCCAGCATATGCAACACCCACAACGGCGTATTATAACCCCGCAGCAATGCCGCGCACGACACCAGCCGGCACACCGACACATAAAAATCCAGGTGACGACCTGTCTCCGCCACCGGCCACGACGGCGCAGACACCACCGCCTGCAACCAGCCCGCGATACGCGTCCGCACCTCCGGCAGATCGTACTCACGATAGAACGCCGCCACGACCGACAGCGGATCGGCACGCTCTTCAGCGCTCAGCCCCACGGGCAACATAAAACCATCGTTGCAAGACGTAACCTCACCCTGAGCACCATCAAAACGCTTGTCGTTGCGAGGAGGTGCTCCGACGCAAACCCGACGCGCAGCCGAAGCAAACTCCGCCACCTCCTGCACCACCTTTTGCAACGTCCCATCCCGCTCATACAAAACGATCGCATTACTGCGCAGGTTGATCCGCGGATGGCCGCCCGACCTCAGTTGCTGCACCAACCCCTCAGGCGACAGTGCCAGCAGCCGCACATCGGCGCGGGACGAAAGACGCTGCTCCAATGCACGGAGTACCGACCGGTCACGGAGCAGCGGTGCACCGTCAGGCACTACAACCAGCAACTCACAAGACAGGCGGAAGTCCGTCGCCGGATGTTGCGCCACTGCCGACAAATTCCGGCGCAGCGTCGTCGTAGCCAGGCTGCCGAGGTACAGCACCAGCAGTGGCTTCAGCTCCTTCGTCAGATGTTTGCGTACACCGTTGAGAGCATCGCGCTCCCGGCCGGTGAAATGATCTATTGAACTTTTTAGCTTCTTCATGTTTGTATGTTTTAAAAAAATGGAAGAATACACAGCTGTCATTGCGAGCGTAGCGAAGCAAACTCCACCCACCCGCATGTCATTACGAGGAGGCACTCCGAAGCAAACCCGAGGAGAAACGACGATGCAAACCCGAGGAGGCACAATGGAGCAAACGCACGATTGCTTCGGCTTCGCCTCGCAAGCACGGCTGTAAAATGTCTGAAGAAGAATCTTCCCACCTGATACCGGTGGGCAATAAGCTGAGGATCGCCTGTTTTCTGGATGTAGAAAGGGCGTGGAACTCAAC
>CAZGPG010000042.1:0-15271 GCA_964527735.1 uncultured Chitinophagaceae bacterium | reverse complement strand
TATTATCTTTATAAAGGATGCTTCATCTTTTACAAAAGGCACTTTATCTTACACAAAAGGTAGCGTATCTTTTATAAAGGACGCCTCATCTTTTACAAAAAACATCCTGTCTTACAACAAAGACAGCATATACCTTGTACGGTATACTTCACATTTTATAAAAGGCAACCCGCTTTTTACGAAATTAAGGGTCAATTTCTTTATTACTTGCTGATCAGCTTCTCTCGTAGCTCATCACTGATATGCGCCGGGCGTACCCTGTTTCCGGGATCGTCAGAGAGGGGAGCATCTGTTCTTGCGGAGAATGTTTCCTGCACCGTCCGGCTCATACGCATGGCAGCGGCGGGCAACGCAGGGTCAATCAGACTCAGTGCACGGGCGATCAGCGGATCCTGTGTGTCTCCAAGTGGTTTCCACGGGAGTGACTGCCATTCCCTGACTTCATTTGAAGTAGCAGGCGTAAACCCATTACTGTAATCACCGAAACCGTCTTTATTAGCGAGTAAGGCAAAGATAGGTTGCAGGCCCCATTCTATCCTGGACTTATCGTTGAAGGGATTGACTTCGATCGTATAGGATGCGGCATTTTTTCCATATGTAGTTGTACCGATATGGATCACATTGGCTGTGCCCATCAATGGGTTCAAGCCATTTATCACCAGTTCCGATGCAGACGCAGAGGCTCCGGTTGCCAGTATAAATACCCGGTCCAGTCCTAATCGGTGTTGGTTAATTGAATTCACAAATAAAGGTCCTAATTGATCATCTTCATGTAGCAAAAGATCATTAAATCTAAGTTCTTCGTCGCGGAAATTACTGTTCAATAAAAACTGCAGGAATACATCTTGTAGACTGAAGTTCTTATAAATTAACGCTGATAATAAAGCACTGGTGGTTATGTCGCCACCGCCGTTGTATCTCAAATCCAGTATCAGTTCCTGTACCCCAGCATTTTTGAATTTACTAAAAACATCAACCAGTTCAATCCGCTGGCTGCGCAGGAAGCGGTTATAAAAAAGATACGCTACTTTTTTTCCGGAAATAGTGGTATACACGGAATCTTTAATGATAGCTTGTTCCTGGTATCCTTCAATCGGGGTCAATGAAACATCCCGGTCGGCTACCAGTGTTCCGCTTTCATATTTAACAAGGGATATCGTAAATGTATTATTGCCGAACACAGGGTTTATGGCAGGTACGGAGCCACTGCTATTTACAGTTAATAAGGTACCGTTTACTTTTGTAAACAGATCACCTCTTTTAATTCCAGCTGTTGCTGCCGGCGTACCCGGGTGAATAAAACGTACTGATGCGATGGCATCATTGCCATTTTCCGCTAAAGCAATCCCAATTTCCATTCCGCTGGTTTTGATCACTCCGCTTAGATCGTCTTTCAGCTCTTTTGCATTCTGTATCCAGGAGAACCGGTCCTTACCCGACAGCAGCGTTTTAAAAAAAACATCCGATGACCTGTTGAAATTCAGCGAAGAGTTATTCGGTATTTCCCTGTTCCAGTAATAGTCTATCCGCATGGTATCCAGTATCCATTTGTTGGTGGTTACCACTTCTGTCTCTTTGTCCTTGTCTTTACGACAGGAGTTGGAAATAATAAGAGACATGGCCAGCCCGGCGAAGAGTAATGTTTTTCTGGGCAGCATAGCGAATAGAGAATGCATATAATTATTATATATTACTAAAGTACAGTGTAAGGACGAAAAAAAGAAATAAAACGCTTCAGCATTCCGGCAAACTAAGGGGAATTTGTACGGCGAGCCCGCCGTCAGCCGTTTCTTTATACTTTACATTCATATCCAGCGCCGTTTCCCACATGGTTTTTACAACCGCATCCAAGCTTACTTTCGCCTTATCAGGATTGGATTGTAACGCCAGCTGCGAAGCGGTGATCGCTTTGATGGCACCCATGGTATTCCGTTCAATGCAGGGGATCTGTACCAATCCGCCAATCGGGTCACAGGTTAATCCTAAGTGATGCTCCATCGCTATCTCAGCAGCCATCATTACTTGTCGTTGTGAGCCGCCGAGACATTCCGTCAGCGCGGCGGCCGCCATGGCAGATGACACGCCTATTTCAGCCTGGCAGCCTCCCATTGCTGCTGAAATAGTGGATCCTTTCTTAAATATACTGCCTATTTCAGAAGCTGTACAAATAAATTGTATGATCTTATTTTCATCATAAGCATTATGAAAGATAAGGTAATAATTAAGTACGGCAGGAATAACTCCTGCCGCGCCGTTGGTCGGTGCGGTTACTACGCGGCCGAAAGAAGCATTTTCTTCATTTACTGCCAACGCAAAGCAACTTACCCAATCCAGTGTGTACTGAAAGTGATTTCCACCTTTACGGATTGCCTGTATCCAGCTATCATAATCGTGATAGGTACTACCTTGTAGTAATTTATTGTTCAGCTTATTAGCTCTTCGTTCCACGTGAAGCCCGCCCGGTAATATGCCGGTGCTGTGGCATCCCCGGTAAATACAATCCTTTAAGGTGTGAAAAATATGCAAAATACCTTCCCTGGTTTTTTCTTCGGAACGCCACGCTGTTTCATTTTCCAGCACCAGTTCTGAAATTTTCAGACCCGTACGGATACACCAACCTAACAACTCTTTTGCATTATTCGCAGGAAAAGGCAAGTCCACATCACCACCGGCATGATCTTCTTCACTTTCCTGTACCACAAAGCCACCACCAATGGAATAATATGTTTGTGATATAGCGCGATTGTTTGTCAGAAGAGCCTGGAAAGTTACTGCATTTGGATGGAATGGCAGACTTTCGTTGTAAAGAAAAAGCAGGTCGTCAGTATATGAAAAAGGAACGGTTTGCTCGTTAGCGAGTGATATTTTATTGGTTTTCCGGATGGTATCAATTGTAGGAGTAACGGCATCAACCGGAAATGTAACCGGATCGGCACCGCTCAATCCTAGTAAGGTTGCAATATCCGTCCCATGCCCCCGGCCTGTTTTGGCCAATGAACCGTATAATAATATTTTAACCCCTTCTGTAAGTGATAAAAGTCCTTCCTTTTTAAGGTAAGCAGTAAAGCGTTGTGCTGCCCGCCACGGACCTAAGGTATGTGAGCTGGACGGCCCTATCCCAATCTTAAAAATATCAAAAACGGAAATTTGTTCCATGACACGATACGTATCTGAAAGATACAGATACAAAAATAGGTTAAAATAATCATTCTAGCCCGCAACAAACCGGAAGATGATCGTCTTATGATTTACAACCTTCGTATACGTATATTCCGGAACCAGGTTTTGTTGCCATGGTCCTGCAGTGCGATCCGACCGGAACGCGTTTTTCCGTAATCCATTTTGGCGAATTTGCTGGCGGCCACCAGCCGGTCCCATTCTTCTGACCCGATCTGATAGGAAAGTATCTTTTTTCCGTTCAGCCAGTGTTCAGCAGCTCCGTCCTGTACGATAATACGGGTTTTGTTCCACTTGCCGATTGGCTTGACAGCAGCTTTTTCAGGAGCTTTTACATCTGAGAGAGAGCCCGTTTTTTGGGATTCCGTTAATGCTACGGGATAGTTATCATTATCTATAATCTGGAATTCAGGACCCGTTTCGGAAATACGTCTGTATTTCGGGGATTCAACAACATAATAAAAAAGACCACTGTTCCCGCCGGTATCTATTTTCCACTCCACTTCAAGCTCGAAATTACTGTATTCAGCATTAGTGACGATGTCACCCTTCTTGCCAGGAGTAAACAGGATACCGTCTTTTATTTCCCACCCTGTTACATCACTTTTCAGATAGTTATGCCAATGTTCGGAGGGGTGGTTACCAATAAGGTTTTCCCACCTGTTATTTCTTTTCTGACCAATAGCTTCCTTATTTCCGATGATAAGCAGTGTAAGCGAAAAAAGAAAAGCAGCTGTCAGCTGACGATGTACTTTTATTGTTATCTTCACCAACGTATAATTTAATTTTCAATGTAGAGATAGCACCTCTTATGATTAAAACAATCATAAGAGGGCACCGTGTTAAGATTTTTTGATTTGCATATTTTCAGGATCCCACCCGACAATCCGCTTTTCAAAATAGCTGATATTTCCGGCTTCTGTCGGACCGCAGGCGCGCAGACCGAAGGTAGCGTCTTCCACAACGGTTGATCCGTTTCGGATGGCATCAAAGAAGTTTACAAAATGTTCGTAGCGATCCCCTTTGTAATCTTTCGGTGTTTTATAGATAAATTCTTTTGGCCCTTCCATTACCGGTCGTTGCGCGTATTTACGGATATGTTCCGCATTCATTTGTTTCTGTATATCGGATGAAAAGGAACTGACAGACAACCCCGGTGCATCGGGTAACTTGTTCCTCCGTACGGTAAGACTATCCCATCCGATGGATATATCACCTTCTGAGCCAACGATATGAAACAGGTAGTTTTCTCCCCCACCGCTGATAAAATTGGTACGCAGCGACAAATTGAATGCAGGATGTGTATTGGTTTCCGGATAATCCAGGAGAGCCAGATGCAAATCAGGAACATCCCGTCCGTCTTTCCAGTACCGGAGACCTCCGGTTGACATGACGCGTTCCGGCCCTTTTGAATCCAGCACAAAATGCAGCATGGACAACATATGTACGTATAAGTCGCCAGCTACGCCGGTTCCGTAATCCTGATAATTCCTCCAGCGGAAGAACCGGAGCGGGTCCCAGGGACGCTTCGGTGCATGGCCCAGATAGGTATCCCAGTCAACGGTTTCGGGAGAAGCATCCGGAGGTACCGAATACTGCCAAGCACCACGTGCACTGTGCCGGTCTATCTGTACTTCCACGAAGTTTACCTCACCGATATCGCCGGCTTTGATCAGTTCTTTTGCCTTGGCATGTATGATGGAACTGACGAACTGGCTGCCTACTATAAATACTTTTCCTGTCTGCTTCTGAACCTTGATGAGCTGGTGTCCTTCTGCCACTTTCTGTACCATGGGTTTTTCACAATAAACGTGTTTTCCCTTCAACATGGCGTCCGTACATATTTTTTCATGCCAGTGGTCTGTGGTCGCATTGATGATCACATCCACGTCACTGCGATCCAGTATCTCGCGGTAATCCCGTGTAACAAAAAGATCTTTTCCCCAGAGTTCTTTCGCTCTGGCAAGACGACCGGTATACAAATCACAGGCAGCGACAATTTCGGTACCCGGAACCTGCAGGGCCGCCTGCATATCGCCTATTCCCATACCACCTGTACCAATGAGTGCGATCCGGAGCCGGTCATTCGCTGCAACACCTTGTCGTTTTACCAGGGGTAAATACTCAAAATGGTTATCAGGAGAAGCGGCGGAAGACCATACAGAAGGTGCTGTGGATAATACTGCTGCAGAGGTACCCAGCTTTTTGAGGAAGCCTCTTCGGGAATTTTCTTTTTTTTCTTTCATTGTTTTTTTGTTTATCTGAATATGCGGTAATCGTCGTTCACTTCGATCCATTGTCCGTCGGGATCCTGTATATATACTTGTTGAATCCCATCCGGTCTTTTTTGCGGACCCCTGTCAGTACCCGGGAAATTGCTGTGTTCAATCCCCATCTTATCCAGTTTTTTAATGAAGGCATCCATGGATCGTACACTGAAGCAGATATGGTCGTTTTTGTTCTGGGGAGCCTTTTTGCCATCCCCGGCAATCAGGTGGAGCTGTCCGGCTGCGCCCAGGCTGAACCAGCTGTGCCGCCCGGCTTTAAAAGGTTCTTCAATTTGCTGCAGGTTAAAAACCTGTTTATAAAAAGCGGTACTTTCTTTCAGGTCGCTCACATACAGAGCAATATGGTTTATTAGAGCCGGTTCTTCGTTTGAAGGCTGTGCTTTCATAGTTATAACGGGAAACAAAAGAATAAAGAAAAAAAGACACTTCATTTCCAATTTACTGGTCATACGCAAATATAGTACACAAACGCTTATTTCAGTAAAGATATCCATATCTTTGCACAAAACAGAAAGGTTTTTAAGATGACCATACATAAAGAGGGTTATACCAGTATTGCGCTGACTATACTTTTTATTTTTGTACTCAACGCATTGTTGCAATATTATTTACCAGGCCAACAAGGGATTATTTGGAGTGTCTATGTGCTGTCTTTCCTGCTTTTTGTAACTGTCCTGCAGTTTTTCAGGAATCCGAAGCGAATAATTCCGAAGGATGAACGAATCGTATTATGTCCGGCGGATGGCAAAGTGGTTGTTATCGAAGAAACGGAAGAAACCGAGTATTTCAACGACAGAAGGTTACAGGTTTCAATTTTTATGTCTCCGGTTAATGTTCACATTAACCGAAATCCGATCACCGGGACCGTAAGGTTCTTTAAATATCACCCGGGTAAGTACCTGATGGCCTGGAATCCGAAATCGTCCACATTAAACGAGCGGACCAGTATTGTGGTGGAGACACCACTGGGTGTACCGGTATTATTCCGTCAGATTGCCGGTGCGTTGGCCCGCCGTATTGTATGGTATGTGGAAGAAGGCCAACCAGTAACGCAGGGCGACGAATTCGGATTTATAAAATTCGGATCACGGGTAGATCTTTTTTTACCATTGGGAACGAAGGTGAAGGTACGTATCGGCGACAAAGTAACCGGAGGGATTACCCCGCTGGCAGAATGGTAACAGGATGAAATTCAGAACGCTTGTTTTTATTAATTCGTTTGCGGTCGCATTATCTATCGGATTTGTCAATTTTTATTTCCAGCACAGCTGGTATTACCTGCTTGTTACTTTTTCCGTTTCATTTGTTACCAGCTTTCTGGTATTTTACTATCTGATAGAGCGTTACGTATACAGTAAGATCAAGATTATCTATAAACTGATCCATAACCTGAAGCTGGGCAAAGACCTGAAAGAGGCACTTGGAGAGAAAATAAGCGATGACCCTATCAATGATGTACAGCAGGAGGTAACGGACTGGGCAAAGGCAAAGAAAAAGGAGATTGAAACCTTAAGAAAGCAGGAGCAATTCAGAAGGGAGTTTCTTGCCAATATTTCTCATGAGTTTAAAACCCCCTTGTTTGCGATACAGGGATATCTGGATGCCGTACAGGACGGATTGCTGGAAGAAGACCGGCAACAGGCGCAGCAGTTTCTGGAAAAAGCTTCCCGGAACGTGGAGCGACTGAATTTCCTGATAAAAGATCTGGACGCTATTTCCAGGCTGGAGAGTGGGGAAATGCCCGTCAATTATCAGAAGTTTGATCTGGTTCAATTGATCAAAGAAGTAATGGAATCGCTCGAAATCAAGGCAGAGCAAAACCAGATCAGGCTTAGTTTTAAAGAAAAATACCATCATCCGATGCTCGTGTATGCCGACCGGGAAAAGATCCGGCAAGTATTGGTTAACCTGATTGATAATTCATTCAAGTATGGCCGGGAAAACGGGGAAACGAATATCCGTATCTACGAATTATTTGACCAGGTATTGGTAGAGGTAACTGATAACGGTATTGGTATTGAAGAAAAACTGCTGCCCCGGCTTTTTGAACGCTTTTTCCGGACGGATAAAAGCCGTTCCAGGCAAGTGGGCGGATCCGGTCTGGGCCTGGCAATTGTAAAACATATTGTGGAAGCTCACCAGCAGACGATTACCGTGCGTAGTACAGAAGGCCTCGGTTCTACATTTGGCTTTACGCTCGCCAAAGTATAACTGATTGTTAACAATTATTAAACTTAACATTAACTTAATATTGGGTGCCTACCTTTGCATGAAAATACTTGACACTTTATTCGTATAGTTCATGTCATTAAATAGTATCTTCCAATACTTTGTTCCGAAAGACAAAAAGTTTTTTCCACTTTTTGAACAGGCCAGTATAAATCTTATTTCACTGGCTACCGCACTAAATGAATTAGTGAATACCGCGGAGCCTGAAAGCAGAAAGCAATACGTCAAACTGATAGAAGACCTGGAACACAAAGGGGATGATATTACCCACCAGATACATTTGGAATTGGGAAAAAACTTTATCACCCCATTTGACAGGGAAGATATACATACGTTAGCCAGTGCCCTGGATGACGTCGCTGATTATATACACGGATCGGCGAATCGTATTATTCTTTATCAGGTACTTGAGATGACGGATCCCATCCGTGAAATGGCAGCACTGATATTAGAAGCCGTAACGGTAATGGACAAGGCTATCCATGAATTGCGGAACCTGAAGAATATAAGAAATATAACCGATGCCTGTGTGCGTATAAACAGTATTGAAAATAAGGCAGATTATGTTTTTGATAAAGCTGTTGGCCACCTGTTTGAATTTGAGAAGGATGCCATAACACTTATTAAATATAAAGAAGTACTTTCAGCACTGGAAACAGCTACAGATATGTGCGAGGATGTGGCCAACGTATTGGAAAGTATCCTCGTAAAAAATGCTTAATTAGAAGAAGGCTTATGCTCACCATATTGGTTGTCGTAATCGTTCTGGCCATTGCTTTTGATTATATCAATGGATTCCATGACGCGGCAAACTCCATCGCTACGATTGTATCCACAAAAGTCTTGTCTCCCTTTCAGGCTGTCTTATGGGCGGCCACGTTTAATTTTGCAGCGTATTTTTATTTTACCGACCATAAAGTAGCGAATACTATCGCAAAGACGGTATTGGAAGAATACATAACGCTGGAGGTGATCCTGTCGGGATTGGTGGCAGCCATCAGCTGGAATCTTTTTACCTGGTATTACGGAGTACCCAGCAGTTCTTCACATACACTGATCGGTGGCTTCGCCGGAGCAGGTATGGCTCATGCCGTTTTGCTCGGAGACAATCCGATCGGAGCAATCAATGTAACAGCTACACTGAAAATTATCTCCTTTATTGTGTTGGCGCCGGTCATCGGTATGCTGGTAGCGATTATAATTACGCTTATTATCATTAATATTTCCAAACGGGCCAAACCGTCCGTGGCAGAGTGGTGGTTTAAGAAATTACAGCTTGTTTCGTCTGCAGCACTCAGCTTTGCACATGGAGGAAATGATGCACAGAAGGTAATGGGAATCATTGTTGTAGCAATGGTTGCGGCGGGTTATCTGCCCAATACGGAGCATATGCCCGAGTGGATACCGCTTACCTGTTACGCTGCGATCGCTCTGGGAACCATGAGCGGTGGCTGGAAGATCGTAAAAACAATGGGAACGAAAATCACAAAAGTGAACGCATTGGAAGGTGTGGGAGCTGAAACCGCGGCAGCATTTACCTTGGGCTTTACGGAGCATTTCGGTATTCCGGTTTCAACAACCCATACTATAACAGGGTCTATCATCGGAGTCGGACTGGTAAAAAGGGTATCAGCAGTACGGTGGGGAGTCACCATCAGCCTGCTTTGGGCCTGGGTACTGACGATTCCGGTTTCAGCCATTCTGGCGGGCTTCGTGTATACGGTGATCCATTATTTATTCTTCTGATCCGGAGCAGCAGGCTGCATCAATTCCACATCCACTTTCTTTTCTTCTTGTGAGGACGTTTGATTACGGCTGATGATCATCCATAAAAGAACACAAGCCAGAATAAACAACAGCCCGGCCGTCGCAGCTACGCTCAGCCGTTGCCAGTTGAAATAGAAGTCGTTCTTCTGTTCACTCCTTAGCGCAATACGTTCTTCCAGTCGTTTCTGCAGGGAACTTAATCTGCGTTCATCTACCCGCTCTGCCTCCCGGTAGCCATCAATCGCATCCTGCAGGAACGGATCGTCCAGGGCTTCCCGTTCCAATTGATACATTTCTTCGGGAGAAAGTTTTCCCTCCAGGTAATATTGTATCCGTATTGATGTATATTTATTCATCATCCTTTATGCTCTCCATACAGATTTTTAAATTGCGTTTTCCGTTCTGTATATAGCTTTTAATTTTGCTGTATTCATATCCTGTCCATTCAGCAATTTCTTTATAACATTTTCCCTCCAGATAGAAAAGCCGGATACACTGCCGCTGTTCTTTACCCAGCTTTTCGAGACATCGCTCCAGTGCGGTTAGCTGTTCTTCGAGTGCCTGTTCTCCATTATCCGGATGCAGAAAAGGCTCATTTTCCATAAAACTATCGTCAAGAGGTACCTGAGAAAACTTGCCGGCAGCCCGTAGCTGCAACAGGCAATGGTTGCGGGCAAGCGTATACAGCCAACCTTTAAAATGGGTGACTTCGTGTACACGCAATTTATGGATAAGTTGCTCAAATATCTGCATAACGGCGTCTTCGCTTTGTGCTTCATCTTTAAAATATTTGAGGCACAATCCGTAGATAAGCGGCATATATGGTTCATACAATTCGCCCAACAACTGTAGGTCGCCGCTCTTTCGGTAGGTCGCCAGTAGTGCGGTCTCAGTCAGCAGTGTTTCCGTATACTCTTTCCTTCTTTTATACAATGCCAGTCTGCTCTAATGAACAAAAGCTAAAATTAGTTGTTAATAACTACATAAACAAATAGGCAACACACGCACTTGTTAACGGTGTGATGATTTACAAATTAAGAATGTATTAGCATGAGAACGGCATTACCTTATGGTATACTGATTGGGGTGTTGAGCGGCATATGGATCTTTATCATTCAGCAACAGGGCGCTCTCGAACGGGATCTGGCTGAAAATGGGTTTTTCGGCATATCTGTCTTGGAATACCTTTCTGTGTTGATACCTTTAGCAGGACTGTATTTCGGTATAGGCAGCTTTAAACGGAGCAGGGAAGATAGAGAATTGCAGTTTTTTGAAGCGCTTTTTCATGGCTTTCGTATCCTCCTCATCGGGGGGGCCATCACCGCTTTTTTTATTTCTATTTATCTGCATTACGCACCCGAAGCGTTTCTGCAGAACTATATGGGTCGGTTAGCAGCGGCATTGCTGGTTGGTATCCTGCTAAACCTGGCCGTATCATTATGGTACCGGAATTACCCGAAAAATCTCTGATAATCCTGTGATTGTGCGGAAATACCTGTATTTTCGCATAGGATGAATATAGATTATCAGAATCTTCCTGAAGGGACCATACAGTTACTGCTGGTCGTCTGCGCCAGCATGTTGATCATATGGGCGTTATATGCGTATACAGTACAGGGGTTATTAAAAAAAATCGCTCCGGGAAACCGGTTCATGGAGCCGGTACAAGCCTGGCTGGCACTGATCCCGCTTTTCAATGTTTACTGGAATTTCGTGATCGCTGCACGGGTAGCTAATTCACTTAACAATGAATTTTTTGACAGGAAGATCGCCGAGGAGGAAGATCCGGGCCGTTATGCCGGAGTGCGCTACGCGGTATTATTCCTGTTGATCCACATTCCCGTCCCCGGAATTATCGGATTGACATTTTCACTGCTGAGCCTGGTGTATTTCATAGCATATTGGGTTAAACTAAGTAATTTTAAATTGTTGTTGGAAGATCATAACCGGTTCCTCCAAACACAGGAAAGCGGGCGTGAGCAATAATGATACAACTGGGTGAATTGACAGCATACCTGGAAGAACTGGCCCCATTGGCTTACCAGGAAAGTTACGATAATTCGGGCCTGCTCACCGGAACCCCGGATATGGAAATAAAGCAGGCGCTCGTCTCTTTGGATTGTACAGAAGCGGTCCTTGACGAGGCTATCCGGCAAGAGTGTAACCTGATTATATCTCACCATCCGATTGTATTTAAAGGCTTAAAACGTTTTACCGGAAACACGTATGTGGAACGGGTTATTACAAAGGCCATCAGGCACGATATTGCGCTTTACGCCATACATACCAACCTGGATAATGTAACCGGAGGCGTAAACGGCCGTATTGCACAGCGGTTGGAATTACAGCATGCCGGGATATTGGCTCCAAAAACAGCCCTCCTTCATAAATTGGTTGTATTCACACCGAAAAGCCACGCAGGATTGGTACAGGATGCTGTTTTTGCAGCAGGAGCCGGCCATATCGGTAAATACAGTGAATGCAGCTTTGAGATAGCAGGATCAGGGACATTCAGGGCGGGCGAAGGAGCAAACCCTTTTGTTGGCACCCCGGGTAAACGGCATCGGGAAGAAGAGATACGCATGGAAACGGTTTTTCCCGCAGACCGTACCAAACAGGTACTGAAAGCTATGCTGGAAGTGCATCCTTATGAAGAGGTAGCCTATGACCTGTATCCGTTACAGAACAGCAACACGGATGTTGGTAGCGGAATGGTTGGAAATTTACAGCAGCCAATGGAGGAAACAGTGTTCCTTGCGTTCCTTAAAGAGCGTCTGAATGCAACCGTTATCAGGCATACCGAATTACGTGGACAACCGGTCCAACGGATAGCTGTATGCGGAGGTGCAGGAGGCTTTTTGTTGAATGACGCGAAACGTGCCGGGGCAGACTTTTTCGTAACGGCTGATTATAAATATCATGAGTTTTTTGACGCTGACGGGAAGATTGTGATTGCGGATGTTGGACATTTTGAAAGTGAGCAATTTACACAGCATTTATTGTTGGAAATAATTCAAAAAAAATTTCCTAACTTTGCAATCCGTTTAACGGGAGTGAAAACAAATCCCATAAAGTATTACGTTTAATGGAACAAACCGTAGAGCAGAAATTAAAAGCCTTGTGGAAACTGCAATCCATCCATACCAAAATAGATAAAATCCGCCAGATACGGGGAGAGCTGCCGGAAGAGGTGGCCGACCTGGAAGATGAAGTAGCCGGACTGGAAACCCGGCTCGAAAAAATCAGGACGGAACTCGATGATCTGGAAGACGCGATTGTGACCCGCAAGAATATGATCCGGGATGCCCAGGCGGCTATCAAAAAGTATGAAACACAGCTGAATGAGGTAAAGAATAACCGTGAGTATGATGCGATCACGAAAGAAATAGAAATTCAGGGTCTCGAAATCCAGGTTTGTGAGAAAAAGATCCGGGAACATGAGTACGATATCCGGAATAAAACAGAAGTATACGAGGAGACGGAGAAATCCCTTGCCGAGCGTCAGAAAGACCTGAACAGCAAGAAGGAGGAATTGGATAATATTACGTCGGAAACACAGCGGGAGGAAGACCAGCTGCTGAAGAAGGTGGAAGAGGCAGAGAAAGATATCGAAGAACGACTGCTGGTTGTTTACCGCCGCCTGCGCAAAGCATACAAGAACGGGTTGGCTATTGTACCGATTGAAAGGGACAGTTGTTCAGGATGTCACAACAAAATCCCCCCTCAGCTGCAAGCGGAGATCCGACAGCGGAAGCGTATTATTTTCTGTGAGCATTGTGGCCGTATTCTGATCGATGATAACATCGTCTCAGAAATGGAGGCAGCTTAAACGTAAGCAGGAATCAACAAAAAGAGGGCGGTTTGAAAATTTTCAAACCGCCCTCTTTTTGTTGATCGTCATACGGTTATTCAACAATATTCATTGAATGCCGCTACGAGATTGTCTGCAATCATCTGAGCCGGTCGGCCTTCTATATGATGTCTTTCGATCATATGTACCAATTTACCATCTTTAAATAGTGCCATGGCCGGTGAAGAAGGTGGATAAGGCAGCATGTGTTCCCGGGCCTTATCTACTGCATCCCGCTCCATGCCGGCAAATACGGTGACCAGTTTGTCGGGATGCTTATCATTTTTTATCGCGGCTTTGGCAGCCGGACGCGCATTGGCAGCTGCACAGCCACAGACAGAATTCACTACCACAAGCACTGTGCCGGCTGCTTTCAGGGCATCGTCAACCTCCTCTGGGCTCTTTAATTCTTCAAATCCTGCGGAAGTCAGCTCCTTCCGCATGGGTTCCACTAAATATTCCGGATACATACCTAATCCTTTCTTGATTTTATATCTTACAAAGATACAGCAAGGATACGGGTATACCAAGAGCGTTGCTTCAACACAGTGTCAGTTTTCCGGGCCAGGCAGTAATTTTTTGAGATTCAATCAGGAATAAGGTACTTTTGCAATTCATTAAATATAAAAACTATGTCATCAGTAGAGACAACGTATGTTCCTTTCAAAGTGAAGGACCTTTCTCTGGCCGCCTGGGGCCGGAAAGAAATTGAGCTGGCCGAGGCAGAGATGCCGGGTCTTATGGCTCTTCGGGAAGAATTTGGTGTATCCAAGCCACTTGCTGGTGCCCGTATTGCCGGATGTTTGCACATGACCATTCAAACCGCCGTTTTGATAGAAACGCTGATTGAGCTGGGGGCCCGTGTAACGTGGTCTTCCTGTAACATTTTTTCCACACAGGACCATGCGGCCGCAGCCATTGCTGTAGCAGGTATTCCTGTATATGCCTGGAAGGGGATGTCCGAAGAAGAATTTAATTGGTGCATAGAGCAGACATTGTACTTCGGTGAGGAACGGGAGCCATTGAATATGATCCTGGATGACGGTGGTGATCTGACCAACATGGTATTCGATAAATACCCCGAGCTGATTGATGGCATACGGGGCGTTTCCGAAGAGACAACTACGGGTGTACATCGCCTGTATGAGCGGATGAAGAACGGAACATTGCATCTGCCGGCAATAAATGTGAATGATTCGGTAACTAAATCCAAGTTTGACAATAAATATGGCTGCCGCGAGTCGCTGGTGGATGCTATTCGTCGTGCGACCGACCTCATGCTCGCAGGGAAAGTAGCGGTGGTCGCCGGTTACGGCGATGTTGGCAAGGGCTCGGCTGAATCACTGAGCAGTGCCGGAGTACGGGTAATTGTGACGGAAATCGATCCGATCTGTGCGCTTCAGGCAGCTATGGAAGGGTATGAAGTGAAAAAGTTCGCCGATGCCGTGAAAGAGGCGGACATCATTGTAACCACTACCGGTAACCGGGATATTGTACGGGGTGAGCACTTCAAAAGTATGAAAGACAAAGCGGTTGTTTGTAACATCGGGCATTTTGACAATGAGATTGACGTGGCGTGGTTGAATAACCACTATGGAGATACGAAGGTGGAAATCAAACCGCAGGTGGATAAGTACACCATTGATGGAAAAGATGTCATCCTGCTGGCAGAAGGCCGCCTGGTAAATCTTGGTTGTGCTACCGGCCATCCGTCATTTGTCATGAGCAGTTCGTTTACCAACCAGACGCTCGCACAGCTGGAGTTATGGTCTAATGCGGATGTGTATGAAAATAAGGTATATACTTTGCCCAAGCATTTGGATGAAAAAGTCGCACGTCTTCATCTGGCGAAAATAGGGGTGGAACTGGATGTACTGGATCAGCACCAGGCAGATTATATCGGTGTTCCGGTGGAAGGACCATATAAACCCGAGCATTACCGGTATTAACCGGCGGATGG
>CAZGPG010000041.1:0-20158 GCA_964527735.1 uncultured Chitinophagaceae bacterium | reverse complement strand
TTTTAACAACGAAAGCCTACTTTTGAATTAAGCAAACTTTGGGGAAGCTGACATTATCTTGGGTAGGCTTTCGGATGAAAATGATGAAACGGACAAGGAACCGGTTGAACCCTTTGTCTATTATTTACACAAAATCATAAAATAAATGATACACACAACAGAAGATTTGTGGATAAATATAAAATGGAGCATTAATCAATCTACGCGGTGTCCTCCCTGTTCAATCTCTTCATCTTGGGAGCCATCCTTTTCTAAAATTTTTAACAGAAGCGCGGCGAGAGATTCCCCAGCAATATTCCTATTCCTTATTTCGCATTCCCATAATGTGATCACTTTCCAGCCTAATGCGAGTAAGGCCTGTTTGTTTTGTTTGTCGCGTTGAATATTTCGGGAAATTTTTGAAGTCCAGTATTCTCTATTGGACGCCGGAATAGTTTTGCCACAAACGCCATGTCCGTGCCAAAAGCATCCATGTATAAGAATTATAGTTTTAAATTTGGGGAGGACAATATCAGGCTTGCCAGGCAGATTAGGAACATTTTTTCTGAAGCGCAGTCCCTTTGAAAAAAGAAACTTCCTGACAATAATTTCAGGCTTTGTGTCTGCTGATTTGACGGCAGACATGATTCTCGTTCTTTCGCTTTCAGAAAAAGTGTCCGCCATCAGGTATTCATAATGCAATTTATGGAATAAGTAAGATCGCCTAAACCTAATAAGGCATTTCTGTTTGCTAATAAAAGCACTGAACCAAAAATGTCATTGTTATAATTGTCTATTTTTTCGTTGTATTTTTCTTTCATTTGTTCAAGTATTGTCTGAACATTTTCTCCTTGGACAAATAATTTGTATCCATAATTAGCACATTCGACGAAAGGAGCCCTATTAAAATCCCAAATTCCGAATTTTTCCTTGTAACCGATGTATGAAATGCATTCATTGCTTATCAACGAGTGTCCTAAACGTTTGCCTGTATTACAGGAACATGTATAAAAAAAAGAGCCCTTGAAGAGAGTTAGATCCGAAGTTTCGGAAATATAGGGTCTCATTCCTCCTTCCAATAATTCGGAATCCGATCCATGAGAATAGGCCATAAAGACAAATTGACAATCTCTCGGAACAGAGATCGAAATGGCTAAGTCGTTAAGTTGGTTGCTGCGAAGAGATGTTATAGCGCACCTGTCATTCTCAAAGTTCTCCAAATCGTTCAAGCACTCCGTATAAAATTCACCCAATGTCGCGTCATCATTGTCGATGGCAAGAATTACATTGACCATTTCATTAGATCTTTTCCTTGTTTCTCATTATTAATTCAATGGTGAGATTATTGACCTTTCTGACAAAGTCTCGACCAACAGGTGTTTCCATTCTTATTTCCTGCAAGATTTCCTGAAGGGTATATTGGTTGGTTTCAGTAATCAATACGGGCTTGTCGCTATTAAGATCATTGGCCATGAGCCAATCTTCGATAGCGGCATCGACTCTCATGTCTATACTGCATACGGCTTCGTCTATCAGGTCGATGATATTCGTGTAGTTAGTGGTAAACTTTTCAAGTTTAAATAGATCCTTATTTACCAAGGTTTTTAGTTCATCTTCAGTAAAATCAGAAATACTATTGGCGGAAATCAAAACTACGAAAACCAACGCCGTTTTTTCTCTAATTCCTTGAAATACATCCAATCCGGAGATGTCATTTCTATCCTTAAAATTCTTGTCCAAAAGAACAACCATTTTCTTTCCCAGATTATCCAAGACGAAATCCAACCCTTTCCGGGAGTGCTTGAATAATGATACATTCGCTTCAGAGTATTTCTCTTTCAGCATTACGACTAACGGATAATCCTCATCTAGATCATCATGAATGATTACGACCTTAGTGTGAAATAGTTCTCTACTCATCATTTGCCAAATGGTATTGTTATCAAAAAAGTTGCTCCTGTGGGTTTGAACTCGCTTTCAATAACTTCAATACTACCTCTCAGGGATTTTAATATAGCACTTACTATATACAGGCCTATTCCAGCACCTCCCTGTTCGGCTGTTTTTGTATTAAATAGTCCGAAAATCCATTCTTTGTCTTCTTCCAAAATTCCGTATCCATTATCAGAAAAATGGATTACGAACTTATCGGTATCCAAGAAGCCGGTACACTTTATCTTTTTATCTGCGATGTTTTTTAAAGCCTTGATCGAATTAGACACTAAGTTTTGGAAAATATCCTGAAAAGCTTTTTTGTTTGTTTCAATTACGAAATTGTCCTTTATGTCTATTTCAAGCAAAATGCCCTCTGCCGCGAATAACTTATCATATTGATTTTTCAACAAGTCGGTAATCAGTTCAGCAACGTCAAATTCCTCAATTGATCCGTCGATATTGGCAAACCCCAACATGAAATCCGTCACTGAAATGAGCGTATTCATCTCATTGTAGATAGATACGGCATACATTTTATAGTATTTTTCATACTTTGGATTGGGGTAATTTTCCTTGATGAATTCTCCCAGATGTTTGACCTTCGCTATTGAAGTTCTCACGGCATGAGCTATCATCGAGGCGTATTCCTGCATGGAGATAAGGCTATATAGCACTTTCTCTTTACGTTCCACCTCTTTTTGGTACTTCTTTTGTTCGGATACACTTTTGTTTATCAGATCGTGAGCCTCTTGAGTTTTGGTACGCAATGTGTTGACCAGGCGAACGATTGACGGGTTCTCTATCGTTTCCGCCTGTGTTGCCAATTGCCCCAACTCTCGCTCAAACTCCTTTATGTCCTTGCCGGCATCAATGAGTTCGTTTTCGATTTTCGATCTTTTTGATGACCGCTCAAAGTTTTTTATGTCTTCAAAAGCTTTTAATTGATTTAAAATAAATTCCTTGAGCTGGCTGTATTCTTCACATGCCAGAAAATCCTGTCTGTTTGTAGCGTCAATTATTTTTGGGTTTTTTTCCTTTGTAATATCTACGATCCCTATGACTTCCCGAGTACCTATGGTGTCAAATGTACCCCGCCATCGCCTTTTATCTATTCCGAGTATATCTCTTCTTTTATCCGTATTGGCCTCGTACTCGGCAAAAGGCGTTGTTATCACTCCATCCCTATATATTTTTATACCGTCAATTCTGGTGTCGTCATTTTTGTAAGCGGCATTATAGCGCCTTTTAGCAGCTTCGTTAAAATAAAATAACTTGATTTTTACAGGCCCAAATTTTTGTATAGGAATTCGTTTTTTTTCAATAGCACCAGTCAATGGATTAAACCAAAGAGTTTGTTGTTGGTTTTCTTCCTCATCGAAGGTGATTTCAGCGTGATGGGAGTAGTATTTTATAGGCTCTGGCTTTACCGGTTTATCTGTAAATTCAGTTATTTCGTTCGACTGTATCCATATGTTGAACGGAGGGTTTATTGGATAAAACGGAGAAATCAATTTTGACAATTCTTTGTTCAACCGTTCTATATCATGTTCAGACCAGGTTTCAGATACCTTCGAAATTGCGATTGTAGTACCATGTTCGTCTTTGTTCCCCTCCTCGTAAAAGTACCGATTCTCCACTTCCGTAAACAACGAAAGTTGAGGAGATGACGATTGCTCTGATGCTTTGGCCATGAGCTCATATTCATCCCAGTTTATCGTTACGCAAAGCCACTTATCTGCACCTTTCTCCTTGGTCCGTATTTCGACCCTCTCACCCAACTTGTCCACAGCGAATCTTCCGATACCTTTTTCTCCGACAAACTTTCTGTTGAAGGGCTCGTCCGAATACAATTTGGTGCGTTTACTATTGGTACCTATCACCATCCATTTGTCGCGTATATCCGTAAAAGACATCCCTATCCCGTTATCCGAAATAACTATCTTCCCTTCTGGAGATGGCTGAGTCACGTTGGCAAATCTCACCTTTACTTTAGTAGAATTTGCATCGTAACAATTCTTCACCAACTCATAGATTGCGGTGATTCTATCTGTAATCAAGTCCCTACCTAATAATCGGAACGTATTGACGTCAAACCTCCATTTTAAAGATTGAGTCTCATTACTCATTTTTGGGGAATTGTGTTTAGATGTTGTTTAATACTTGCAGCAATAGCTCTGCCCAGTAATACGGGTACGGCGTTACCTATCTGTTTGGCAATTTTTCCGGCAGAAAATACGCTTTTCTTGTCTATCAAATTGTAGTTCTTGGGGAATGACTGTATGAGCGCTGCCTCACGCAGTGATATTGCTCTGTCCTGTTCAGGGTGTCCGAATCTTCCGTTGTTTAGGCCTATACAATAAGTTGTCATGGTAGGGGCTACATCATCCCATTGCATCCGGCCGTAAACGCTACGATAAATTTCTCCTCCTTTCTTTTTGTGACATGCAAGTTTAAGATCTTCGTCCCAATCTTTCCAGCTCCCACCTTCTTTAGTGGCTTGAATCCGCCGTTTTGTAATATCCGTTAGCTTTCTGGCTCTATGCAGACTATCCTTAAAGTGAACTTCACCATCTTGAATAGGTGGCAAATCGCCTATAGCGTTCCTGACTGTAACATAATTTTCCTTTTTGTGTGTTGGAGAAATCATTTCAATTTTGCCATGTAAAGATCCCAGCAATACCAACCGTTTTCTTCTTTGTGGCACGCCATAATCTTGGGCGTTGACAATACTATACGTTATATAGTAACCTATCTTTTCTAGAGATACTACGAAGTCATTAAAGACTTCTCCACCTCTGTAGTTTTTCAAAAGCGGAACGTTCTCCATAGATATTATTTCGGGTCTGGTTTCCTTAATCAAGGAAGAAAAGGAATAAAGTAATTTCCATCTGGGATCGGAATCTGAATTCTCCATTGTACCCTTTTTCCGATTGAATATCGAGTATGGTTGGCATGGAGCGCAGCCAATTAATATTTTCCGTTTCTCACCAAAGATTTCCGCCAATTCGTCGGCAGAAAGCAACCCTATATCTTTATGTAAAAAATACGTCTTATTGTTTTTCTCAAAAGCATATTTACAAGAATTGTCAAAATCAATGCCTGCAACGACATCGAAACCTTCTTTAACGAAACCGTGGGTAAGGCCTCCAATTCCGCAGAACAAATCCACCACAGAAAATTGGTTGATAATTGAATTCGTCACAATGATTAAGTTTGAACTTTTTATAACATGCTTAACTCTGAGCAACACACAAAGATATTGAATAATACTTTCTTATCAATCGCTTTAGTCTTACCATAATTTCATTGTTCTCTTTAAGACACGATTTTTTATAGAGCTATCTTTTCATCGTGAAATTCCTATATGCTATCAAATATTACCATTGTCCATACTCTTGTATTACCATTGTCCATACTCTTGTTTAATGCCCGGCAGTTGCCTGAGGTCTTTTACACTACAGCCGTCGTATATTTTCCTGACCATCTCCCTTCAATGTTATGATCAAATGTAAGCTTATACAGCGTAAATATAGTTGTGTAAAAGGCCGGTAAAATATTCCTATCTCCTAATAGAGACAGGCGGTGTTAAGATATAGATATTCTTTGAACATCGAAATGGACGTGCACGATTCATAATAATAAGGATTTTGTGTAGCGCTATTGTATACCCGCACTCAAATCGTCCAAACTTTTTTCCTTCCGTTCTTTTTTTAAAACGGAATAATCCGTTGCTTTGCACTCAGATACAACGAGTTGTGTCGCGTGACGCGTCACAAAAACATAATGGCCATTTACTTGGAATCTCTGTTCGAAAACTGGCACTTTTCAATAGTACGAGATGATAGGTGAAGTAGTCCACGGCCCGGGCGTGGTCTCGCTTATCGTACTATGGGTATGCCAGTACCTTCGAACAGGTAAGTTGAGTTCCACGCCCTTATTATATCCATAACAAGGCGTTCCTCATCTTATTGCCCGTCGGTATCCACGGGGAAGATTCTTCATCCAGTTTTTACAGCTTTTCCTTACAAGGGGCAACTGCCCTCCAACCGCGATGTTCGTGGTGGTGGCGAAGCTGTGCATTCTTCCAACTTATAAAAACATAAACAAAATGAAGAAGCTAAAGAGTTCAATAGATCATTTTACCGGCAGGGAGCGAGAAGCCCTCAACGGGGTACGCAAGCAACTGGTAAAACAACTGCAGCCGCTGCTGGTGCTTTACCTCGGCAGCCTGGCAACGACCACGCTGCGGCGGAACCTGTCGGTGGTGGAGCAACATCCGGCGACGGACTTCCGCCTGTCGTGCGAGCTGCTGGTGGTACTGCCGGAAGGCGCTACCCTGCTCAATAATCTCTCTGCCCTCCGCGCGCTGGAGCGCAGCCTTTCGGCTCATGCATCGGTACGCCTGCTGGCGCTGACGCATGAGGGGCTGGTGCGTCAACTGGCTTCGGGCGCACACCCGCGGATCAACCTGCACAGTGAGGCAATTGTATTGTATGAGCGCGAAGGTGTGCTGAAAAGGGTGATGCAGGCGGTAGTTGAGACTACTCCGGCTGCGCCCCGAAAGGACGAGGCGGCTTTACCGTACCTGCCTGCAATGCCGGTGGGCCTGAGCGCCGAAGAGCGTGCCGATCCGCTGCCGGTGGTGGTGGCGTTTTTCCGCTCGTACCCGCTGCCGGAGGCGCGGGAGCGTATCGGTCGCTGGCTGCAGGCGGTGGTGTCTGCGCCGTCTTGGCCGGTGGCGGAGACGGGTCGTCACCTGGATTTTTATGTGGCGGTGTGCCGGCTGGTGTCGTGCGCAGCGCTGCTGCGCGGCTACCCCACTCCGCTGTGGGTACTGCATATGCTGGAAGCACGGGATGGCGGTGCGGGCATGCCGCCGCAGTCGCTCTACTGTCCGCATGAGGGCGCGGATGCCTGGGTGTATTTCCCGAATCATCTGAGCCGTGCGGAGTTTGGCGCTCCGGGTGTAGTGTTCCGGGATTTGTTTGCGGATCGTGCGCCGGGGGTATGGCTCACGGAGTTGTATGATCTGTTCAGCTACTCGCTGACGGATTGTACGCCTGCGGCGGTAGATGATGACTGTGATGCCCCGGGTATGATGGCGGCGCTCCACCGGCTGGTGGAAGCGGCGCATCTGCTGGCGGTGTGGCAGGGGCTGCGTCGTCCTACGCGGCATGATGTGGGTGCGTCGCCTGCGGGAATGGCGGCAGCGCCGGTGACGTCGGTATTATGATTGTTATAGCTTTCTGTGTCGTAGTAGTGAGCGGTTGCCTTGTGGGTAAGGCAACCGCTTTTTTCTTACTACAGTAATATCCACGCACCGGATGATTTTAGTTATTGATCACAAGTCGCCTGGCGACCATTGCTTCCCGGCTTTCAACCTGCACGATATAAATACCGTTTACCAATCCATCTGTACGCATGTTCAGGCTTTCTGTTGCTGACGTAGCACTGTACACCACTTTTCCTGCAAGATCCAGCAACCTTACGGTAGAACCGACCGGAATATTATGGACAGTTACAAAACCATGTGCAGGATTGGGATAGATCTGAACATCAGACTGCTGAAATCTGTTTTCTGCAACCCCTGTTGTCACGCCCTGGATTTCGTAGCGATATAAAGTATCACTGGCCGCCGAGCTTGCATAAATATAGTTTTCACTGTATGCCAAATCGGTTATTCCTCCGGCCTCGAGGGCTGGAACACCTGTCCATGTAATGCAGTCGGCTGATTCCAAAAGGCCATAGGGGCCGTTTTTGATAAAGAACTTAGCGCTTGGCCTGTGATAATGAAAATGTGAAATGCCGGTCATCACGATCCAGGGATCGGGAGTAAGATCCGAAAAAGTTTGCCCGCCGTCTGTTGATTTGTAGATCTTGCCAGGCCCCGCTACGTACACATCGCCATTGGGAAGAACGGCGGCCCCGCCATTTTCCGAGTGCCCCCAGCCTCCGCCGGTGGCGTCGTTCCAGGTTGCGCCCCCGTCATGGGAATATCTCACACCGTTGGTATTTCCCACAATGATCGTATCTCCTGTGGCGCTTACAGCTACAGAGTTAATGCCATTGGTGAGATTGCCAGTAGCCGTCCATGTGTCACCATTATCCGCCGACACATCGAAGTACGGACCGTTCAATCCGTCACTGCGCGGGATGAAAACTTTATTGTCATCCGAAACGGCATAATCCCCTTTGTCGCCTCCGTCAGTGGAGTAGACGCCGAGATTCGCCCAGTTGGCGCCATCGCCGGAACGGAACAGGCTATCCGCAACGAAAGTATTTGTAGTGAGATATCTCCGGGACGTGGCAAGGAGGATATTACCATTCGGCAGGAACAAAGCTGTTTCAACGGGTTTGCCCGCGAGTGCAAGATTCCAGGTAGTGCCGCCGTCTGTGGAAATATGCGATTCTGTGGGGCTGACATCCTTCGAGTATGCCGTGATGACGGTATTACCTTTTGCCGAAGCATAAACCCTTCGCGTACCTGCCTCCAGCAGGCCTGCCGGCCCATAGGTAAACGGAAGAGCCTGCCAGGTTTGCGCAAACGCAGCGCCGGTATTCATTACAAATGCGCAGGCCACTGCAAAGAGGAATTTTCCCGGGGTATAGCTTTTTGTTTTCATGTTGTATATTTTTTTACAAAGATGAAGGGATAACTATTGCCCGGCAATCACACTTTCGTTGGAATTCAGGAGCGTTTGTACACCTTGTTTAGCGCATCGGTGCGTGAAGAAACCTGCAGCTTCTCATATATATGGTGTACGTGCGAACGCACTGTTTCGATACTCAGAAACAGCTTCACAGCGATTTCCTTGTAGCGGTAGCCCTTAGCAAGCAAATCGAGTATCTCGTTTTCGCGGGCAGTAAGGTTATATGCTGATTGCCTGACTTCAGGCGCATGGAATGAATCGATTACCTTCCGCGCTATGCTGCTGCTCATAGGCGAGCCGCCCCTGTACAGCTCACATATGGCCTGTATCAATTGCTGTGCCGTAGCGGTTTTCAGGATATACCCGCTTGCTCCTGCCTTCAGCGCGTCGAATATTTTCTCGTCGTCGTCGAATGTTGTCCACATTAAAAACTGGATTTTGGGCAAACGCGGCTTCAGATATTTAATGCATTCAATACCGCTGAGCTTAGGCAGCCCGATATCCATCAGCACAATCTCAGGATTCAGTGTTTCTGCCTGTTTGATGAAATCTTCGGCATTCGCATAGGTATCCAGCACATCCACTTCTCCACTAAGGGTAAGCGTGCGGCTGATTCCTTTCAGGAATTCAATATCGTCTTCAACGATGGCTATCTTAATCGGATTCATATTCGTTTACAAAGTAGCGTAAGAAAATGCGCCGGCACAATCACACTTTCGTTGTATTTCGGAACGGGATGTGCTCTGCCGCAATGATGGCGCCGCCATCGGCATGCGTTTCCATCGAGAATTTCCCTCCGATCTCTTCGGTGCGTTTCTTCATATTCTCCAAACCGTTGCCACTGCCTGAAATGCCCGGCGCCACTCCCTTTCCATTGTCCTTGATACAGACCGAAAACCGGTCGGCAGCAAGCTTCAGGGATAAGGCCACTTCTGTTGCGTCCGAATGCTTTACAATATTGTGCAGCGACTCCTTGACAATTAAAAAAGTATTTCTCCGCAATTCCGGTGATACCGGCACCTGAGGAATGTTATCGGGAAAATGAATATTGCAGGCAATGTTTACCTCTTCCAGGTATTCAAAAGCATAGCTTCGGATATAGGCCCAAAGGCTGTCGAAAGAATCATTTTTCGGGTTCAGGGCCCAAATTATTTCACCGATATTACGGCTGATCTCCTGCGATTCATCCGCCATTTTTTCCAGCGTTTCCACTATGCCGTTTTGGCCGGGCGTCTCATTGCCTGATTGGAGGCGCCGCTTTACCTGTTCGCTCCGCATGACAATACGGGTAAGCCCGGCGCCGATCTCATCGTGCATATCCCGTGCAATACGCACCCGTTCGGCTTCTTTCTGCATTTGCAGTTCCTGGTATTTCTTTCTTTTCTGCCGTCTTTTGTAGCGGACAAACAGCAAGTATCCAAGCATGGCCAGCATGCCGGTTGTCAGTATCATGATGATGATCATCAACCGTTGCTTTTCATTCCGGCTATGCAGCAACTGGATTTGCTTTTCCTTTTGTCCGGTTTCGTATTGTACGTTCAACTCCGCAAGCTGCTGACTGATCTCAATGTTGAGTATGCTGTCCTGGAAAATTTTATAAAGCTTGTAATCGTCCAGCGCCTGGCGGAAATCCCCGGTCTGCATATGGTACCGGTGCAGGCAGTAATAGTAATCGTCAATAACGGGCAGGGCGCTTATATGCGGCAAAAGCCGGGCGCAATAATCCAGGTAGGGCTTTGCCTCAGACAGGTAACCACCGTAGACGTATAGCTCGGCCAGGCTCAGGCGGCCCTGGAAAAGGTTCAACGTATCTGTAGGCCGGATATAATCCAGGCTTTTTTTGATGAATGCAGCCCCTTTTATGGTATCGCCCCTCCCTCCCATTTCGAAATACAATGCGCCCAGGTTTTTGTAGCCGTCGTTGAGGCAGGCCGAATCATTAACTGCCTGGCACACCTTGAGTGCCTGCGTATAACACACTTCACTTAATGAATCTTTGGCCTGCATATAATATACGCTGCCAATGGTGTTCAGTACCCGCCCGAGGTTCTTATCCGCGCCGATGCCGGCGAACAGGTGCTGCGCCTTCCCAAGGTAGGTTATCGCGTCGTCGTAGTTCTCTGTTTCCATATATACTGAGCCGATGCCGTGGTAGGAAACCGCCTCCGTCCTTTGATCACCGACGGACTGCGCCAGCGGCAGCGCCTTGAAGTAATAATCCAGCGCCCGGGTAAAGTCGCCGTCGTAGTAATACTTTGTTGCGGTTTCTGTGTGTACGATTGCCTGTTCGCGGATGTCTTCTGCGGATACCGATCCCTTATCCGGGCTTTGCGAAAACGCGGCAGGAGCGTATGCAAGTAAAGCAATTACAATAGAAACAATTCCCTTCATTGAACAAATTTATAAATTCATTTGACTTACTGTTAGCCCTTCACACATACCTTTCTGCCATTTTGGCAATCCAAACCACTCCGGAACATAATTTGATCTCTACGGTTCGAAATGGATCAACGTCCATTTTCAATTCTCAATTTTCAATTCTCAATTAAATAACCATGCAGGAAAAAGGAACCATTTCCATCCATACCGAAAACATCTTCCCGATCATCAAGAAGTTTTTGTATTCTGATAATGAAATTTTCCTCCGGGAGCTGGTTTCGAATGCGGTGGACGCCACGCAAAAAGTAAAACGCCTCTCATCGTTGGGGCAATACCAGGGCGAATTAGGCAATTTACAGGTGGAGGTCGCGCTGGACGAAGCCGCAAAAACCATCACTATTTCCGACCGCGGCATCGGTATGACCGCTGAAGAGATCAAAAAATACATCAACCAGATCGCCTTCTCCGGCGCTACAGAATTTGTCGAAAAATTTAAAGAGGCCAAAGATGCACAGGAGCTGATCGGCAAATTCGGGCTGGGCTTTTACTCTGCCTTTATGGTGGCCGACAAGGTAGAGATACAAACCCGCTCTTACCAGGAAGATGCCGAGCCTGCACGGTGGATATGCGATGGCAGCACCGAATTTGAGATCACACCGGGCAGCCGTACGGAAAGAGGCACGGATATCATCCTGCATATCAACCAGGAATCGGAGGAATTCCTTGCCAAACACCGGTTGGAAGAAATCCTGAACAAATATTGCCGCTTCCTGCCCATACCGATCAAATTCGGCACAAAAACCGAAAGAGAACCGGACGGAGAAGACGCTGACGGCAAACCGAAATTCAAGGAAACAGAGGTGGACAATATCATCAACAACACCCACCCGATCTGGACCAAATCGCCTACGGATCTGAAGGACGAAGACTATCTGAATTTCTATAAAGAGCTATATCCCTTCTCCGAAGACCCGCTGTTCTGGATCCATCTGAATGTAGACTACCCGTTCAATCTGACCGGTGTACTTTACTTCCCGAAGATCAAAGGGGATTTTGATCTGCAACGGAACAAGATCAAATTGTTCTCACGCCAGGTGTTCATTACTGATGAGGTAAAAGACATTGTCCCCGAATACCTGATGCTGCTGCATGGTGTGCTCGACTCTCCGGACATCCCGCTGAACGTCTCCCGCAGCTTCCTGCAGGCCGACAGCAATGTAAAAAAGATCAACAACCATATATCCAAAAAGGTAGCCGACAAGCTGAATGAGCTCTTCCGTAAAGACCGGAAAGCCTTCCAGGAAAAATGGCAGGATATTGGCCTGTTTGTGAAATACGGCATGATCAGCGATGAGAAATTCTACGACCGGGCTAAAGATTTTGCCCTGCTGGTGAACACGAAAAATGAATTTTATACGCCGGATGAATACCGGGAAAAAGTGAAGCCTTTCCAGGAAGATAAAGACGGCCAGCTTGTATATCTGTACACAACAGACGCAGCCCGGCAGGATTCGTTCATACAATCGGCCAATAAGAAAGAATATGATGTGCTGGTGATGGATTCACCGATCGACAATCACTTTATCAGCCAGTTGGAGCATAAGCTGGAAAAGACCGCACTGAAACGGGTGGATTCGGATGTGATCGACAAGCTCATCGTCAAAGACGAACAAAACGAGCAAAGTCTGGATGAAGAGCAGGCCACTTCTGTAAAAACCATCTTCGAAGGCGCCATACAGAAACCCAACATGACGGTTAACATTGAATACCTCAGCCCGGAAGCACTGCCGGTAACCGTAACGATGGATGAGTTTATGCGGCGGATGAAGGACATGTCCAAAATGGGGGGTGGTATGAGTTTTTACGGTTCCATGCCGGATCAGTACAAAGTATCGGTGAATGGTAACCACCCGCTGATCCATAAAATTCTGCAAACAGACGACGAAAACACCCGGGCGCAACTGGCCAAACAGGCATTCGATCTGGCGTTGATATCACAGGGGTTATTGACCGGCGCCGACCTGACGGAATTTGTGCAGCGCAGTGTGAATATGATATAACGTTCCCCCGCGTGTAGAGACGTAGCATGCTACGTCTCTACGGGTGTATATAATCCCGCAATTCCTGACGCGAACCTTCGTAAATGAACACATCCTGTAGAGACGTAGCATGCTACGTCTCTACGGGTTTATATAATCCCGCAATTCCTGCCGTGAACCTTCGTAAATGAACACATCCAGCAGGGATGGGAATTTATCGGGGTCGGATACCTGGTTATATACCCACTTCGCAAAAAACAGTTTGCCTTTTTCGGATCCGAACCAGGATAACATTTTCCGTACCTGTTCGGTCTGCACCGATAAACCGGTCAGTGCCTGCTGTAAAAATTCATCTTTGTCCGCATCTGTGATCAGTATGTTCACATGGGCTTCCAGTTTCTTCAAGCTGTCGACAGATAGCGGTATAGCAAGAGATTGCTGAGTCCCCGCGGGGACAGAAGGCGCAGGTACGATCCGTCCCCCGTCAAAAACAGGGTCTGAATAATCATTTCCGCCTGCAGGCTCGCGACTATAGATCTTCACGCGGCCCGTGGTTCGTTCCACAATACAATAAGTGACCATACCGGAACGAACACGTACCCGGCCGGAGAATATGAGTTTCGCATGTCCGCCGCCGTCTTTGTAAGCCCGGTATTCATAAACATCAAGATGATTTCGTCTCCGGGGCAGGTCTCCGATCGTAAAGCTGGTCGCCGTTTTGGGAAAGCGCCGGTCGTTTACGGCTATCGTCAGCGGGTGCTGGTCGTCAAAACGCACCCTTAATACGCCTGGCTCCCGCTGCGCCAGTAGTGGCAAACCGGATAGCAGGGATAATATCAGAATTAATAAGCGAGATTTCATGATACCCTGGGTTAAATTAGCTGATGTGATAATTAGCTGATTAGCAGATGGCTCTTCGCAATATGCATTAGCTGATTACCCTAAATTTACAACTATTTCAGGTTCCGGGCATCAGGAGCGCACAAAGTATCCCTGCCGAGACAGCCGCATTCAGCGACTCTGCCCCACCCCGTCGCGGGATCATCACCCTGTGGGTAGCCAACTGCAACAGATCCTGCGATAAGCCCCTTGACTCGTTGCCGATCAGCAATACCGCTGCCGGCAGCGGCTCCATCCCATAGACATTGCCGCCTGAGAGGGACGCTGCGATCACCGGCGCCTGCACACCGGCGATGAAAGACAGGAGATCCGTTTTATGTACCTGTACCCGGAGATGCCCGCCCATAGCAGCCTGTATCACTTTGGGATTGAAGGCATCCGCACAATCGGGCGAGCACACCACATGTCCGATGCCAAACCAGTCGGCAATCCGGATGATCGTGCCCAGATTGCCGGGATCCTGGATCGTATCCAGGGCCAGGCACCATTCATCGGTTGGCAATGCACCCGTCTGCGCCGGCATTTCGGCTACCAGCAATACCTGGTTGGGTGTCTTTAAAGAAGAGACGACGGCCAGCTCATCCTCCGTCACCGTTATAACCTCGGCTTCGGGATGGCGGCGTAGTAATGCTTCATTGGTTTGCATCCATGCCTCCAACCCGACAACCATACGGACGGTTGCCGGTGAGGATAACCATTCTTTTACCAGCTTATCCCCTTCTACCGGGTAGACATTATTTTCTTTCCGGTATTTTTGCTCTGCTAAAGAACGGATATATTTGGCCTGGGATTTGGATAACATCCGTACAAAACTATATAATTGGCATCAACCGGCTACCTATACCGCAGAAAAAATATCATTGCACGGGCTATACCACCGGTGGTTTTTCTGCTGCTATGGGTCGTTTCCGGCTGTAATCCCACCAAACATCTGAAAGAGGGAGAATACCTGCTGCGTAAAAATTCCGTTCAACTCAAATCCGATCAGGGCATTACCCGGAAGGGAGAGTTTAAAGATCAGCTCAATTCGCTGATCGTCCAAAAGCCCAATTCCTATATGTTCGGGTTCATTCCATTGCGGACCTGGGCATACAATAATCGTTATGAGAAATACCGGCGGGAAGATTCACTCCTGGACGAGCCGAAAAAAAGGTTTGCTGAAGCGCCGGTGATCTATGATAGTGCACTGCAGCGGCAATCAGCGGGATTTATGAAAGCGCAATTGTTCAACCGGGGATATTTCTATGCCCGGGTATCGGATACGGTACGGTTCAGAAAAAAGAAAGCTTTCGTTACTTACCGGGTGGAGACCAGTACTAATTACCTGATCAATGAAGTGGCTGCCGATGTAGACAACTCTTACGTAAATGCCGTCATTACGGAAGCCATGAAATATTCCGTACTGAGAAAAGGAAGGGAGTTCCGGTACGAGCTGCTGGAGACGGAACGGAGCCGGATTGCCACCTTTATGCGCAACAAGGGTTATTATAAATTTTCGCAGGAGAATATTACCTTCCTGATCGATACCTTGAATAAAGCCTATTTCCGGGATCTTGCCAATCCGTTTGAAAGTGCGGTCAACTTCCTTACCCTGCAACGGCAGGAAAAAAAACCGACTTTAGACATCACCGTTACCATACGCACCGAAGACCCGGACGCCTACCGCCAATACCTGATCGGGAAGGTGCACGTCTTCCCCGATTTCGTGAGCCGTGAGGATATCCGTGACAGCACCATGATCGAAAAACAGCTCGGGGGCGTTACCTTCCGGTATCATGATTATTACGTACGGGAACCGGTGCTACTGAAACATATTTACCTTGTGGAAGGCAAACTGTTCAGCCAGGACTTGTACGACCAGACGATTACCAAACTGAATGAGCTGGGGCTTTTCCAGTATGTGCGCATATATCTAATAGAAGATACCACCGCAAAATCGGAGAAAACATTACGCTGCTTCGTCGTGCTCAACCCGACGAGGAAGTTCGATGTTTCCACCAACTTTGAAGTATCCAGCGGATCTACGTATTCGCTGGGCAGCGCTGTCAGCCTGGGTTTCCGCAACCGCAACCTGGCGAAAGGCGGTAATCAGCTTTCGACAACGGTAAGCGGGGGTATAGAAACCGGATATGCCCCACAGATATCAGACGAGCTGTACAAGCGCTTTTACCTGTTGTCGCGCAATTTCGGGTTCAATACCAACCTGGTGTTCCCAAAATTCCTGGTACCGCTGAATACCTCGCGTTTCAGCAGGGCCAATCTGCCACGTACCATCCTGGGCGTGGGCGTGAACCTGCTGGATCGCGTGAATTATTTTACAATGACCAACACAACCGCCAGCATTACCTACAACTGGCGGGAAACGCCGACCAAGACCTGGGATATCTCTCCCGCCTTTATCAGCATCCTCCGCCTGCCCAGCATTACGGATTCCTTCCAGCGGCTGCTGGATATTAACCAGTTCCTGCGCAACAGTTATAAGCCCAATTTCATAGAAGGCGAAAACATTTACTTCACCTTTACGGACCAGGGACGCCCTTCGGCACGATATGGATATTCTTACGTCCGTGTAGGCCTCGAAGAAGCCGGCGCACTGATGTCGGGCATTAACGGTATTGGCAGAACGGTAAACAATACCTTTAACTTCCAGTACGCCCAGTATGTAAAATTTGATTTTGACGCGCGCCATTACCGGATGTTCCGCGGTTCAACCGCTGCGCTGCGCTTCTACGGCGGCGTAGGCATACCATATGACAAATCGGAAGCGCTGCCTTACGTAAAACAATATTTTGTGGGTGGGGCCTATAGCATCCGGGGATGGCGCGTGCGCAATTTAGGTCCCGGGGGCAGTGTACCCGATCTCAATAATATTAATTTCATAGACCGGACCGGCGATGTCAAACTCGAAATGAATGGCGAATACCGCTTCCCTATGCTGCATTTGTTTTCGGGAGCTATAGGGCTGAATGGCGCCCTGTTTACCGATGCGGGAAATATATGGCTGTTCAAGGCAGACCCGGAATACGAAAACGGACATATTACCTGGAGCCGCTTCGGGCATGATATTGCGGTCAGCTCAGGGGCCGGCGCCCGGCTGGACATCGGTGGTATCTTCACGCTCCGGCTGGATGCTGCATTCCCGCTGAAAAAACCTTACATACCTGAAAACAGCGGATGGGTGCTTAACCGGATCGACTTCGGCGACAAGCAGTGGCGCAATGAGAACCTGATCCTGAATATTGCGATCGGGTACCCGTTTTAATAATTTGGGAATTTGAAAATGAGACAATGAGGGCAATGTTTACGTTACCCTGGACATTTTCAAATTAGCACATTTTCAAATTTTCAAATTTAACTTCCTACATTTGAGGTAATATGCGTAATATCAAGATCATAGAAGTGAAATCGGAAATAGGCGCAGGTACGCGGGGCGCCAGCCTCGGCGCCGATGCCATCAAGATTGCTGCCCTCGACTATATGAGCAGCTTCTTTGTAAACTTCCCGACAGAAACGCTTGAAACAGAAAACCGCCTGCTGTACGAACCGGTCGAATCTCCTTACGCCAAACGTATCAAAGGCATTCTGACCATGTACGAGCGGGTTTCGGCGGCTGTATCCAATACGCTGAAATCCGGGCTCTTCCCGCTTGTGATCGCCGGCGACCACAGTACGGCAGGAGGCACCATCGCCGGCATCAGAATGGCAAAGCCCAAAAATCGCCTGGGGGTTGTATGGATAGACGCTCATGCCGATATGCATACACCTTATACCACGCCCTCGGGTAATATGCATGGCATGCCGCTGGCCGCAGCGCTGGGCCTGGACAACATCGAAAACCAGGTGCATAATCCTGACGCAAAAACAGCCGAGCTGTGGAACAAGATCAAAGGAGTTGCAAAAATCAACCCGATGATCCAGCCGGAGGATATTGTCTTTATCGCATTGCGCGATTATGAAAAAGAAGAAGAGTACCTGATCAAGCGCCATAATATCAAAGTCATACCCGTACAGGAAGTACGCCGGAAAGGTGTAGCCAATACCGTAAGGCAGGCCCTGATGCATCTCAACCAATGCGATGACATCTATGTATCCTTTGATGTAGACAGTCTCGACAGCGCTATCTCAAGAGGTACGGGCACACCGGTGAGCAACGGGCTGAAAGAACGCGAGGCCGAAGACCTCATGGCTTCGTTCATGCAAAGCCATAAGATATGCTGCTTCGAAATCACGGAGGTAAACCCCACGCTGGATAAGGAAAACCTGATGGCAGAAATTGCATTCAATATCATGCAGCGGTGTGTGAACCTGTTGCTGGTGAATTGATATCCCTTGCACAATAAATGGAGACGCGATAAATCGCGTTTTTGGGGAGACGCGACGCATCGCGTCTCTACGCATCCCATCATAAATTCATGATCACCGCAGCAGCGTCACATTCCCCTGGTACCGCTCCACCCCACCGTTCCGGAATCCGGCCGATACGTGGTACACATACACCCCTTCCTGCACCGGATCACCGTTGAAGCGACCGTCCCATCCCCTGTCCGTAAGATTACGGGATTCATACACTATCTGCCCCCAACGGTTGAAAATCTGCATGTGGAAATTCGTCACACCACGGGTCAGTAACCCGCGTGGGAAGAAATAATCATTCACACCGTCGCCGTTCGGCGTAAAGACATTCGGCAGGTCTATATAGCACGAGCGGTGGATCGTGATGCTATCCGTCGCCGTACACTCATGCGCCGAAATAACCTGCAGCCAGTACTCTCCCGGTTCCTGCACCGGGATCGTTGCCGTTGCAGCGCCCGTGCTCCAGCGGTATTGATCCCCTTCCTTTCCTGCTTCCAGGTTCGCCAGGCGGATCGCATCGCCGGGGCAGATCGCCGTGTCGGGTCCGAGACTGACTTCCGGCAACGGAGCTACATAGATCGTATCGCTGACCGTAGTATCCGGGCAGGCACGGAAATGTCCCGCCAGTATCACCGGATATGCACCGGGATTTTCGTATAAATGTGTGATGCCGGAGATAGCTTGCTCCTCACTGCGTCCGTCACCGAAATCCCAGCTTAAAGATGCAAGACCTGTCGAAGCGGACGGATAAAAAGTAATGCCTTCACCGGAGCATATCTCATCTTTGTCTTTGGAGATGCTGAGTGTTGGCAGGGTATCCACAATTACATCCCGGTAAAAGGTATCAGTGCAGGGTGTGTTATTGGATGCGATCAATGTGATACGGAAACTGCCGGGTATAGCATAGCTGTGTTCCGGGTGTTGCAGCGAAGAAGTGCCGCCATCGCCAAAGTCCCATTGCCAGGCCGTTATATTCCCTGTTGAAGTATTCTGAAACGTGTACGCCTGTTTTTCGCAGAGCAAACTGTCTGTTGCAAAAGCAACGGTATAGTTATCGGTATCAATAGTCACCGGGATGGTGGTATCGCAGCCATCCGGTGCGATAATCCGTACCTGGTAGTTCCCTCCGGGCACATGCAGCAAGCTGTCTGTGGCGGATAGTATGGCAGCATCCGAAGGACTGCTCCACGCGATCCGGTAGCTTGTCGTATCACTGGCATCAAAGAAAACCCACGCTTTGCCCGACGGGGTATTTTTGCAGCTCAGGCTGCTGTGCACTTCCGGCAGCGGGCCGGTTTTGAGCACAACATGAAACGTATCCGTAACGTACGTGCAGGAAGGAAGGAAATATTTCACCCAATAAATCCCCGGCTGGGTGATGGTACGGTGTCTGGCCGTACTGCCGTCATTCCAGGTATAATCCCAGCCGCTGGTATCATAAGGCATCAGCTCCGGCCAGGATGAAAAACAATCCAGGGTAATCAGGAGATCATGCGTTACCGTATCCCGCCGGAAGACAGGAACTGACGTGGGAAGACCCAGAGTTGTATTCGCCCCCGCTGCCAGTTGTATGACATCAGCCTGCCATCCGGCGTTAACGCCGTCTGCATCCGGATTGATGATTGCATCTAAATAGATGCCCAATCTACCCGCGAAATATATCTTTCCGTCAGACGCCAGCTTCATTCTTTTAAAGTCACCGCTGTTGGCACCAATAGGTTTATACGTAGACAGGATCGTAGACAAGTTGCCGGAGCTTATATCACACTGCATGATGCCACTGCCTGACATGTAAAGTTTTTCACTATTAGGAGAAAAACAGGCGCTGACAATGTATGTTGACGATAATTGCATTTCATTGTATACCCGTGTAAGCGCCGATCAAACTGACCACCTTATGCCGGAGCAAATTGACCAGTAAAA
>CAZGPG010000040.1:0-20297 GCA_964527735.1 uncultured Chitinophagaceae bacterium | reverse complement strand
TGTACCACGTACCACGTACCACGTACGGCGGATTCGCGAAGCAATCCGCCATCATTTGCGGGTCTGGTATCGAATGATTGGGGGATTACGTATGACTATGGCGGATTGTCGCTGCGCTCCGAATCCGCCCTACGCAAATGATCGGCGAATTGGTGTGTTGGTTTTGAGTGGGGTTGGAGGATGCCTGATTATCGGCGGAACTGGGTTCCGGGCGGGACGTATTTTTTTACGGTGGCTTTGCTTGAGCGAAAGCGGGATTTGCTGGTTGTGGAGATTGATCGGTTGCGGGAAGCGGTGCGCCGGGTGAAGCGCCGGTATCCGTTCGAGATCGTGGCGTGGGTGGTGTTGCCCGACCATTTGCATTGCATATGGACGCTGCCGCCGGGCGATGCGGATTACGCGACTCGCTGGCGTTTGATCAAGCTGTTGTTCGTCAAGAGCCTGCCGAAAGGCGAGCGGCTTTCGACAGTGAGAAAACGGCGTCATGAGCGGGGTATCTGGCATCGGCGGTACTGGGAGCACACGATCCGTGACGAAAGGGATTTGGCGAATCATGTGGACTATGTGCATTGGAATCCGGTGAAGCATGGCCATGTTGCCAAAGTCGCGGAGTGGCCTTTTTCCACGTTCCATCGCTACGTTGAAAACGGCATCTATGCACGGGATTGGGGCGGGAACAGTAGGATAAGCACCGATGAAGCCTGTGGAGAGAGTGAGCTGAGGTAACAAGGGCGTAACGAATATGGGAGCGTAGCATCCTTTTTTGGTGGATCGCCTGGCGGCATCCACCTACGTGAAACCGGTTTTGCAGCAGGGAGAGGAGATGGGAATGCAAATGGGATTGGGGTTGGTTATGTCGTGCGAGAGGCGGATGCTGAAATCAGGTTTTATAGACTTTGCTGCGATGGGCGACTACGTGGATGGTGAGCTGGCATTGCGCCGCATCGATGGTGTAGAGGATGCGCCAATGACCGGCACGCAGTTTGTACAAATTCGCGAAAGCACCTGTCAATGTTTCGGGTTGAATTTGATCGTAGTGTTCAGCAAGTCATTGAATCTTATCCATGATTCTTTTTTCAACAGGGGTATCCAGCTGGGCAATATCCTCAAGCGCTTGCGGGGTGAATTGGACGTGATCGTTCAAACGAGCTTGAGCCTGTCTTTTACTGCCTGGAGCGGAATGCGATCGGAAGATTTTAGCGATGATTCAATCCTTGCCTGGATTTCATCGGTGAGTTCCAGATATTGATCGGGATCGGTCATGAGGGCTTGTATTTCTTCATGCACGATTTTCCGGATCAATGCCTGCAATTCATCGACAGTGAGATCGGCTGCTTTCATGGGATGACCTTTTGTAATGACTGTATGTGCAAATTATATAGGACATACAACGAAATGTATGGAAAGCCGCGTAGGGCGGACACCATGAAATGGGTTCCGCCGGATGAGGCGGTACATGATATTAGATAGGTGAACGAATGCTATGAACAGTAATCGGCAATTTCAGTGTGGTCCAGATTTGATCGGCGGTCAGCACCGGCGCTTGCAGCCGGATGCCCAGGCTCAGATAGGCACGATCTCCCAGCGACAAGCCTGCCTGACGGGTTTGCAGCCAGAGTTGTCCAGCGATTTCGGCTTCCTCGGCGGTAAAAGGCAGAATCTTCGCACCCAAAGCTTCCAGGTCTTCGCGCATGCCATCGATAAGTACGTCCGCCGCAACCGATTTTTGCACCACTTCAGACCAATTGACGCTGGAAATGACGGCTTCGGACAGAACCGCTTCCATCTGATCGCCGCCCGGTTCGCTTTGCAAAAAGCCCAGCAAAGCAGAGGCATCGAGCACGACGGTCATTCACTCGCTTCCCGTTTTGCCGCTTTGCGCCGTTCCGTAATCAATTCTTCAGCCAGACTAATGGTTGGCGGTAGCCGGGCAAAACGATTCTTGAGACGCTGTTTAATCGTGCCGGCTTTTTCCAGAACCAGACGACCGTCTTCCATGCGAGCGATCAGGCTATCTCCTGATTCAAATCCAAGGGAGCGTCTGAGTGGCGCGGGAATAACCAACCGACCTTGGGAATCGAGATGGACTTCGGTTTGGGTGGCTGATTTTGGCATGGCATTAAATTTTGTGGCACGAAAATGAAGAATATGCCACAAAAATTGATTTGTGGGTGAGAACGGAATTGTAGCAGGAAATTGATCTGGATTCTATCGGATGGAAGCTGTCACAGCCTCCGTTAAACAACAAAAAGTAACCATTTGCAAGGATTAACACATAAGGAGATGCAACATGAAAGCCGTCATCCGCTTTACCAAACCAGATAACAAACTGGCCATTCTTACCGAATTTTTGAATATTGTTCAGGGGATCAACCAACTACAGCAGCATATACTGACGCATGGCATTTTATTTGAAGAATTAAACCAAGGTGAAATTCAGGCACTCAATAATGCACTGATCAGACTCAAGTATCCTGACTACACAATTACCGGTCGCTCCCTGCGGCTGATGATTACCAATGGAAAGCTTTCCGATTTACTCAGGCTGGTTGTTCCCATTCCCGGGATACAAAATGATCTCGCAGAGCTGTTCTGGGAGCGAGGTTTTACCATCGATAAGCTTGCACAGAACCTGGCAGATGATCTGCAGAGCAAGCTCAAAGCGATTGCAACTGTAACCATTATTCCTGATATCGAAATACCTGATCAATCAGTGATTAGCACCGTCAGTGGATCAATCCGCCGGTCTGACAACACACCTTTCGTTGGCGATGGTTTTACCGTTCACGCGTTTGACGAAATTACCCCGAACAACCTTATTCCGCTGGGAAATCCTGTATCAATTTCCCCCTTATCCAAGGAAAATTATCGCATTACCTACCCATGGCAATTTGACGGAAGAAAAGGCCCCGGGCTGGTTGTTCGGCTGCTCAATCCGCAAGGCGAAATAGTTACGGAAGCTCGCAAATCAGTTGCTAAGACTGAAGAAACAATCGATCTGATTGTCGAAAAAAACGAGCCCAAAACCTTTACTCTGACCGGAATCGTCAAGAATCAGGTAACCGGTACAACATTACCCAATCTTCGGGTAGAAGCCCAATTCCGCGCGAACAATGCCGCCTTGCTGACTCGATCCGGCATCACTGACGAACAAGGTATTGTCAATATCTCTTTTGATGAAACACTTTTCAGCAAACTTCCTGCCGGTCAGCAGATAGAAGTTATTTTTATGGTCAATAAAGAGGGCCAGCTTTTAGATACTGGCACGGCTATTGGATCACTTCAACCTGGGGATCAGAAGGTGGAGATTTTTGTAACAGTACCGCAAACCGCCTGTGAAGTTTTCGTTGCCAGCGGAAAGGTTCAGCGTGAAGATGGTCTGCTCCTGCAAGATCTGCGAGTGCATGCCGCACATGAGATGAAGCAGGGAGTGGTCCGATTGGGTGAGGGTATTACCGATGCACAGGGTTTCTACACCATTCGTTACGAGTTGTTACCGGGAGTGAAGGTCATTGATCTGCTTATAACGGTCATTAATAAGGATGGCAAATTGCTGCATTCCTCTGACATTGTTCGTAATGCAAGGCCACTGGAGATCGTCAATCTCGTCATACCGGTTGCTGAAAAGATAGCTGCTGAGCGTCGAATCGAAGGCATTGTCATGCTGGAGCACGGCACTCCTGCTAATAAACTGAAACTGCGCCTGTATCGCCGTGACTTCGGTGGTAAAACTACGTTATTGGCCGAGACGGATACCTTAGCGGGTGGTCAGTATGCTTTTACCTACGACTCAGGCGGTCAGGCACAGAGTCTTGAGGTGCGTGCTGTCGATAACTCAAACAAAGAGGTTCTGCTTTCCAAGCCACTGAATAATCTCGGTCATGAATCACCGGTGGTGTTGAATCTGATTGCACCCGGTAATTTACAGCCACTGGCTGCAGAATACCGTCGTATGGCAGCCGACCTTACACCGCATATTGGCCAGATGACAGCGTTGGCTCAGGTGAAAGAAGACGAGGAGCACCAGGATCTTACTGTGCTGAACCGGGCAACTGGTTGGGATGCACGGCTCATTGCGCTGGCTGCCTTAACGGAACGACTGGCAGCCGACACCGATGTGAAACTGCCACAAGAATCGTTATACGGGCTTCTGCGCGTGGGTTTGCCTTCGGACAAGTTGCTGCTGGCTCAGGTAGAACCGGATGCCGCTGTACAGGCACTCACAAAAGCGCGCGATGCGGGTATCGTAGAACTCACTGATTTGCAGGTAGAACAGTTCGGACAGCAGTTTGCTACTTTCGCCAGTACAGTACGTTTGAACATTCCGGCGCCAGGATCACATTCGACCTATGCCAACCTGCTCAAGGCTTCAGATTTGCCGCTTGATATTCAGGACAAATTTGCTTCCATCTATCTAAACCACCATGGTGACGCAACCCAGCTATGGGAAGAAGCGCGCGACGCCGGGTTGAACGAGACGCAGATCAGCAGACTGCAATTGCAGGGCAAGCTTGCATTCCTGGCCGGGAACAGCGAAGAAATAACCACCCGTCTGCTGCAGAGGCAAATTAGCGATCCCGTGCAACTGGTGGAGCAGGATTATTATCGTGCGGAAACATGGGTCGCAGAAATATTAGGGCAAGCGGAAATTCCAGTGGATCGACTTACCGAGCTGACCGATACGGACAGGCAAAAGCTCGAAAAGCTGATTCCTGTTGCTTATGCTGCTGAGAAGGTAGAAGACCGACTGAGCGCCTACACAGAGGATATGGCACGCAAAATACGACTGAGTTATCCCACTCAAGTGGTGAATCGGCTGATTGAAAGTGATGAGAAATACAAGCTGCCTGCAGCACATGATGCCACTGTTACACTGCTGAAGAATGCTGTGGCACACGGTTTTAGACTGGGGGAAACGCCCGTGGCGGCATTTCTCAAGACACATCCGGAGATCATGGCAGGTATAGCGCTCGACACCCAAACCGCACAAGAACAGCTGCATACCCTGCAACGTGTCTACCAGATTACTCCCAGCGATGAGGCGATGCCGGTTCTCATGTCCCTGGATATAACTTCTGCGTTCGATGTGATGGCATATGCGGAAGAGCAGTTCGTTGCCATGTTTGATGCGAGATATGCGGAGATTTATAAAGAGCCTGCTCCACGGGGCAAGGCTACCCTGATCATCCGCAAAGCCCGGCAGGTCAGCAGCGTTACTTATAACCTGTTTGCTATCGCCAAGACACTTGAAAGCAATTCGCCAGTTGCGGGGATCTCAGCGCCTGTGCAGGTACGGGAAAGCGTTAAGAACGAATTGATCAAGCAGTTTCCGACGATGGAGTCGCTGTTCGGCTCAATGGATTTCTGCGAGTGCGAGCATTGCCGTTCAGTCCTGAGCCCGGCAGCCTATCTGGTGGATCTGCTCCAGTTCATCGATCCGGAAACGAAGGAATGGGATAATTTTCTGACATATTGGAAAACGACACACGGCGGTCTGGAATATCCCCACCGGAACACAGATGGTCAGCCGCTGAAGCCATACGACGTGTTGGTCGAACGCCGGCCGGATCTGCCTCATATTGCGCTCACCTGCGAAAATACTCATACAGCGATGCCGTATATCGATATCGTCAACGAAGTGCTCGAATATTATGTAGCTTATGGCGGACTGGCGAAAGATGCCGCACACGATACTGGCGAGGCAACTACTGCAGAGCTGCTGGCCGAACCGCAGAACGTAATCCGCGAAGCCTACGACAAGTTGGACAAAGCGCGCTACCCGCTCAATTTGCCATTTGACCTCTGGATCGAGACTGTGCGCAAGTTCTGTGATTATTTCGAGACACCGCTTCACCAATTGCTCGAGGTATTCCGTCCCAGCGATAGTCTGTTCGCACCGTGGCAATCCTTCGACCGTGCGGCGATTTTCATGGAGTCGCTCGGACTATCGCCCGCGGAGGTTGCTATATTCACCAATCCTGATCCGCTTGAACGCTGGTATGAATTGTATGGTTTTACGAATAAGGAAGAAGCGATTACCGAAGCAGTCGATTCAACCGGGCAGCGAATCGGCCTGAATTCCGCCAAGGCGCTTGCGCGCCGTCTCGGCGTTACCTACAAGGAGATTACGGAGATTGTTCAGACCGGGTTCGTCAATCCGGAACTGAACAAACTCAGCCTGCTTTACAAGCTTGGTGTGAGCGTTGGAGATGCCCGGCTTTACCGCGACTACAAAGCCTTTTACGAGCAAAACCAGGATTTGGTCGGCCAGGAGCGCAGCGTATTGCAGCCTGCCGATCAACAACGCTTCGATGAGCTTGCGCATAAGATTCCAGATACGCCATTTACCGGATGGGAAATCGTCAATGAATTGGCAGAATTCGAGCAGCGGCTCAAGAATCTGGCAGATGAATTCAATATTTCGTTGGATGACCTGCAAACCGATATTCAGGCCATTCCATTCGATCGCGTATTAGTCCTGGCTGATCCCGACGCTGGCTGTAATTTCGATCAGACAATACTACGTTATGCCGATGGCACGCAGACCGATGCCATTGTTTTCCTGCGCATCAACCTTTTTGTCCGGCTGTGGCGCAAATTGGGCTGGAGTATCGAGGAGACCGACCGCGCATTGACCACCTTTATTCCACAGTCTGCGCCTTTCGACGGGATGGCGGCTAACCTGGAGAAACAGCCGCTGCAGACCGCACTCATCTATCTGGCTCATCTTAAGGTGCTTGACGAGAAACTGAAAGTAGCCAAACAGAATCGCCTTGCCTTGCTCACACTCTGGTCCGATATCCCCACGACTGGCAAGCAGCCGCTGTATGCGCAGCTTTTTCTTACTCGCAGCATACTCAGGAACGCACCGGTATTTGACCATCCGCTCGGACAATATCTCACGGATACAGACGTCAAACTGAAGGATCATGTACTTGCCTTGCAGGGTGCGCTCGGCCTCACGGCGGACGAAATCGGCCGTGTCCTGGCAGATGCCGGTAGATCGCTCGACACGGCGGAGTTGTCGCTGCTGAACGTGTCACTGCTCTACCGTTACGGCCTTCTGGCGAAGGGGCTCAAGCTATCGGTGCGTGAGTTGATCGTGCTGAAGCAGCTCTCCGGGCTTGATCCGTTCAGAGGTTTGCATCCCGATCCGTTGGCCGCCATAGACCAGGATCATCCGTTCTCGCAGACGCTGAAGTTCGTCGAAATGGTCGAAGAAGTCAGGGAGAGTGGACTGAAAATCGAAGATCTGGACTACCTGCTGCGCCATCGCTTCGATGAGACTGGCAAATATCGGCCCAATTCTGAAGGCACGCTGACCTTGTTAAAGACGCTAGCCGAAGGTATCCGGGCTATCCGGGCTGAACATGCAGTACCGGATGATCCGGGAACAATGAGTGACGAAGTATTGCGACAAAAACTCGGTCTGATATTGCCTGCCGGTACGCTGGCAGTCTTTCTGGCAATGATGGAGGGAACCGCCGAGTTCAGCGTCAGTCGGGATAATGCAGATCAATTGCACATGGCTGATTTTTCTGGTGAATCTGCTATCGTCCGGTTGACATATAACGCGGTGACCAGGGAGCAGGCGCTCGTGTTCCGTGGTGTTCTATTCGATTTGCAAAAAGAGGAACTCAAAGCCAGATTCAACACTAAACTCGAACCAGCGCAACAGGGGGTACTTGCCGCGCTGCTGGACGCTGTCCAAACAGAAGCCGAGGCATTCTTTGTCACACACCTTCAGCAACAGCCGCTGAATGAGTCGGTTACGACAGGGTTTCTCGATACATCCGACTATGAACTACTGTTTGCTCCGGTATCTGCTGATCTGCCGGAAGAACAGCGGCAAGAACACGACCGGCAGCGGCGTACCCTGCTGGTACAAGCTTTTCTGCCGATTCTGCAGCGGCGCCTGATCCGGCAGTTCATCGTTCAGACGATGGTAGCGTACACTGGAGCCGATCCCGCGCTAGTGGAAAGTCTGGTTACTGATGAACGGCTGCTAACAGCGGTGGATAGCAGTTCTTTACTGACATCATTCGCATCGGTCGGCGAACGCGGTGTCAGTGCTGTATTTTCCAGTTCGGATGATTTGTCGGATATTTCCGGGGCGACCGGTACGGTGGTGCGTAGCGCGGACGTTTCCCTGGGTGATTTGCCGGATCCTGTCAACAGCGCGCGATTCGAGGGCTATCTGGAAGTGCCCGTGTCAGGTGTATATCGTTTTTATGTCGAATTGGGCGGACAGGACGTTGAAGCTGAGTTGCGGTTTCCACATTTGCCGGATCCTGTGTTCCTGAAAGACAGACTACTAGATAAATTTCTGGAGCTGAAGGTAGGTACCCTCTATCGCTTTATGCTCGACCTGAAGAAGCTGGATGGTGGAGCAGCGAGTCTGTTGGTGCAGGGCGAGACCCTGCCCAAAGGCCCGGTATCGCAACTGACGCTCTACCCTGCCGCTGCCATCGACACGGCGGAACGTGCAATGATCCTGTTGAACAAGTCGCTGCAGCTAGTGCAAAGCCTGGGCCTGAGCGAACGGGAAATCCGCCATCTGCTGATCCATGCCGATGATTTCGATGGTATCAGCCTGAGCGAACTGCCGACCGTAACGGTTGACGATACGATTGTTGAACAGCGCGCCATAGTGAAGCGTTTCGGATGGTTCCGGCGGCTTGCCGCCTACGCGCGACTCAAGCGCGATCTGGCCGCTGGAACCGATGACCTGATCGGAATTTTTGAGGCCAATGGGACCACGGCTGCAGACCGGCTGGAGAAGCAGATCTATCCACGCGTCGCCAGACTGACCCGCCGGAATGAAGCAACCATCCAGGCTACTGTTGAAGCCCTGTTTACTGTACCCAGGTTCGCGAGCGAGGAACCCCTGCAGCGGTTGTGGAAGGCGTTTCAAGTGGCTGAGCGCTTCGGTGTACCCGTTGCCTCGCTACTCGATTGGACCCGTATCGTTAGCTCCACCGTTACACCTGAGCAGCGCTTCGATATTGCCCGCGATCTGAAGGAGGCGATCAAGGCACGTTTCGAACCGGAAACCTGGCAGCGTGTGGCGCAACCGATCTTCGACAAATTGCGTCAGCGTCAACGGGATGCACTGGTATCGCATGTGCTGCAGCAATTACGTATGGAACTTGAAACGGCGCATATCGATACGCAAGAGAAGCTCTACGAGTATTTACTGATCGACCCCGGTATGGAACCGGTGGTGCAGACCTCGCGTATCCGCCTGGCTATTTCGTCGGTGCAATTGTTTATTCAGCATTGCTTGCTCAACCTGGAACCGAATGTTCAGCCTTCAGTTATTAACGCTCAGCATTGGGAATGGATGAAGCGTTACCGCGTGTGTGAGGCTAACCGCAAGATCTTTCTCTTTCCCGAGAACTGGCTTGAGCCCGAGTTTCGTGACAACAAGACACACTTATTTACCGAACTCGAAGGCGCATTACTGCAAGGGGATGTTTCCAGTGATCTGGTCGAGGATGCTTTCCTCGATTACCTGAAAAAGCTGGATGAACTGGCACGGCTGGACATTGTCGCCATGCATATCGAGGATAACTCTGACCCCACCCGGCGTACCTTGCATGTCTTTGGTCGCACTCACAACCAGCCGCACCAGTACTTCTACCGCCGCTACGCTCACCAGGCGTGGACACCCTGGGAACCGGTGACCGCTGAAATCACAGGCGACCATCTGGCGCCCGTGGTATGGCGGGACCGGTTATATCTGTTCTGGGTCACATTTATGGATAAGCCGATCGAAAATCCACAACCGGCACCAATACCAGCGCCAGGCAATACAAGTAGGAGTCTGGCAAATTTAACATTGGGAGATGCAGTCAACAGTATGCTAGGGATGGCCGCAGAAAAAAATATCGAAGTACAGCTGCACTGGAGCGAATATCTGCAAGGTGAATGGAGTACACATCAATCCAGTCCATTTTTTGTAGTAGAGATTACGTTAGTAATCCAAGGGGTACCATTTAGATGGGGACGACCACTAAGTTTTTCCTCTACTTTTAACTTGGCAGACGTCTTCATTCATGTTTCAAAGGAGCCTTACAGTAGTGACGGGCAGGAGCGGGGGCTTTATGTTCATCTGCAAGGTCCGGAGTATTTCCAGCATAGTTTTTACCTGGCCGGACGTAACAGCGTGCCGGTATGGAGCGGGTATCAAGCTCCACCTCAGAATGTATTCAGTGCTGGTACGCAGCGTGCTACTCGTTATTCCGGCACCGGTGAGCTCCAGGTCAGCTACCACGCAAAAATCACCACTGAATTGGAAGAGGCGGGTACATCTGTACCTTTTACTATATTGCAGCAGGGTCAGTCTGGGGGATATACGCTCCTGCCGTGCAATAACAACCTTATCGACGGCCTTGGTGAAATTGCCTCGCTCAGCAAGCCTGTTTTTTATCAGGATAGCCAGCATACATTTTTTATTGAACCTACTGTAACCGAACAAACGATAGAAGAATGGCAGGAGTGGGTTGCACATGCCCCGCAGCTAAAAACCGAGCTAGATAAACTCAGGGTCGAACCGGTTGCAGTCGCGCCTAGACTAGGCTTCTCTCCTCCAAAGGGTTTAGGGTCAGATTTTATGATTGATAGCGCATCGCTTGTGACTAATCCGAGGCAATACGACGACTGGATAACTAACCCGGGCACTGTACTGAAATTTGGTGAAACGTTAGTAGGACCAGCAGGCCAAGCGGGGTTGCACATATTCACTAAACAAACTATAGAAACTATTGCGGGCGGCACGCGAGTCAATATCAACCCGGGCAGCAACCTTGCACCGGACGAAACCGTTGTCATGGCAGATGCTCAAGCTTTTGGGCAAAGCGGATTAATCCAGCTAGCCGGTGGAATGAATGTAGTGGGGGGTGCAGGTTTTAACTCGGTTCTCGAGAAGAATCTTGACGAATCTATTCACACAGGCTTTGGTGCTGGCGTGTCTACATTTGGAACCCATCAAGTACTGAGATAAGGAGAAAATATCATGAACCATCAATCATCAATCGAGCACTTTCATGGGAATGGAAAGCATATTACTCGTGATCAGGCAAGTCATACCCTTGCCAGGGAACAAAAAACAATCCGGGAGCGCGAGCTGAGCTACCGTTTTTACCTGCACCAGCATCCTTATCTCCAGCAGTTGATGCAACGGTTACTAAGCAAGGGTACCGCCGGGCTGCAGGCAGCCGATACCGAATACGAAACGGATGGTACGTCGCTACCAGGCAGTATCAGAATAGAAGTCGATAGCGGTGCAAGACTGATGATTCCCGTCAATTCAAGAATTATCTTGCTTGAGAATGTACGGGGGATGTCCGGTGGCACTGCCATTGATCTTACGGCTGGCATGGAGGCCAGGGTTATCAACGCTACTCGGGTTACAGCACCTGACGGGCTGAAAATGATGCTCGTGGAAGGCATCAAAATACCTTCTGGGGATACTCCGTTCATACCACCGGCAAACAGTAAAGCAATCGTTTCTGATGATACGAAGATTACTTTAGGCACCGCAACACGACTGACCTTTTATAATGGTTTGCAGGTAACGATACCTGCAGAAACTCCGTTCAATCTTACCAGGAGTACTCAGCTCACGCTTCCGGCTAATACCCGGACCCAAATTCTTGATAGCAGGCCACGTCCCGTACTTTTTGCAGATTTTTTTGATGCGGCCTATAGACCTGATACAACATTGGTGCAGTGGCCTTATCCGGTCAAAGATCTCGATTTCTCTTCCAGCGGTGCATACGCTGTTTACAACTGGGAGTTGTTTTTTCATGTACCGATCACCATCGCGATCCATCTGAGCAAGAATCACCGTTTTGCCGAAGCACAGCGCTGGTTTCACTACCTTTTCGATCCGACTGACGACAGCGACGGCCCGACACCGGAACGCTTCTGGAAAGTACGGCCGTTCCACACGACGGATGTCAGGAAGATCGAGGAGATTCTGGTCAATCTTGTCACTAACGCTGATCCCGACCTGCGCAACGAAACTATCAGCAGCATTGAGGCTTGGAAGGATGCGCCCTTCCGTCCGCATGTGATCGCACGCTATCGCCAATCGTCCTATATGTTCAAGACGGTAATGGCCTATTTGGATAACCTGATTGCCTGGGGTGATTCATTGTTCCGTCAGGATACCGGAGAGGCCATTGACGAGGCGTTGCAGCTCTACATACTGGCTGCCAATATTCTCGGGCCCCGGCCATTGCCCGTACCTAAAAAAGGTAATATTCGCCCCCAGACCTATAATAATTTGCGGCAAGACCTTAGCAAGTTCGGTACTGTCATGCGGGATATGGAGGCGGCTATACCCTTCGATCTGGGACCATTTCCTGCAAGTGATCAGGGTGACAATGCCAGGTTGGCGACGCTGCGCAGTCTGGGTAAAGCGCTGTACTTCTGCGTACCGCGTAACGATAAGCTGTTAAGTTACTGGGATACTGTTGCTGACCGGTTGTTCAAGATTCGCAACAGCCTCAATTTCCAGGGTGTGTTCCGTCAGTTGGCGTTGTTCGAACCCCCGATTGATCCCGCTATGCTGGCAAGAGCAGCAGCGGCAGGGTTGGACGTAGGCGCCATCGTCAACGGACTCAACCAGCCATTGCCACTGGTGCGTTTTCAGCTGCTGGTACAGAAAGCTACTGAGATTGTTCAGGAGGTTAAATCACTGGGCAGCAATCTGCTCTCGGCGATGGAGAAGGAAGATGGTGAGGCAATGGCAATCCTGCGTGCCAGACATGAGCGTGTGATCATGGAAATGGTCGAACACGTAAAATATGGCCAGCTTCAGGAGACAATCAAGTCGAAAGAAGGTTTGCTGCAATCACTGGCCCTGGCTGTGCAGCGCTATACCTATTACGAGCGGCAACTTGGCAAGAGTCCCGATGAAATTGGGAGCGCAATTCCCGAGCTTGACGAACTCGACAGAGACAGTCTGGAAGGGATGAATTTTGCGATGCAGGAACCGGGACTGGCGCTGCGGGAGATTGAGGTGGATATTGCGACTGATGATGCTGCGCAGTTCGGTAAAGCCCTTAGCGGTGGGAAAATACTTAGTTCGCATGAAGTACATGAATCAATTCTCTTGGAAGGTGCTCAACTATCAAGCGATATCGCTAATGTTCTGAATACCATAAGTTCTGCTATCCATATGATACCCACATTCAAAATTCATGGGATGCCGTTCGGAGCAGGAGCAGGAGCTGAATCTGGCGGTCCACACTTCGGCTGGGGTATGGATGCCACAGCGAACGCGGCGAAAGCAGTTGCTGATCGTCTCAACTTCGAGGCTCGCCGGGCGGCGCGAATTGACGGGTTCTCTCGTCGCGAACGTGAGTTGGCCTTTCAGAGTAACTTGGCTGCTGGTGATATCAGCCAGATTTTCAAGCAACTGCGTGCTGCTGAGATCCGCGAAGCTATTGCCGAGTTGGAGCTCAGAAATCATCGGCAGCAAATGCAGCATGCCGAAGAGATTGAACACTTTCTGAACGAGGAAGGGACCGAGAAAACCGGTAAAAAGACCAACAAGGCCCTCTACGCCTGGATGAAACGCGAGGTGAAAGGCCTTTATTCACAATGTTTCCAGTTCGCCTTTGATATTGCCAAGAAAGCCGAGCGCGCTTTGCAGCACGAGTTGGGCAACCCGGAGTTAAGCTATCTTCAGTTCGGTTATCTGGCGGGCAAGGAAGGACTATTAGCAGGCGAGAAACTCTACCTGGACATCAAACGTATGGAGATGGCCTATCATGAGCAGAACCAGCGTGAGTACGAACTGACCAAGCACATCAGCTTGTTGCAGGTAGATCCATTGGCACTCATCCAACTGCGCACCATAGGCCGCTGCACGGTGCGGTTGCCCGAAGTACTGTTCGATATGGATGGTCCCGGACACTACTTCCGTCGCATCAAAACAGTCTCTGTCAGTATCCCGTGCGTGACCGGACCCTATGCCAGCGTCAATTGTACCCTGACGCTACTCAAGAGCAGCATCCGCAAGACGCAGATACTGCGCGATGGAGCCGTCTACGCTCGCGAGAACGCTGAGGATGATCGCTTCAGCGACCACTTTGGCAGCTTGCAGTCCATTGTTACCAGCTCTGCCCAGAACGACAGCGGTCTGTTCGAAACCAATCTGCGCGATGAGCGTTATCTGCCATTCGAAAATTCCGGTGTGATCAGCGAATGGCAACTGCAGCTTCCAGCCGATCCAAGCAAGAACGATCCGGTGCAGTTCGACTATGACACCATCAGCGATGTCATCCTGCATATCCGTTACACCGCGCGTGAAGGTGGCGGGTTACTGCGTAATGGCGCCATCGCACATGTCAAGGAGTTGATCAAGGAAGCCCAGGTGGCTGGTTCGGTCCGGTTGTTTTCGGTACGTCACGAATTCCCGGCCGAATGGGCCCAATTCCAGAATCAGGCTTCGGTACCGGGTCAACGCTTTGAACTGACACTCGATCTGCGGGAGGAGCATTATCCGTTCTGGAGTAAAGGCCATTTGAACAGTATGACACGTGTGGATATCCTGGCACGAAGTACAGAGAGCGTGAATGTTGCCAACAGTGCTGACGGAAGTGATGCGACAACCCTAGAGATGAATCCCAATTTGGGAAATCTGCTCTTCGGAAAGCTGAATAATGCCGATCAGCCAGTAGCAATAGGGAAATTAGAATTATTCTTCGAAAATAAATCGCTGTCTGATCTCTGGATTGTCATAACATGAACAGAAAAGAAATAAAAAGGTAGAGGTAATGATGCTCCGGTAATTTGTCATAACAGATGGACATTTACTAGATCATGAGAAGGAGGAAAAGAGAGTAAAAGAGTAAAAGGCGGAGTAAAAAGGGTCAGACCCTGAGGTATCCCCACGAATTTACCCTCCCTCCAATGAATCGAAGTAATTTATTAAAAGGGCTTGCGCCTGCTCCAACATTGAGGCGGATAACTCAAAAACGACATAGCGGCAAGCTATTCTGGCGAGAAAAATAACTGCATAGGGTGAACGACCTTGACCGCTGTTGACCTTGATGTGTCGCTCGATATCAGTCCCTTTTAAACATATTCCCGTAAGCCAAAGCGCAAAAATGATGAGTGCGGCAATTAATAACAGGTTGGCTCGGCGTTCGGCTTCAATCCGACTTTCGCTGGTAAAATCCAAACCATAATGTGTACTTTTGGTGTCTCGCAAGCCTTCCTCAATTTGCATACGGCTTCGATAATAATCCACGATCCGTACTGCGGAAAACGCTTTTAGCGAGGGCGATACAACCAAAAGCCAAGGCTCTTTTTCGCGTTTGGCATGTTTACGACTGGCACTGGATTTGCTTGGATGATGTTGGGCAATCAGTTGTTTACGACCTTTAGCGGGCCTATAAAAAATCACCAGCTCACCGTCTAGCGGATGGCTACGTACCCAATGGACCGAGCCTATGCGTTCGGTGCTGAGATGGTATAGCATAACCAGATAATTCTGATTTATAATGTAGTGATGGCATACTCATTGGATTACCGGCGTAAAGTCTTATCTGTGCGCAAGCAGGAAGGACTGACGATAGCCGAGGTGGCAGATCGATTTGACGTTGGTGTGGCGAGCGTTACCCGGTGGATCAAGAATATTGATCGTAAACCTCAAGGATTTCGCAAACGCAAGATCGATCTTGATGTACTGCGGCAGGATATTGTGGATTATCCTGATGCCTATCAGTACGAGCGTGCTGCCCGTTTGGGTGTGGCGCAGAATGCTGTTTTTCTGGCACTCAGGAAACTTGGCGTGACCTATAAAAAAAACACTGACACATCCCAAAGCAGACGCAAACGCACGGCGCATCTTCCAGGACAAGATCACCGCCCATGAAGCAGCAGGCCGGGTCATTGTCTACATCGATGAAAGTGGGTTCGCACATGACGCACCGCGTACGCACGGTTATGCGCCCATTGGCCAGAGATGTCATGGCACGCATGACTGGCAGGCGAGAGGCCGTATCAACGCGATTGGTGCTCTGATCGGAAAGTTGCTGGTCACCGTCGGTCTGTTTGAGGCTAACATCAACGCCGATGTGTTTCATGGATGGGCAACGCAGGACCTGTTGCCTAAATTGCCGTCACATTCCGTTGTTGTGATGGACAATGCTACGTTCCATAAGAGACAGGACATACGCAATGCCATACAAAACGCTGGGCATACCCTTGAATACCTACCTGCATACTCTCCGGATCTCAATCCTATCGAACATAAATGGGCACAAGCCAAAGCTCTGCGTAAACGACAAAACCAAACCGTCGATAGGCTCTTCAAATCCTATATGTTCTAAATCATTATTAACTGGTTAGACTATAATTGCCGGCTAAGCGATCCATACGTTTGATTTTGTGTCTGATATAGACAGGCCCGGAAAGCGATCGCCCGAGCTGCGTAATCGATACAGACGCTCCTTTCAAACCAGCCTGAACAGCAGCCATCAGAGCTTGGAGACGGGTAGCATGAATGTTGGGAAGTTTTTCTTTCAATACGTCATGCAGCAAATCAATAAGAATGTTGGGAAGTTTTTCTTTCAATACGTCATGCAGCAAATCAATAATCGACATAAATTTATCCTTCCAGGTTATTATTTTAGAAATAAATTTTATGCTCAGACCAGCTTGATCTTGTTTTTATCCAAATTCCATCCAACAATTCTTTGTTTCTTAATGATATTTTGTGGGAATACCTCAGAATACCTCAGGGTCTGACCCCTAATCAAATACCTCAGAATACCTCAGGGTCTGACCCCTAATAATAATGACATTGTTATGATGATTAATCTATTTATGTTATGCTTTAAAAAGTTTCAAACTGAATTTTCAAGGTATTCGCAATGAGAACAACCCTAGATATCGATGAGCAGTTATTGCTTTATGCGAAGCGAAAAGCTGCGGAACAGAACTGTTCGCTGAAGCACATTGTGGAAGATGCGTTACGTGAGTTTCTTTCACAGTCTCCTACTGGCCGGCATGAAATCAAATTGGAGACTTTTTCAGGTGGTGGATTAAAGCCGGGGGTTGATCTTGATGATAGCCGGCGGTTGAATGACATCATGGATGGCTTGTGATGTTTCTGATGGATGTCAATGTCCTGGTGTATGCTTATCGGGAGGATGTCGCGCATCATCAAGCGTGTTACCGCTGGTTGGAATCCGTTGTTAACGACCCGAAAGCATTTGCTTATTCTGAACTGGTCTTGAGTGGTTTTTTACGCGTTGTGACGCATCCAAAAATTTTCGAAACGCCATCGGATTTATCCAGCGCTATGCGTTTCGTAAACCAGGTGAAGCATGCACCGAATGCTGTTTGTATTGCCCCCGGCGCAATGCATTGGCAAATTTTTACGGATTGTTTGCTGCACATCAATGCCCAGGGGAATGATATTCCTGATGCCTATCATGCCGCTCTGGCATTGGAATGGAATTGCGAATGGGTGACCCTGGATAAGGGGTTTAAACGCTTTAAAGGATTGAAATGCCGGAATCCGTTGCAGTTATTTGACCGGAATGCCTAGAAAGCCACGGTTCTTTATGCCTGGTGTTCCGGTGCATGCATTTCAGCGTGGGCATAATAAAGCGCCTGTCTTCTTTGAAGATGAAGATTATCTGGTTTATCTGCGTTTCTTGAAAGCAGCCGCGGACGATCTGGATTGTCAGCTGCATGCTTACGTTTTGATGACTAATCATGTGCATTTGCTCGTCACACCTGAAACATCGGATGCCATCAGCTTGTTGTTTCAAAGTGTTGGCCGGCATTATGTACCCTATATCAACAAGACATATGGCAGGCGGGGTAGTTTATGGGAAGGACGCTATAAGGCTTGTTTGATCGATGCAGACAGCTATTTGCTGGCCTGCATGCGTTACATTGAGCTGAATCCGGTGCGGGCCGGAATGGTGAAGCACCCAGCGCAATACCGCTGGTCAAGTTATGCCTGCAATGCGCTGGGAGCTGATAATGCACTGATTACGCCACATTCGTTATATCAGGATTTAGGTTTAACTGACGTATCCCAGCGGGAAGCTTATAGTGGCCCCTTCGATATTCCAATAAACGAAAATAAATTAACGCTGTTTCGCCAAGCACTGCAATCCGGTACACCACTGGGTCATGATCGATTCAAAGCAGAAATTGAATCCGTATTCGGTCGTAGGATCGGCCAGATCAAAGCGGGCAGACCGAGCAGACTAAACAGGCTAAAGAAGAAAGACTAAAACAAGACTAAAGACTAAAGGGGGCAGAACGATTTATCGTTGATCCTTTCCAGTACCCCCTAACAATCGCTAACAACCCCTGTTTAACAAATAGTGCATCGTGCTGCGCAGTTTTGCCGGTTGAACCGGTTTGTGCAGCAACTGATAGCCACTCGCGTCCGCTTCGCGCAGCCGCTCAGGGCCGGTATCGCCCGTGATCAGCAAGACGGGCAAAGGATACGCCAACTGCGCCTGGAGTTTTTTAGCCGCTTCAATGCCGGATACATCCCCGGACAACCGATAATCGACAATTAACAATTCGGGATGCATACAATTGTCAGCGAGTTTCTCGAACGCTTCATCCGGGGAGCATGCCGTAGCAACTTCGCACCCCCACCGGGTTAACAAACTCTGCATGCCGTGCAATATATCAATGTCATCATCCAATACCAGAACAGCGCATCCATCAAAAAAACAGGTCTGAACAAGACTGATCGGCTTTATATCGGGCACACTGTGCCGGATATCCGCTTTGGGCACGGTAAGGGTAAAACAGCACCCGCGATTTAAATGGGAAGCCACCTTAATATCATGTTTTAACAGATTGACTAATCGCTTGACAATCGCCAGACCCAGTCCGAGTCCTTGACGCCTGTCCCGGGCCGGGTTACCGAGCTGATAGAATTCAATAAAAATATCGCTGAGCTGATCTTCAGGAATCCCCGGCCCCGTGTCAAAAACCTGTATCTGAACAGTGTCGCCACGTGTTCTGGCTGCAATCAGCACACGGCCATGCGCAGTATAGCGCAGTGCATTGCTGATCAGATTGCGCAGGATGCGTTCCAGCATGACCGGATCACTACGCACCACAGCTTGCGTATGCCGTATTCGCAATGCATTGTGATTTTCCGGCGCGATGGATGCAAACTCTGTGGCTAATCGGGCAAACATCTCCGCCAGTCCGACGCTTTTAATGTCGGGCCTGACGACACCGGCATCCAGTTTGGAAACATCAAGCAATGCGTTGAGCATGGCATTGATCGCATCGATGGATTCTTCGACCTGAACAATCAGTGTATTGGTTTCAGCATTGCGAACGCGATCGGAAAGCGCGGCAAAAAACAAATTGAGTGCATGGATGGGTTGACGCAAATCATGACTCGCTGCGGCGAGAAAACGGGTTTTGGCAGCATTGGCCTGCTCCGCCGCCTTGCGCGCCTGATCACTCTGCTGACGTAATGCAACATTCTCAAAATTAAGCTGCAGTGCTGAAGCGTAAATTCCTCTGAGTCTAAAACAGGAAACGATACCACAGACGACCGAAGCCGCAATCAGGAGCATAAACCCAATACTATCCTCGCTGCCTTGCCAAAGAAGCGGCACTATCAGCATTCCACCCGCAGGAATAATGAAAGCTGCAATTGCCGGTAAATAATTAAACCATGAAAACATGACGCCTAACGCCCCAAAATAAACGGTCAGCGACATAATCAGCAGTGTGTACGGTTGCGCCGAATCTATAAATAATAGATTACCCATACCCAAACATGACCCGGTAATCAATCCATCAATCAGAAAAATGCGTTTTATCCCTGAGATATTTACGGAATTGACTGTGTTTGATTGCCGCTCACAGTGCTTATAAATAATCACCCTAACAAGGTTAATGACATTGGAAGCCGCAAACCAGCATAACAGTATGAAATGCGATGCAATATTCCAAAACGCAAAAGTGACGATGGAAGTCACCATAAACCAGACAAGGAAAATAAAAAGCCCTTGTTCCATGATTATTCGTATTTGTGCGGCCTCAATTTCTGTCTGAAACTTTTTTTCGATATTCCCGGCATGCTTCATGGCAGATACCTCCATGATAGAAAAGATAGCTATAGTGATTAATTTTCAGGGAAGTCTATAGCAGATATGGTTAAAAAAGACATATGCCTTCTGGCATATTCCATCATGGTTAAGCGAACCGGCCAGATCCAGACTCAGTCTCCAGGCCGATAAATACTCAATACCGTTTTTCACTTCCCTGCTACT
>CAZGPG010000039.1:0-24934 GCA_964527735.1 uncultured Chitinophagaceae bacterium | reverse complement strand
GTAGAACTACGTATCTTTATTAACCTTTACTTTCTGCTAATTTTTCCGGATGAAAAGCAGCCTCATTACACTCCCGGTTTTTGTCTTCTTTTTCTTTCTGATATCTCCCTCATTATCAGGACAGGAAAAAAGTATGCCATTCATGAGCACCTTCCCGGAGATTAACAATCCATTACCAACCCCGGAAGATACGAGCAGGATATTCCGTCTTGTACGCATGGCAAATCCCCTTAAACCAATCTCGACAGACAGCGCCCGCCGGTTGCTGGCTCAGGCGCTCGAACTGAATCAACAACTGAACTTTCCCGACGGCATGGCTGCCATACTGATAGAATATGCCGCATGCGATTTGTACGACGGTAACTATGAAAACAGTATACACCTGCTGCATAAAACATATGAATACACCCAAAACGCCATTTACGACATCGATCCGGTGGTACTGCGTCTGTACAATTATCTCGCTGTTGCCTACAACTATATCGGTCGCGATGACCGCTCTCTTTATTATCATTACAAGAGCCTGCAGCTTGCATTGCAATACAGCCGTCCGCATAATGATCTGGCCGGCTATATTCCTTTGGCTTATACGAATATCGGGATCACATTATACCGGGCTAAACAATATCAGCAATCGCTCTATTACTTGTATAATGCAGAAAAAATGTCGCTGGTAATGCGCCGGTATGAGTACCTCGGCGAGATATATATAAACATCGCAAAACATTATCGTATAAAAAAAGACTGGCCGCGGCATGATTACTATGTACGGCAAGCCTTCAGATGGAATGATACATTGTCTGTTTATGATACGGTGCAATACAACCGGCAGTATACCTCCATACTATCGTCGCTTGGCGAAAGTTACCTGTTGCGCAACAATCCGTCCAAAGCGCTTGAATGTTTCCAAAAAGCAAGAGCGATCACCCATAGTATCAACCCGTATGAAAACAAGCTGATTATTGACAAAGGGCTTGGAACGGCATATTTAAGGCTGAAAAACTATCCCAATGCACAGGCCCATTTGCTGGAAGCTCTGAATACGGCAACTTTATTGAAAGTCAAAAGCCCCATCACCGCAAACCTCTACCAGATACTTGCAGATATGTATCACGAGGCGGGGGATATACAGCAGGCATATAAATTCCAAAAGGAATACAGTTTGCTCAACGACAGTTTGCTGCTGGCCGAAAGGCAACAAGACATCAACCGGCTCGAAATACAATACCGGGCATCAGAGAAAGACAAAAGTATCGCCCTGCAGGACTTGTTACTGGCAGAAAAATCCAAACAGCTTAAAGACAAAAACCTGCTGATCGTCGGTACAACGCTATTAGCTGTTGTGCTTACATTTGTTATCTTCAGCATCCGCCGGCACAACCGTCACAAACAACAAATAGAAAGGCTCAATGCGGTCATTGAAGGCGGCGAGCAGGAGCGGTCGCGTATCGGGCGCGAGCTGCATGACGGAATTATGGTACAGTTCTCCGCCGTGAAAATGAATCTCAGTACGCTCATCAACCGCTATAGCCATCTGCCCGGCATAGCATCATTCAAAGAACCGGTAACGCAACTGGATAATGCCACAAGAGAGCTGCGCCGTACCGCACACAACCTCATGCCGGCCGCCTTGCTGGAAGAAGGCCTGACCGATGCTGTCTATTTCTTTTGTAAAAATCTGGAGCAAAGTGTCCCGCTCTCCATCAATGTACAATCGTTCGGCACTATACCCCGGTTCCCCCCGGAAACCGAACTATCCATATACCGTATCATCCAGGAGCTGGTGCACAACATTATAAAGCACGCACACGCTACGCAGGCGCTTATCGAGCTAAGCGGACAAAACAACCTGCTGCTGATATCCATAGAAGACAACGGACAGGGAATACCGGAAAACGTGCAAAACAATATACACGGCAAAATAGGACTGACCACCGTCAGGAACAGGATATCTGCATTAAACGGGCATCTCGATATACGAAGCATTCCCGGCAGGAGCACAGTAATAAATATTGAATTCGACATCAATCACCTTACAGGTGAAAAACAATTAAAACATGCCTATTAAAGTAGTCATTACAGATGATCACCCGCTTGCTATCGGAGGTATTGAAAATATGCTCCGGGCATACGACCAGATACACGTCACCGGCACATATACATCAGGGGCGGCCCTGCTGGATGGCTTGGGGCAGGAACAACCGGATGTCCTGCTGCTTGATATACTCATGCCGGACCAAAGTGGCCAGGAGCTGGCGGAGATCATTTCAAAAAAATATCCCGGGATACGCATGCTGGCGCTTACCAGTCTGGATGCCCCCTACTACGTCAGAGGCATGATGCGCCGCGGCTGCTCCGGTTATCTGCTGAAGAATACCGACCAGGAAACATTGATCAAAGCCATAGAAGAAGTACACCAGGGGCGTGAATTTATTGAACCTGCCCTCAGGGAACAGATGATGTACAACACGCTCAAAGGCAAACGCAGCCACCCTTCACCGCCGGTACCGGTACTCACGCAACGCGAAAAGGAAGTACTGCAACTGATCATTGAAGAATACACCAGCCAGGAGATCGCCGAAAAGCTGTTCCTGAGCCTCCGTACCGTAGAAGGGCACCGGCTGAATCTGTTGCAGAAGCTGGACGCCAAAAACACCGTAGGACTGGTAAAAACTGCGCTGCAAATGGGGTTGATTTCGTAAACGGGCCAACCCGGATGCTGCTATTTTTCTGATATACGCACCAGTTCTGCCGCCGCATTACTGCTGAGCGCCACGCCCATACCGCTCATACGGAAAGCGCCAAATACCTTATCTGAAAACGCTTTGATCACAGGCGTCTTGCCCGACGGGCCAAATGCCATAATTCCCGCCCAGCGATAAGATACATTGTATGGCGCACCCGGCAGGATCAGCGTCTGCAACTGTAGCTCCAGATTTTGCTGTATCCGCTCGCTGACTGTAAATTCGGTGGTGGTTTCCGCTTCAAAATCAAGATTGCGGCCGCCGCCGAGCAGTACACGCCCGTCGATCTCACGGAAATAATAGTATCCCTTATCAAAATGGAAAGCGCCCTTAAAGGGCAATCCGGGTACAGGATCTGTCACCAATATCTGCCCGCGCCCGGGGATCACATCCTCTTCAGGCAACAATTGCTTCGTGAATGCATTGGTGCAGATAAACAACTGATGCCCCTGTATCTCCCATTCCGCCTGACGGAATCCGTCACGGACGCGTAATTTCACCTGTGCGCCTCCTTCATCAAAAGAAAGTACTTCCGCACCTGTGCGAATCTCTATTCCAAGCTGCATCGCTCTGGCCTGCAATGCCTGCATCAGCCTGCCGCTATGCAGTGTACCTTCGGCCCGGCTTTCTATCAGCGCCTTTACATCTTTACCAAACCCAAACCCGGCGATCCTGTGGTCTGCCGCCACAAAGACCTCTTTACCCGCCGCCGGCTTCAGAAGACGGTTCAGATAATCAATCTTATCAAGCGCATGTAATTCAGCCTCACGGATCAGCTCAAAGCCGCCGTTTTCTTCATAACCGATCGCCGTGTCGGGGAATCTGCTACGGAGTCTGGTCAAACCTTTCAACCGGCTTTCAAACAATTGCACTACTGCTGCTTCCGTCATATGCTCCAGGTCATCCAGCAGCTCGGTGACACTGCCGGTACTGGCAAAGCCTGCATTACGGGTGGTAGCGCCGGTTGGCAAAAGACCGCGCTCCAGTACCACAACCCTTGATTGCGGTTTTCTTTCTTTTAATTCAATAGCCACGCTCAGACCGGTAATGCCCGAACCCACTACCATATGATCATAATGCGTAAAACTCTGCTGTTCCCAATAGCTGAAGGTTACAGGTTGTTTCATGATGTATAGGATTTATCCAATGTGACGAATGTGTTTATCACATTAATCTATTTTAACCAGGATATGAGACATATAAGCGTCATATCGCAGCGTAAATATAGCCATTCTCCCAAACAGACCTGCGGCTTCCGGTGTACGCCGGAAGCCGCAGGAACACAAAATCATAACGGCTATCGCACCCTGGATATCCTTTCTGCCTTCAGGATTATTCCTTCAGGATCTCTTACCAGTATAAAATAAATACCTTCAGCTAATCCGGACAGGTTGACCGTTGTTACACCCCTGTGTTCCGCAATCATGCGTCCTTCACTGCTCAAAAGGGTGATATACGCACCAGCACGGGCACGGATATACAGCACATCCTTTACAGGATTCGGATATATTACCACATCGTCCGCTATATCCGTCGCAGTATTCACCATTACATTGTTGACACGATGCACATCAGAGGTATCGCTGCAGTCATTACCATCCGTGACGATTACCGCATACTCGCCGTTTTCCGTAACCGTATAGCTTCTGTTTGTAGCGCCTGCAATCGTATCACCCGATCTCAGCCACCGGTATGAAGCATAAGGTTGTGTAGTGCTCAGCACAAATTCGTCCACACTGATTGCAGCAACAACTGCTCCCACAGTCAGATTCAATATAACAGTACTGTCGCATCCCGCCTTATTGACCAGATTAAAAACGTACACACCACTTTGTGTATAGGTGCCGCCCTGGAATATATATGCATCATTACATACCGTCTCTGAAATTTCATAAAAAGAGGTATCAGCACATACAAGCTTCTGCAGGAATGCAGAGTGCCCGCCGTTGCTTACCAGATTGACAGTACCGGTACCAGGATCCATATCTGCCGTCCCTCCAAAGTAGCCGCCGGTGTATATGTTACCCGCCGGATCTATATCAAGTCCATACGCATTCTCTCCTGATGTGCCGCCCATTTTTCCGGCCCAGAGATAATCCCCGGCCGGGTCAAGTTTTGAGATAAATGCATCTGTATTGCCGGAAGATATCAGCCGTACCGCATTCACACCAGGATCAAAATAGGCAGTATCCGCAAACCGGCCTCCGGTGATAATATTCCCGGCCCGGTCAAGGGCAATAGCATGGCAGAAATCATTACCCTTACCGCCCATACTTTTAGCCCAGACATAATCGCCGGTAGTGTCGAGCTTATAAACAAACACGTCCTGCATACCGGCCGAAGTCAAAGTTGCCGGTGTACTTCCTCCCGGATTGAAATTTACTGCATTGCGAAAATGACCGGATACATATATGCCACCGGCTTCGTCCGTCGTTACAGATGTACCAATATCTGAAGAGCTGCCCCCTACGGTTTTTGTCCATATATGACTGCCCGAAGTATCAAAACGGGAAATAAACACATCATACCCACCCAGAGCTGTAAAAAGGAAAGAAGGCGTCTTAGCCGGCTCAAAATCAACTTCATCGGCAAAAATACCCGTTACAAATACGTTACCAACGTCATCAGTGACAATCGCATTTCCCTGTGCATAATCGAAACCGCCAATCCTTTTCGCCCATATCAGATCTCCGGCGGCGGAAAGCTTTGATATAAAAATATCGGTCTCTCCGGTTGCCTGAAGCACATAACCGGCGCCGTCCGGATCAAAATCAACTGTGCCATTCATGTTTCCGGTAGCATAAACATTTCCACTCCGGTCAACGGATATATCACGCACTGTATTCCCTGACCCGTTCCATGTACCAGGGCCGCCGAACCGCCGGGCCCATACAAATGATCCTGCAGAATCCAGCTTCAGGATAAAGGCATCCCATTCGCCTTCGCATATCATATTAGCACCTGTTCCGGGATTAAAATCTACCATATCCTGGAACTGGCCACCAACATACACATTACAAAGCGAGTCGGTTGTAATCGTCACGCTCGCTTCATAGAGATCCCCGCCTATTTGTCTGGCCCATACCAGCTCCCCTGCTGGGCTGTATTTGGCAATAAACACATCTTCTTCACCGATAGCCGTCAGCTCAGTAGTCACGGAGCCCGGGTTAAAATCCACTACATCACTGAATTGCCCGGTGACGTAAACATATCCGGCAACATCTGCAGCTACCCCGTATATTTCCGTGGTTTGCGTATTGCTGGCTTTTAGCGCCCACTCAAAGGCGTAAGGTTGTGCCGCAGCATATAGTGACATTAGCAGGCTGACGGCTGTAGAAAGCATGGTACATAATTTTTTGCTCATTGCAGCATATTTTAAACGTTACAAAATAACCAGGAACAGATACCTGATCTGAAAGGCAATATTCTGAAACTTATCCGGCCGCTCCAATAAGCACAAATTACCGTATTCCGGGATTTCGTCTAAGCACAAATACTCATTTTGTCTCAAAAAAACCAACAGGCAGGAAAACGACTTGAATAATTGATAATTTCGTAAACGAAGCTATGCAGCTACCATACTATATACGACTCCGGAGAACAGTAATTGCATTATTACTGCTGCTCCATTTGTTGTCTGTGGATATTTATGCAGAGAACCGGCAGTATGAAAGCCATTCGGAAATAGTACGACCTGCCGATATCCCGCACCGGATGATCGCAAACGGCAATCGTCTTCATACCCTGGAAGATTATCACACTGCGCTGCAATGGTATATGGCAGCAGTACCTTATACTATCGTTTATCAGGATATTCGCCAGCCTGTATTCAACGGACTGGCGATTGTATTCACTGAAACAGGCCGGTATGAAGAAGCAGTGACCTGTTACCTGAAAGCGCTGGAATACATAAAAGACCATGAGAACGAGCGTGCCAAAGCAGAGCTGTATACCAATCTTGCTATTCTTTTCTCAAAAATCAAAAACAATAAAAAAGCCGGGTTTTACAATGAGAAAGCTATCCGGATATTTAGAAATCATCAGGATGCAGCATGGCTTACAAGATCCCTGGGCAAGAAAGCTGCAATGCTGCGAGATGCGGGAGCGCTTAATAAAGCTATAGAAATATACACCGAAGCATATGAGACGATAGCTTCTGTTGCCGTAAGCAAAGAAACGCCGGATACACGCGACGTATCCGTGATCAAGCTGAAAAACGGGATCCTGAATAATATAGCCGATATATACCTGCGTAAGAAAGAACCGGGAATGGCGCTCGTATATCTTGAAAAAATGAACGCAGACACCATGCTTCTTCCTCTTTATTTTCGTACAGCCAGAAGCATATCCATCGGAGAAGCGCTCAGCCAGAAAGGACATGACCGGGAAGCCGCTATACAAATAGAGCATGGATTGGCATCCGCTATACAGTATCAATTTGATGACCTGCGGACGGCTTGCCATAAAGAATTATCAGCGATCTATTCCCGTATGGGCGATTTTGAAAAAGCCTGGAGACATGAATCAGATTATGTACAGATGAAGGAAAGCCAGTTTGCGGAAACAGAGCGTAAGATCCATTCTGTCAACAACCTCGAGTCACAATATTATCTCGCCAGAAAAGACAAAGATATTGCGGAGAAGCAGCTACGGATCAATAAACAGGCTGGCAGCATACGGGAGAAAAATCTCTGGGTAGGCATTATGATCACCGGGGTCATTTTCCTGGTTTCGATCCTGCTGGTATCCAGAAAGAATTATCAGCACCGTCAGAAATTGCTGCAGGAAAAACTGAGCAGTGAAGAAAAAACACGGCGCATCATGCTGGCGGAAGCTACGGTAAAAGGAGAAGAGCAGGAAAGAGAAAGGATTGCAAAAGAACTGCACGACAGCATTGCAAGTGAAGTCCTTGCCATGAAGCTGAATCTGGAAACTATGGCTTCCGGTGATGGAAAGATGAGCAGCAATCCGGAATACCGGAACATTCTCTCCCAATCCGCAGAAATTGCCGAAAAACTGCGGCACACAGCCCATAACCTGATGCCGACAAGATTACAGGAACAGGGGCTATACACGGCTGTTACTTCATTTATAAACCGGATATCGGGACCCAAAATCCAATTTACCTTCCAGCATTACGGAGATCTTCCACAGCTTAAACCGGATGTGGAAAAGATCATCCTGCACATTACGCTGGAGTTGATCCAGAACATCATTAAACATGCCCGGGCATCAGAGGCCATGATCCAGTTCCATTACTTTGACGGCACACTAAGCATTACTGTGGAAGATAACGGGATCGGCATGAACATGAAGCAGGTAAATACACATAAAGGTATAGGGTGGTCAAATCTGGAACATAACATCTCTATCCTGCAGGGGAGTATAGATGTACAAAGCAATGAATATACGGGCACTACCGTGTTTGTTGAAATACCAATGACTGATCTCACACGGCCTACACTCAGAGAAGAAATCATAACATAAAACACATTACAGATGCCTGTCCGGATTGCCATTACAGACGATCACATCCTGATAACCGAAAGCCTTGAAAAGGCCTTGCTATCTGCCCCTCATATTATGATCACCGCCAGATATGCTTCCGGCGAAACGCTTATTGAAGGATTAAAGGAACAGCAGCCGGATATATTGCTACTCGATTACCATCTGCCTGATATAAACGGTACTCAGCTCGCCCGGTATGTGTCTTATCACTATCCGGATGTGAAGATCATTATACTGACCGGGTTTGATAAGCCGGGGCTTGCCACCGAAATGCTGGAATGCGGCTGTATGGGATATCTCATGAAAAGCACGGCCGGTACGGAAATAATACTGGAAGCCATTAACCGGGTATGGGAAGGGCACATCTTCCTGGACAATGCGCTGCGTGACAAATATATGGTCTCCGTAAGACGTGACGCACATAAGGCAGAGCATGAAAAGCCACGGCTCACGCAAAGAGAGCTGGAGATCCTGCGTTGCATTGCTGAAGAGCTTTCCAGCCAGGAAATAGCCGATAAATTACACCTGAGCAAAAGAACGGTGGACAATCATCGTAACAGCATCATGATCAAATCCGGAGCAAAAAATACAGTAGGACTGATCAAATTCGCGTATGAACTGAAACTGGTGTAAAGGCTGCCGGTCAGGTTACACCCGAAGGCATATCATTTACAGACGGCAAAGCCGGATCTGTTATATCTTTCAGGTAAGAACGGTTGAAAATCATACACGCCACCATATCTCCCATCACGTTCACAGATGCCCGCATCATACCCAGCAATCTGTCCACACCTATGATAATAGCAATACCATCTGCCGGAATATTGACGGACGCCAGCACCGAAGCCAGCACAATGACACCCGCGCCGGGAGCAGACGGCGTACCAATAGATGCCGCAATGGTTGTAAACGTCAGCAATACCAGCGTACCGATGCCAAACTCAAGCCCGTACACCTGTGCCAGGAATACCGTAGAAACTGCCTGGTATGCAGCGGTACCGTCCATATTCACAGTAGTGCCTACGGGTACGATAAACCGGGAGACCCGCGGATCAACACCCAACTTCTCTTCCGCCGTCTTCAGGCTCATCGGCATCACAGCAGCAGAGCTGGCCGTAGAGAATGCCAGCAGCAAAAGCTCCTTCACATCAACAAAGAACTTCCTGATATTTGCCTGTGCAAAAACAAGCAGCAGAATGATATAAAAAAGCACAAGCACTGCCAGCGCCAATATTACGGTAAGTACGTACCAGCCTAACCCGCCGATCGTCTTCAGCCCGACCATAGCCGTGATCTGGCAGATCAGCCCAAACACGGCCACCGGCGCTATCTTCATGGCCCATCGTGTGATCGTCATACAGATCTCCTGGACGGCGAAGAGCAGGCTCAGGATCGGGTTGGCTGTTCTGGCAGAGATATTGATCAGGGCGATGCCCACAACAACCGAAAACATCACAATGCTGAGCATCTCGCCTGTCACCATGGAGGCAAGCGGGTTTGCGGGCAGCAGATCGATCAGCATATCCGGAATCGCCGGTCTTCCAGCCGGTGCATCCATATCCATATCAGCGGCAGCCACAGGTTTGGATGTTGATATGGCAATCTTCCCGGCCATATTCTTTCCAGGCTGCAGTATCAGCGCCAAAGTCAGGCTTACAGAAACCACCACCACGGAAGTAGCCAGAAAATACATAATAACCTTTGTACCGGTTGATTTCAGGTAATCGTTATTACCCTGACCGGCAATACCGGTGATCACAGAACTTACCACCAGCGGCACCATGATCATCTGTATCAGCCGGATGAACAAGCCGCCGGGTAATGCGATCCAGTTGATCAGCGGCATGGCAAAGTCCGGATTCACCCAGCCGGTATCAGGGCCCAATGCAGCGCCGGCGCCCATGCCAAGCGTGAGCGCAATAAGTATCTGCAGCCACATCCGCTGCTCTACCAGGCTTTGCAGGTATTTGTAGAGCGACTTCAGCGATTGTATCTCCAGTTGATCTTTGGGTGTCTCAGCCATAACTCAGTATCATTTTATACATCCAGATGATCAAAAACACTTATCTCTTCATTCGAAAGTAATAAATCCTTCAACGCAAGCACTACCTGCCGCCCCGATAAGGTAAGATTCCGGTTCACCGCCAGCAGATCCGACAGCACGACCGGTTTTGCTTTACCGGTATTCAACGCCAGCGTAATGTTATCCGTATATTCCCTGTCCTCCACCTTCAGTTTTTTCCCTACAGCGTATAATCTTTCTATAAGACCTTCCCGCACTTTCTGTTGCATGATCGCAGATACCTCGGTAACAAAGGACAGCAGGCGCCGCCGGAATGCCAGGTAGTGCTCATTATCCCCTTCTTCATCTATTTCATCCAGATTGTGCTTTATATCTTTCACAGACTTTGCGGCAGCGACGGCATAACGTGCTGCATGGAGCGAACAGTTCAGTTCTCCCGCCTCGGTTTCATTCAATTCATGCTTTTGTATGGCCGCACCATATTTGAATATCTGCTCCTGCAGCAATTTTATCCGTTCATAATGCTCCGGCAATACTCTTTTTTCAACAGGTATCAATGCCCCGCCCACGTCTTTCATCTCCGGCAGGACCGGCGCAGGGTCCAACATGAATTGCCGGAGATTATACTCCATGCTAAGCCGGATCAGGTATCGCACCTCATTCTGCAGTGCAGTGGTTGCTGCCTCCGGTACCTGGGCCGGGGCAGCTTGTATGAACCTGGATACAAATACCGGCTGCTCCCGGAACATCCGATCCAGCAGTCGGGCCAGCATGCCGATCAGGGGAAAAAACACTACCAGGCCAATCAGGTTGAATAACGTGTGAAAACAAGCCAGACCAAAAACCGGGTCTCCCGCCAAGCCCAAACCGCGATTGATAAATACCACCAGCAACGGCAGCAGCGGCAACACCACCAGCGCCGTCACTATTTTAAAAAACAGGTTGCTGAACGCTACTTTCTTTTTGGAAGCCACACCATTTATACTCCCGATCAAAACAGTAATCGTAGCGCCGACATTAATGCCCACAACAATTAGACAGGCAGGCTCAAAGCCAATCATACCGCTATATACAGATGAAAGGATGATCACAATGGAAGCGGTACTGCTGTGTATCAGAGCGGTTAATACAATGCCAAACAACAGGTAGGCAACACCGGGCAAACCTTGCAGGATAGCCACGTCCACGCCCGATGTCCATGTTTCCACGCCCTGTTTCATATAATCCAGCCCCATAAACAGGAAGCCAAAGCCTACCAGCAGCTTGCTGATATTCACCCAACGGGAGGTGCTGTTGCCGAGAAAAAGTAGTCCCAACCCACCAATACCGATAAAGGGAAGCGACAACAGCTCGATCTTGAATTTAAATCCCGCAGTGGCAATCAGCCAGGTGGATATAGTTGTGCCGAGACTGGCGCCCATTACCACCCCGATGGCGCTGATGGTAGACATGATCCCTGCCCCCGTAAAAGCAAGCACCATCAGCGATACCGCGCTGCTGCTCTGCAAAATAATAGTGGTAAGCACCCCCAAACCGATCGCCTTGACGCGGTTGGAAGTCTGCCGGCGGATGAATCCACGGAGTGCCTTCCCCGACAAATTGCGGATCGACTCTTCCACCAGCAGCATCCCAAACAGAAAGATTCCCAATCCTGCCAGTACTTGCCATATATTGCTTAATTCAGGCACAGATAAAATAGTTGAACCGGTAAAAGTAATGAAAAACACACCCGCTATGCTCATCAACCTCCCTTTCAGCGGGATAATCGGGGCGTCCCCCTCCGGGTCGGGCTATCCGCTGCAAGTCCTCGCCCGCAACAGCACAAATCAGCATAGTTATCACCTGCTCAATCATCACCTGTCACATCGCGTCGTTGGATCCGGTAAACGGGCTCCGGGCTTTTCGCTGCTATCCCTGACGCGGTTAGTTAGTGGGCTGAGGAGGAGCTGAGCACTACTATGGACAAATGGTTGTACGTGCTCAAAAACATGTATCAACTTGAAAAAATTCCGGTATTTTTGAAGAAATCCATTTTTGAGAAACTATTTAAACTATCAGAGATGAACAACTTATCAAAAGACGATTATATTTCTTACCTCCGCAGCCAGATGCACAGGTGGGATCAGCAGAACGTACTGAATACCGCCCGGTTGGAAGGACGGGAGCAAGGGAGACTGGAAGGGCGAGAGGAAGGGCAGATACAAGGAATCCAAATTGGACAGGAAGAAACACAAAAGCGCATTGCCCGGAGTATGAAGAAACAAGGAATTGCACCGAATATCATCGCAGATATTACAGGGCTGAACATCACAGCCCTTGAGCGCTTATAATCATAATACATATCATCAGGCCTGTACGAAACGCCCGCTGGCTTTCCATCCTTTCGTTTCGTATTTTTGCTGCCCAATCCCTTCGTGTATATGGAATACGACTTTAGAGCCATCGAGCAGCAATGGAAAAAATACTGGAACGACAAGGAGATATATAAGGTAGCAAACGACAGCAACAAGCCCGGATTTTATATACTCGACATGTTTCCTTATCCCAGCGGCGCCGGCCTGCATGTCGGCCACCCGCTTGGCTATATTGCTTCGGATATCTATGCCCGGTATAAAAGACTGAAAGGCTATAATGTCCTTCACCCAATGGGTTACGACGCCTTCGGCCTGCCTGCCGAACAATACGCACTGGAAACGGGTCAGCATCCTGCCGTCACTACCAGAGAAAACATTGCCCGCTACCGGGAACAGCTCGATAAGATCGGTTTCTCTTACGACTGGAGCCGCGAAGTACGCACCTCGGATCCGAAATATTACAAATGGACCCAGTGGATCTTTATGCAGCTATTCCATAGCTGGTACGACCGCCAGCAGCAAAAGGCGCGCCCTGTCAAAGAACTGATCGCGATCTTCTCCGCAGAAGGAAATCAAAATATACCTTGCCCTGAAGAAGATCAACCGGTGTTCAGCGCCGCAGCATGGAGTACCTACACTGTTCACGAGCAGCGAACCATCCTGATGAAATACCGCCTGGCTTATCTCAGCCATGCCGAAGTATGGTGGTGCGAAGGACTCGGCACGGTGCTTGCCAACGATGAGGTCGTCAATGGCGTATCGGAACGTGGCGGGTTTCCCGTGGTGAAAAAGAAAATGAACCAATGGTTCCTCCGTATCACCGAATATGCAGACCGTCTGCTGCATGCGCTCGACACACTCGACTGGAGTGACGCCATGAAAGAAATGCAGCGCAACTGGATCGGGAAAAGTAATGGCGCACAACTACGCTTTACCCTGGCCGGCGCACAGGCAGGCAAAGGATCTATTGAAGTATTTACTACACGCCCCGATACCATTTTTGGCGTCGACTTCATGGTGCTGGCGCCCGAGCACGAACTGGTGCAGGTAATCACCGCACCGGAGCAGCAGGAAGCTATAACCCAATACCAGGCTTATGTGCAAAGCCGCTCCGAGCGTGAGCGGATGAGCGAAGTAAAGCAAATTACGGGCTGCTTCACCGGCGCTTATGCCGTGCATCCATTCTCCGGAAAACAGATACCGGTATGGATATCAGAATACGTGCTCGCCGGTTATGGTACCGGCGCTATCATGGCCGTGCCGGCTGGCGACGACCGTGACCATGCTTTTGCCAGACATTTCAATATACCCGTCACCAACATCTTCGGCGATCATTACAACGGCGACGCCGCTTATAGTGAGAAACAAGGCACACTCACCAACAGCGATTTCCTGGACGGACTGGAAGTAGCCGCTGCCACAGAAGTCGCTATTAAAGCGATCGAAGAGGCAGGCATCGGTACACGGAAAGTAAACTACAAACTACGTGACGCCGGCTTCAGCCGCCAGCGCTACTGGGGCGAACCGTTCCCGGTCATTTACCAGGACGATGTGCCTTATGCCATTGATGAGCCCGGACTCAATATTCCGGATGAACTGCGCGAGCTGCCCGTGACATTACCCGAAGTAGACAGCTACAGTCCCGGCCCCGAAGGACAGGGACCGTTGGCCAATATCAGCGAATGGGTAAATACGCCCGCCGGACTGCGCGAAACGAACACCATGCCGGGTTATGCCGGCAGCAGCTGGTACTTCCTCCGTTACATGGATCCGCACAACGACACAGAGTTTGCCGGACGCGCCGCTACGGATTACTGGCGGCAGGTAGATCTGTATGTCGGCGGTACGGAACATGCCGTGGGCCATTTGCTGTACAGCCGCATGTGGACCAAAGTGCTGCACGACCTCGGACATCTTGCCTTCGACGAGCCATTTAAAAAACTGGTGAACCAAGGGATGATACAGGGAGTGTCGCAATATATCTGTCGATTCGGCAAAAATATTGGAGGCGATTCCCAAAGCCAAACAACGGATATCACCATATGGGAAAAAGATGGCCTAAAAACCATTTATCGTTTTAATGACTATAAATCTATTTTTTACAGCGATGATTTAGGTCAAGGTCAATATTCAGTAAGGTATCCGATCCCAATTGAGCTAACAACTCCTTCTGGCAAACTTGACATTAATAAATTTATCCAAGAAAGGGAAGAGTATAAGGCCGCCATATTTGCATGCAAGAATGGGTATTATGAAAATGGAGCATTCCACTCATACGACGGAACTAATATCACACCTGATGATTTCTATACAACTCCGGTTCCTGAAAAAATGTCCAAATCCAAATACAACGTAGTCAATCCTGACGACATTGTAGCGCAATACGGCGCGGATACCTTCCGGATGTACGAGATGTTCCTCGGCCCGATAGACGTAAGCAAACCCTGGGACACCAAAGGCATTGAAGGCGTGCACCGCTTCCTGAAAAAACTATGGCGCCTGTTTTACAATGCAGAGGGGAGCTGGCTGGTGACCAATGACAAACCTTCGGCAGAAGAGCTCCGCACCCTGCACAAGACCATCAAAAAAACCGGCGAGGACATTGAGCGTTTTGCGTTTAATACCGCTATCAGCCAGTTTATGATCTGTGTGAATGAGCTTACTGCGTTAAGCTGCCATAAGCGTACCATCCTGGAGCCGTTAACGATCCTGATCGCACCGTTTGCACCGCACCTGGCAGAAGAACTGTGGCTTCAGTTATTGCACGAGACCAGTGTGCTGGATGCTACATTCCCCACATTCGAAGAAAAATACATTATTGAACAAAGCAAAAAATACCCGGTAGCCATCAACGGAAAGACCCGCGCCGAGCTGGAGCTTCCCACAGATGCCACGCAGGAGCAGGTGGAGCAGGCAATCCTCGCCGATGCAACCGTTCAGAAATGGCTGGAAGGTAAAGTGCCGAAAAAGGTGATCTATGTGAAAGGCAGGATGATCAATATTGTAGTCTGAACGGTCATTATCTCACTGGATATCAACAAAAAGAATTGATCCCCTTATTCCGGAATTATCTTAAGTTAAGCCTTAACCGGTGCAGGCCGTGATAACATAAATTTATTATCTTTGTAAGGATGGATGACATTAGTATAAAATATAACCTGCTTGATCATACTGCCAAAAAAACAATCAGGGAGTTTGTTGATTTTCTGCTTGCCCGGAAACAACGTTCTGACAAGGAGCAATCCCTGCCATCATACAGAAAGAAAATCCTGAACGTCTCTACCTGGAGTACCGAAGAGTTGAAAGATTTTGAAGAACAACGAAAACAGATGGGGCAATGGCAACCCGAAACCTGGTAATTGACTCGGGGATATTCATTGAATTTCTCCGGGCAAAAGACAAAAAGAAAACAACATTATATCGTATTTCAGATAAGGAACACCTGTTTATATCTGCCGTTACTTATTACGAACTACTGATGGGGGCAACTTCAGCAGAAAAAAAGCAGGATATTGCTCTGCTGACAGAAGATCTGACAATCCTTTCATTTAGTGAAGCGGTAGCTGCAAAGGCTTCGGATATATACCATCAATTGCGGAAAGCGAACAAAATGATAGAGTTCAGGGATATATTTATCGCAGCAACCTGCATTATGCATAATGCAATGATTTGCACTTTAAATAAAAAACATTTTGAACGGATTGAAGACCTGCATGTATATAATTAAACACTGCGTTAACGTGTCTTAACAATTGCTTTCATCCCTTTAGTAATCCGGTGAATTGTTAATTCCTGCATCTTAGTAGAGGTGAATTAACAAAATGTCCTACTTTTGTCGTACATTACCATTGATGAAACAGACCCGACATACTCTATTGGCTATTGCAAATAACATTTGCAGTAGTTGGCTGTTTCTCATTCCACGCAACAGAGCCTTTATTAATTAAACCCTCCGTTTATTCACATACTCTGAAACGGAGGGGTGAAACGCTGCCATTTTCATTTTCACAAAACGGGTAAATTATTGATGTTGACCAACCGGTCAATTCATTTGTTTAAGCGTTCATCGTACCAATATTTTCCGATAACTAAAATTTACAATCATGACACCAGTTATTAGTAGCAAGGACTACCATACATTAAAGACATTAATCACCAGCTATCCCGATAACCTGAAATCGAAAGAGATCGGGCAACTCATGGAAGAGCTGGAAAGAGCCGAAATTGTAGAAGAAGACCAACTGGACGAGGATGTGATCAGACTCAATTCCAGCTTCGAAGCCGAAGATGTGCTTACGAAGAAACTCTGGAAGCTCACAGTGACCTTGCCGCAGCAGGCAAATATCAAAGAACAGAAAATATCTGTTTTCTCTCCTTTGGGTGTAGCTTTGATCGGGTTTAAGAAGGGAATGACCGTAAAATGGGAATTACCCGGAGGGATGAAAACACTCAAAATCCTGAATGTTATCAATCATTGATCACAACAACATAAGGCTGCAGAAAAAAATCAATCGTCATGAGACGCAGTTTCATAATCATTTCTACATCGCTGGTGCTGGCTACATTATGCCTGGCTGTTTTTCTGAATCCAAACTGGTTTGTCATTTTTGGCATCGTGCTGTTCCTGACCGGATTGGGGTATTACGACATGGTTCAGAAAAAGCATTCTATCATGAGGATCTATCCTGTTGTCGGGAGGTTACGATTCGTAATGGAAGAGTTGCGGCCCAAGATATATCAGTATTTCATTGAATCGGATATCGATGGCCGGCCGATAAACAGGATTGACCGCTCCACTGTCTATCAGCGGGCGAAGCAGGAAAATGACACCATGCCATTCGGTACACAACTGGATGTTTATTCCGAAGGATATGAATGGCTGTGCCATTCTATGGCGCCGAAAGATTTCAACCTGCTGGATCACAACCCGAGGATAATGATCGGCAATAAAGACTGCTCGCAGCCGTACTCCTGCAGTATTTATAACATTGCAGCCATGAGCTACGGGTCGCTTAGCTCCAATGCCGTTGAAGCCATGAATGCAGGAGCGAAGATCGGCGGATTTGCCCATAATACGGGCGAAGGAGGGTTAAGCCCGTATCATTTAAAGCACGGCGGCGATATTATATGGCAGATCGGTACGGGATACTTCGGCTGCCGCACAGAAGACGGGAATTTCAGTGAAGACCTGTTCCGGGAAAAAGCGATGCTACCACAGGTGAAAATGATCGAGATCAAGATCTCGCAAGGTGCGAAACCGGGGCATGGCGGTATCCTCCCCGCATCGAAGAATACACCGGAGATTGCCGCTATCAGGCACATAGAACCCCATACGCTGGTCGCATCTCCTCCCTACCATAAAGCTTTCAGCACTCCACGGGAAATGGTGCATTTTATCGATAGACTCCGGAAACTTTCCGGAGGTAAGCCAATCGGCTTCAAGTTGTGCATCGGGTACAAAAGTGAATTCATCAGCATTTGCAAAGCGATGATGGAGCTGAATATCTATCCTGATTTTATTACGGTAGACGGCGCTGAAGGCGGCACCGGTGCAGCGCCACAGGAATTTTCCAACTACGTAGGCGCTCCACTGCTGGATGGATTGGACTTCGTACATAATATTCTTACCGGACTGGATATCCGTAAGCACATCAGGATACTGGCATCCGGAAAAATTATCAGCGGCTTTCATATCGTGCGGGCTATGGCGCTGGGCGCCGACGCCTGCTATTCTGCAAGAGCTATGATGATGGCCGTAGGCTGCATCCAGGCGCTGCTATGCAATACCAATAAATGCCCTGTAGGTGTGGCTACTCAGGACCCCAAGCTGACGGTGGGACTTGTCGTAGAAGATAAGAAGACCAGGGTGGCCAATTTTCATAAGAATACCGTGGTAAGTGTAGTAGAATTACTGGGAGCGTCGGGCCTGGAGCGAAAAGAGAATATTACCCGTTCGCACATTTACAGGCGTATCTCATTCCAGTCTATGCTGACTTACGAAGAAATCTTCCCATCGTATGAAACCGGCTCTTTCCTGAAAGAAATACCAGACCGGTATAAATCCGATTTCAGACATGCTAATTCAGAGCATTGGGGATTCTCTAATCTAGGTAGCTGGAGCAACTAAAAATCAGCCATTAACAGTTGTTTTTAAAATACACTTATTATTGTTAGGATTCCTAACTATATTTGTCCCGGCGATATTGCCCAGGTTTTAAATATAGAGTAACATGAGTAAGTCAATTTTCTATCATGCGGGTTGTCCGGTGTGTGTCAGCGCCGAACACGACATTGTAAATCTGGTTGGGGCCTCCAACGTAGATATCATTCACCTCGGTGAAAACCGTCAGCGTATCGAAGATGCAGAAAAAGCAGGTGTAAAATCTGTACCGGCATTGGTAACCCCCAACGGCAATGTGCTGCACATCAATTTTGGCGCATCAATGTCGGATGTAAAAGGTTAATACCGCACAAATCTCTGGGAGCCAGGGATCACAAACGGATCCCTGGCTTATCAAAACAACGAAGAGAAAATGATCATTAAAAAAACAGCAAAATACCTGCTGGCATTAACGTTGGTTACGTCTGCCATTAATGCAGCGGCACAAACCGGCATTTCACTCCAAAAGCAAAGCAAAATGAAAGTAGCAGTATGGGATACTTACGTTAAAAGCCGCACAGGTGATGTATTGCATTTCGATATTATAGCGCCCGATACGGTTAAAGATACTTCGGAAATATTCCGGTTCGGGAAAGAATATCTTCTTTCCGTCGGCGAAAAAGACGGACAGCTTACCACTACCGAATGCCAGTTCTGCCATATAGAAGAGCCGACAGCAGAAATGCTTGCCGACATCCGGCAAAAAGGATATTACATACTGGAGATGGAAAGTATACCTGCCGCCATGCCGGTTACGCCGACAAGACGCGATATGATCCTGCACCTCAGGGCACATCATCCTGAATACCGGTTTAAAAATTTCAGGGGCATGCCGGAGGACGAAGTGCGCAGCTTACTTTTAAATCAACAAAAATGAGCACCATAGCAGAGCGGCTGCACAGAATAAAGAAGACCATACATACCGTCTGCCTCAAAACAGGCAGAGAACCAGAGTCCGTAAATCTTTTGCTGGCCACCAAAACGGTTGCGCCGGAACTCATACAACAGGCCTTTTCCACCAACAGCCTGAATTATGTAGGAGAAAATAAAGTGCAGGAACTGGCACAAAAACATTCCTTTCTGAATGATGAAAATGTCCGGTTTCACTTTATTGGGCATTTACAGACCAACAAGGTAAAAGAAGTATTGAAATACGCAGACTGTATCCACTCTGTAGATCGCCTGCGTCTGGTACAGGCGCTTGATAAACAATTGCAAAAAGAAGGCAGGAGCATCGACATATTGCTGCAGGTAAATACATCCTGTGAAAACAGTAAATTTGGTGTAAGTCCGGAGGATGCGCTTAGCTTTGCAAGAACAGTGTCGGCTTACGATACACTCAAAGTGAAAGGGTTAATGACAATCGGGCTGTTTAGCGCAGAGACCGGACAAGTGCGAAAATGCTTCCGGCTCCTGCGCAACCTGAAAGAAAAGATAAGCGAAATGGACTTGCCAAATACAGAGATGAGCGACCTCTCCATGGGCATGAGCGGCGATTTTGAAACCGCCATTGAAGAAGGCGCCACAATGGTGCGGATCGGCACGGCACTATTCGGACAACGGCAATACCCCGATAGCTACTATTGGAATGAACAAAAACACAACAGCTAAACCACGCACATGTCCGTCTTTGACCTGAACCAACAAAACAGCCATACCGACAATAAGATCGTTGCCGGACTGGAGCGTCTTTCGCAGGTGTTCAGGACATTGTTATGGGAGCAGGCCAAAGCGCAGTCACTCAGCCCTATACAGATCCAGTTGCTGATATTCATACATTATCACAGCGACGAAAAGAACAACGTCAGCTACCTTGCGCAGGAATTCAGTGTTACCAAACCGACGATCAGCGATGCCATCAAAGTGCTGGAGCAAAAAAAGCTGATCTGTAAGATCCCTGACCCTGTCGATAGCCGGCGTTACAGCATACGCCTTACAGAAGCCGGAAAATATGTTGTGCAGCAAACAGAAAACTATACCACACCCATCAGTGAATGGCTGGCCGGCAGCGGTTGCGCCGAAAAAGAAATATTGTGGGCATCCATAGCCAGTCTCATCCGCACACTCAACCAGACCGGCATTATCAGCGTACAGCGCACCTGCTACAATTGTCACTACTATACAATGCAAAACAATACTTCTTTCTGTAAGCTGCTGAACGAAAGGCTATACACAAAAGACATCCGGATAGACTGCCCGGAACATGAGACTGTTTCCTTACCGGCATAAGCATACCTGCTCCGATTAAATCCATAGATTTACAACATGGAAAAACTGGAGCAAGTCGCAGCATTCAAGTCTTCACCCAAACTGGTTGAAAAGCTGTATCAGTACGGTATACAGAAAAATTATGAGGCAGGCAGTGTTCTTCTCAGCGAAAATGCGCATATCCGGTCTATCCCGATCGTTACCAAGGGTATGATCAAAGTGATCAGGACAGATGAAGACGGCAGGGAGATCCTGCTTTACTATATCAAAGCGGGCGAAAGCTGCATTATGTCGTTTCTCGGCGGCTTGCACAACGAAACAAGTAAGGTAAAAGCAGAAGTCGAAGAAGACGCCGAAATACTTTTCCTGCCTGTTGATAAAGTATCATTGTTTATCAAGGAATATCCACAATGGCTGGATTATATCTTTCGCCTGTACCATAAACGCTTTGAAGAGCTGCTGGACATCGTCAATGCAATTGCTTTCAAAAAGGTAGACGAACGGTTGCTGGCTTTGTTATATAAAAAATCTGGGCTCACGAAATCCAATACCATTCAGGTCACTCACGAACAACTTGCCAATGAACTGGGTACAGCCCGCGTCGTCGTATCACGATTGCTGAAACAACTGGAAGAAAACGGAGTAGTACAGCTCGGAAGAAACAGGATCTTATTGGTTGATAACGGATAACGGAACTGGGAAGCAACTGTTAACCAGATCTCGAATTGTGATCGAAGTCATTGTACAGGAAATATCTATACCGGAACTTTGTAACAAATGCGAATACCCGGCTCCCGTTATGTAACAAAAGTAACTGTACAGGGAAATTGAATACCCGAACTTTGTAACATCAGGAAATTATAACGATCAAAATAAGCAAGCTATGTTTTTTCAGCACATCTATGACAAAAGTCTGGCGCAGGGAAGCTACCTGATCGGCTGCCAGGCAACAGGAGCAGCCATCGTGATTGATGCGAAACGGGATATTGACACCTACCTGGAAATTGCGCAGCAAAACAATCTGAAAATTACCCACATTGCGGAAACGCACATCCATGCGGATTTTCTTTGCGGCTCAAGGGAACTGGCAGCAGTAACAGGGGCAACCATGTATCTGTCGGATGAAGGCGGGCCCGACTGGCAATATCAGTTTCCGCATGTGGGTCTGAAAGACGGTGATACGATCAAAGTCGGTAACCTTTCCCTGGAGGTGCTGCATACACCCGGTCACACCCCCGAGAGCATCAGTTTTCTACTGACCGACCATCCTGCAACTGATAAACCTGTGATGATCTTCACCGGTGATTTCGTGTTTATAGGCGATATCGGACGTCCCGACCTACTGGAAAAAGCAGCAGGACTGATCGGTACAAAAGAAGCAGGGGCAAAGCAGATGTACCAGTCGCTCAAAAAATTTGCCGCACTACCCGGATACGTCCAGGTATGGTCGGCACACGGAGCAGGCTCGGCTTGCGGCAAGGCCTTGGGAGCAGTGCACAGCTCTACGGTAGGTTATGAAAAGATACGCAACTGGGCATTCCAATATGACAATGACGAAAAAGGATTCACAGACTATCTCCTGGCAGATCAACCCGAGCCGCCCAGGTATTTTGCCATGATGAAGCACCTCAATAAAGTAAAAAGACCTTTATTGATTGAAGTACCGAAGCATCCTGAATTATCGAATGAACAATTTTTGTCGGCATACCGGAAAGGGATCAAAGTAATTGATACCCGCAGCAAAGCTGAATTTGCCCGCGGATTTATTCCGGGGAGCCTGAATATCCAGGGCAATAACTCCTTTTCTACCTGGGCAGGCTGGTTGCTGAATTACGAAGAGCAGTTTATGCTGATAGCGGATGATACGCAAATAGAAGACCTGACCCGTAAGCTGATGCGTATCGGCCTCGACAATATATACGGTTACATCCCCAATGTGGAATCTCCCGGCATAGACCTGCAAACGGCGGATGTGATCTCCATAGAAGCATTTAAAGCCCATGTGGACAAAGGTGATGTACAGATTGTAGATGTAAGAGGTCTTACGGAATACGAAGCCGGGCATATCAATGGTGCAGATCATGTTTTTGTGGGTACGCTGCAAGACAATCTGGACAAGATCAGCAAAGACAAACAGGTGGTCATTCACTGCCAGGCAGGCGACCGTTCTTCGATCGCTTATTCTGTTCTCGCGCGGAACGGCTTTACCAATATCAAAAACTATTCAGGCGGGATGCAGGAATGGGTGAATAATGATGGAGCATTGAAAGTTGAAAATTGAACGTTTTTACAGACACTAAATTTGAAAAATTATGTTTGGAGCACTTAAAAAATTATTCGCCCCAATGGACAATACTTTGTTGAGCGAAGCCGTAAAAGAAGGAGCATTCCTGGTAGATGTACGCACACCTGCCGAGTTTTCGGCGGGCAGTGTTAAAGGAGCCGTAAACATTCCGCTGGATCAGGTGACTGATCAGCTGGCAAAATTCAAAGGCAAAAAGCACATTGTAGTATTTTGCAGAAGCGGCGGCCGGAGCGGTCAGGCAAAAAGCATCCTGGAGCAGAATGGGGTTCAGAACATAATCAATGGCGGCACCTGGATGAATGTAAAGCAAGTAGTTGAGCGCTGACATTGAAGATATAACCTATGAAGAAGTTCGTTAAAAAACATTTGCTTACCATTGCAGGCATTGTAGCCGGCGCGGCAGCAGGTTATTTCTACTGGAGATTTGCCGGCTGCAATTCAGGCAGTTGCGCCATAACCTCCAAACCATTCAACAGTACCCTATATGGCGCGGTTATGGGTGGCCTGATTTTTTCAATATTTAAACGGTCTCAATAATCTTAAAAATGACATTTCAGGAAATAATCAATCAGGACAAACCGGTATTGGTAGACTTTTTTGCCGAATGGTGCGGTCCATGTAAAATGATGGCGCCCATACTGGGGGAAGTAAAGCAGCTTGTAGGCGATAGCGCTGCTATCATTAAAATAGACGTAGATAAAAACCCGCAGGCAGCAGCAGCATACCAGGTGAGCGGCGTACCGACACTGATCCTGTTCAAAAATGGAAAGGTACTGTGGCGACAATCAGGCGTGGTGCCCGCCGGAACTTTAAAAAAAATAATCAACGAACATATCTGATATATGAGCAAAAGCATACTCATGCTCCTGCTTGCTGTTGTACTCAACAGTTGCAGCAATGGACAGGAAGGAACGGCAGAGAAAACATCGCTTTCGGCAGTTGAGTTTTCGGAGCAGATCAGCATCAACCCGGAAGCGATCATCCTGGATGTGCGAACACCCGGGGAATTTGAAAAAGGTCATCTGGAAAATGCCGTCAATATCAACTGGAACGGAAATGATTTTGAGCGCCGCATTTCGGAGCTGGATAAATCACAACCTGTATTCGTGTATTGTTTAAGTGGCGGCAGAAGTGCACATGCGGCAAACAAGTTACGAAAACAGGGTTTTAAAGTAGTTTATGAGATGCCCGGAGGCATGATGGAATGGCGCAGTGAAAAACTCCCTGAAACCCGGACATCGGCGCCGGTTATAGCCGGGCTCTCAAGCTCCGGCTATGAGACGCTGTTACAGTCAGACAAGCTTGTCCTGGTAGACTTTTATGCGGAATGGTGCGGACCATGTAAACGGATGAAGCCTTTCCTGGAACGGATAGCTGCGGAAATGCAGGAATCAGTAATGCTGGTACGCATTGACGTTGACAAAAATCCGGATATCAGCAATGAACTGCAGGTGTCTTCCATTCCACTGTTAAAATTATATCAGAACAGCAAAATCATCTGGGAGCACTCCGGCTATATTAATGAGGGAAAACTCAGAAAAGCATTATCCGATCGTCTGTAATTTCCGGATCCAAAACACTATTGTCCGGGAAAAATATCAGGCATGCTTCTGCTCCGTAGGAGCGGCCGGT
>CAZGPG010000038.1:0-25900 GCA_964527735.1 uncultured Chitinophagaceae bacterium | reverse complement strand
TATTTATTATCAAATACTTAATTTTTACCGCGAAAAAAGTGCGGAAGTCAGGAAAAAGTCCCGCAGCGCTGTCCGGGTCAGAGATCAGCAACCGCCTGCCGGCCTGGATCAGGCCGAATATGGCCGCAGTATCTTCCGGCAGGATCCGGGCGGACCTTTCCGGGGGGAAATGAATAACCTGCTGTGCCGATAAGGGATATGCCCCGGCCATGGTAAGCATCAAGACAAGGACATACAAGATATACCGGGTAATCAAAGACATAATATGGAAGGGTAAATAAAGATGGTTTCTTTTCATGAAAATTAGGGAGATTTCCCTAATTTCTATGGAAAGGCACCTTTTACATTTGCCTGTATATATTAAAAACCATTTTTTAACAAGTTTAAAATATAAAATTATGATGGATCGTAACATGATAACAATACTTAAAGGATGTTTATTGCCCCTTATCATGGTTTGTTGCTTTCAGGCACAGGCGCAGCCCCCCCATCATGTATGGGCGAAAAGTATGGGCGGGCCGGGCAATGAGGCCGTTAATGGCATGGTAATGGACACAGCGGGAAATATATTCATTACCGGGTACTTTTACTCGGGAGGAGCCGATTTTGACCCCGGCACAGGTATCGCGGAACTGGAAGGCAAGGGCGGAAATGATATTTTTATTGCCCGGTACGACCCGCAGGGCAATTATGTATGGGCGGCAAGTGTAGGAGGTCTCAGGGATCAATACAGTGAAGCCATAGGTGTGGACGCAGCAGGGAATATATACATTACAGGAAGATTCCAGGACACAGTTGACTTTGATCCCGGTACAGGTACGGCGGAGCTTATCGCTACCGGAAACAACTTTGACAGGTTTATTGCCAAATATGACGGCCAGGGTAATTATATCTGGGCAAAGCAGCTCAGCAATACGGCCACAAACCTGGATATGGCTGTAGATGCGGCGGGTAATATGCATATCACAGGTTATTTTACGGGAACGACTGATTTCAATCCGGCGTCGGGTGTTACGAACAATCTTGTCTCCAAAGGCAGCGCCGATATATTTATTGCCAAATATGACAGTTCCGGCAATTATGTATGGGCATACAATATGGGCAGTAATAATACCAGCAGGCAAGACCGGGGCATGGGCATCACGCTCGATGATGTGGGTAATATCTATGTTACAGGATACTTTTTCGGTACGGCTGATTTTGCTACTACCGGAACGGTTCCTGCTGAGCTTGTCAGCAACGGAGGCATAAGTGATATATTCCTTGCCAAATACGATAACAACGGCAACTATATATGGGCCAAAGGTCTGGGAGGCTTGGGCAGGGACGAGGGGAATGGGATTGCTGTGGATGCTGCAGGTAATGTGTATGTGACCGGCTATCATATCGGAAAAGCCGATTTCAATCCGGCCACGGGTGCGGCAGATACTTTTTATCTGTATGGTAACAGCAGCAGCGACGTATTTGTTGCCAAATATGATAACGCCGGCAACTACGTGTGGGCGCGCGGCATAGCCAGTAAAGGAGGCGATGCCGGCAACAGTGTTGCCGTAAATGCTGCCGGGGATGTCTATGTGACCGGGGATTTTTCGGATACGGCATATTTTAGCCATGGGGGAAGCCCTGCCGAACTGATACCCAACGGCGGCAACAACGACATCTTTATAGCTACGTATGATGCGGCCGGCAATTATATATGGGCGAAGAACTTCGGAGGAGCCCCTGCCCATACACTCTCAGAGAGCGGTGTGGTCATTATGCTGGATGCAGCGGGAGATGCGATTATTGCGGGGAGATACCTGGATTCGGCAGATTTTGATCCCGGTACTGGCGAAGCGATGCTTGTATCTGAGGGAGGCGCTGAGATTTTTCTGCTGAAGCTGAGCGAACATTGTACGCTTTATACCAATTTTCTGGAAACAACCTGCGACAGCTTCCTTTTCAACGGAGTTACCTATACGGCAACCGGTATCTATGCGGATACGTTTACCAGTGTGGGATTGTGCGACAGCATTGTTACGCTCGACCTGACGGTCTACACGACCCCGGAAGCCACGGTGACGGCGAGTGGCTCTGTCCTGACAGCCAGTGAAGGAGACGGTTACCACTGGCTGAATTGCGATAATGGTACGCCTGTTCCCGAAGCCGGCAGCCGGAGTTATACCGCCATCCAAAGCGGCCGGTATGCAGTGATCGTGACGAACAATAGCTGTAGCGATACTTCGGAGTGCGTTAGCGTGATAGGGACCGGCATCAGCGAAACGGAGGCAGGTCATAACATACAGCTTTATCCCAACCCGGTGCATGACCTGGTGACAATACAGGCGGAACCGGCACTGACCAATGCAACGATCCGGCTGATCAGCATTACGGGACAACTATTGCTGGATCAGCCCAACCGGCAGGGTAGTGTTATTACGCTTGACTTGGGCAGATTCCCGGCAGGTGTTTATTTTGTAGAGATAAGTACGGAAGGAAAGACTGCCAGGATGAAGCTGGTGAAGGAGTAATAGTCAGCATCACGGATTTGCTCGGATTTCCCGGATGGCACAGATTTTAATCTGCGTAATCCCTTAATCCGCCTAATCCGTGATGCTGACAATAACACTACGGACACACATTACGTGGGATCCTTCACTCCGCTCCGCTGCATTCTGGATGACAACGTGTACAGATTCATGCGTACGTCATCCGGATGAGCGGAGATGTGATACCAAATGTTAATAGAGTAAATAAGCATGAACAGAAAAAAATATTGCTCATACCTCTGGCTGATTGTCCTGACATGCTTCGTGCACCGTGCTGATGCGCAGTATGAAAATATCTGGATCTGCGGCCATAATGCCGGCGTGGATTTCAACGGAACCACACCGGTGGCGATCACCTCCAACATAGGCGAGCCGCCGGTTAACGGCGGAGGTTCAAGCGCTTCCGTATGCGATTCCAACGGGGGTCTACTGTTTTATACCGAGGGTTATAAGGTCTTTGACCGGCAGCATAACCTCATGCCCGACGGCAACCGGCTCGTGCCCTTTGGAGGCACTACCACCTTTACCCCTACTTCACAGACCTCGCAAGGCTCCCTGATCGTACCCATGCCCGGCCGTCGCGAACGCTATTATATCTTTTCACTGACTTCTTATGTGCAGCATTTTGCCAGAAATAACGGCAAACTGTTTTACAGCGTGGTAGATATGAACCTGAATAACGGCCTGGGCGATGTGGTCTTCGGCCGGAAAGGCATTCCCTTAGATGATGGTCTGGGATATTATATGACCGCCGTTGCAGGCAGGGATTGCAATATCTGGGTATTGGTCATCTCGCTGACAGGCGAGCTGAAAGCATATGAGGTCACGGTAAGGGGAGTAAACCCTGTGCCTGTTATTTCCCAGGTTACAATGGATCCAACGCTTACAGGCGGCTGTATAGACGTTTCACCGGATGGATCCATGATCGCTTTTACCCAGAACCAGTTGCTGCCCGACAATCGCATACACGGCCTTGCCCTGCTTGATTTTGATCCCGCTACCGGCAGGGCGTCGAATGAGCGTATACTGATTACGGATGGCAGTTGTTATGGGGTCTGTTTCTCGCCAGACAACACCAAGCTGTACGTCAACCAGATCACTTCATCTTCCAGTCAGTCCATATTCCCTACCGGGTTATATCAGTTTGATGTAAGTTCGGGCAATCTGACCACTATCCTTGCCTCCCAGTCGCAGCTCATATCCGGGATGCAGCAGGTGCTTAGCCATATAAAGCGTGGACCGGACGGTAAGGTCTATTTCAACAGGAGTGGTTCCGTCGGAAACTCATTATCGGTTATTCACTATCCCAATCTGCCAGGTATCACCAGCCAGTGGGCAATCGGCGTTATTGCGCCGGTACCCGGAACGGCATTGACTTCCGGGCTTCCCAATGTCGTCCCTCCTTTTGTGCCCATAGACACCATTGTCTCATCAGAAACGGTCAGAACGTGCAATGAAACACAGATAACCATCACTGCCCGCGATACCTCCGGGCTGGATTATATATGGAACGACGGCGCCACCGGTACCGGCCGCACGGTGGATTCGTCCGGCACTTACTGGGTAGGGTACTATTCCGCTCCGGCCTGTGCCTGGCATACGGATACTTTTCATGCCGTGGTGTCTCACCCTGCCTATGACAGTTTCAGCAATGCTGTCTGTACCGGTGAACCATATGAATTTAACGGACGATTACTTTATGATGCCGGGATATACCGGGATACATTCGCCACTGTTGCAGGCTGTGATTCAGTGGTTGCTTTTGAGCTCTTCCTGAAACCCGTGCCGGAGCTGAGCCTGTTGGCAGAACCGGGAAACCGCCTTTGCCTGGATGAATCCTTTACCCTCGAAGTCACCGGTGCTGATCATTACCAGTGGCTCCGTAATGGCAGGCTGGAGGACGGGTATGGCACGAAGCGCATACATCTATCCCAACTGTCCAACCCGGTAATGGTGGTTGGCATGCTGGCGACGAGTGATTGCCTGGATACACTGACCACGGTCATTTATGCGGAGTCATGCTGTGACCTGTTTGTACCCGATGCATTTACGCCCAATGGTGACGGGCGCAACGACGGGTTTGGCGCAACGCCCTATGGCAACATACGGAGTTACAGGATACAGATATTCAACCGCTGGGGAGAAATGATGTTTACGGCGTCTGATGTGCGTCAACGATGGAACGGAGCGTATAAGGGAATGCCGGCGGAGCCGGGAAGCTATTTTTACACCATAGCCGCAGAATGCACAGATGGTTCGGACATGAAATTTAAAGGAGACCTTACGCTGATCCGGTAGGCCTGGCAGGTATTCCCGATGCTAACGGATCTCAGGATCCCGTGCCCATGAGCACTTTTTCCTGACCCCGCCGGATGTCTGTGTTAACCGGATGCTGCTGAGCGCCACACCGAAGATCTCCCCGGGTACGGCCACCGCAAAAGGGTATCGCCGGTAATAGACCGCTGCCAGCTTTTTTAGTGCCGCCGGCTCATCGATCACGACGCCTTCAAACTGAAGTCCCTGGTTATTCAATATGCTGTTTTGGTCCGCAAGCACTGTGCCGGCAACAAAGGGATTGTCTTTTAGCAGGGCGGCATGTCTGCTGTTTGCAGATGATTTAAAGACCAGCAGCATATCGTCGCCGGAGCTGGCGTAAAAACAATTAAAGCAATAAGGGCGGTTTGCCTGAGCGCCACAGATAGTAGCCACTTTGTTGCCCCGCAGGAATGAAAGGATTTCTTTGCCGTGGTCCGTCATTTATTTTGCTGTTTTTCTCCCGCATTACGTAGTCGGGATCAGTCCGGCATATTGCATACTATTGTTGGTATAAGAAATGATATTCATCATGTGTTTGATGAGAATATCTGTTGAACTTTGGCGTTTTACTTTTCTACTGCCGGTGCCAAATCACCACCGGATCTCTTTCAGCTTAGCGAAGAACGCTTTTTCCTGCTCCCCGATATCTTTCAGGAGCGTACCAAGATCTTTGTAGGAAACAATATCTGTCTGGCGATCCTTGACCACGCGTGCAGCATGGTAAGCAAAGTTGCGCCACTGATCACCAATTCCCGTAAGCATACCTGAATATTCGGTAAGTTCTGCCCTGTGCATCAATGCTCCGGCCTCCTGGAGGAAGGCAGCGTACAGGTAACGGAATCCGCCGCCGCCGGTGCCTATTTCTTCCTGCATACGGATAATATTTCCCAGATAAAGGGCTGCTTTCCGCGGGGTATATTTTTGGGGGTATTTACCGATTTTCCCTGCGAGCAGGGAAATGGCTTTGTTACCAAACCAGGGGATAGGCGGCGATAGCATAAAAAAGCAGGTTTGCTTTATGCCTTGTCTGATAGCTTTGGCATAATCCACTTCCCGGGGGGCATCAATTACATAGTACATAAAGCCTTTCGGCTCGGGGAGCCCTTTGGCAAACCGTGCCTTTGCCAGATCCTCCGGAAGGATTGTCGCTGTTTGTTCCAGTACGGGATCGCTGACGAGATACCGGCCGTTTTCCTTCCCGTACACAACAAGATTGTGTGCATTAAAATGAAACCGGAATGCTTCCGGCAGATAAGGCAGATAGAAAACACTGGTTTGCATACCTACGGGAATACCGTTTTCCAATGCTCTGTCCAGCGCTTCCATTGCTTTTTCCGGCGAACGGAATTTTTCCGTGTGCATGGTGATATGCAGCCGTTGGGTAACCCGTTTGAATATTGCTCCCGGCCAGGTGCGGAAAGTAGTAGCCGGCGTGCCGTTGACTTTTAAAAAAGGTACATGGGCAAAAAATATGCCTGCACCGATCCCGAACGACATCGGTTCGCTGACGGGTATATTATAGTGGCGCAGCAGGTTTGTTGTAACACCGCTTTCGCAATGGGCGTGCTGGAAATGGATAAAATTGGTTGTGCTCATCAGATTCCGGACATACTATAAATGAAGGGCGTTTATTTTTGCCCGCTGTCAAAAGATTTCAATGCTGCTACCGTAGTGTTCAGCACAGAGGCATAACGTTGCAATGTATCGTCACTGAGTTTTTTGAATCCGCCGGGTTTGAGGTGACGGCGTACCTGCCATTGCCATTTTCCCATATAGTTGGCCAGCAATGCAACGTCCATCAGGTTCTTTTGCATAAAATATGCCAGGGGACTGAGTTTGCCGGCATATACTTTTTCGCGTATTTCGGACAGGGCGGCATCCACTTCTTCCCAGGCCTGTTTCATGGCAATGTGTTCGGGCATCCATCCTGCGGAAGTCACACTGGTATATTTGCCGGCCTTATCTACAGCGTACATTACCTTGTTAATGGTTTCCCTGCCCTTGTATTGCATCGGGTCCTGGGGCACTTCGTTGATGTCCATGATACCGGCGTTTTTAATAGAGAAAGATCTGTGCGGTAAGATTGAAAAAAGCCCCGGTGACAGGGCTTTTAAAAGAAATAATATCTATTCAATAAGCCAATTAGCTAATGTCCATCGCGAGAAGATCATTAGCTAACCGGCTTATGATCACATTGGCTAATTACTATCCTTTAATCTTCACCTGCTCGTTCAGGTCGGTGTCCACAACGATACGTCCGCAATGTTCGCATACAATAATCTTTTTATGCTGGCGGATCTCACTCTGGCGTTGCGGAGGAATGATATTGAAGCAACCGCCGCATGAATCCCGGAGCACGGGTACCACGGCAAGCCCGTTGCGGTAGTTTTCACGGATGCGCTCATAAGCGTTCAGCAGGCGTGGTTCAACCTTAGCCTTTGCTTTTTCAGACTGGGTGAGCAATTGCTTCTCTTCTTTCTCTGTTTCTGCTATGATCTTTTCAAGCTCTGCTTTTTTTACAGTGAGCGCATCTTCCAGCACCTGCATTTTTTCTTCTGTCCGTATTCTTTGCGCGCTACGCTCTTTCTGTTCAAAGCTGGCGTCTTTGATATGCTTTTCGTTCAGCTTCACTTCCAGTTCCTGCAGCTCAATCTCTTTGTTAATCGCTTCAAACTCGCGGCTGTTCTTCACATTATCCTGCTGCTTCTCGTATTTCTTGATAAGCGCCTGTGCTTCTTTTTTTGCATCAGATTTGGACTCAACGAATGTATTGATGCTCTCTATTTCCGCATCAATGTTCTGGATGCGGGTACGCAGCCCTTCAAGCTCATCTTCCAGATCTTTTACTTCCATGGGTAGCTCACCTTTCAAAGTCTGGATCTCGTCAATTTTCGAGTCGATTTTTTGTACAGTAAGAACGGCGGTGAGCTTTTCTTCAACTGAAAAGTCTTTTACAGTGGCCATATTAATGATAATAATTTATCGGATTTGTGGATATTGTTGACAAAAGAGGAGCAAAATTAAGAAATTTTTTCTTAAGTATATCCGCAAAGATGCGGACGGTAAATTGTTCGCTCTCATAATGTCCGATGTCGGCGATCATAATCCGGTCATCTGTGTCGAAGAATTGATGATATTTAAAATCTCCGGTAACAAATACATCTGCACCGGTCTTGATGGCATCTTTGAGTAAGAAACTCCCTGAACCACCGCAAACGGCAACTTTATGTATATGGCCGGCTGGCATTGCGGTGTGACGTATGCAGGCACAATTCATGCGTTCTTTCAGATATTTTAAGAAAGCTCCCGGTTCCATGGGGGCGGGGAGGTAGCCCACCATTCCGGCGCCGGTTTCCTGGTTGATATTTTGCAACGCAATCAGTTCGTAAGCTACCTCTTCGTATGGATGGCTGTTTTTCAGCGCATTAAGTACTGCGCTTTGGATGTGTGGCGGGAGTAATACCTCGATTTTTACTTCTTTTACCCATTCCCGGTCGCCGTTTGCCTTACCTATAACAGGATTGGTGTTTGCTCCCGGACGAAAGGTGCCCGTGCCCGGGGTATTGAAGCTGCATTCTCCATAATTGCCAACATAGCCGGCTCCGGCGGCAAAAAGCGCATCCCGCACTTTGCCGGCATCCTGCTCCGGCACATAGGTATAGAGCTTGAGCAGATTACCGGTTTGAGGCGCCAGTATAGAGGTGCCGGTTAGTTCCAGTTGGTTGGCTATGATATGATTGACGCCGTTACGGACATTATCCATATTGGTATGAGCAGCGTAAATATGTATATCATGTTTTATGGCTGTTTTTATGATGCGTCCGGTATAATGCCGTCCTGTGATTTGCTTTATCCCGTTGAAGATCAGGGGATGATGGGCGATGATCATGTTGCATCCTTTTTCGATGGCTTCCGCAACTACTGCTTCTGTGACGTCAAGTGCCAGAAGGACACCCTGTACTTCATCTTCTGGCGAACCTACCTGCAACCCGCTGTTGTCGTAGCTTTCCTGGTATGCCAGTGGCGCAAAATCCTCCAGCGCCTGCATGACTTCCGATACTTTCATAATATCTATTTTCACAACGGTGAAATTATACTATTCCTGTTCATTATGCGTGTATTTACCCTTCATTTTCAACTTTCAACTTTCAATTTTCAATTCCCCATTATCTTTGCACCATGCAAATCCTTGACGGAGCAGCCGTATCGGCACATATCAGACAGCAACTGGCACAGGAAGTGACGGAGCTGAAACACCGGGGTGAAAAAATACCGCACCTCGCAGTGATCATAGTAGGTAACAACCCCGCCAGCGAAGCATATGTAGCAGCCAAAGTGCGCGCCTGCAAAGAGTTAGGCTTCGAGTCCACGCTATTGCCGTTTCCCGCAGACATAACGGAGGCCTTTTTGCTGGATCAGGTGCACAAGCTTAATGAAGACCCGGAAGTAGACGGGATACTGGTGCAATTACCACTGCCGTCGCAGATCTCGCCGGATGTGGTGATCAATAATATTGATCCTGAAAAGGACGTGGATGGTTTCCACCCGGTGAATCAGGGGAAGATGCTGCTTGGGCAGCCTTCCTTTCTGCCGGCAACGCCTTATGGCATTTTGCTGATGCTGGAGCATTATAAGATTGATGTGACGGGCAGGCATTGTGTGGTAATCGGCAGGAGTAATATAGTAGGCACGCCCATGACGGTATTACTCAGCCGGAATGCCAACCCGGGAAATGCAACGGTAACCATCTGCCACAGTAAAACCCGCAACCTGAAAGAAATATGCCTTTCAGCAGACCTGATTGTTGCCGCGATCGGACGGCCGAAGTTCGTAACAGCCGATATGGTACAGGAAGGCGCCGTAGTGATTGATGTCGGGATCAACCGTATTGATGACCCTACGCGTAAAAGCGGATCGAGACTGGTGGGGGATGTGGATTTTGATGCAGTAGCCCCTAAGTGCAGCTTTATTACTCCCGTTCCCAAAGGCGTTGGGCCAATGACTATTGCCGGTTTAATGAAAAATACACTGCTGGCCGCACGGCAGCGTAGCAATTTGAGAATTTGAAAATGAGCTAATTTGAAAATGCCTTGTGTGGCGTAGATTCATTTTCAAATTTTCAAATTCCCAAATTTTCAAATCAATACAACTTTGCATAGCGATACACATACTATTGTAACCTATCCCGTCATGGAGCATTTCTACACGCTCCAGGGAGAGGGCTATTATACCGGCCAGGCGGCTTATTTTATTCGTCTGGGTGGCTGTGATGTGGGTTGTGTATGGTGTGATGTGAAGGAAAGCTGGGATATGGATAATCATCCCCGCATGGAGATCGCAGATATTGTGGCGGCAGCGATGCTCTATCCCGGGCGGATTGCCGTGATCACCGGTGGAGAGCCTGCTATGCATAACCTGGCGCCGCTCACGGATGCCTTGCACGAAGCGGGTTTCCGCACACATATTGAAACCTCGGGGTCTGCTCCTTTAACGGGTGCCCTGGATTGGATTACGGTATCGCCGAAGAAATTCAAAGCATCGTTGCCGGAATGTCTCGTACAGGCAGACGAGCTCAAGATCATCGTATATAATAAGTCGGACTTCCGCTGGGCTGAGCAGCACGCGGTGGAGGTGGGCGACAATTGCCTGTTGTACCTGCAGCCGGAATGGAGCCGGGCGGAAGAAATGACGCCGCTGATCATCGGTTATATACAACAGCATCCGCAATGGCGGCTCTCTTTACAAACACATAAATACCTTAACATCCCGTAGCATGACCTGGATCCAAGCTATTATCCTTGCCATTGTGGAAGGACTTACTGAATTTCTGCCTGTTTCCTCCACCGGCCATATGATCATCACCAGCTCCCTGATGGGCATCCAGTCGGATAATTTTGTGAAACTATTTACCGTAGCGATCCAGTTTGGCACCATACTTTCTGTAGTGGTGTTGTACTTCAAGCGGTTTTTCAAATCGGTTGATTTTTATTTGCGACTGCTTGTTGCGTTTATCCCTGCTGCCATTTTTGGTTTTTTGTTTAGTGATAAGATCGATGAGCTGCTCGAAAGTCCGGAAGTGGTTGCGATCAGTCTGGTAGCGGGTGGTATTGTCTTGTTGTTTGTGGACCGGATTTTCAGGAATGGAACGGAAGAGAACGCAGACAAGGTGAAATACCGGAGTGCGTTTATGATCGGCCTGTTCCAGTGCCTGGCAATGATCCCCGGTGTGTCGCGGTCTGCGGCAACTATTATCGGCGGTATGCAACAACGCCTTACGCGGAAGGCCGCGGCGGAATTTTCTTTTTTCCTGGCCGTGCCCACCATGTTTGCCGCAACGGCCAAGAAGATGCTCGATTTTTATCAGGACGGGCACATTATAAGCGGGCAGGAAGCCGGGCTGCTGGCTGTGGGCAACCTGGTAGGTTTTCTTGTTGCCATTATTGCTATTAAGACTTTTATTTCCTTCGTAACAAAATACGGGTTCCGGGCTTTTGGTATTTACCGGATCGTTGTCGGCAGTATTATTCTGCTGCTGCTGTGGAGCGGGTATAGTTTGCAAATAATATAGTTGCCGGGCATTGCTGCTGCATGAAGTTCCGGACGTGGTATATTGTCCTTATTTCTAAAAGTTATCCCCAAATTCCTTCCGTTCTTTTTCCTGGAATGAGTACGCCGAACTTTACCGATTATAATGATGAGGTATGGGCGGCAGGGACGATAGCCTTTGGAAGGCGATACTTGAGGATGTGATGGATGATTTCCTCCGGTTTTTTTATCCGGATGCGGCGGAGTTTTTTGATTTTTCTGCCGGTTTTGTTTTTCTTGATAAGGAATTGCAATCACTTTTCCCGCAGGCGGAGGAACAAGGTTCGCCACGCTATGTCGACAAGCTGGTTAAAGTGTATACCCGGGCAGGTAAGGAGCAATGGATATTGATCCATATTGAAGTTCAGTCGTACCCGGAAAAGCATTTTCCGGAGCGGATGTTTCACTACTATTATCGTATTCTGGATCGTTACCACCGGCCGGTAACGGCCTTTGCGATTTTTACCGGCAAGAGTAAGAAACCATTGCCATGCAGTTACGAACAAGCTTTTTTGGGCACGAGCATCATCTACGAATACAATGCCTGCCAGTTGTCCTTACTGGAGGAGGAGGCGCTGTTACGTCAGGATAATCCCTTTGCGTTGGTAGCGCTGATTGCGCGGACGGCAGCCTGTTCGGGCCGTCGGCCGGATGAAGTACTTATGGAACGTAAGTTGGAGCTGGCGAAGCGTCTTTTGGAGCGGGATATACCGGTACGGAAAGTGCGTGCCATCCTGCAATTTCTGAAAGCTTACATCCGTTTTGAAGACCAAAAAAATTATACTAATTTTGATAATCAGCTTGATATAGTCACGAATAAAAAGCAAACAATGGGTATTGAAGAATTTCTGGCGGAGCGTGCCCGGGAAGAAGAACGGGCAGCAGCCAAAAAGCAAATTGAACGAACAGAAAGACGCACAGCCATGCAGATCGCCCGTATTGAAAAACGCGCGCAGGCCAAGGTAGAGAAAATGGTTGCCATTCTGATGAAACATACAGATTTCACCGACAAAAAAATTGCCCGCCTGGCCGGAGTCTCTTTGGATTTTGTTACTAACGTAAAACAGAGACAAAAGCTATAGCCGTCACATGAAGTATGCGCTATACAGTCTGCTCAGTTGTATGCGACTGCTGCACGAACGACAGCGCTTTTTCCACCATATTGCGGGAGCCTATGTATACCGGGCAGCGCTCATGCAGTTCAGACGGCTGGATGTTCAGAATATTTTTATAGCCATTGCTGGCAATGCCGCCGGCAGCTTCCAGCAGCAATGCCATGGGGTTACATTCATATTGCAGGCGCAGCTTGCCCTTAGGGTTACTCTTATCTGCAGGATACATAAATATGCCGCCTTTGATCAGCGTGCGGTGCATATCCGCCACCATTGATCCGATATAGCGGTGCGAGTAGGGGCGCCCTTCTTCTTTGTTGGATTCCATACAAAAATCCAGAAATTCTTTAATGCCATCGTCATACTTACAGGTATTACCCTGGTTGATGGAATATATCTTTCCCTGTTCCGGGCAGCGCATATTAGGGTGCGACAGGCAAAATTCACCTATTGACGGCTCCAGTGTGAAACCATTTACCCCCAGTCTCGTGGCATAGACCATCATGGTGCTGGAGCCGTAAATTACGTATCCTGCAGCCATCTGCATATGTCCCGCCTGTAAAAAATCAGCTTCGGTACACGGCTTTCCCAGCTCGCTGACGCGCCGGTATATAGAGAATATGGTACCGATCGGGGCATTGACGTCAATGTTGGAAGACCCGTCGAGCGGATCGAAAAGTACTACGTATTTGGAATTAACGGAGAACGGATCATCAAAGCAAACAATCTCGTCATTTTCTTCAGAAGCGATCCCGGCACAGTCCGAGCTGTTCTTCAGCACACTGATCAGCATTTCGTCGGCATATACATCCAGCTTCATTTGTTCCTCACCCTGCACGTTTGTGGCCCCGTACTGACCGAGGATATCTACCAGACCTGCTTTCAATACCTGCTTGTTGATCAGCTTACAGGCCAGCCCGATGTCACGCAGCAAGGCAGAAAGCTCGCCGGTAGCCTGGGGGAATTTGCGGGTTTCCTGGATCGTAAATTCATCAAGGGTAAACAGTTTGCGCTGAGTCATGATATAGCGTTCGTTTTAATGTTTTATGTTTAGTAATTAATGTTCTTTATATCAATGTGGTATGCAAAGCCTCTGGAATTTAACGCAAAAGTAATAAATAACCGGCTAACTAAATGTTTCGCATTCTTGGATATAGCGGCTAAATTTGCGCTGCTTTTGCTCCCGCCAGCTGTCAGCGTAATGTGTATGTATCAGGGGGGTATTTTCATTATAACGATTTTAAACCGCGTGGTTGTCCTATATGGTTCAATACTACAAAAATATCAACCGTCAGACGCTGGAGATCACGCAGGCAGAAGGCGCCAACTGGATCAATGTAACGCCTCCGTTCCAGGAAAATGAAATTGATAATCTCTCCACATCGCTGAATATTCCGCGCGATTTCCTGACGGACACGCTGGATATCGAAGAACGTGCACGCTACGAAGCGGAAGACGGGGTGAAGCTGATCATCCTCAAAACCCCGGTGGAGAATAAATCGCTCAACGAAAGCGATGCATATTATGTGACCATTCCCATATCCATTATCATCACGGAGCGCAGCCAGGTAGTTACGGTCAATTCTTTTGAGAATGTGGCTATCCGCCGTTTCCTGAATACTTTTGCCAAGCGCCACCCCGAACGTCCGAATATGATGGTGCTGAAGATATTCGAGAAGGTGGTGATGGATTTTATGGAGGTGCTGAAGGAGATCAACCACCGGCGCAATATCCTGGAGCAAAAACTGTATGATGCCAACCGGAATGAAGAGTTGTTGTATCTGATGCGTGTGCAGAAAAGCCTGGTTTATTTTGTTACGGCTTTGCGCTCCAATGAGCTGCTGCTGATGAAAATGGAGCGTACCAACTTTCTGAATTGTGATGAGGAAGAGCGCGAAGCATTATCGGATCTGATCATTGAGTTTTCACAGGCGCTCGAAATGGCAGATACGTATACTAATATCCTCAGCTCTACTATGGATGCGTTTGCCAGCATTATCAACAACAATATGAACCTGGTGATGAAGCGCCTTACCAGCATCACCATCCTGATCTCGCTGCCGACATTGATCGCCAGTTTCTTTGGTATGAATGTGGCGGTGCCGTTTGAGCATGAAATGCGGGGATTTTTTTTCGCAATCATTTTATCTCTGTGCACCGGCGTATTTACTATGCTGTATTTCAGTAAGAAGCGCTGGTTTTAATTCTCTTTGAATGTTAGTTCGTTACACATCGATGTCCTGTCTTTGTGTTTATAATCGGTCCTGAGGAGCTATTCCGGAATCATTTTTGCTATGTCTGATTGTGATAAAACACATTCTATGAAAAAAGTCATTCTGTCATTGTTCTGTTTCGGCCTTATTATAACCGGAAGTACCCTCAACGCTCAAGCCCAGGTAGATAAGTCGTTCTACAAAACGCCTTATAAAAGCCGTAATATCGGATCATTCGATAAATCTTCCAACATCATTAGTATAGGATACGGATTTCCGAACCACTCAGGTACCGGGTGGGCAGGATGGGGCAGGAGCAGGGCGAATGTCGGGCCGGCTTATCTGAAATATGAACATGGCGTCAGAGATGAGATTGGCATCGGGGGATATGTTGCCGGTGCGGCATCCCGTGTTAAATATGGCGGGAACAATCAATATACGGATCGTGTCACAGCGTTCAGTGCCGGCGTGCTGGGCTATTATCACTTTAACAAGCTGATACCCGTCAGAAACCTGGATGTGTATGCAGGAATAGGGATCGGCTTCCGGAATTTATCTTACACATATGACGCTGCGGGCTCGTGGAGAGGTGATTATAGTGATTTCACCGTGCTGCCACTGGCTAAAGCCGGCGTGCGTTATTACTTTACTCGTGGATTTGGCGTATATGCCGAATGCGGTTATGATAACATGAGCAGCGGTAATATCGGTCTTTCATTCCGGTTTTAACCCGTCCTTCGGGAAACTGGAAACAACGGCTTCGACCGGCTCAGCCACCGTCTTTTAAGGCAGGTGGCTGAGCCTGCCGAAGTCATCTCATTTAATAAATTACAAGCGCAACTGCAGTTGCCTTATTTTTACACCATATGGAGGCCAAACGTTTTAATATCCGGGTATATGGGTTATGGGTAGAGCAGGGAAGGGTATGGGTGAATGAAGAGCTGATACAGGGTCGCCGTATTTTAAAATTTCCCGGCGGTGGGATGGAATACGGAGAAGGCACTATCGATTGTCTGAAACGGGAATGGATGGAGGAGTTTGGTATTGAAATAGAACCCGGGGCGCATTTTTATACAACAGATTTTTTTCAGTCTTCTTATTTTGATGACAGTCAGATAATCAGCATCTACTATTATGTGCAGCCGAAAACACAGTCAGATCATGTTACAAACAGATTGCCCGATGATCAGGCTCGCTGGCTCGATATAGCCGCCATCAATCAGGATACATTCCCATTGCCTATTGATGCGCGGGTAGGTGATATGCTTCGTTCGCGTAAGTAGCTGGTATCAATTAATAAGGGGACATTAGCACATTATCTAACCGGCTAATCAGCTAATTAATACGGTTGTCTACAAACCGCACCTGCTTGCGGCTGGCCGGGGGAAATTGCATCCGCTGCATTTCTGCGCCGGAATGAAAATGCAGTAAGGGCACTACGCGCAGGCGTGATTGTAACACCGGTTTTATCTGACGCTCACAGTCATCTACCGGCAGCTCCGAATAAATATGCAGTTTCAGCTCGTCCGTACCCAGTTCGCCGGTGAACACTTCCACTACATATTCTTTCACCAAAGGAATGTTATTGAGGATATCAAAAACAGCAGGCGGGTATAGCGTGGTGCCTTTATATTTGATCATCTGCTGCTTTCTCCCCAGCACAGGACTGAGCCGCCTGGAATGCCGGCCGCAGGAGCAGGGCTCGTCGTAAAGAGCGCAAATATCTCCCGTCCGGTAACGCAGCAGCGGCATACCGGTTACCCCCAATGTGGTTACCGTTACTTCACCATATTCGCCGGTCTGTACCGGATTACCGTAGTCATCGAGTATTTCGGTGATAATGAGATCAGGTTGTTCATGGCCTCCTGCGCCTGCTGCACATTCGGTAAATGCCGTTTGCATTTCGGTGGAAGCGTAGGTGCTGTATAACTGTACCGGCCAATGATCATGTATCTTCCGCCCCAGGGCGTTGAGGGTGAAATCCGCCTGCCTCAGGCTTTCCCCGATGCATATGGCTTTGGTCACCGGTGCCGACCGGAACGCTATATTGTTTTCTTCAGCAAATTCAATCATCTTCAGCAGAAAGGACGGCACAGTGACCAGGCAGGTCGACTGCAGGCGGCGTATCGTGTCCCATTGCATGGGGGGCAACCCCGGCCCGGTACGCACCAATGAAGCGCCGAGCTCCCGGATGCCTGTGTAATAAGCCATGCCGGCCATAAACTGGCGGTCAAGGGTAAGCATCAGTTGGTACAGGTCCTGCGGGGTTCCGTCCGCAGTACGGAACGACTGGCGTTCGTTGTAGGCGAGTCGCCGGAGATCATTTTCCGTCAGTGCAATGGTGACTGGTTTGCCCATTGTGCCGGATGTTGCGGTATACTCCTTTATTTCTTCCCGTCCGGTGCACAGAAAATCAAGGTTATGCTCCTGCATATCTGCTTTACCTGAAACCGGAAGCAGCCGCAGATCGTCTGTGGATTTTATTTTCTGAACGTCAATTTTATGAGCAGCAAACAGGCGCTTATAAAAAGGGGAATATTGCGCTATATATTCAAGCAGATGCTGTAAGGCAGCCGATTGATACGCTTTTTGTTCTATGAAAGGTGCAGATGCGAGTTCTGGTTGGAATTTCAAGGAGGGGTCGTTTGCAGTTAGAGGCACAAAGTTAATATTAACTGTGGGAAACGGGAGACGATACTTTCACGGAGATACGACATTAGTGTATGATTTTGCCGGTAAGCAATCCTGAAGTTATTTTTTTATATTTGAAGGATTATCATGAACAGGTTCTTAACATATATCCTGCTCTTGTTTTTCCTGTTGTTTCAAAACAAGGAGCTTTATGCCACCCATGCGGCTGGCGGGGAGCTGTTGTACGAATTAGTGTCCGGTACAACCGATACCTACAGGTTTACATTCAAATTTTACCGCGACTGCAACCCCGGCAGCATCAGGGAGCCGGAAACTGTGAAGATGTGCTATGCCAATCAATGTGGCGTTCAGAACAGGTCGGTTATATTGAGGAAAATATCTGGTTCGCTACCCGATGGCAGACCTAACGGTTCGCCGGTCGGTACGGGATGTATCTCGCTTCCTACTACCTGTGCAGGCGGGTCGCTTGCCGGCTACCAGGAATGGTGGTATACAGCGGATGTGACCATAACCGATATCTGTGACAACTGGAAATTCTGGGTGTCTATTGCTGCCCGCAACCATGCGATCACCAACCTGCTGGATCCCGGACAGCGAATGATATACATTGAAGCGATGCTGAATAATGCCGTATCGCCGGAAAACAGCTCACCGTATTTTTCCACTGCCCCGATTCCTTATTGCTGCATCGGCTATCCGTTTACATACGATAACGGAGCGGTTGATCCCGATGGTGATTCCCTGGTTTTTGAATCTATAGTACCCCGTACAGGGTCCAATAATAATGAAAATTGTCTCATGCCACCGGTGGATATATCCTACACAAGCCCTTTTTATAATGCACAGGATAATCCTTTTGCTACCGGCAACAGCTTTTCGGTGGACGCTGCCACGGGTATTGTTTCTTTTACACCCGTAATCCAGCAGGTGGTCGTAATCACGGTCAAAGTAAGTGAATACCGGAATGGCCGATTGATCGGTTATGTGATCCGGGATATACAGATCGTGGTGAATGCATGTACGACACCGCTGACCGAGTTCGCCGTTGATCCGGCGTCCGTGCAGGGAGGCGTTTACCTGAGCCATACACTCCAGGTGGCAAGCTGTGTCGGAAGGGAACTCCGGTTTTGCTATGATATAACTTCACCTGCGCTTTCGGCAGTATTGATAACTTCGGATGATCATGAACTGTCCCTTGCCGGCTCTTCGGTCACTTATACGAATATGTACACTGACTCCGTGCGGGGATGCGTCGTATGGCCTCTTACCCCTGCGGATGCCGGATCGCATACGCTGCGTGTACATGTGCGGGATTCCGGCTGCCTGCCGCCGGGCTTCATCCCGTCGGTTACCTATACCGTACCGATCATTATCTCCGAATATTTTCCTGTTTATGATACCGTGCAGCGTACCATATGTGCGGGTTCGTCGTACCTGGGGCATACAACCGCAGGAACTTATTTAGATACGCTTACGAGCCATATGGGCTGCGACAGCATCCATACACTTGAGCTATCTATAAACCCGGTATTTAGCCATACCGTGGCTGATACCGTTTGTGCAAATATGCTGCCGTACCGGTTCGGTACACAGTTTATAAATACGGATGGCGTTTATACGGAACTGTTTTCCGCCGTCACCGGCTGCGACAGTACTGTAATGCTTTCACTGGCTATTGCACAACCTACGGATTCAGTACTGAATATCCGGATATGCAGCGACAGCGATTACGAAGGGTACACAAATCCCGGCATATACCATGATATGTTTCGTAATGCGGCGGGTTGCGACAGCGTCCGGACCATTAACCTGTCCTGGTACCCGCCGGAAGACACGGTGATCCACCGGGGAATATGCTACAATGAGTCTTTTCTCGGATACAACCAGCAAGGCATATTCCTGGATACATTCCCGGACAGGCACGGTTGCGACAGTGTGCGAACGATCCACCTGACCGTTCATCCGCTCCGTACAGAAACACTGACGCGCACGATATGCCCCGGCGACACTTATCTCGGATATGCGCAGGCGGGCGTATATACGGATACGCTCGTGAGCATGGCCGGCTGCGACAGCATACGGATATTACACCTCGATCTCAGCCCGGTTTTGTATCAGACGGTGGATACCTCATTATGCTATGGCGCCACTTACGGGGGGTATGCTGCATCGGGTATTTATATTGACACATTTGTTTCTTCCTTTCAATGCGACAGCATACGCACATTGCACCTTACCGTGCATGACCTCCCCGATACGATTATCCGTATGGAGATATGCGCAGGCGAAACCTTTCTCGGATACCCGGTTGCCGGGTATTACGAGGATGTATTTATTTCTCACCGGGGCTGTGACAGTACCCGGCGCCTGGAGTTAACCGTGCATCCCGTATACCGGAAGGATACACTGGTCTATATCTGCGAAGGCGATCAATATTATGCTGCAGGTGGTATGCAGCGCCAGGCGGGTATCTTCCGGGATTCGTTCCGGACAGTCTCCGGCTGCGATTCTGTATGGATCACCGATCTGAGAACCACGCCACGGGTATATCCCGATCTGGGCCCCGACCGTGAGGTCTGCGCCGGAGAAATGATCACGCTGTTTCCCGGCACATACAAACATTATTATTGGAGCACCGGTACGACAGATTCGCGGATTCACGTAAGCCGAACCGGAAGTTATATCGTTACGGTATATGATTTCGAAGGTTGTGCCGCTATGGATACCGTAGACATATTGGTCCGGGAATTACCTGGTGTATATATCCGGTACGGGGAAGATGAGATCTGCCTGGGAGATACCATACTGCTTTCCGCTGCTGCCGAAGCACTGGATTTCCAGTGGTATCAGGATGGCGCTGCCATGGGAAAGGGAATGCACTATTCTCTCATGCCGGAGGAAGGTAGTGGCATGGTACAGGTAGCGCTCTCGGGGACAGATCGCTATGGATGTACCGCCGGGGATTCCGTATACTTTTATCCTGTCAGCTGTTGTGGTGTGATGTATGTCCCCAATGCTTTCACTCCGAATGGAGATGGATTGAACGATCAGTTCCGCGTAGTCACCACGGCCTTCTTTAAAGAGTTCCGGATGATGATCATGGACCGGTGGGGGAATCTGGTATTTGAATCGGTGGATATAAAGCATGGATGGAACGGCATGCGTATACAGACACTTGCCGATCCCGGCGTTTATTTTTACCTGATCCGGGCGCGTTGCTATGAAAATGACAAGGACATTGTACTGAAAGGGGATCTGACGCTTATCCGATAGCTCCTGGAAAGGGCCGGCTATTTTGTACAGATATCCTCCGATTATTGATTTACACAGCCAATGATGAGCGTAAATGGTCAGCATCACGGATTAGGCGGATTAATCAGATGACACGGATTTTGGGGTGTGCGGAATTTCAAAATCTGTGGAATCCCCTAATCCGCCTAATCCGTGATGCTGACATAAACGGTACAAACATTTACCGTTGCTGCGGATTTATTATTTTTTCTGTATCTTGAAAACATGAAACGAAATTTTCGTGCAGGCATGTTCGTGATTGCAGGGCTGGTGATGGGTATCGCCGTAACAACCCTGCTCTCTTTCGACAGGGAAGCATTACCCGAAGCCGCAGAGGTCAAAGAAGGCGGCCGGCTTTTATATAAATGGTATGTGCCGGAAACACCTAAAGAGGTCAGCTTTGCCGGAGAGCGGACGCCGCTTGAGCGCCAGGATGTGAAAGAGCAATTTGAGCGGGAGCTTCTGGGAAACTATTATGGCCATACCAATACATTATTCATTCTCCGGCAGACCCCCCGTTATTTCCCTATGATCGAAGCGCGACTCAGGGCGCACGGTGTGCCGGACGATTTCAAATATCTCTGTGTGGCCGAAAGCTCACTGATAAACCAGGTTTCGCGGGCGGGCGCCGTAGGCTTCTGGCAATTCATGAAAGATACGGCCCCACGCTATGGCCTTGAAGTGAATGATGAGGTAGATGAGCGTTACCATGTGCTTAAATCTACCGATGCCGCCTGCCGTTACCTGAAAGAGGCAAAAGAAAAATTCGGTACCTGGACAGCTGCAGCAGCTTCGTACAACTGCGGACAGGCAGGATACAACAGACATGCCACCTTCCAGCAATCGCAATATTATTATGATCTGTTACTTCCGGAAGAAACCATGCGTTATATTTTCCGGATACTGGCGTTAAAGCATTTTATCACTGCCGGGGAAAAAGCAGGCTTTGTTATGCCTGTAAAAGATACATATAAGCCATATAAGACCAGGGCGGTAACGGTAACTTCTTCTATCCCGGATCTGGCGCAATACGCCATCGACAATGGCACCAACTACCGGATGCTGAAGTTGTACAACCCCTGGCTGCGGGCGCGCGCCCTTACCGTAAAGCCGGGTAAAAGCTATGAAATTGAGCTTCCTGCACGCTCCTGATGAATTTTCAATATCGGAATGATATAGGCTTTCTCGTCTCCCGCGAACCGATTATCTTTGCAAGTCATAGAATATGAATGATCTTATGCAGCAGCAGGCTCCCGGAATACAACAGGAACGTTTGTCTTTTGATGAATTCAAGGCGGAAGTACTACATGATTATCATCTTGCCGTAGCCAGCCGTGAGGCCAGTCTCACCGGCCGGCGTGAAGTGCTTACCGGTAAGGCCAAATTCGGCATTTTCGGAGATGGTAAGGAACTGGCACAGATCGCTGCGGCCAAATGCATGAAGCCCGGCGATATCCGCAGCGGTTATTACCGCGACCAGACGCTGATGTTTGCCACGGGCATGAGCGATATACAGAGATTTTTTGCCCAACTGTATGCCAATCCGGATGTGGATGCAGAGCCATCGAGTGCCGGGCGGATGATGAATGGTCACTATGGCACGCGCTGGCTGGATGAAGAAGGTGAATGGAAAGATCTGACTACGGCGCCCCAGTCTTCGAGCGATATATCGCCGACAGCGGGACAGATGGTACGGGCGCTCGGGCTTGCCTTTGCCTCCAGGTGCTACCGGAATGTGCCGGAGCTGAAGCAGGGATTCGAGAAATTTTCACGCAATGGCAATGAGGTCGTATTCTGTACGATCGGCGATGCGTCCACTTCAGAAGGTCTTTTCTGGGAAACCGTAAATGCCGCAGGCGTATTGCGTGTGCCGCTTGCGATATTTGTCTGGGATGACGGATACGGTATCTCTGTTCCCAGGCAATATCAGACGACAAAAAATTCAATTTCTGAAGCCCTTGCGGGCATGCAGTGGGATGATGAGAAAGGCGGCGTACATATCTATACGGCAAAAGGCTGGGATTATGCAGGGCTTGTTGCTACGGTGCAGAAAGGTATTGCCAAAGTGCGGGAAACCCATATACCCGCAGTTTTTCATATCCAGGAAGTGACACAACCCCAGGGGCATTCCACCTCGGGCTCCCACGAACGGTATAAAAGCCCGGAACGTCTTGAATGGGAAAAAGAATATGACTGTATCAGCAAAATGCGTGCATTCATCCTCGAAAATGCCATTGCCGGTGAAGAGGATCTGGTCAGGATAGAAGAGGATGCCAAAACGGAAACACGCCAGGCAAAGCAGCAGGCATGGGATGCTTTTATCAACCCGATAAAGGAACAGGTACAACAGGCGGCATCCTTCTGCAATCAGGTAATATTTGAAGGAGGGGCGCATGCGGCCGGTATAGCCGGACTGGTGCAGAAACTAACGGCGATCAAAGAACCGATCCGGAAAGACGTGATGCAGACGTTGCAACAGGTGCTGCGGCTTGTTTCCGGCAATAGCGATGCCGTTCGTAATCTCCGGAATTACTACAACAATCTCAAGGCAGACAATAAGGAGAAATTCAGTTCGCATTTGCACTCTCAATCCCGTCACAATGCATTGTCAGTGCCCGAAGTACCTGCCGTCTTTAATGCGGACAGCCCTATACTGAACGGGTATGAGATATTGAATAAATTCTTCGATCACACGTTTGCCGCTAACCCGGCCGTATTTGCGTTTGGCGAAGACCTGGGGCGTATCGGCGATGTGAACCAGGGATTTGCCGGGCTTCAGGAAAAGCACGGTGAAGGGCGGATCTTCGATACCGGTATCCGCGAGGCTTCCATAGTAGGACAGGGTATCGGGATGGCGATGCGGGGACTTCGTCCGATCGCCGAGATCCAATACCTGGATTACCTGCTGTACGGACTGGAGCCGTTGAGCGATGATGTGGCTACACTACACTATCGGACCCGTGGCGGACAGAAATGTCCGCTGATCATCCGTACCCGCGGACACCGGCTGGAAGGTATCTGGCACAGTGGTTCTCCCATAGGTATGATCCTGAACAGCATCCGTGGTATGTACCTCTGTGTGCCGCGGAATATGACGCAGGCAGCAGGTATGTACAATACCTTATTACAAGGTGATGATCCTGCTATTGTCATTGAATGCCTGAACGGCTATCGCCTGAAAGAGAAGATGCCTGCCAACCTCGACAGCTATACAGTACCGCTTGGCGTACCGGAAGTCATCCGGGAAGGAACGGATATCACCGTTGTATCATACGGTTCTACGCTGAGGGTCATTGAAGAGGCAATCGTCAATTATCTCGAACCGCAGGGCATCAGTTGTGAGGTAGTAGATGTGCGCACGCTGCTGCCGTTCGACAGAGATCATGTGATCCTCGAAAGCCTGAAAAAGACCAGCCGGATCATCTTTATAGACGAAGACGTCCCCGGTGGCGGCGCTGCTTATATGTTCCAGCAGGTAATGGAATTACAGGGTGGTTATAAATGGCTGGATGCGACACCACGCACTTTATCTGCACAACCCCACCGTCCGGCATATGCTACCGACGGCGATTATTTCTCCAAGCCTAATGCAGAAGACATTGCAGACGCAATACAATTAATCATTCAAGAATGATTAATTGTATTGCGTCTAATTATTAATGGTTAATTGTTAATGATTAATTAGCTCATTAACAATTAACCATTGATCTTATATTCCTGCTCCTTAAACGCCGCTACTTTCTCTGCGATCGCGGGATTGCTGAGCGCAAAGATCCTGGCGGCCATAACAGCTGCGTTGCGGGCGCCGGCTTTACCTACTGCGAGCGTACCTACCGGCAGACCTGCCGGCATTTGTACAATGCTGTACAAGGCGTCAATACCACCGGGTAATCCCCCGTCGAGCGGTACGCCCAGCACCGGAAGTGAAGTGTATGCTGCACATACACCGGGTAAAGCAGCTGCCATGCCTGCGGCAGCAATGACCACGCCAAACCCTTTTTCCTGCGCGGTGACCATGAGGTCTTTTACCTTGTCGGGATTGCGATGTGCAGAAGCCACGACCATTTCGTTTTCAATACCGAACCAGTTCAGCCAGTTACGGCTTTCGTTCATGACGGATTCATCGCTTTGCGAACCCATGATGATCATTACTTTCATGAGATGATGTTGTTTTAAGATTATTAATCAGTTCCTGTTTGCTCCGGCTGTGTTTTGTATCATTCTACTTTATCTTTACCCTGAAAATCACAATACATGTACTCGTTACGGGATAAGGTAGTAGTCATTACAGGCGCTTCTTCCGGTATAGGGCTTGCCCTTGCCGCAGAAGCAACGCGCCGCGGTGCAAAAGTAGCGGTTTGTGCGCGAAATAAGGAAAAACTCGATCAGGCAACTGCAGATTTTTCCGGTGAGCGGCTGATCACTTTTCGGACGGATGTAAGCCGGGAAGATGATTGCCGGCTTTTTATAGAAGCTGTTCTGAAGCGCTGGGGCAGGGTGGATGCGCTGATCAATAATGCGGGCATCAGTATGCGGGCGCTGTTTGAAGAAACTGATCTGCAGGTGATCAGGGAATTGATGGATGTTAATTTCTGGGGGACTGTCTATTGTACCAAACATGCCGTAACTTCTGTACGCGAACATCGTGGCCTGATAGTGGGCATCTCGTCCATTGCCGGATACCGGGGGCTACCGGGACGTACCGGTTATTCCGCCTCCAAATTTGCTGTGCAGGGTTTTCTGGAAGCTTTGCGGACAGAGCTGCTCCAGACAGGCGCTCATGTGATGTGGGTAAGCCCCGGTTTTACCAATTCCAATATCCGGAATACGGCCAGAGGCGCTTCCGGCGCTGCGCAAGGAGAAACGCCGCTCGACGAAGCGGGGCTGATGAGCGCGGAAACATGCGCATCCCTTATCTTAAATGCTATGGAACGCCGCCGGAGAACGGTGGTTATGACCCGGCAGGGAAAACTTACGGTATGGCTGAACAAGTTATTACCCGGACTGACGGATACGTTAGTATACCGGCATTTTCGAAAAGAACCGGGATCACCTTTACAGTAATGGTTAATTGTTAATGATCAATGGTTAATGGTTAATGATGTTCATTTAACATTAACCATTGATCATTAACAATTGCATTGCTATCGCAGCAGCGTCGTATTCCCCTGTTTGCGGAATTCCCTTCCTGTGGGCGTTGTAG
>CAZGPG010000037.1:0-26630 GCA_964527735.1 uncultured Chitinophagaceae bacterium | reverse complement strand
AAGTTAAGGGGTTTACCTTACTTTAGATTTCACGAACTTCGGGGAACCCGACAGAAGCAGACCATGCTTATTTTAAAACAATAGATCCTGTCCGTTTAACTGATAGCGATTACAACCATATTCTGGATATCGCAAAATCACAAAGGGAGGCATTTCTTGCTTAATGGGTAGCGTAGCCTATAATATGCTGCAGCTTCATTTGGCGCAAGCTGAATTAGCATTGGATAAGGCTAAAAACAATGAGTATTCCGATAAGAGAAAGGAGATTGTGGAATGGTTGTGAGAAGAAAGATATTCATAGGTATATACGCGTTCGCTTATTGGAATGTACATAATTAGATCTCTATATTATTTCTTGACCAACCCATTCTTCTTGGTTAGGATTATTATCAATTAATGGAGGGGTAGCTATTTCACAAAACTTCTTAATGATTATTCTAACTTCCGCAGGCAATTCCTGATTGCGAATTCTGGGAACTATTTCACCGTTTAAAAAGTAGTAAATTTCAGAATGTGCATCTAGTTTGTGAGTTTCATATTGAGCCGGTTTATGTTCAATTGTTGCAGTTGCATCTCCTTCAGCGGCTTCGTATATATTTGATGCATAAAGTTTTGCAAACCCAACATATTGCCTTTCAGATGATTGAAATTGCTTTAAATGGTATTTACAAAATGAAATAGTAGTTAGTTTTAAGCGCATTACAGAAACGCCAGTTTCACTAGCTCTCGGTGCAAAGGCGTTGGGTAATATTTTCCCTTTGTTAATGTGAAATTTATGATATAATCCTCGAAGAATTATTTCTGCCCCATCTATTTTTTCCGGAGATGAACTAAAATCTGATTCTTGAATGGAATTGCTCAACGGTTGAAAATTAACTTAATAGACGATTGAAAATGTGTGGAATTTGATTTTCAATATTAGATATGTTTTCTGATATATGATATTCACCATTTAGTTGTGCAAAATAATTTGCAGTTTTTTCTCCTATTTCCAACGAAATTAAAATCGTATCTGTTTCGAATTCAATCGTAATAGTCCCATTAGGATTGGGATATATTAAGTCAGGATCAAGATAGGCTAAATAGTTATGGTGGCTAAGAAGAGAAATAAATTTCTCTGTTTTTGATATAATTAATGGTGATGGATGGTATGCACCATATCCATCCCAATTATTTTCTAAATTACGAATATCGTCTAACCTTTTATTTATTAATAAATAACTGGAAAGAGAAATCTTTTCAAACACTTTCAATATATCCGATTGATATCTGACATTTTTAGACTTTGTGATCTCATGCTGATAAGTTTGTTCGATTCCGGAACTCTTATCAAGCAGATGTTCAAAAGGCTGATTTATTTCCATTATCATAACTTACATATTTAGGAAAGTCCAATTAACTTTAAAACATCTTCTTTAAGCACGTTACGTAAAAAGCTTTTATTCAATTCATGAATTTGAGACGAATTGTTTATTATCTTATTGTCTATATTTTCTTCATCAAATGGAAATTGAATTTCGCGAAGACTAAATGCAGTATTATGTGACAGCGAAATAATCTGATTATTAGGAGATATTTTTTGAGAAAAACAATTTAAATTTTCGAATGTTTTGAAATCATGGACAGCTTTTGACTGGTAAGTACAATTATAGTTCCAGTTTACAGATGCGTTTAACACTACTTTAGGGATATAATCATTTTCATCATTAAAAAATGACGTGAGACTTAAATTATCTTTTCCTGTCCAATTAAATTCATCTTTGTATGTTAAACCAATCATGTGGACATAAATGCCCTTTTCAAAAGCAGCAATTGTCTTCAAAATTTGTCTGCATTTCTGAATAAATGCATCCCATCTGGTATAATTTAAGCTATGTATTGATAAGACGTTATTCCTCGTATGGGTTTCATATTGGACAGCCCATTCCAAGTTTCCGGCATTAAATTCCTCCATAAGAAAACCAACATCTTCAGACTGTTCTACATTTAATGCATCTACTCCAAGATTTTGGTTTGCAAAATTTGCCGTTATTCTTTGGCTTTTCTTTACCCGAAAGTTTTGAAATTGATTGTAAAATGGCTTTCCTTCTTTAAGTAAATCCTGAAAGCGAACAGGAGCAATAATGGGATTTACAAAGAACACAGATAGGACTGCTTCAACTATTGAATGTTCTGCATTTGCAGGCTTCAGATATTCTTGCAGTGACATTAGAAAGATTTTATTGAACAAATGTAAGATAGCTGTTTCATTAAATCAATCCGTTAACAAAAATTAAACTATACTTGGTGGATATATAAATCTGATTGTTACGTAGATATTTTGATACTTTTCAACGTGAGATATCCATATTAATCCGAATTAGCAACTTAATATCCCCACATTCATTTTTATCCTAACTATGAACAAATTATATGTTTAAAATGATCGTCAATTCAAAAACTTTCCCTACTTTAGCATTAAGATACAATGAGTTGTGTCTGCGGAAGCATCATTAATTGATTTGATGATAATTCGCTTTGAATCTCGTAACTGAAATGTAGGAAGTTTCAACGACAACGAGATAAGGAGTGGATGGTTCACGAACCCGGGCGTGGGCTACTCAGTACTTATTGTTGTCAGGCCACCTACAGCCTCAGTTACGGTAAGTCGAGTCCCACGCCTTTTTATGTTCATAATAAGGCTCACTCACTACTTTGCCCAAGCCGGCGCGGCAAAAGATTCCTCCCCTAAATCGTTGCTCTATACACGCACCCGCAAAACAATTGCGCAGGCGCCAGGGCAACTGTTGTCCATTTCCGAACCGGTAAAAGCCAACTGTTATGAACATCCGACTCTCCGAACAACAAAAGAATGAATCATATACCAGCCCCGAACGCATCGCCCAACTCATGCACCGCGTATTTATGCGCGAGAACCGCCTTAGCCGAAGCCAGGAACATTTCTGGGTGATGGGGCTTAATAATGCCAATCAACTGTTGTACATCGAACTCATCGGCCTCGGCCGCCAGAACAGCGTGGCGGTGAACCCGCCGGATGTCTTCCGCACCGCGCTGCACCGGCTGGCGCTGAAGATCGTGCTGGTACACAACCATCCCAGCGGCAGTCTCATTCCCTCGCAGGAAGACAAGTCCGTCACCGGTCACTTCATGAAAGCGGGCGAACTGATCGGTATCGAAGTACTCGATCATCTGATTATTACCGACAAAGGGGATTATGTGAGCTTCCGCATCCTGGGTATGATGGAGGAGTTGCGTCAGCAGTTGCGGAATGACCGTTTGCGGGCAAATCAGCAGGAAACCGACCGCCGGCTCCGGGAGCACAAGGAAAAGGAACTGGTACGCGAAACGCAGCATTACACCCGCCTGCTGATCGCGAAGAAGCTGAAGGAAACGGGTATGGATGCGGCGGGTATCAGCAAGCTGACGAGTCTGCGATTGCCGGAGGTTCGTGGGTTGTGAGATCGGGAAAATGAGCGGCATCAAGCAAGGATGTACAGAATGTATTTTTATCTACATAGCATGTTGTGAACAATAACAGGATGGGTATTCCGTTTTAACACAATAATCTTTTTTGCATCATACTATGATATATACTAAAGGTTTGCTGTACGCTTTTGCGCTTTCTCTGTTTTTTACTGCGTGTAAAAAGGAACCGACCAATATTCAGGGCACCGGCAAAGAAAACGTAGATAAAATAATATTGGATGATTCTTTATCCTTGACCGAAAGTCAGGCTGATTACACCATAGACCTGGACAGAGATGGAACCCATGATATAGCGTTAGAGTACATTTATATAAAAGAACAATCCAGGCAGGAGGAGGCTCTTATGGTGTATGCGCTTGCATCAAATGTAAAAGTTCATGTGGAAGGACTGGATCATTTTGTAATCGAGGACTCCATTGTGAAGATCGTGTCGGGTGATACGATTGTACATACCTCTGTCCGTAATTGTGATCCGGACGATCCGCGGCTAACATATATAATGAATATGCATATTGTCATCTTATCGTCCCGGAAAACTATATCACTGCCATTTTCTGAACTGGAGGGTAAAATGGGTGTTTATGCGCATGTAAAACGGGTTTTTTCGGGCAGGAAATACAGGACGGAAATTGATTTGCTATATGGTACGGTACCGGGAGAAACGTCATCATATTTACATTTTGCAAAGGATGGTCAGGTATACGCGGTAAAACTGAAAAAAAGAAATTCTTATCTGATCGTGGAAGCTGTTTACAGGTTATAGTTAAAGTCAGTGCAGGTGTATTCATTACGTTTGTGACCAGCATCAGGAAGCGGTAAGTATTCATGATTGGGAGTGCATGGTGATGATGTTATGAATACCAAGCCAGGCAATGACAATTAAAAGCACAACTGCGATAAACGGTAACGAAAACCAATAAGCAGTAAATGTGTATACCTCTGCCAGTTTCGGCTGTGACCGGGGAAAGTATACCATGATACTGTCACCAATATCATAACTGTTGAAGAATTTAGGGGCCATATCACTTCTGGACTGATATGTCTTTCCATAGTATTGAAATGTAACGACAGGTAATGCTACCTCACCACCCCCTGGGCGGCGTCTGGGAGCTGGTATCATTTTCACATCGGTCACCACGCCCTTTTGTTGTTCCGTGCCTTCGAGCTGTATCCGCCGTGCCAGTATGGCAATAAGTAAGATGAGGATGATCCCGATGATTCTACCCATTTTTTAAAAGTAGATAACTCACATGTTAAATTAATATTTTTTAGTACACTGGCTTATTAGGTAAGCGGTTCATTCTGTAACCTCCTTGCCCATTCATCCGTATATGTTCTGTTGTCTGCTTCCGACAATGATATGTAAACGTATAAGGGAAAATTTCGGCATATTAATCATCGTCTGGTAGTAATCCGGAGCTATGGCCGCTGTATTTGCCCCATTCCCGGATTGATTTCATCTTCTTTTTTTCGACAAAAGCCCCGTTCCAGGGATTGAAAACGTATACATCATACCGGTAAATGACCCCTTGTCTTCCTCGTGGTGTCTGGTATTCCGTTTTGTTTTTCATATTGGTGATATAGTATCGGAACTGGCCGTTGTAAAATTCCTGCTTTTTCGCGTTTTCCCAGATCAGGAATTCCGATACGATACTTGAATCGGTCAGTACCAAACCTTGCTTGCTGGCAACTTGGATCGCTTTTTCCGCGCTTATAGTGAATGTCTTTTTATTTCCGGGCGGTGCTTCAAAGCCATAACTGTTCCATGTATCATCAGCGCTTGGCAGATAATTGCCGAGAGAATCCAACTCAATACCGAGTTCTATACTTTTCTTATCACTTTTGTGCAACCTTACCTGATAGCGGAATAAAAAGGAATTGGGTTTGGCTTTCATGGGTTCTGTCCAGGAACCAAGATAATTCTGTGCCCAGAATATTTCATCATCAAAAGTATCTCTGTATCTGTGATATGCATAGCAATCGTATTCAAACCGCACGTGGTTGTCGTAAAATTCCGGACTGTATGTTGCCATAATGATACTGTCAGCTTTAGATTTCATCTGTTCCATCAGGTCGTGGTAGGGATAAAGCGACTTGTTCACTTTACAGATATTACGGTCGTAATCCCATGTGAATAATAGCTGTCCGTCAAAATTATATTCCTGCCAGACGCCCATTCTTGTTTTGTCCTTCCTTTGCCATCCTTCCGTATTCAGTCGTGTTGTGTCTTCAATAAAATGAACGCTGTACCATACCGAATCCTTGTTTTTAAATGTTTCTTCATGTATATGATAAACCGAATTCCGGATGATCTCAATATCTGAACTATCTGTGTTTATATTTTGTTTTTCAAATTGCCCGTAAGAAGTGCATACAGATAACAGTATTGTTAGTATAGGAAGTATTTGTTGCCGGTATCTGCTCATAGTATTTCTGATTGCAGCATTAAATGATATTTAAATAGATGGGGCGGGTATCAGCAAGCTGACGAGTCTGCGATTGCCTGAGATACGCGGGTTGTGAAATCCGGAAAGTGCAAAAAACAGGTTATGTCACTGCATAACCCGGTTCAGCCGTTCGGTGCGCAGCAGTACACCGTTCCCATCGGATATACGGAGCAGGTATATGCCGGGAGGAAGGTCGCCGGTGTGGATGGGGGCCGGCCCGGTTTGGTGCAAAATGGTTCTGCCGTCCGGGGTGCAGAGAGTGAGCTGCACGGGTACGGAGGAACGGATGTACAGCATGTTTGTGACCGGATTGGGAAAGACATGGATGTCCGCCGCGATGTCTGCCGGTGCAACACCCGCAGGGAACAGAGTATGCGGCGCCGCTGTGCCGGTACATCCTGCCGTGTCGGTTACGATCACGGTATAATCGCCATGTTGTCCCGGTACGTGTTCCCGGTTGGTGGCGCCGGGGATATCGGCGCCGTTGTGCTGCCATTGGTAGCTGCTAAATGCTTCGGTGGTAGACAGGGTATGTCCGTCATAGTGTATCTCCGGCGCCGGTCCGAGGATGGTAACCTGTTGTGTGGAGGGGAACCAGCAGGCGCTGTCCTGGAAATACAGGGTAATGTCATATACACCGGCGGCAGGGTAAGTGGTGGTCCATTCACGTACGTTTTGTACCGCGGGGTCCGTGCTTCCGGGCGCCTGCCAGCGGTAGCGCGGAAGCGCAAAGGTATCGTTCCCTTTTACCGTAATAGGTGTTAACGGACATACGGAATCAGGGCTGAAGGTGAACCCCGGATTGGTGCTGGGGTGTACGGCAACATGCACCGTATCGGTGGTCACCGTGCCGCAATGATCCGTTTTTGTCACTGTATAGGTGGTGCTGACGGCAGGTTTTACGGTGACGGCAGAGTCGGTCGCGCCGCCGGGCGCCCATAGGAAACTGAACGGTGCAACGCCGCTGCGTGGCCGCGACGTCAGCCGCACGGAGTCGCCCGGGCAGATGAGCAGGTCATTATCCGGGCTGACAATGGTGTCATTGCCGCCTGCAGTATATCCTTCTACGGTGACGACAAACGGCTGGGTGGCAAAGACCTGTGTCAGATCACAGGGCTGGGCGGTAGGGGTGACGCACTGTACAAATCGGAGTGTAAACTCCAGTTGGGAAGCTGCACACGCTGCCGGGGGAATACATCCTCTTATATCGTCGAAGATGGATATGTCCGTTCCCATGCAAAGGCCGCTGGTCATGAAGGGGGGTGTGTTACAACTCCACTTATAGGTCGTGTTATCAGGACTTCTGCAACTGTCAATAATGATGTCGAATCCCGTGGTTAACGAGTGGGAGGAAGAAGGATAAAAATACTGGAAACTGAAAAACACATCGGAGATGGTGATCCCGCCCGGCAGCGGTACCGGGTTGATATAAGGGCATCCGTCCGCTGTATTGCAGGATGCGGAGTAGGTAGCTCCCCCTGTGCCCGTTACTGAGTTGGAGGAGCGTACCAACGGATCGATCGTTACCGGGTAGGCATCCGGGGGCAGGTTCAGCCAGTGGGCAGGGATGCAGATGTCCAGCGGGCGGTCAGGCGTTGCCGGCAGCCGGTAGCGGAGTGTGGCGGCATTACTGCCTTCCCTGCTTTCGTAAGCCAGTGCGCTGCCGATATAATATTCCTGTTGCCCGGAGATATGCCGTATCTCCAGCGGACCATCAATTATGGAATCTGAATCTGTGGGCTGAAACAGCAGTAGCCCTTCATCCGTTTTCAGATAGTCGCGTATGACCAGGTTGCGACCTACATATTCGGGCATTGGTTTTTTGATCAGGAAATTTGTTTTTGTCGCACCGCGGAATACGGTAATCTCCATGTCTATCCCCGGCCATAGCTCCGTAACGTATACCCCGTCATCCCCTGCGGTATAACGGCTCCAGTTGGCCTGCCCGAGCGACAGCTCCGTTCCGTCGGCATCCGTAAGGAGCAATTCCAGTCGCCGGTTCAGGAACACCCGGTCGCCCGTTCTTCCGATGCTGATATAGCCTGCGCGCGTGTCTATCACTACCGGCCAGGGTGAGGACACGGACGCATACGTTCCCGGTTGTCCGGTGACCGGCGCCAGTTCGGGTTGTATGGTAAGCCAATGTCCCGAACCATCTTTAAAATGCATCGGTTCCACTGACGATTGGATCCAGAAATGCTTTTTGTCCCGGCGACTGACGAAAGTCCGGGTCTTTTCCGTCCGCTTTTCCGTCAGTTCATCACAGTCGCTACAGGGAGCACCCGCAGATGTAATTGCGGCTTCCGGCTGCGTTGTCAGGGTTGCGTTATTCGCGTAATTCCCGCGAAAGCTGCTATAATTGTAACGGCCTGAATGCAAATGCTGGCCCCACGCTTCTGTAAACCCGGCAAGGCTCAGCAGGTATAAAAAGAAAGGGATAGTACGTTTCATAGAGAAAATGTTACGCGTATTTATCACGCTTCTGCTATATTACATTAAAGGTACTCTTTAGGCGAGAAAAAGTATAACGTAACACTAATGCTGCGTTATAGTCAAATACTTTCAGTTGATTAAAGTTTTATTCTTTGAAATATTGTAATTGAGTTTGTTGAAACAGTTGTTGGACGGACATTTTCTCTAAAATGGAGATACTCAAAATTTGTAGGATTTCGTAGCGGCTTTGGCTGAGCATAAATTTCTTTTTTGCGATGGCTACTAACACATAAACGGACTCGGCAATTAGTTCCATTATTTTAAGAGCATACATATTTGCCTTGATTCTTAGTAATTGCTAATCAGTTCCAAGCAAAGTCCCTGGCAAACTCAATACCAACAATACTTTCAAAGAACTATACCCGCTTGTGCAGATGCGGAGATGGCCGACTGGTATATTGGCGATTCACTGATCTGCGCTTCCTGTCCTGTACTTGACCTGCAACCGCTGCTCTGGAAGCAAACGTACTATTGTGTGGTACGGAACGGAGACTGCAGGGACACCTGTACGTACCAGGTGATGACGAAAGACATTCCATCTGAAGTAACTATTCCGTCTGCGTTTACACCCAATGGTGATGGTATGAACGATTACTTCCGCTTAGTAACCGGCAATCCAAACATCATCATAAAGGAAATGGCCGTGTATAACCGCTGGGGGAACAAAGTGTATTCAGGAAATGATCCGAAGGGCTGGAATGGTTTGTACAAAGGCCAACCGGCCGAAGGCGGCACTTATTTCTGGCAGATCCGCTACGGGTTACTAAACAGTGAAGAAACCTGGACAAAGAAAGGTGATGTGATCCTTGTCCGGTAATCCGACAGCCGGTTCTGCCCGATAGTTAGGATAATACGCATGTTTTTATATCTTGTGACAAATTATAACTGTATATGAAACATATCCTGTTATTCGCATTGCCATTTCTCTTTTTTCTATCCTGCAAAAAAGATAAAGACCGTGATTTAGGACATTCATTCAATATTCATGGCATTGCAGATGTATACCTGGAACCGGGAGGTTTGTATATTCTTGAATTGGAAATAAAACATGTGGAAGGGGCTCAAAAAAATATTAGCCTGGAAATCTCCGGCATGCCCTCAGGTGTAACGGCGAAATTTTCAACGTCAAGCGGGATACCGGACTTTGCTACTGTTTTGACAATAACCACTACAGAGGCAGTAGAAGCGGGTGTATACCCTTTGGTTATTACCTGTTCGGACGGAGCTGCTACAAAGGAGTATAAGTTCAGCCTGCACATAAGAGATTGTTTGAAAAAGTTGTCTGGCAGGAAAACAGGCATGGATGTTTGTCCATCAGACAGCTTTCCATATGAAGCCGAAGTAATGTGGGTTTCTGGTTTGGACAGTCGGATATACATTGTTGGTTTTGCCGGCTTTTCGGGTGGTTTCATATATGCCGATGTAGATTGTGAAACAGGAGCTGTCACTATTCCTCGTCAAAAAATAGACGGTTATTATTACGGTGGTCAATATGAAATATGGGGAAGTGGTACTTTTTCCAATGGGAAGATTGAAATCACCTATACCTACGTTGATCTGAATCAGCAGGAATCAGAAACATGTACTACTGTGTTACAGTAGGTTGTTCTTTTTGTTACGTTATTACCATACTGGCATCAATTTTTTATATCTTCGGGGTAAGAAATATTATATTGAACGCTATAATTTAATTATTTATATGAAAAAGGTCTTACTATGCCTGCTTGCAGGTATTATTGGTTTCTACTGCCAGGCCCAGGTAAAAAAAACCAAATCAAAATCCAACATGATTGTTGTGGAGCCGTATGACCCGTCAGTGGAAAAAATTTCCGGAGCGGAAGTGTGGAGCGGCGATACCGTGCTCCGTGCGGATGAAAAGGGAATGGAACTCAATCAAAATTATAACACCGGGCAGAACTATAATACTGGCAAAACGCGCCCGCCTCTTCAGGGGATCCGGCCATAAAAGTCATCCCGGGGTCTGCGGGTGTGTAAGTAACGCATCCGCCAGATCGCTATACGGCAAAGCTTTCGCCGCAGCTGCAGGTACGGCTGGCGTTAGGATTGATAAAATGAAAACCTTTGCCGTTCAGCCCTTCCGAGAAATCAAGCGTGGTATCGCATAGGTACAGGAAACTTTTCAGATCTGTCACGAGTTTTACGCCTTTATCTTCAAAAGCCTGATCGCCCGGCTGCTGTTCATTATCGAAATCGAGCTTATAGGAAAGGCCGGAGCAGCCGCCGCCCACAACCCCCACCCGTACGAAGTAGTCGGCGCCCAATTGCTCTTCCTGCATTAATAACGCCACCCGTTCTTTTGCTTTTTCACTGATGTATATCATACCTGTCTGCTCTTTCGGTGAAATGAATGTGTTTGCTCAATGATGTAATGCGTTTGCGTGCTGCGGCAAGTGGTTTGTTTCCCGCAGCGCCGCTACAGTTTCAGAAACTGTTTTAATGGTGTAATCAATTTGTTCTTCCGTCGTAAAGCGTCCGAGACTGAAGCGCAGGGAGCTGCGCGTTTGTTCGTTTCCGAGGCCGAGCGCTTTCAGTACATGAGAGGGCTCCGGAGACGCCGAGGTACAGGCTGATCCGCTCGATACGGCAATATTTTTATTAATACCCATCATCAGACTGTCGCCTGTTATGTGTTTAAAGGAGATATTGGATACATGTGGCAGCCGGTATTCCCTGTTGCCGTTGACATGTGTTCCTTCCAACTGCAGCAGGGCATTTTCGAGCTTATCGCGCAGGATGCCGAGACGCTTCCCTTCCGCAACCATTTCGTTCGCGCAGATATCACAGGCTTTACCGAGCCCGGCGATACCGGGTATATTGAGCGTGCCGCTGCGCATACCCCGCTCATGTCCGCCGCCATCCATCTGGGCGGTCAGCCTTACGCGCGGATCCCTGCGCCGTACATACAGCGCGCCCACACCTTTGGGACCGTACATTTTATGCGCGCTGAATGAGAGCAGGTCAATGCCATCGGCCTGCACATCCACCGGTATTTTGCCGACAGCCTGCGTGGCATCGGTAAAGAAAAGCACACCATGTGTGCGTGCGATTGCGCTTATTTCGCGTACCGGCTGGATGACCCCGGTTTCGTTGTTGCCATACATGATAGCAATGAGCATGGTCTTACCGGTAATGGCCTGTTCCAATTCGTGAAGGTCAATAAGACCATCGGGCTGCACGGGCAGGTATGTAACCGATCCGCCGAGTTTTTCAATATGCCTGCAGGTATCCAGCACAGCCTTATGCTCTGTAACACAGGTGATGATATGGTTGCCTTTGGCGGCATACATTTCAAAGACGCCCTTGATAGCAAGGTTATTACTTTCGGTAGCCCCGGAGGTGAAGATGATCTCCTGCGGCACTGCCCCGATCAATGTTGCTACCCTTTCCCGTGCCTGGTCTGCCGTTTCTTCCGCCATCCAGCCAAATGCATGATGGTGGCTGGCCGCATTCCCGAATTTATCGGAAAAATAAGGCAACATCATTTCAAACACCCGTGGATCTACGGGTGTAGTGGCATTGTAATCAAGATATACAGGCAATTTCAGCGTCATCACCATGTCACCGGGTTTTTTATCCGGAGGCTGACACAAAGTTACACGAAAGAGTATTACTTTAGCATGTTACGCTATTTGGTGTCTATATGTTCCCATTTATAAAATTGATTGTCTGATGCTGAAAATTGAGCATATTGGTATAGCGGTGAAAAACCTGGAAGAATCTATTCCATTATTTGAACAATTGCTGAATACGCCTTGCTATAAAACGGAAACGGTTGAAGGGGAGGGCGTTAATACGGCGTTCTTCCGTACAGGAGACTCCAAGATCGAATTGCTGGAGGCGACAAAAGAAACCAGCCCTATTGCCCGCTTCCTGGAAAAAAAAGGTCCCGGTATGCACCATATCGCTTTTGAAGTGGAAAATATAGAGGCAGAGATGAAGCGGCTGGCCGCATTGGGGTTTGAGTTGTTGCACGACACACCCAAAAATGGTGCGGATAATAAGCGCATCTGTTTTTTGCACCCGAAAAATACGAATGGTGTGCTGGTGGAATTGTGCGAAGACCGTAGGGGCAATCCTGCGTGATTGCCCGTGTTGGTTAATTAAGGGAAGGGCAATCACGCAGGATTGCCCCTACAACAGGATTGCATACGATTAATACCCAAAATACCGCACAATGCATTCTTTCAGTATCTGCTCCTGATCGCTCAGGCCGGTTACTTCTATTTGCTCTGTAACCATATAGTGGGGCCAGCCGTCGGCATCCCGGCCTTCATATTCGAAATAGCCAAGCTGGCTGAGTAAGGTACAGACGGCAATATGCATCAGATCCTGCTTTTGCTCTTTGGCAAATTTCTTCCGCTGCGGCACCTGTCCCAACTCGTTAACGCCGATCAGGAACAGGATACCCTCCATATCCGGCATTTTATCAAAGCGTTGCCGGAGCATTTCTTCTACCTGTTGCCAGCGTTTCTCAAAATCATCCATGCCGGCAAAGGTACGTATCTGTTTAATTGGTCGTTGCGCGTATTAGCCGGTGTACAAATAATTCCTTGTGTTTCACCGGGTTTTTAGGAAAAGTTAAAACCGGTATATCACACTTAATATTTACCTTCGACTTTCTATTTTTGTTTTGACTTTGAAAATCAGGATATGAGTACAAATCATTTTCAAATTTTCAAATTCCCAAATTTTCAAATCAAAAAACATGGAGCAAACGGCGTCTTCTTTGGATATAAGGGAACTGAATGAACGCATTCATCAGCAGAGCGCATTTATTGATTTGCTCACTATGGAGCTGAATAAGGCTGTAGTAGGTCAGAAGCACATGGTGGAGCGGTTACTGATCGGTTTGCTGGCCAATGGGCATGTATTGCTCGAAGGGGTGCCGGGCCTGGCCAAGACGCTGGCGATCAAATCGCTGGCTTCGGCGATCCACGCCCGTTTTGCCCGTATCCAGTTTACGCCCGACCTGCTGCCGGCGGATGTGCTCGGTACGATGGTGTATAACCCGCAGTCGCATGAATTTGCTGTGCGGAAAGGGCCGATCTTTGCCAACTTTATCCTGGCCGACGAGATCAACCGCGCCCCTGCAAAGGTGCAGAGCGCCCTGCTCGAAGCGATGCAGGAACGCCAGGTGACCATCGGCGACCATTCCTTTAAGCTGGAAGAGCCCTTCCTGGTATTGGCTACTCAGAATCCTATTGAGCAGGAAGGAACCTATGAGCTGCCCGAAGCCCAGGTAGACCGTTTTATGCTGAAGGTGGTTATTTCCTATCCCAAAAAAGAAGAAGAAAGGCACATTATCCGTTATAATCTGAATCCCGGTGGTATGCAGCAGGTACAGCCGGTGGTACATACCGAGGAGATACTCCGTGCCCGCCAACTGGTGCGCGAGGTATATATGGATGAAAAGATCGAGCAGTATATTCTTGATATTGTATTTGCTACCCGTTTCCCTGAAGAATATAAACTGAACAAGCTGAAGCCGCTGATCAGCTATGGCGCTTCTCCCCGCGCGAGCATCAGTCTGGCGCTGGCGGCGAAAGCATATGCATTTATCAAACGTCGCGGCTATGTGATCCCGGAAGACATCCGCGCTGTCTGTCATGATGTAATGCGCCACCGTATCGGCATCACCTACGAGGCAGAAGCCGAAAACATGACCAGCGAACAGATTCTCAACGAGATATTGAACGTGGTGGAAGTACCGTAGGATTTATTGGCTAATGAGATAATTAGCTGATATGCTCATGATTCCCCATGATAGACATTAGCTAATTAAAACGGCCAAGTGCCGCTTCCAGCTCTTCGACCCGCGGCTGCAATGCCGGTGTGGGATCATTATTTTTTGTTTCCGCCAGATAATGGGCGGATTTATCGCGGTTCCCGATATTAAAATAGATCCCGGCCAGGTTTAGAGATGCAATGGCCCGGTCGTGTTTGGTACGTAATCCGATACTCAATGCCTCTTCAAGGTGCGGAGCGGCGATCTGGAAATTGTTTTTCCGCGCTTCGATCAGACCAGCGGCGAGATAGAAATATGCTTTTTGTGTTTTGGCGAGGTATTGGGGGTACTTTGTCTTGCGCAGCATACGCTCGGCAGCTTCAAAATCATTGGCTCCCAATTTGCGTAATGCGAGAAAAACAGTTCCGTTCAGGAAAAATCCGATGATCTGGAAGATAGGTATGGTCAGAAACAGCGCACCCAGCATCCAGTTGCCTGCGATGAAGAAATATATTGCGGATATAAACCCGCTTATGGAGAGAATAATGCGCGTTGTCAGGGATAACATGGCCGCAAATTACGGCATTTGAGGTATTTCTCCCATCATAAATAGTCTGTTTCATTTTTGACTGGGGATGCACTAACTTGTGTAACAGAAAAACTGTTCACGATGAAAAGATTATGGGCGCTTATCCTGGTTTCCCTGACGCTCAGCTCCTGCCATGTGGTGCGTTTTTTCACGTTCAATTTTGCGGATATCGGTGATTATAAAAAATTCCCGAAAAAGGATATCAGCAAGGGAGAAACGCGGTTTTATTTTGCTTCCTCCACCAGTACAACACCCACATTGCCTCCGTCTTTATCCTATAAAGACAATCAATACGATTTCGAAACATTTCTTGAAAAGTCCGGTACGGTGGCCTTTCTCCTGATCCGCAACGATACGATCCTGTACGAGCGTTACCCCGGGAAATATGAGCAGGATGTGATTGTACCTTCGTTTTCGATAGCTAAATCATTTGTCTCTGCATTGATGGGTATCGCTATAGACGAGGGGTATGTGCATAGCGTAGAGGATCCCGTTACCCGTTACCTGCCGGAGCTGGACGAAGGAACATTCGGAAAGATCACCATCGCGGATCTGCTTGATATGCGTTCCGGTATCCGGTTTAACGAAGGGTATTTCAATCCGTTTGGTGACGTAGCCAAATACTATTACGGCACCAATCTGAACAAATATGTCCGTAATCTGAAGACCGAACGCCCGCCCGGCGAAGCCTTTGAATACCGGAGCGTAAACACGCAGCTCCTGGCCATGATCATCAGCCGGGCTACAGGCAGACCGGTATCCCAATACCTGCAGGAAAAAATATGGAGCCGCCTCGATATGGAGTATGGCGCAAGCTGGAGCATAGACAGCCGTAAGCACCAGACAGAAAAAGCATTCTGCTGTATCAATGCCCGGGCACGCGATTTCGCCCGGCTGGGCAGGTTGTACCTGAAAGAAGGCAACTGGAACGGGGAGCAGATCGTATCAAAAAAATGGGTGCGCCGCTCCGTAGTGTTTGACCAGCCGAAAAACGAATTCCGGTATTCCTCGCAATGGTGGCACAACCGGCTTTTCTACAATCCTGCCGACAGCAGCAACCTTACGGGTATTTATCACCCCATTCAGGTAGCAGGTACGTCCGGTACGACTTATGATATGCTGGTGGCGCCGGCCGGGGATTTCTATGCCCGCGGCATCCTGGGGCAATATGTATACGTGCTGCCGGAGAAAAACATCATTATCGTGCGTTTGGGCAAAACCCGGAAACATGTGAACTGGGAGCAGTCATTAAGAGAAATCGCATTGATGAATTGACCATATTAGTAAAAAAGTTCCGTACTTTGACCTATGACAACCCGCATCCTCACCTTATTTGGCGAAGAATTGCCTCCCGAACCGCCTGCCGGCGCCGGCGGAAAGCGGAAAAACAATGAGCGTAAAACAAAAGAGGAGCAGCAACCAGAGTCCCGGCAATCTGCAGCTGAACCGGAACCGTTGGCAGATGAGCCGCTGCAGAAAGCCAAAACGGCAAAAAAAATCCTGAAGAAAAAATCACCGGCGGCTGCGCGCAGGAAAAAAGAAAAACCCGCTGGTAAGGCAGCACAGGCTGAAGCACCGGCGATACTGGCCGACTGGCAGCCGGAAAAACAATATTATACGATCGGGGAAGTGTCCCGCCTTTTCAGGGTGAACATATCGCATATCCGTTTCTGGACCAATGAATTCGGGCTCAAGGTACGCACCACCCGCAAAGGCGACCGGTTGTATCCGCCCGAAATAATCCAGGAATTGCGCATGATCTATCATCTGGTGAAAGAAAGGGGCTTTACGCTGAATGGTGCAAAGACCAAACTCAGGGAAAACAAAAAAGCAGAGCTGGAATCCGTGAGCCTGAAACAGTCATTACAATCATTGCGTAACCAGTTACTGGAAATACGCAACCAGCTTGCCGGAACAACAGAATTATGAGATCAGTTTTTTTAATCATCATCGCTGCCATGAGCTTTGGATCATTAAAGGCACAAACGGAGCACGGAGCGACAGACGGGCATATCATTACCGGTGTTCTTACATTCGGAATGCTCGAAACTGACGCCGGGTGCGCTTGGTTCCCCGAAGGTGTAGCGGCATATACGCCGGATACTTCAAAAATAAAGGAGCTGACCCGGCTGCTGCCGGAGTTTGATCTGGTGGTTTTTATGGGTACCTGGTGCTCTGATTCGCAGCGGCTGATCCCACAGCTTTATAAAACACTTCTTGAAACGGGTTACCCGTTAGACCAGGTGATGCTGTATGGACTCGACATGTCTAAGCGATCGGAAGATGGTGTGCACGATACCCACAAGATAGAATGGGTGCCTACCATTATCGTGAAACAATATGGAAGCGAAGTGGGGCGGATCACAGAAACTGTACAGGAAAGCGTAGAAGCCGATCTGGCGGTCATATGCCGGCAGTAATAAGGCGGCATGGATTTATTGTTGACGAAGCGGGATAGCTGGCCTATCCTTTAAAGATACGAAAAACACAGAAATATGGAATATCGTCGTATGGGTCGTACCGGCCTGCAGTTAAGCGTCTTGTCGTATGGATCATGGGTGACTTTTGCCAAGCAGATAGACGATGGGATATCGGATAAACTGATGAGCCTGGCTTATGACAACGGGATCAATTTTTTTGACAATGCAGAAGTATACAGCCGTGGCGAATCGGAAAAAATGATGGGCCGCATACTGAAAAGCAAAGACTGGGAACGGTCATCTTATATCGTCTCAAGCAAGGTATATTTCGGGTGGCGGGGAGAAGCCAATAAGCCCAACCAAAAAGGGCTTAGCCGCAAGCATATCATGGAAGCCTGCCATGAAGCGCTCGAACGGCTGCAGGTAGCATATCTCGATCTTTATTTCTGCCATCGCCCGGATCGCAATGTGCCGATGGAAGAAATTGTGCGCACCATGAACACCCTGATACAACAGGGAAAAATATTATACTGGGGTACCAGCGAATGGACTGCTGCGGAGATCATGGAAGCGCATATGGCAGCGAGAGAGTTGGGTCTGGAAGGTCCGGCCGTGGAGCAGCCGCAGTATAATTTATTTGAACGGCAGAAGGTAGACGCCGATTATTATACCATATTCCGCAATATCGGTATGGGCACGACTATCTGGAGCCCGCTTGCCTCGGGGCTGCTTACAGGGAAATATAACAGCGGTATTCCCGAAGGTTCACGTCTCGCTTTAGATGGATTTGAATGGCTGAAAGACAGGACGCTCAGCGATGAGCGGGTCGCCCGTGTACGTACCTTATCTGCGATAGCGGAAGAGATGGATACATCGTTGGCTACGCTTGCGATTGCCTGGTGCATCCGTAATCCGAACGTCACTACGGCGATACTGGGCGCTACAAAAGAATCGCAGCTCATGGAAAATCTGAAAGCGCTGGAGGTATATCCCCGGCTGACCGACGAGCTGATGGAACGTATAGATGAAGTGATGGGAACGAAGCCTGTATTTACCAGTTTTTAATTTATCGGTAAACGAAGCCACGCTACCTTTGGTATAATATTTTAGCTGTTGCACTATGAAACCAAAAGTCAAAACATATTTTGAACTGCTGAAATCAGCAGCTTCGGAGTTCGGTGCCGACAATGCTACAAAGCTGGCCGCTTCTCTGGCGTATTATACCGTTTTTTCGATCGGGCCGATGTTGCTGGTAATCATTTCCCTGACCGGTATATTTGTGGATCCTGAAAAAATAACAGGAGAGATCGCAGAGCAGCTGAATGAGTTCCTGGGTAAGGAGGGCGCTACGTTTATTCTGGGTGTTATACAGAATATGCAGCACCAGGGCAATGCCACAGTATTCAGTATCATTGGTTTTGTTGTGTTGCTTTTTGGCGCCAGCGGGATATTCATAGAGATCCAGAGCAGCATCAATTATATCTGGTCTATCCGCGCCAAGCCGAAGAAAGGCTGGCTGAAGTTTATTACCAATCGTCTGCTGTCTTTTTCGCTGATCATAGGGCTGGGCTTTTTGCTGATGGTGACGTTGTTTGTCAATACGATTGTGGATATGCTTACCCTGAAACTACTTGCATTTCTGGGCGGGAATAACGTGCTGCTGATCAAGAGTGTCAATTTGGTGTTTTTGTTCTTGGTTATTTCTTTTTTGTTTGCGGTAGTATACAAGGTGCTTCCCGATGCATATATTTCGTGGAAGGATGCGCTTGTCGGCTCTTTCTTTACAGGATTTTTATTCCTGGCGGGCAAATTCCTGATCGGCCTTTACCTGAGTCATTCCAATGTAGGCAGCGCTTATGGTGCGGCGGCTTCGGTGATTGTATTGCTGACGTGGATATACTATTCGTCCATGATCCTTTATTTCGGTGCGGAGTTTACCAAGGTGTACACCATTAATATCGGCAAAAGCATCAAGCCGTATGATACGGCGGTGTACATTGTAAAAAGCGAATCACGGGAGGTGCCGGAAGAGGAAAGACGTTCCGGATTGCAGGAGCGGTCTTGAAAGTTTTTATGTTACGGGCTTCGGACAGGCTCACCTCGACAGGCCCGGTGACCGTTCTTTAATATCGGTGGCTGAGCCTGTCGAAGGCGTTGTGGTGCTGATTATTAAACAACTATGTCATCGCAATGCCCGTATATTCGAGAAGCTGAGGGTGAATAACCTGATAGACCTGAATAACCTGGCACGGGAGTACCATCTGATCTGAAGATTATGGGCACAAGCTCATGCGATCAGCCCGAGCTGCCGCGCCTTGTTCAGCAGTGCGATCATATTTTTTACGCCCAGTTTGAAGAAAAGATTGAGCCGGTGGTTTTCTATTGTGCTTGTACTGAGGTTTAGCTCCCGGGCTATTTCAGGGCTTGTTTTTCCTTTTGCGATCAGCTCCAGTACCTGCTGTTCCCGCTTTGTCAGGGTTGTATTTTTACCGGACTTTTTTTCGTCAAGCGCTTCAAAGAGCAACTGGTCTTTGAGTGCGGCATCAATATATTGCCGCCCTTCATAAACGGCCAGGATCGCTTCGGTGAGTATAAACTTATCCGCACTTTTCAAAAGATAACCCTTTGCGCCGTTCCGGAACATGTTACGTACATGAAATGCCTGATCCATATTGGTGAGCGCAAGCACTTGTACTGCGGGGAAATCCGCTGTGATGATCCTTACAAGTTCATTGCCCGACATGCCCGGCATCTGGATATCCAGTAAGAGTATATCCGGTTGCTGCATTTGCATGCTTTGCAGCAGCTCTTTTCCACCGGAAGCAGTATAGATCAGCTCGATATGCTCGTGATCGGTAAGTAGTTTTTCTATACCCGACAATACGATCTGGTGATCATCCGCAATGGCGACTTTAATTTTCATATACCGTTTTTGATGCCGGCCGGATATTTTACCAGCGATTCGTCAATATTAATTTCAATATACACATTTACACCTTTACCGGGATCCGATGTAATGTTGCAATGACCTTTCAGGTTTTCTATATTCCTTTTCATTTGAGCAAGTCCGAATCCCTGGGTTTTATTTTCGTCCGGATCCATTCCGATGCCATTATCTTCTACTGTGATGCTCAGTAAAGCGCCATGCCGGGTGAGCTGCACAAGCGCAAAATCTGCCCGGGAATGCTTTATAATATTGTGCACCAGTTCCTGAACCGTTCTGTACACGAGCAGCTCTATCCCCTTTTCCATTGGCCCGATGTAGCCGAAATACTGGTATTCGATACGGATCCTGCTTGCTTTTTCGATATTGTGACAATAGATCCTGATGGCTTCTGCAAGTCCGTACCGGAGCAGGAGCTCGGGCATCAGGTGGTGTGCGGTATTCCTTACTTCGCGGAGCGTTTGGCCAACCAGCGCTGTCACTTCTTCAAGATCTTTTTCCGCTTCCGGATTTTTATGTTCTTTGATGATCGTACCGAGCCATGATTGCACCGTGGCAAGCGACCCGCCAATATTGTCATGTAATTCCCTGGCCAGGCGGTTCCGTTCGTTTTCCTCGCCATCCATACTCGCCCGCCACACAAGCAATTGGGATTTGTGTTGTTGTGTGCGTTGCCTGTATTTATAAAAAATGATCCCAAAAATACCCAGCAACGCCACACCGGAAACAAGGAGCATATGCTGATAGTTTTTTTTCCGGATCACCGCCTGCTGATGCTGGATGAATAACTGTTGCTTACTGTTTTCGTTTTCCAGTTTTATTTTGTCATATTCCTGTTCCAGTTTCCGTATCCGTTCGTAAACCGGATTGCCGGAAATACTGTCCTTCAGCTTAATATATCGTTCCAGATAGCCCAGCGCCCGGGCATTCCTGCCGGTAGTTTTATTGATTTCATATAGCGCCTGGTAAATGTCGGGAAGATGTGTGGGTGCATACTGTTTTGCTTCCTGTTCTGATTTCAGCAGCCATTGCTCGGCTTCACGGTATGCTCCGATTCCCTTCATTGCTCTTCCTCTGCCTGAGTAAAGCAATACGCTCCCCTGCCGGGAAAGGCTTTCTACGGGTTCTGCTTCTGCCAGGTATTTGAGCGCGGCAGTGTAGTCGCCCGTTCGTATCCGGTTTTGTGCCAATCCCACCCTGGCCCTGGCTTCTATTGTTTCCAGATGTGCATTCCGGGCAATCTTAATGGCCTGCTCAAGGCTTTGGTCGCTACTGTCGGTCTTATTGAGGGCATAATAAATATTGCCTTTTGTGATAGCAATGATCCCCAGGGATAAGGGGTCTTTATCTACCATTGCTTCTTTTTCGGCCCAGTCCAGATAAGGCAATGCTTCTTTCTGGCGGTCCAGCTTGATCATGATCTCTGCAATATTATGATATATCATGCCTGCAGAAAGTGCAGGTCTGTAATGGTAATAGACCTTTAATGCATTGAGATAATGGTGCATGGCCTGGCTGTAGGCGCCTTTGGCAGTATATATCGTAGCCAGGTTGTTTTCGATCTGTACTTTCTCTTTACTATTGGCCTGCTGATATGCGTCTTTGAGCAGACCGATCGCAAAATCGTGTTCTCCTTTTAATGTATAATAGTAGCCGAGCCCGATTGTTGCATGTACGACTCCGTAGCGATAATTGTATTGCCTGCTATATTCCAAAGCACTGTAAAACAGGTCGGCCAGGCTGTCCGATTGCAGACCTTTATCGTGCATCAGACTATTGGCCATGTTTATCTTTTTTCTGATGGAGGCCGAGTCTTCGTAGCGGCTTCGTAGCTGCAACTGCTCCTGTGCTATGCTTGTCTCAGGCAGCAGGATACACATGAGGAAAATCAGGGGAAACCGGGTACGGAAGAGGCTGTTCATGGCAGCAGGGTGAATCTGATAAATGTATGACATAACTTTTGAAAACGCGTATCATATGCGGAGAAAGGAAAAACCGGGGGAATCCACCTATATAAAAACGGGATACTCTACCTGTATAAGGAAATGGACAGGAACTTACTTTTGTAAGGTATGTCAGGGATAATTTTTTTGCTTAACAAGAAAAACAAAAATGTATGAGATTAAGGATCGTTACACTGGTTTTATTTTTATGTAGTCTGCAGGCGCAAGCCCAGAATATGCAGACAGCGTGGGCTTCAGGAATTGGCGGCTTAAAAGCGGAGATGTTAGATGCCGTTACGGTAGACCATCTGGGGAATGTGTATACAACGGGCTATTTTACGGACAGCGCCACAGCGTATCTCGGAGCAGACAGCAGTATGTTCATTTCCGGGCCGGGCACGGCAGATGCCTATATAGCCAAGCAAAACAGCAGCGGCGCTTTTGAATGGGTTAAGGTTATCAGCAGTGTGCCGGCGTATGACCAGGGGAAAGCGCTCATTACCGACAAAGCGGGTAACTTGTATGTCGCCGGGGTTTTTTCAGGCAGGGCGGATTTTAATCCCGGAACAGGGGCTGCGGACACTTTCTTTCTTGAATCGGAAGGGAAAGCAGAGGCTTTTGTACTGAAGCTGGATGCTGCCGGTAATTTTGTATGGGCGCTTTCTTACGGCAGTACGGAAAATGATTATGCCGGTGGTTTGGCACTTGACCAGCAGGAAAACCTATATGTTGCAGGGAGCTTTTTTGGCCGGGTAGATTTTAATCCCGGCACAGGTGCTGCTGATACCGCATTTATACAATCGGTGGGCACGGGAAATGCTGCATATATGCTGAAGCTGACGCCCGAAGGGAAATTTGTCTGGGTGCGGCATCTCGGGTCGACAGGTTCGCCAGGCATGACGGCTTTTGTGAATGCGGCGGCAGATACTTTTGGCAATATCTATGCGGTGGGTAATTACAGGGGAGATGTTTATTACCAACCCGGAGCATCTATAACTACACCACCTTTGGCTACTGCATACGGGTTTTATGAAGACATATTAGTGTGTAAGCTGGATACGGCCGGCAACCTCGGATGGGTAGCCGGCATGGGTGGTCCGGATGAGGAAGAAGGAAGGGACATTGCCGTTGATCCGTATGGTTATGTATATGTAACGGGATATTTTGCCTGGGAAGCAGATTTTGATCCGGGAGCGGGTAATTATACCGTTTATGGCAATGCTGATTATGAAGCATATATCGTGAAGCTGGATAGTGCCGGTAAGCTTGTGTGGGCAAAAGGCCTGCCGGGAGACGATATCTCTTACGGATACGGCGTTACGTCAGACCATATGGGCGATGTGTATATCACAGGTACCTTCCGTGGGGAAAATGCAATGGATCCCAACGGGCTTTCTTCGGCAGTGCATAATTCCCGTGGTGTTGATGCCGCTTATTTATCTAAACTTGACTCTTCAGGCGCATTAAAATGGGCGTATGCCTTTGATGGCAACAGTGGCGAAAGCGGCCATCGGATAGCAACTGACCGGTCGGGTCATGTATATCTTGCCGGTACCTATGCCAGCAATGATTTCGATGCAGGCATAGGGCAGCCCGGTTTCCTGCTGGGCACAAAAGGGGTATCAGATATGTTTACTGTTAAGCTGGTATGTATGGATACCACGGTCGGAGTGGCTTCATTCACCGAATGCGACAGCTTTACATACTATGGCGTTACATACAAGACTACCGGAACGTATGTACAGCGTATTCCCAACACGGTCGGGTGCGACAGTGTTGTTACACTGCATCTGACCATACCGGTGCTGACCCCGGAAATAGATCCGGATGAGCATATCCTCCGCGTAGCAGATTCGTTCAGCTCATATCAATGGTATCTCAATGATGCTGTTATAGACGGGGCAACCGGCAGGTCGCTGGAAATAGATACCAATGGTGTGTATCACGCTGTTGTTATTGATTCCAACGGTTGTACACATACTTCGAAAAAGTACGCGGTAACAAATGTATCCGTACAGAAGACGGGAAGTGTGGCAGACCATATACATATCTATCCGAACCCTGCAGGCGGTATTGTATATGTCAACAGTCCGGTTGCTGTGGATCTCAGGCTCACCGGCCTTGATGGCAGGACCGTAAAGGTTGCGGAGCAGGCGTCATCGCTTTCCGTTTCCGGTCTGGCGCCGGGTGTATACCTGCTGCATGTTACCGACGGGGACGGATTGCTGCTGAAAGTAGAGAAGCTGGTGAAGAAGTAACGAGGTTCAGGTATTAGAGGAAACCAACGGCGTAACAGGATAAGAACTGTTGCGCCGTTGGTTTTTTACATTTTCCGGGGATCATTCCACCATCCCCAACTGGACGGCTTTTTTAATCAGCTCCGCCACATTTTTTACATCCAGTTTCATGATCAGGTTCAGCCGGTGATTGTTGACTGTATGGTGACTGAGGAAAAGCTTACCGGCGATTTCCTGGCTGGTACATCCGTTGGCGATCAGTTGCAGCACTTCTTTTTCCCGCCAGGTTAATTGCGGTTGCGCTCCCCGCTGTTTGGTTTTCAGCATATCTTCTACGAGACGTTGCTGTAACGGGGCCGGTAGAAACTGCTTCCCGGCATATACGGTTTCAATTGCTTCGATTAATGTTTTCTGATCTGTACTTTTCAACAGATAACCGAGCGCACCGCGGCGCATCATGTTCTTGATGTAGAATATATTATCGAAGTTCGTCAGCGTAAGTATACGGATCGCCGGATATTTTTTTACGATTTCGGGGAGTAATACATCACCGTATTGGTCGGGAAGCTGAATGTCGAGTAACAGTACATCGGGTGCATCCTGTACCAGCCCTTCCATCAATGCCGCTCCTGTCTGGTAAATGTCACTGATATGAATATGGGAGCAGGGGGCCAGCATATGTTCCAACCCGTTTATGACCATCTGATGATCATCTGCTATCGCAACCCTGATAAGTATATTTTGCTTTTCGTCCATTATCCCAAATCAAATTCAATATATGCTTTTGTGCCCGAACCGGCGTCAGATACCAGTGAAAAAGTTCCGTTCATAGCAATTACCCGTGATCGGAGACTTTGCAACCCCAGTCCGTCTTTCGTTCGGGCAGGATCATAACCTGATCCGTTGTCTTCTACTGAAATACTGAGGATATGATCGTGGCGGCTCAGCTGCACGAGCGCGTCCGAAGCCCCGGCATGTTTTATGATATTTTGTACCAGTTCCTGTACTGCGCGGTAAACAGTCAGCTTCATTTCATCCCTGAGGGTTTCCAGGTCGCCATAGGCCTGAAAATCTATATGCAATTGATTTCCGTGTGAGATGCTTTCGCAAAAAATGGCCAGCGCTTCGTGCAGGCCATGGCGAAAAAGCATTTCCGGCATCAGGTTATGCGCGGTCTTGCGAACTTCGCCGGCGGTTTCGTCGAGCAGGCGGAATACACGGTGAAATACTTTGTCTTTTTCTATCCCCGGGTATGCATTCTGTATAATGCTGAAATTCATCTTAACTGCCGAAAGCATGCCGCCGATACCATCGTGCAGTTCCCTGCCGATACGGCTGCGTTCCTTTTCTTCACCGCTGACGGTCGCCTGAAGGAGTTCTATTTTCTTTTGCTGTTCCAGATTCCGTATCTTTTCCTGGTGAAGTCTTTGTTTCTGACGGTGCCCCCGGTACAGAAATCCCCATGAAACAGCCAGCAGCAGTGCGCCGGCGGCTATACTGATGATCCACAGGTTTTTCCGGCCCAACCGTATTTGCTGACGGGAGATCAATAATTGCTGTGCCGTAAGTTCGCGGTCTTTTTCTGCAGTGCGGTATTTTATCTCCAGCTGATTGATCGCATCCGTTTTTTTCATGTTCATCAGACTGTCTTTCAGCAGTATATATTTTTTGAGCTGGGTCAGCGCTTCACGAGGCCGGTCTGTGATCTCGTAGATACCGGCCAGCGATTTGTGTGCTTCCGGAAGATTGCCCTGCACACTCAGGCCCTGCGCTTTCTGTATGGCGGTTTTCAGTAACGATTCTGCCCGTTTGTACTGCTTCAATTGTGCATAAGTATTGCCCAGCAGGTATAATGGCTCCAGTGTTGCATAATATGGATTTGCCTGGCGGTTAAGCTGCAAGGCCTGCTCCAGGTAAGGCAGCGCAGCTTCCGGCTGACTTTGTTTGAGCCAGAGATGGCCCAGGTTGGCCAGGGCTGCCTGCCGGACGGGGGCATCATTCACTTCTGTTCCCAGCTCAAGGCTTTTCCGGTAGCATTCTTCCGCTGCTTCATATTCATTTTGATCCAGCAACAGGTTGCCTTTGTTATTGAGCAGGTACGCAAGCGAACGGCGGCATCCGAATCGGTAACCCGCCTTTTCTCCGGTTTCGAGATAGTACTGGGCCTGTTTGAACTGCCCGAGATCGGCAAGTATGCCTGCGAGATTGCCGTATATAAGCACGGTGAGGCATGTTGCTCTTATGCTCTTATTGCAAGCGCCGGTGAAATTGACCACCCATTGCCGGTTTAAATTGACCAGTGTTCGCCGGTTTAAATTGACCACC
>CAZGPG010000036.1:0-32867 GCA_964527735.1 uncultured Chitinophagaceae bacterium | reverse complement strand
GCTCACTTTGTCCGGAATCACTGGCTCACATTCACCGGAATTAGTGGCTCACTTTCATCCGGAATATCCATGCGGGACGCAGCAGATGGAAGTACGTTTGTATCTCTTGAACTGACAGGGGATATTGAACTGGTACAATCCGCCAATACAGGCAGGTTTTATGCCACGGTCAGAAGGTGTTTTATTTCCAGCACTTTTGATGAAGCGACAGCCCAAAGAATGGTAGGGCGACAGCTTCCCGGCAATATTGTAAAAGTCCCCTGTGAGGAATACGATTTTGCTGTTCCGGATACGGGGGAAGTGATACAGCTTGCACACAGGTACGATTATGTGCCGGAGAAACATGTAGCTGCCGAGCCGATGGTAAGGACTGCATCGTTTGATGAAATGTAATGGGGAAAAATGGGAAGGACGAGAGAATTCCTCCAGTCCTTCCTTTTTATAATCTTATTTAAGCATGTATGTAAATTACCTCTTCCTCTTTTCGCCCATTGAAGTATGCAATCGCTTTAGTTTTAGGAATACTAAGCTCAACGACTTTCTTTTCTTCCTCTTTGTACAAACTATTACGGAAATATTTTTCGGCAAAAAAATCTGCGACTGATCTATTTAAAGTCCAACTTATCCCATAATTACCATCTTCAGCTTCTTTTTGAGACATCCCTCGGTATATCGTAATTGTGTCTGGTAGTGCCTGAAAATACTTTTGTTCATCAGTGTTCATTAAATGAATTCTCTCTTCCCTGTTAGAAGAAAATAACATCTTATAAAACTCAAAAGGAAGTTGTTCGAAATCTTGTTGTATGTATAAATATGCAAGTTGCTTCCAGTACTCAATGTCAGAAAAGGTATGGCTAAATATCTGAAAATAATAAAGCAACTTATTTTTTGGAGCATTAAGGCATACATCATCAAAAGTTATATGTCGGTTCTCTATGCCACTTTTTAATAAAGTTAGCATTGGTGAGTATTTATAGATAAAAATAAACTCGTTGAATTCACCATCATCATTTTCGTCATCATCGTCCTCCTCCACCGTCTCATCATCGTCATTCCATTCTTCATTTATTACCCCTTCAGAAGATTGCGACGTAGATTCTAATGCCTTTCCTACTGCTATCCGAAGCTCTTTGTATTGATCCCGTACAAACTCGTGGTATGGGGATGCTGATTCGATATATTCTTTTACAAGAGGCTCAATATCCATTACTCCTCTTTTAACATCGTCTAAACTTTCGTAGTCCATGAAGCCCATTTTGGGGGTTGCTTTTACACAATTTAGTGAGTTAATGTCAAAATGCAAAACGTCAATTTAAACTAACATTTATGAATTTACAAACCGCAAGCCGTACCAAGGCAAAAATCAAAATGGCAATACAGGCTCCGGCAGGGGCAGGCAAAACCTATTCTGCCCTGCTGATTGCCTATGGCATATGCAACGATTGGGAAAGCATTGCAGTCATAGACACCGAAAACAGGAGCGCAAACCTATATGCACATCTGGGCAGGTATCACATATTGCACTTGTCCGCTCCCTTCCATCCTGAAAGATACAGCGAAGCATTACAGGTATGTATCAACGCAGGTATGCAGGTAGTGATCATAGACAGCATCTCCCACGAATGGGAAGGAACGGGCGGCATCCTCGACATACACAGCGCCATGCCCGGCAACAGCTTTGCCAACTGGAGCAAGGTAACGCCGCGACATAACCTGTTTGTACAAACCCTGCTGCAATCGGACATACATGTGATCGCCACTATAAGAACCAAACAGGATTATATCCTTACGGAAAAGAATGGCAAGCAGGTTCCTGAAAAGGTAGGGTTAAAAGGGATCACCCGTGAAGGTATGGACTATGAATTCACCCTTGTATTCGACCTGAACATAAAACACCAGGCAACAGCTTCCAAAGACCGTACAGGACTGTTTGCGGATCAGCCGGCATTTATACCGTCCGCTGAAACAGGACAGAAAATAACCGGTTGGTGCAATAAAGGCATTGACCCTTTGGACGAACAAATCAACGCCTGCACCACCGTGGAGGAACTTATAGCCTTGTACAAGGCGTCGGCGGCATTCCATCAGTCGCACGGGCAACTGTTTTCTATCCGTAAGAAGCAGTTGCAGTCAGCAAGCACCACCCCATCTATTATTCAACTTAAATCACCCCAACATGATTACCGCTACAGAAACTAAAGATACAAACCTTGCAAAGTATGCAAACCATACAGACATCTCATCAGATGCGGCATTTATACAGGCCAATACCATCCCCGCAACACTGGAAGAAATACAGGAACATCATGTAATACCTGTTTTTATTAAGGACAACGAGCCTGTTATTGCCCATACCGACTTTATAGAAACCACAATTGAGGTGGCGCAGCAGGTATTCCCCGGGGAAGCTGTTTTAAGCCCCGGTATCCGGCTTTCCCACCCTGTGAAGGGCAGAGTGCCGGAAGCAAGGAATAAAACCGCCAGCGAGCTGCTGGAACACGAAAAAACGATCTATTACGAACGGATGGCATTCCTGATCGAAATGCCGGGTATACAGGAAACCATTGCAGGCAATACCCTTTCCCTTGCCATTGGCGGGGTCAAAGCCTATAATCAGGACAACCTGTATAGCAGGAAAGGAGCGGATGAACACTTCAAGGTCTTTATAGGGTTTCAGAACCATGTATGCACCAACCTGTGCGTATCTACGGACGGATTCATGGGAGACCTGAAAGTAAAAAGCCTGAATCAGCTAAAGGATGCCATCCACAACCTGATATGCAGCTATAATATGCACCGGCAGTTGCAGGCATTGGCAAGCCTGGACAAATACACCCTGACGGAACAGCAATTTGCTTTGCTGATAGGACGTTGCAGGCTGTACCAGTACCTAAACACCCAACAAAAGGCAGGGATACCCACCATGCAGCTTAGCGACACCCAGTTAACGGCGGTTGCCAAAGATTATTACCGGGATCATTCTTTTTGCAGGGATGATGCAGGCAACATCAACCTGTGGCGGCTGTACAATTTATTTACAGGGGCTAATAAAAGCAGCTACATAGATACCTTTCTGGATCGCTCTGTAAATGCCTTTGATTTTGTGCACGGCCTGAAGGATGCGCTCGACCACCGGCAGGATCACTGGTTCCTTAACTGATACGGCTATGGGTGATACATACAGGATCAGGTACTGTGACAGCAACAGTATCCTGGTCATTAACCGTACAGGCAGGCTGCGCCGCATTTATACCCCGTTCAGGGTTGTTGAAGATACACCCGATGGAAAAAGGAAATGGCTGATCGTAGATGAAGTACGTACCGCTGCCGATGGGAGCCTGGTATATATCATCAACAGGCAGCCTTTCCCCTATCATCAATTCAGGATCGAGATCCATTTCTGAAAAAAACTTATTATTCAATCTTTTTATCACTAAAAAAATGAACCATGTTATATTCAAAGACATCGAAACCTTTGCCCTCCATTATTTCAGCGCGGAGCAGACCGTACTGGTAGAAACACTGCTGGAAATGGATGATCACTTGAACCTTATAGATACGCTACACAATGCGGAGTACTATACCGCAGAGCTGTCAATCGGCAGATTCCACGGTGTATTTACAGAGCTGGTAAGCAAACAGGAACGTATTGAACAACTGCTAAAATCCATGAAAGCAGATACCTTACAGCATGAGGTATTCTCCCGTGACCGGGATATTTTGGAATCTGCCACGACTATTAAAAGGATGGTGTACCAATGGTATGCCATTCCTTACTGGATTGCAGACTACTTTATCCGTCATGGCGAAGTCGTGCTGATCTGGCAGGGCTTATGCTGGTGGGGACGGACTACTACCGGGCAGTATGTGTTTATGGATAAGGCCGTAAAGCAGCTATTCAATTGTCAAAGCAGTTTTATTCCAGAATAACCAGTTCATCTATACGCTCAAAATGCTTTCGATTCAATGTAGCAAAAGGTAAATCGTGAATAAGGGCGGTTGCAGCAATGAATAAATCGGCCAGATCAATCTGTTTTCTTTTACGTTTCAGGCCTGCGTTAATTTCAACGGCTTTGTCCATAGTGATTTCGTCAAGTGGAAGAACACGTATTTCCTGAAATATGCTGTCCCAAAACAATAACTGTGCAGGTGTAGCGCCGGAATATATTTCGTATTTGGTTACAACTGAAACAGCAAACTGGTATCCCTGCCTGACCATTGAAACCCAGACTGTATTATTCTTGTCTGTTTTACGGTAATAGTCTATGAGTATGGATGTATCCAGCAGGATTATTTTGTCCGCCATTGGTTGATAGCCTTTCTGTTCGCACTGATTATTTCCAGTTGCCTTTGTGTGGCAGTAGGGCCGTTTAAAAGCAAGGCTTCCAGATTTACATCAGATTTTTTGCTGCGTTTGCTGCTCTGCTCAATTTCGGCCTTTAACCTCCTCAATTTCCTTGCCGGCAGCTTCCTGACAATGGTAAGCAACTGCTCAAACCCTATATCTATCTGTACTTGCATAATGCCAAATTTAAGGGTTTTCTGTGAAAGAGGGTTGTCATTTAGCACCCGGCATATTCTCAAAACATCCATTTCAATATTTCATTTACCTTTGGGGCCTACTTGAACATAACTTGAACGAAAAAGGAAGTAATTCTTGAAACCCTTTATAACAAAGCATTTCAGAGAAATTTTAATCTGCCTTACAAGCAGAGGGTCCGCGGTTCGAATCCGTGTGCTTCCACGCTTTAAAAGCACTTCAGATTATTGAATTTCAATAGTTTGAGGTGCTTTTTGCTTTTAGGACTATTCACTATCTTTTTTAATATCAAGAGCGAAGTACCCCCCTTCATTTGGGGCGAATTTTATTGATCCTTATTATACACTTCAGGTAGGGAGTTAATACGGGAGTGCTATGATGTTACACAGGTTCAGTGTGTAACGAATTTACAAAATTAAACTTGAACAATTATTTTATTATCAAAAACAATTTACTTTTAGCGTATTTTGTTTGCAGGAAAATGACAATTTTGATAATTGATTTTAAATTATTACGTAATGAATAAAAATTTTTTAGAAAAAGAAATAGTTTTAGAAAACGAAAGAGTAAAATTAATTCCATTTAATCGGGAAGATGCTCAAAAACTTGAACCAATCATATTTGACGATTCAGTCTGGAAGTTTATGGGAATGTTTGTAAGAAATCAAGAAGGTTTTGAAGATTACATTGAAGATACATTGACCCTTCAAGGGAAAAACCATTATGCTTTTTTGATTTTCGATAAACAAACTAATGAGTTCGCCGGAAGTACAAGATTCGGAAATATCAATTTCAACAGTGAAAAATTAGAAATTGGTTGGACTTGGTACGGGAAAAAGTTTCACGCGACAGGATTAAATCACGTTGCGAAATATGAATTGTTAAGCTATTGTTTTGAAAATATAGGACTGAGAAGAGTTCAATTCAGCGCCGATTTGGAAAATATAGCTTCACAAAAAGCGATTGCAAAATTAGGGGCGAAACAAGAAGGGATTTTCAGAAATAACTATATAGATTCCGAAGGAAAAAGCAAAGACGACGTATATTTCAGTATCATTCGAGAAGAATGGGAAGAAATTAAGAGAACAAATTTTGTAAACATAAAAAGATAGATTATAGAATACAACTGCCACTAAATCACGATAGGACCTGGTATTCCTACTGAATCGAAAACAGGAATAAGAATTAGCGGACCTCATGTAAGGCATATGCCTTTTGCCTTTACATGTTGCGCGTATCGACATCCGGCGTAAATGCTGCCTATATACACTATGATATACGCCATGTTGTTTTCATAAACGAGGACAAAGCTCAGCAATAGTCCTGCTGCAAATATCTGCCACAAAGCTGGCGACAGGCGTCGATTCAATTGCAGGCGGTGCTTCCCATACAGGAAGACCGTTGTGCTCATCACACCCAGCACACCGCCGAAGGCGCCGTACATGATCGTGTTCGGCCCCGAAAAGATAGGAAATACCAGATGCGATGCATAGAACAGTAATGCGGAAAGCAGGCTGAACCCAAAATACAGCAGGATCACCCGCCATGTCCCGATCTTGCTCTGCAGGATATGTCCGAACAGCCACAGCATACTCACACTGAGCAGCAGTTCCCCGCCGCTGAAGTGGATGAATTGGTAGGTGAATATACCGACCCCCCATTGGGCTGCGATATCCTCCAGATTGGAAGAAACGGTCAGCCGGTACTTTATAAAATCATCCAGTGTGCTGTTGAGCCAGGACTGATCCGGCAAACCACTTTGGCTGCCGGCCAGGTAGAGGACAAAAAGCAGGAGGTGTGCTAAGATCAGGAAGTTGATCCGGGATCTCAGGCTGATGGAGACTCTAAAGGAAGATATGCTGTCTGCCGGGCGTCTGCCGGGTGCGAATATGTTCATGGTACAAAAAATTAAGTACACACAGATATTCCAATAAATGCGCCCGTATAGACCATATCCCGGGAAACAGAATGTTAATTCCTGTTTATGGTTGTTTTACAGTTGATTTTGCATTGTATATTCTTGTTTTGTTTTTTCCGGAAGCTGCTGCAATTGTATCATAATGCCACAATCTGGTGTAAAGAAAAACTAAAAGCCGGCTCTTATAAACAGCAGTTATTTTTTCATTTACCTTTATGTCTGATCGGGCTTCAAAAAAGGTACGCATAATGCCGGAAAAGCTGAATGATAAAACTATTTTTTCTTTGCTTGAAGTAACCAGGAGTGTTCAAAAGACCTTGAGCGACAGGTATCAAAGTGCATTCTGGGTAAAGGCAGAAATGAACAAGCTCAACTTTTATCAGCATTCCGGACACTGTTATCCCGAACTTGTTGAGAAGAAAGACGGGAAAGTAATTGCCCAGATGAAAGCGCACTTATGGAAGGATGATTTCATCAGGATCAACAACAATTTCCGGAGCATATTAATGGAGCCCCTGAAAGACGGTATTAAAATCCTCTTTCAGGCAAAGATCTCTTTTGATCCTGCCCACGGACTTGCGCTATGGATCATGGACATTGACCCGGGCTACACACTGGGCGATCTCGAAAGAGAAAAGCAGGAGACTATCCTGCGGCTCAAAGAAGAAGGGATATTCAACAGGAATAAGACACTCCGGCTTCCGCTGCTCCCACAGCGTATTGCCATTATCTCGGTCGAGACCAGTAAAGGTTATGCTGATTTCCTGCAGGTCATTGAGACCAATTCCTGGGGCTACCGTTTCTTCCATCTGTTATTCCCTTCGTTATTACAGGGCGACCAGGCTGTCCGCGGTATTTTGACGCAGCTGAAAAGAATTGAAAAAGTAAAACATCATTTTGACGTGGTGGCCATCATTCGCGGAGGTGGCGGGGATGTCGGGCTTTCATGCTACAACAACTACCGGCTGGCCAGGGAAATTGCCCTGTTCCCGATCCCGGTGATGACAGGTATAGGGCACGCTACGAATGAGACGGTGACGGAGATGATCTCATTTTCAAATGCCATTACACCTACCAAGCTGGCCGAATATCTGCTCCAGAAATTCCACAACTTTTCCGTTCCGGTTCAGGAGGCGGCACGAAAGATCCCGGATATATCCCGGAGGATGTTGCGTGATGAAAAAATAAGGTTTCAATCCGAAGTGAAATTATTCCGTTCCGCCACGGAGCGTATCCTTATTGCCAATAATAATGAAGTTGAAAACGCCGCAAATTCATTACGGCGCCAGACAAAATTTATATTCAAAATGGCTTCGGTTGAAATAAACAATATGGAGCAGCACATCACCAATATGAGTCCGGAAAGTGTGTTAAAGAGGGGCTATAGTATTACGTTGCTGAACGGTAAATCAGTAAAGCATATAGCGCAGGTAAAAAGCGGGGACGTCATCAGCACAACGGTGTCTGACGGAACGATCACCAGCGTTGTAGACGCAGCAGACAAAAAAACGGAACCATGAAAGAACAGGTGAGTTATGCCGAAGCATTTGAAGCGCTTCAGACGATCGTTTCTGAAATCGAGCAGGGAGCCATATCCGTGGACGAGCTTTCGGAAAAAGTCCGGAAAGCTGCACAGCTCATCAGGATCTGCAAGTCCAGGCTTACCACAACGGAGGAGGACATCAATAAGATCCTGGAAGAACTGGACGCATCAGCAAATGAAAATGGTAAAGATTAATGGCAGCCTGTGTTATTACCGGAATTAAACAAAACATAACGTGCATCGTACGCCTATAATTTGCACATTTGCAGGAAAATTGTTTCATGATGCGGATATTGCTGTATGTTCTGTTGGGCCTTTTCCCTTTTACGGCGCTGTGGGCGCAAAATCAAAGTGAAGGAGCACTCAGCCGCCCGGCCCTGGTTGTCGGGTTGGTGATAGACCAGATGCGCTGGGATTATCTTTACCGCTATTACGATGGTTATGGGAATGACGGATTCAAGCGACTGATGCACGACGGATTCAACTGTCAGCAAACTAAGATATCCCACACTCCTTCCTTTACAGCGCCCGGCCATGCGGGGATATATACCGGATCGGTGCCAGCTATCCACGGGATCGTGTCCAACAACTGGGTGGACAACCGTACCGGCCGTTACTGGTATTGCACGGAAGATACCGCCGTGATGCCCGTAGGCGGAAGCTGGAAAGCCGGCCGTATGAGTCCGCGCAATATGATGGCGACCACCATTACCGATGAGCTGAAGCTGGCTACGAATTTCCGCTCACGGGTTTTTGGTATTTCACTTAAAGACCGTGGCGGCATTTTACCTGCCGGTCATCTTGCCGACGGGGCGTTCTGGTTCGACGACAGCACCGGTCATTTCATTTCCAGCTCTTACTATGGCGCCGTATTGCCCGGCTGGGTGCAGGCATTCAACCGGCGCAAACGTGCAGATGCCCTGATAGCACAGCCCTGGGAACTGCTCAGGCCGGCATCCGCCTACCACGAGAGCCTGCCCGACAACAGCGCCTATGAAGGTATGCTGACCGGAGAAAAAGCACCGGTATTCCCACACAAAGCGCATGATTATAAAACCCTGAGATACCTTCCTGCCGGTAATACGATCACGCTGGAAATGGCGAAGGCATGTATCGAAGGTGTGAAGCTGGGGCAGAAAGAGACAACCGATTTTCTCTGCATCAGCCTTTCTTCACCCGATTATGCAGGACATATGTATGCTCCGGGTGCGCTGGAGCTTGAAGATATGTACCTCCGGCTCGATCAGGAAATTGCAGCTTTCCTCCGCTATCTGGACGAACAGATCGGCGCCGGGAAGTATCTTGTTTTCCTGACGGCAGATCATGGAGCAGCTTATAATGCACAGATGCTGCTCGATAAAAAAGCGCCCGCCGGTAATACGAACAGCCGTGCCATGCGGAAAGAGCTGAATGATCTGGTAAAAGACACATTCGGTATCGAAAATGCAGTCATTACACTTGATAATTATCAGGTTTATCTGAACGAATCCCGTATGCCTTCGCCGGAAAGGCGGGAAGAGATCAAGCAAACGATCATTTCCCGGATCCGGGGCCGGGAAGATGTCGCTTTTGTTATGGACATGGAAAATAATGACCGCGCCAACCTGCCGGAACCCATACGCACTATGGTCACAAACGGTTATTACCGGCCACGGAACGGCTGTATCCAGTTTATTCCCAAACCCGGCTGGTATCACGGTTATGCGTCTACAGGTACCACGCATGGAGTGTGGAATCCTTACGATACCCACATCCCGTTGCTCTGGTACGGATGGGGGATAAAAAAAGGCGAAACGTTTGCACCTGTATATATGCCGGATATAGCGCCCACGCTTGCCGCGCTGCTGCGAATACCACTCCCCAACGGGTGTACCGGTACGATGATAAAAGACCTCCTGCAGTAACAGTTATAGCGTAGGCATAGCGGAAACATCAAAACAACCGTTAAATTTGCGGCGTATGCGGCAGATCGCGCAGATTATAGGTACCGGTTTTATCCAGGCGCTGCAGGAATTGCGGGCAAACAAACTGCGTACCATACTTTCCCTGCTGGGTATTACTATTGGCATTTTTTGCATCATTGCTGTGCTGACCGTGCTCGACAGCATGAAGCAGAATATTGCAGCGAGTGTAGAAACGCTGGGCGGTGATGTGCTGTATATCGGACGCTGGCCATGGACACCAGAGGAAGGAGAGGCGTACAAGTGGTGGGAATACGTCAACCGGCCGGGCATGTCGCAACGAGAAATGCAGGCAGTACAACAAATGTCCGGAGTACAGTTTGCAACGCTGTCACTACAGGTAGGCGGTCAGCAGGTAAAGCATTATGATAATGAACTGGAAGGCATCGGCGTTGTGGCAGTCGCCGAACATTTTGACCGTATACAAAATATAGAGATTACAGACGGGCGCTATCTGTCTGCTGCGGAAGTGAATGGTGGTAACTTCTCCGCAGTGATTGGCAGCGCTGTGGCTGCCAGTCTGTTTAAAGGAAATGCAGGTGCAGCTGGCAAGACAATCTCCCTGCTTGGCCGGAAATTCGCGGTGACGGGTGTGCTGAAACAGACCGGACAGAACATGGCCGGCTTCGATTTCGACAACAGCATTATTCTTCCCTACAATGCCATTAGTGCCGTGCTGGATACCCGCTCGCTCAATTATGATCCTGTATTGATGGTGAAGGCTGCTCCCGGTGTATCGGTAACAGAGCTGGGCTACGAAGTGGAAGGCCGGTTACGTACCCTGCGGAAAGTAAAACCCGGCGACGCCAATAACTTTAGTATCAACCGGCTGAGCCAGGTGCAGGCACAGCTTGATCGGATATTTGCCATGATCAACCTCGTGGGGATCGTGATTGCGGGATTTTCCCTGCTGGTCGGGTCTTTCGGCATTGCCAACATTATGTTTGTGACAGTGAAGGAACGCACGAAGATCATCGGCCTGAAAATGGCTATCGGTGCCCGTGCTTCAATGATCCTGAAAGAATTTTTGCTGGAAGCCGTCATGCTTTGTATCATTGGCGGGCTGGCCGGCATTATGATCGTGTTTATTTTGAGCCTGCTGCTCACGTATGCGGCTGATTTCCCTATATCGCTTAATTTTAGGATCTTTTTCATCGGTGTATCTGTATCTGCTGTCGTGGGGGTACTCGCGGGGTATATTCCCGCCCGCGCCGCTGCCCGGCTAAACCCGGTGACCGCGATCCGCTCAACCTGATTATATATGAACAAACAAAAAGTACTTATTCTCGACCAGCAGCGTATCAACTGGAAGCTCCGGCGTATGGCTTACCAGATATGGGAACGCAACAGCGACCGGCAGGAACTGATGCTCATCGGCATTGAGAAAGCCGGGGTATGTCTGGCTGCTGCATTAGCAGCAATACTGAAGGAGATAAGTCCGCTGGTGGTGCGTACTGTATCGCTTCGGGTCAATAAAAAACAACCGTTGCAGGATCCGCCGGTGTTTACAGAAGATCTTAACGGGAAGTCGGTAGTGCTGGTAGACGATGTGGCCAATTCCGGGAAGACCCTGCTGTATGCACTGAAGCCGTTGCTCGGATACGCTCCTGACCGTATCATGATCGCGGTATTGGTAGACCGTACTCATAAGTCATTTCCCATTACCCCTGATATTGTCGGACATAGCGTTTCCACAACCCTGCAGGATCATATCGAGGTCGTGCATGATGAGCACACGATACAGGCAGTTTACCTGCAATAAGTTTTAATTTGAAAATTTGAAAATGAGTCAATTTGAAAATGAATGTGTTGTTACATTTGGATATTTTTTCATTAGCTCATTTTCAAATTTTCAAATTTTCAAATTAACACAGCATGTCATACACACTTATAATACACGGAGGCGCGGGAAATATACACCCCGGCATGATGAACACCACACAGGAAAAACAATACACAGAAGGATTAAGAGCTGCACTCGATAAGGGATACGCCGTACTTGAACAGGAAGGTGCGGCTATGGATGCCGTGGTGGCCGCTATTGCAGAGCTGGAGAATAATGAGTTGTTCAATGCGGGCAGAGGTTCGGTCTTTACCAAAAAAGGATTGCATGAAATGGACGCGGCCGTAATGGAAGGAAAAACACTGGCGGCAGGTGCCGTGGCCGGAGTGCGGAGCATTCGCAATCCCGTCTTGCTGGCGCGTGAGATCATGCTCCATTCAGGTCATGTATTCCTGAGCGGGCAGGGAGCCGGCGAATTTGCCCTGAGCCGTAACATGGAATTTGTACCGGATGAATATTTCTTTAACAAAGACCGTTACGATCAATGGGTGGCTATCCGTGACAGTAATTTCACTCAGTTAGATCATGCCGGCGATAATCTAAAGGGCAGCGATTATAAATTCGGAACCGTAGGCGCTGCGGCCTGCGATGCGCAGGGCAATCTCGCGGCAGGCACTTCCACCGGCGGCATGACCAATAAGCAATTCGGCCGCATCGGTGATAGCCCGGTGATTGGTGCGGGTACTTATGCCAATAATCTTACCTGCGCCATATCCTGTACCGGGCATGGAGAGTTTTTCCTCCGGGCATCGGTAGCGCACGATGTATCCTGCCTGATGGAGTACAAAGGACTGGATCTGCAGGCAGCCTGCGATCTGGTTATCAAAGACAAGCTGGTAAGCATGGGCGGCGAAGGCGGCCTGATTGCTGTGGACGCCCGTGGGAATCACTGTTTTTCTTTTAATTCTGCAGGTATGTATCGTGCCGTACGTAGTGCCAGGGGCGCTGAAGAAATTGCTTTTTACGGATCAAAGTAATGTAGACAATATCCTACAGCAGGGCATTGGGTTCACAGAACCCATTTTATCTGCCGTACGGGATGCCACTCCGGGAACATTCCGCATAACAGAAGCAAAAAACTTCCTTCATTGACTCATCTCCAAATTTTCAAATTGTCACATTGATAATCTATCTTTGGTAAAGAAAGATGGAAACGCAGTTAATCCCATATCTGCTGGCTTGTATAGCGCTTACCGCCTTGTTTGCCGGAGTGGACATGGCTTTTGTGTCAGCCAACAGGCTCAATGTGGAATTACGCAAGAAGCAGGGAACGTTTTCCGGCCGCTTGCTGACAAGGCTCCTGAAGGATCCGGCAGAGTTTATCGGCACCCGGCTGGTTGCGGTGAGTATGCTGCTGGTTGTGTTCTGTGTGCTTTTTGCCCGTTTTACGGCGCCCGTGCTGGCCGGTCTCCCGGCGCCTTTCGATTCGGAACTGGTACATTTTCTCTTCAATACGGTTGCCGCCACATTGCTGATCCTTTTATTCGGGGAGTTTTTACCGAAAGCTTATGCACGCTCGCGTGCCGAACAGGTGATGGTGCTGTTCGGCCTGCCCGTAGTGGCGCTGTATTATGTGATGTACCCCATTGCCGGGATATTCGTTTCGGGGTCTGGCTTTATACTCAAATATCTGTTCAACGTGCGTGTGAAGGAGAGCCAGGAAGTATTCAGCAGAGTAGATATGGAGCATTTCATGAAGCAGACCGTTTACGGGCACGAAACGGAAAGTAATGAGCTGAATACAGAGCTCTTTGAAAACGCGCTGAACCTGGTGCACACCCGTGTCCGCAGATGTATGGTGCCGCGTAAAGAAGTGGAAGCAGTAGATGTGTCGACTCCCATCACACTCGTGCGGCAAAAATTCATTGATACCAAGCTATCCAAAATCATTGTTTATGAAGGTACGATAGACAACATCATCGGGTATATCCACCATCTGGACCTGAACCGCCGGCCATCCTCGATCCGGGATATATTGCATTCTATTTCTGCTGTACCGGAAGCGATGAGCGCTATCGAGGTGATGAACCAATTTACCCGTGAGCGGAAAAGCATTGCGTGGGTGATTGACGAATTTGGCGGCACCGCCGGGGTTGTGACCATGGAAGATGTGCTGGAAAGGATCTTTGGAGAAATCAATGACGAATACGATACCCAGGTGTATGTGGAGCGTCAGATCGCGGAAAATGAGTTTATTTTCAGCGGCAGACTGGAGCTGGATTACCTGAATGAAAAATACGGATTCAACTTTCCGCTCGGCGGCTCCGAGACTGTATCCGGCTATATCATCAGTAATTACGGCGCCATTCCCAAAATAAAAGAGCGTATCTTTATAGACAGATATGAGTTTGATATTTTGCTGGTATCCGACACACGGATTGAAACGGTGAAGATGAGAGTGCTGCAGGGGTAATCAATTTGTTTGAAAATGTGACAAATGTGTTGAATGTGTCATCACATTTCCCACATTCAACACATTTGTCACATTAATTTAATAGTTTTTTTGTAAAATATAAAATGTTTGAGCGATGCCCATACAACGTCCTTTTAACCTCAGCCAATGGATTGAAGATAACCGTCACCTGCTAAAGCCGCCGATCGGTAATCAGCAGATCTACCATGAGACCGAAAGCTTTATCGTAATGATCGTAGGCGGTCCCAATGTCCGTAAGGATTTTCACTATAACGAAAGCGAAGAGCTGTTTTACCAGCTCGAAGGAGATATAACACTCCGTATCGAGGAAGATGGTAAGATCGTAGATATCCTGATTAAAGAGGGGGATATGTTCCTCCTGCCGGCAAAAGTGCCCCATTCCCCCCAGCGTGGCGCCAATACCGTAGGGCTTGTGGTGGAAAAAGTTCGTCAGGAAGGTGAAAAAGACGGGTTTGTGTGGTTTTGTGATAATTGTGATGAAAAATTGCATGAGCAATTTTTCACACTGACGGATATCGTGAAGCAATTCCCGCCGATGATGAAAGAATTCTACGATGATGAGAGCAAGCGCACCTGCGCGAAATGTGGTACGGTGATGCCGCCTCCGGCCGGGAAATAAGCAATGAGCTGCGTAGAATGACTTATTTTGCAGGCTTATTTGAAGCTTATGAACCATACCGTGAACCTGGCAGTACAGGTACTGCCGCTTGGCGTATCTACAGAAGACGCCTACCGTATCATAGACAAGGCCATCGCCGTTATCGGTCAATCAGGACTGAAGTATGAGGTTTGCCCGTTTGAAACTGTGATCGAAGGCCCTTATGGCCGTGTCATGCAATTGCTCGACCAAGTGCAGGATGCCTGTAATATAGCCGGCGCCGATACCGTGCTGGTCAATATGAAATTGCACCGCAGTTTCTCCCGTGATCTTGCCATCACAGACAAGACAGGGAAATATACACAGGCCTGATTTTTTGGATTGGGCAAAAGAAAGATACATCTTATGAACAGAAAAGAACTGATTACCGCTATACGGGATAAAAAATCCGTTTTATGTGTAGGGCTGGATACTGATCCTGAAAAGATCCCCAATCACCTGTTTACAGAAGAAGACCCCGTGTTTGCCTTCAACAAAGCAATTATTGACGCTACCCGGGATTATACCGTCGCGTACAAGATCAATACCGCATTTTACGAAGCACAGGGGCTGAAAGGCTGGACAAGTCTTGCCAAAACACTGGATTACATTCCCAAGGATATTTTTACCATTGCCGATGCCAAAAGGGGAGATATCGGTAACACTTCCGAGCAATATGCCCGGGCATTTTTCCATACCTACCCGTTCGACAGTATTACCGTCGCTCCCTATATGGGCGCCGACAGCGTGCAGCCCTTTCTCGGGTTTCCCGGTAAATGGACGATCGTGTTAGGCCTTACTTCCAATGCCGGCAGCGGGGATTTTCAATTGCAACCCGCAGGCGATGAATTATTGTACGAAAGGGTGCTCAGAACAGTGGCATCCTGGGGTACGCCCGAAAACCTGATGTTCGTGATCGGCGCCACCCGTGAAGAACAATTGCAGCATGTGCGCAGCATCCTCCCCGATCATTTCTTCCTGATCCCCGGCGTGGGCGCGCAGGGAGGTGATGTAGCTACCGTTTGTAAAAATGCACTGAATAAAGATGCTGGTATCCTGATCAATGTGTCCCGCGCCATCATTTATGCCGGCACAGACGCAGATTTTGCACTCCGTGCCGGCGAAGCCGCCCAAAAATATCAGCAGGAAATGGAAATGTTTTTGTAAATTGTTGGTTGAAAGCTGTTTATTTTAGATGAATATTCGTTATGTATATTCAGGAAAAAATAAATAAAGCAATTTTTATAGCCAATAAATTACAATGTTATGCACGAGAAACTGTTTCAGTTTATCTGGCAATACAGTTTGTATCAGCCCGGGCGGTTGTTTACTTCTGAAGGTGAACCTGTGACTGTTATTTTCCCCGGACGTCTCAATAAAGATGCAGGGCCGGATTTTCTTGCCGCCCGGATCCGTATCGGCACTACGTTACTGGTTGGGAATGTGGAATTACATGTACATGCCAAAGACTGGCTGCGGCACGGGCACCAGCATGATCCTGCGTACAAAAATATTATCCTCCATGTGGTGTATAAAGATGATGCACGGGGGAAAGACATGCCGTCGCCCTTGCTTGAACTTGCCAACCATATTCCTGAAGACGTATTGCGGCAGTATACGGGACTGTTGCAAGCCCGGCAACGCGTGCCTTGCGCCTCCGAATTGCACCGCGTAAAGTTGATGACCCGCGAAAGCTGGCTGAACCGTCTTCTTGCTGAGCGCTGGGAGCAAAAACTGTCCGACTGGCAGGCACTCCTGGAGCGTGCCCGGGGCGACTGGCGGAATCTGCTCTATTGGCGGATGGCAGCCAATTTCGGATTTAAAACCAACGAGACGCCTTTCCTGATGCTCGCCCAATCTATTCCACTCAACCTGCTGGCAAAATACCGCGAAAACCCGTTGCAGATCGAAGCGCTCTTGTTTGGCCAGGCGGGTATGCTCACCGAAGACTATGGGGAGGACTATCCCCGGCTGCTCAGGGAGGAATATACTTATCTGCAGCATAAATACCGGCTGGAACCTTTACCCTTACATATCTGGAAGTTCCTCCGCATGAGACCAGCCAATTTCCCCTCGCTGAGGATAGCCCAGTTTGCCGCATTGGTGCACCGCTCCCTGCATTTGTTTACCCGTATTCTCGAGCGACCGACCGTCAGAGAGCTGACAGAATTGCTTCAGGTAACAGCCGGTACATACTGGGACACGCATGTCCGCTTTGGTGAAGTACAGCAGGTGGCCAGTCCTAAGCGACTGGGAGATGCTTCCATACGTAATATCATCATCAATACCATTGCGCCGATACGGTTCTTGTATGCCCATCATCATGGTATGCGGGAGCAGCAGGTGCAGACCTTGCAGTTGCTCGAAGCAATGGCGCCCGAGCAGAACAGTATCGTCACCGTATGGCGGGAGACAGGTTGGGAGCCGGTTAATGCAGCCCAATCTCAGGCAATGCTTCAGTTGTTCAACGGGTATTGCAGCCCAAGGCGTTGCCTTGAGTGCGGTATCGGGCTGAATATATTGCGATCCGGGTAACATCCGGGGCGCTGCAATGTTCCGGTTACGATTTTAATAATCGATTTTTATCAGGGAAACTTCTTTCCCTTTGTTGGCTTTTATGCGTCCGGGTATGTATATGGCTTCATCGGTAAAGATTGCCGGGGTATCGCCAAGTGTATAGAAGTTTTTTACTTCTTTGTCCAGCTCTGTTTTTCTTGTGTTGCCGGTGCTGCCATCTATCACGAAAATATTGCTGAGGTGGAAGATTTCGAACAGTTGTCTTGTTTGTGTGGATGTAGTAGTGGTTTTCAAGGCATATCCTCCGCCCATAGCGTGTGTTGAGGAACTGGAGCTTGTGCTGGATTGTTTCTCATTGGTCAGCTCGTGGGGTTGATCCGCCAGCAAAATATACACTTTATTGTTTTTCACGTGCAGCTGTTCGGTGTAAATTGTATGTTTAGTCAAATCCTTGTGCGGGAAAATGTAATATTTGATCAATTCACCGCCCGCCGAAAGTAACGCCCCGTGGTGCAGTCCGTCAGATTTTCCCATTAGAAACACATTGCCGTTATCTAACACCGAGGCGGAATAGAAATAAGGGCCTCCGGTAAATTTCATGTTTGATTTTTCTCCGTTGGTTTCCAGTTTTGCCTGAAAATCTTTTTCCAGATATGTTTTGAATGGGGATAGTTTCCCGTTTTCGCCTAATACAGCTATGCTTAGGGCATCCGTTTTTTGTCCCGGATGAGATGATATAAACCCTTTGCCGCTTGTTGTACCGGTGCCGATTAAATAGGTTTTATTGCCTGCGGCTATCGTCTGATAGCTGTTTGCATTGCCCAGATCCGATTTTATTTTTTGTTCATCTACCAGGTTGTTGTTATGATCAAACCGGTAGAGATAAAGATAGCTTCGCTCCTCATCTTTCGCATTTAGTTTTTTGTGCGGGCCATAGGTAGATGGCGCATTCAGGGGCACTGTCAATACGGTCATATTGCCCTGCGCATCACTGCCCACTCCGATACCCCTCATGGAGTAGGGCATAGTGTGTATGTTGCTGGTTTCTTCGTCATTGAAACCAATTTTGAAAACCACTAAGCGGTTACTATTGTGAGGCGAAGGACTTTTAATGCTTATTTTTTCAGTAATAATCCCGGCTGATTGCAAGTAACCTCCCTTTGGTACGATTGGCGGCATGGTAGCTTTGGCAAAATCGAATGACATATGCCTGCCGTTCTTGGCTTTAAATTTATAAAAGATCTTATCATCAGGAATAATAGCCCTTGCGCCGATGTTAGCCGTTCTCCAGGTGCCTTCAATTTTCAGTTTTCGCGTGTCTTTTACCTCTAATTCAAAACCGTTTATAAACTTGTCGGTGCTGGATAAATAAACAAATCCGTCGACCAGTTTAAGGCTTCCCCAGCTTTCTTTTGCATACATAACAGGTAACCTCTTACCATCACTGATTTCAGTAGCTGCTATCTGTTTTTGAACAGTGCTTTCTCTGTAATCAGCTTTATCAAGAAACTTATTGGCTTCAGCAGAATGGTGTGTGGCAATATATTGTGCATTGCCATCGAATTCATACGCCGCCAGCTCTCCTTTTTCCTGGAAGAAAACTCCCGTGTTGCCATTAGAAAGGAGGTAAGTGCCGCCATAAACGCCTTTTTTCAGGTTTTTACTGACTTCGGCAGTGCCGTTTTTTATCTGCGCATTCAGCCCGGCTGTGCATATCAGCGAGATGGCAAGGCAAAATGAGAGTCGGGTTTTGAACATCTGCATACAAAGAGATTTTGATGCAAAGCTGCGGCGTTTGGACGTGACAGGCAATCACACTTTTGTTTGATTTTCCGCTTATTTCTAAAATAAAATCTTAGCGCCACCATAATAATTTCTTGCAGGTGCAGGATTAAAAAAACGGTTGCCGAAAGCATTGATGTCATTGCCCAGGCTGTATTTTTCGTTTAATAAATTATCCACTCCGGCAAAAAACTGTACCTGCAGGGATTGATTGATCTTCCAATTCCAGGTTGCTTTGAGCTGCACCAAATGAAATTTATCTGCAAATACGCTGTTTGCATCATTTAAAGGCATTGCTGAAGTGTAATTATGGGAAATATTCAGCCCTGTTTCTCCAGGCAAATTGATGAACAGTGAATTTGTCCACACCCAATCAGGCACTGCCGTTACTTTGTTCCGGGAAAAATCATTACCATCCGCCTGATAGTTCCCGAAGCGGTAATGGTTATAGGAAGCTGCCGATTGCAGACTAAGCGTTCGTATCAGCCTGTTATTTTGCAAAGGCAACAGATAAGCCCAAACGGAGGCCTCGATACCTTTCTGCTTTATTTCACCTGCATTTACATAAAATTCAGCGCCATTGTCACGAAGCTGGCGTACGATACCATTTTCCATAATGTAATTGTAAAAGCTTACATCTGCAATCAATCTCCTGTTTGCAGTTTCCAACCGCAGCCCGATCTCATAATTGATTCCGGTTTCGGCTTCCAGACCGGTATTGATGATGTTGTCCGACGAACGGACTTCGGCAATTGCAGGCGGCGAATATCCCTTTGAAACAGAACCTCGAACGGCTAACCCCCTTCCAAGTAAATAAGATGTGGCAACTCTCGGCATCCAGATACTTCCGAAAGCAATATGCCCATCGGGATTTACAACCTGGGGATAGCGTTGCTTATACCTGATCTCAACCTGATTCAGGCCCAGCGAGGCTTCGATTGTCCATCGTTTGTATACACTGACCATGGCACGATAAAAGAAGCTGCTTTGGGTATTGTTCAGATCATCCATTGCCTGCGGCGGCGCCGCAGCTCCCTGTTCGTTATCATAATTATCAATTTTGTTCCAGCCCTTTTGCCCCTCAAAACCAAGTTGCATTTGCCATTGGAATTGTTCATGAGTTCTGCTTTTATACGAAAACCAGGTGCGGATACCCAGGTTTTTTTCTTTCCGGAATTCGTAATTGGTAATAAACGGGTTTTCAAAATCCGTATGCGAGCCAAAAATACTGACCGTATGGGATAGCCGCTCGTTCATCCGGGCCTCATGAGCAATACCCCCGAAAAATGTCTTGTTATGGATACCTGCTTTTTGATCTTTTGCTGACGGATTTGGTCCGCTTGCGGGACGGGCCATCCTTGGATTTTCCTGCATCTGGCTTTCCGTAAGTCCGCCGGGGGTACGATAAGCCAGATCAGTGTACAGGGCGATCAGCCTTATTTCGCTGCTCTTTGAATACAGCCATCTGTGAGCAGTCTGGAAAGTCTTTTTATTCAAAGCGGTATTTTCCCGGTAGCCATCCGAGCGTGTAAACGACTGGTCAATCGAAAAAGCATATTTATCGTTTACTTTCCGCTGTACAGAAAGCTGCTCCTGGAACAACCCGAAAGAACCTCCGCTCAATAATAAGGAGCCTTGATTTTTCTGTACGTCAAAGCCTTTGGGTTGCATGCGGATAACCCCGCCTGAATTAGCGCCATACAGCGAGCCGTCGGGCCCTTTTAATATGTGTATTTGGGATATGGACGCCGGGTCTGTCAAATTCAGATAGGTATTGCCTCCTGCATCCGTCAATGGAAATTCATCCACATATATTTTCACGTTGCGAATACCAAACGGAGAACGAATTAAACTACCCCGCATGGCTAAACGATAACTTCCGGGAGAACGTTCTTCCATACGAATACCCGGTACGGTATTTAATGCCGGCAAGAGCGTTGTGGTCTGTTGCATCCCGATTGTGCGTGAAGAAATGGACTGTGCCGAAGCTGTTAACCCTAAAATGGGCTGCTGACTGAAATAGGCCATTACTTCTACCGGTTCGAGTTCCGTTTCGGAATTCCGGTATACAGTATCCGGCGCCTGCCCATACAGCATCGAAAAAGGACCAAAGCAAAATGCAATAAACAGGAACGTAACTACACGAGGCATTCAGATCGTTTTTGCGGTTATTTTATCACCGGCATACCTTATTTTTTATCAATCTTGTACAATCTTCCCCCGTCTGTTATGGCATACAATGCGCCGTCTTTTCCTTGTGTAATATCCCTGAAACGTTGCCTTTCACCGGCCAGTATCCGCTCTTCTCCGGCTACTTTATTGTCTTTTATAATGACCCTTGCGATGTGGTAGCTGTTCAATCCTGTGATGAACAGGTTGTTTTTCCATTCCGGGATATTATCTCCTGTGTAGAAGGTCATACCACTTGGCGAAAGTACCGGATCCCAATAGTAAACAGGTTGCTCCATGCCATCTTTTTGCTGGATGGGCGGGTCGCCGATTACATTTCCATTATACTCCAAGCCGTATGTGATGACCGGCCAGCCGTAGTTTGCACCTGGTTTGATCAGGTTCAGCTCATCTCCTCCGAGGGGACCAAATTCATTGTTCCATAGTGCTCCGGTTTCGGGGTGAAAAGCCAGTCCTTGTGTATTCCGGTGACCGTAACTGTATATTTCGGGCAGCGCGCCGGCCTGACCTTCAAATGGATTTCCGGCAACAGGTTGTCCATCGGTTGTGATGCGGAGTATTTTACCGAAGGCTGATTTTAGATCTTGTGATTGTGAACGCGTTTCCTTGTCCGAACGTTCGCCTGTGCTCACGAACAGGTTGCCGTCTTTATCAAAGATAATGCGTCCGCCGTAGTGCTTGGTGCCGTCATAGGTTGGCTTTGCACGATAGATCACCTGTGCATTTTCTATGTTTTTTTCATCATCAGCCAATCGTCCTTTGGCTACTGCTGTATGGTTGCCTGTTGCTACTTTTTCTGAAAATACCCAATAGACCATCCTGCCGGATGAAAAATCCGGGGCTAAGGTCAGGCCTAATAAGCCGCCCTGACCCCTGTCGTCCACTTCGGGAATGCCCGTAATGGGGTCGCTTACCTGACCGTTTGTCACGTCCACGATACGCATATTACCCTTGTTTTCGGTAATGAGCAACCTGCCGTCGGGGAGTGATACGATACCCCAGGGCGCTTTCAGAGATTTGGTAACGATCGTGCCTTCATAGGGCGTGGTAGTCTTTGCCCCTGCTGCTCTTGTCTGCCCCTCAAAAGCCGGTTTGTAATCCGTATTAGCCTTATTGGTTTCTACGGGAGGGTGGGAGGTTGTATCGGAATGGGTGGCTTGGCCCGATGAAGGGGCAGCCCCATTGCACGAGACAAATGCTGTGGCAATGAGTATTAAAGAAAGAAAAAATTTCATAATTCGTATAAGTTTAAAGTAAAAAAATCGCCGGAATCACTGAGATGGAATAAGTATATAAAACCGTGCCTGCCGTGAAGGCAACGGATTTTACCGGAATATTTATTGATGTAACACGGAGGCGGGAAAGTCAATCAGCTATTGTTTTTTCCGTGTATGGTCACCTCTTTTCCAAATGTTCTTTCAATGCCTTTCCTTTAGCGGTGAGGCGGTATTTCTGGGTCGGGCTGTTTGGAGCGTTAGGTTGAGTCATTTCTATAAATCCGGATTCAAGAGCAGGTTGCAAATAGTTTTGCAGAAAATTCCTTCGACCTTTAAGTCCGATTTTTGACATGATTTCCTGCACTGACATTTCTTTTTGAATGCTAAGGACAACTGCACTTACTTGTTCCCTTACTTGTTCCCTTACTTGTTCCCTTACTTGTTCCCTTACTTGTTCGGTAGTTGTTCGGTACAAAATACTTCTAAAATCTTCGGTCTGTATAAACTGTGGTTCCGGAAGGCCTGCAGCGATGGACTTTTGAACCATATCCGAGGTTCCCGTCCCCCAAAAGCGGGTTTGCAGGTACTGAAGTGTGTAGTTGTTTGAGTTTTTCAGTAGTCCATCCCAGCGGCAAAGATCCGGGATTCCATACTTCAAGCCGGTCTCTGAAAAGCATCACCTGCACGCTGCCGTTGCTGGTATAATCGCGGTGGGCAATAGCATTTACAATGGCTTCAGCGACTACCTCTTTGGGGATTTCGTAACTGCCGGGAATAGATACATGCTCTGCGCGGGTTTCAATGCGGTAGTCAAGTTTGTTCAGCACAAATTCCAAAGCCTGATCTACCAATTCAAAAATAGTTCCCTTGAAAACTTTGTAGGATGGAATTGGTTTCTCAACAATATTTCCGGCAAAGGAAGCGCAACGAACTTCAGAATTGATAAAAAAACGTTGTGGTTCTTTACCAAAGAGCAGCAGGGCAGCATTGGTCAACCTGTCGTTTCGTAACAGGTTAAGGTGGGTAAAGATTTTTTCTACAGGCTCTGTTTCTGCCATTGGAAAGCCCCGTCTGGACTGTGCCAGCCGGACAAAGGATTTTATTTTTTCAGGGTCAATATCTTCCAAACCCGCAGTGGCATGAAGAGAAACGTCAAATGGCCCTGTCCGGATAATTTCTTTTTCTTCCAGGTACCTCACTAAGGAAGCGTAAACGGAAGATTTTAATTCTTCTACCGTACTGAATTTTTTTACGCACCAGCGCTTCCTGAGCTTTGCTGATTAACTGATGCTCCTTCGGATGACGTTCTTTCTCGCTATGGGCAGAAAGAAAAACCAGCCGGGTTTTGTGCCATTGTGTAGCATGGTCAAATTCCAGTTCCGTTGGAGGTACTCCCTGTGCATTTTCAAAACCATAAGATCTCCCAAACAGTCCAAGGTAGATATCAGCCTGTTCCACCTCTTTCAGATAAACGGTATCAGATCGCTGGTCAATAGCCGGAAGCAATTCAAACAGAAAAGGCTCAAAGAACCTTCCCAGCAAAGGATCCGCACAGATATAGTCATGCAGCGCTTTCCTTTCGTCCGAAAACTCCGCTTGCACGCTACTGATGAATAGTTTCTTTTTCGCCATCTAATGCTGATGATACCTTTTCTGCTAAACTTTAAAATTCGTCAATTTCTTTCTGATTAAAAAGCCTCTGATGTAATCCCGATAAACACGACACGTGATAGGGAATTACCCCGAATTCGGGGTAATTAAAATTCGGGTTCTTAATATGCTCCCCAATACCCAGATATTCCAATGTGTTTTTATTGGTTATCCATTTGCCGATTAAGCCACTACCTTCACTAAAACTTGCGGTCATATCAGTCCTTCGTTGGAACTCCCAAATTCACAGGAAAAATTCTTTACAAAAGACCGATCGGTTTATTTTTTGTAGATTTGCATTGCAAACTGCATTTACAGATAATGTCGAAATCAGAAAATACCAGACAATTTATTGTGGAGAAAACTGCACCGGTTTTCAATACAAAAGGTTATGCCGGCACTTCAATGAATGATATTATGAGTGCTACCGGTCTTTCCAAAGGTTGTATTTACGGGAATTTCGGAAATAAAGATGAAGTTGCTTTGGCCGCGTTCGACTACAACCATCATAAAGTGAACGAGCATATGAAGTCGCGGATCCTGGCAACAGACAACGCAATTGAACGATTATTGGTGTACCCGAATACTTACAGGAACTATTTCAGGTACCCTTATTTACAGGCAGGCTGCCCGATTTTAAATACATCTGCAGAAGCGGATGATACACACCCGAAACTGAAAGGAAAGGCTGTAAAGGCGCTCGCTTTCTGGAAGACGTCCATTGAAAACCAGATCAAGCGTGGTATTGCCCGGAAAGAAATAAAGGAGGAAACCGACCCGACTGAAGTAGCAGTGATCATGATCTCTATGATTGAAGGAGCATTCATGCAGGCAAAAGTTACCAACAGAACCACGGAACTAAAGATAGCAATGGACTTTCTCGAAAAACTGATCAGGAATTTAAAAGCCTAAATTTTTTTAGCTACAAAAAGACCGAACGGTCTAAAATATAGTGCAGAGATGAATAGGATTAAAATCATTTTAAAAAACATCCTGAAGAAGCTGGAACGGATTCTCAACAAGGCTTACGACAGGGATTTTTATGGTCATTTATAAATTAAGAAAGAAATGAGAGTTGTAAAATATATGCCGGAATATCAACAACATTTTGCTCAGTTGAATAAAGCATGGCTGAAAAAGTATTTTGAAATAGAGCCGCCGGATGAAGCGATGCTTTCTGATCCTGCTGACCGTATTCTGAAAAACGGAGGGCAAATATTCTTTGTAGAACATCAAGAGCAACTCATCGGCACCGTAGCATTAATATTTGTAAGGGAAGGCGTTTATGAACTGGCTAAAATGGCGGTTGATGAAGCGTTCCAGGGCATAGGTGCGGGTAAGCTGCTTTGTAATACGGCTATTGAAGAAGCTAAAAAGCGTAATGCTGATAAGCTGATTTTATTTACCAATTTAAAGCTGAATACGGCTATTCATATTTACCGGAAGCTCGGCTTTAAATATGTTGATCTGGAAGGGCAGGTGTTTGTGCGAGCCAATATTAAAATGGAGTTGTTGTTGAAGCCCCAGGTTACAAGCAAGTGGTTTGACAGGCAGTTTGATTTGAGTTTCGGCGTAGAAAGATTTGATCATCTGCTTGCCAGTTTAACGAATTTCCCAATGACGCTACAGCAAACGATTGATACAATTCCTGAAGAGCGTCTGGCTTATAATGAGGAAGGAAAATGGTCGGTGAAAGAAAATATCGGACATCTGTATCTGTTGGAGCACTTATGGCGGAGCAGATTCCAGGAAATGTGCATGGGCAAAGACCAAATGTCACCCGCAGATTTAAGCAATACAGCAACCGGTAAAGCCTTATTCAATCAATATCCGATTGCCCGGCTTACAAAATTGCTGGCGTCTGAAAGAGGAAAAACAATAACGTTTCTGAAGCAGTTAAGCACGGAAGACTTGCTGAAATCCAGTGTGCATCCAAGATTAAAGCAACCAATGAGAGTAATAGACCTGATGTATTTCGTGGCAGAACACGACCAGCATCATTTGGCGGCTATATTGAACATCATTCGCAGAAGTCAACAAAAATCTCAGAATTAAAAATTATGGAAAGTTATCTAACCAGTGTAAGAAAGCAATTTGAGTATTATAAAATGCTCGGAGAAAAGGCGATGGAGCAGTTGGAAGAAAGTCAGCTATTCTGGCAATACAACGAAGAAAGCAACAGCATTGCTGTGATTGTCAACCATATCGCGGGGAATATGCTGTCGCGCTTTACCGGCTTCCTGACCACCGATGGAGAGAAGCCGTGGCGAAACCGGGATGCGGAGTTTGTCAATCCTTTCCGCAGTAAAGCGGAATTGATGGCGCGATGGGCGGAAGGCTGGGAATGCCTGATGCAAGCATTAGCGCAGCTTACGGATGCAGATATGGAGCGTATTGTGTATATCCGTAATGACGGCCATACGGTTGTGGAGGCATTGAACCGCCAGTTAGCGCATTATCCCTACCATATCGGGCAGATGGTATTTATTGCCAAAATGCTGAAAAATGAAGAATGGCAAACATTGTCGATAGCCCGGAACAAATCGGTGGAATACAACGGCCGCAAGTTCGCACAGGATAAAGAAAGAAGACATTTTACAGATGATTTGTAAAACACAATTGCGTAATGTGGAGCATTGCCAAAATGAACAAATAATAGTTTATGAAAACGGTTTTGATAACCGGTGCCAGCCGCGGCATCGGGACAGCTACCGCTATCCTTGCAGCAGAGAAAGGATATGCTGTAGCCGTAAATTATAACAAAAGCCGGGAAGCTGCTGAAACGAAGAAGTTATAGGGGCTGGTGTCCGTTTCGGATCCGGATTAATCTTGAAAAATGCTTCTTTTCAGTTCTTCGTATTGCTTTTTATCGTTTGCCAGTACATGCTCATTTTGTAGCATTAAGTCGTTTTCTTTTACATACGCTGCTACAATATCCCTGTTCCGAAGCATATTGATGATCTTGGTATTAATCTGGAAAATGCGCGCCGCAACATCATTTTTTTTCCAGAAGCCAAGAGCTTTCTTATAATAGAATAATGCAGAGTCCATGTTTCCCATTTCATAGTAAATGTCGGCAAGATTATTTTCGGTAACTGCTATTCCTGGTTCATACCCTTTCCCGGTGTACAATACGTAGGCGGTGTCAATGTCTTTTAACCCCTCTTCAAAATTTTTGGTTAATCCCCACAGGTATCCTCTATATTTATATAGATTAGCCCTTTGCAGCGTGTCGTTAATTTCATTCCACAAGTCCAAAGAGCTATTGATAAAGAAAAGTGCAGTATCGGTTCTGCCCAATTTCTCTTCATAAATAAATCCGACATTCTGCCTGGAAAAGGCAAGCCCTATTTTATTTCCGACTATTTTTTCGGCAACCCCTGCATTGATCATGCACCGTATGTATTCATCGGGATCTGTATCCAGATTGTCCATTGAACGCTTCAGATATTTTGCAGTAACTGTTTTGATTAGCGTTGAATCGGGCAATCCCGTTTGCGGATTTAATACGGGTGAAGTGATATGGAAATCCTTCCCAATTTCTTCCTGTAGAAATGCCAGGGCCTTTTTCGTCTGGGAGTTATCATCTGTCGGAAGAAAAATAAAACTGCCGGGATTGAAAAGATGTCCATCCTGCCCAAAGCAGGAAATGACAGGCAACAGTACGGTCAAGATAAAAGATAATAGTTTCATTGGCGATCACTTTGGTTGGGACGACGTTATAACCGACACCTATCCTCCCGCTTTTTTCAACAAGGTCACTGGCGTCCTCAGCCAGTTGATATTGTGCAGCTGCAGAGAAAACGCAATGCTGTTTAGGAATTGCTCCTTGCCATAGGTCGCTTTCTGGTAGTCGCGGAAATCCCGGCTCATGATAAGCGGTAGATAGACTACCAGAATGTCCGAGAACATGTGCAGCGAAACACCTCCGTTGTATAACACCGTATTGCCGTTCGGGTTAGACTTTGCCGCGTCTGCAAAAGTCCCTATATCCAGGAACAGCCGCAACGGCACCCATGGCACATCTGTTTCTATATTAAGGGTAGCCAGCCAGTCATCGCTTCTGCCGGTAGGTGGATTGTTCCGGTTGGTCGGTATTTTAAAGCCTCCTTCACGCATGGATACCTGGCGTGCCGCCAAGCCCCGTGTTTCCGACCGGCCGATATAAGTATCATCGTAGAGATAGTCATTGATGCCGGTGTAGGTTGTGTTGAGCCAGTAGCGTTCGGTAGCCGCAGGCGCAGCATTATTCAGAGCGATGAATTTGCCCGCGAATCCGCGCAGGTGCAACCCTTTATTTTTGATGTGGTAGTCGATACGGATGTTACCTTCCAGGTTCAGCTTGATGAAATCCTGTCCGCCCTGTGCTTCCAATGCGTATCCGAAAGGGTTAAAGGTGCGGTCGTTGTGATGCTGATAGCGCAGCAGGCCATAGATAAGCTCCTGCTGCCGGGTACTGTATATCTGGTTGACTGCCGGAGCAGTGAGATCAAAGTAAGCTTCGTTTTCTGTGATGTGATAAGCCTTCAGTGTAAGTATTCGGGAAACGGTGCTGAGCGGATCTTTTTCGCGGAAGGTGAACTGGATTCCGGGTGCGATTTTCAGGTAGCGGTTATATATAGTGCCGAGCACCGGATCGGAAAGGGCAAGGTCATTGCTGAACCTTTTGACGTCTCCCTGGAGCAGGATATTGTGGAATATACGTTTGGGATACCAGAAATAACCCACAGATCCGGTTCCGTTAAATGATTTGCTCCCGAAGCTGTAGAGCGGGGCAACGGCAAAGCGGAATCTTGTTTCGGGGAAGGTCAGGTTGTGCAGGAGCAGTCCTGCATGGAAGCCGTCATAATAATTATAGCCGATGGCTGGCGCCAGCCAGATCCTTTCTTTTTCACCCCTGTTCAGCCCCGCGATCAGACCCGGTTTGATGCCGGATTTGCGTATCAGGCCATGACTGCGGTAGATGCTGTTGGCCGGTTTGATGTCGGGGATGGCCTCAGGGACGCGTATTTTTGTCCATCCGGCGGGCAGTGCAGCGCTTAGTGTCGTATCTCCTGTAAAAGGCAGTGACCACACTGTGGTTGTGATGCTGTCTCCTTGCAGCACATCTATCCCGGCCGGCGCTGCAAAATCACTTTTATTGCGGATGGTTATATATGCGCTGTCATTGCTTTCCCGTATCTTTCTGATCTTAAAATCTACCGGCTGGTCGGTCTGTAATGCGCCATTGAAGAACCAGTCCACAGGTTTGTCTGTATGTTTTTCCAGTATCCGGCGAAAATCTTTGGGGTAAGGGTGCTTGAATTTCCAGGTGTTGTAATAATCGTGCATGGCTGTCCGGAATGTCTCCGGCCCCATATATGCTTCCAGCCATTCCAGCATCAGGCCTGTCTTCTGATAAACGCCGGCTCCGTAGTTGAGTTCCGTAAAGTATGCCGATGTCTGCTCTAATTGCTGATCTGTACGCGAGGCTGCCGATTGAAAGTAGAGCATTTCCTCTATATGCTCCAAACCGCCCATCAGCTTGCTTACAGCAGATGAGGTGTCCTGCTGCTGCATGGCTGCGATGGTCTTCTTTTCATAAAAAGTATTCATCCCTTCGTCCATCCAGGCGTGGTCGCGCTCGTTGGTAGCCAGGATGCCGTAAAACCAGTTATGACCGGCTTCGTGCACCAACACACGCTGCAGCATCATACCGGCTCCTCTGTCAATGACCGTTACGGTAGGATATTCCATCCCGCCACCGGCATGCATATCACCTTCTACGGCTTTGATCGTCTGGTAGGGATATGCACCCACATGATGACTGTAATGATGGATGGTTTCTTTGAGATAATCTGTTGCTTTGATCCATTGTTTCTGAGAGCCGGGCAGGAAAGCCGCGTAAGTGGCGACCTGTGCACCGGTACCGGGCACGATGGCGGTATCTTTCCGCACCACCCACCGTTTGTCGGCAAACCAGGCGAAGTCGTGCACGTTTTCTTCCCGGAAGCGGATGGTTTTCATGACCGGATCGGAAGCAGGCCGGCCATTCCGGTACAATGTATCGGGAGGGAGCGGCGCTTGCGCCAGGCTGTCGAGCCATGCATTTTCCGTTTCGTCCAGGCAATTGCCGGTGGCCATCACGATATAGTTGCGGGGCAGGGTGATCGTTACATCATAAGTCCCGACTTCACTGTAAAATTCACCATAGTTGAGATATGGCAGCGGGTGCCAGCCTTTCCGGTCATAGACGGCCGGCTTGGGGAACCATTGTGAGATAAAGTAAGCCTGACCGGTATGTCCCAGCCGGGAGAAAACCTTAGGCAGCTTTACACGGAATGGGGTGGTGATCGTTATTTTTTCTCCGGGTGGTAAAGGTTCTGGCAACTCGATACGGGTAATATCGGGTGTGGTAATGCTGCTGGAAGGGGTTACGGGATGGCCATCGATTTGGAAATCCAGGCTGTCGATATACCCCCTGTCTTTTTCTTTTGCGAAATAAAATGCAGTTTTCCGGTGGCGCACCTGTTGTTCTGTAAATGCAGTACGGTCATTTTGGTAGGCATTCGGCCAGAGATGGATATATATATGATGCAGTGTGTCGGGGGAGTGATTGATATAATCCATTTCTTCCCGGCCATGAAGGAAATGTTCCACGTCATCCAGGTATACATCGATCCTGGTATGCACCTCCTGTTGCCAGTAATCCTGCGCCCGCGTATATTGAGGAATAAAGCTGTATAATATGACGGTTATAAGTATGAATATTTGCTTCATACTGCTAAAATAATTGAAAGCGATGGATTTTTCATCCTTCATCCCTCAATCTTTACCCCTCATCCCTGAAAAGTAGTTTTGGTAATAATGTTTTTTCCTTACCTTTGCCATCCAAATTTTTATTGTAAACACAAATAATTTCTATTATTTATGTCTGTTAAGATCCGCCTGCAGCGCCATGGCTCAAAAAAGCGCCCTTTTTATTTTATCGTGGTAGCCAATAATACGGCTCCGCGCGATGGCCGTTTTATTGAAAAACTGGGTACATACAACCCCCTTTCAATACCGGCAACAGTCCGTATCAACCGCGAGCGTGCGCTCTATTGGCTGCAACATGGTGCGCAACCAACCAATACCTGCCGCCGTATCCTTTCCTTTAAGGGCGTGTTGTATCTGAAGCACCTGATGCGGGGTGTTACCCTCAACCTGTTTGATGAAAAAGCAGCCTGGGAAAAATTTGAACAATGGAATGCCGGTCATGAAGAGCTGGTAGCCAAGCGTGAAGAAACACACCGTAAGCACAAACAGGAAAAAAATCATGATATCATGAAAGAATCCGTGCGTAAAGTGGAAGAAAAGCAAGCCGCAAAAGCTGCTGCAGAACAGCCTGCTGAAGAGCCGGTTGCTGAAGAAGCTACACCGGAAACTCCTGCTGCTGAAGAGCCTGCTCAGGAGCAAGCGCCTGAATAAAATAATAAAAGCACTACAAGTGTATTCAAAAAAACCACGGAAATTTCCGTGGTTTTTTTGTGCCATGATATCGCGGCTATTATTTGGCGCAAATCCCCCTGTGATTTGACTCATCCGGCCGCGTCAGTATATTATTTATAACGATACTTTTGTGGTATGAATCTTTTATTGCTTTATTTACCATCACAAAAAAGACTGGATTATGGAAAGGATGCATTTTAAAACTACGATCAACGCTCCCCGTGAAAAAGTATGGCAGGTACTCTGGGGTGATCATACTTATCCGGAATGGACTGCTGTATTCAGTGAAGGGTCAAAAGCAGTTACAGATTGGGCTAAAGGAAGTAAAGTGCACTTCCTGAATGGAGAAAATGAAGGTATGGTAGCTGTGGTGCACGACAGGGTAGAGAATGAATTTATGTCATTCAGACACATCGGCATGGTAGATAAGAACGGTGAAGAAGATCTTGACAGCGAAGAGGTGCAAAAATGGGCCGGGGCAATGGAAAATTATACGCTGAATGATACGGGCGGCGCCACCGAAATAGTCGTTGAAGTAGACACGGTTGAAAATCATATAGATTATTTCCTGGAGACCTGGCCTAAAGCTTTAGAGCAATTAAAACAATTATCAGAAAAATAAATTATAAATAAAAAGAACATGTCAACGATCAACACCTACCTGAATTTTAATGGTAATGCGGAAGAAGCATTCCGGTTCTACCAATCCGTATTGGGCGGAGAGTTGTTCATCCAGCGGATGAAAGATACGCCCGATGGGGATAAATTACCGGAGCATGAGCAAAATCGCGTGATGCACATTTCTTTGCCTATGGGTAACGGGAATCTGATGGCTTCCGACATTCTCGAATCCGCAGGACATCGGTTAACGGTAGGTAATAACTATTACATTTCCCTGCATGTAGACAGTAAGCAGGAGGCAGACAAGGTTTTTAGTGCTCTTTCAGACGGAGGAACGGTAGAAATGCCGTTGGAGGAGATGTTCTGGGGGGATTATTTTGGCGTGCTTAAAGACAAGTTTGATATCCAGTGGATGGTGACTGCCGCATCAAAATAAATAACTCAATGTGACAAATGTGTTGAATGTGGAAATGTGATAAATACATTCGTCACATTCAACACATTTGTCACATTTAATGGATCGTTTTAATTCATGGATTATGAG
>CAZGPG010000035.1:0-33717 GCA_964527735.1 uncultured Chitinophagaceae bacterium | reverse complement strand
GTTCAACATCGCGTTCATCTCATGCCCTACGGGCAAGACGAACGCTTAGTTATTAGCCACAGTGCTTTTTATTTTTTCATATCTGATAAAACATTATCTAATTCGGCAAATTTTAATCTTTCAAATTTAGCACTTGGAATATAGATAGTGCTTTCCAATTGATATAAGTCTTGAAAAGATTTTGTTTTTAAGTATTTTTCAATTATTGAAATAGCCTTTTCACGAGTAATTGAAACAGTCTGTGTTTTGGATTTTTGTAATTGTCCATCATATTTTTTATTGGGATTGAAATCACTTCTGATAATAGGAATTGACGTTATAGTGATTTTATTCAAGTCGGTTTCTGCAAAAGTTTGAAATGCTACATACACAATATCTCTTTTAGTCTGCTCAATAATTACAGATTCTGATTCATCTTTTAAGAACTCACTTGATACCCTAATGTGAAAATTATCATTATTGTTGTCAATTACTTCAACTTGATTTTCTTTATAATCCCCACTTTCATTGAGCATTTCAATTACAGAAGAGTAGTGTGGGAATGTAATTGTTGTTGCATCAATTTCTGTCGACGGATTGTTTTCTCCTAAAATTTTAACTTCTAAGTCAGGTGTGAAATTTGCAACAGCCCAAGCACCATTACCACTTACATCAGGTAAAAGGTCGGGTTGGTAAAAAAATATCCATAACTTGTCATAACTGCTTCTATCCTTTTTAAGTTCTTTTGCAATTTCTTCAAGTCCAGATAAGGATTCCTTCTTTTCCAATTTTATTTGAAGACGACTAACGTTGGCATTGTTTTCTTCTTTTAAAATTTCGTAGTTCTTTCCGCCACACGATACTAATAGTAGAAGTGTTGAAATAAATGTAAATGTTCTCATAATGTTTATTTTTAGTTTATTGTTATGTCAGCATTGTGGCTAACTTATATATACCCGCTACAAACCTTCCATTATCCCACTCATTGTTACGGATAGGCGAAGTTTTATTTCGGATTATTTTTACACAGTACAAATATAAAATTATCCTACAAAGTATCAAATGGTGATTGAATGCCCTGTATGCGTTTGTATTTACGTACGTATATATTTCACGCGCAGTAAAACTCCGTACCGTTATCCAATAACCGGTCGCATAGACCAACCCATATTTTTTCTTCAAAACAATCCCTTTTTTTATTCTAATTATATTGAATTTCAATCAAAAATATAGAAGTATTATTTTGTCATTATGCAATCCTTCCCTAACTTTATTCCCGATAAAAATATCGCGACCCTTCAAATTCATTGAAGTGCAATCGCTTTGAATCTCGTTATAGAAACTTAGGAAATTTCAACGTGTACGAGATAAGAAGTAGATTGCCTGCGTTACGGCGCAGGTACTCTCTTTTCTGTACACGCGGGCTTCCTAAGGCCTCTATAACGGTTAAGTTGAGTCCTGCGCTTTTTTCATGGCCTTTCCGCATCTTAAAAAGCCATCGCTTACCGGTTCTCAGCCGCGCTTCCGCAAAAGGAAGGCTCGCCTTTGTTCAACCTGCTGAAACCGGAGCGTATGATAGTCCCTTCTTCTTTCCCGCAACCGCAAAACCCCGCCGGCCAACCGGACGGGCTTAGAAATACAGTGGACGCTCTGCTGCGCATCGTGCCGGCAGATAAAGTGTTCTTCCACAACGACAGCCTGCATATCGTGCTCGGCGAAGAAGCCGTTCGCAGCCTGCAGCAGTACAAGGTGATGCTCGAGGGCACAGACTGGAACCCTGCCGGATATCCCCATACGCTGTATGCCCTGCCGGATGTCTGCCGCGGGCTCGACGAGGGCAAGCTGATGTACACGGATATCTTCCGGCCGGAGCGGCAGGTGTACGATAATGGTCAGTCTGTATTGCCCGCGCCGCTGCCGTTGCGCCTGGCGCGTATCGTGCAGCAAAGCCGGGAGGAATTCTGTCATGGCTACCGGCGTTCGGAAGGGTTCCTGGAATGTGCCGTCTTCCTGCTGAAAAAGAATGATCCGGAACTGGCGGCATTTATGCTGCATCAGTCCGTAGAGCAGTTGCTGCGGGGCTATTTTATCGCAGCCACCGGTCAGGAGCTGAAAACGCATACACTGGCCGACCTGGTGAAGCAGGTGCGCCGCTTCACACCGGTTGTATGGACGCTTTGCGGCCCGGTGGGGGAGGAAGGGCGTACACTGGTGTCGCTGCTGGAGAAGGCGTATATCTGCGGGCGTTACGCACTGCATTTCACGGCAGACTCTGAAACGCTTGCTGCCTGCACACAGCAGGTCGCCGTTTTGCAACAGGTAGTGGCCAGGTGCTTTTACGCTTCGGAAAAAGTGTATGAAGTATGTTTTGTACGGTAGGCAGGGGGGACTTAGCCGGTAGTAGAGAGCGTATCCCTGATCAATGAAGCAATGGTAAGTTCACTATTGTCCGGGGAAATTCAAAGAAATCGAATTTCACTCGCTTTGTGATCAACTCAGCTTCCGGCCTTGGAGCCAATGGCGTATAAAAAAATGCTGGAATGGAGCGGTCAAAACAAATCCTGTCCGAAGCGCGCAGCGAAGCGGAGCGCAAGTTTGATTTGTTTAGCGGAATGGAATCATTTTTTAGCCAATTGGATCCCAGCCGGTGACTTTTGGCTTCTTTTTTGTCCAAGAAAAAAGAAGGTGCAACATGGGATGTCAAATTGAGCGGTAGCATTTCGAATAATGATAAAACAAATTGAATAACAACTGCATAGAAGTATATCAATGATTTTTTACCGGACAACAGTGATGACAAGTTCAGGAAAATGTTCGACCTCGACAGGCCCGGTCACCGTCTTTTAATGTCGGAGGCTGAGCACAGTCGAAGGCCGGTGGCCGAGCCTGTCGAGGTCATTACCATTAAATAATTTGATTTCAAAGCATCTTACTGCAGCAGGAGAAAAAATTATTTCTGCCATTGGGAGACCATGCTTTTAACCTCATCCAGAGGGATGCCCTTGCCTTCGTCAATCTGTTTCAATCCGGTTTCTACCTGTTCCCTAAAGATCAACTGATCTATCAAGACATCCAGTTGGAAATTATCCGGCAGTGCTTTCAATCATTAAAAGGGATATTTCTTAGGTTGACAATGCCGTTTTCTGATGTGAGGATGTTGTTTTCACCGTCGTAGATCACCTGTGTGGATACCACATCAGGTCCCGCTGCTTTCCGGAAATAGTCCAGGTTGTTCGTGAAGCTGCGATGAAAAGTTTTTGCTGATTTTATTTCGTAAGCATACAGACTTTTACCTCGCTCTTCGATAATATCCACTTCCACCTGGGATTTATCCCGGTAGAAAAACAGGTTGAGTAGCTTCCCCGCATTGTATCGGTGCTTGATAAATTCCAGCACGGCGAGGTTTTCGAAAATGCCCCCCCGTAAGGGATGTGTAGCAAGCTGTTGTTCGCTTTCTATGCCCAGCAGGAAGCAGACCATGGCCGTATCATAAAAATAGAGTTTGGGTGTCTTGATCAGTCGCTTCCCTATATTCCTGTAAAAGGGGGGCAGGCGGAAAAGTATATAGGAAGCTTCCAGGGTACTCAGCCATTCCTGTACGGTAGGTACGGATATGCCGGTTTCGTTGGAAAGCGCCGAGGCATTCAGCTCTGTGCCGATCCGTCCCGCACACAGCCGTATGAACATCTGAAGGCGGGCCATGTCCTTTACCTGTAACAATTGCCGTACGTCCCGTTCGATATAGGTGTTGTAATAGTTCCGGCTAACGTCCTGTACCGGTATTTTTTTTGCCCAGACCGCGGGGTATCCGCCGTTCAGGAGTAGGGTATCGGTATCGGTTTGGGCACGGGCGCCCAGCTCCGCGAGTGATAACGGCAGCAGGGTAAGGACGGCCGCTCTGCCCGCGAGCGACTGTGTGATGCCCTGCATCAGTGAAAAATTGCTGCTGCCGGTTAAGACGAACTTTGCATGTTCAGTAGCGTCGGCTACCACTTGCACATAGGAGAACAGTTCCGGATAATGCTGTGCTTCATCAATGATCAGCCCTGCTGCATGTTGCTCCAGGAAAGCTTTTGGCGCTGCCGCTATTTGTTCACGCAAGCTGATGTCTTCCAGATTGACATAATGGAAGCCGGGAAACTGCTTTTTGCACAAAGTGGTTTTGCCTGACTGGCGCGGACCGGTCACCGCAATTACCGGATACAAGGAGGCCAGGCGCGCTAACTCCCGGTGCAGGGAACGGATTATAAAACCAGCATTAGACACTTTTAAGATTGAACTTTAAATTTGTCCAAAGATAATGTTTTTTTAATTTTTATGAAAAAAACAGCACAGCGTTAAGTATAACACAACAATTTAAACAATTTTCAGGCACATGTTGTATATTGATCACTATTGTCCGGGGAAATTCAAAGAAATCGAATTTCACTCGCTTTGTGATCAACTCAGCTTCCAGCCGGTGACTCTTTATTCGCCGATCAATTAATTTTCAATGGCACTCATGAGCTCCCTTCGGTCGGTTGCTTCTTTTTTGTCCAAGAAAAGAAGGTGAAACATGGGATGTCAAATCGAGCGGTAGCATTTCGAATAATGAGAAAACAAATTGAATAACAACTGCATAGAAGTATATCAATGATTTTTTACCGGACAACAGTGGTATATTGATTACCCAAGAACCGCACAATACGCCACGGGCACTGATGCCTGTTTTATTGCCTGCCGCCTCTTCAAAACATTTTCCTTATCCTTGCAGGATAAATAGCCCTGATTGTCAATGTCCCGTTTCTGGAAATCCATAACGCGTTCTGCTCCTGTCCGCTTCGTTACGCGTACGGCAGACCGGATCATATTGCCGGGCTTTGAAAGGCTTTCTTTGCTGCAGATCAGTAAATTCTTTTTTTCCCAGATAGGTAATACAAAAATGAGCGAGCGGGTGGCGGCGGTAACCTATAACCTGATGATGGCCATACCGCCCACGATGCTCTTTCTCTTTTCTCTTGTGCCTTACCTGCCGATCGGAGATGTGCAGGAAACGGTGCTTTCCACGCTGTCGCTGGTGATTTCCAGCGAACAGGTGTATGCGGACGTGAGCACTGTGATCGTGGATTTTATGACGACCCGCCGTACCGACCTGCTTTCGTTTGGTATCCTCATGACGCTCTTTTTCTCGTCCAACGGCATGATGGGGCTGATGCGCGGTTTCGACAGGAGCCTTTCCATCTATAAGGAGCGTACAGAGCTGAAACGCCGGTGGACGGCCATCAAGCTCACTTTTTTACTGATATGGGTGGTGATTATTTCACTGGGTGTGATCATCCTGCAGACGTCCTGGCTGAATGTATGGCTGGTACGCATTTTCGGAAGCGCTTTCCCGGTTCGCCTGACGAGCATGGCACTCCTGGCGCTGATCGTTTTTCTCGCTATCTCCATTGTTTATACCTACGGGCCTTCTTTAAGCCACCGCTTCAAATTTATATCCCCCGGTTCCGTAATGGCGACGTTGCTGATCATCATTGTCACTACCGTGTTTTTTTACCTGGCCAATAACTTCATTAACTATAACCAGGTATATGGATCCGTAGGTACGATCATTGCCTTTATGGTGTGGATGTGGCTGAATACCCTGATCATTTTGCTGGGTTATGAGCTGAATGTAAGTATATTGCTCGGAAAAATATCGCGTAAGGAAGATGAAGAAAAGACTGATTGAAGCATTGCTGTTTGCCGGTATTCTCTTAATGCACCCGGGTTGTAATGAAGAGGAAAAAATACCGGATGCCGTAACTTTTACGGAGCATATAGCGCCGGTGCTTTTTCAGCATTGTACGGTTTGCCACCGGCCGGGCGGTAATGGTCATTTTTCGCTTACCACCTATGCAGGCGCCAAAACCTATGCACCCGGTATTGCTTACGTTGTGCGGGAGCGGATGATGCCGCCCTGGCCGGCCGATCCCCATTATACGGAGTTTATTGGTCAGCGGGTATTGAGCGAAAGGGAGAAAACGCTGATTGCCCGTTGGGTAGAGCAGGGGGCTAAAGAAGGGCCGGAGGATAAGCTGCCGGCATTACCTGAATACCCCGAAGGTTCCACTATTGGTGTGCCCGACCTGCGTTTGCCGGTGCAGCCTTATTTTATGCCGGCCAATTCCAGCGACCGCTTCCTGCTGGTTAAAGTACCGTTTGAGATCCCGAATGACACCTTTGCCGCTGTGATTGAATTTGTTGCCGGACCTAAAAATGTGGTACACCATGTGAACGGGGATATGGTAAAATATGAGTTCGATAAAAAATCCACTGTTTATACCGGTGCATTGATGACGGATATGGTGGCCGATACAACGATCAGGCAGGCATTCGAAAGGCTTGGCTTGCCTAATGATGACGGCAGCTACCCGGTATTGCAGAAGTCGGTCGTCAATTACCTGCCCGGGGTATTTGCGCTGAAATACCCGGAAGGCATCGGAGGATATCGTCTCCCGCGCAAAGGCGCCTTCCTGCTGAATGATCTGCATTACGGCTTCACGCGTGAAGACGTCACCGACAGCTCCTATATCAATGTGTTTTTTGCAAAGACGCCGCCGGAGCGCCCGGTTCGTGAGTTTCAGCTCGGGACGATAGGTATTGCTCCTGTAGAGCCGGATCTTGTCATTGAGCCGAATACAGTAAAAGAAGTATTCAGCCGCTATACGGTGCCGGAGGATATTTCCATTCTGACGATCAATCCGCATATGCACCTGTTGGGTAAAAGCTTCAAAGCTTATGCGCTGAAGCCGGACGGCGATACAATCCGGCTGATACACATCCCCCGTTGGGACTTTAACTGGCAGTATTTCTATACGTTCCGCAAGATGGTGAAGATACCGAAAGGCTCTACGATCGTAGCGGAAGGGGTGTATGATAATACCCGTCAGAATCTGAACAACCCGTTCAGTCCGCCGCGCCTGGTCAGCGACAAGGATGGCAGCATGAAAGCCACCGATGAGATGTTCCAGTTTATTGTTACTTATGTGCCTTACCAGCCGGGGGATGAACATATCAGCCTGGAGTAATGAAATGCCGGCCGGAATTTCACAAAACTTTACATTACATATATCATTCCACCCCTTAATTTAGTAGTGGAATAAATAAAAAACTATGAAACAATTTACACTGTTACTGGCATCGTTGTTACTGGGAAGTACAGCCATATATGCCCAAAAGGATAATAAACAACCGGCCAAACAGAGTATTTCGATCGGTACCGTATTGCCTGCTGCGGATGCCAGCCTGCCTGCTACGGACGGAAAGCAATATTCCCTCAAAAGTCAGGCTACTGATAAGGGGCTGGTCGTGATATTTTCCTGTAACACCTGTCCTTATGTGATTAAAAGCCAGGAGCGTATCCGTGAGGTTGCTGCGCTGGCCAAAGAGAAAGGGCTGGGCGTTGTGATCGTCAATTCCAACATTGCCCAGCGTGATGGTGTGGATTCCCGTGATGCCATGAGCGATTATGGTACGGCGCAGCATCCCGGTGTACCTTACCTGGTGGATGATGGCCCGCTGGTAGCTGCTTTCGGCGCTACGCGTACACCCGAAGTATTCCTTTTTGAGGGTAAGTCCCAAAAGCTGGTGTACAAAGGGGCTATGGAAGATAACCCTGCAAATCCGGCTGAATCTGAAAAAATGTACCTGCATGATGCGGTAAATAATATGCTGGCCGGGAAGAAGATTGACCCCAATACGACCAAGTCGGTCGGTTGCACGATCAAGCTCAAAGGATAGGTTTTCAGATTTTTCATTTTGTTTAAAAGGGATAATAAAATTGATCATTTCGGTTTTTTTATCCCTTTTGTGTATCCGGTCTTATCCCCCACATAACCGGAGTAGTTTATAATGCGTTTGAAGCATAAGGTTGAGTTTCTAAGTATTTGTACGTAGTCCCGCTGTCAGTTAAAATACGTGTTATCGCGGTATTCTGTGATCTTCCGGACGGCTACTTTTGTAATGCATGTATATGGGTAGTGCCAGAAGCTGCTGTGCTAAAGTCGTTTTCAATATTCCAGAATACCGGATGATATGGTCATAAAAGTAGTGATAACCGATGACCATCCTATGGTTATTGAAGGATTGCAGCACGTAATTGGCAGTACGGCACATGTACGGGTCATTGCTGCATATAGCACGGGGATGGCGCTACTGGAAGGACTCAGACAGGAGCTGCCTGATGTTTTGCTGCTGGATCTCCAGCTGCCGGATATTCCGGGGGATGTGCTGATCGCCCGTATCCTGAAGAATTATCCGGACATGCGTATCGTGATACTTACCAGCATGGAGGCAATGGATTGCATAGATGAGATGATGCAGCTGGGGTGCATGGGATATTTGTTAAAGAGTAACACAGATTACACACGGCTGATCAGGGCTATTGAACAGGCGTGGAGGGGGGAAAGTTTCCTGGATGAGTCTCTGAGCCGTCAGATGCTGAGCAACATTATCCGGAAGAAAAAACAGTCGGAGCTATCCGTTTCAATGCTCACCAGGAGAGAAAAAGATGTATTAAAACTGATCACGGAAGAAATGACGAACCTGGAGATCGCGGAGCATTTGTCTGTCAGTGTGAGAACGGTAGAATGTCACAGGCTGAGCCTGTTGCACAAACTTCATGTAAAAAACACCGCGGGTCTCGTAAAGCGTGCCATGGAGATGAGGTTGTTGAATTAATGTATAGTGTATTGGTGGAAAGCTCGCAGTGACTTTTTGGCTTATAATTGAACAAGGCAATTCTAAGTAATTATACTTATTTTTCTTAAGCTTTAAAATACGCGTTAATTCTGAATTTATGAACAGTTGGTGAAGGTACCTTTGAATAGACGGGTGTGTAGAAATGTGTAGAAAAAGATGGAAATTATTTAGGTCTTTATGTTAGTATACAATTTTTATTGATGAAATATAAACTTCTATCATTATTATTTTTTTGCTGTTTTTTTCCTTTAGCGATACAGGCTACGCACTATGCCGGTGCAGACATCCGTTTTGTCTGGCTGGCAAATAACGTCAACGGGAACGTATACCGGGTGTTTCTGACTATTTACCGTGACTGCACAGGAGTGGGCGCTGACCACATTATCCAGTTGCACGGCAATAATGTCTGTAACACCAATCAGGTACAAATGGCGTTCCTGCAAAAGACCGATACGCTGATGGATGGGAGGCCGAATGGTTCGCAGGTTGGCGGTTTTTGTCCGGGCACACCCACTAAGTGTACCGATCCGGGTAATGCCGTGTTGCCGGGTTATGAAGAATGGTGTTATTCTACTGAAATTGTGCTTCCCTCACGATGCGAAACCTGGCGGTTTTGGGTCAGTATGTCCAACCGGAACAGTAGTACGAATCTTAACTATGCGAGCGGCTATACACTGCTTCTGGAGGCTACTTTAAATAACACAGACGCCCCGGAAAATTCATCTCCTTTTTTTACAGTGAAACCCACACCATACGTGTGCGTGGGAGAGCCGTTTTCTTACAACCAGGGCGCTGTAGATCCGGATGGGGATTCGCTAAGCTATGAGCTGGTGCAACCGCTCAGTCAATACTTCCAGACGGTGCCGTTTTCTCCCGGCTACAGCCTTAGCACTCCTTTTAGCACCAATGGCAACTTTTATCTGAACACACTTACCGGTCAGATGGAGTACACGCCTTCTATTGTGAGTAATAACACAATATCGGTGCGCGTGATCGAGTGGCGGAAGGGGAAGCGGATCGGCTCGGTTATGCGGGATATACAAAATGCCGTAATCCCGTGCAGTACCCAGCGTTCGGAGATCAACCTGCTCGAGTCTTCTTTATTCGGCACTAACTATCAGGATAGCGTGCTGTACGCCTGTGCAAATATTCCGCTTCGTTTTTGCTTCAAGGTGGTTTCATCATCACCGGAAGCTGTGCTGGTTGTGGGGGATAATCACCAGTATTCCATTCCGTCCAGTGGCATCGCTTACAATAATCAGAGATCAGATTCCGTGATCGGTTGTTTCTCATGGCGGCCTGGCAATGATGATGTGGGGCTGAAGGTTTTAGTTGTAACCGTACGGGACTCCTCCTGTAAACTTTCCAATGTGGTGATTGACCGTTCGTATGCTATTCCGATTATCGTACGTCCTGCTGACAGATCATATCATCGTTATGCAATTTGTCCCAAAGATACCGTGGCACTGCATTCCAGTTATCCCGGTGATGTGACATGGACAACACTTGAGGGCGAGCATGCGTCCACAAGCCTGTCCTGTATCCGTTGTCCGGATCCGGTGGCCCGTCCGTCTTCGGATACCCGTTATCTGGCCTATCAGGATATGGGGGGCGGATGCATTAATACAGATACCATAGACGTGCTGGTTGATCGTTCAAATCGTATTGAGGTCACCCCTGAAGGCTTCGTTGGCATGTGTGATCCGGATTCCCTGCATTTGTTTGCGGAGGCTTTCGGTGCACGTCCTCTGGGAAATGTGAGTTGTGGTGCGGTTTCGGCTCCCGCATCTTCTGTTGCCGATTCGGTAGTGATTCACACATACGGCGCTACGCGTCCGCAATCGGGAGATAACGGAGTAACCACTCCATTCAGCGGAGCTAACCGGACGTCGCGGCATCAATACCTGATGAGGGCCGAGGATATACGCAGCTCCGGTATGTATGGAGGGACACTCAATAGTGTGTCAGTGTACGTATTGCCCGGGCCGGCTGATGTAGTTTACAGGAATGTCCGCATCGCAGTGCTTTGTACAGATGAAGACACGCTGAGCTCAGACGCCGGCTTCCTGCAGGGAGGTGTGCAGGTGTTCAGGGCAGATTCTATTGTTCTGCCGGCAGCCGGCGGTTGGGTGAGGTTTCCATTTGGCACATTATATAACCGCGACCGTAACAAAAACCTGGTCATAGATTTTTGTTACGCCAACCAGGGGATTGTCAGGCCGGGTTACACATCGTGGGTGAGCAGCAAGTACAATTCGGTATTGTATGCGACATCGAACTCCGGCAATATCTGTACATTTTTGCCGCCAACGATCCCGCTGATCACAGACGACCGCATGCCTGTTTTCCGGTTCGGATATTACCTGGCGCCTGAACTGCCATTCAGTTATCAATGGTCATCTTCGGTACGCAGTGCCTTTTATCCCGGCTATCAGGTGCCCGATCCTACAGTATATATTTCCAGGAGTCAGGTATTCAAAGTCACAACCACCGGGTTGAACGGCTGCAATGTATCGGATACCCTGGATGTCCATCTTTCAGGACTTACCGCGGGGCCGAAAGATACCGCCATCTGCCTTGGTAACAGTGTTGTTATGGACGCAACTGTCCGTTTCGGCGAGAAATATACCTGGTATGAAAACGGAAGTATTAGTCCGGCTACGCTGAGTTGTGCGGATTGTCCGGTCACTACGGCAACGCCTTATGAGACAACTGCTTATATGGCCGTTATTGAAGACAGCATTGGCTGTACAGATACACTTCGGGTAGAGATTACGGTTTTGACCGCTAAAGGGCAAGTGCGGATCCTCAACTCCGATACAACGATTAATTACGGATCAGAACTGCAGTTGATGGCGGAGGGCGAGCCTAATTATCTCTGGCAGCCTGAAGCGCTTGTGAGCGATCCGACTATCCCGGATCCGGTAGTGAAGCCGCTAAGTCCTGTCGTGCTTGTAGTAACAGGGTATACGGAAGACGGCTGCAGGAGCTATGATACAATCCGTATTGACGTGGATTTGCGGGGCAGGGTCTATGTGCCAAGCGCATTCACGCCGAATGGGGATGGAAAGAACGATATATTTCGCGTTGCGAACCTGACGTTCCAGGAATTGATCGAATTTCGTGTTTTCAACAGATGGGGAGAGCAGGTATTTCAAACGACAGACCGTACCAGCGGATGGGACGGAACATATAATGGTAAAGATCAGGAGGTGGGTACCTACTTCTACCTGATCCGTGTCCGTTTTGCTGATCAGGAAGAGCAGATGTTCAAGGGGGATGTGACGCTGGTTCGTTAAGATGCCCTATTGTTAATGTTTAAAATTTTGGTTTCTATATGAGGTTAATTATACAAGCAGGCAACAGTTTATGCAGAAGGGTAGCTGTAGTTGTTGCGATCGTGGCAATAATCCCGTCAGTAGCGTCCCTTTCATATGGTCAATACGCTCTGAAGAGCTGGGGAGATAACCAGGGTGGTCAGTTGGGAGATAATAGCACGACCGGCCGGTCGCTGCCGGTGACAATAGAATCGGCTCCGTTTAACGGGGGGCGGTATTCCTATGTTCATTCGGGCGGTAATTATTCACTGGCTGTTCGCGATGACGGATCCTTATGGGGATGGGGTAGTAACATACAGGCCCAACTGGGAAACGGGCAGCGGTCGTATGTCCCTGTGCTGAATATGATGATGATCCATACCGGTGCGGGAAAGCCTGGCCGCTGGCGAAAAGCAGTGGGCGGATATAATCATTCCGTTGGTGTGCGTGAAGACGGTTCTTTGTGGGCCTGGGGCAGCGCACTTGCCGTGCAGAACGGACATACCAACGCGGATGACATCATTGTCTCTGCCGTACAGATAGATCCTGTTTCGGGCAGACGATGGGTAGATGTAGATGCATGTGGTGATTTTGCTTCGTTTGGCGGGGTGAGCGCCGGATCCAGCATGGGACTTACGCTGGATGGAGAACTGTTTGGTTGGGGTTACGGCAGTTCATTCATTATGGCCAACGGGAGCCAGGCAACTACCATGTACCCTGTAAAAATAAATGACCCTACGGGTACCGGCTGGAGCAAATTTGCCATGGGGCAATATTTTGTACTGGCAATTACAAACAACGGAAGTATATGGGGGTGGGGTAATAATGCACAGTACCAGCTGGGCATCCCCGACGGCCAGCTCAGGAAGGAGCCCACACGAATAGATCCCGGTACCGATATCGGTAAAGGAGGGAAATGGAAACAGGTAGCTGCCGGTACAAGTCATGCGCTTGCTATACGTGAAAACGGAAGTTTGTGGGGCTGGGGGGCTAATTGGTCGGGAGCTGTAGGAGACGGCACTACTAATGCAGTAACCGAACCCAAACTTATAGACAACGGAGGAAATGGCAAGTGGGTACAGGTAGTAGCAGGACACAACATCAGTCTCGGTATCAAAGATAATGGTACGGTTTGGGCATGGGGAGATAATTCAAATGGTATTTCCGGTGATGGTACCACCGGTGGTGCCCGCCTGTCGCCGCAACAGATATCCGTTTTGGGTGCCATAGACCATACCCGGGCATTCCTGGCGCCCGGATGGTCTTCGAAACATGCAATGCTGATTACGGACAGGGCATTACCTGTACCGCTTTGCTTTGCCCCGCGGATGGTGCTTGCAGACATCAGCCCCACGAGTGCAGTAATATCATGGGATCGTTTCCCGGGTATTACCAATTTTGAGTTCGCGCTGGATCAGTCGCAGACAACGGCTCCGGCCGGCGCTCCGGTTACCATGACGGATACCTTTTATAACGCTACCATGCTCACCCCGGGAGCCAGGTATTATGCTCACATCCGTACTAATTGCAGTAACGGTGAAGTGTCGCGCTGGGATACTATTTCTTTCTATGCCGCCATGCCGTGCCAAAAGCCCGCCGCTCTGTGGACAGACATGGTGACGAGTAACGGAGCTGATGTTTACTGGAGCTCCATCGGAACCGGGGCAGAATACGAAATCGCTATAGATGAGTCACCCACGCTTATTCCGGCTGTCGCTACCGCGACTACGCAGGATACGTTTTATTTTTCTTATTTGCTGAAGCCCGGCACCACCTATTATGTGCATCTGAGAAGCCGCTGCGGCGGTGCAAATGTATCAGCCTGGGATACGATCTCGTTTCGCACGCATGAGTCTTGTGCAGACCCGATTCAGATAAAGCTGCATCACGCCACGGCAAATACCGCTACAATTACATGGCAGAAGCAACCGCATATTATTGCTTACCACATCGCAGTAGACAGCAGCGCTACGCTGCAGCCTTCGGGGCCTGCTATCATGCATCTTGATACAGTGTACGAAGCATTGAACCTTACAGAAGGCCGGCTGTATTATGTTCATTTGAGGGCCGACTGTCCGGGCGGGCTCCTGGGCGTATGGGACACACTTTCTTTCCGTGCGGGCGATTATAATACAGGCATTTCCGGTACAGGACCGGATGCCGGACACATACTTATCTACCCCAACCCGGTACAGAATATTTTGTTTGTGGCGTCTGCGGGTAAAGTAATGGCAAAGGTATATGCGGCGGACGGGCGCCTTTTATTGACCTCCGGTCGTCCGCAGGAAGGGATTCCTGTAGAAGACCTGCCTGAAGGTGTCTACTTACTGCACCTTACCGGTGAAAGCGGGCAGACAATCAGAACAGAGCGGTTTCTGAAGACAAATTCAGGCCGGTAATTTAATCATCAGGACTATTTGGTGGATACAGTGAAATAGTGACGGATATCATGCACAAGTTGTTTTTAGTATTTCTGATTTCCCTGTTGAGCCTGACCAAGGTTCAGCAAGCGTCAGCGTCGCACAGCGCGGGAGGAGAATTGTTGTATGAATGGGTTAGCGACTCCACTTACAAGCTGATTATGAAGCTGTATCGGGATTGCTCGGGCGTGCCCGTCGGCGATATCATGAGGGTCTGCTATTCGAATGAGTGCGATTATCTCAGGGAGACGGTGGTACTGCATCTCAAGAATCCGGTGGGCGTGGAAGTATATCCGGGCTGTCCGGATTTTCCTACCCGGTGTAAAGATCCGATGTCTTTATATCCCGGTTATGAAGAATATATTTACGAAGGGTATGTCACATTGCCCTCCCGGTGCCGGAAGTGGACTTTCTTTACCAATGTTGTAGCCCGGAATGTGGGCATCGGCAATCTTGTCAATTCGATATACTATATCCCGCCAAACCATCCGATGTATCTGGAAGCTACATTAAATAATGAGGTGGCGCAGGGCAATTCATCGCCCAGTTTTTCAGTACGCCCGGTGCCTTATGTCTGTATTTTCAAACCTTATACATTCAACAATGGTGCGGTAGATATTGATGGCGATATATTGCGTTTTGATCATGTGCAGCCTTCATGGGGCATGTTTAATTTCCCCTCTGATGAATGCATTTTTGCCAGGCCGATAAATATCCCCTATTGCTGTGGATATGATATGCCGGATAACCCGTTCGCTACCAACTACACCTATCGTCTTGATCCGGTTACAGGCCACATAAGCTTTACGCCGCAGCAGATCCAGACTGCAGTTGTGTCGCTCCGGATAAAGGAATACAGGGACGGCGTGGAGATCGGTTCGGTAATGCGCGACATCCAGCTTAATATCATTCCCTGCGCCAATGCGCCTGACATCGTAACGACTATAGATACAGCGGCTATGACAGGCAGCCTGATCGCTAATAACCGGGTTGAGGGTTGTGAGGAGACGCCGATGGAAGTATGCATTAATTTCAGGACCCCATCTGATCCGGCTGCGAAGCTGGTGGTTACGGACAATCACGGTTTGTCGCTGCCCGGCGCATCGATCACCTATTCACAGATGAATTCAGATTCTGTCCGCGCATGTTTCCGCTGGACACCCGGCGCTAACGATACAGGCCTGAAGGTAGTTGTGTTCCTGATGAAGGATTCTGCATGCCGCCCGCCCGGCACACATCTTACGAGCGCTTACACATTTCCGGTTTACGTAAACCGGGCTACGAAGGCATGGGCCGACGGCAGTATTTGTCCCGGAGATTCGTTGCAGCTGCATGTGAGCGGATGGCCGTCTTTTACCTGGAATGTGCTGCCCGGCGGCGATGCCGTATCTTCATTATCCTGCCTTACCTGTACGGATCCCTGGGCACGCCCGGGTGTTACGACGCGGTATATCGCCACAGCAGATAACAGGATATGCCGGAAGCATACTGATACCGTAACGGTTACCGTATTGCCGGCCCCGGATATCAGTGCGGTATCTGATACTATAATTTGTGTGAATCACCCGATCCGGTTGGGGGTGGATATCAACAGCGTTCCCGGCGAAAATTACACAGTACGCTGGAGTCCGGCAGCAACACTGGATAATCCAACGCTACGGGATCCCGTAGCGCATCCGGTAAGTGATATAACGTACATGGTCCAGGTCACCGGCCGCAGTGCAGGCTGTGTCAGCTACGACTCTGTGCGGGTGACGGTATTGCCGGGATTCCGGCTGCATAATGCCGATACAGCCATTTGTGCGGGAGATGCAGTGCAGGTACGGCTGACGGGAGACGACCGCTATAGCTATGTATGGCGTCCTGCGGGAGATGTATCAGACAGTGTTATAAAAGAGCCGGTCATTACGCCCTCTTCTTCCGGCCGCTATACAGTAACTGCCTCCTTTGCAGGCTGCAGAGACAGCATAGCTTCTTTCGCCATAGAAGTTCAGCCCGTACCTGTAGTGTCTTTACCTGAAGACACGCTGTTATGCCGGGGTGAAGTCTGGCAGGTGGTGGCGGATGTGCAACCGGGCAGCTTCGGCGGGTATAGCTATGAATGGGATCCGGCAGGTACACTGGTTGGCGGAAGCAACGGGCCTGCTCCGCTTTTTAATGCACAACGGACTACGAATCTTTCATTGCGGGTAAGTACGTCTGCCGGATGTACGGGGGCAGACGAAATGTTGATTGAAGTAGCCGGTGTCACTACGGTGTCAGCAGACACGGGGATATGTCCGGGTGATACAGTACAACTGTTTGTGTCCGGCAACAGGGTGGGGCAGGTATGGCGACCCGGTGTATGGATCAGCGACTCTCTGAGTGCCGAACCTTTCGTATACCCGCTCAGCACTACTACTTATGTGGTTTATGCGGAAGATATCATGAATTGCAGGGACACACAGGCAGTAACTGTTCAGGTCTATCCGAAGGCATTGATCTCCATGCCCGACTCGATGACGATATATGAAGGGGAAGAACGCTACCTGGATCCGCGTGGCAACTGCCTGTATTTTGAGTGGTTCCCGCCGGATGGATTGTCGGATCACAGGCGGGCCAATCCGCGTGTGGATCCGGGGAAGGATACCCGTTATTATGTTACCGGCGAAACGGACCGGGGATGCGTTACGAAAGACAGTATTGATGTTTTTGTGGCAGAAGCCCTGCTCGATCTGCCCAATGCATTTACACCGGGCAGTCATCACAATGGCGTGCTGCGGCCGGTATACAGGGGGGCGGTAGCATTGAAGGCATTTAAAGTATTTAACAGATGGGGGGAGAAAGTTTTTGAAACAAAAGATATCCGGGAAGGATGGGACGGAAGGCTCAGGGAGAGGGAGCAACCATCGGGCGTATATGTTTATATCATAGAGGCAATAGCGCCCGGCGGAAAGCTGCTGTACAAGCAGGGGAATGTAACCCTGCTCCGTTGACGGCAGTTTTGCTTTCTTCGGTAGTTATACGTAGAAAAGAAAAAATAAAATTACGCAAAAGCCCCGATACTTCAGGGTTTAGTTACGGATACTTTTGTTTTGTCACTATGCAGAAAATGAAAAGCATAGGCGTGTATTCACTTTTAAAATTGATTGTTTTATGAACAAAAGATCAACACTTGTAAAAACATGGTTACAACGCATGGGCAAGGCCCGTATGCTGGGGGCAGCCGGCGCTTTTCTCGCCGTCTCCCTGGTTGCATATGAAGGAGGGGCGCAGAGCTACAGTCTTAAGGGCTGGGGTTGGGAATATTACGGGCGTTTGGGGAATGGAAACAGCGGACCGGATATTGTTGCAACCCCGACGGATGTCTATACGGATACAGGTTATGGCGGCAAGTTTGTGACAATATCTGCCGGCGCAGAATTTTCCGTAGGAATAAAAGAAAACGGCAGCCTTTGGGCGTGGGGACGAAATAATTTCAGACAACTGGGAAGAGATGAGTGGACGGCATCCACCGTATTGACAGTCCCCACCCTTGTGGATAGCGGATTGAATGGCAAATGGTGGAAGGTATCTGCGGCGCATACGCATTGCATTGCCCTGAAAGAAGACAGCAGTGTATGGGCATGGGGGCGGAACACAGAATTTCAGCTTGGCGATGGAAGCTCGGCAATTTCCACCACACCAAAACAGATTGCTCCCGGTTCTAAATGCAGGGATGTAGTTGCCTGGGGCATGGAGGCATGGTCTGGTTTTGGTTATTTTTATCGCAGCGGAAGTGCCGCTATATTGAATGATGGGTCGCTGTATATGTGGGGAAGTAACAACAACTACACCCTCGGGGATAATACTGCGACTGCATCTGATCAGCCCAAACGTGTCAAGGATGCGGGAGACAATGCAATGAAGGGACTAATGGTTTCGGTGGGGATACAGGGGCACACGCTGTTTATCCGGGAGGATAGCACACTCTGGGGCTGGGGATGGAACAGTGAGGGGCAGGTTGGCAATGGTGCGACGACCGACCAGAGGACACCCCTTCAGATCGGTTCAGCGAAATGGAGTTATGTATCAGCAGGGCATGTGCATTCGCTCGGCATCCAGATAGACGGTAGCCTGTGGGCCTGGGGAGGTGGAAGCAATTACAGGTTAGGGAATGGTAATAATTCATCACAAAGAAGCCCAGCTCTGGTTGATGATGGAAGTAATGGAAAATGGGTGAAAGTATATGCCGGGTATCATCATGGTATTGCTGTGCGTGAGGATGGCACAGTATGGACCTGGGGAAATAATCAGTACGGAATTACCGGTGACGGAGCATCTAACACCACTACCGCTAATCGATACCAGTTGCCTTACCGTTTTGTGACATTAGAAGGAATGAGTATTGCTACACATACAGGCCATGTGCTTGCATCCGGATTGTGGTATTATGAATGTAACAAGCCTGTGCCTGTGGTGAGCAGGCTGGATAAAAATGCAGAGATCAAATGGAATAAGATCGGGGGAGCCGCCAGCTACCAGATAGCAATAGACAAGTCGCCCACACCGGAGCCTTTCGGCACTCCTGTTGTTACTACGGATACGGTGTACGATTCAGGCAACATTCTTTCCGCTTTCGATACCTTTTATGTGCATTTCCGTACGGACTGCGGATACGGCAATTTTTCAGACTGGGATACAATCTCTTTCGTAGCTCCCTTCCAGTGCCGTGAACCCCGTGGGCTGAGCGCTGTGCAGGTAGGCCCGGACAGCGTGGTATTGAACTGGCAACGGGCCGATAGTGTGCAGGAATATGAGGTTGTTATCGACCAGTCTGCTACACTGACTCCTTCCGGTGTTGCATTCCAGGCACCGGACGAACAGTTCCATTCCGGAGCTGTGCTTAATTATGACCAGACGTATTACGCACATGTCAGAACCTACTGTACAAACGGAGATTATTCCGATTGGGATACGATCTCATTCCGCACATTGCCATTGTGCGCATTTCCTGGCGGACTTGCGGTTGGAAACATTACCACCAACAGCGCAGAGATTACCTGGAATCCGGTAAGTCTTGCAGAACAATATGAAATTGCTGTAGACCAGGCAGCCACGAAAGAGCCTGGCTCTGCTCCGGACCAGCCGACCACCACTACCTATAATACCGGGGCTGTACTGGATAAGGATGTGCTTTATTATGTGCATCTACGTACCTATTGTGGTTCAAATAATTACTCAGCATGGGATACGGTTTCTTTCCGTACACCGAAAGACGAGGAAAATGCCGTCGGCAATTACGATGATATGGTTTCTTCGATCAAAATATACCCGAACCCGGTTTCCGGCCGTTTGTATATAAATGCTCCGGTAGCATTAAAAGCGTCTGTGCTTAGTATAGATGGCAAATTGCTTGGGTCGGATGCGGACATCGTCGGGGGAATTGATGTTTCCGGTTTGACGCCAGGCATTTATATACTCAAACTGACAGACAGCAGCGGCACAGTTGTGAAGAATGTGCGCTTTACCCGTACCTTACAATAGTGTTTTCTGGTTCCGGTCGAAGGGTCGTTCTCCAAGGTGGGTACGACCCTTCGCATTTATATGGGTGCCTCGTTCTTTTTAAGTTTCATTTTCCGGAGAAATGCGTATTATTGTTTAAGAATCCTTTACGGTACGACATTGCAGATACCGTAAACGAGCCATGTTATGAAATATGCAAGTATAAGCAGATTGCTGCGAGTGGTAATGATCGTAATAACTACGTCTTTTACCTTCGTTTTTGATATCAACGCACAGGAATCAGAGCTGAAATATAATCCCGAAGGCTCGCTTTTTTCTACACAATTGTCCACAGCAGACAGCGCTTACCTGAAAGGTCTCTTCGACAGCTCCGAAGTTGTACGTCATGTATCTCACACAGCTGCTGCGTCCTTGCTGACGGATGCTTTGGCGTTCAGCCGTGAAAAACAGTTTTCGGGCGGCGTTGCCCATGCGCTTATCGGACTGGCCGGTGTATATACTGCAGAAGGTAGGTTCCGGGATGCTGCTCAGGCGCTGCGGTCGGCGTGGCCATACTGTTTTATGGCAGGCGGAAAGAAGACGTTACTGCTGGTCAACTGGTATAATAATGCCAGCAGTCTGCTTGTCCGGCAGGGGAATTTTGCGCACGCATACAGGTATCTTGATTATGCATTGTCTGAATTACGGACAGCTTCTGATATAGATTCTGCCCAGCTTGTATTGTTATACACCAATATTGCCGCGATATGGCATAAGGAAGGTACCCCCGGGCGGGCATTGCAATATCTGGAGAAGGCCCGTGCGACCGGCCGGGAGATTAATGTCTCCTCTTATCAAATGATAGCAGTGGAAAACCTGACGGCGCTTTCCTATGACCGGATGGAGCAGTATGACTCTGCATTGATTTTCTACCGGCGTGCGATTGACCTTGCCGAAAGATCCGGTAACGGGCATATGCTCCGGAATGTCCTGATCAACATGGGAAATATGTACACCCATGCCGGAATCCTTGATTCAGCGGAGTACTTTCTGAAAAAGGGACTTACGGATAAAGAAGATGAGGCGAGTCCGGCGCTTTATTTTTATCTGGCTAAAATATATCTGCTTCGGAAAGACCATAAGCAAACATTCCACTTTGCGTACAAAGCACTGGAAGCTGCCAGCCGGTCCGGCGCGAATCAGCAGAAAGCGCTTGCATACAAAATGCTGGCGGTTGCCTATTCGGAGTCGGGAGCCTACCGGCAGTCTCTTCGTGCGCTGGAGCAATATATGGATCTCAATGACAGTATCAACAATATTGAAAATCAGCGTATCATCAATGAGCTTGATGTACGGTACCGCAGCTCGGAGAAAGATCTGGAGCTCACTTCGCAACGATTGCTGCTGGCGCAAAAAGAGCAGAAGCTGCAGCAAACGAAGTTTATGCTCTGGGGCGTTGCCGGAGCCGCACTTATGACCGGATGCATGCTTTTTGTTTACTACAGATACAGGCAGCGTATTCATAATGAGCGGATTAAATCCCTTGAGAAGGATCAGGAAATAAAACGACTGAATGCAGTAATGGAAGGGGAAGAGCAGGAGCGGAGCCGTATTGCTCATGAACTTCATGACGGGATCGTCAGCCAGCTCACTGCGGTAAAGCTAACATTCAGTAGCCTGCTCCAGCAGGATCAGCCGGATAAAACAGCTTTTGAGCAGGGGTTTAAATATCTTGATGAAACCATGCAGGATCTGCGTAAAACAGCGCATAACCTGATGCCTGAAACGGTTATTAAAAGTGGTTTGCTGAAGTCGCTTGAGGACTTTTGCAATAAAATGGATAATGAGTATGCTACACGTATCCATTTTATGAGCTCCGGCGTTTGCCCGCCGCTGGAGCCGCAAATGGCGCTTTCGGTATATCGTATGATCCAGGAGCTTGTGCAGAATGCGCTTAAGTACGCAAATGCTGCCAATATCCTGGTGCAGGTAAACTGTCAGCCGGATCTGCTTGATCTGACTGTAGAAGACGATGGCTGTGGTTTTAAAGATCCGGATGCAGTAGAAAAAGGTACCGGACTATATCACATCCGGCAGCGGCTTGCAGCCCTGGGTGGGGTAGTGGAGTTTATAAGCTCCGAAAATGGCCTTACCGTATATGCGGAAGTCCCGGTTCCTCCTGCACAGAATGTTTGATGTCAGGACATGGCAGTTTGCGTTTTCCAGTAAAAATTATTTATTATTGCTACGAAAAGTGATTGAGTATGGCTATCAAAGTGGTAATTACTGACGATCACCCTCTGGTTATCACTGGCCTGAAAAATGTAATTTCTTCAGCACAGCATATCGAGTGTATTGGTTGTTATACGACGGGGCAGGAATTGTTGTCGGCATTGGAGGTTACGCAACCCGATGTGCTGTTGCTTGATATGCAGCTGCCGGACATCAGTGGCAGTGAGCTGGCCGGAAAGGTGCTGAAGATGTACCCGGCAGTCCGTATCATTATTCTGACGAGTATGGAAGCGACCCATCATGTAGAAGACATGATGCAAATGGGGTGTATGGGATACCTGTTGAAAAGTACCACAGACCATTCCCGGCTGATACAGGCGATAGAAAAGGCGTATAACGGTGAGCACTTCCTGGATGACGCACTCAGCAAGCAACTGCTTACTAATATTATCAGGAAAAAGAAACAGTCGGAGGATCTCGGATCTGTGCTCACACGCAGGGAAAAGGAAGTGCTGCAGCTGATAACAGACGAATTTACCAACCATGAGATTGCCGAGCATCTTTCCATCAGCATCAGGACAATTGAATGCCACCGGTTGAGTCTCTTAAATAAACTTCAGGTGAAAAATACGGCAGGACTTGTCAAAAAAGCGATTGAAATGAGACTGTTGAGCCGGTAATGCTCCCATATGTAATTACCTGTTCCTTTTTTTTAAAAGACTAATCCCGCTTTTTGTATCTTGCCGCCTGTTATGAGCAAAGAAATTGTTGTGAGCGGCATCCGCTCTACCGGATTCCTGCATCTGGGGAATTATTTTGGCGCGATCCATAATTATATACGCATGCAGGAAGACTATAACTGCTATTTTTTTGTAGCAGATTATCACTCCCTGACCACCCACCCTGATCCCAAAGATCTGAAGGGAAATGTATTTCGTGTTGTTGCGGAGAACATCGCCAGCGGCCTGGATCCTGAAAAGGTCGCTTTGTATGCCCAGAGTGATATACCCGAAATTCCCGAGTTGTACCTGATGCTGAATATGCTGGCCTATAAAGGCGAGCTGGAAAAAGTACCGACATTCAAGGATAAGGTCCGCCTGAACCCGGACAATGTAAATGCCGGTCTGCTGACCTACCCGGTACTGATGGCGGCCGATATCCTGATACACCGGGCTGTAAAAGTGCCGGTCGGTAAAGATCAGGAGCAGCACCTGGAGATGGCGCGGAATTTTGCACAGCGATATAATAATCGTTATGGAATGTTGTTTCCGGAGCCGCAGGTTTTCCGTTTTGATGAAAATACGGTCAAGATCCTGAGCCTTGACGGCAACGGCAAAATGAGCAAAAGCGAAAATATCAATGCTACTATTTACCTCAGCGATGACGATGAAACGGTCCGCAAAAAGGTGATGAAGGCAAAAACGGATGCCGGACCCGCCGAAGAAAACAGCATCAAGCCTGATTATATTGCTAACCTGTTTACACTGATGCGGCTTACCGGAAAACCGGAAACAGTGACGTATTTTGAAGACGCCTACAATAAGTCATCGACAGGTAATGTAGTGATCCGCTATGGCGATTTCAAAAAGCAGCTCGCAGAAGACCTCGTGGCGTTTGTCCGCCCGATACGCGAGCGTGCGGCTGAATTACAGCAGGATGAGGCCGGCTTACGGAAGATATTGAAGGAAGGCGCCGAAAAAGCCCGGGAAAGCGCCGCGCGCACGATTGCCGAAGCCCGCAGGTTAATCGGTATCCACTATTATTAAACCCGCTCGTAGAGACGCGATAAATCGCGTCTCTCTCTGGATTGACGATACGATAATATTATTTATATTTACACGCATGCCTCCTAAATCCACCACCAAGCATATCGCCGTAGCGGGAAACATCGGCGCCGGCAAAACCACGCTTACCAGTATGCTGGCCCGCCATTTCAAATGGACGCCGCATTTTGAAGATGTAGACCGTAACCCTTATCTGGTGGATTTCTACGAGGAGATGCACCGGTGGTCGTTCAATCTCCAGATATATTTTCTTAATACCCGGCTCCAGCACCTGATACATATCCGAAATGGTGAGGACACGGTGATACAGGACCGGACGATCTATGAAGATGCCTACATCTTTGCGCCCAACCTGTATGAGATGGGATTAATGACCCGCCGTGATTTTGAGAATTATGCTTCGCTTTTCCAGACACTGAAGTCGCTCGTAAGCCCGCCGGATCTGCTGATCTATCTGAAGGCTTCCGTGCCCAAGCTGGTGGACCAGATACAGAAACGCGGCCGCGAATATGAAGAGAATATCCGGCTCGATTACCTGAAGCGCCTGAACGGCTTCTACGACAAATGGATTGACCAATATAACGACGGCCCTTTACTTGTCATTGATATTGATAACCTCGACTTTACAGAAAACGATGCGGATTTCGCCGAGGTGGTGAGAAGGATCGACGCGCAACTGCACGGGCTTTTTTAGTTATGAATGATGAATTATGAGTGATGAATTCAGTCCATCATTCATAACTCATCATTCATAACTCCTCAAACGGGCATCATCCACCCGTACACATCTTCTTTCCGTCCGTAGCGGATATCGCCCAGCTCTTTGTTGAGCCAGTTGGTAACTTCCCATTGAGCTACCGGAGGCAACTCCATACGATCTTCGTTGTATGTGAATGATGCTATGGGAGCTATGGATGCGGCTGTACCGGTACCGAATGCCTCTGTGAGACGGCCTTCTTTGTGTGCCGCTACCAGCTCATGGATGCTTAACGGACGTTCTTCCACTTCAATGCCTTTGTGGCGCAGGAGGGTTATAACACTGTCTCGTGTGATGCCGCTGAGTATCGTTTCTGTGAGATCGGGGGTGCAGGCTTTGCCATCAATAATGAAGAATACATTCATGGTGCCGATCTCCTGAACGTATTTATGTTCTAAACCATCGGTCCACAATATCTGATCATACCCCATCTTCCGGATCTGCATGGTTGGGTACATGCTCATACCGTAATTACCGGCCGCTTTGGTGAAGCCGATGCCTCCGGGGAAAGCGCGGACATATTTGTCCTGTACATAAATGGATACCGGTTTGCTGTAGTATGGTCCGGCCGGGCTGGTGATGATCATAAACTCAAACTGCTCGGCGGGTTTCACACCAATATACTCATCAGTGGCAAACATAAAGGGGCGGATATAGAGCGAAGACCCTTCCGCTCCCGGAACCCAGTCCCGGTCGAGATCGATAAGCTGCCGCATACCATCCACAAATATCTCTTCCGGCAGGTCCGGCATAGCCATGCGTTTTGCAGAGCGGTTCATTCGTTTCCAATTGTCCTGCGGACGAAATATCCGCACTTCACCATTCTGCTGTCTGTATGCTTTAACGCCTTCAAAAATGGCTTGCCCATAATGAATGAATGTCGTTGCCGGGCTTAAGCCGATGTTGCCATAGGGCTTAATATTTGGTGTGCCCCATTGGCCGTCGGCGTAGTGGGCACGTAACATATGGTCTGAGTAAAGTTTGCCAAACTGTATATTTACCGGGTCTAACTCGTGGATCCTGCTCTGCTCTGTTTTCTGTACCGGCATATCTTCGATGGTGTATAAATTCATACGCTGCTTTTAAGAACTAAAATCATTAGCTTCGCGACAAAGAAACAAAAAAAAACAGAAATACCTTGTGAGTGACTACTTACACACTTTCAAAAATGACAGTTTATGGACAATTTACCGGATATCTTTAACACACCGCTTGTGCCGGAAGAAATAAACAAATTCTGGGAAGATGCCGCCTCTGTTGCCGGAGATATGGCGCCTAAAGATATACTGGTAATCAGTTGTCCGCTGGGGAACGAGGGAAGGGATAAAGCACAATTGTTAAAAATGCTGCAGGCCTGTAAGCTGGAGGATTATCAGTACAATTTGATTGAGCTTCCGGCAGACACACTAATTGCCTGGTACCGGTTAAGGGAGCAGCTGAAACCCCGTTATATACTGTTGGTCGGGATAGAGCCGCAGCAATTGGGTATGTCGGTTATTTTCATGCCGCATCAGGTGAGCCGGTTCGACGAGGCTGTCTGGGTGTTTACCTGGTCTGTACCCCAATTGGAACAATATCCCGATGCAAAGAAACATTTATGGGGATATGGATTGAAACCAGTGTTTATAGACCGGTCTTTCGGATAGTATTGATTTATTGGTTATAAATTAGCACCGAGTTATAATCTGACTTGAATATAATATTTGTAGATGCACTCTGAAACCTGGTTAAATGAGTTTCATGCAGATAGCAATAATCATCCGTTATTACAGGTTGTTCCCGGTCAGCGGGTTGCAGCCAATCGAGTTGATACAGGTTTTTGTAAAAATTGATGGTGGGTTCAAAGTACCAGGTATTACCAATACGGATCTGCCCGCTGGTTCCCTGTTCATGATGGTGTTTTATCAATACCTCCATCATTTGTTTCGTACCGGCATCGTATTCCCAGTCGAGGTAAGATGACAGGTTCAGATTGTATAGCAGGTTCAGCGTAGCAACTACACCGCAGGCGCCGGATACAAAAGCAGCAGATCCTGCAAACTTCCTTTTTCCCGACAGGATCTGAAAGCCCCAGACAAGATGAAGTACAAACAAAGGGTACAGGAAAAGAGCAAAACGCCCAGTCAAATAATCATTTCCGAAAATATAATGTTGTGCTATACTGCCGGACAGGATACAAAGAAGGATACAGTTTACAAGCACGAGCTTGTAAAAGACTGCTGAATACGGTTTTTTCCGGTTAATGATCCTGCTGATGCAAAAAACGGAAACAGCCAGGATGGCGCCAAGAGCACACCAGCTTATAGCCATTGTTAGCCAGGGCGGCATCTGCAGATGATACAGGGAAGAGGTCACCACTGAATTTATAGTGTCAGAGACAATACCGGATTTGCCGCCGAAATCAAGTTGACGCAATGCGAGCGTTTTTCTCACAGGTTCCCAGAGGATAAGGGTGGTACCGGTTGCAAACAATAAATTGATAGCATTGATCCGCAGCCAGTGCGTACCCGGATATTTACCGGAATTCCGCTTTTTAAGATACATCACTGCATTCACAGCAAGAATAGCTGACAGATAAAACATTACAAGCGAGAAATTGCTCCATGCAGCAAGTAATGAACAGAAATTGAATGCGGCAATGTGCGATAATTTGCTGGTTCTAAGCCATTTTAGTATAAAGTAAAGTGCGAGCATCATGCAGCCGATAGACAGGCCATAGCCTCTTGCGAGGCCGAAAAAATCAAGCAGGTAAGGGTTGACGGTCAGTAATATAAATGAGCTTAATCTGTTCCCGGGTATTGCGTTTGATATCTGACAACATACAAATAAATAAAGCGCGAGAGCAATCAGGCTATGCAGCCTTAATGTAAATTCACTTGGCCCGAAGATCGTTTCAGACCATTTCATCATCAGGGTATTCAGTATGTGGTTGTTCGTATAGGGAGGATCATACGAAACAATATCCATAAAACGGGTAGATACATAAGCATTGTAGGAGAAACTTTCGTCATGTGTAAAAGAAGTAATATAACTTTTCCATACAACAAAAATAAACAAGAAAGTACATAGAGTATACATAATCAGCTTATTGCTGCCGATAACTGTAGCGATACCTTCAATACGGCTTCTGTTCCGGTTTGTCTGTATTTGATGTGTATTTATGTGTTTCATTGTTTACTTGAATAATCGCTTTAGCTTTTTCCATCTGATTTTCAATTCACTAATTGACGTATCTAGCTTGTCGGAGACAGATGGGGTAAGCAACCCTTTTTGAATGAACACAGTATCACTCCCGTCTTTGTACCATATTATATAATTTTTTTCATGCATCCATTTTTCTATTTCATGAATGTATGGATTGGTATAATACTTCCCGTGGGTTTCAACAGAAATGACTTTTGGTATGCTGGTCAGGTATTTTATAACAAACCATTCACTTCCTTCTATATCAATTGATAAAAGGTCTATGTCTGAAGTGTCTATTTCGGTAAAAATCTTGCATGGAACCTCAAACGTTTCGGATTCCCTGATCTCATACCTGTCGTTTTCTATGGCCGGGCTCGACTTCAGCTCGCTCACAAAAGTCGAAGCCTTTGCCTTCGACAGCCGGATCGTCCCGTTACGGTCCCAGACCGCGCAGGGGTGTAATGTGATATCATATCCTTCAAAGTAGGATTTAATTTTTTCAACTGTATCGGGATCAGCTTCGACCAGCGTAGCCCTGATACCATCCTTTATAAAATCTATGATATTGGATGTTTCCGGCAGATATACGCCTACTTCACATACATGGCTGAAGGAAAGATTCCTTTCTTTCGATTTCTGGTAAATCTGTTTCATTATTCCGGGCGGGTGTTTTCATGTTTTTTAATGATGCCATAGGGGGTAAATGCCCTTTGCTCCGCAAGCGCGGTTTCATATTGAAGCCGGCTTGCTTCCGGTCGTGGTAGTGGTTTATGGTAGCAATGATACTGGACGGCCATATTCAGTACCGTCCGCAACCGGATGCCATGCAGCCGCAACCGCAATTCCACATCAGAATCTTCTCCGTAAGTAGCAGTGGTGTATCGCTCATCAAATCCGTTGATGGCCATCATATCGGTCTTGTGCAGGGAAAAGTTGGCGCCAAGCAGACCGCGGTCCTTTCTGTTGGAGAATTTTCTTAATATTCTGTTTTTAAAATAAATCCCATTCATCACATGAAACAGGCGCAAGCGGAGATATTCGGAAAACATGCGACATTTCATGCCGGCGGACTGCAATATTCCTTTTCTTATGTTTTCCGGAGTAAGCCGCCGGGTAATGCCTTCAGAAAGGTCTGCCCGTCGCCCGGCCAGGCAAACGCCATGCTCTTTGTGGGACAGGTGCTCCTGCACAAATGCCGGATGGGGGATGCAGTCGCCGTCTGCAAAGATCAGGTAATCAGAAGCTGCCATCCGGATGGATCGGTTCAGGATACGGTTTTTCCGGAATCCGAGGTCTTCATGGCGGTTGTGCCGGATCTTTACAGGGCTGGCAGCAATAATCTTGTTCAGCTCGTTTACGAAATCCGGCCCCGACCCGTCGTCCGAAATAATAATCTCAAAATCCAGTTCCTTCTGTGTTTCAAATCCTGCCAGCACGAGCCTGAGGAAGTCAATGCGGTTGTACACTGATATAATAACGCTGGCAGCAGGCATGAATGGTAATAAATTAAATCATTAGCCGGCTTCCGGAGCCGGATATTCGCGACAAAAATATGATTTTATACACCGCTTATTTGTATTTTGCTGCCTGTATGCTTTTTTTTTGTTTTTTTAATCTAAGAGATACACTGATATGGTGAGATGGTTACTCCTGTTTTTTATTGGTTCGTTTATATGGGGATACCAGGGGCGGGCACAGAGTTTTTCGGCGGAGCTTACGGGAAACCCGGTTAATACCACCGGCTGGACTTTTGCCACCGGAACCAGCTACGTGTCGGGTGATATGTTCGTCCTCACCAATCCGGCTACTTATCAGGCCGGGTATATTTATTACGCCACACCGCAGGATCTTACCCTTTGCGCCCGGTTTACGGTAGATTTTGAATTTCGTTTTACAGAGCATTCCATACCTACGGCTGACGGGATTGCGTTCTGGTATATCACTAATCCACCCACCGGCTTTGCGGCGGGTGGGGGTATCGGGCTGCCGAACAATCCGGAAGGGTTATTGCTGATCTTCGATACCTACAATAATGACGGCGCAGCAGATAATCCACTGGTAACACTCCGGGTGCTGGATGGGACTTCAAATTATGCAGAAGGTTCGGCGACGGGCCGGCTGGCTCCGGACCTCACCAACCGGAATTTCCTTACAGACAACAACTGGCACAGTTGCCGGCTGACGTATAATTACGGCAATATCGAAGTCTCTTTCGATGGCGGTCCGGTTGTGATGAGCGGATATACGGCATTGAATATGACCGGGTATTTCGGATTTACTGCAGGTACCGGTTCTGCCTGGAGCCGGCAGGTGATACGGAATGTGCACATCAGCGGCGCGCCAAACCCGGAGCCGCCGGCAACCTCCGACGTTGCCTATTGCCAGTTTGATACACCTGCCCCTCTGATCGCAACAGGAGACAGCATACGCTGGTATGAGACACTTACGGGCGGCTCACCTTTGCCCGCTGCCCCGACGCCCAATACCGCTGTACCCGGCGTATCTACCTGGTATGTGACACAGACGATCACCGGGTGCCCGTTTGAAAGTGACCGGCTGCCGGTAACGGTTACGGTATATGAAGAGGTTTCTGCCCTGTTTGATGATACGCTCAGACATGGTTGCAATGGCGATACACTTTTCATTTTTTATGCGACTCATGCAGTAGGCGAGTATCATTGGGATTTCGGAGACGGGAATGTTGTAACAGGAAGGTTCCCGTACCATGTGTATACAACGCCCGGCGTCTACCAGGCTACGCTTATTGTTGAAAACGGTCTTTGCAGGGATTCTGCCGCAACGGCAGTAGTCGTACGGCCTTTCCTGGAGTCAGATTTTACGATCGGCAGGGATAGTGTCTGTGTGGGAGATTCTGTTCAGTTTACCAGTCAGGTAACGGGCGAACAACTTTCGTATTTCTGGGATTTCAGAGATGGCGCTACGGATACGGTTCTTCACCCGGTGCATAGGTTTACTTCGGCGGGCGTTTTTGACGTGATGCTTATTGCTGGCGATTTCCGGGGTTGTACCGACACGATCGTCAAAACTGTTTTTGTGGACTCGTTTAGTGGTTTTGGGCTTGCAGTCAGTGATACTATAATTTGTACCGGTACGGTGGTACATTTTGATACAGATTATCGTAAAACCGGCAGCAGCACGCTGACCTGGGATATGGGAGACGGCACAGAGATCAATGATGTCACAACGATCCGGTACCCGTATGAGCATGCCGGTGAATTTCACGTAACACTTACGGCCCGTTATCGCGTTTGCCCCGATACGATGATCCCGGTAACGATCCGGGTGCACCCGTTCCCGGTAGTAAAGCTGGCGGCCGATACTGCATTGTGTCCCGGTGATGCGCCATTATTACTGTACAACCTGGCCTCGTCTCCTGAAAGCGGACGCCATCTCTGGAGCACCGGAGATGCGGGTACCGAACTTCCGGTGCATGAACCCGGTACTTATTGGTTGCAGGTGACGAATGGGGTAGAGTGCAGCACCACGGACAGTATTGATATCCTTCGATCCTGCCATATCGGGATCCCCAATGTCTTTACGCCCGATGGAGACGGGATCAATGATTACTTCTTTCCGCGGCAGATATTATCCCGTGCTGTAAATAGCTTCAGGATGCAGGTGTTCAACCGTTGGGGGCAAAAGGTTTTTGAGACTACGCGCACGGATGGGCGGGGATGGGACGGCAGGCTGAATGGAACAGATCAGCCTCAGGACGTATATGTGTACCTGATCGAAGCCGCATTTGCAAATGGTGTACAGGAAAAGTATCAGGGGAATGTGACTTTGCTGCGTTAGCGGGTATCAAAACCGGCGTGGACAGCAGCATACGTGGAAATGTGCATAAAACAGCTAAGAAACTTCCTGCCCTTTGTCTATTTTTGCACCTTATTCCGCAATCAGCCATGCAGCCATCAGTTAAAATCTTTACCGGTACGGGTTCCAGTTACCTTGCCGAGAAAATCTCTTCCGCATTCGGAAAGAAGCTGGGTCACTGTTCCACACAGAAATTTAGTGACGGAGAATTCCAGCCTGTGTTTAATGAATCCATCCGGGGAGATTATGTCTTTCTGGTTCAATCCACATTTGCCCCTTCCGATAACCTGATGGAGCTGTTGATGATGATTGATGCGGCCCGCCGTGCATCGGCCGGTTATATTACGGCCGTGATCCCATACTACGGGTATGCACGCCAGGACCGGAAAGATAAGCCCCGTGTTTCCATCGCCTCCAAGCTGGTGGCAAACCTGCTCACCGTGGCCGGCGCCAACAGGGTAATGACTATGGACCTGCATGCGCCGCAGATACAGGGCTTTTTCGATATTCCCGTGGATCACCTGGACAGTTCTGCGATTTTCATCCCATACATTGAACAATTAAAAATAGAAAACCTTATCTTTGCGGCCCCTGACGTGGGCAGCACCAACCGGGTACGCGAAGTGGCCAAGTATTTTGAGGTGGATATGGTGATCTGCGACAAGCAACGCAAGCGTGCCAATGAGGTAGCTGCCATGACAGTGATCGGTGATGTAGCAGGGCGAAATGTAGTTCTTATTGACGATATCTGTGATACGGCCGGTACACTTTGCAAATCCGCCGGCATTCTGAAAGAGAAGGGCGCGCTGTCTGTGCGTGCTTTCTGTACGCATCCGGTATTAAGCGGTAATGCATACGAAAACATTGAGCGCTCCGAGCTTGAAGAGCTGGTGGTATGTGATACCATTCCGTTGAAGCGGGATTGCCCCAAGATCCGGGTCTTGTCTACTGCTGATCTTTTTGCAGTAGCAATTCGTAACACGTTTGAGAATAAGTCAATAAACTCATTGTTTATTCATAGTAATAAGAAATAAAAGCAGGCGTTTTCGTTTGCTGTAATGATACTAAAGTCTGTTTATGCAAAAAAACCTGTCCGGCAAGGCCGTTATAATCCTTAACAATTAATAACAAACATTCAGCGCCCGGATGTTCGGCAGGTTTACGCCCGGAGTTGAAAGAACAAACAAAAGCTTATGAAAAGCGTAAAAATCGAAGGAAAGATCAGAAGCGAACTCGGCAAGAAAGCGACGCGCCATATTCGTTCTGAAGGACAGGTACCTGCCGTAATCTATGGCGGTAAGGAAACAGTTCATTTTACTGCGCCGGCTCTGTCATTACGTCCCCTGGTGTACACACCGGATTTCCAGTTGGCAGAGATCACGGTGGATGGCAAGGCATACCGTACGATCATGAAAGATCTGCAGTTTGACGTTGTAACCGACGAACTGAGCCATGTAGATTTCCTGGAGCTGGTTGACGACAAGAAGGTAATTGCCGACCTGCCGTTGAAGTTTACCGGGCAGTCGCAGGGTGTAAAAGACGGCGGACGCCTTGAAATAAAGGTTAAGACTCTGAAAGTGCGGACGTATCCGAAGTATCTTGCAGAGAATATTGAAGTGGATATTACGGATCTGGAGTTGAACGGTAACGTTCGTGTGGAAGATGTGAAGACCGAAAATATGGAGGTAATGAATTCCCCCCGTATTCCGATCGCATCTGTTGTAATGACGCGTGCATTACGGCAGGCAGAAAGCGAAGAAGCCAAAGCCGCTGCTGCCAAGAAGTAGTATTATCAGGAAGAAAACACAAAAAAGCTGCCGGAACACCGGTGGCTTTTTTAGTTGAAAACCGGACTGTAGGGGCAATCCTGTGTGATTGCCCACAATCCTGCCTGTGTGATTTCCCAATAAAAGAAAACGGGAGCGTATCGCTTTTCGCTCTACCGCTCCCGCTCTCATTTTGTAGTTCCACCAGGATTCGAACCTAGACTAACTGAACCAAAATCAGTTGTGCTACCATTACAC
>CAZGPG010000034.1:0-35041 GCA_964527735.1 uncultured Chitinophagaceae bacterium | reverse complement strand
AACGGAGAATTCCTGAATACCTATTTTGCCGACGGCCTGATCGTATGCACGCCTACGGGATCCACCGGCTATTCCCTAAGCTGCGGCGGACCCGTAGTTTTCCCACAGGCGTCGAGCTTTGTCATAACACCGGTAGCGCCTCATAACCTGAATACGCGGTCTATCGTGGTACCGGATGACAGCGTGATCTCTTTCGAGATAGAAGGCCGCGCGGAGCAGTTTCTCTGTACGCTGGATGCACGCACAGAAAGCATTACCAGCCAAATCCAGCTTGCGGTAAAGCGGGAAAATTTCACCGTATCCCTGTTACGCCCCGACGAACATAATTTCCTGAAAACGATCCGGCAGAAACTGTACTGGGGGATTGACCGGAGGAATTGATCTGAATTTGAAAATGCGTAGAGACACGATGCGTCGCGTCTCCATTCATAACAGAGACGCGACGCATCGCGTCTCTACCACAATAAAACCCTATATTTGGCGTTGTTCTACAGATGAATTATATCCGGAAAATAGGCTATTTGGCGTTGGGATTGCTCCTGCCGGCGGGACTGGCACAGGCGCAAACATTTTACAGCGCCTATGAATGGGGTCTGTCATTGGGCGGCTCCCAGTATTTCGGCGACCTGAATGATAACTACGGGTTTAAATACGTCCGGCCGGCCGGCGGTGTTTTTGGCCGCTATCATATGAACCCGTATATCTCACTCCGGGCATCCCTGTCTTATACAAAACTGGGCTACGACGATAAATTCAATAACAATCCTTTCAACAAAAAGCGGAATCTTAATTTCCGCAGCGATATATTTGAAGGAGCTGTGATGGCGGAATTCAATTTTTTCCGTTTTTCCACCGGCGAGTCTGGCAGCCGGTTTACACCATACCTGACCGGTGGCGTTGGAGCATTTTATTATAACCCTTACGCTTTGTACGCCGGGCGGCGGTATTACCTGCGTACGATCGGTACGGAAGGCCAACATGCCGGATATAACGACCGGCAGTACAGCAATTTCAATGTATGCTTCCCTGTTGGAGCAGGGTTTAAATACTGGATCCGGCCGGGCATGAATTTCGGATTCGAGATTGCGAACCGGCTGACACTTACCGATTACCTTGATGATGTGAGTACCACTTACGTAGGTTCACATCATTTCCCTACCGATGCCCAAAACCCGAACCCCGGTTACTATCTGCAGGACCGCTCGCTGGAAACAAGTCCGGAAAGCCCGCTTGGCCGGCCCGGCAAACAACGCGGCAACAGCACCACCAAAGACCAGTATCTCTATTTTGTGTTCAACTTGTCTATCCAGTTAAAAACATACAAATGCCCTTCGTACATGAAGGAGGGGTATTACATGTATTAAACAGTCATTACCGTTAATCCATCTTTGCCACGTCCTCCGGTGAAAGACCGGTGATGTCAGCAATGGTATCTATAGATAATCCCTTCGCCTTGCTATTGCGGACCAGCAACTGTAACGTTTGCTCTTTACCTTCCGCGCGACCTTCTTCACGGCCTTTCTCACGACCCTCCGTGCGGCCTTCTTCACGACCCTCTGCGCGACCTTCCCTGCGGGCTTTCTTGCGCATAAAACTTTGTGCATTTTGTAAATCCCATTTGCTGAACAGTTCACGGTCATATAGCGAACGTTCTTCTGTCGTTAAATTACTCATAAGTGCAATGTTAAATAGTTTAGAAAATACAGGGCTATTCAAAAATACGGGAATTTTTTTCATTACGTGCATGTTTTTTAATACATATAACCAGTTGTCAAGCTCACACGTCAGTTCGGTTTCCGACTTGCGGAACTTAGGGATCTCTACAAATAAGTAACCCAGTTTCTGATAAAACGGGTCATGTGTCTGCCGGTCCGCCAGATAGATATCATGTATATATTTTTCAGCACGGGTATCATCAAAACAGAAGTTCATAATACCAACCAGATACACTTCCTTCAGGCGGTAATTCCACCCCTTCATCCCACGCCGCAACTGATCACAGACAAATGTAGAGGTATAAAACACACAACGTTCCCGGAAATATTCCTGTTCCATACGTTGTACTTCGACAATAAAACGTGCACCATGATTATCTGTACACAACAAATCATAAATTGCCTTTCTACTGTCTTTTGTCTGTCCCAGATACTCATTACGGTTGTAAGTCAGGTCTGTGATCTTTTTATATCCTCCCAATATGGCATTCAGAAAATCAATCAGCAGATCCTTATTTTCTTCGCTGCCGAAGATCCGCTTGAACCCGAAATCCGTAAACGGATCTATAAACAGCCTGTCGTTTGATCGATCTTTCATATGCACAATATTCCGGACGTACAATATTATACATAACAATGAAAATCAACGAATTATAGTTATTCTTTTAGAAAAAGAATCGAATATAGAACATGTAATATATTATTCATAACATATCAAAACAAGACCAGGATACCGTGTATTACTTTGTTATTGCGGATTGCGGAAAAAAACATTTTATGAAAATATTGTTGCCAAATTTGCGTTAAAGGAACAGCGAAGAATATGATACAACGTAATTTAGCGTGAACGTAGCATGACCGCGTCAGGGATTGCAGCGGAAAGCCCGCAACCCGGCTCGTTTAGCCGGCATCGCTTTCAGGAAATTCCACCACAGGTAAACAACCAAAGGCTTTAATTTTACATTGCCGGGTGAGGACTTGCAGCGGAAAGCCCGACCCGCAGGGAGACGCCCGCATACAACCAGCTTTATAACTTTTTCTTTTAAACCGCATACACAAACTATAACATGAATACAACGCAAGGCAATATACTCTGGGTGGACGATGAGATCGACTCACTGAAATCTCAGATCCTCTTCCTGACCAATAAAGGTTATAACGTTACACCGCTCAGCAACGGGCATGATGCGCTGGAGCTGCTCAAGGAAAAAGAAATGGACGTGGTGCTGCTCGATGAGAGCATGCCCGGACTGACCGGACTGGAAACGCTGGCACGCATCAAGGAAATACATCCCGGCGTTCCGGTGGTCATGGTTACAAAAAATGAGGCCGAAGACATCATGGATGACGCCATCGGCGGCCAGATCACCGACTACCTCATCAAGCCGGTGAACCCCAACCAGGTGCTGCTGGCGCTTAAAAAGATCATAGATGGCAAGCGCCTCGTGGCCGAAAAAACCAATATTGCGTACCAACAGGATTTCCGTAACCTTTTTATGGCGCTCAGCTCCAATCCTGACCATGAAGAATGGAAAGAACTGTACCGTAAACTGGTGTACTGGGAACTGGAAATGGGGAAAAGTGACAGTGATGAAATGCGGGAAGTATTCCAGACACAAAAAGTGGAAGCCAACACGGAATTCTATAAATACGTAGCCAAAAATTATGCGAACTGGGTAAAAGGAAAAGGAGATACGCCGCTGTTCTCACATGAATTATTCAAACGCAAGGTAGCGCCGCATTTGGAAAAAGGAAAACCGACTTTCCTGATCGTCATTGACAACCTGCGATTTGATCAGTGGAAAGCACTGCAGCCGATCATCACAGAAGAATACCGGGTTATTGAAGAGGATTTGTTTTACAGCATCCTGCCCACAGCCACCCAATACAGCCGGAATGCCTTATTTGCCGGAATGATGCCGATAGATATCGAAGCCCAGTTCCCTATAGAATGGAAGAACGATGATGAAGAAGGCGGCAAGAACCTGCATGAGGAAAAATTTCTCGGCAACCAGTTGAAAAACCTCAGGCTCGACCACCTGAAATGGCAATACCTCAAGATCACCAATAATGACCATGGCAAACAGCTTGAGGATAATATCCATAACTACCTCAGCAACGACCTGACGGTTGTCGTGTATAACTTCGTGGACATGCTCTCCCACGCGCGTACCGAGATGGAGGTAATGAAAGAGCTGGCGGGCGATGAAGTGTCATACCGTTCGCTTACGGTAAGCTGGTTTGAGCACTCGCCACTGTACCGGGCGCTACGCAAAATCGCTGACAAAGGTATACAGGTGATCATCACGACCGACCACGGCACGCAGCAGGTGAAGACACCCAGCAAATGTATCGGCGACCGGCAGACGACCACCAACCTGCGTTATAAGCATGGGCGCAACCTGCAGTATGAGGCCAAAGACGTACTCGCTTTCCGCGACCCGCGCGAAGCGGGGCTACCGCGTCCGAATGTAAGCTCTACGTTCATCTTTGCGCGGGGGGATGTTTTTCTCTGTTACCCGAACAATTATAATTACTATGCGAATTATTACCGGAACACCTTCCAGCATGGTGGGATCTCGCTGGAGGAAATGCTGGTGCCGGTTATAAGGCTGGAAAGCAGGGGCGGGTGATGGTTTGGCTCTACATAACACACCTGAAAAAACACCAATAATACATTTATTCTATTGATTGACAATTTAATAGAATATTGATTTATTCGTAATAATTGTTCCCGTTCTGTATTTTTGCCCCGTGTAAACAACCAGTACGGGCATGGCGGGAACAACGACACAGAAGCAGGTACATCAGTATGACAAGATCTTCCGGGAGAACATGGAGGCCGCGTTGCCGCTCATCATCCGACAGCTCCTGAACATACGCGTACAATCATACGAAACACTGCCGGACGGGCTGCAACATACCAAAGAACGGAATACAGACCTACTGCGAAGGGTCACCGACAGCAACGGCGACAGCTTTATACTGCATATAGAATACCAGGCCGCCAACAAGCCCCAAATGGCGCTGCGTATGGCCGAATACTGCATCATGGCGCTCAGGCAATACAAGTTGCCTGTACGGCAGTACGTCATCTATATCGGCAAAGGAAAGGCAACCATGCCTGCAGCCATCAATGAAGACAACCTCAAATTCCATTATACGCTCTTGAGCATGAACCAGGTAGACTACAGAATTTTTCTCCGATCCGACACCCCGGAGGAAAAAATACTGGCTATTTTGGGTAACTTTGAGAATGACCCTCCGGAACTGGTGGCAAGGGATATCTGCCTTGAGCTGGAGCGCTGTGTACCCAACGCTTTAGATGCGGGGCGATATTTCAGGCAATTGCGTGTGCTGGCACAATTACGGAATCTTAACCTAAACTTTTTAAGCAATATGGAAAGCATTACAAGTTTCTTCTCCGACGAAAAGGATATACTCTACATCAAAGGCAAGAAAGAAGGAATAGAAAAAGGGAAGAAGGAAGGTGTGGAAAAAGGCAAAGAGGTCTTTGTACGAAACCTGCTAAGTCATACCGATTTCAGCCTGGAGAAGATCGCTGCACTGGCGGATGTGACCGTGGATTTTGTGCAAAGGATACAAGAGGCTAAATCGTAGGGGCTAAAAAAATTTAGCCCAGATGATGAATGGGCGAATGATTATTCGCCCCTACGTACAAACGCAGCTGCCAAAAAACGTATTGCCAGGGTATATGCCCCGGCAATACGACAACAAGCGTATTAAAAAACTCCGGCAATATCCTATCGCCGATTTTGCTTCACCAGCTTCTCCGTTTTGAGCGGCAGACCCTGCGCATCCGATACTCGGATCAGATACACACCATCCGCAAAACCCGACAGGTCTATCTCACGCACATCTTTTTGCAGCAGCACCACGCGACCTTCCAGGCTGCTCAGCGTGACCGTTACAGGGGCAGATGCGGCAATGTGCACACGGTCATGCGCCGGGTTGGGATAGATACGGACCATTTTATCTGCTCCGGAACCTGCAATACCATTAATCGTTACCTCCCGGCAATCCGAAGTATCGGTACACCCGTTAACCGTTATTACAACCGCATAGCTCCCATCATCTGTCACCAGGTAACTTTGGGAGGTCGCTCCGGGGACTATTGTGTTGGTTGCGCAATTGATCCATTGATAACTGCCCGTATCCGATGCGGTTAAGGTATTACCATCCAGGCTGATTAGCGCCTCCGGGGATTTGTTAATGGTTAAATCCAGTAAAACAATGCTATCACAGGTATTCACGACAAACGTATCTGTATATAAACCTGATGAATAGTAGCTTTTACCCTTAAATACAAAACTGTCACAAGCTGTCTCCGATATAGTTGAACTTACCAGACATTTCCCTTTTATTTTATGAATAAATATATCCGCATTACCATTCGACTCAATATTAAATCCATTGCCTTCGGGATCAAAATCAACAGTGGCCCTGAATGTACCGGCTGTATAGATAGCGCCATTTGCAGCTACTGCGATGGCATTTCCCACATCACTAAGTGTATCACCCATACCTTTAGCCCAGACAAGATCTCCGCTATTATTCAGTTTGCAGATAAAAATATCGCTCCCCCCATTGGAAACAAGATCAAAATTATTTGCACCGGGATCAAAGTCAACCGTATCTGCAAAATATCCTGTGATATAAATGTATCCTGAATCGTCCAGTGCAATACCCTGCCCCCCTTCATTTCCCGGGCCACCGATATTTTTAGCCCACACAACATCTCCACTGATACTCAGTTTGCAAATAAAAATATCACTCCCTTCTGAGGTAAGATTATATTGACCAAAATCTGCCGTACCCGTAGTACGCCCGGTAACATAAATATTTCCGGCATCGTCCAGCACCATTCCCCCGGCGCCGGGTTGATCTGCTGCAGGGCCACCCATGCTTTTCACCCACACAAAATCACCCGCAATATTCAGCTTCAGGATAAAAACATCGCCGCTACCGCCTGCAGAAAGACTGACATTAGCAGTTCCGGGATCAAAGTCTACCAAACCAACAAAAGTTCCGGAAACATAGACATTTCCTTCATTGTCTAATGATATACCTGTCCCTTCATTCAGGGATATCCCGGATCCTGTTGTATTCTTTGCCCAGACAAAATCACCTGAAGCATCCAGCTTCAGAATAAAAACATCCAGAGTAACGGGAACAGGGAAGGCATTACCAACCAGATTAAACACACCCGGTCCGGGATCAAAATCTACTGTACCCTCAAAAGCTCCTGTAACATATACATCCCCGAAGTTGCTTATAGCTATAGCGCCGCCAATATCTCCCAACGCACCGGGGCCTCCAATAACTTTAGCCCAAACAAAATCACCATTGCGATCCAGCTTCAGAATAAAAATATCTTTCGCCCCTTGGGATGTATAATTTTCAATCCCGGTACCAGGATCAAAATCAACCGTTCCCTCAAAACCTCCCGTAATGTATAAATTCCCCGAAGTATCTATGGCTATAGAATTTGCATAATCTTCGAAGAAGCCTCCTACACCTTTAACCCAGGCCAGTGTGCTGTCTGCGTTGTATTTCGCCACAAAAATATCTTTATCCCCATTAGAGACCAGATTAAATCCAGCCTGCCCCGGGTCAAAATCAACCGTGCCGGAAAACGAACCTGTTACATACACATTACCCAACTTATCAAGTACAATACTTGCAGCATTGTCAATACCCGAACCACCTATGCCTCTTGCCCATTCAAAATCCTGGGCGCCGGCCGGCCGCGCTGCCATAAAAAATAGCGCAGCAAACAAAACACTTAAAAATGAAGTACTTTTTTTCATCAAACAAGAAATTTATTTTTCAAAATCTGCTTACTCTTTTCTATGGATTTTCAGCTTGCTCCCTGTTCGAACTATCTTACCAACGTCAGGTCGCCCTGACGCACAAATGCTTTTCCTTCCGTACCCGCCTCCAGACGCAGCGTGTAATAATACACGCCTACCTCTGCAGGCAATCCTTTATACAGACCGTCCCAGCCTTCCACCATGCCACCGCTGCCACTATGGAATACACGCTCACCCCAGCGGTTGAAGACCTGCAGGGAATAACCCGATACAGGACAACCCAGTGTCAGAACCGGGCGGAATACATCATTTCGCCCGTCGCCGTTCGGAGAAAATGCCGTGGGCATCTGCACCTCACATCCGCATAGTTCTTCTTCAATATGGATCATAGCTGTTTCAGCCGGGCACGGAGGTACAACCACTGATACCCAATACACGCCACTATCGCTAATCGTAATATGTTTCTCTTCGCTGCCGGTGCTCCACAACACCTCAGCGCCGGGATTCGTCTGTGCCTCCAATGTCAGCACAATACCATCCGTATTGCAGTAGCTTGTATCATTACCCAGAAACTGCGGGTAAGGAGGAATAATAATGGCATGAACCGTATCTGTATAGGAACAGATATCTTTATGTACATTCAGCCAGTAAGTACCTGATTCCGTAACGGTAAACCGGTGTTCCGTACTCCCATCCTGCCATAGGAAATCAGCTCCCGGCACATCAGCTTCCAGCCGGAGATGCTGTCCGTTGCAAAGAACAGTATCCTGCGGGAACGTAACGCTTATATCGGTATGGTGGACAATAAACGTGTCGGTATTCCAGTTACAGACACTTTTGTACCGTACCCAGTAAGTACCTGCAGCATTTATACTACGATTTATCGTCGTATCTCCATTGTCCCATTCGTAGGCCAGGTACCCGTTTTCGGCAGCTAATGGCAGATCATCCTGCCAGCCTGTACGGGTGCAAATGGTCGTATCCATTTTCACGCTGTGTTCAGGAACCGGGTAAACAATAAACGTATCCGTGTTCCAGTTGCAGATCGTTTTGTACCGGACCCAATACGTACCTGAAGCATCTATGCTGCGGGTTGCCATAGTATCGCCGTTGTCCCATTCATACGCCAGATGACCCGCTTCTGCTTCTAATAACAAACTGCTTTGCCATCGCGTATCGGCACAGGAGGTAGTGTCTGCATAAGTCCTGATCATGGGGGAAGGATACACAACATCAGACCCGAGATCGTACCAGGACGGCCAGAAAGAGGGCGTATAGAAGGATGAAGAAAGCGTAATCACATTCTCTTCAAATCCGCACAGGATACCCGGCTGGTTCGGGTTGCTGATACGATTTATTTTATTCAGCGGAGCGCGTTCAATATGCAGATAAATCGTATCTCCTTTTCTCCGGAAATCTGCGATTGTCTGCTGTCCCTGCATAAAACTGCCCAGCACGGTCCTGGTTGCTCTTATGGAATCCAGGTTGTATGTCCTTATGTCATATTGCAATACATTGTTCGGTCTTGGCTGGGGTATGCCCATCACAATTTCATAAGCATACAATTTGGTATTGTCGGGAGAGAATTCCGTACCGCTGACAGAAACAGATGGACTGTCCGGAATAATCGGCAGGGGATCTGCTATAGTCCCCGTCACCTTATCAAACCGGAATAAAAAAAGACCGCGTGGGTAGGGTATCGGCCAACCCAAGGGGTTAAGATAAACCCAACCTTTTGTGGACATTGAACCCGCAGCCAGCATCGTTCCGTCAGGAGAAGCCGATAGCGTTGTAATCCAATACTCATAGAATCCATGCTGATTGGGGATACCCGGAGAAATAACCGGGTTATGATTTACACCGTTTGCCGTAATATGATAAGCATGGAACCGGGAAGCATTTATCTCATGGCATATTACCCATACATCACAATTTTCACCCGGTATGGCTACCATGCCCGGAGCCAGGGTGTCTGAAGTTAAAGGCAGCGGTACATACCCCGTTGTCATATCCACATCTCCCAATCCGCCGTTTAACTTCATGTCAATTTTGTAGTACCCAAGGCTTCGTCCGACGGAGCTCATGCTTCCCAATACAAAAAGATAATATTGGGTACTGTCGCCGGTTACAGGTACGATCAAAGACCCTTGAATGGTAAGCATAGGAGTAGTTGCAAGTGGAGATGCACTGCCACGTATCCCAATACCGTTAGGCATGGGATTATGATTCCGGTCAAAAACAAGCCGGCTGTCGCAATAAAATAATAACGCACCGGTATGCCTGTCGGAAACTGAGCTGTAACCGGCCCGGCTGGTCAGTACATTATTCGTTACGGAATTCACATATCGTCCGGTAGCTGTTTGGATCGGCGCCGGCTGACCGGAATTAAAATCCAGCCCCGCACCATGTCCGAACACCCAGACATTGTTCTCTTTCTGGGCGCCGGCCTCTCCACAGATGCCCATGATCCAAACAGAGATCAGTACCGGAACCCATTTTGTTACTTTTAAACGCTGCCAGGTCATGCCGGAATATTATTGAAAAACACTTTAGCAAAACTAACTGTTTGATTATTAATAAATTAGAGCCAAACTACGTGATTTTCAACAGAGTAGTTCTACTTATTTCATTTTTATTGCATAAGATTTATACTATTAGCCGTGCGATAATTTCGCCAGAATAAGTCGTATATCCGCGGTCGCGAAAGAAATGACACACCCGTTACCCGAAACAAATATTAATTTAGCTACATTGCTTTCATTTCCGGGAAAAATTGCTGATGCATCGTAACAAACACACCTTCATCCTGTTGTTCCTTTTATTCCTTACAGGCATAAAACAACTGCCCTTACAGGCGCAGCAGGACAATCGCCAGCATCTATCCCTGCCCGCAACAGACAGCACGGTCATTCAATCCCGGATCGATCAGGCTCTTTCTTTTAGAAACCGGTACCCCGACAGCGCGCTGCATACCTTCAGGCAAACTTTAGCCGAAAGCAACCAGGCAGGTTATACAACAGGAATAGTTCAGTCCCTCACGGAATTGGGATATCTGAGTGTACAAAACGGTAACGTGCCGGATGCATTCCTGTTTTTCTACCAGGCGCTGAGCTATCCGGTATCCAAACCATACCGGGCTTATATTTACAATGGCATTGCCAATGCCTATAATTCCACAGGGCAATTCCGGGAAGCAATCAGAGCATACTATAACGCCCTGCATCTTATAGATTCTTTCCCGAATGATCAGATAATCCCGGCAGAAAATATATACTATAACCTGATCACCGTATTAAGCCAGATAGGAGCACATGAAAAAGCCCTGACACATATCGAAACGGTACTGCCGTTGGCAGCAGCCAAAAAAAATCATGCAGCATACAGCAATCTGCTCCATATTAAAGGCGTCTGCTACTACGCGATCCAGCCACCGGCCGACCGGCTGGACTCATTTGTAAAATATGCAGACTCGTCCCTCTATATTGCACGGGAGCACGGGTTGGTAAGGCCGGTATTGCAGGCATTGATCAATCTGGGCGACATCTGTCTGGATGAAGGGTTTCCAGAAAAAGCAATAGACCGCCTGAAGGAAGCCGAAGCATTGCTAAAGAATCACAAAACAACCCTTGCCCTTGAAACCGGGCTGTACAGATCCCTCGCGAAAACATACCTGAAAGCGGGAAATTACAAAAACGCCGAAAAATATTACCTGATCAGCATTGAAAGATCCGCAGCCATACCCAAAGAACAACTTTTATTATACGAGGACCTTGCTTCTTTTTACCACAACACCGCACAATACAGCAAGGCTTATAAATACCAGAAAGCATACCAGGTATTAAACGACAGCATCCGCAGCAAAGACGTGTCGCTCGCCGTCAACGAGCTCGAAACCCGCTACCGTACTGCCGAAAAAGATAAAGAGATCGCCGTAAGCAAACTGCTCATCAGCAACCAGGAAAAGAAACTCGCGCAGAAAAATTTCTGGATCATCGCAGGCTTCTCCGGTGTTGCTATCATAGCGCTGCTGGCCGTATGGCGCAGCTCATACTTCAGACACCAATACGCCATCAGGCAACTGCAGGCAAAAACAGAAGGCGAAGAAGCAGAGCGACAACGGCTCGCACAGGAACTGCACGATGGCATCAACAGCCAGATCGCAGGTATCAACTCATTTCTCTATACACTCGCCGAAAAGCACCCGGATATTCACAAAGACGAAGTATTCACCACTATTGATAAAGCGCTGCAGCAAACATCTTCGGATATCCGGAAAGTAGCCCGAAACCTGCTGCCCGTATCTTTCGCCCACGAAGGCATGGCGGCACATATCCGTACATTCATCCGTAACCTGACGGCTGATAAAAATATCGAAACGGATTTCCAAGCCTACGGCAGTACAGACGATATCGGCGAAACCCTTGCGCTCAACATTTACCGCATTATACAGGAACTGCTGCACAATGTGATCAAACATGCAGATGCTACAGAGATCATCGTATTGCTCAACAGAGAAGATAATCAGCTCAGCATTACCGTTGAAGATAACGGTAAAGGAATTGGAGACAATATAAAAGACAAAGGCGTTGGGCTGCAAAATGTCAGTGCACGCACAAAAGCACACAACGGCAGGCTGATCATAGAATCAGCGTCGGGCAGCGGCACGGTGGTGACCGTAATTTTCCCGATCGTGTAATGTCAATGCTGAAAAGAGCCGTATCTTTATATTCATATAATGAGCATCCGCATAGCCATAACAGATGATCACCCGATGGTCCGCGAGGGCCTTGAAAAGATGCTGCGCACCGATCCGGAGATAGAGATCACCGGTATCTATGACAGCGGCAGGGCTTTGCTCGATGATATTGCCAACAACACACCCGATATACTGCTGCTGGACATACATATGCCGGACATCCCGGGGAATGAGCTCGTCATTACCGTACTGAAACAATATCCGGACATCAAACCCATCATGCTTACCGGCAGCGAAAGTCCTTTTTATATCAAAGCGCTGATGGCTTCGGGTGCAAAAGGATATATACTCAAATCTTCCCTGAAAGAAGAGTTGCTGATGGCTATCAAAACGGTTGCCGATGGCGGTATCTATATGTCGAACGAAGCAAAAAACCTGCTGGTGAACGCCACGCTGAAAGTTACCTCCGGCGCCGCTTCCAAAGACGATCTCAGCCGCCGCGAGCAGGAAGTGTTGCAACTGATCGCCGACGAAAAAAGCAGCCCGGAAATCGCCAAAGAATTACACCTGAGCCTGCGTACCGTAGAAAATTATCGCCTGGGATTAATGAAAAAATTAAACGTAAAAAATTCTGCCGGCCTGATCAAAAAGGCATTGTTGATGGGATTGGTGCGCGTATAATATCGGCAGGGGCAGACACGCAGGTCTGCCCCTACGCGAATCAATTCATTTTAAACGGCGCGATCATCTGAAATTCCGGGATCGCTACGGTAAACTGTTTTTTATTGTACAGGTTTTCCATCCGGTAGGTGCCATACATCTTTCCCATATCGCTGTTAAGATTCGCAGCAGAAATATACTGATAGCTGGCGCCTGGCTCAATTACCGGCTGCTGGCCCACAACGCCCTCTCCTTCCACTTCCCGGTAAGAACCATTGGAATCAATAATATGCCAGTGTCTGCGTAATAATTTGACCGGCATCGTACTCAGGTTTTCAACGGTGATCCGGTACGCAAACAGGTAATCGGAGCCAAGCGGATTGCTTTGCTCCGGCTGATAGAATGTCTCTACCGTTATACTTACTCCTTCCGTGACCTGTTGCACCATATCCTGCCCCTTATTTGTAAATATAGTCCAAATTTGATACCAAAGTTATTCGCGGGTCATTGATAACAAGTTATTCACAACCTCGCTTATCAGGCTGGTTTCATAGCCCTTCTGCATCAAATAACGGTATAGTTTTCCTTTTCGTATCTGCGGATGTCCTCCTTTCTCCTGCTTCTCCAAATATTTAGCTCCGACAAGCGTCAACACATTGTAATATTCTTCACTATTTATGCTGTTTAAAGCCTTTTTTATGCAGTAATCTGATACTTGACGTTGTTTCAATTCTTGCTTAATTTTTACGCTGCCCCATTGTTTCATCCGGAATTTACCGCCTGCATAAGCAATGGCAAATCTTTCTTCATTCAGGATATCCCTCCCAATCAACTCTGCAATGATCTCATCTGTTTTTGGTGAACGTACACCCAACTCATACAGCTTACGCCGCACCTCGCTATGGCACCGCTCCTGGTAATGACAATACCGGACGATAGCTGCAAAATCGGGGTCAGCATCAAATGGATTCACGGTAGCATTCATTATAAAGCCTGTTTTTATTTTAATATAATGTGACGAATGTGTGAAATGTGACAAATGTGTTGAATGAAATCACATTTGTCACATTTCACACATTCGTCACATTACCTTCCCATATACACCATCAGTATCTGCACGTCGCTGGGATTAACACCACTGATCCGGCTTGCCTGACCGAGCGTGCGGGGTTTGATTTTAGTGAGCTTTTGCCGGGCTTCTGTTGAAATCGCGGATAATTTATCATAATTAAACGATTCAGGAATCACAAGATCTTCGAGCGTGGCCATTTTTTGAACCAATTCTTTTTCCTTTTCGATATAAACGTCGTATTTCACTTGTATCTCCGCCTGTTGTATATCCAGGATCGGATAATTATCTGCTCCTATGGCTTTTGACAAACGGGGTACGGCTTCGCAAAGCTCCTGCAGAGATATGCCCGGTCGCAGCAATATTTTCCTGGCTTTTGTTTTTTCCGGTAATGGGGGGAATCCTTTTTGCTCCAGGAAAGCGTTCACCTCCCCGGGCTCAATTCCATTTGTTGCCAGTTCTTTTTTTATTTTTTCCACTCCGGCCTGCTTCTCACGCACACGCTGCATACGCTCTTCTGAAGCGAGGCCTATATTGTAGCCCAGCGGTGTGAGCCGGAGATCGGCGTTATCCTGCCGGAGCAATGTCCGGAATTCAGCCCGGCTGGTAAACATCCGGTAAGGCTCGTCGGTTCCTTTATTGATCAGATCGTCTATCAGCACCCCGATATAGGCATCGCTGCGCTGCAGCACCACCGGCTCCTGCTCATGTACCTTTCTATGTGCATTGATCCCGGCCATCAACCCCTGGCAGGCCGCCTCTTCATACCCGGTCGTCCCGTTTATCTGGCCGGCAAAGTACAGGTTCGGGATCAGTTTGGTTTCGAGGGTAAATTGTAATTGTGTAGGCGGAAAGTAATCATATTCAATAGCATAGCCGGGGCGAAAGAATTTGGCTTTTTCGAATCCCGGCACACTGGTCAGGGCTTTATATTGTACTTCTTCCGGTAAGGACGTGCTGAAACCGTTTACATAGATCTCCACCGTATTCCATCCTTCGGGCTCCACAAACAACTGATGCCGGTCTTTTTCTGCAAAACGGCTGATCTTGTCTTCAATACTGGGGCAATATCTTGGTCCGCTTCCCTTTATCCGCCCCTGGTACATTGGCGATTGCTCAAATCCGGTCTTCAATATTTCATGTACCTGGGGACTTGTATAAGTAATCCAACAGCACCTTTGTTGTTCCGGACGTATCCTTTCTACAGGTAAAAATGAAAAGCCTGTAATTTCTTCATCTCCCTCCTGCACTTCCATACGGGCATAATCCAGGCTTCTTCCGTCAATGCGTGGCGGTGTTCCGGTTTTGAGCCGGGCGCTTTCAAATCCGAGTGAAACAAGCTGTTCTGTAATCCCCGTCGCACCCTTTTCTCCCATCCTGCCACCGCCAAACTGCTTTTCCCCGACATGGATCACACCATTAAGGAACGTTCCATTCGTCAGCACCACCGCTTTAGCCCTTATCTCCTGCCCCATTCCGGTGACAACACCCTGTATTGTTCCACGTGAAACAATTAATCCCTTCACCATATCCTGCCAGAAATCGATGTTGGGTGTTTGCTCCAACATCTCACGCCATAATCCGGCAAACAGCATCCGGTCATTTTGAGTACGGGGGCTCCACATGCCGGGACCCTTGGATTTGTTTAGCATCCGGAACTGGATCATACTTCTGTCACTCACAATACCGCTATAGCCCCCCAGAGCATCAATTTCACGCACGATCTGGCCTTTGGCAATACCACCCATAGCCGGATTACAACTCATCTGTGCTATAGTCTGCATATTCATGGTGATCAGCAAGACTTTTGATCCCATATTAGCAGCAGCAGCAGCAGCTTCACAACCGGCATGACCGGCGCCAACAACAATAACATCGTATTCTGAAAACATAAGAAGGCAAAATTACGGGAATATATGCAGAGACACGCGATCAAATCGGTCTTAAAATCAGAAAATGTTCCACGTGGAACAATCTAAACTATGTCTATTAAAAAGCGCATGGCACGGAGTTTTCCGTGCCATGCGCAAAATTATAAATCACAGGGATAATTGATTATCCTGTCAGTAAAAACTATCGTTCAACAATAAACTTCCTGGCAGTTACTTTACCCTCACCAGGATTAATGACGAGATAATAAGATCCTGAAGCCAACGAATTTGTGGGAATTGTAAATTGCCCCTGATGTACATTATGATGTTCCTGGCGCATAACATTTCTACCCATAACATCGATAACTGTAAATGTTACCTTAGATGCAGGTGTCGCAAGACCAAGCTTCACAGTAAGTACGTCTGTAACAGGGTTAGGGAACAACGACAATTCTTCGTAAATTTCTGAAACATTATCAACAGAAACGTAATTGGTATCTGAACTTAACTGTAAAGCAACGGCAGGTACCAGACCATTAAGCTGTTGGCTATATCGGGCTGAATCACCGTTAAAATAGGATTCAAAAGGAATACCGGATACAACACTTGCATCAAGCGTACTTGTAGTACCTGCGAAAACCGGTCCATAGAAATCATAAAAAGGAGCTACTGTATTGTTGCGACGGAAGAAATTCCGCGGATAATAATTCAGGTAACCGTCAACGCCCAGAAACCATGTTCCCGGAACATCAACAACAACCCAATACCAGGTATCATCCCTGGTGACAAACGCTTTGTTGGGTATCACAACGTCAGAAATATACGCTCTGAAAACATGTCCGCTGGAGTCTCCCGGACGGAATTGCTTCGTACCAACACCAACCGGCGTCAGATCTTCTCCTGTAATCCGGCCCATAGTATCCGTATTATTCCATTCGTATACGTATACCATAATTTCGCCGGCATTTTCGAGAGAAGGGTTATTGGCGTTGCCGTTAGATACACTGAATTGTACCCAACGGAGCGCATCACCACCTTTCGCAAAATAATATAACGGACCCCAGAGAAACGGTTCTCCATTTGTAAATCCATATGATGATGTGACAACAGGACGGCCTCTTTCAAGGTCGTAACGGCCTCTTGAATAAATAGTATCCGTAACATAGCTCGATGCGCTCCAGACATTATCGCCAGGCAGATCATCAGTCTGATCATACGTCAAAGTATAATTTGCATCCAACCGGCCTTTACCTGAAGCATGAAAATCCGTCAGATCATCTGTAAAGCCATACATAATGGAATCAATAGCATCAAACGATTGAATAAGGATGGAATCTTCTTTCAACAAAGTTGCGCTGCTTCCATCAGGAGTAAACGTTATCCTGTTCTTTATGATAACATTCGTCTGATCATTTGATCCGAAATTACCAATAAATGCCCCTGTAATAGCCTTAAATGCTTCAGGATTTCCATTACCGGAAGCTACCTGCTTCCGAGGTATTGCATAAGAATTCCATAACGCTCCTCCAGACGACAAAAATCCAAGATCATTCGCAACGCCAACACCCCAGGGAGCTATACTCAGGGTAACTGTTACACCATCATTAAGCACTGTGTTTATAGCGTCACCATCCTCTTTTGAGATCATCAATACCGGGATAGTAACCTGATTACCCTGTGCGCCAGGACCCATGCCTACGGGGCCTCCGCTTACATTGTTAACAATAATTACACCTTTAGCGCCAGCCTGTTCAGCCATGAAAGCCTTTCTCCCAAATTCGCAGTCGCCACGATAAACGAGCGCCCAGTTATTGTTTATAGCCGAGGCGTTGGAAAGTGCACTACAAGCGAGAGAGTCTTTTGCCGCAACAACTTCAGCATTGTGCCATACAGCATTTATCGAACCACCCCAGTCCCCGGTAGCACCCCTACCGCTATTGGCTATAGAATATATTTTAGAGCCTGACACAGTAGATGGTTCGTTAATAAAAAAGCGCTTCACATAATCCTTATGGTAATTCGTTGGTTCAAGCGCAGTGCCATTCACCTCCGAAAAACGCGGAGCAACTCCGGAATGCTGTGCCGAAGCATTCTGCATCAAAACCGTGGCAGCAAGTGCAATAGACCAGGTTAAAAAAGTAGATTTTTGCATAAAAATATTAATTAAAGGAATTAAGGGTGACAAGTTATGAACATAGTGTGAAAAAAACAAAAAAGCGGTTACAATTTTTTTTCTATACAGTAATGAATTCAACCTCCCAAACCATACTGACTACTCAGGTCAAGCATGCGCTGGATTGGCTTCACAGCAGCCAGGCGCAATGCCTCATCCATCAGAATTTCCGGCTGTTCATATTTCATACACATGTACAGTTTCTCAAGCGTGTTCAGCTTCATATGCGGACAATCATTACATGCACAGGAATTATCCGGTGGCGCCGGTATAAAGGTCTTTCCCGGCGCCCGCTGCTGCATCTGATGCAGAATACCTGCCTCAGTAGCTACAATAAAAGCATTAGCGTCTGTCTGCTCTGTAAATTTAAGCAGCTGGCTTGTGGAACCAATAAAATCGGCAATACGCAACACGGCCTCCTCACATTCGGGATGAGCAATAAGCATTGCACCGGGATAACGCTCTTTTAACCGGATAATTTTCTCAAGCGAAAAAATTTCATGCACCATGCAGGCCCCATTCCATAAAACCATATCCCGTCCGGTCACCTTATTGATCCAGGCGCCCAGATTCCTGTCAGGAGCAAAAATGATCTTCTGATCCTCCGGTAAATGTTCAATGATCTGCCGGGCATTAGACGAAGTGCAGATAATGTCACTGAGCGCCTTGATACCTGCAGAACAATTTATGTACGAAATAACGATATGATCAGGATGTTCTTCTTTAAAAAGCTTGAATAAATGCGGCGGACAGCTGTCGCTCAAAGAGCAACCCGCATTCAGATCAGGGATCAGCACTTTCTTGTGTGGGTTCAATATCTTAGCCGTTTCTGCCATAAAATGAACACCTGCAAAGACGATAATATCAGCATCCGTCTTCGCAGCCTGCTGGGCAAGGCCCAGGCTATCCCCTATATAATCCGCCACATCCTGTATATCCGGCTCCTGATAATAATGAGCCAGCAACACAGCATTCTTTTCTTTTTTTAATCGCTCAATTTCATCAAACAAATCAAGAGAAGGATCTATATCAATGTCCAGAAATCCTTTTTCCTGCATTATTTCCAGTTCTGTGGTCCCGATATGCACATTCATAATAATAATAAGATTTTTAAATTCTAAAAAGGATTATTATCATTTATAGTTGTTGATTTGGGGAAACAAAAACGGGCTCCCTATTGCAAAATAACAGAATTATATCCATCCACATCTTGTTAACCGGTTATCCACATCTTAAAATGGCATTTCAAGCGGATATTAACATAAATTAAAGAAAAGTGGACAAACACACTGTGTACAAATGCCGGTATCCAATATCCGGATTAAGTGTTAATAAACGATGAATAAACGATGATAAAATTGTTACGGGAATTTACACACATGTGGATATCGGGATAACTGGCAACTTACGGACAGCTTATACACAGCTATCCACAGTTTGTTCAGGAATTGTAAACGGTGAATTATGAGTTATGAATGAATTGATCCAGTTTTTTAACTCATTCATAATTCATCGTCCATAACTCATAATTCCTAAAAATACCTGCATTATGTCGATTTTTCTTATAAATTTGCCGACCTAATTAATTAGTTTAAAGTTAACAAACATCCGTTATGGCTGTAATTCAGAAAATCAGGGATAAATATGCGAAGCTGGCAGGATTTGTGATCGCCCTGGCTCTTGTGGGTTTTATTCTCAGTGATGCCGCAAGCGGAAATCTTGCCGGTCTCTTTGGTAATAGTACCACCGTTGTAAAGGTGAATGGGGATAAAGTGGATCAGAAAGAATATATGCAGCGTGTTAACGACTATGAAGCTATCTACCAGTTATATGGTGGGCGTACGCTGGATGATATGCTGAAAGCGCAGGTGCACGACCAGGTATTGCGTGAGCTGATATTTGAACGTATCATCAATGAGGAACTGGACGCGTTGGGTGTCGTTTCTTCCAAAGAAGAGGAGAACGACATTATTAAAGGCGTTAATACCGATCCGATGATACAGCAGTTTCCTTACTTCCGTAATCCCGAAACCGGTGGTTTTGACATGAATGCGCTTCTTGCTTTTGAAGGAAAGCAGATCGATATGTCGAATCCCAATGCCGAAAGGGCTTTGCAGGAATGGGAAATAGTAAAGAGGTATGTGAAACGGAATTATAAAATGCAGAAGTACAATAATCTTATTGTAAACGGTGTGTATCAACCGGGCTTCCTCATCAAGCAGCAGATTAAAGACCAGTTTCAGGTGGCCAGTATCAGCTATGTAAAAATTCCTTTTAATACAGTGGATGACAATGACCCTGCCGCAAAAGTTACAGACGCGGATATACAGTCGTATATAAAGAAAAGAGCTGCCCAATATACCATAGACGATCCTACACGTACTATAGAATATGTATCTTTTGATATAACGCCTTCTGCAGAAGATACCACACAGGTGCTGCAGGAGCTGGACAGAATTAAAAATGATTTCGGATCGGCTTCGGATATGGAAATATTCCTGGGCCGTCATTCCGACGAGCCTTATTCCGATGTGTTTGTAAACAGAAGGTCTTTTATGTCTGTATTTGCAGATTCTGTTATGAACCTGCCTACCGGTTCGGTTTTCGGACCTTATTATGAAGAAGGATTTTATAAGCTTACAAAAGTTGTGGAAAAACAGGTATTGCCGGATTCCGTAACATGCCGTCATATACTGGTGCGCACTGCTCAGCAGGGTCAGGCTACACTTTCGGATACGCTGGCTAAGCAAAGGATAGACAGTGTGACACTTGCATTAAAATCAGGAGCAGATTTCAATCAGATGGTATTGCAGTATTCCGATGATGAAGGAAGTAAAAATACCGGAGGCGAATATGTGTTTACACTTGAGCAACGCCCACAGATATCCAAAGAGTTTGCGGATTTCATCTTCGAAGGAAAAACCGGGCAGACCAGGGTGGTGAAAGTTGAGAATAATAATTATGCCGGTTATCATTATATAGAGATTGTCAGCCAGAGCGCTCCGGAACCGGTTATAAAACTGGCGTCCGTAGTAAAAACATTTATGCCCAGCCAGCTCACCAACCAGGAAATATTTTCGAAAGCATCTGAATTTGCCGGCAGAAACACCGATGCGAAAGCATTTGACGAAGCTGCAAAAACCGGCGGACTTGATAAACGTGTAGCCTCGAATATTAAAGTGAATGATTTTATTATTGATGGTGTCGGCCCTTCCCGCGAGGTTATACGCTGGGTGTTTGAAGCGGAGAAAGGAAACGTGTCGCCGATATTTAATCTGGACAACCGGTATATTGTGGCCAAGCTGACGGATATACAGGATAAAGGTCTGATGAAGCCGGATGCCAACAACCGGCCCATGCTGGAGGCTGCCGTAAAAGCAGAAAAGAAGGCCAGCATCCTCAAAGAAAAATACAAGCAGGTAAAAGATCTGGAAAGCCTGGCAGCCGCTTCGGGTCAGTCCGTAGGCCATGCTGATTCGTTTAACGCGAGCAGCACATACCTGCCTTTCCTCGGTCCGGAGCCTAAGGTTGTGGGTTATGCATTCTATGAAGGTTTCAAACCGAATACGGTTTCGCCGGCCATAAAAGGACAGGACGGAATATTCTTCATTTCGCTGAAAGACCGCCACGAAAATCCCGTCGAGGAAAATCCGTTTATGGTTACCCAGCAGCAGATGATGATGGGGATGCAGTTGAAGAACAGCATTTCCGGCGGGCTGATGGATGTATTGCGCAGAAAAGCAAAAATCGAATATAACGGCGAACTGCTGTATTGATTTTAGATAAGAGGCTATTGATAAACAGTTCCGTATTTGCGGAACTGTTTTTTTATTATCCCGTAAATTTGCTGATAGTATGGAGGCAATTGTAAATAAAGTAGCACAAAGCGGAATCATCACCTTAGACCTGTCGCCCTGGGTGCCGGAAAAGAAAGATATTATATTATTTGATCTCAAACCGTTCCTGTTCCGGGAAATGATCCTGCGCGAAAAGGATTTCCGTGCGGCGCTTCAGGAGCACGACTGGGAGCCATATCAGAATAAGCATGTTACAGTCGCCTGTACTGCGGATGCTATCATTCCGTTGTGGGCTTATATGCTTGTCACAATGTATCTGCAGCCGGTAGCCGCCACGGTTTATTACGGAACAGCAGAAGCGCTGGAACAACATCTCATTACAACGGCTATCCGGCAATCAATATCCCCGGAAGAATATCGTGACAAGCGTGTTGTATTAAAAGGCTGCGGAGATACAACGATACCGGAGTTGGCATATGTTGTTGCATCAGCAATTCTTTTGCCGGTTGTGAAATCCCTGATGTACGGAGAGCCTTGCTCTACAGTGCCGGTATATAAGCAGGGAAAGGGTAATGAGCTGATGAGATAATTATTCCTCGCTATAATAAGGCATTAGCTAATCAGCATATCAGTTCATTGGCTCATCAACACAGCACCAGTATATTCTCCGCAATTTTTTCCGAGATGAGAAACGAGCTTCTGCCGGCCGTGATCATCAGGCTGTTGTCATAGGGCATACGTTCTGTTATCTCTACCGCGACACCGATTTGGAGCCCGAACCGCTCAAGTTGCTGCAGGAAAGCCGGTGAAGTATCTTTTACCGCTACAATTTTGCACGAAACGTGCATGGGGGCATCTTTCAGGAGTTGGGCCGAGGACGGCGGGATCTCACCCGCATCGTTGGGGATCGGGTCTCCGTGCGGATCGTAGGTGGGGAATCCGAGAAATTCATCCAGCCGCTCGATCAGTTGTTCCGAATGAATATGTTCCAGTTGTTCCGCCACCTCATGCACTTCATCCCAGGAAAACCGGAGCTTGTCGTGCAGGAATGTTTCCCATAGCCGGTGTTTGCGTAAGATCTGCAAAGCATGCCGTATGCCGGAGTCTGTTAGCTGTATCTTTTTATACTTTTCGTAATGGATCAGCTCTTTTTCGGAAAGTTTACGCAGCATGTCCGTCACCGTTGCCGGTTTTGTGTGCATACGCTCGGCTATTTCATTTACAGAAACCGCTCCGGCATCGCTTCTGTGCTGCAGGGTGTAAATGCTTTTCAGGTAATTTTCCTCGGTGAAGCTGAGTGTGATCATACAGATGCTAAAATTAGCAAACAACTGTTAGAATCAGTAACAAGTATTAAGTAGCGAGCTGTTATAAATTATTTATGTTATAACAGCTCGTTACTTGTTACTTGAGACTTAATACCAGATATTGGCTTTTTATTTGCGTCTATTTTTATTATTTTCGTCAGTCGTTTAATCCGGTTGCAGGAATAGGAATATGAAGTTTATAAAAAATTGTTGGCGTGTTATTGGATTAATGGTGATCGTGAGTATGTGGTGTGTGAAAGCTCCGGCACAGTTGACTGCAGACGCTGCGGCGCAGACGCCGATGCCGCGAAACGTTAAGGTAATTGAAGAATACAACGACAAAAAGGGGAATATGGTTCGTGTGATCCAGTATTCGCAGGGATTAATGAAAGTAACGGAAACGATCATCATGCCGCGTGCGGTGCAGGTTGGCTTTAGAGCCCCGATCAATCCGGACACGTTGATCAAGGATTCTGTAGTCGTGTTTGTAAACAAGTCGAGATACAACGTCCAGGTTTTTTACCGCAAGAAAGTGATCCGCAGCTATAAGGCGGTATTCGGCCCCAAGCCTCAGCAGGATAAATTTATGGAGGGCGACCGGTGCACGCCGGAGGGCTGGTTTAAGATCACGGCCAAAAATCCCGCATCGAAATACCATCGGTTTTTGCTGATCAATTATCCCAACGATTCCAACCGTGTGCGGTTCAATAAGCTGAAAGAATCCGGCGTGCTGCCGGCTACGGCGCGTATCGGTGGCTCTGTGGGCATACACGGTATCTGGGCCGGCGGCGACGACCTCATAGAACTGGGCGTCGGCTGGACGGATGGCTGTGTGGCGCTCAAGAACAGCGATATGGAGGAACTGTATGCTTTGGTAGGTGTAGGGTCGCAGGTGTATATTACCAAGTAGCCAGTATCACGGATTACGCGGATTAAAAGATTCCACCGATTAAATTTCTGTACATCCAAAAATCCGTGTCATCTTTTAATCCGCCTAATCCGCAGTGGAGCGTTTACCTTCATACGATAAATATGCGTATCAAAATCCCACCCCCACTCCAAACTCCGCCAGCTCCGCCTGTGTCAGATGGGTTTTCAGCAGGCCAAAGACAAACAACTCTTTACAGAAGCCGTGCTCATTTTGGATGATATAATAGTTGCTGCCCAGCTTCTGATAAACTGGTGACAGCCGGAGGTATGCCTCTTTCACATAGAAACCGACCTGTAGCAATACGCCTACCCGGCCAAACAGAAATTCATTCCCCACAAATACACTACCCTTCCAGGAATGCTTTTTTTCATCACCGGGATGAATCTCATTGTTGCGCAAAAAGGCGTAGATCTTGTTGTGGTACGAATAATCAAACCCTGCCATCATTTTATTATAGCTCTTCCAGCGCCGGCTGACAAACACTGAGCCCAGGTATACCGGGTACAAAGGCCCGTCGGTAAAGCCGCTTTCAGTAGCAGTAAGCCCCAGCTTAGCCTGTATCAGCCAGCGGTTGGATAAAGGGGCGTCCTGGTATTCATTTTTAATGACCCGGTTGGTAACGGGGTAATACCGCAAACCGATATGTCCGCCGTACAGGTTCACCCCGAGGTTCGGCTGCCGGAAGGCGGCGTTGGAAATATGTGAGAAATTAGCGCCCAGTTGCAATTCAAGATGTTCGCTGGCCCGGTACCGCAGATCGGTCATAAACTGGGTAAAGTTGTTGAGCCGGCTGCCGATGGCCGTATTGAAGGTATCCCAGGAGGGCGCCCTTTCGTAGCTGCGGGTAACGTAGCCGCCTCCGTAACCTGCCCGCACAGTCCATTCAAAATTATGCTTCCTGATAATCGGGAATTCTATATTGGGATACACGGCAAAGGACTGGCCATATATGGAATCGATGCCGTAATTGGTATAGGTGAATCCGAATCCGATCACCGGGAAATTCCGGTTTCGCTGCCAGGCTCTTTTTCCGGCAGTGCGATGAACGAAGTTGATATCAATGCCTGTAGAAAGAGCGGGTACCGGCGCCCGGAATTTTTGGGTATGTTTCAACACTTTGCCGCCGATGACGTTGGTTTCCACGGCAAACCCCGCCCAGGGCTTGTTGTCCTGGGCTGCAACCTTCAAAAACACGAGGGTCTGTAATGCAAATGTTATGAATGTCTTGTATGAGGTCATAGGTTGAAAAACCAGGCAAATATAATATTACCTTTGTACCATGCGTCGTATTGCTGCCGTAATTGTCCGCTCCTTTTTACAGGGTTTGCTGATCCTCTGCCCGATTGGCCTTACGGCGTACATTATTTACGTGGTATTCGACAGTGTCGACAGTTTGCTGCCGTTCATGCCTTACCGCGGATTGGGGTTTGTGATCATTATCGTGTGCATCACCGCTATCGGCTACCTGGGTACGCGCTTTTTTATCGGCCGTACACTCATTGATGCGTTCGACTATCTGATGGAGCATACCCCGGGCATTAAATACCTTTATTCTTCGCTGAAGGACATTATGGATTCCTTTGTGGGCGATAAAAAGAGATTTAATAAGCCGGTGTGGGTTTGTGTGAATCGCAACCCGGAAGTCTGGCGTATCGGTTTTCTTACACAGAATGACATGACTACAAAGGGGCAGCCGGGGAAAGTGGCGGTGTATCTACCGCACTCTTATGCGATATCGGGTTATGTGATCATCGCAGAGAGAGAAATGGTGAAGCCGGTGACAGGTATGAGTGCCGCCGAAGCCATGAAGTTTGCCGTCAGCGGCGGTGTAACCGGTCCGGAAGAAGAAGCCCCGGAAAAATAAAAATCATAACATGGCAGCGAACCAGACCATATGGAATTTTAACGCGGGGCCGGCAGCGCTGCCGCAGTCAGTGCTCGCAGAGGCGGCAGAAGCCATACGCGATTATAATGGCTCCGGCATGTCCATCCTTGAGATACCACACCGGGGCAGGCTGTTTGATGCGATCATGGAGGAGAGCCGTGCCCTGGTGAAGGAGCTGTGCGGGTTGAACGATGATTATGAAGTGCTCTGGTTGCCCGGGGGACGGCTGCAGTTTTCCATGATACCCATGAATTTTCTGGCGGAAGACAAAACCGCAGGATATATCGACAGCGGGTTCTGGGCCGATGAGGCGATCCGGTACGGGCGTTACCATGGCGGCATTTCTGTTTTGGCTTCTTCAAAAGAACAAAACTATACCCGTTATCCGGAATGGCCTTCCGTTATCCCGGACGAGCTGGCTTATGTGCATCTTACTACCAACAATACAATTTATGGTACGCAGTGCCACACGCTGCCTGTTATACAGGCGCCGCTCATTGCAGACATGAGCAGCGATATCCTCAGCATGAAGCGCGACTATACCCGTTATGCCTTATTTTATGCTGTGGCGCAAAAAAACCTGGGTACTGCCGGCGTGACGCTGGTGGTGATCCGTAAGGATATGCTCCCCCGGATTTGCCGGAAACTGCCACCCATACTGGATTATGCGGCACATGTAAAAGCGGGATCGGTATTGAATACACCACCGGTGTTTCCTGTTTATACATCGCTGCTGGTGCTCCGATGGATACAGCAACAAGGCATCGAAAAAATAGAACAGCAAAACCGTGAGAAAGCAGAACTGCTGTATGCAGAACTGGAACGGAATAAGTTGTTTGAGCCGCTCGTAGCACCGGATTCCCGGAGTCTGATGAACGTAGTGTTTAAAACGATATCCCCGGATGCGGAACAGGCATTTCTCGATTTCTGTGAGCATAATGGCGTATTAAATATTAAAGGCCACCGGAATGCCGGCGCTTTCCGGGCATCGCTGTATAACGCTATGCCCGTGGAAGCCGTGAAACAGCTGGTAAATTTGATGCAGGAATTTGAATCCCGTAGGGGCAATCCTGCGTGATTGCCCGGATGACGTAGGGGCGAATTGCATTCGCCCGGTTGATTGCAATTCGCCCGGGAATAAATGAATATTAATTGAGTACTAAACATAAAACCTATGGCAAAGATCACACCCTTTAAAGGGTTAAGACCGAAACCCGAACATGCAGCAGAAGTGGCTACCCTGCCCTACGACGTAATGAACGTAGCGGAAGCACGTCAGTACAAAGACAAGCCGTATCACTTTTACCATGTTACCCGTTCTGAAATAGACCTGGCGGAAGATGTGGATGTACACAGCCAGGTGGTGTATGAAAAAGCAAAGGAAAATCTGGATCGGCTCGTTGCGGAAAACATCATGGTACAGGACGGAACGCCCTGTTATTATATCTATGAGCTGGTGATGAACGGTCGTTCCCAAACCGGCCTGATCTGCGGTTCTTCCTGCGATGATTATTTCAATGGCATTATCAAGAAACACGAATTTACCCGCCCGGAGAAAGAGCAGGACCGGATCAACCATATCCGCACTACCGGTGCGCAGACGGGCGTTGTATTCCTTGCGTATAAAGATCAGGAAGACGTACAGCAGATTATCGCGGCATGGAAGAAAGAGCACGCGGCTACTTATGATTTTGTAGCAGAAGACGGGATCAAACATATTTTCTGGGTGGTGAACGATCCGGAGAAAGTATCGGCAATCACACGGCTTTTCGAAGAAAAAGTACCGGCCACTTATATTGCCGACGGGCACCACCGTGCGGCATCGGGCGCCAAAGTCTGCCAGGAGATGCGTGACAAAGGACTTTCCGTAACCGGCGAAGAACCCTTCAACTATTTCATTACCTGCATTTTCCCGGAGAGTGAGCTTGAGATCCTCGACTACAACCGTGTTGTAAAAGACCTGAATGGCAAAACTCCGGAGCAGTTTCTGGAAGCGCTTACACAGAAGTTTGATGTAACAGAGGCCGGCGGATCGGATCCGTATCGTCCGGCCAGGCCGCATGAGTTTGGTCTGTACCTCAACCGGCGCTGGTACCGTCTTACCGCAAAACCTGGCACATTTACCGAAGACGCCATTGGCATCCTCGACGTGTCTATACTACAGCAGAATGTGTTGTCTGAAATACTCGGGATCCACGATCCGCGTACCGATAAACGTGTGGATTTTGTAGGCGGGATTCGCGGGCTTAAAGAGCTGGAAAAACGCGTGGACAGCGGAGATATGGCCGCAGCTTTTTCCTGCTACCCGGTTTCCATTCAACAACTTTTCGATATCGCCGACAGCGGTAACGTCATGCCGCCCAAAAGCACCTGGTTCGAGCCGAAGCTGCGGGACGGGTTGGTGGTTTTTTTAATTTGAAAATTTGAGAATGAGTCAATTTGAAAATGCACAAGTTTTATAACAAATTCCCAATTTTCAAATCAGTACATTATGAGCATATTAGTTTGATTATTTGAAGATGTATGCAGGTACATTTTCCCGCCATCATTTTCAAATTTTCAAATTTTCAAATTCCCAAATATGGAACTACCCCATCACCTCACGCTATCCGAACTACAGCGTGTATTAACCAACCCCGGCATTTCTCTTTCTGCTGCTGCGGACCAGCGTATCCGGGATAATCGTTTGTACCTGGAGCAAGTGATCGCGCAGGGAGGAACTTATTACGGTATCAACACCGGTTTCGGCAGCTTGTGCAATGTGCGTATACAGCCGGAAGAGCTCTCGTTGTTGCAGGAAAATCTGGTTTGTTCGCATGCCTGTGGCATGGGCGATGAGGTACCGCAGGAGATTGTACGGCTCATGCTGCTGCTGAAGATACACGGGCTTAGCCAGGGATATAGTGGCGTACGCCCCGAACTGGTGCAGCGCCTTGCCGATTTTTACAATCAGGGCATTACACCGGTAGTATATGAACAGGGATCGCTCGGCGCCTCCGGCGACCTTGCCCCGCTGGCACACCTGAGTCTGCCAATCCTGGGTAAAGGAGAAGTGTGGCATAAAGGAAAAAAGATGGCGGCGGCCGATGCGTTAAAAGCTGCAGGATTACAACCCATGTCACTCACGGCAAAGGAAGGACTGGCACTGCTCAACGGCACTCAGTTTATGAGCGGTTACGCAGCGTGGTCGCTGATGGCCGCACGTCGTCTTATGGATTGGGCAAATGTTATTGCGGCATTGTCTGCCGATGCATTCCTGGCGAAAGCAGAGCCGTTCCGCCATGCGATACATCGCGTGCGTCCGCACAAAGGGCAGATCGCAACCGCACAAAGAATGCTGGAATTGCTTACCGGCAGCCAGCTTCAGGAGCAACTGAAACAGCAGGTGCAGGATCCCTATTCATTCCGCTGCATTCCGCAGGTGCATGGCGCAACTGCCGATGTGATCGATACCGTCAACACTGTGGTGGAAACAGAGATCAATTCGGTAACGGATAACCCGATCGTATTCCACGATGAAGATGCAATATTGAGCGGTGGGAATTTCCACGGCCAGCCGCTGGCGCTGCATATGGATTTTCTGGCCATCGCTCTTTCGGAGTTAGCTAATATATCCGAGCGGCGGACCTACCTGCTTGTCAGCGGTCAGCGTGATCTGCCGGCATTCCTGGCTCCTTCTGCCGGATTGAACAGTGGCTTTATGATCGCGCAATATACGGCGGCGGCCATTGTGAGCCAGAACAAACAGCTATGTACACCTGCTTCTGTAGACAGTATTGTGAGCAGCAACGGGCAGGAAGATCATGTGAGCATGGGCGCCAATGCCGCGACCAAGTTGTACCGGGTGGTGAAGAATGTACAAAGAGTGCTCGCTATCGAATTGCTCACTGCGGTACAGGCGCTCGACCTGCGCCGTCCGTTACGTACTTCACCGGAGCTGGAACAGGTAGCTGCTGCCCTGAGGACGGAGATACCATTTATGGAAACCGATCGCGTGCTGCATGATGATCTGGTGGTCGCTGAGCGGTTTTTGGATAGAATGCCGGGTACGTTGTTATAACAGAGTAAAATAAAGGAACTAAATTTTATAATAGTCTGTAGCATTGAGGGTACTACATCCCTCTCACTCTCCCTTCAAAGGGAGACGACTGCGCTGTACCAGGTAACAGGTTTCCATCACCGGACAGAAGTGATCGTCCCCCTTTGAAGGGGGAGTGAGGGGGATGGTCCGGAAACCCTGTATTTTAATAATTTTAAAAGCGATCTGTCATATTTAATCTCATGAAGCAACCTGCTTACATTATATTCCAGGCATACGGACCTGAGTACATCCTTCAGGAGTGTATGTATGCGTTGCTTACCTTTTCCCGTGTGCATACGGCGACTCTGCCGGATGATCTCGGGATATGGATCTACACTGATCAGGAAGATTGGTTCCGTAGCCATTTCCCCGATTGCCCGCTTCCTCTGTCTTTTAGGAAAATGGATGAAGCGATGATCCGGCAATGGCGCGGTGAGATCAATTTTGTTCACCGGCTCAAGATCGAGGTGCTGCGTGATTTTTGTCAGCAACGCTCCGGGAACATCATCTACCTGGACACCGATACTTTTTTCACGGCGCCGGTGAACGGCATTTTTGAGCATATACACAATGGCGCTTTGTACATGCATGTGCAGGAAAGCATCCTCCGTGAAGAAGCCAACCCGATGCTGCGCAAGCTCAACCGTTTTCTGCAAAAAAATAATCCCCTCTCCGTAAATGGAAAACAATTAAACATCTCCGCAGATACGGCAATGTGGAATGCCGGTATGCTGGGATTTCATACGGATCGTGCGCCGTTGCTGGACCAAATATTACAGTTCACGGATGAGGTGTACCGGGTATTTCCGAAGCACGTTGTGGAGCAGTTTGCTTTTTCGCTTTATTTCCAACAGGCAGCACAGATAAAAAGTAGCGCAGCACATATTTTTCACTACTGGAATTTCAAGGAGATGCGTCCGTATCTGAAATCATTCTTTACACATTTCTCCGGCGTATCCTGGGCCGATCTGGTCCGGTATAGCAATCTGATCCAACCACAGATTCAGCTGCAGGAGATGATTGGTTTTTATCGTGCACGGAACGGATGGGAGAAAATGCGCCGTAAGAGCTGGCAGCCTGTAATGCCCGATTGGGATCTATTGTTGCAGCAGATGCAGTAATGTATCTATGGCCTTTTTGTTTTGTGGCTGGTATATGGAACGGTAGAGATCCGTTCTTTCCCGCTGTGTAAGGTGGAAATTCAACGGAGCAGACCGGTCTGTTTTTTCAGGAATGTATTCCAGGCTGATGTATTTTAATTTTCCATCGAAAACATGCGCGTTCAGATCCCGGAGGTCGCCGCTGTAGAACGACTGTATGGGACCCCATTTGCTTTGTATGGTAAACATCGGATCGATGATCATACTGATCAGGGAGTTTTGTTCGGAACCCCGCGACATCTCTGCCTCACGCGTATCACGTATCTGCAGATAAATCACATTGCCGGCATGTGCTTTGATCCAGTCTTTGAATACAAACAAGTACCTGGTAGCCACTTCCGTACCGAAATTATCACGGAGACCTGCATCCATGATGTTCATTTGAGGTGTACTCGGCAGCATCACTACCGGCAGGATTACGGGGAATGTAGCGCTCATCCGGAGTGCGGAAGTAATGCGCATCTTGTATGGATCCTGTTGCCGGAAGAGCGTGGTAAAATCCACGGCGTCAATCGGCGGAGCTTTGTCTCCGGACAGCGCATAGGCCGGCTGCGTCAGGTAGGAGACAGGCTGGGCGGAGATCATCAGTCTCCTGCCGTCATTCACGATGGTACTGTTGATAATGATGGTAGGTATATTACCGGCAGCTTCGGCTTCAGCGTAATCCCCGAGCTTGAAGTCGAGCATGCCGTCCGTATTATATATCAACTCCTGCTCAAAGGCAAAGCCCCGGTCTTTGGTATAGGAGTAGCCCGACATCAGTGTTTTATTGAATGGTGTGAACAGATCGGAGCTGGTGAGTGAGAAGACGATTGCATTCAGCAGATCTTTTCCGATGTTCTCCTGGTATTTCGGATGATAAGGGTCGGCAATGGTTCCGTTTTGATAAGCTGCATGTACGCTGCGCCAGTACGTGGCTCCGATCATACCTCCCGATGCGCCGGTGATGAGTACGGTGTGCCGGAACAGCTGTCCTTTAGTGATGCTGTCGAGGTATTGCAGGCTGCGGAATGTCCAATAGGTCGACCTTGACCCGCCGCCACTGGTGCTGATGATGATCAGGGGCGGTTTCTGTGTTCCTGTTTCCTGGTTTTGTTTCCATCGCTCCAGCCGGTGTATGCCCAGTAGCCGGTCGTGCTCATACCGCTCCGGCGTAAAGACATGGCGTAGCGAGGAATAATCGTATGCCGGTTTCTGATGTGATTTTGTCCGGTAGTTGATACCATAGGCAATGCTGCGCAAATCGAAAGCCTTGTAGTGTACCAGCAGGGAAAAAATACCGAAAATCGTGATCCAGCCCAGCAGCTCCCAGCTTCTGAGGAAATATTTCATAGCGCCCACAAACCCGGTGAGTACGGTGAACAGGATCAGGAAGCCGGCGGCGGCAGGGATGCGCAATGCAGGTTTGTCTATGAAGATACCCAGCAGTGCGAGGGTGATCACCGCAAAAAAGAAGGCCGTGACTGCGTTGCGGTGGTGGCGGCGCAGTACGGTGGCCAGCAGGCGGGGAGGATGTGTCTCCAGCTCCCGGATACGCCGTATGGTAAATCGGCCTGAAAGATAAGTTTCTGCGCGTATCAGGTCATATTCGTCATCAAGCGTGTCATAGGGGATCAGGCTGCGGATACGTGACGGGTTGGTGATCGTACCGATCACGGTCTTCAGCAAATCACGTCCCACACTGAAAAAATACAGGAACGATGCGGCGATCATCAACAGAAAGCCGAGGTAAAAACCGGATTGGAGTAATAATATCTGGCTCAGCGGCATATGCTCCTGGTACCACTGGAACCGGACCGTAATGACTAAATAAAAAACCAGGAAGGCTGCCGGGAGTATCGAATTGTTGATACAGTATTTGAGGAAAGCCTGCCGTACGGCGCCCATAAACGGGATCCGGTGACTGTGAATGATAAACGTAGTGATATGCCACGACATGACGAATACGGCCATGGCGCCACCGGTCAGCGACATGCTTACAAAGCTGATCCGGCCGCGGTATTCCGGCGCCAGGAACAGGCTCGCAGCCCCGAATGTCTCGGCAAAATTACCGGTGATCGTAACAACCAGGATCACCCAGAATACCAGGAGCAACTGATATTTCCGGAAGTGCAGCAGAAACAACTGTACCGGCAGAAAGCGGAAGAGGCTTGTGAGCAATTGTTTCATGCAATGTGCAGGTAGAGAATGTTTACAAAGTAAGTTACGGTATTTTTTATTAGTGTTGTGCGTTCCCTGCGTATATCAACGCGATAGCGTTATTTTTACAGCAGAACGAACTTCATGAGCAGCTTACTGAAGGACCTTTATTCAAAAGATTTTTACAATCGCCTGGCAGATGCGTTGACGGCCGTCATGCCGGATTTCGATAAACGGAAGTTTATACGGATGATCTTCGTGGAAGATTTTGAAGATAAAGAACTGAAGGAACGTATGCGCCATACAACGGAGGTGCTGCATCAGTTCCTGCCGGCGGATTATGCCCGTGCGTCGCCAGTCATTGAAAAGCTCGTAAAGCGGTTGCAAAAAGAAAAGAACATCAGTATCCTGCCCTGCCTGTTTTTGCCCGATTATATTGAGCGGTACGGGCAGGAAGACTTTACCCGCTCGGTGCGTACGATGGAGCTGGTGACCTGTTTTATCACCTGTGAGTTTGCCGTACGTCCGTTCATCCTGAAATATGGCGACCGGATGATCCGGCAGATGCACACCTGGTCGCTGCATGCAGATCACAGAGTGCGGCGGCTGGCAAGCGAAGGCATGCGTCCGCGGCTGCCCTGGGCGATGGCAGTACCGGCATTGAAAAAAGATCCGGCGCCTGTGCTGCGGATACTGGAAAACCTGAAGAATGATCCGCACGAGTGGGTGCGGCGGAGTGTGGCCAATAATCTCAATGATATCAGCAAGGATCATCCGGCGCTTGTTGTGGATGTAGCCCGGAGGTGGAAAGGCATCAGTGTGGAAACCGATGCCGTGATCCGGCACGGCTGCCGTACGCTGCTCAAGCAGGGGTACCCGGAGATGCTCCGTTATTACAAACTTGACAGCCGTCATATTTCGCTCGATGGTTTTTCCATCCGGACGCCGCGTGTACCGGCAGGAGGAGATATGCAGTTTAGTTTTTCATTTACCAACAGTCGTAAGCAACCGCAGATGATCCGGCTGGAATATGCGGTTTACTTCAGAAGGGCCGGCGGCGCTTTTTCCAAAAAGGTATTCAAGATCAGCGAAAAGGAATATGCGCCCGGCGCCTCGGTAACCATACAGCGCAAACAAAGCTTTAAACCGATCACCACCCGTAAGTATTACGCCGGTGAGCAGCGGCTGTCGGTGATCCTGAACGGGAAGGAATATCCTGTGGGGAAGTTTGAGCTTGTGGGGTAGTGTTAAATGTCAGTAGGCAAGGCTTTCATGTCTTAATGAATTGCTCATTAACACGTTATATTTCCATGTTTTTTTAAAATAAATATTTGGATACCGGGAGTTTTTTGAAAACTTTCTGTATCTTGCTTACGGTTAGTTAGTACAGTTCGTTGTAAGGCATACTTATTGGAACATTTTTTGTTCTAAGATAAATGCAATGCTATTTTTGCCACCTTTTTAAAGCATTTGTATGTACTATTCACATTCATACCAAGACGAAACCTTCGAGTTTTTTGTTGCCTTTTTACAAAATGCGCTTAAGGGAATCCCTATGTACAAAGAATTAGTACAGCCGGTTATTCAAGACGCACATTTACTTGCTACGGGGGAAAAAAATTATTTTACGGTCAATCGGGACAACTATTCGATTATAGCCTATTTAGTGGAAGTGTCAGCTTCCCCAAAGTTTGCTTAATTCAAAAGTAGGCTTTCGTTGTTA
>CAZGPG010000033.1:0-36802 GCA_964527735.1 uncultured Chitinophagaceae bacterium | reverse complement strand
TCGACCCCTTTTTGTACGAAGCGGGCAGCAACTCGTTTACGCTTTCTCCCGGCAAGTGGATCGGGGCTACAAATGCAACAGGAATAACATCCAGGCCGGGGAAAAACGGAGGCACCTTTGCTCATAAGGATATTGCGTTTGAATTTGCGTCGTGGATATCTGCAAGCTTCAAACTGTATCTTATTAAGGAGTTCCAACGTCTGAAAGATGATGAAAGTAAGCGGGAGCAGTCGGCATGGACGATCCAGCGCACGTTGGCAAAAGTAAACTACCGCATCCACACCGATGCCATAAAAGAAAACCTGCTTCCCGGTGAGATTACCGGGAAGCAGGCAGCTTTTACGTATGCCAGTGAAGCTGATCTGCTCAATGTGGCCTTGTTTGGGATGACTGCGGCAGAATGGCGGGAACGTAATCCCGATGCGCAAGGGAACATCCGCGATGAAGCTACAATAGAACAGTTGGTCGTGCTGAGTAATATGGAAAGTATCAACGCGTTGCTGATACAGCAAGGATTACAACAGCAAGAACGGCTGATACAACTGAATAAAGTAGCCATTACGCAAATGAAATCGTTGTTCCGAAACAACAACATAAAACAGCTACAGTGAGTATATGCCAAAACTCTCAACAGTGTTGAGAGAAATTAGTTGGACGAATAATCTCATTATCCTGAGCTGATCTCAAACTTATGAAGAACGCGCATTTTACCTGACTGCCTACATCCGAAAAAATACAGCAAAAGAGAGTTGGAACGGCAGATATCCAGCAGCCTGTTTGAACGCGTAGCCATGGGAAAAACAAAAGTCTCACCAACGGTGAGAGAAATGTATCCCGGTGTTTCTGCCAGCTTTATCATTGCAAGGAAGGAGATGAAGCATTCCTCTACCGGGGACCGAAATCAAAATATGTGTTTAACAAAAATGGAAGCTTTGTACTGATGTGAGATCAGAGGCAGGCAGTTTCCCGTTAATTTTGGAGAGACAGGCATCATAATTGAATATTCAGTAAATTTATGAATAGCTCGAACTGCTTGCTACCAGATGGGGACTTTTGAAGCTGAAACAATACATGAACACTAAAATACAAGGCATGAAAACTTCCGACACCCACAATCAGCGTATCGCCAAAATGATCTTCGCCTCGGTCTATCCTATGTATCTCGAAAAAGTGGAGAAAAAAGGCCGGACAAAAGAAGAATTGCATCAGGTCATAGAATGGTTAACAGGCTTTGATAACAAGAAGCTGCAGGAACTGATAAAAGAAAAGGTAACTTTTGAAACATTTTTCCAGCGTGCCTCGCTAAACCCCAATGCGCACCTCATCACCGGGGTAATCTGCGGGTATCGTGTGGAGGAAATCGAAAATCCTTTGACGCAGCAGGCCAGGTATCTGGATAAACTGGTGGATGAGCTGGCGAAGGGCAGGAAGATGGATAAGATTTTGCGCGGTTCGTAGGATGTCTTGTCCCTCCATAGATAAAGCATGGATGGAGCATACATAAAGCATGGTTAGTGCATGAGGAGTGCATGAACTACTTATCCGGGGTACAAGTACCTCCTGCCGGCAATCATCATCCTGCACTTCCCGAAGCCTTCTTCATAAAATCAAATGCCCCCTTTCTCAGGTTAATACCATACTCAAGATACGCCTTGAGGCAGGCCAGGAAATTCGCCCAACCCTCCGTCTGCCCGGTGAGCCATTTTACCCCCTGCTCATCATGGGCCTTCCCCTCTTCCGTAATGGCGACAACCGTACTCTGATCCGCCTGTTCCGTCAAAGTAATCTTCACGATCGTTTCCGGATCCCAAACGAATGAAATAAACGCCCCCTGCGTAACGTCCCCGACCTTTATAGGGCAAGCCTCATTAAACTCCGGAAAAATCCAGGCAAGGTCAACTCCGGCTTCGATCCTACCCGTACTTCTCCCGATAAAGTATTGGCTCATTTTATCCGGGTCAGCAATCGCATCAAATACCTCTTCAGGTGTTCTTTGTATCTGGATAGTCGCTTTGGCGGTTAGCTTATTACTCATAGATTAAAAACGTTAAAAACTCATTCCATCGAAAACAACCCAAACGGATTCCCTTCCGAATCCTCACAAATAGAGCAAAAGCCAAATTCACCGATAGAGAACTTAGACCTGATCACCTTACCACCTGCGGCTTCAATACGACTCTCCTCCTCGCTGGCATCCTTGCACGGAAAGTAAACCATCGTATTCACACTCTGTCCGTCGCCTTGTTTAGTTCCGGCCATTTCAATCAATGCCCCGTTGACGCCCTGATTTTCCGGATCAGAGAAAAAAGACATCTTCATCCCGGCGGATGAATCTGATGAATCTCCGGGCATTTCCGGCGCATCCTGAAACTGCGTACCGATAACTTCAGTGTAAAACTTCTTGGCTCTTTCCATGTCTTTTACATAGATCTCGAACCAGCAGATGATGTTTTGATTCATTGTTGAAGGTTTTAAGTGTAAAATATAAAGTTACGCATTCGGAGCTTCAATAAACAAAAGCCTCCCCAAGCCTCCGGCTTTTCATTCACCAAAACTACCGGTATATTATTAAAAGTGGAAGGGGGCATTTCGCCTTTTTCAGGGGGGATTTGCGACAAAAATTTGACAATGTCGTAGGTAACCATAGTAACAAGAGTCCAAAAGATTAAAACTGCACTCGTTCTTTCCCGGAAGGGTAATCCCTGACAACAAACAACGGTGTCATCCCGACGCAGGAGGGATCTCACCAAATGCAGGACAGTCATGTGTTATGTGGGATCCCTCCTGCGTCGGGATGACATCGTGGCAGCGGTAAAGCTCGGGCAACAAAGGGTACAACACAGTTGTACATGCGTTTTTATTCCAGAAATACCACTACTACCTTTATCCGGGACATTACCAAAAATCCTACTGAAATCAGATGCTGCGAAAAAATTGCAATGCTGTTGCTACAGTCAGGGAATAAGCATCACCCCGAAAAAATATTTCCTAACTTGAGGTGATATTTGTCCGTTCAGGCGCACTTATTATAAACATCGGTCCGGATTATGCAGTTTGAAAGCAGGGTCACAGAAAAATCGCCGGTTGCGGAGACAATGGGTCTCACGGCGTTATATAAACGCGCCTTCCCGCTGGCGGCGCGGCATATCGCCCGGAGCGGCGGTAGCCTGGAAGAGGCAAAGGATATCTTTCAGGATGCCCTGGTCATCTATTATGAAAAAGTTACGGCAGATTCTTTTGCGCCGCAACAAAGCGCACAGGCATACCTCCTGGGGATCGTCCGCCACCTCTGGCGTAAAAAGCGCGAGGACAAAAACCGCATGTTGTACACTGATCATATGCAGTTCCCCGGATCGGAGCCATCTGCAACAACCGGTACAGGCACCGCCTCCCGGCAACGGTTAATGCAACTGCTCAGTACAGCCGGAAGTAAATGTATGGAATTGCTGAGCGCATTCTACTATAGAAAAACGGATATGGAAACGCTGTCCCGCCGCTTTGGCTTTTCGGGCGCCCGATCGGCTACGGTGCAGAAATTCAAATGTCTGGAAAAGGTAAAAAAGACCGTCCGGGAAAAATCACTGCAGTATGAAGACTTCATGGAATGACCTCCGCCTGATGGAAGCCTGCCTGACCGGGCAGGCCACTGCTGCCGACCGTGCACTGATGGAGGCGCGTATGCTGGTGCAACCGCAACTACGGGAGGAAATGTACTGGCAAAAAGAAACGTACGATATCATCCGGGAATACGGCCGGCAGCAGCTCCGCCGGGAAATAGAGCAGGTACACCAGGCCCTCTTCACACACCCGCAACACCGCTCATTCAGGGAAAAGATCATCGGATTCTTTAAAGGATAAACAACACTTCTTATGCCACCGGCTATACACTGCAGTAACAGCAGGTGGGCGTATCATGTCTATACACTTCCAAACGATCAAACAATCACTGCCATGTACACCGACAGCAAATCATTCCGCGACTATGCGGTAAAGCACCACCGTATCAACAGCCTTTGCGTAGAGCAGTTTATCGCCCGCATACCTACTCCTTCCATCCCTATGGCCATGACGCCCTACATCACCGAAGAGCGGCAACTGAACGTAGCCCAGATGGATGTCTTTTCACGGCTGATGATGGACCGTATCATTTTCCTCGGGGAACCGGTGGACGACCGCATTGCCAACATCATCCAGGCCCAGTTACTCTTCCTGGCATCGGCGGATGCTAAAAAGGACATACAGCTTTACATCAACTCTCCCGGGGGGTCTGTATATGCCGGACTGGGCATTTACGATACCATGCAGCTTATCAGCCCTGATGTAGCCACTATCTGTACCGGCATGGCGCTTTCGATGAGCGCGGTGTTGCTTTGTGCCGGCCAGGATGGTAAACGCACGGCGCTCCCTCATGCCCGTGTAATGATCCACCAGGCTTCATCCGGCGTACAGGGCACCGCGACAGATATGGAAATCAGTATCAGGCAAACCCTGAAAATGCAAGAGGAACTGTATGCCATCATGGCGCAGCACTCCGGTCAGAGCCTTGAACGGATCGCAGCAGCAGCCAACCGCGATTTCTGGATGACAGCGAAAGAAGCCAGGGATTTCGGCATGGTGGATGAGGTGCTGGAGAAAAAGCGATAAGAAGCATGTGTTCCTGCATTATTCCAGCGTAAACGTAATCCCAGCCAGCCAGTTGCGCCCCGGAAGCGGACGGCCGGCAACGACCTGGTAAGGACGGTCAAGTACATTATTGCATTGCAGCACAAACTGCAATGACGACGAACGGAACATCCAGGTGTACATCAACTGTACATTCCCCGTATGGAATGCCGGCAGCAGTTGCGATTCATCGGTTGTAATAAAACGATAGCCGGAATAAGTATGATTGTAGTTGAAATAAAAATGGCTGATCGTAGCACCTGCGTTTGCCTGCCATTGCCACACAGGCGTGTAAGGGATCTGCATACCGATACTGCCGTCGCCCGGTACATGACTGGCGCGGGTAAGCGCACGGATCAGGGAAGTATTGCCATTGGCGTGCCAACGCACACGTCCTGTCTGCCAGGTGGCTTTACCGGAAACCTCTACACCCCGGCTGCGGACTTCGGCAATGTTGTGCGGCGTCCATATAGCGCCGCCAAACCAGAGTATCCAGTTTTTGATGTCCCGGTTGAATACCGCTGCTTCATGGGTAAACGTAAAACGGTCTTTATGCTTTAGCCGCACTACGTACCCCAGTTCTTCCGCCCATCCGTGCTCAGGTTCCAGCCGCTCATTACCACCCGGCTGGAAGTACCACTCATTTAAAGTAGGCGCACGGTACGTGCGCTGCACATTCCCTTTCAGCTCCAGCCAGTGCACCGGAGTATATGACATATTCAGCCCGGGGAGAAAAATACCGGTACGATCTATCCGCTCCCCACGGAAACTGACCGCCGCCGACAAGCGTTCGCGTAGCATGCTCTTTTGCAGTGCGCCCGCCAGCGCCAGTCTCGTCTGCCGCCTGATACTGCCATCTGTCCGTTCCATCCAGAGCGATTGCACCGGCATAAATAATGTGAGATTGCTGTTAGCGGGGAGCTTCCGTCGCATTCCTGCTTCCTGGAAATACTGGCCCGAACGGTTGCGGGTATACATCAGCACTGCCGGATCGTCGTACTGCATCAGATCCGCTACATAGGCCGACTTCACATACCATACTGTTTGCCGTGCCGTATGTTCCCATACTGCCATAAAACGGCTCGACTGATCTTGCTGTTCCTTCACTGATCGCGCTTCAAATAACGCCGGAGGTATCTCACGCCGGTACTGCTGATGCCATCCTGAAAAACGGATCTCATTCCGGGCATCCGGCCGATAGCCTGCGTGCAGCATCACACCGCCTCCGGCCAACCGCGAATGATCCATATGGCGCTCTTCACCCTGCCGGTTGAGATACGGAAAATTATTCGCTGCCTGCTGCCCGAAAGCATTCATACCCACATACCATTTCCGTTTGCTGTAACTCATTTTCAGCCCGGATTGATATTGCCCAAAGCTCCCTGCCCCACCCGATACCTGCAAGCTGTATTTCCCTGCAGTGTCGTAAACCGGCGGATCATTTTCCAGCAAAAGCACACCGCCCACATTACCGCTACCCCATAATGCCGAAGAACCGCCATACACCACATTTACCCGGTCTACCGCAGCTACCGGCAGCAATGATACATCTGCCATACCCAAAGCCGCATTCTGTAACGGGACGCCATTCCACAGCACCTGCGACTGTGCAGAAGAGGAACCCCGGAAATTCAGCGTAGCCAATCCATTAAAACCATAGGATTTAATAAATACCGGTGCCTGCTGGTAGAGCAATTGCGCCACGCTTTGCCGGCTGAACAACTGAAGCTGGATACTGTCTATCGTTATGGCTTTTTGCCCGGGTGAATAAACCGTCAGTTTTTCATCGGCAGAGATCATCTCTTTTTTCCGGCTGCGGATTTTCACCTCATCCAGGGTATCCTGTAAGGTCTGGGCGGTAGCAGCAGGAGCAAGAAACAGGCATGCAAAGCAAAGCAATCGCTTCAGTCGCGATATTGTTATGGTATGTTTAGAGACCGTGTTTTGTATAAGTCGTTGCCTTGCATCAAAGCACGGTGTCATGCTGACGAAGGAAGCATCCCACACAATGGGAACACGCATTACGTGGAACCTTTTGCTCCGCTTCGTTACATTGCCAATGACACACATAGTTTTCGATAGCAGTTCTTTCTATTATTACAGGGCTGTTACAGCCCCCTCACTCCCCCTTCAACGGGGGACGACCACGCTGGACTCAAATATAAGCATGGTATACACAACGGGGTAATCGTCTCCCTTTGAAGGGAGATAGAGAGGGATGTGTCACTGCAAGATGATTTCGCCAACATCGAATGTGGGTTCACAGGATGACATCGTGTACACACCCCATAGGCGGTCATTGATGGATAGCTTATCACGACCCCGGGAAATAAAAATGCCCCGGCCCTACTCCGCTGCTGAACTGCCCTGCCAGGCTGCCGTCCGGCCGGTAAATATACACGATGCCTTTCTGAATAAAGCCCCTCGGATCGCCGACATATACATTACCGGTAACCGGGTCTATACCGAGCGCCCAGAAATACTGATAAGAACCGGCAGCTACGAACGGATGCTCTGGCAATGCGTTATCATCAATGCTCATCCGGTAAACACCATTTTTCGCAGTGCCGCTGTTATAATCCACCGCGATATAATAAAGTGTATCCTTTGTCTTGTTCCATACCGGACGTATGAGGTCTCCCCTACCAGAAAACGGAAAACTTTTCAATACCGATCCGGACGCCGGGTCTACCTGTGTAATGAACGATTGCTTACCGGCTGCCGCATTTCCGGACAACACCCACAGCTTACCGTTTTTATCCGCCACAATGCCCTGCGGCGCCACGCCGTCAAGTACGATGCGCTGTATGATCTGTCCCGATGCAGGATCCAGCCCGAACAACTCCCGCAAGGTGGTATCCCATGCGCAAACAAACAAACGGCTGTCGTGCAGCAGCATGCCTTCCGGATTTTTTGCAGGCAGGGCTATGCTGCCGCTCACCTGCATGGTCTGCAAGTCCAGTGTGTACAGCTTGTTATCAAATAAAGAAGAAAGATAACCATACTGCGTATTAACCGTCTGTATATACCGGGGCTTGGATACCGGCAGCTCTTTCTTCACCTTCCAGTCTTTGGCATCAATAATGACGATCTTATCCGAGTTATTGACGCAAAGCCAGTAGTCGCCCGCTATTTCCGTCATGCTCTGGAACACGTCTCCCAGGTCATACTGATTCGCCATCCGGAAGACGTCTTCATAAACACTGTCTTTCGCAGGCAGGTACAGTGTCAGCGCACTGTTGCCGCTGCCCATGTTCCCTTCACAGATCACATACACCTTGCGTTCCTGGTCTGTAACATCGGGAGCCGGCAATTCATCCGGTTGCTTGTCCCGGCATGCAGCCAGCAACAGCAGCCAGGCAAGGCCCAGTGTACGGGCTAATATTTTGATATGCATTCCGTCCATTTCATTCCTGAAGCATCTTCAAGCATAATGTAATACAGGCCGCCGGGATAATTGCCGAAAGGCAGGCTGATATTTCCGTCGGGGATAACCATTCCGTGTAATACCCGCCCGGTGACATCCGCAATACGAACGGTAAGCTGTTTACCTTGTTCGCTGCGGACATGCAGATACGATCCGACGACCGGGTTGGGATAAATCCGGAAAGGCGGCTGCTCTGATATGTTACGGACGCTGTTGGGTAACTGGTGGATCACACCTACCGCATCGAGATCAAAACCACCCGTACCCACATCAAACGAGGTAGGATAAGGATCATTGATCCGGTTGCTGTCTTTATCTTTTGTACCATAGGTATCATCAAGCGTACCGATGACGTCTACAATACGCACATGCGTGATCCGGTCAACATCCAGTCCGGGCGTTCCGGCCAGTTCGTCAAGATCAAAAGGCGTACCGAAACGGGCTTTGTATTTACCGGCCAGGTTATGTATCTGCCGGGCATTTATAAACATACCTGCCCCGGCGATTTGTTGCGTATCCTGGATATGACATTCCGGCTGGAAACGCGTATAGTTGATACCATCCGAGCTCACTTCTACAAACGCCAGTTCGAGGAATGCTTCTTCCGGATTCACAGGATTTCCGAATCCGTTTTCAAAAACAGCAAAATCCGGCCCGGGGCCATTCACAATATAACCGGGAAATGTAAGCGTGGCCACTCCGCTGTCGCCCAGGCTTACCACCTGGTTGTCCGGCTTCCCAGTGCCCATTGCATCTTCACCGGAAATGGCACGACCCGCCGAAGGGTCTGCAATATCAAGATAACCCCGCTGCACCGTACATCCTGTTGCCCAGGCCACGAAAGCGGCGCTGTCGGCACGGATAGCCGTACTACCGGCGATCCCCGCCTGTGGCGCAAACTGCGCAAAAACAGGTGATCCGTACAGGATGCACACACTCCATAATGCCAAACTTTGAAACAAACGATTCATGAATATCTATTGCTATTGTTTCTGAAAACGGATGGTAGACGTTTTACCTTCTGCGTGTAATACAAGCATATACATACCGGGCGCAAGCGCAGCGGTATTGACTTCCGTTACCGTTCCGTTTATATCATAATGCGCGTGCAGCTTACCTGTTATATCCGTAATGCGGATCTGACCGGTAACTGCAGTTCCGGTTTCCACATACAACTTTTCAGCAGCAGGATTGGGATAGATCTTAGCGGTAAAAACAGCCTGTTGCAGCACGGATGTGGTGGGATCATATGTTTCATGGGTTGTGAAATCGTCCAGGCAGAAATAAGTCGGCTGCATGATATCAGAACATGATATAGTAAACAGGAGACTATCTACACCACCCAAAGATGACAGATCCAACCATTCCCAGGTATCAAGAATGAAATGATCTGCCGGGTTTGACGAACGAAAATCCGCCAGGTAAAAATCCACGCTATCCTCCTTCAACTCGCCGCTATCATAGCCGTACACCGTTATTTTAAACCATCCCCGGTTTGTCGCATCAAAAGGGGATGTATAATCATCTCCTTCTTTCATACTCTTATAAGCATAGTTGGAGTTGGTGACATACATGCCCTTAACCGGCTTACCAATTGCAGCTCCGCGGAGATGCACTACATTACTTACATCCCATACAACCACATAGTTTGCAGAGTTATTGGCGCCCTTCGCCGGCCTGGCAGCATACATATTGGTAAAGCCGGGGGTAACGGTATCCGTCATATTGGAATAAGTAAATCCCTTGCTCCACCACCATCCATACATTGAGGAGTCATATACGCAGGGGAAGTAAGCCAGCCCGTCTTCAAAGCCGACATCAGCACCCATATCCGAATGGTTTACGTAATAAGTGTCTGCAACCGTCAGCGACAGCGATTCAAAATCAGAAACAGTCTGTGCATTTGCAGCAAGCGTACCTGCCAGCAAGGGTAAAAATAAAAGTCTGCGCATAGCATTTTGGTTTTAACGATGATTAAATATAGCTACGGGCATCAGACAGAAAAGTACAGGCAGCATTACAGAAAACCTGTGCTTATCTGCGCCTTTATCCCGAAAGCGACGATAAGTGGTAACAGAAAGGCAGGTCTTCTGACTTACTTCATCTTTTGCGGCCTTCCCGTACGCCGGAGCGATACAGTGGCAATGCAGATACAAAAGATATTCAATGAAGCTTACAGCATCGGGTAATGTCCCGGATTTTCACCGGGTTCCCTTTTCATCCCGCCGGAGCAGGAACCTTTCGGGGACAAAGATAAGCATCCGGATCATGAAAAACGAACGGAGGGAGGATATAAAAAAACCGGTAGTGGCTTCGACAGGCTCAGCCACCGTGTTTTAATGCCGGTGGCTGAGCCTGTCGAAGCCACTACCACTGCTGTGCTTTTCCGGGCCATATAACATTAAAACACAAACTCATTCATCTGGAAACTAATAAAAGAAATATTTTGTTAGATTAATCTAAAAATATAGTTTTGCATAACTAACAATAGGTGATCAAAATCAGATTTATGGTTTTAATGGGCATTTAAAAATGAGATAACTGAATCTAATTGTTACAATAACAAGCACATTCTCAAATTTTCAAATTCCCAAATTTTCAAATTAAAATAATGTTTCAAACTATCACACAATACCTCGAAAGCATATCCCCTGTAATGGCAGCACTGTATGCTACGGTCTTTACCTGGTTCCTGACCGCGCTGGGGGCTTCCCTCGTTTTCTTCTTCAAAAGCATGAACCGCACCGTGCTCGACGGTATGCTCGGCTTTACCGGGGGCGTTATGGTCGCAGCAAGCTTTTGGAGTCTGCTGGCCCCGGCCATTGCCATGAGTGAAGGCGAAGGTTTTGTAAAAGTCATACCGGCCGTGGTGGGGTTTCTAACCGGGGCTGTTTTCCTGTTCCTGCTGGATAAAACATTACCGCATATACACATCAACTTCAAAGAAACCGAAGGCGTGAAATCCCCCTGGCAACGCACCACGTTACTGGTCCTGGCCATTACCTTGCATAACATTCCTGAGGGTCTGGCAGTCGGCGTATTATTCGGTGGCGTTGCAGCCGGCGTACCGGAAGCAAGCATAGCAGGGGCGACTGTGCTGGCCATCGGGATCGGTCTTCAAAACCTGCCGGAAGGCATTGCCGTTGCCATGCCTTTACGCAGAATGGGTATGAGCCGGCGGAAAAGTTTTTTGTACGGACAATCATCGGCATTGGTAGAACCTATCGCCGGCGTATTGGGCGCGGTAGCGGTCAGCTTTTTCACCCCCATCCTCCCCTATGCCCTGGCCTTCGCAGCAGGAGCCATGATCTTTGTAGTAGTGGAAGAAGTGATACCGGAAACACAGCAGGACAAAAACACGGATATTGCCACATTAGGCTTTATCGGAGGATTTGTCATCATGATGGCGCTGGATGTGGCGCTGGGGTAAATGTGCCATGATAGAAAGGATCATGCCATCCGTTGCCGCATGGCTTCATAAAGGATCATACCTGTGGCCACAGAAACGTTCAGCGAATCAAAATTGCCCGCCATCGGTATATGGATCAGCTTATCCGAGCGGCGTATCACATCTTTACTGATGCCCTTATCTTCCGCACCCATGACAATCACCGAGGGGATGGCAAGATCCGCTTCATGTACCGGTACACTACCTTTCATTTGCGTACCAAGCACTTGGATACCATTCAGCCGTAACACATCCACCGCCTGCTCTACCGAAGGAATACGGCACAACAGCACTTTACCCAATGCCCCTGCCGAAGCTTTTACGGCTTCCGCAGTCAGGGATGCCGCATTGGATGTGGGCAGTATCAGTCCATGCACACCACAGCATAATGCCGTACGGGCAATGGCGCCAACGTTCCGTACATCCGTGATGCTGTCCAGCAAAAGGAATAACGGCGTTTGTCCCTGCTCCACCACATGAGATATGGCCGCCTGCAGCTCTGTATATTGCAACAGCGAAGCCCAGGCAACCACGCCCTGGTGCGGTACTTTGGTCAGGCTGCTCAGTTTTTCAGCAGGCACCAGACTTACGGGGATATGCCGCTCTCTGGCATGTTGCCTGATCTCTTGTATTTCCGGGCCGGTAGCCGTCCGCAATACAAATAATTTTTCTATAGAAGCACCTTGCTGAAGGGCCTCCAGCACCGGCTTGCGCCCGATCAGCAATGGGAGAGACTGTTTCAAATGAATTATGAGTTATGAATGATAAATGATGAATGAGTTATGAGGAATGAATTCATCATTCATCTCTCATAATTCATCACTCCCTTACGCCATATTATGGAAGACGCGTTGTACGTCATCGTCCTGTTCGAGGCGTTCGATCAGTTTGAATACATCATCGGATTGTTCTTCGGTTAATTCAACCGTATTCAGCGGTATCCATTCCAGCTCTGCGGAAACGGGTGTAATGTCTTTTTCCTCCAGCGCTTTCTGCAGGCTGCCGAAATCATTGAATGCACAGCGGGCGATCAGATTTCCATCGCTGTCTTCACCCAATTCATCCAGACCCGCATCAATCAATTCCAGCTCAAGCTCATCGGCATCAAGCCCTTCCGGATTGAGCTTAAATACACCCATATGCTTAAACAGGAATGAAACGGAGCCGCTATTACCAAACGTACCGCCGCCTTTATTAAAATGAGAGCGGACATTTGCTACGGTACGCGTGGTGTTGTCTGTTGCAGTCTCTACCAGCAGAGGAACACCATGTGGAGCATAACCTTCGTATAATACCTCGTCATAGTTGCTGGTATCCTTGCCCAGCGCATTTTTTATAGCGCCTTCCACACGTTCCTTGGGCATGTTCACGCTCTTTGCATTCTGCATGATACGGCGTAGCATCGGGTTATTATCCGGCTCGGGGCCGCCTTTTTTCACCGCAATAGCGATTTCTTTACCGATACGTGTAAATTGCTTGGCCATACGGTCATACCGCGCAAACATCTTGGATTTACGAACTTCAAATATGCGACCCATACTGGAATTTATTCATTTTTTGATGACACAAAAGTAACAAAATGAGCGGATTTGAAAATGAGGGAATTTGAAAATTTGAACTGTAGGGGCGAATTGAATTCGCCCCGCGATGTCATCCCGGACGAGGGTCACAAAAAAAGCTGCCTGAAAATTCAGACAGCCTCTTGGATTTTATACGGTAAAAAGCAATTAAGCTTTCTCTTCTTCAGCACTTTCTTCAGTTGCAGGAGGAGCGGCTTCTTCTGTAGTTTCTTCCTCAACAGCAGGCGCTTCTTCACTAACGGCAACCGGAGCAGCTTCAGCAGCAGCTTGCGGCTCTTCCGTATTCTTCGCGGCACTACCACGACGGCTACGGCGTGTTTTCTTAGCGCCAGTGTCTTTTGCTTCTTTCTTGTAGAGTTCGTTGAAGTCAACCAGCTCGATCATTGCCATTTCAGCAGCATCTCCAAAACGGTTTTCCAGCTTGATGATCCGGGTGTAACCACCGGGACGGCCCGCTACTTTATCTCCCACAACACCAAACAATTCCTTGATCGCTTCCTTGTTCTGCAGATAGCTGAACACAACACGGCGGTTGTGCATCGTATCTTCTTTTGAACGGGTGATCAGCGGTTCCGCGTAAACGCGTAATGCTTTAGCTTTAGCCAAAGTAGTAACGATACGCTTATGCTCGATAAGCTGGCTGGCCAGGTTGCTCAGCAAAGCCCGGCGGTGTGAGGCCGTACGGCTCAGGTTTTTGATTTTGTCTCCGTGACGCATGACTATGAGATTTTAATAAGCCTTACACCGTGTCAAGGAATTGCAAGACTCTTCCCGCTGCGATCCGTATATCGTTTGCACAGACCGGGATATTGTTAACAATAAAAAAAGACTCTTTCAGCTGTACCCGGCGACCTGCCGGGTACAGCCACAAACTATTCTTCTCTGAAGTTGTATTTAGCGATGTCCATGCCAAAGCCGAGGCCACGCTCATGTAATACCTGCTCTATTTCAGAAAGTGATTTCTGCCCGAAATTGCGGAACTTCATCAGCTCTTCCTGGGTATATTGTACCAGCTCGCTCAGGGAGTTGATCTTGGCGGCTTTCAGACAGTTGAAGGCGCGTACCGACAGCTCCAGGTCTTCCAGCGGAGTACCCAGTGTCTTGCGCAGTTGCAACGTTTCTTCATCCACTACAGATTCGCGTTCTTCATGCTTCGTATCCAGCGAGATATTTTCATCCGTGATGATCATCAGGTGCTGGATCAGGATACGGGAGGCTTCTTTCACAGCTTCTTCGGGATGGATCGTACCATCCGTAATGATTTCCATCACCAGCTTTTCGAAGTCAGTACGTTGCTCCACACGTGTATTCTCAATATTGTACTTTACATTCTTGATCGGCGTAAAGATGGAATCAATCGCTATGATGCCCAACGGCGCTTCTTTAGGACGATTTTCTTCTGCCGGTACATAACCACGTCCTTTACCGATATGTATCTCAATATGGAAAGTAGTACCCGGCTCCATACTGCAGATGATAAGCTCGGGATTCATTACCTCAAAATTCGGTGTTGCATCTCCGATCATTGCTGCAGTGAAAGCTTCCTGTCCTTTGATCGTCAGGTCTATCTTGTCACTGGTAACATCCCCTTCAACCTTTTTCTTCAGTCGCACCTGTTTCAGGTTCAGGATGATCTCCGTCACATCTTCAAGCACACCTTTAATGGTAGCGAATTCGTGATCGGCGCCTGCGATCTTGATGGCAGTGATTGCATGACCTTCAAGTGAAGACAGCAGTACACGACGAAGGGCATTACCTATGGTAACGCCATAACCTGGCTCCAGCGGACGGAATTCAAACTGGGCTTCAAAGTCGGTTACTTTTTGCAGAACAATTTTGTCCGGCTTCTGAAAGTTCAATATAGCCATATTGCTTGTGTATTGAGTTGTTTAAAATTTTTAATGCCGTCTTGTTACCTACCTGTAAAACAGATGCCGCGCACTCAGGGGATCGGGGTACTCGCCCCTCCCGCAAATTCCCGCGGTTGATACAAAGACAGAATAAATAAAGAATAATCTTGAAAATAGTAATGCCCCCGTACCGGCGGCATTACTACTATATTATTTGGAATACAATTCCACAATCAGTTGTTCTTTGATATTTTCCGGTACGTTATCGCGTTCCGGATGTGCCAGGTATGTACCCTTCAGATCTTTTTCATTAAACTCCACCCAGTTAATGCGTGGGGCTTTGGGGCGTACCAGACTGATAACCGTTGTATTCACCTTGCTCTTCGGCTTCAGTTCGATCACATCACCGGGTTTAAGACGGTAAGAAGGTATGTTTACGATCTCACCATTCACCATTACGTGCTTATGTGATACCAGTTGGCGTGCGGCAGGACGTGTTGGAGAAATTCCCATACGGTAAACCGTATTATCCAGGCGACTTTCCAGCAGCTTGATCAGGTTTTCACCGGTTGATCCCTTCAGACGGGAAGCATCAACATATGTATTACGGAATTGTTTTTCCAATACGCAGTAGGTGTATTTAGCCTTCTGCTTTTCCTTCAGCTGGATAGCGTACTCACTCTGGGTTTTACGCTTTTTGGAATTACCATGCTGACCCGGAGGGGCGCTGTTTTTTTGCAGGTTCTTTCCTGAACCGAGGATCGGTTCGCCGAAAATACGGCAGATTCTGTTTTTGGGTCCTGTGTAACGAGCCATGATTCGATTTTTGATTTCAGGCCATCCGTCTCATTTAAAAATCGAAACCGGATCCGGAGGCCTGCCCTGATGAACAGGGATTTGGTTAATAAATATTATTTTGCAACATCATCGTTGTAGAGACGTTGCATGCAACGTCTCTACATGCAACGTCTCTACGACGACGATGAATAAATTATACCCTTCTTTTCTTGGGTGGACGGCAACCGTTGTGCGGTAACGGAGTAATATCCTTGATGGACATAACCTCGATACCCGACTGAGCCAGTGCGCGGATCGCACCTTCACGGCCGGCGCCCGGTCCTTTTACAAAAACATCCACTTTCTTAACACCGGCGTCCAGTGCCACTTTACCACAGTCCTGAGCTGCCTGCTGGGCTGCATAAGGTGTGTTTTTCTTAGAACCACGGAAGCCCATTTTACCGGCAGACGACCAGGAGATCACCTGACCGCTTTTGTTCGTGATGCTGATGATAATGTTGTTGAACGTTGCGCTGATATGCACATCCCCTATCGGGTCAACTTTTACGATGCGCTTTTTAGCAGCGGCTTTTGCAGATGATTGTGCTTTGGCCATTTTGTGTTTAAAATAAGGTAATCAATGACAAATACCGGAGCAATCCGGCTGTAATACGCCTCCCCGCAGCAACCGCACGGATCCGGAATATTACAGAAATTATTTCTTGGCTGCTTTTTTCTTACCGGCAACAGTTTTGCGCTTCCCTTTACGGGTACGGCTGTTGGTACGTGTACGCTGGCCGCGCAAAGGCAAACCTTTACGATGACGGACACCACGGTAACAGGCGATATCCATCAAACGCTTAATGTTCATTTGCACTTCAGAACGCAACTGACCTTCTACCTTAAACTCGCTGTTGATGACATTACGGATAGCCGTTTGTTCATCATCATTCCAGTCGGCAGCTTTTTTATTCAAATCAATACCCGACTTTTCGAGGATGTACTGAGCCGTGCTCCGGCCAATACCGTAAATATAGGTCAGCGCGATTTCGCCACGCTTGTTCTTCGGAAGGTCAATACCAGCTATACGGGCCATGTATTATACTATAATTTAATTTCAGTTAATAATATTATCCCTGGCGTTGTTTAAAACGGGGATTTTTTTTGTTAATAATATACAATTTACCTTTACGGCGTACGATCTTGCAATCTACACTCCGCTTTTTTATGGACGCTCTCACCTTCATATTTCCGGATATTAAATTTAATTTATTTATAACGATATATGATCCGGCCACGGCTCAAATCATAAGGGCTCATCTCTACGCCAACTTTGTCGCCCGGCAGAATACGGATATAGTGCATACGCATTTTACCGGATATTGTAGCGATGATTTCGTGCCCGTTTTCAAGACGAACGCGGAACATAGCATTGGACAATGCTTCTACGATCACGCCGTCCTGTTTGATTAAAGACTGTTTAGCCATATTTAAAAAGGACTGCAAAGGTAAGGAGAAATATTTTATTTCCAAAACTCTTTTCATATCCTTCATTTGAAAAAAAAATAAAAATATTAAGGCTATTAAGAGGCTAAGAGCATTTAATTGGGGATTTTGAAAATGTGCCAATTTGAATATACCCATATTATGTAGACATTAGCCCCCCCTCATTCTCAAATTCTCAAATTAGCTAATAAATACACTCCATTAAAACATTCAACAATGCGAACCCCGGAAGTTTTTTGCGAACCGATAACAATGGCAGTGCATCCAAACCCGTAACTTGCGTCATAATATGGAACGTAAAAAAGCGGCCCTGAAGCGTCCCAGGTTGTTTAAACGGCTCAGAGACCCTTATCGTATGGTGCTGATCAATGATCAGACATTGGAGGAAGTAGCTACCTTCCGGCTCACCAAAAGAAGCGTTTATATCCTGTTCAGCACTTTATTTGTTACAGTGATCCTGGTCACTGTGGGTATTCTGCTGTTTACGCCGCTCAAATACTACATACCCGGCTACGGCGATAACAAAACACGGATGCAGGTAATTCGCTTGAAGCAGACGGTAGACTCGCTGACAGATATGGTAGCAGCCGAACAAAAACAGATGAACGATATTCGCATGGTGATCATGGGCGACTTCAAGGGACTGGAGGATACAGCCATGCTCCGGCCGGAACAATTGAAAAGAGATGTCCCGAAAAGTATCCTTCCGGGGGCGGAGGAAATTAAAAAAGATGCGCTGCGCAAGCAATAGGATCTATTTATTTAGCCAATTAGCTGATGTGCTGATTAGCTAATGAATTTTGTCATAACACAAACATTAGCTAATCAAACAACAGAACACCCGGACATATGAAATACAATAAAAATAAACATACTACTGTTATGCGCTATGCCGGCCTCGGCGTACAATGGTTTGTGCTGCTGGGAGCGGGTGTTTGGGGCGGGATGAAACTGGACGAAAAAACAGGCTGGTCATTTCCTGTCCTGACCATATGTTTACCTTTGCTCGCACTTGGCATTTCGTTATGGCAATTGGTCAGAGAGCTGGGAAAGCCCGATAAATGAACATTATAACATACAGCCTTAATACCGCAACATGAAAAATCGCGTCCTGCTATATATTATTACATGCTTCGTCCTGCTGCAGATAGTATTTTACCTGCTGCACCAGGCATACCCGGCGTATGGTATACTTACCCTCAGCATTGGTAACGGCATTATGGCCGGTTTGTGTGTTATCACTTTCTACATGGTAAAAAAACAGATCGACCGGAGACCGGAAGCTTTTGTAAGAGGCGTATACGGCGCCACACTGCTCAAGCTGATGATATGTATGACGGCGATGCTTGTGTTTATACTGCTCAATCGCAGCAACCTGCATAAACCCACACTCTTCATACTCTTTGGCATCTATGCCGTCTATACGGCGGTAGAAACATGGCTGTTGTCTCAACAGGTAAGAAAAATAAAATAAGCGGCTCATCTATGAGTAAACAGGAAACAAGCATTACTGCGCTGAAGCAGTTCCTGCCTCCGGGGACATTTAACCTCGTGGCGCCGTTTTTTCAGACGCATGTAATCCACCTCACGCTTACGCATGAGCGAAAAAGCGTTTTGGGCGACTATCGCCACCCTACCCGGCAGACTCCGTTCCACAGGATCAGCGTGAACGTAAATCTGAATCCTTACAGTTTCCTGATCACGCTGCTGCACGAGTTGGCCCACATGCTGACCTTTGTCCATTTCAAGCATACCGTGGCGCCACACGGACGGGAGTGGAAAACCCAGTTCAGACATATCCTTTTCCCTTTTCTCGGAAAAGGCCTTTTCCCTAAAGAAGTAGAAAAAGCGTTGCTGGCCTATATCCATAATCCTGCAGCCAGCACTTGCACCGACCCTAATCTTTTCAAAGCCCTGTACATATATGATGAGCGAAAGCCGGGCTACCGGCTGGTTGACGACCTGAAGCCGGGGCAGTACTTCCTGATAGAAGGCGGGCGGACATTTGAACGGCTGGAAACATTGCGTACCCGTGTACGCTGCCGGGAGGTAAAAACAGGCAGGATGTATTTCTTCCAGGGCATTGTAGAAGTGAAGATGTTACGGGGAGGCGTTGGGAATTTGAAAAATTGAAAATGAGACAATCCCGATTTACACCGGAACAAATTTTGAAAATTGCCGTGCAGACACAGTGCAGGAAAAGTATTTTCTTACGTCAGCACAGAGCATTAACTTTGGACGTACCATCATGATCGATGGTTTTAATTAGCGAATGTGCTCATTAGCCGATTGGCTGATGCTTATGTTATGACATAATATTAGCTAACGCCTGTCGCGAGAGCTAATTGGCACATTAAACAGACCTTAACGTATGATCGCCGGTAATCTGTCCGATACAAACATTAAATCCCGCGCGGCAGCCTGGGCTATAGGCATACACATTGTATTGCTGCTGCTCTTCCTTTTTATCAGGTATACCCTTCCTGCGCCGGAGCCGCTGCAGGAAATGGGCATTGAGGTAAATCTGGGTACGGATATGGACGGGAGTGGTGATGATCAGCCGATGGCTATAGACGACCCTGCAGCGGAACGTGCACAGCAGCGCTACCGTACAGCTTCGGCACGTCAGCCGGACGGCCTGCCGGATATGGAACGGTCTGATGACCCGGACGCTCCTGAAGTTGGCCCTGTCAGCGACCGCAACAACCAGCAACGTAATACCGCCACACAACAAGACCGGCGCCGGCAAACCAACCGTCAGGAGCAACAGACAACAAGAAATCAGGCGCAGCCGCAACGCCCACGTTATGTATACAGCGGCGGTACAGGCACTGGTGGCAACCGGGCATCAGAAGATCATGCAGGTAGCAGTGAAGGAAATACAACGGGCAGTGGAGACCGTGGCGTGCCTGGCGGAACACCCGGCGCCGAAAACTATGAAGGAAGCCCCGGCAGCGGATCCGGCGGTATCAGCCACTCGCTCCGCGGGCGCACCATTTCCCCTGCACGATTCGAAGCTGAATTCCGCGAAGGCGGAAAAGTAGTGGTGCAGGTAACAGTAGATCGTGACGGGAATATCCTGGATGCCCAGGTAAAAAGCGCGCCCAACACAGAACTCAGGCGCATCGCACTGCAAAAGATCAAACAAGCCAGGTTCTCAAAAACGACAAGTGGCGAGCCACAGGCCTTCGGAGAAGTTACCATCATTTTTAAAGCCCGCTCCTGACATTCACCTTATGGAGAATAGATACCGGCAAACACTCGATTATCTGTATACAAGACTGCCCATGTTTTCCCATATGGGGCAGGCTGCATTCAAAAAAGATCTCGACAATATCCGTCGCTTATGTTCGGTGATGGGTCAGCCGCAGGAAAAGTTCAAATCCATACACATTGCCGGCACAAACGGGAAAGGCAGTGTGAGCCATATGCTGAGCGCAGCGCTGCAGCAGGCAGGCTATAAAACCGGACTGTACACATCCCCACACCTGGTAGACTTCCGGGAGCGGATCCGTCTCAACGGTCAGCCGGTAAGCATACCCTGGATATGTGAATTTGTGGATGCTCACCGGGAGCATATCGAAAACATCGCCCCGTCATTCTTCGAAATAACGGTTGCCATGGCTTTTGCAGCATTCGCCGAGGCACAGGTAGACGTTGCTATTATTGAAACAGGATTAGGCGGACGGCTCGACAGTACCAATATCATCACCCCCATCCTCTCAGTGATCACCAATATCAGCTACGACCACAAGGATATGCTGGGCGATACGCTTGCCGCTATCGCCACTGAGAAGGCGGGGATCATCAAGCCCAAAATACCCGTACTGATCGGCGAGCAACATGATGAGACGGAACGTATTTTCTTCGAACACGCCCTCAGGCTGCAAAGCCCCATCTACTACGCCGGCAGTGCCTGGGATCTTGTAAAAACAGGACAGGACATCCAAAGACAGATATATAAAGCCGTGCATAACGGAAGACGGGCCATATACGATCTGCAAACCGATATGACCGGAAATTACCAGTCGCACAACATCAAAACCGTGCTGGCGGCAACGGAGATCCTGGACAACCGGGAAGACATGATCCTGCCGCTGGCCGGTGTATTGCAGGCATTAAGCCATGTAAAAGAACTGACCGGCCTGCGGGGGCGCTGGGATATATTACAACAGCAACCACTGATCATTGCAGACGTTGCGCATAACCCCGCAGGCCTGCAGGAAGTGGTGCGCCAATGGAAAAATACACCCGCCCGGAATAAGTATATACTGATCAGCTTCGTACGGGACAAGGATATTAACGCTGCCCTGGCATGTTTGCCGAAAGAAGCCTCTTATTATTTCACACAGGCGCAGATACCGAGGGCCTTACCTGCATCCGAACTGGAACAGATCGCTGGGACGCACGGCCTGAAAGGCACAGCGTTTCTGAATGCCGGAGATGCACTGAAAGCAGCGCTCTCTGCAATGACGAACGAAGACGCATTGCTGATCACCGGTAGCTTTTTTGTGATCGGAGAACTCATTCCGGAGCTGGAACGTGTTATTATAGAATAAACAACCAGTTCAATGTGTTTAATGTGATGAATGTGGGAAATGTGATAACACATTTGTCACATTAAACACATTTCCCACATTCTGCACATTAAATTGATTCATTACCTTAGAACCTTTTTCCTTAAAAACTCACTGCATGAAGCAACTACTCATTACCATATGCACCCTCCTGCCCTGCCTGAGCATCGCGCAGGAAAACCCTTACCGTATCTATGATACACGCCTGCAGCACGAAACCTCCATCACAGATATTGTACAGACCTTCGGCGAAGCGGATGTATTATTTTTCGGAGAAGATCATGGCGACTCTATCGGACATGTACTGGAGCTGCAGTTGCTGGAAGCCAGCTTCCGTGCATATGGCCAGTCGCTGATATTAAGCCTGGAAATGTTTGAAACGGACGTGCAGCTGGTGCTGGATGAATATACCGGAGGGATTATCCGGGAGAAAAACCTGATGAAAGATGCCCGTCCCTGGAAGAATTACCAGGATTACCGGCCGCTGGTAGAGTTTGCACGCGAAAATGGCATACGCGTCATTGCAGCCAATGCTCCCTCACGCTATACCAATGCCGTAACAGCAAACGGGCTCGAAATACTCAACCAGCTTGATCGCCGGGGAAAGGCGTTTTTGCCTCCTTTACCCATAGATACTGCTACGGGCAGATACTACGAAAAGTTTCAGGAAATTCTGGGTGGTCATGGCGCCATGTCGGGTATGCAACTATACCAGTCGCAAAACCTGTGGGATGCTACCATGGCCTGGTCTGTGTACAATGCTCTGCGCGCGCAGCGGGGCAGTAAAATATTGCACATCAACGGCCGGTTCCATACGGATGAAAAACTGGGCATACCTGCGCAACTGATGCGCTATGCGGCAAAAGACAAAAAGAACAAAATACGCATACTCAATATTTCATCGTTTCCCGAACCTGCTTACCGTACAGCAGTATGGGAAACATATGAAGCGCTGGGCGATTTTATCATCCTCACCGCTCCGCGGGAAAAAGAAGAACAGGCGGCCGGCGGCAACTAAGTAAATAACCGGCTCAGGTAGAACATACCTGCTGCCAGTGCTGCGCTCACCGGTATCGTAAGTATCCATGCCCATATCAGGCTCACCGTAACGCCCCAGCGCACGGCAGATAAGCGTTTGGTAGCGCCTACACCGATGATCGCGCCGGTGATGGTATGAGTAGTACTTACCGGTATCTTCAGATTTTCTGAGAGGAACAACGTCAATGCACCGGCGGTTTCAGCGGCCACACCTTCAAAGGGCGTCACCTTTGTAATCCGTGTGCCCATCGTTTTAATAATCTTCCATCCGCCGCTTAACGTACCAATGGCAATGGCCGTATAACAAGATAAAGGCACCCAGTCGGGCATTTCATCAAAGTGTTCTATCTGCCCGCCGGCAATCAGCGCAACGGTAATAATCCCCATCACCTTCTGGGCATCATTCCCTCCGTGGCCGATGCTGAATGCTGCAGACGATACCAGTTGCATACGCTTGAACCATGTTTGGGAGCGTGCCATGTTCAGACTGCTAAGAAATAACGAGAATATGCTCATAGATATGAGGATGAAGCCGATCAGCAGCCATTTAAAATTATGACTGTAAAAAATCACCTTTATGATGTATGTCTCATAATGCGACTTCAGCATATCCGGGTTCGTTTCCAGTGTAAAGGACAGGATGACGCAAGTAACGATAATTATGGTAACAGAAATAATCTTGGGGCCGGGGCCTTTTCTGAAAGAATTCATAAACCACAATGACATGATAAATGCCATGATCATACCTACCAATGGCGCCAGCACAATAAAGCTGACCGTCTTGATCACCGGTTCCGGGTTGATCGCATAAAACCCGGCATTCGCTATAGCAGCTCCGGTAAAACCACCGATCAAGGTATGTGAAGAACTGGAAGGAATGCCAAACCACCAGGTAAGCAGGTTCCAGAATATGGCCGCCAGCAGACCGCAGGTAATAACCGGCAAGGTGATATACGCTTCCTTCACCGTCTTGGCAATGGTGTTGGCAACACCATGATCCTTAAAAATAAAAAAAGCTACAAAATTAAACATAGCAGCCCACAGCACAGCCTGAAAAGGAGTCAGCACTTTTGTGGAAACAATCGTGGCAATAGAATTTGCAGCATCATGAAACCCGTTGATATAATCAAAAATCAGAGCCAGCGCAATAATAACTATAAGTAAAACCGTCATACGGTAGAATAAACAGGTTAGGCGTATTTGATAATGATAGACTCAATAACGTTGGCAGCGTCTTCACATTTATCCGTTACCAGTTCCAGTTCTTCGTATATATCCTTCTTCTTGATCAGCTCTACCGCATTGATAGAAGAAGAAAACAGCGTAGCAATCCCTTTGTTCAATAATTCGTCTGCTTCATTTTCAAAGCTGTTGATCGCTACGCAGCTATCGGTGATGGAGCGAAGATTTTTCATATTCCGCAGTTCGCTCACAGCACGGTGCAGTGCACCGACTGATCCTACGATCACGTTGGCAAACGCGATCATGATATCATCTATTTCCCCGATCTGGTAATTGATCATACGCTTCGCAGATCCCCAGGTATAATCCGCAACATCGTCCAGGGCAGTCGCAAGGGAATGGATATCCTCGCGGTCGAAAGGAGTGATAAAATTCCGCCCCAGCTCTACAAAAATGCGATGGGTGATTTCGTCGTTATTATGCTCGAAGTCTTCAAGGCTTTGCAACAACTTGAGGCGTTGGTCCGGATCCTGCTCATGGAGCGCACGCAGCAACACATCCCCCATCTGAATAAGACTTACCGTAGCCTCTTCAAACAGGCCATAAAACACACGGTCTTTCGGCAAAAAGAATTTTATAAAACCAAGCGCCATATATTGTTGTTTAGATGGGAATTCCCGGCGCAAAATTACCTGGATGATGCTGTTTTTCAGCGTAAAAAGGGAAACTTAATAATTTCTTAATAATGAAATAATATACAAAATGTATCCATTCAATGTGACAAATGTGGGAAATGTGACGAATGTGGGAAATATGATGACACATTCAACACATTTGTCACATTGAATTGGGCAGTTTCATACCACACATCCAACAAAATCGTACCTTAGCCGCCCGAAATAGACTATAACCAGAAAATCAATACTGTACATGACAAAAATCAAAGTAGCAAATCCTGTCGTAGAGCTGGACGGAGATGAAATGACGCGCATTATATGGAAATTCATAAAAGACAAATTGATCCTTCCTTATGTTGACGTGGATATAAAATACTATGATCTGGGCGTGGAACACCGGGATGCTACCAATGACCAGGTAACTATTGATTCCGCCAAGGCGATCCGTGAGTACGGCGTGGGGATCAAATGTGCCACCATCACTCCCGACGAAGCACGAGTGAAGGAATTTAGCCTGAAGCAAATGTGGAAAAGTCCCAATGGCACGATCCGCAATATTCTTGACGGAACCGTATTCCGTGAGCCGATCGTGATCAATAATATTCCCCGGCTGGTAACCAACTGGGATGCGCCGATTATCGTAGGCCGTCACGCCTTCGGCGATCAATACCGGGCAACCGATTTCGTCACAAAGGGAAAAGGGAAACTGACAATAAAATTTGAAGGGGAGAACGGCGAAGTGATCGAGCATGAAGTATATAACTTCAAAGGAGACGGCGTAGCACTGGCGATGTACAACACCGATGAATCGATCCGTGGCTTTGCCCGTGCCTGCTTTAATATGGCGCTGCAAAAGAAGTGGCCGCTGTACTTATCTACCAAAAATACGATCCTGAAAAAATACGACGGCCGCTTTAAAGATATCTTCGAAGAAATATACCAGCAGGAATTCAAAGCTGCATTTGATGCAGAGAACCTGGTATACGAGCACCGCCTGATTGACGACATGGTTGCGAGCGCCCTGAAATGGAACGGCAACTTCGTATGGGCGTGCAAAAACTACGACGGCGATGTACAAAGCGATACCGTAGCACAGGGCTTCGGTTCTCTCGGACTGATGACCTCGGTGCTCATCACCCCCGATGGCAAGACCATGGAAGCGGAAGCCGCGCACGGCACCGTTACACGCCACTACCGCGAGCATCAGAAAGGCAACCCGACGTCTACCAACCCGATCGCATCCATCTTTGCATGGACCCGTGGTCTGGCATTCCGCGGCAAGCTTGACGGCAACCAGGAGCTGGTCGATTTCTGCCAGGCACTGGAGCAGGTGTGCATTGAGACTGTAGAAAGCGGAAAAATGACCAAGGATCTTGCAGTGTGCATTCACGGCAATAAAGTAAAGCATGGAGAACACTATCTCTATACCGAGGAGTTTCTGGACGCGCTGGATGCCGGCCTGCAGCAAAAGCGCGCTCGTACTACTGTAGCAGCTCAATAATAACAAAGGAATATCCGATAAAATAAAAACCGATCATTTTAGGTCGGTTTTTATTTTATCGGAACTTTGTAGGAGGCTGTCTCAAAAGTGATTTTTTTGAAAATATAGCAGCTTAAAATAAATAATGATCATTCGTTTTGTCACGAATAAGTATTGTATCTTATTGAAATAAGATCAATTTTTCGACTTTTGAGACAGCCACTACATGCAACGTGGGACAGATCAACGCAGCAGGTGAAAATTCCCTTTCTGTAATACCGGCTTACCGGCTATGCTGTACTCAAGCATATAAACATATGTTCCCATCAGCGCACCACCACCCTTATATATCCCGTCCCATCCCTGGTTCCGGTCGTGTGTTTGAAACATACGTTCCCCCCACCGGTTGAATATGCTCAGACTAAACTGTTCCATCCGTCCGGTATTTCCCAATACCCTGAACACATCATTCATACCGTCTCCATTCGGTGTAAACGCATTCGGCACCCAGATGTCACAGAATATATTTGTCACTATCATCGTATCCGATTCCGTACCGCATTTGTTGATGCCTGTCACGATATATTCCCCACCGTATTTCACGGTCAGCACATCGCCCGTGCTTCCGTCAGACCATATCAGCGAGTCGGCGTTGATCTTCCCCGGCCGCAGCACCAGCGGTGTTTCTTCACAGACCGAAGTATCCGGACCGAGCGATACAACCGGCTTCGGATGGAATGTCAGCGCCACGCTGTCTGATCCCACACATTTATACTCCGTAGTCACTGTCACCCAATACGTCCCCCCCGATGTCGCTGTATAGGTCGCTGTCGTGTCTCCCGCATGCCAGAGGTAGCGGCTGTTGCCGCCGTAAGTAGCATCCAGCACGATCGTCTGTTCCGGACAGATATGGCGGTCAGGTCCGAGATCTATATTCGGCGCAGGCATGGCCGTGATGTTTACCGTATCCGAAACCCGGCACCCGCTTATGTCCAAATTCAGTACGTACGCGCCTGTGCTGTCCACGGATATATACGGAGTCGTAGCGCCGGTATTCCACAGGTATGAGGCCCCCGGATATTCGATGCCGATGCGGAGCGGAATCTGCGCACAGATAATACTGTCTTTTCCGATCTCTATGGAGGGGCGGGGGGAAAAAGTTACTGTGATCGAATCCCTTCCGGAACATTGTCCGTCCGTCACCTCCAGCCAGTACATACCCCCTTGTGTCACATTTATTGCAGGAAGACTCATTCCCGTACTCCACAAATAGGCCGGATTAACAAAAACTCCCGATGTTCCCAATACAATTGTATCCCCGACACACATGTGCGTTGAGGGATAAGTCTCAATCGAGATACTTACAGCCACAGGAGCCGTCAATATATAAGGCCCTGCCGGATCCGATTTACAACCATTATCACTCACCTGTATACTGTCATAACTGCCTGAGGAGAGGTTGGGGATCAGCACATCTCCGTTCCCGTCTGCAAATACAGCATACGGAGATACCGGCACGCCATCCTTTACGTACCTGATATGACAGTTCCGGCTTCTGAAAGAAGTATGTACCACCAGGGATCCGTCATTGCCATCGCAAATAACGGGATGATTCACCGTAACGGAATCAATAGAAGGGTTCTCCACTACGATACTTCCGCAGTAGGCTTGCTGAGTAGGCAACCCTTCATCCACAAATACATTAACGGGATAAACTGCCGGGGTATACGGAAATGTAATAACAGGAGCTGCTCCCGTAACAGAGGGAATACCATTACCGGAAACACAACTGCCGAATGCCAGTCTGGAAATCGTATTCCCTGTAACACTGGGCACCATACTGTACAAAGTATCCCCCACCCGAAAAAAATCAGACGCGTGATGGATACGGTTCATGTTACCAAGATTGCCAAGGTTCGTCGCTGTTGCCGCCCCTGTAATTGTATCGCCGGCAAATTGCAACTTGATCACTTCGCTGGCGCCTTCATTCATCACATAGGCATACAACCCGTCGCAGGTACGCAGAAATTGCAAATCTTTAGGCTGACTGAGCAACGTACCGGGATTACCAATATTTACCGGCACGGGCGTATTCAGGAGCGACGCACCGAAAGAAAGACGGGTAAGTGTATTGTTTCCCCGGTTAGCCACCAAGAAATACCACTGCCCCCCTTCCTTCACTTCACATATACCGCTGGGTGCCGACATATTTCCCAAATTACCTAAATTGACGGCCGTAGGAACGTTTCCCAAACTGTTACCAAAACTTACGCGGGTCATTGTATTGCCTTGAAAATTTGTAATAAACGCCAGCCAATCCGTCCCTTCTTTAAATACCTTTACATCCATCGGAAAGTTAAGAAAATTACCAATATTTCCATAGTTCGTGGCAGTAGGATTATTATTGGCCAGATTAGCACCGAAGTTGATCACGACCAGCCGTGAAGACCATGTGGATGACGATCCTGTAGTGTTTCCGCCCACAACGACCCCATACCATGTTCCATTGTCCTTATGTATCTGCAGACCTTCAATACCGTTGGGCAACGTGCCTCCCACTTGTCCAAGATTATAAGCTACCGGGGTATTCAGAAGACTGTTTCCATAAAACAGCCGGATGATCGTACCAGCATCATGATTACATACAAAAGCATAATAGTCCGCACCGTCCTGCACTGTAATCACATATGTCGGCATCAACATCATGTTACCAATGTTACCAAGATTAGCGCCTACAGGATCGGTACTGATTGCCATTGAACAAAAATTCCAGTAATAATTAGCGCCTCCGGCAGCTAATGGATTTGTGAAGGTTTGCGGAACTCCTCCGCATACCACTCCCGGGGTGGGAAAACCAGGCGTCTGACCATAAATAAATCCCCCCGGGACAAACAACAGGAAAAGCAACACTTTTATACAGTAACGCGCTTTCTTACATCTACTGTACATTGGATTTACAGGGTTCTCATTCATAAAAAACATTTTTACGGTTTGATTGAACAACTAAAGCTTAGCAGCGTTATTCAAAGGCGCCTCTAAAAACTACCATTGAGCCTTTGACACAAATTCATGAAACATCAAATATCAATATTATTTTTAGAGGCGCCCTATTCATTATCCACAGATTTGTGCATTTCACAAACCTGCATGCTTGATTACTTTTTCACTTTTTATCCATTTACCGCTTTGGTCTTGTATCCGCACGAGGTACAGACCATTGGACAGATTGCTGATGTCAATTACCGCATTTTGAATATCCCGGACACGGATGACTTCTTTCCCTTCAATGCTACACACAGATACGGATATAACATCAGATGCCTCCACATGTATCCTGGATGCAGCGGGGTTCGGATAAATACTGATTGCCGGAGCAAATGCAGGCGCAGGATCAATATGTACATTGTTTATATTGTAGGGAGATGAAATGCCGGAACAGCCGTTGCTGTCCGTCACGGATAAAAGATACGTGCCATTCACCAGTGGCTGGTAAGTGGATCCGGTAGCGCCGTTGATCGTATCTCCGGAGCCATTCAACCACTGATAATGCGCATATACTGTACCTGTATACAGGTCCAGCCCGTCCCAATTGACATCAGGCACCGGTAACGGGAATACCGTTACTGTTGCCGGCAGGGAAGAGTCGGCACATGCAGGTATATTCGTTCTCCCGGCCACAACGGAATAGGAACCCGAGGCATTCACCTGCAGGAAGGAAGCCGTGGCTCCGGGGATCGTTGTCGTGCCGTCTTTCCATATGTAGCTCAGGCCCGTATCAGTCGTTACGGCATTCAAGAGCACCATGCCACCCTCACAGAAAGAGGTATCGGCGGGCGTGATGGTCACTGAGGGAAAACTATAGTCCGTTACCTGTACTGCGTCAGCGCTGTCTGTACAGTTGGCGCTGGTGACAATTACTTTATAGCTTCCACTTTGCCCGGCTTTATAGACGGGCCCTTGCCCAACGACCGTTGCTCCTTCTTTCCACTCATAGCTGTATCCCGTACCACTCCCAGCCGTGAGCGTCACGCTGTCACCAGCGCAGATATCCACAGGGCCGGCAGGGCTTACCGTCGCCTGTGGCAGCGGATTTATTGTAACAGACGTCGTCCGTGCAGCGCTTGTCCCGCAACTATTCGTTGCCGTCACCTCCACAACACCGCTGGTCGCAGAATTACTAAAATCTGCCGAAACACTATTACTGCTGCCGTTGATCGTGACCCCTGTACCGCCGGTATAGCTCCAGGCATAGGTAACACCGGATACATTAGGTACCGTGTAAGCTACATTACCCTGACCATTACATACAGGTGAAGGCGCCGACGTGAATGCACCCGGCTGGGCTGGCAAGGGATTTACAGTAACTGCAGTGGTGCGTGCACTACTCGACCCGCAGCTATTCGTTGCCACCACTTGTACATTCCCACTGCTGGCGGAAGCAGAAAAATTTGCAGTATTTGTTGGAGTGGTAGTGCTAACACTGCCAAATATGACCCCGCCGCCGGAATATGACCATTCATAGAAAGCAGCCCCGTTTACCGCCGGAAACGTATAAGACACACCATTCTGTCCCTGGCATACGGGCGACAGCGCCGCTGTGAATGCGCCCGGCATAGCGGGCGCGGCATTCACCACAATAGCAGTATCCCTGTAGGGGCCATTGCCACTTGCATTAACCGCGAGGACCCGTAGCAAACCGCTGCCGGCAGAAGCTGAAAAATTCAGTGTATTCGTCGGGGAGGTAGTGCTAATACTGCCAAAGGTAACACCGGTACCACCGGTATATGACCATTCATAGGAAGTAGCCCCGCTTACCGCCGGAACCGTATACGTCACATTATTCTGCCCCTGGCATACGGGGGAGGGAGCTGCGGTAAATGGTCCCGGCTGGGCTGGGCCACTGGCATTGCTGATCGTGATCTGTGTACAATAAGACGACGACCCCGACTGACGCCCCGGATCCACAAGCAGGTTTACCGTATACGTACCGGGCGCAGTGAACGTGTGCGTAACCGAACTGTTGTAGTGTGTCGTAGTAGAACCGGTAAGCGGCATCAGCCGGACCGAATTCAGCGTACCGAAGTTGAAGCTGGCATAAGACATATATAAGGTGTCATTGTAGACAAATTGGGTTGTAATATTAAAGGCAACATCGCCAACCGAAAAGCCCGTACTACCTGATAATTGCGTAAATGTCGGCGTATTCCTGATACTGTTGCCAAAGTTAAGTTTCCATACCGGACCAACTCCGGAGAACACAAAGCCATATAATTGATCATCACACCCGGAAACCAGGCTGAAGTTTCCGCGTATAATACCGGTCGAGGGTGTAGTTATGTTAACAATGGTAGGTGGGTTCTGCAGGCTGGTGCCAAATTCATAACGGCGAAGAGGTGGGCCGTCAACCGAAGCGATACCAAACCATTCCCCCCCCTCCTTGTAGAGACTGAGATTCTGATTATCCCCGATCGAAGAACTAGCAGCCGAAGTAAATATCTTGTCCACCGTTGTTGATGCAGAAAGGGTACCCAGGGAAGCGCCAAGATTATAGTAACCTATACCAATGACCGCTCCATGGCGCGCCCCAATATGGACACAGTGCCATATACCGTTATCTCTCACCAGGATAAGCTCACCGTTTCCCTCGTTTGTAGCAGGATTCGTGGGAATAACGGTCATTATGGGCGCAGGATTGGATAATCCGGCCGCACCAAAATCCAGCTTGATCAACCCCGACTGATTCGTGCCGGAACCGATGCCAAACCAACTCCCGGCAATAGAATCATATACCACCTTCATGGTGTGGCTGGTTCCGGGGAGTGATACGCTAAGAGTCGTTATCGAATCAGGTGTGCTGGTCGGATTATTTCCATAGTCAGCCCTTCTGATTGTCCCGCTATTTAATGACGTCATAAAGCAATACCAATTCGTCCCGTCAAATACCATCTCTGCACTACTCGCCGACTGCACCCCTGACGCACCATGCGACACAGCCACAGGATTATAATTTGCAGGGTCTACATTGCGCGGGGTGGCATCAAAAGACCAGTTGTAGTCTGTACCGCTTTTCAAAGAAGAAAATGTAACGGGCACCCCAACCGTTCCCGTCGCTGGCCCCGATATCTGGGCGATCGCTGCCTGTGTGGTCAGGAGCAAAAAGAATAGTAAATGTCTGTATTTCATAAGGGCACATTTTTAGAGTGTGAATAATTTTCTGCTGATATCAAAAATAGCAGGCTTTTCAACAGCGTGTAACCGTGGAATCCCTTACTTTTCAATGAGTAGAAACACCTATTTTAAACTATTTGATGCAGGAATTGTACCGGGACATAACTCTTTGTTTACATTTGCTTTTATTCGATAAAAGCATTACCGGCTTGCGTCTATATGTATTTATCTTTCTGATCCTTTGCTCCGGCCCCCTCCGTATTGCCGGGCAGGAATATATTGCCGATTACATGATCAATGACCTGGCTAAGCCGGCGTTATCCAACATGGTATGGAGGCAGGTGGATATATACAGCAACACCCCGGAAAAGCTCAACAGAGACAGCCTCATCTCCCAATACCAGAATGCCCTGGCCCTGAGCCGGGCAGGTAATTTCAGGGAGGGCGAGCTTTCAGCGCTGCTCAACCTCTCCTGGTGTTATCTTATTGACGCTGCTTATACGCAGTCAATCGAATATGCACACGAAGGTATTGCCCTTTGCCGTGCATCAGGAAACCATGCATCCCTGCTCCCGTTCTACCTGAGTATAGCAACGGCGAGCCAGTGGCAGGGCATATATGACAGCGCTACCCATTACTATTACGAAGTGATTTCCTGTATCCTGGAAAAGAAACTACAGGAGTCGGTGATGCTGGCTACAGCTTACCATCGCCTCAGTACCATATGGATTCATTTCAATGATTTTGAGCAGAGCCTGTATCTAATTCATCTGGCCGAGCAGGTTTGCAGGCAAATGAATGCGCAGTCAATCTTTCCGGCCGTGCTTTCCAACAAAGGTATCATTTACGCAAAAAGGAAGAATTACCCGGAGGCGGAAGCCTGTTTTCTGGGCGCGTTGCGTGCCAGCCGTAAAATCAAAAGCCTGCCCGACCAACGGAATATCACCACCAACCTGGGATGCCTGTATATGGAAATGGACCGCCCGAAGCAGGCCATTCTTTATTTCCGGGAGGCCATACGCATCAGCAAGTTGTTGGACAAACATGCGAAGTTTTCCATAACGCCTCACTACGATCTGGGGAAAGCATATTACCAGATGAAGGATTATGCCAGCGCTGAAAAGATCCTGGCGCCCGTGATCCGCCAGGCCCGCCAGTTCGACCGGATCGAGGGAATGGAAGAAGCTATGGCTATCCTTTCTGATATCTATGCGGCATCCGGCCGCTATAAGCAGGCATACCAGGAGCAACAGGCATATAACAAACTGCTGCGTCAGAAAAAAGACAATGCCCCCTATATCCGCCAACTGGAGGTAAAATACCGGACGGCGGAAAAGGATAAACAACTGGTAGAAAACAGACTGCTGATCGCCAACCAGGAGATAAGCATCATCCGTAAGAATGGAATGCTATGGTTTGTTTCCGTCGGTTCCGGCATTTTGATTTTCGTCATTACACTTTTTTATGTACACCGGCAGCGCAGGCAGGAATACCAGATGCGGATACTGAAACAGGAAGAAGATATCAGGACCTGGCAGGCTACCATCAAAGGAGAAGAAACGGAACGCGCCCGTATCGCACATGAACTGCACGACAGCATCGGCGGGCAGTTGTCTACCATCAGCCTGTATTTCGGTACGATCCGCAACAAATACCCGGCATTGCTCCATGCAGGGGATTATACGGAGGCGATGTCTTTGCTGGGAGAAACACTCCGTGATGTAAGGAAAACCGCACACAACCTGATGCCGGAGTTGCTGTTGCGGCACGGCCTGGTAGACGCCACATCCATCTTTTGCAAGAAGGTGCAGCGAGCGCACAAAATAAATATAGACTTCCAGCATTACGGCGCTATCAAGGGGCTGAACAGCAACTTCGAGCTGTTCCTCTACCGCATTGTGCAGGAGCTGATCCATAATATCCTGAAACATGCGAATGCTACCGAAGCGCTGGTGCAGTTCAGCATGCAGGATCACATCCTGAGCATCACCATAGAAGACAACGGCAAAGGAATACAGGAAGGCAGTAAAGAAATCGCCGGAATGGGCATCAGCAGCATTGCTGCCAGGATAAAAGGGTTGAACGGGTTATTCACCGTGCATTCCATACCGGGAAAGGGCACCGGAGCCTACATTGAGTTTGATCTGAAACATAAAAAAAGTATGCTGCATGAAAATTAAAGTAACGGTCACAGACGATCACCCCGTAGTGCTGGAAGGACTGCAGCGGATACTTGCCGATGCAGAAGACATTGAGCTGACAGATGTTTGCCATAATGGCGAAGACCTGCTGCTGAGCCTGAAGAAACACCAGCCGGATGTACTCCTGCTGGACATTCAGATGCCCGGCAAACGTGGTGATGAGCTGGCACGCTATATTACGCAGACTTACCCCGGCATATCCATCCTGGCGCTTACCAACCTGGATGAAACTTTTCATGTAGAAAACATGCTGATGAACGGGGCGCAGGGCTACCTGCTCAAAAACTCCGACCGGCATGTGCTGGTGGATGCTATCAAAACCGTGTATGCGAACCGGCAATTCATAGACCCGGAGCTGAAAGACCAGATGCTCCAGGACATGATGGATGCCCGGAGCAAGGCAGCTTCGATACCGAAACTGACGCACCGGGAGCAGGAAGTGCTGGAACTGATCGCCAGTGAATATACCAGTCCGGAGATCGCGGAGAAGCTGTTTATCAGCTACCGCACCGTCGAGAACCATCGCCTTAATCTTCTGTTTAAGCTGGAAGTAAAAAATACCGCAGGCCTGGTACGTAAGGCATTCCAGATGGGATTGATCAAATAGGATGAAAAGGCAGCGCCTTCTTAAGGCCGTATCATCCCCAGTTGAATGGCTTTTCTGATCAGTCCCACTGCATTCTTTACATTTAATTTGAACAACAGGTTCAGACGGTGATTTTTTACAGCGCTCAGGCTGGTGAACAGCTATTTGGCAATTTCCTGGCTTGTCAGCTCTTCGGCGATCAATTCCAGGATTTGTTTTTCACGCATCGTCAAAGCAGGTATGGCATGTTCTTTTGCCATTTCATCCATCAGCAGGTCACTGAGCATGCTCTTCGTTGAGCTCCAGCTTCTGCTGGTTGGTTTTGGTGAATTTCTGTTTCCTGTTCTTGGATGGCGACTCAATGACCTGCTTTGCTTTTTCCATTTGCTTGTTCATCTCGTACAGGTCTTTGCGGTAGCGCAGTATCCGCCCGACGAACTACATGTTTGATCTTTGCTTAAAGGCTCCCGGGTATAGTGATTGCAGTTGTGAGACTTTAGTGTCCATGATATTTTCGAAGACATGCTTGAGCCATAGGAACGGGTTTACGTCTTCCTTTCTGCACATGGCAAAGAAAGAATAGATGGCAGCGGCCCGTTTGGCGGCGTCATGCGATCCTGCGAACAGGTAGTTCTTTCTGCCGAGGGCGAGCGGCCGGATGGCATTCTCCACCAGGTTATTGTCGATTTCCAGACTGCCGTCCTTCAGATAAGCGCTTAGCTGATCCCATCGGTCAAGGGTGTATATGATGGCTTTGCCTATCGGACTCTTCGGTAGTATCCCCCCGCCCTTGAACTCATCGGCCAGCCATTTGCCCAGGGCATTGATGATCTTCAATGACCGTGTCAGACGTATTTCTTTTCGTTCGGCAGCGCTCAGGTTGTTTTCTCTGGCCTCCGCTTCCACCTTGTAGAGCGACTGGATAAAGCCCAAAGCTATGGAAGCTCTTTCTTTGTCATTGGTGAGTGCATTATGGAACTCCCGGCGCGCATGCGCCCAGCAGCACAAATGGGTTACCTCCTTGCGCATGCCGATCTTGTCATAGGCTGCATAGCCATCCGTTTGCAGATAGCCTTTAAACCCGTCCAATACATGGCCGGCAGCCCCGGAGCTGCGCCCGCGCTGATAATCGAACAGCACTGTTCCATCGAGGGGACAATGGTAAACCCAATAGTATCCCTGATGGCATTTGCCCTTTTTGTTGGGATCCTGTACCCTGATCGTTGTTTCATCGGCCTGCAGATAGCCTTTGGCTTTGGTTTCTTTAAGCAGGTGATCGTAGAGGATATCCAGTATGTTAAGACCCTGGCGGGTCCAGCCTTCCAGCGTGGAAGCGGCGATCGGTATGTTTTCCCTTTTGAACCGCTGCATCTGCCGGTACAGCGGCAGGTGGTCAGTATATTTATCGACCAGGATGGATGCCAGCAGTCCCGGCCCGGCGATGCCTTTGTCAATAACCCGGGAAGGAAGAGCGCCGATCACCACCTTTTCTTTGTCCTTACGGGCATATTTGTAGCGGATGTAACGACGGATGAAGTAAGAAGCGGGTTTGTATTCCAGCTCGTCAGTTACTTCCGTGCCGATGCAGACCATACCGGTCGTATCTTCTTCGGGCTGGATGTGCACTTCTTCAACGGGGAGGT
>CAZGPG010000032.1:0-39561 GCA_964527735.1 uncultured Chitinophagaceae bacterium | reverse complement strand
ACCTGGTGACGCATACTCAATTCTACACTGCCCGTATCCGGCCAGCAGCCATAGTAAAAATCCGTTTGCGAGAAATATTCAGAGGCTTTGACATTTCCATACAAGTGCATGATGGAAAGGAGTTCCTTGTAGACAATATGCTCATTAAATTGGAAGAAATACATTCCAAAATGAATCGGGAAGCTTCGCTCAAAGCCATGTTGACCAAGCGAGAAACTGAAATACTCCGGATGATCGTAAACGGCCACACCACAAAAGAGATCTCGGAGACACTACATCTCGGGCTCCCGACTATTGAAAGCTACTGTTACAACATTCTGCTCAAACTGAATGCCAACAATACAGCAACTTTAGTAATAAACGCGCTCGAATCCGGCATTATCTGAATGTGTTACACTAACAACTATCTGATCAGCGTGACATCCCCTTTAAATACCAATACTTTATTCTCCGGCGTAGACTCCAGAAGTATCGTATAAAAATACACCCCTATATCCGCATCCTTCCCGTCATAAACGCCATTCCATCCCTCGGAGGGGTTCCGGGTTTCAAATACCAATTGCCCAAAACGATTGAAAATCTTAAACTCGATCAGCTTTTCCAACACCACATTATCTACTCTGAATACATCGTTAAGGCCATCTCCATTAGGAGAAAAAGCACTCGGAATCCGTATATTGGATTTGTAGTCCACATTGATCTTTATATCTGCCGACCCCTTGCAACCATATTGATTCATTCCCGTGACGGTATAAATGATGGAGGTTAACGGTCTTGCCCAGGGACTCTGATCGGAAACAGAGCTCAGATAAGTGGATGGTGTCCAGTACCAGGCAATCGCTTCGCTTCCGGAATTGAGCTGTATGGAATCTCCATAATTAATGGTTGTATCTTTGGGGGAAAGCCAGTCAAAGTCGAAAAAAGGTGGCAGTATGGTGAATTTTGAGCTGCTGCTGTCTGCACAATTTGCTACGGGAGAACTGGCAATAAATGTTTTAATGTACTCGCCGGGTGGGGCCTTGAATTTATTGACCGGGTCCTGACTGTTTCTTAAATAATCGGGGGGCGACCAGCGGTAATTATACTTGATATCTTCCACTCCGACCACCGCGACCACATCGACTGAATCATCGCTACACGTTATCAAATCCCTGGTACGCACTTCAGGGAAAGGCTCAACGACAACCTGATAACTGGCGGTACGGGAAGGGCAGGTTGCAGGCGCACCGGGCTGAAAAGCTGTAATTTTGTACACAGTCGTTTTTGTCGGCGCCACCTGGATCTTAAGCGAATTAGGGGAAGAAATCTGTTGGGCGGGCGACCATACATAGTTTAGTGTAGTTGCAATTTCCGCTTCAATATCAACTGCTGTGCCGGAACAAACAGTATCCGGAGGTTTTGGAATGTTCACGTAAAGAGAATCAAAGATCCAGATGGTATCCCGGGAAAGAATATTTTCCATTCCTTCACAATCGCAGGGGGCAATCATACTGATCACTACATGCTTGGGACCGCCGGCACTGACAGGAAGCAGACCTTTAATTTCAATCTTAGCATTTGACGCACCTGCAGGAATGGTTATCGAATCCGGTATCCATTGATAGTCCGTGCCATTTATCGCATCCCCACTGATATGGTATTTCAGGGTTGTCGGCACGGGTTTCGGCTTTACTTTGTAGTGTATTGATCCAGGTTTACAGCCGCGCACACAATGAATCCGATCCGTATTGGCGCCGCCACCACTTCGGGGTCCTTCGCTGACAATGAACACGGCATCAAAATCAAACTTGAAGGTAATGTTATCCAGTGATGCATTCTTCTTCACCGGACTAAAGGAACGGGGGGTAATCGGGAAATCTGGCGTATTGCTGCATACAGAGTGGTAGAGTCGCCCGTGGGGGTCGATTCGGGACATACCCGGATGGTAATGCTCCTGCAGACCGAAGTAACTCCCGAATTTTAATCCGGAAAAATTGGGTTTAAATACGGAGAAATAAAATGCAGAAGGCTTTGTCTGAAAGGCATCCGCGGTCAATGGGACATCATGCTGAATGCCGCCGATACTGGCGACCATTATATTACCACAGATATCGACGGCCAAGGCAGAGGCTGCAACGTAAATATTCCCCTGGTGCCTTGAGCTAGTACGGGTGGACGCTATAGAAGCCGACAATAACGGATTTAATTTATCCACGAAGATAAATCCGTCGGTCGCTCCCTGCGCTGTATTATTGGTGATCCGGTAATTACCGTTTGTTGTCCCGGACACGAAAAAATTATCTGCACAATCAAAGGCCAGCCTCATCGCAATATCGCTACCGGAAGTACCCAAATAGGTGGATGCAAGCAACTGATAGCTGCCATTTTCCATAAGTAATGCGAAACCATCCACCCCACCCGGAGCAGCCGCTTTATAAGCACCTGTCGTGGTTGGAAAATTATTGCTTGCCGTATAGCCGACTACCCCAACGGTATTATTCCTGGAATTGTACTCGATGCCCAGGCCGCCATCCCAGCCGCGTCCGCCCAGATAGGTACTATAAATTAACGTATCAAGACCCGGCGACATCTTGAATAATACCGCGTCAAAGCCTCCCGACCGCACACCCTGATAGGCATTTGCGGTTACCGGAAAGTTACTGGAGCCCGACGTGGAGGTAATCCATACAGCGCCGTTCTGATCCAGTGCGACATCTACAGGATTCGATCTGTAGTCCCCCAGGTTATTATAAACATCCGAGCTGCCTGACAACGATGCTTCAATGCCGGAACCACCGATGTAGGTGGACGCCAGAAGCACACTGCCATCATCAGAAAAACGCGCTATATAGATATCGGCCAGCCCGTTCATATACGTCTGAAATGCACCCGTGGTAACCGGCATCGTCGATGTAGTCACCGTACCCGTCAAATATAATTCATTGGTATTACTCACCCTAAGTGAACTCGGCTGACAGGTAGCTGTAGAACCTCCGAAATAGGTTGAGTATATGAGGGACGACCCATCCGGATTATACTTATTAATTGCTGCGGTAACGGAGGGGAAGGTTGTCTGGTAAGCGCCTATAGTAGTGGGCCAGCCGGTAGTAGAGGCCTGTGCGGCGGAATACGCATTCCCTTCGTCATCATAAGTCGTTGAATGCGCATAGTTGCTGCCTCCGATGCCTCCGCTGTAGGTGGCATAAATAAGATCGGGGTCAATTACCAAAGCATAATCGGGATTATATCCATCTGGAAAAGCAAAGCGCAACTGTCCGTCAACCAATGTATAATTACTCTTTACCATAACCCTACGGCCGTCGATTTCCTGGTAGGTATATGGCGCCTTTTCTATGACTTCATTGACACTGGTCCGAAGCACCATATGTCCTTCCTCATTGATTTGCGGCGTGACACCTTCAAATGAAAATGCGATTTGTGCCGGGTCCGCACCGGCAGCCACCACCAAATCGTATTTGATCGACCTGGCACCCTGCGAATACAATTTAAGGTTCACGCCATTATAAATATTCTGCTGCTCTACCTCCCCGTATAAAGCAACTTTTCCAACCCATTTGGAAGGATCGTTCCCGATGAAGTAATTATGATAATAGCTTCGCCTGGACCTGGTTATATAAGAAACATCACTGTTAGCCCCCACGAAGTTCACCCGATATGCATGGTATCGGATATCCTTGTTGCCAACTCTGCTATCTTTATGCGCAGCGCCTCCACAGGATACGTCTTCGAGCAGTCCCATGTCTTCCAGACTTACAAAATGATACACAAACCCTCTGTCAGTAAGAAATAAAGCACCATCAGGAAGTTCCACCTTAAATCTTGGTTCGTCCGCCCATTGCCCTCTGTTTTCAACAAAATCGAAAGAATAGGCAGGGCCCTCCTGTATTTCGTCGGCCATGCAACAGGGCAAATACATGACCGTCAATGAAACGGCCAGAGAAAGCAAACGCTTAAGAACAGGGCGCATATGTGGTATTTTATTTATAAATTCAGTTGTCTCAAAATCTGAGACAACTGAATTGTGTCGGGGGAAAACTGGATCCTTAAAATTACTCGTCGGTTTTCACCCACCGCATACGTACGCTGTGGTCACCTTCGATAATCTCTACAATATAGATACCGTTGTCGTACTTGCTGACATCCAAAGTAACAACGTTTCCGACAGCGCCCGCCTGTTTATGTATTGTCTGACCGACAGCATTCATAACTCTTATAGTTGCTCCCTTCAGGCTGTGTGCTGACTGAATCGTCAGGCTATTATACGCCGGATTGGGAAACAATGCCATCTTGCTATCTGCACCCAGCAAACCCACCCCTACGATTATCTCCACAGGGACACATATGGACGTGTCCTCACAACCACTTTGCGTGATTATTACAGCGTAATTTCCGGTCACCTGAGGTGTAAAGCTGCGCGTGGTAGCACCCGGAACCGGTTGAAAATTCTGGTCACAATCGACCCATTGATAACCGTCCGCTTCGTTGGCACGCAATGTAGAATCCGACTTTGTAACCAGCGCTTCCGGCTTCGTGTTGATGGTCAGATCGAGCACTACGCCACTATCGCAACCACTCGCATTGGTAAAGGTTCCAAAAATAATATCCGAATTGGTATAGACAATTCCCTGGTATTCGAAACTATCACAGGCTGAGATGGAAAGGGAGGCCGCGTTGCTGTGCCCAATGGTCAACTCGTAGTTGATATTGCTGTCACATCCGTCTGCATTGCTGTAGTATTGCCAATAGTTACCGGAAGATGTATAGGTTACCCCGTTGAATGACGCAGAATCGCAAAACTGGCCGGTTTCTACCGGGTTAACAGTACTCAGCCCCTTGATGGTCAGGGAAAGGGTCACAATGCTATCACAATTAGTGCCAGTAACCAAAGTATCTTTATATACACCAGATTGTGTGTAGGTTCGGCCATTGAGTACAAAACTATCGCAGGCCGTTTCTGTGAAAAATGAATAAACCTCACATTTCTGCCGAAGACCCACAATGAACCCGTCGTAAGCTCCGGTAGAGGAAACAGAACCGCCAGTACCACCGGGATTAAAATTCATTGAATTATAAAACCACCCGGTAAGGTATAGGTTTCCACTTGGATGAGACGCAATTCCGTAGCCATAATCAAATGATGGACCACCACGGCTTTTTACCCAGAGAAAATCCCCCATCGCAGCGTACTTGGCAATAAACACATTACCATTTGGAGCCGTTACTACGCCATCCGGCCCGCCCCGGTTAAAATCTCCGCCTGGATCGCCAACGAACCCAATGATATAAACATTGCTGTTTGGATCCGTTGCAACAGAATAAGCATAATCACCACCTTTACCACCGCCGGCGCGTACCCATATCAGCCCCCCCGACACATCATATTTTGCAACAAAGGCGTCGTGCGCTCCCGCAGTATTAACTAAACCGCCGCCGGCGCCCATATTAAATTCCCCAGTTTGTGCAAAGGACCCGGCAACATAAATATTTCCGCTTGGATCAGCTGCCAGCCCGTAACCCCGGTCCCCATTTGCGGAACCTCCCATGTTTTTTGACCATAAAAACACACCTGCGGAGGTGTACTTAGCGAGGAATACATCTTCAGCACCATAGGTGGCGGTATGCGTACCGCCGGTGCCCCCGGGATTAAAATTCGCACCATCTTTTGAATATGTTCCCGTCACAAATACATTGCCGGTGCCATCAGCCGTTACCGCAAATCCTAAATCCATCCCTGAACCGCCCAGATTTTTACCCCAGAGATATGAACCGTTGGGATCATACTTAACAAGAAATGCATCGTCTAAACCCGTTGGTGTTAACGTCCCCCCGGTTCCCCCGGGATTAAAATTCACGTTTGTCGACCTAAAATATCCGGTCAGATATATATTGCCTGAGCCGTCAGCCGCTACCCCCCTTCCTATATCGTTGGCTGTACCGCCTATACATTTAGACCAAAGCAACGTTCCACCTGAATTAAACTTAGCTACAAAGATGTCCTGCAACCCTGCAGTGGCGAAAGTTCCACCAGAGCCTCCGGGATTAAAATTTGAAGAACCAAAACTGCCCGTCACAATCACATTCCCACTCGCGTCAGTTGTAACCGCATAAGCAGTATCCTCACCAGACCCGCCCAAACTTTTAACCCAGAGAAATTTACCGGTTGAGTCGTATTTCACCAGAAAAGCATCACTTGAGCCAGCCGATGTAAGTTCACCGCCTGTTCCCCCCGAATTAAAATTACCCGAAGTTGTGTACGTTCCCACTACATAAGCGTTGCCGTTAGGATCCGACGCAACACCGAATCCAACATCATTTGACGCCCCCCCCAGCCTCTTTATCCAGGAAAAATTCGGATCCTGTGCGCTCAGCATATTGGAAGATAATATGACTACCAACAAGACGTTTAACATCCTGCTACAACATGCCCGTAAGCACAATGCCTTTTTTGTGTATTTCAGTTTTATCATTTGCCGGTGTTTTAGTGAATGTGAAGAATGATTTTTGCAGCTCAAAGTTGAAACAATCAAACGACAGCCAGTACTACCAAAAGTAATATTTTATTTTTTTTCACACATTATAATATTGTGTTTTCCGGGAATCAGAAACGCTATTTTAGGCAACATATGCATAATTTGCAGGTTCAGTCAACCAAATAAGCATCCATTCATTTGCGCCAACATTTCCCCATATGGCTACTCTGCCTGCCGTTTTTCTATGCATTTTGCATAGAAAACGCGACGGCCCAGCGTCCTGCCGCACGTTACAATGAGTCCGCAAGACTGAATAACCTTACCAGCTTTGATCAGGATTCTGTGGAGGTGTTCCGATTAGTGGAACTGGGAACGTTGACCGAGCAACAGGGTGTGCTGGACAGTGCGATTCCTTTCTATAACCGGGCGTACGAGCGCTCTGTAAGCTCGGGGTATTTAAATGGCATTCTGCAGTCTTTATATTTCATTGGCGGAGTACATCTTCGTCAAAGCAGGCTGGATGATGCATTGCAGCAATATCAAAAAGCCATCTGGTATTACAAGGCCGGCATCGAAAAAAACAACCATGTCTTAAAAACCCTGGTGTCGATATACGGCAATATGGGCACACTCTATTATTTTAAAGCCGATTATCTCCGGGCGGCCGCCTACTTGGACAGTTCCCTGAGAATGAACGAATTTATTCAGGGAGATGAGCACACCAGGATCAATACCATGATTAATCTTGGTGCCGTATACATACGACTAAGACAACCGGAGACCGCACTTCGGTCGCTGGAACGGGGCGAAGCGATCTGCAGATCGAAACAATACCTGCAATTCCTGATTACAATCCTGGGCAACAAAGGTGAGGCGTACTTGCTTTTGAACGAAGAAGAAAAAGCGATGGCCTGCTTCCGGGAGCAATTGACACTGGCAGATAGCATAAAGCATCCAGCTGGCCGAATTGCAGCCTATACCAGCCTTGGAGACATATTGCTCCGGCAGGGTAAACCCCGGGAGGCCATTGCTTATTTGAAAAAGGCGGAACATATGCTCACTCCCAATGACCCCTATCAGTCATTCCTCGAACTGCGTAAAAACCTGGGGTACGCCTATTTTCAGCTAAAAGACTACACCCGGGCAGAGCAACAGCTAAAAGACGTTCTGGAACATGCCGTAGACCTCGAGATCAGGGATGAACTCCCCCAGATACATAAAACGCTGGTTCAGCTTTTTGAGGCAACAGGGCATTATCAGAAAGCGTTATATCATCACCAGCAATTGACAATACTAAATGACAGCATCTTCAATAAAGAAAGAATCCGGGAAGTCAACGAATTGGAGGTGCGGTATCGTACAGCCGAAAAGGATAAGCAATTGCTGCAGGAGCGTGCCAGTCTCCGGGAAAAAGAGGCCCGACTCAGAGCGTCTAATGTTCAGATGGCGGGCGTTACCCTGGTTTCCCTGCTCATTATTGCTTTGCTGATACTCCTTTACCGCAATACCCGCCACCGACAAAGAGTGGCACTGAAAGAAGAAGAAACAAAACAATTGCATGCCATGATAGAAGGTGAGGAGAAAGAACGAAGTCGCATATCCCGCGAGCTGCACGATGGCATCGGCGGTATGCTGGCCTCCGTAAAAATGAATTTATCCGCCCTTAATAAAACCTATGGCGACTTTGCGGGCAAGGCGCAATTGGAGCATGTCGCGCAAATGCTGGGAGACACGACCGCTGAGGTGCGCCGGATGGCCCATAACCTGATACCCGATGTGCTTACAAAATACAATCTGGAAAAAGCGCTCGACATGTATTGCAACGATATCAACAATACCAATCAGCTTCAGATAACGGTACAGTGCCATGGCATCGCAGATAAACTCCACAAAGCCACCGAACTGATGTGCTACCGCATCGTACAGGAGCTGGTGCAAAACATCATCAAACACGCTCATGCCACATCCGCCTCCGTGCAGGTGATGCTGGTGGAAGGCACACTTGGAATCATTGTCGAGGACAACGGCCACGGATTTGACACAACAAAGCAACCTTTTTCGGGCGTAGGACTGGATAACCTCCGGTTTCGGGTAAATGCATTACAAGGCACAATGGAACTGCTGTCGCAGGTAAACAAAGGCACAGCAGTACACATATTATTTGATGCAGGCAAGTTGGGAGACGGTGAGTAAAAATGATATATTTGCCTTATGCCAAACAAATAAGTTATGCAAATACAGGTCGCGATCACAGATGATCATCCCATGGTGCTGCAGGGGATGAGCATGATGTTCTCTAATTATGAACACATCCGCCTTTGCGGTGTTTATCAAACCGGGCAAGAATTACTGGATGGACTGGCGGTGGAACTGCCGGATGTATTACTTCTGGATATCCAACTCAGTGATAAAACAGGTGATGAACTGATGCCTGAACTGATGCAACAATTTCCCAAACTCAATGTATTGGTGGTAACCAATTTTGACAGCACCATGTATGCCCGGAAGTTGTTGTGGCAGGGCGCAAAAGGATTCCTCCTGAAAACGGCCGATGAACACGAGTTGGTTAAAGCCATCGAAACCGTCTACCACGGTGGCTCATATGTGGAGCAAAGCATTGCAGACCGGATGGCCAATGAAACAGAAGGGAACAAAAGAATCGCTACATCAAAAAGCACACTGACCGAGCGCGAAAAAGAGATATTGCAACTTATAGCGGAGGGCAAAACGGACAAGGAAATTGCCGCCCTGCTATTTCTGAGTGTCGGAACAATTAAGTTCTACCGGAATGGTCTGTTATTGAAACTGGATGTACCAAATAGTGCTGGTCTTGTGGCGAAGGCATTCAAGATGGGCTGGGCAAAATAGAGCGACAATGCAGGCGCTATTCTTGTTTCTTCACGCTCTGCCTCCTGAAGAATACTGTACTTCTCTTCCGGAGTAAATTGTCTGATAGAATACAGGAAAAAACCTTCCAACCAGCAAATGTGCCTTTTTTTTAGCAACTTCGGCAGTTCTGCTGGTAGATTCCATACGCTGATCATCGACATGAAACCTATAGCGGTAAATCCCTCTGCGGATGCATGAACGCTCAGGTTTTCGAAGCAGCTCAGGACTTCCGGGATTTATCATAACCAGGGAGTTAATCAAGCGTGTATTTGGGACTGCCATAGGATCAGGCTACCGGTAGAGGAAAAAGTTCATAGCGTAATCGGGCGGCTGACTGCGGTAGCGAATAAATTGATTTGTGCAGGCATGCTATTCTCTGGAATACTTAGCTTGTCATATAAAGTCCTTTCTTCGCAGGACTTGGAAAGCCACGGAATAAAAAGGTATAACGAGAGTCAATTTGAGGTGAGTGATTCTTTTGAAACCTCAAATCCGAATTCGATTTGTGAGTTCATCAGCAGGGAAAGGCAAGCTTACCCATAACCATGCCCCAGACGCCGGAATCTACGGATACCCTGGTTCCCCATAGGACTCACGGCCGAAGAGCGGGCTGACCCGCTGCAGGTAGCGGCGGCGTTCTTCCGCACCTATCCCCTGCCGGAAGCGCAGGAGCGGATCAGCCGGTGGCGCGAGGCGGTATTGTCGGAGCCGTCGTGGCCGTTGGCAGAGACGGGGGTGCATCTGGAATTTTATGTGTCGGTCTGCCGCCTGGTGCTGTGCGCGTCGCTGCTCCAACGGTACGAAACGCCGCTATGGGCGCTGCACATCCTGGAGGGCAATGATGGCGGCGCCAGCGAACCGCCGGCGGTGTTGTACCTGCCCCGCGGCGCTGAGGAGGAGGTGGCGGCGCTGTACTATCCCCGTCATCTGAACCGGTCGGAATGGAGTGCGCCGGGGCTGGTGCTGCGCAGGTTGTTTAAGGTGCGGAGTGTGCAGGATTGGTTGTCGGAGTTGTACGAGCTGTTGACGTACTCGCTGAGCGACTGTACGCCGGAAGTGGTGGAGGACGACTGTGATGTGTCGGGCATCATGGATGGGCTGATGCGGATGACGGAGGCCGTGCACCTGATGTGTGTCTGGGATCGCCTGAAGAAGCTGAAGCGCCAAGGAAATGAAGAGCGGTGAGCGAGAGCGAAGAGCGGAACGGAGTGGGAGATCTTATGCTTAGAACCACAACGCATCCTTAGATGCTTGGTTGTGGCGAGGATGAGATTCCTCCACTCCGCTTCGCTGCGGTCGGAATGACGGGTGGGAAGGATGCTGCGGTCGGGATGACGGGGACAAATAATATAAACGCTCACAACCAGACAACGCTCTGGTAGGCGGATGCCTCCAGCGGGCCATGGTACATGGCAAGGTATTTCCGCAGCTCTATATAATTGACACCCCGCTTGCGCAGCAGCGGAAACGCAAGCAGTACAACATCATATTCATCGCGCTTGTACAACCCGAGCGCTTTTTGAGCGTCTTCCAATTCGCGGTATAACTCCGCGAACATCCATTTATGGCTTTTTTCAAAAGGGGCAACCGCCACACATTCAATGATCCCCTTCCCCATCACATGGGGGTCGATCGCTTTGCCGCACAGGTATTGAAACCGCTTACACAGCATCTGCGCCTGCGCGTACGTCATTGGTACTGAATTCATTTTCGATTGGTTTATTATAATGATCAATAATCAAATCAGGTGTTAATGACGGAGCCGCCGTTTGGATGCAGCATCTGCCCCGTCATATAGCTCGCGTCTTCAGACGCAAGAAATACAAACGAAGGAGCAATCTCGAATGGCTGCGCAACACGGCCGATCGCCGTATCTTTTCCAAATTCGGCTACCTTATCGGGGGAGAATGAAGCCGGGATCAGCGGCGTCCATACCGGCCCCGGCGCAACGCCGTTTACGCGAATCCCTTTATCGGCGAGCGACTGGGAAAGGCTGCGCGTAAATGCGACTACCGCGCCTTTAGTCGACGCATAGTCGATCAACTCTTCATTGCCCCGGTACGCGGTAATGGAAGCGGTATTGACAATCGCGCTGCCGGGCTTCATATGCGGCAGGGCATGCCGGCAGAGATAAAAAAGGGAAAAAATATTCACCTCAAACGTTACCCGAAGCTGCTCTACAGATATGTCCTCAATCCGCTCCTGCGGGTAGTGCATACCGGCATTGTTGATAAGAATGTCTATCGCTCCGAACCGCTCCAATGTCTTCGTGACAATATCCTTGCAATTGCCGTCCTCACTGATGTCCGTAGCGATCAGCAGCGATTCCCCACCGTATTTGGCTACCGCCCCGGCTGTTTCTTCAGCATCGCTATGCTCGTTCAGGTAGACGATGACCACGTTGGCGCCTTCTTTCGCAAAACTGACGGCAACAGCCCGCCCGATGCCGCTGTCGCCACCGGTGATGATAGCCGTCTTTCCCTTCAGCTTGTCAGACCCCGGCCGGCCATTGTCATAGACAGGCTCAGGCCGCATATATTGCTCTACCCCGGGCTGCGTGTGCTGCTGCTGGGGTGGTATGTCTTTCGGTGTATTTTTTTTGTCCGTTCCCATATCATTCTATTATGCAAGAGGCCTGCACATACAAAAAATTAATGCCACGGGAACATATATTTTTCACGTGGACACTTCGGCGGGCAGACAGCGCTCTTATAATGAAATGGTTACTCGCACACGATTTTTAAGGTGCTATAAAGAAAATTGCCGGCGTAGCCGGTGTGAGAGAGGAGATCATTCCCCAGGCGGGCAAAAGATCTTTTCCAGCGCCCAGGCTTTAAGCCGGCGCTCTTCCCATTCTTTTTGCGGGTCGCTGTCGTAGGTGATGGCGCCGCCGGTCTGGTAGGAAAGATACCGGTCGGATGCATTATAAAACAGGCTCCGGATAATCACATTGAAATCGAAATCCTGGCCGGGCGTGATGTAGCCGACCGTTCCGGAAAACAATTCGCGCCGGGCGGTTTCGTATTGCTCGATCAGCTCCATGACCCGGAACTTCGGCGCACCGGTCATACTGCCCATCGGGAATGAATGCCGGATGGCATCGGTAAAAGGCACATCGGGCCGCATAGTACCGCTGATGGTTGAGATCATCTGATGCACCTGCGGATAGCTGTAGATCCCCAACAATTCGTCGGCTTTAATGCTTCCCGGCACACAACTGCGTGCGAGATCGTTACGCACCAGGTCAGCGATCATGATGTTCTCGGCGCGTTCTTTAATATCTTCCCGGAGCGCCCGTCTGATCGCCATATCCTTCTCCGGATCAGGATCGCGGCGGGCAGTGCCTTTGATGGGCTGCGAGCGAAGTATGTCATGGGCTTTTTGCAGATAACGCTCCGGACTGGCGCACATCATATAGCGGTCGTTCAGCCGGTAACAGGCTGCAAACGGCGCCGGAGAAAGATGATTGAGATGAGCGAATACCTGCAACGGATCTACAGCCGCATCAAGGCAGTATCCTTCACTACAGAAATTCACTTCGTAGCAATCTCCTTCGGCGATATGACGGCGCAGCTTTCCAATAGTATTTATATAAGCCTCCCGCTCCATACGCTGGCGAAAATGCAATTCCGGCAGCGGCGCACGCACAACGGGAGCACATTCGTTTATCTGCCGGTAGATGATCTCCGGGCTGATGCCTGCTGCTTCTATTGTAAGCGCTTCTCCGCCCCTGGCAATGGTGCATACAATCTCCGGACAGAAAAAATAAAACAAGGGATATTGGTGCTGTGCAATATGGCGGGATGACAAACGGGGCTCCAGCAGATTTTTGCTATCGTAGCTGATATGCCCGAACAGCCAGCCGCCGGTATATGCCTGCAACGCGCCCAGGCCTTTGCCGGCATCGTTTCCCGAATGTATCTCACTGGCGGCTCCGGCAGCAACCATACAGTCGTACCGACCATACCGGTCGGGATAATCATTACTATCCAGAAATAGAAAAATGCCGAACTGATTTACCCAGTTCAGCATTTGTCCCTTTATCTGTGCTGCCTGCCCGGCGGCAAGTGAGAATGTAGCCGTTAAACGGTTCAATATGATAACAGGTTAAAAATCATCGTCTTCATCATCAAAGCCATCGTCATTGAAAAAACCAAGGTCTTTAAATTCATCATCAATATCGAAATCATCATCGTCGGATTTGGACGGGGTCCGGCCTCCGGAAGACTTTTTAGACTTAGGCAATTCGAATTCTTCAAAATCTTTGTCCAGATCAAAATCATCTTCTTCCTCGTCCAGATCAAAATCATCTTCTTCCAGATCATCGTCTTCGTCATCCAGATCGTCTTCGTCATGCTTCTTCTTGCTACCACCTTTTGCAGCGGTTGGCTTCTTCACGGCTCCGGCTTTCTGCCCTACTTCCGGGTCAACGTCATTTTCTTCATCTTCCTCTTCTGTTTTGGCAGACTTGGAAGAGACTTTTTTTGTTACCGGTTTGTCAGCCTTTGCCGCGCTCTTAGCCGCGGATGTCTTTTTACCAGGATTCGATTTCATAGCACTCATAACTATTGCTGCCGTAAAATTTTAACTGTTTGCGGAATTTGCCAAATTTTTTTTTGACTAAAAAATATAAAAATTTCTCTAAGGGATAATCAACAGTTGTTCCCGTCCTGTTCCGTTGGAAACATAGGCGATCTTTGTCTCCAGAAAACCGGCCACAAAGCTGCAATAATCCCTGAACTCCTGCGGCAGCTCTTCGAAGCTGCTGCAACTGCTCACCGGCTCCTTCCAGCCGGGAAATGACCGGTACACCGGCGCAACATCCACACTGCAGAGGTCATAAGGCAGCTCTGAGGTTTCTGCCCCATCCACTTTATAAGCAACTGCCGCCTGTATCTCACCGAAGTGGTCCAGCACATCGGCTTTGGTCATGATCAGCCGCGTAACCCCACTGAGCATCACTGCATAGCGCAGCGCTACCAGATCGGCCCAGCCGCAACGCCTTGGACGTCCTGTTGTTGCGCCAAATTCATTGCCTGCCTTGCGCAGCGCCTCTCCGGCTTCATCTTCCAGTTCGGTAGGGAAAGGTCCGCCGCCTACACGGGTACAGTAAGCTTTGGTGATACCGTACACCTCGCCGATCCGGGAAGGCGCAACGCCCAGCCCGTTACAGACACCTGCCGCTATAGTATTGGATGAGGTAACAAAGGGATAAGTGCCGAAATCTATATCCAGCATACTACCCTGCGCTCCTTCTGCAAGTACTTTTTTACCGTTCTTAATGTGATCATCAAGCCAGTATTCTGCATTCACCATCTGCAGGCTTCGCATAAACTCCACCGCTTCGAGGAATGTGGATTCCCATTCCTGCCAAGCCACCTCATGGTCGTACTGGCTGAGCATCTGGAGATGCTTGGCTTTAAGGCGCTCGTATTTCTCTTTAAAATCCCGGGTGAGAATATCCCCTACCCGAAGCCCGTTGCGGCCCGTTTTATCCATATATGCCGGACCGATACCTTTGAGGGTGGAACCTATCTTTTCCTTTCCCTTCGCGGCCTCGGAAGCGGCATCAAGCGCCCGGTGCGTAGGTATGATCAGATGGGCGCGACGCGATACAAACAGGCGTTGCAGCAGATCGGGCTGCAGGGCGGCAACCGTCTGTATCTCCTTTTGCAGCGTAACCGGGTCAATGACGACACCGTTGCCGATCAGGTTGAGACAATGCGACTGAAACACCCCTGAAGGGATGGTATGCAATACCACTTTTTTCCCATCCACATACAAAGTATGCCCTGCATTGGGGCCGCCCTGGAAACGGGCAATAATATCGTACTGTGCAGCAAGGTAGTCTACTATCTTCCCTTTCCCTTCGTCTCCCCACTGCAAGCCGAGCAAAACATCAATCATACCTGAAAATTGGTGCGTAAAATTAAGGGCAAATTAACGAAATACAAATCATAACTCCACTATTAAAAAACAGCAGAAACCCGGTGCAAATGTACCCGCAGATTATTGTAAATGCCTGAATATTTTTTTATCAGCGTAAAAGGTGCCAAACGGCAGCAAAGAAGCAACAAAAGCAAACAGGGAATTTTTGAAGGATAATCCCACGGTTTCACGTACCCACACAATGCTGAACACGTACCAGACAAAGAGTATACCATGTATCCATCCGGTGTATTTTACGGCCTCCGGGATGCCGGCCATGTACTTCAGCGGCATTGCTATACCCAGAAGCAATAAGAACGAAATCCCCTCTGCAATACCCGAGGTACGCAGATGAGATACTGCGGGCGACTTCTTTTCTGTCATGTTTGTATAAATTTAGGATTACCGGTATTCCGGTCGGATAAAAGGCGCTGCAAGGTACGGGATAATTATCAATTCCCCTGCCAGCCGCCGCCTAATGACTGATATAACGTGATGAGCGATATCATCATATTCCGCTCGGTATTCACCAGTTGCAACTGTGCCTCGAGCTGACTTTTCTGTGCAGCAACAATTTCCAGATAACTGGCATAGCCGGTCACATACAGATCATTTGCGGCAAGCACACCTTGCTCCAACGCGGTTACTTCCTGCTGTTTCAACTGGCGTATCTCACGGCCGGCATCGATCTCCTGCAGCAGTGTGATTACTTCACGGTATGCATTCAATGCTGTTTTCTGGTACTCAAAAAACACCGTTTCCTGTGCTGCCGTGGCAATATTAAAATGACCACGGATCTGATTGCGCTGGAAAATGGGCGCCGTAAGCCCGCCCAGAAACTGGTACCCAAGCGAAGCAGCTCCCAGCCAGAGGCCGGGGTTGAACGAATGAAATGCAGTGTATGCGGATATATTCAACGCGGGGAAGAATGCGGCTCTTGCAGCAGCTACATCCGCCTTCGAAGCCATAAGCTCCGATTGTACCTGCTGCAGGTCCGGCCGGTGTAATAATAATTGTGCAGGCACCCCGGTTTCAATGATCCGGGGAAAAGATGCGGAGATTAGCTCGCTCCCACGCCCTATAGTGCCTGCATACCGGCCTGCCAGTGCATTCAGCTGGTTCTCGGCGGCATTGATCTGCTGGCCCACCCTGTGCGCTGCAGCACGGGTATTAAGCAATTGCGCCTTGAACTGCTGTACCGCCAGCTCGGTAGCCCGGCCACCTGCCTTCTGGGCTTCCACTACCTCGAGCGCTTTTTCCTGCAGCTCAATATTCTCCCTGATAATCCCCGCTTCTTTATCAAGCGCTACAAGATCATAATAAAGCAAGGTCGTCTGCGCCACCAGCGTGGCGGCTACCAGATTTTTGCCTTGTTGCGTAGCCAGAAAGCGAAGTCTGGCGGCTTTCTTCATATTGCGCAGGCGTCCCCACAGGTCAATTTCCCAGGAAGTACGCAACCCCAGCCACATATCGGGTGTTGGAGATACCGGTGTCTTTTGATTTTCATCAATATTGGGTGAAAGATTGGTATCAAAATTACCCACCCCGTCGATGGTATACTTACCAAACCTGGTTCCTCCCGCACTTACTGCTGCACCAAGCGAAGGCAGCAGCGCTCCACGGCTCATTGAGAGATAAGCGCCGGCTGTTTTGATACGCTGCAACGCTATCTGCATATCCGGATTATGCTGCAGCACAAGCGCCGTGAGCGCCCGGAGATGCGGATCAGGGAAAAACTTATCCGGTGTGATGGCAGCGATGCTTACATTATCCGCGACTGCACCGGGAAATGCTTCAGGCATCTGCTTTTCAGGAGGTAAGGCCGCCTGCTTGGGCACTGCACAGGATGCATACAGAAACATGGCTATTAAAGGTACCTGCCATAAATATATTTTCGATCCTTTCATTGTTCAGCGTTTTCGTTGATTCTTTTTTCTGGTTAGAGCTTTTCTTCCGGCAACCTCCGGCTTCTTCTTCTCCGGCTCTTCTCGCCTATTGTAGCAAACAATACATACAGTCCCGGAATAATGATCACTCCGAAGACTGTACCGATCAACATTCCTCCTGCTGCTGCCGTACCAATGGAGCGGTTGCCCATAGCGCCTGCGCCCGATGCGATACACAACGGGATCAGACCGGCAACGAACGCGAATGATGTCATCAGAATGGGCCGTAACCGTTGCACCGCGCCTTCTATTGCTGCGTTAACAATGGTCATCCCGTCGCGATGCCGCTGTATGGCAAACTCCACAATGAGAATGGCATTCTTACCCAGTAGCCCGATGAGCATAACCAATGCCACCTGGGCATAAATATTATTTTCAAGGCCGGCCAGCTTCAGGGTAATGAATGCCCCGAATATACCTGCAGGCAAACTGAGTATTACAGGCAATGGCAATAGGAAACTTTCATATTGCGCTGCAAGGAGGAGATACACAAACACAAGACAAATCGAGAAAATGATCAGCGCCTGGTTGCCCGATTGGACCTCCTCACGTGTCATGCCACTCCATTCGTATGCATATCCGCGCGGCAGGTGCTCTCTGGCAACCCGTTCCACGGTCCTGATAGCGTCACCACTGCTGTACCCGGGCGCTGCATCACCGTTGATCATCGCGGCAGTGTACATATTATAGCGTGTAAGTTGCTCGGGGCCGTAAATCCGCTCCAGCCGGATAAATGCGGAATACGGCACCATCTCTCCTTTGTCATTCTTTACGTACAACTTGAGGATATCCTCCGGGGAGGTACGGTATCCCGGCGCAGCTTGTACCATTACCTTATACATCTGGTTGAACCGGATAAAGTTGGTTGCATAATAACTCCCCACCAGTGTCTGGAGGGTCGACATGGCGTTGTCTACCGTAATACCCTTCTTTGCAGCCATATCGTAGTCAATATGGATCATGTATTGAGGGAATGAAGCATCGAAACTGGTAAAAGCATTATTAAGTTCCGGAGCCTTCTTAAGCGCTTCCACAAAACCCGCCGTCACCTCAGCAGTTTTATTGATATCACCCGTGCCTGTACGGTCGAGCAGGCGAAGTTCAAAACCACTGGAGTTACCAAAGCCGGTGACCGTGGGTGGCGGGAAGAATTCGATACGGGCATCGGTAATATGGCGCGTCCGCTCCTCAAGTTCTTTTATCACCCCGTGTACATCATTATCGCGGTCTTCCCATGCAACGAGGTTGATCATGCCCATACCATAAGATGCGCCGGCAATCTCATTTACCAGGCTGTAACCGGCAAGTGTAGTAACGTTCTCTACGCCGGGGATGCCTTTAGATGCCGCTTCAACCTGATCCAGCACCTGCTCCGTACGTTCTACCGTAGCGCCGGGCGGTGTGGTCACATTCACATAGATCAGCCCCTGGTCTTCAGTAGGGATAAACCCTCCGGGCAAAATAACCGCTGAACCCCAGGTCGCCACCAGGAACAAAGCGAGGATTCCCAGTGTAATTGTCCTGCGTCCGGCAATCCGCATGATCAGATTTCTGTATCCACCGGAAGTCTTGTCATATCCCTTGTTAAATTTATTAAAGAACCGCTGCAGCCACCCTTTCTTTTGTGTGCTGCCATGTTTCAGCATGATCGCACAAAGCGCCGGAGTAAGCGTCAGGGCATTCACACCGGATATCGCAATGGCAATAGCGAGTGTAAGCGAAAACTGACGGTAAAACACTCCCACCGGGCCGCTCATAAACGCTACGGGTATGAACACCGCCGACATCACAAGCGTGATTGCAATGATCGCGCCGCTGATCTCTTTCATGGCCGCAATCGTGGCCTCCATTGGCGGCAAGTGCTCTTCAGACATTTTTACGTGTACGGCTTCGACCACTACAATCGCATTATCTACCACAATGCCGATCGCCAGTACGAGGGCAAACAACGTCAGCAGATTGATCGAGAAGCCCAGCATCTGCATAAATGCCATAGCGCCAATGAGCGCTACCGGCACTGCCAACGCAGGAATCAGCGTGGAACGGAAATCCTGAAGGAAGAGAAATACTACCAGCGACACAAGCAGGAATGCTTCAATAAGCGTACGCACCACTTCATTGATAGATGCGTCCAGGAAGCGGGACACATCGTACGCCATATTGTATTCCATACCCGGAGGAAATGAGGTTGCCTTCATCTCGGCCATCCGGTCTTTGATGTTCCGGATCACTTCGCGCGCATTGGAGCCCGGCCGCTGCTTGATCATAATGGATGCAGAAGGGCGCCCGTCGGTCTTGGACACCATTCCATAGCTCATCGAGCCGAATTCGATATCTGCAATATCCTTAAGACGGAGGATGGCGCCGTCGTTATCACCGCGAATAGCCAGCTCTTCGTACTGACGGGGCTCAAACAGCTTACCGGTATAGCGCAATACATACTGGAGCACCTGTGCTTCCTTACCGGAGCTTTCCCCGGTTTTCCCCGGAGCGGCTTCCACATTCTGATTACGCAACGCCTGTATCACCTCGTCGGTAGACACACTATACGCCAGCATCCGGTCGGGCCTCAGCCATACACGCATAGCATATTCCTGCTGCCCCATGATCTCGGCACGCCCTACCCCATCAATACGTTTCAGCTCCTGCAGGATGTTGATATCGGCAAAGTTGAAAATAAACTGTTCGTCTGCCGAAGTATCGCTGCTGGTGATATTGAGGTACATCAGCATGCTGTTCACTTCCTTTTCAGTCGTAACACCAGCCTTGATCACTTCCTCCGGCAGCTCGTCGAGGATGGTGGTAACACGGTTCTGTACGTTTACAGCCGCCATATCCGGATCGGTACCTACCTCGAAGAATACCTGGATCATGGTAATGCCGTCGTTACCGGTGACGGTAGACATATAGGTCATGCCCGGTACACCGTTGATGGCCCGCTCGATAGGCATTGCCACGGCCTTTGCAGAAGCATCGGCATTGGCGCCGGTATAGCGCGCCGTCACCATCACCGAAGGCGGTACAATATCGGGAAACTGAGTTACGGGAAGCTGCACCAGCGCCAGTACACCCAGCAGGGTAATAATAAGGGATATTACAAGCGACAGCACCGGTCGCCTTATAAAAGTCTCAACCATGATATTTTATTGAAATAAAAATGGGTATCAAGAATAGATCAGATTGCCTGTTACATATGCACTGCGGGATTGCCGGATTTGAATGTTTTATTGTCCGTGATCATTTCCGGATTGATCGTTTCGCCGTCGCGTAGTATCTGAACACCTTCGTACACGATCTTATCATTGGCCGAAAGCCCCGATTTCACTACGTAATAATGATCGATACGCTGCGCGGGCACGAATGCTTTCATGTGCACCATATTATGCTCATCCACCACGTAGACGTAATTTCTGTCCTGTATCTCGAACACCGCCTTCTGCGGCACGAGCAATGCATTGCTGATGGTCTTGGAGATGATCAGCTTACCAGTGGCGCCGTGTTTGAGCAAATGATCGGGGTTGGGGAAATGCGCCCGGAACGCAATGGAACCGGTGTTTTCATCAATCTCACTTTCGGCTGCGCCGATCTCCCCCATCCAGGGATATACGGTACCGTCGGCCAGTATCAACTGCGCGTTATTCTGCCGTCCTTCCATTTTCCCTGTCTGCATCAGCTCGAAATATTCAAACTCAGAAAGATTGAAGTATGCATACATCGACTGAATATCGGAGATGGTCGTCAGCAGCGATCCATCAGTGAGCAGGCTACCCTCTCTTAACGGCAGACGGTCTATGATACCATCGAACGGGGCATGCACATCGGTGTAGGACAGTCTTTTTGCCGCATTCATTTTTGCAGCCCGCACCTGCGCTGCTTTCGCCTCAAGCGCATTCAGCCTGGCTTCTGCCAGATCCAGTTCGGTATCGGAAATAATTTTCTTTCCCACCAGTATTTTCACCCTGGCAACCTCTACTTCAGCAACCCTGGCATCAGCTACAGCACTTTCATAGGCAGCATTGGCTTTGGCAAGTCCTACTCTCAGTTCTTCATCATTGATACGGAAGAGCAATTGCCCCTTCTTAACGGGCTGTCCCTCGTCCACGTATATCTTCTCGAGTATGCCCTCTACCCGTGCCCGCAACTCAATATTTTTCCGGGCTTGAATATCTGCTACATATTGTAATTCAAGGACTGTATCCCGCTCCATTAATGCAATTACGGGGTATGTCTTTTCTTGTTCATCGGCCTGCCCTTTAGTCGCATTACCTGTAGTACAGGATACAAAAAGCAAACTTACACCCGCCAGAAACAGAGCGCACTGAAACCTTATCGTATTTGTAAAATACGGAGCATACCTACGCCCGCAATTTAATCTCTTTTTCATTATGATATTTTTTATATGCAATAAATAACAGGGGAGCATTATTACCGGCGCCGGTGCCATGCAATAATTATCAGCAAAAGAAGGAAACCGGGAAAAGACTACGGGTGTAGCCCGACTGGCTCAGGGAGAAATAATATCAAAAAGGGGTGAGCCTGACGATAAAGGAGTAACAGGCACTCAGAGGAGCTCTGCTGGATGCAAAAGGATAAACCGCAGGAGCCGGAACGTAAGAAAAAGGGCATGACTCATGAGTCCGCGAAGAGGGGATCATTTCCACTAGCGACCGCTTATAGTCTTCGGGTCTGCGCGTGGGCGCCACCTCTTCGCAAAAGACATAGCCATCTTCGCTGTACAATTCAGCACACTCAAAATCGGCAATGTTATAATCAATGCAATGCCCCGAGAAAGACTCTGTTGCGTAGTTGCTGGCATTATCCATTAAGAAATGGCAATGGGCCGATACACTATACAGTGTAACAATATGCAATAATATGGCTATAATAATGCTACGCATCCAGTGTTTGAATCCCTGTGATATTATTCTGAAATAAAGATTATCGCAGGATGCGCAAAGATATGGCAAATCTGACCTGATCCAGGTAGTCCGGCATGTTAAATGTTTATAAAATCAGGCATTTACCTCAGGAATGAGGGATGAAGCATCAATTCATAATTCAAAGACATCAGCTTTCCGGATGCAACTCTCTGTATCGCTCTATCACCTGGCGTAAATGCGCTGCAAATACCGCAGGCGCTGTCGGATATGCAACGCCTTTATCAGCCAGCAGCACTCCGTTTTCATCTACAAAGAAATAGTACGGCTGCGTATTGGAATTAAATTTTGAGACCTGCAGATCCACATTCTGATCACCGAGGGTTTCTATGCGATAGCCAAGTGTTTTTGAATCGTACCTGTTATCCTCCGGCAGCTTTACAGATTGTATATCTACAAAGAGAGAAGCAATCACAAAATCATTTTTCATCAGCTTCAACACATCCGGATTTGACCATACTTCAGCTTCGAACTTGCGGCAATTGGCACAGTTGACACCGGTAAAGTCGAGCATGACCGGCTTTTTCAGCACTTTTGAAGCGGCCAGTGCCTCTTCATAATCATAGTAGGTGTCAAGATGATAATTCAATACCGACGCCGGCTCATAGATCTTCATCTGTTTAACGTATTTCTCCGGACGTACCGCGGTGTGCGCTTCACTGTACGTCGGCACTGATGCCGCTGTGCCGCGAGACAAGATAAACTCCTGTGTGCCCATAGGCGGTACAAAAGCGCCCATACCGTTCAGCGGCGCACCCCACATCCCCGGCAGCAGGTAAAACCCGAATACTAAAGCCGCCATACCAAAAAACAAACGCGGCACTTTGATATAAGGCAGCCCCCAGTCGTTCTTCGGCAACTCACTGTCGTGCGCAAAGCGTATAAAGCCCAGCAGGTAAAGACCCAGCGCAAACGAAAGGGTCATCCAGACAGCAATAAATATCTCCCGGTCGAGCAGGCGCCAACCCTGCTGCAGGTCTGCATTGGACAAAAACTTGAACGCAAGCGCCAGTTCCACAAATCCGAACGTCACCTTCACCGCATTCAGCCACCCGCCCGACTTGCCCAACTCATTTAAAAGTGACGGGAACACTGCAAATAAAGTAAAGGGTAAGGCCAGGCCAAAACCAAAACCAAAGAACCCAAGCAGCGGCCCAATCTTGCCACCACTCTGGATAGAGACTACCAGGTTGCCGATAAATGGAACGGTGCAGGAAAAGGATACGATCACCAGCGTCAGCGCCATAAAAAATATCCCTAAGAAATTCTGTGTATTCGCCTTGCTGTCCAGCCGGGTAGCCCACGATGACGGGAGGTTGATCTCAAAGGCGCCCAGGAAGGAGATACCGAAGACCAGGAAGATCAGGAAGAACGCCATGTTGACCATCCAGTTGGTGGAAAATGCATGTAAGGCATCCGGACCAAAGAAGGCAGATAAAAGCCCACCGATAAAAGTAAAAATAAAGATGATAGACAGCGAATACTGAAGCGCGACCTTAATACCTGTTTTCCGGTCTTTACTGCGTTTCAGAAAGAAACTGACGGTCATGGGCAGCATGGCAAATACACAGGGCGTGATCACCGAAAGCAAACCATTGCCCAGGCCACTGATAAACAAAGCGAAATTGGAAGTGTATTCCTGCTGTTCAATGGTCGTTTGCAGCACTCTTTCTGCCGGCACACCGGCAGACTCGTCGCCATCGGATACAGGAACGGCAGCAAGCACGGGGGTATCAGCGGCGGCGGTCTCCACAACAGGCAACTGTTCTGTACCAGCAACTGCATCTGTAATCGTAAATGAAAAGGCTTTCCTCTTGGGCGGCAGGCACATCTCGTCGGTGCATACCTGGTATTCATGCTTTCCCTTGATGGTTGTATTGGCAGATACGGTTACCTGTTGCTTGTAAGTTACCCTACCATGAAGATAAGTTACTTCGCCGTCGATGCCGTCCATGGTACCGGTCACTGATGGCCCGTTTTCCTGCACTCCGCCCTTTAAACGGATATGTTCATTCTTGTCAAAAGAAAACTCCGGCGCAAGCTGCAAGCCGTCGCCTCCGGGTTCCAGCGCCCAGATATGCCACCCTTCCTCAAGGGTCAGATGAAAGATCAGTTCATAGTTATTATCCTGCAGCTTTTTTACTTCATACCGCCAGGTAGTTGGGTCTTGTACGATCTGTGCCTGCATGGCAGGGACACAAAACATAACAAGCGCAACAATCAGGGACGGTAAAAGCTTCCATAGTTTTATCATTGCTCCGATAACTTTATCTTTTTATTTTATTATCCTGCATCATCCGGTAATAAACAGCTCCGGCCGGATAAATACTACTAACCCCGGATGTTACCCGGTCATTCATCTGCGCTCACTTCGACCAAAAAATCTTTTTCTACCGGCGGCAGACACATGCGGTCATTACATACCTGGTATACATGCCGGCCGCTCACCTGGCGGGTTTCCGGCTTCAGCCGGGCCGGCTGTATATACTCGACGGTATTACTGTAATAATGCACAGCACCGTCAATCCCGTCCATCTCCACCGTCTCACGCTTGCCCTTTTCCATAGCAGGGCCGAGTATCTCCACCTGGTTATTATCATCAAACAAAAACGAGGGCGGGATCTGAAATCCATCCCCTCCCGGCTCCATGGCCCAGATATGCCAGCCTTTTTCCAGATTCAACATGAAAACGAAAAAGTCACCGGTGTCCGTTTTCCTCACTTCATACTTCCAGGATGCAGGATCCTGTATGGCCTGCTGCGCGTAGGTCATTGTAACAAAACTCCAACCTATCGCGATAAGGCACAAACTTCTGAAAAAAAACATAAACGAAACCTTAAATTAATCAGCTAATCAGTTAATTATCACATTAGCGAATTTCAGCTATCAGTTCATATACGTAAACGCTTCCAGGATCGCTCTGCCATCAATGTTGCCCAACGCTTCACTGCAGGCTCTTTCAGGGTGCGGCATCATACCGTAAACGTTACGCATATCATTACAGATACCGGCGATATTACCGCTGGCGCCATTGGGATTGGAATGTACCCGCACATCCCCGTGCTCATCGCAATAGCGGAAGACGATCTGGTTGTTCTCCTCGAGCTGTTCCAGCGTAGGCGCATCTGCAAAATACCGTCCTTCGCCATGGGCGACCGGTATTTTTAACGGCTTTCTCGCTACATGCCTTCCAATAATGCTGTTTGTATGCTCAGATTTAATGTGCACATTCTTACAAACAAATTTCTGATGATCATTCTGCAAGAGCACTCCGGGCAGCAGGCCTGCCTCACATAATATCTGGAAGCCGTTGCAGACACCGAGCACCTTTCCGCCCTCCCGGGCAAAGCGGATCACCTGCTCCATCATAGGACTGAAACGAGCCAATGCGCCGCAACGCAGGTAATCGCCGTAGGAAAAGCCTCCCGGCAATACAATACAATCTTCCTGCGAAAACATGCTGAGATCCCTGTCCTTATGCCATAGCATCACTACTTCCTGCTCCAGATCGTCCTGTAAAGCGTGCATCATGTCCCGGTCGCAGTTTGAGCCGGGAAATACAATAATTCCGAATTTCATCTGTCAGTAATTGTCTTTTATTTACAATATCATTTCCCGGTGTTGCCGGTTTATCCTGCTGCTTTACCTTCATTACCCGCATGTAGCAGGAATAATGCATGCGAAGTTATCCGTTATATATCAACTGGCAAAAAACAAGAAACACCAGGGAAAACCAAAATATAATATTACTAAAGCGTTTGTTTTTTTCGAGGTACATGGGCTGTACTATGATCAGGCTCAACGCCGGCATAACGGCCAGCCAGGCTGCGCCCCCTGCTCCGTTCATAAAAAAGGCGACCGGCAGGGCGATCCCGCCGTAGCAAACAACCAGGCTCCAGCCACGACGTATAAAAACAGCCGCGCGGGACGTCTGCTGGTGCAATGTATATATACCGGCAGTAGTCATAGCTATGACACCTGCGACGGCGCCTACGGCATAAACAGAAATATCAATACGTCCGGAAAGCGCCCGGCCCGGATCCGGCCAGTGCTGTAGTTCGTGCAGCCGGTCTGTCAGAAAAAGCAGGCCCGTCAGGAAATAGACCGGAGTACATATGCCCAGCAAAACCACAAACCACTCTCTGGGATTAAATGACCGCAGCAGCAGCAAACCCAGCAGCAGCACAGGTATAAAACCGATTGAGGAAAAATGGAACAAGGTGCTCATCCCGACGAGGAACCCTGCATTATAAATATGTTTCCGGGGATTAGCGGGTTGAGAAAAACGCAGCGTCATATCCAACGCGCCGAGCATACACCAGTTCACAAAAATCAGGTTGGAGAAATGACCAAACCCGGGGAAGATGGCGGTGAGCGCCAGGTAGCCATACACAGGAATGTGCGTTGGCCGCGATACGAGCCGGCGCCTGATCACAATCGTATTCAGGTACAGCGCCTGCAAAAACAAAAGCAGAGCAGTCAATAATGTATAACCGAAGGCGGAGCCCCCGACTAAAAAACCTGTCATGTACAGCAGCAGGTTGTAAACCGGTAATCCTTCAACGGGGAGGGGCATTACCGGATGTGATAATGCCGGCAACCGTATCAAAAGGGAAAAAATAAATAATATCAGTACCGTAAAGGGGCTGTTATTCCGGATGATCTGCAGCACAAAGCGGTTGTTGTATTAAAATATAATTTTCGCAAAACATATCTGGCGTTTCCGCAGACATGGTATCACCATCTCTCGGGCGGCCACCTGCTTTCCCGCACGGGGAAGCCAGTCGGGATCGTCATTATTACCCGCAGCCAATGAGCGCATGGCAATCTTTCCCGTTCCGTCAACAGACGCCAGTTGAATGCGGCTCCGTACCGAATTATAATCATTAAAAAGAAACCCCAGCGATCCACCGGTATTCAGCAGGGCAAAGGAAGAAAATACCCCGCCGTCTTCCTGCGAGTACTGGTCTTTCCGTATAAAAGATTGCCATTCCCGCTGGCCATCAGCATTATAAGATATCACCAGAATATCCCCGTAAAAAAACTCGCGGACAGCAGGCGTCATAAAGGGCCCATAGGAATACATGGAATAGTATCCCCATCCCGGTGCATAAGCCGTATTGCGGGAGGAGATATAAAAATTCTCAGCAATCAGCACAAACCCGCCGTCGTTCTTCACGATCAGGTTGCGTACATGATAATCATTGAATGCCTTTCGTGCATTGCGCTCACCGGCGGCATTCCGGGTGCGGTCGTCTATCAGGATCAGCTTTTGCTGCTGCATGGAATGCGTGCTCAGATCATAATAGCCAAACAGCATCCCATCATAATTACCGGTCTTTTTTTCCGAGTAGAATCCTCCGATATAGATACGGTTATTAAGCTGGTCGGGCTTCATATAAGAACCGGTGGCAAAATTGCCTTCCAGCTCAAAGGCTGCGGAACGGAACGCCTTGTCGTCCGGCGCCAACGACAGCAGCCACAATCCGTCTGCATAGTCGCGGGAGCCTGCCGGCGTATAGGCAGCGAGGCATAAAGTACCGTCATTGGACAGTAACGCGCTGCCTGCGGCAATACGCCGCGGAGCTTCATATACCGCCTGGCTTTTCCTGCGTGCTTCCAGTTGGTTATCCGTCCAGGTGCCGCTGAAATTCAGTTGCGATCCCCTGGCCGTAATATTGTATACCAGTATTCTGGTTTTATCTTCCGATACAACCGTAGAGAAATATTCACGGTTCTGCCCGAAGACGCCACTGCGGCCTTGTGCCAGAGCAACCGGGCGCTTAAACAACCTGCCCTGTGCATCCAGCACGGCTCCATATTGCACTACCTTGCCGCTTTCCAGCGCCTGGTATAATACGAGTATACGGTCGTCGTAGGCCACAAAACGGGTTTCGTATATTTTAGCAGGAAAAAAATCAAGAATAACCGTGGCCGTCCGGTTCATGGAATCATCATATATATCAAGAAAGTGACCTTCACCTCCGGACCGGTATGTAAAAAGGTTACCTCCGATCTTACCCACTACAGAATAATCGCCTGATCGCAGATCAAATTTCTCATACGGGCTGTAAATAACCTCCTGGGCACGCGACATATCCGGCCAATAAGCTCCGCAAAGCAGTACTATTATGAAAAACCACTTCTTCATTATACAAAGATTGAATCGTTATCCATCATCTGCCGGTGTTCTCCCTGGCTGCTACGATCGAGTCTGCCTTAACCTTTACTTCAATGGCCATCCGCTTTTCAAGATCTTCCATATAATGCTGGTTTAATGCCTCAACCCGCTCTGCCACCAGTGAATCCACCCGGGCATGCAGCTCGCTTTCCGTGAGCGCCTGTTGCCTGGCCCCGCAGGATGTTAAGCCTGTTGCCGCCATGGCAGCAGCATATAAGATAAAATGCCTCATAAGATAACCTGTTAAATGAAATGCAAATTTACCACAAAGAAAATGGTTATAATATGCTAAAAATGCAATAAATTTATAGGCTGGGTATATTTAACAACTGTTTTGATCGCGGAATGGTCAAATACAGGAACTTTGCAGTGTATTATAACGGTATTGCCATCTTAGCTTGTTGTGATTCGTCTTCAGATCTATAGAACCTTCCTGCCGGCAGCCATCCTGCTTCTTTCCTGTACCGTTACCACGTTTGCGCAACCGGGCGGGCAGGATACGATACGCCTGGGAGGGATCATTACTGAACAGGGAGACACGGTGGCTATGGTATTCCTCCCCGAGTTTGTAAAAACGGCAAAACTGCCTCGTAAATATGCCCGTCAACAGCAGCGCTGGAACAAGCTCCGGTATAATGTCTATAAAGTGTATCCTTATGCTGTTATTGCAGCCGATATACTGAAAGATGTAGACACGGAACTTGTAAGACTTGAAGATGATAAAGATGCCCGTAAGAAATACCTGAAATCACTCGAAAAAGAATTGAGCAGGCAGTTCAAAGGGGAATTAGAGGAGCTGACCATCAGCCAGGGGCAGGTGCTTGTAAAGCTGATCAACCGGCAAACGGGCAAAAACTGTTTTTCCATTATTCAGGAACTTAAAGGCGGTTTTTCAGCCGTAGTATGGCAATCGGTAGCGTTGCTGTTCTCCAACAACCTGAAACGGGAGTACGACCCCGAAGACCGGGATAAGGATATTGAAACGATCGTGCAGGAGCTCGAAGCGCAGCTCTATTACGAATATATGCAGCAGCATGCGCAGCGCAGCGGCCACAGATAGGTTTATCACATTCAACACATTTATCACATTAAACCGGATCATTATTATCCGATTCATTTTTTATAATTTTGCAAGGCAAAATGCCTGATTACCATGCGTCGTATTTATTTTGACAATGCTGCCACTACAGCTCTCGATCCGGAAGTGCTGAATATCATGATGCCCTATCTGACCGAAAAGTTCGGCAACCCGTCATCTATATACTCATACGGCCGGGAAACCAAAATGGCAATCGAAAATGCGCGCAAAACAGTAGCGCGTATCCTGAATTGCAATCCCGGGGAGATATTCTTCACTTCGGGCGGCACAGAAAGCTCCAATACAGCTATACACACGGCCGTACGCGATCTGGGGTGCACCCATATCATCACATCACCGGTAGAGCACCATGCCACACTGCATACGGCAGAGCACCTCGAGAAGCGCGGCATTGTAACCTGCAGCATCGTAAAACTGACAGACAAGGGACATATTTCCCTGACACACCTCGAAGAATTACTGAAAAACACTACGGATAAATGCCTGGTGACCCTGATGCATGCCAATAACGAGATCGGCAACCTGCTCAAGGTAAAAGCAGTAGGTGAGCTTTGTGAAAAATACAATGCCATTTTCCATTGCGACATGGTACAGACCATCGGCCACTACCCGGTAGACTTGCGGCATCTGCATATCCATTTTGCCAGCGCAGCCGGACATAAATTCCATGGTCCGAAAGGCGTGGGTGTACTGTATGTAAATGAAGACATCAGCATTCAGCCAATTATCAGTGGCGGAGCCCAGGAACGAAATATGCGTGCCGGCACCGAAAACCTGTACGGTATCGTTGGGTTTGCCAAGGCGCTTGAGATGGCAGCAGAGCGATTCGAAAAGGACAGTGAATATATCACCGGATTGAAGCAATATATGTGCAGCCGGCTGCAGGAAGCCTTTCCGGGTATTATATGCAATGGTGACACTAACGGAAGCAGCCTTTATACAGTGCTGAATGTATCGTTCCCGAAAAATGAAAGATCGGAAATGCTGCTGTTCAATCTCGATATGGCAGGCGTATGTGTCAGTGGCGGCAGCGCATGCAGCAGTGGCGCCAACAATACAAGCCATGTGATCAGGGCTTTATACAACGGCAGCTCAGAAAACATGGTTCCCATACGGTTTTCATTCTCCCGGCACAATACCCGGGAAGAGGTGGATACCGTGATCAACAAGCTGAAGGAGCTGGTATAAAATGAACAGATGAGCCTATATTTGCGCTCTAATTCATTCAATACATGTTGCATTTACCCAACCAAACCGCTTTCTATAAAGGCAAGGTACGCGATGTATATACAATCGCAGATAAATACCTGGTTATGCTTGTCAGCGACCGCATTTCCGCCTTCGACGTAGTGCTCCCCCGCCCCATCCCGTATAAAGGACAGGTGCTGAACCAGATCGCTGCCGAATTTCTCGACGCGACAGCCGACATCGTCCCGAACTGGAAGATCAGCACCCCTCTGCCGAATATTACCATTGGGCACAAATGTGAAACCTATCCAGTGGAAATGGTAATCCGCGGCAACCTTACCGGACATGCCTGGCGTACTTACAAAAGCGGCAAACGGGAGCTTTGCGGCATACCACTGCCGGAAGGTCTGAAAGAAAACGACTATTTCGACCAGCCCATCCTCACTCCTACCACCAAAGCGCATGAAGGGCATGATGAAGATATCAGCCGCGAAGAGATCATCCGCCAGGGTCTGGTAAGCGAAAAGGAATACGAACAGCTTGAGCAATATACACGCGCGCTGTTTGAACGCGGCCGGAAAATCGCCAACGAACGCGGACTGATCCTCGTTGATACCAAATATGAATTCGGAAAGATCGGAGATACAATTTACCTGATTGACGAGATCCACACCCCTGACTCATCCCGGTATTTCTACCTCGAAGGCTTCGATGAAAGACAAGCGAAAGGCGAGACTCAGAAGCAACTGTCCAAGGAATTTGTCCGTGAATGGCTGATGGAAAACGGCTTCCAGGGCAAAGAAGGACAGCAGGTGCCTGAAATGAGCAACGAAGTGGTGAACGGCATATCCGAGCGTTACATTGAACTGTATGAGCAGGTGACAGGCAAAACATTCGTGAAGGAAGAAGTCAGCGCGGATAAAACCGAAGCCGTATTAAAAGAAGCATTGTCACAGCTCGGTTAATTAATTAGCCAATTTGAAAATTTGAGAATTTGAAAATGCACCTGTTATTGTAAAAGGAAGTGATTTTGTTATTATATTCATTGACTCATTTTCAAATTGTCTCATTAAATAGATTGCCCCCTCAACGAAAAACTTCAATCATGTCCACAACTCCATCAAAACGTATCATACAAGCTCCGCACGGCAATACACTGAACTGTAAAAACTGGATTGCAGAAGCTGCTTATCGCATGATCCAGAACAACCTGGACCCCGAAGTTGCTGAACGTCCTGAAGACCTGGTCGTATACGGCGGCATCGGTAAAGCCGCCCGCGACTGGAAAAGCTTTGACAAGATACTGGAATGCCTGAGAAATCTGGAAGAAGACGAAACCCTCATGGTGCAAAGCGGCAAACCGGTTGGGGTATTGCGTTCGCATAAGGATGCGCCACGCGTGCTGATCGCGAATTCTAACCTGGTAGGGCGCTGGGCTACCTGGGAGCACTTCCGCGAGCTGGAAGCCAAAGGGCTGATGATGTACGGCCAGATGACTGCCGGAAGCTGGATCTACATCGGCTCACAGGGTATCGTACAGGGGACATACGAAACATATCTTTCCCTTGCCGGCCAGCATTATAACGGCACACTGAAAGGAACGCTGAACGTTACCGCAGGTCTCGGCGGCATGGGAGGAGCACAACCGCTGGCCATTACCATGAACGAAGGGGTATGCCTGGCTGCAGAGATGGAAGAATGGCGGATCAAAAAGCGTATTGAAACACGCTACCTCGATAAATGGACGAATGATATCGATGAAAGTATTGACTGGGCGCTGGAGGCAAAAGATAAAGGCGAAGCAGTTTCCATCGGCGTATGCTGCAATGTCGTTGATCTCCTGCAACGGCTGATCGACCGGAACATTACCCCGGATACCCTCACCGATCAAACTTCCGCACACGATGAGCTGATCGGTTATTTCCCCGAAGGTTTAAGTGTGGCCGAAGCCAATGCATTACGCAGCAGCAACCCTGATGAATATATAAAGCGCTCGCTCGATACTATGGCACGCCATGTACGCCAGATGCTTGAGCTGCAAAAGCGGGGCGCCATCACATTCGACTATGGCAATAACCTCCGCGGTCAGGCGCACGATAAGCGCGATGTAAAAGATGCGTTTAATTTCCCCGGGTTCGTACCGGCATATATTCGCCCATTATTCTGCGAAGGCAAAGGCCCCTTCCGCTGGGTAGCGCTGAGCGGCGATCCGGAGGATATCTATACGACCGACAAAGCCCTGATGGAATTGTTCCCGGAGAATAAAGGATTACATCGCTGGCTGACACTGGCCAAAGAAAAAATAGCATTCCAGGGGCTACCGGCACGTATCTGCTGGCTGGGTATGGGAGAACGCGAAAAAGCCGGTCTGCTGTTTAATGAACTGGTGAAAAGCGGGAAAGTAAAAGCTCCTATTGTTATTGGCCGTGATCACCTGGACTGCGGCTCCGTAGCATCGCCCAACCGTGAGACTGAAGCCATGAAAGACGGTTCCGATGCCGTAGCCGACTGGCCGATCCTCAATGCGCTGATCAATACAGCAGGAGGTGCTTCCTGGGTATCCTTCCATCATGGCGGCGGCGTGGGTATGGGCTATTCGCTTCATGCAGGCATGGTGATTGTGGCAGACGGAACGGAAGATGCGGCAGTAAGATTGAAGCGGGTACTCCACAATGATCCGGCGATGGGCGTACTGCGGCATACCGATGCGGGGTACGAAGACGCAGCGGCATGCGGTAAAAAACACGGGTTGGATATCTGGTAATTGATGTTATTTAGCAAGAGGGCATATGGCGTTGCCGCAAAAAAGATGCGGCGTCCAGTACAGCTACATCAGAAAAATAAAAGTCATTCCTGTCCTCTGTAACGATACAGGTGCAACCCGCGTGTATGGCGGCATAATACTCCAGTCCATCTTCAAAATCATGAATGCCCGGGTTTGAAATGGCCGCTTCGGTTTCCTTTTTACCACAATCAGCTATTGCAAGATGACGGGCAAGCAAACTAATCTTCTTCCGTGCCACGACTGAGCCATGTTTCTTCTCTGCAAAATAAAAAGCAATAGCAAGACAAACAGCAGAAGTATGCAATATACACTTCCGCTGTCCCTGTAAGCTAAGCAACCTGGCTGCATTTGTATATAACGGATATTCTTTGTTCAATACCGCTACCAGTATGTTGGCATCAAGAAAGGCGTTCATTTTTTCGATTGAAAATATTCGTCTTTCAATGATTTACGGCTCCGGCGCCCGGTAGTATATTCTGCCGGACCTTCTGCAACCATTGCAACCCACTCTGCCACCGGAAGGTCTTCTATAGATTTATAGCCACCGGTAGTTGCTTTGCGTAAAAGCATTTCCGTAAGTCTGCTGAGACTTATTCCCTGCTTTGCTGCAAAGGTTTTGGCATTATCAATAACCTCGGCGTTAAAGCTCAATGTAACTTTCGCATCCATCTCCTCTGTTTTATACTGCAAAGTTAATAGCTCATCCACAAACTACAAAATGTTGATAATTAATTTTTTACAACGAATATGTTTGCTCTTTTATAAAAAACAAACAATAACTACTTATTACGTTACATAATGCATGGGATGAGGATGACATTAATCCTGGCTACACAGTGCAGTAATATATTCATTTCTTAACACAGAAATTTTACACTGCCCGGGGTAAGCTTTTACTTTCGCGTATGCTTTTTATTATTCGCGGAAGGCAATGCAAATATCCGCATGTATGCGTCCTGCACAGATCGTTCAGCATAGTAATATCATGCCTCTTATATTTATTGGTCATAGCCACAAATGCATCCGGCAATGATACCATACGTGTAATGGGCTACAACCTGCTCAACTATGGAGCTTCCAACAATACGACATCTTATAAAAATCCCCGGCTCAGCACAATTCTGGATCATATACAACCCGACATCCTCGGTGTAAACGAACTGGTAAGCAGCCCGGTTTACGCACTTTCCATACTTGAGCAGGTACTGGGCCAGGATTGGGAAAAGGGCGCATTCCAAAGCTCCGGTTATCAGTCGCTCACCAGCACTGTATTCTGGAAGTCAACAAAATTCTCATTAAAACGGCAGGTACGGATCAGCCAAAATGTACGGGACATTACCGCATACCGTCTTTATTATAAAGATGAACAACTGGCGCAAACACGCGATACCACATTTCTCACTGTTATCATGGTGCACCTGAAAGCAGGCAATAATACGGATGACCAGAGGACCCGCGCAGAGGAAACAAGGAGCATTGTAAATTACCTCAACAGCATCGGCGGGAAAGACAACTATCTCCTCATGGGTGATATGAACCTATACAGCAGCGCGGAAGAAGCATATACCAATCTCATCAACAGCCCTGACCCCGCCTCCCGTTTCTACGATCCGGTTGATAGTCCGGGGGACTGGAATGAATCGCAGGATTTTGCTCATCTGCATACACAATCCACAAGACGTAGTTCACAGGGAGACGGCGGCGCTTTCGGAGGCCTCGACGATCGCTTCGACTTTATACTTGCGTCGGGCAGTGTGATGGACAACGAATCGGGGGTCGGCTATATTCCCGGCTCTTACACAACAGTGGGCCAGGATGGCAAACGGCTGAATAATTCTGTGAACTCCAGGAATCCGCCCAACCTGTCGGCTCCGGCTCATGTCATTGAGGCACTTTACGAGATGTCTGATCATCTCCCCGTATATGCAGATTTTGTGGTGAAGCCTTTAAAGAGAAACCAGGTACCCGGTATCCGGGACGACGCCTGTGATTTATATGTTGTAAATCCTGTCGCGGATAACATTGAATTTTCCTTTTGTACCAGCAACGCCCACCGGGATGTCACCATCCATCTTACCGATCTTACAGGCCAATTTATTCTGACAGAAAAACAATTCGTTTCGCAACCGGGCACTTTGCAGACCCTTACTTTGCCACACAGATTACTGCCGGGAATCTATGTGCTGACCGTGACCAACTCCCACGGTCAGACGATCCGGAAGAAGCTGCTAAAGCATTAGAAAAATACCTGGCAATTCAAAACGTAACAATCTGATAACATACGCACTACAACTGCTCATCATTTAACCAAAACGTAATAAGCAGCGTGGGGATGTGCGATTGAATGCAGGTACTTTTGCAAAAATAATGCACCTTCCATGCGTTCGATATATATCATCCTGTTACCCCTGTTTCTTAATTCTTTTATCTCCCGCGGCCAGTTAATTATTAATGAAGTATCTCAGGGAGATGGCGGCACAAAAGAGTATGCAGAGCTGGTGGTAGTTGGCAAAAGAACCTGCACTGACAGTTGCGCCGACCTGAGGGGATGGATCATTGATGATAATAACGGCTGGCTGGGCAGCGGATCCGGGCAGGGCATTGCCACCGGCTGCATGCGGTTTTCGCAGGACAACAACTGGGCCTGCGTACCTTACGGCTCCATCATCCTGATATACAACGATGGCGACAAAAACACAAGCATCACACTCCCCGACGACCCGACCGATGCCAATAATGATCACGTGTATATAGTACCTGCCAGCTCTTTATTATTTGAGAAGCACAGCTCCTCGCCTGTCTCCCCTTCTTCCCCAACCTATGCGTATCCCACAACCGGATTCAGTGCCGGCGGAAGCTGGAGCGGACTTGGGCTGTCCAATTCCGGGGATGCAATCATCCTCACTGCACCGGCTAATCTTGGTGCGCCCTATTTTTCAGTCGGTTTCGGCACTAATCTCAATAACCCGGGAAATGCTTCTGTGCATTTCACAACTGCCGGAGAAAAAAAAGTATATCGCCTTACGGGCGGCAGTCAATATAATAATGCCGCAGCGTGGAGCGTGGGTGATGCGCCGGCTGATGAAACGCCCGGCACACCTAATTCGCCCGCAAACAGGCAATGGATAGAAGATATGCGTAACAGCGGGGCAAATACAGAAACGGAAATACACGCGTGCATCCCTCCGGGAGGAAGCTATAATTTCAACGGAAGCACATTGTCTGCCCCGGGAATCTATACTGCTACTTTCCCGATTAGCGCCGGCTGCGACAGTCTGGTAAAGTTACACCTCAGCGTGATCACGCCCGTACATGAAACACGTACTGCAGGGGGATGCGGGGAAGTGGTCCACAACGGCATTACATATACAGCATCAACTGCCATTAACGATACGATCCGCAGCGGGGGCGGATGCGACAGTGTATATCTGACCATTGATATTGTCGTGGACAATACGATACCGGTAACGGGTACGGAAGATCTGAAAGGCTGCGGTATGATACACTATAAAGGCGCCGAGTTCCGGAGCTCCGGAAGCGTGAACGACACGCTGAGATCCATATATGGATGCGACAGCGTGTATCTTACAGTCAATCTGTCCGTTCTTGAAACTCCGGAGCTGACCGTCACTCCGGATACTACGATATGCACCGGCCAATCCATCACACTCAACGTGTCCGGTGCGCCGCATGTAAACTGGCAAGGACTGGGCGCTAACGCATCCGTTACCGTCTCACCCGAAAAGACCACAACATACCGTGTCTGGGGACAGAACGAAAACGGCTGTAAAGACACCGTGTCGGTAACCGTAACGGTAGAGACATTCGATTTTCATCTCACGGCTAATACTACACGGGCTGTTGCAGGTGACCGCCTACAGGTACAAACTTCCGGCTCACAACCATACGAAGTGACCTCCTGGCTGCCTGTGGAGTACTTCACACAGCAAACCGAAAAAAGACAGGAATTCATTGCAAGTGAAAATCTTGAGATGATCATTGCAACAGCTATATCCGATAACGGCTGCCCCGATGCAGACACACTATATCTGGATGTGCTCCCCGACATCCCGGAATTGTACATACCGACCGCATTCACCCCCAACGGCGACGGACTGAATGATGAGTTCATGATCGTTGGCAACTATCCGGTCGACCGGTTTCATATCCTGATCTATAACCGCTGGGGAGAACGTGTCTTTGAAAGCAACAACATCCAAAACAGTTGGAACGGGCTGATCAAAAATCAGCCTGCGGAAACGGGAGTTTACTTCTATATACTTGAAGCCACCGTGAGGCTGTTTGACGAAACAAGGTCAGTGATGCAGAAAGGAGATGTTACGCTGATCCGCTAATTATGTGCATTTGCAACATGAACACTATGAAAAAGAGTCTGACTATTATATCTGCCTGTATCCTGACAATGCAAGCTGTTGGCCAGGACGTTCATTTCACACAATACTTTGCATCACCGCTCAGTCTCAATCCGGCGCTTACCGGGCTAACGCCTGCAAGCTATCGTCTTGCTGCCAACTTCCGCTCACAGTGGAGCAGCGTATCGGCTAATCCGTATATGACCGGCAGCTTTTCTTACGACATGGGTACACTCAAAGGAAAGCTGAACAATGGGGATGTCGTGGGCATCGGTGTGCTCGGCATGTACGACCGGGCAGGACAGGGAGCCTTGCAAAACACCACGGCAGGCATTTCTGTTGCCTACCATAAAAACCTGGATGCGGATGAGACCCATACGATCTCTTTCGGTGTGCAGGGATCGTTCGTTCAGAAAAGGCTGGACTTCAGCAGGCTCACCTTCAACGATCAGTATCTCGGAGGTGTTGCCGGTCGCGCGACCGGGGAGACATTTAATAATGCCGACGTCAACTACCCCGACTTCAGTGCCGGTCTGATTTATTCCGGCAGGATCGCAACCCGCGCCACCGGGTACGCAGGTTTCTCTACCTATCATATCACTCAGCCAACGGAAACATTTCTTGGCGGCGGCAACAAGATCAATGCACGTTATGCCGGATTTATCGGCAGCGCTGTTTCCCTGGGCGAAACAATGGAATTATACCTGAGCGGGCTGTATCAGCGGCAGGGAAATAACCAGGAAATCGTAGGCGGCGCAGCGCTCGGATTTATATTGAACAACAACCGGGCAGAAGCAGACAAACACACCACGATGCTGTCTCTTGGCGGCTGGTACCGGCTGGACGATGCGGTATCTCCTTACGTACGTTTCGACTGGGCGGGTGTACAGCTCGGTATCAGCTACGATGTAGGCGTTTCCGGTTTTAATCCGGCTACCAACGGCAACAGTGCCTATGAAATTTCAGTCGTCTTCAACGGTCAGTTCACAAAATACCCGAAAGAGCCGCGGTTGAATACTTGCCCGCGATTCTAAACACTACCCTGCTTCCTTCCGCTTATATTTTGTGCTGTGCAGGATATTCCCGAAGGGGCATCGCGGACGGTGGATAATGCGGGTTCTGCGAACCCGTGGCATAAAGACCGGATTGCAAATCCGGCTCGTTGCGTGTGTAGAGACGTTGCATGTGTAGAGACGTTGCATGTGTAGAGACGTTGCATGCAACGTCTCTACAGTGTTATTTATTCATATACAACACCACATTTATATCCTGTAAATTCCATCCAATAAACAAATATAATTGTATAGTCGTTTGTTTTTCATTTCAATACCCTACCTTCACATCGTTATCATTTATGCGATCCTTCGGTAAATAATTGAAGCAATCGCTTTGAATCCCGTTTTGGAAACCAAAGAATTTTCATACGTACGGGAAGATAAGCCGGGATTGCCTGCATATAACGCAGGCCAGCTTATTCGTACGTAGGGCTTCTTTGGGCCTCCAAAACAGTAAGTTGAGCCTGCGTTTTTTCATGTCTGAGACATTATAATCCACAGCAGCCAACGGTTCACGGCCTTTTCTTCTTATTCCTGAGTGCAGGAGGGCCGCTCATTGTTTCACCACTGCGGTACAACAATCAGAAGGCCGCAGGCAAATCTATCTGTTATGAATCAGTCAAAAACTGAGGAACACAAAACACGCATCCTCGACCCCCATCCCTTCGCCGTGCGTACGGCAGCCGACATCAACCGCACCCCGCCCTTCG
>CAZGPG010000031.1:0-40647 GCA_964527735.1 uncultured Chitinophagaceae bacterium | reverse complement strand
CCGGCGCGCGGCGGGTCGGTGATGATCACATCGGGCTTGCCGTGCGCGGCAAAAAAATCATCCGTGCAGATACCGGCTACATCACCGGCATAAAACAGGCAGTTATCGAGGCCGTTCATCCGTGCATTCTCTTTGGCGTCCTCTATGGCATCTGCGATCACTTCTATCCCAATGACTTTCTTTGCCTTCCCCGAACAGAAAATGCCGATGCTGCCTGTGCCGCAGTAGAGATCGTAAAGCGTTTCCGTGCCGGTAAGCCCGGCAAATGAACGAGTGATCCGGTATAGCTCTTCCGCCTGCCGGGTATTGGTCTGGAAGAATGATTTAGGCGAGATCTTGAACACAAAATCTTCCAGCTTTTCTGTGATATATCCCTTGCCGGCGTAGCAATGTACTTCAAGGTCGTGGATGCTGTCGTTTACCTTCGGGTTAATGGTATAATGCAGCGTGGTAATGGAAGGTACCGTTGCCAGCAGGTGGTCGAGCAGAGCGATACGTTCCGTCTCCCGCTCATGCTGCAGTATCAGATTTACCAATACTTCTCCGGTAGTAGCTACCCGGATCACGACATTACGCAGCCACCCTTCCTGCGCGCGATAGTCGTAATAAGGCAGCCCATGTTTTTCTGTGTGTGTCCGTAATGTGTTCAGAATCAGGTTTGAAGGGTCCGGTTGTAAATGACAATGATGTATGGGAACGACTTTGTCAAATAATCCCGGTGCGTGGAACCCCAGGGCCGGCTCTGCAGCCAGCGGCGCCCCTGCGGCGGCGGCGATCTCTTCATATGTATGATATCGCCGGCTGCTGAAGGTAAATTCCAGCTTGTTGCGGTAATAGCGCTCTTCGCGGCTGCCGCTGATTGTTTGTATAGGCGGCAGGGTAATATGACCGATACGTTCCAACTGGTCTTTTACCTGCTGCTGTTTATAAACAAGCTGCTGCTGATAGGGCAGCATTTGCCATTTGCAACCGCCGCAAATGCCAAAATGAGCACAGAAAGGGTCGATCCGTAAAGGCGAAGGGCTGATCAGGCGGGTCATTTTCCCTTCTGCGAAGCTGTTTTTTTCTTTTGTGATCCGGGCGTCAATAATATCCCCCGGGATTACATTTTCAACAAATAACACCTTGCCGTCTTCCAGCTTTGTAATACTTTTCCCTTCTGCCGCATATGATTCGATCGTTATATGATAGGCCGGTTGCTTTTTCTTTCTCAACAAAATATCTGGTTATGTAGTTAATAAAATGCAAATTTACACTCCGATTCTACCCCTTAGGGGTTTGGAAACTTATTTTTGGGGTTTTAACAGATTGGGCGAAGCCACAAAGAAATTTTTCATCACGGTAAAATAAAGACTGTATTAACAAACGCTATGAAACGGATTACATTACTGGTTCTTCTCCTGCTGGTTGTTTCGATACCAGCTACGCATGCGCGTAACGGTTACCGTATCCAGGTTAAATTTACGGAGCTCAAAGATACGATGGTTTACCTGGCTCATTATTACGGTAAGCCTTTACCTACGATCTACAAGACGGATTCTGCCCGGTTCGATAAAAAGGGAGTGGCGATCCTGGAGAGCAAAGAAGAGACATTGGGCGGGATCTATATGCTGCTGCTTTCGGATAAGCAGACTTATTTTGAGTTTCTGCTCAATGACGGCGATGAAATGAGCATTACCGCTTCTACGCAAAACCTTCCCGAGAGTGTTAAATTCAAAGGCTCTCCGGAGAATGAGCGTTTCCAGGCGTATGTAAAATTCCTCAGGGAATTCGGTACAAAGCAGCAGTCGCTGCAGCAATTGTTTGAGAGCGCGAAAACAGCAGAAGATTCTGCCCGTATACGTGAGCAGGTAACCGCGCACGGCAAAACACTGATCGCCTATCGGAAGGATTATGCGAAAACACATCCCAATACCTTGCTCTCTAATATTTTCCGGGCGCTCGAAGTACCGCAGGTACCCGAAGGGGAGCATTACCTGCCCGACGGGAAGATAGATTCTTCTTTTGCGTATAAATACTATAAAGCGCATTACTGGGATGGATTTGATTTCACGGATGACCGTCTGATCCATACGCCGATCTACGATGGCAAGCTGGATGAATATTTTAATAAAATAGTTGTGCCGATACCCGACAGTGTGACCCGCGAAGGTGATTCCCTGCTGGCCAAAACACGCGGCCGGAAAGAACTCTTCAAATATACCCTGTGGTGGCTTGCCCGGAATACGGAGAGCAGCAAAATAATGGGTATGGATCAGGCATTTGTTTACTTCGTGGAGCAATATATCCTGCGCGGTGACGCTTATTGGCTGGACCATGACGGTGTGGAACGCTATCGTGAGCGGATTTCGAAGATCGCCCCGAATATCATAGGTAACCTGGCGCCGGAGATTATTATGGAAAAATACGGCACCGGCGAGAAGGTGGCGTTGAGCAGTGTACAGGCAAAATATACACTGTTGTTTTTCTGGGATCCTACATGCGGGCATTGCACCAAGGAAGCCCCGAAAATAGATTCCCTGTATAAGGCGGTGCTCAAAAATAAAGGCGTGAAGGTATATGCGGTGCGGACCGAAGGGCCGGTAGAGAAATGGCAGGAGTTCCTCAAGGAGCATGGGATAAATGACTGGATCCATGTGTATGATCCGGAGCACAGATCCGACTACCGTTCAAAGTATGATGTATACAGTACTCCGGTATTATACTTGCTTGATGAGAACAAAATCATCCGCGGCAAACGGCTGGATCATTCAAATATCCTTGATGTGATCGAGATGCTCGAAAAAAAGGAAAAATCTGCAAAGCACTAACTGATAACATAAAACAAATATACACACACATGCGAAAGCTGGTCTTAACTTGCCTTTTGTCGGGAGCATTACTTACTCCCGGTATGGCACAAACACTTTTTACGTATGGCAGCAACCCGGTAGATAAAGAAGAATTTCTGCGGGTATACCAGAAAAACAGTCTAAACAAAGCCCCTGACCTTTCGGAACCTGCACTCCGTGAATATCTTGAGCTTTACTCCCTGTTCCGGATGAAAGTGAAGGAGGCGGAGCTGATGCACATGGACACCATCGTGTCCATTCAGCAGGAACTGGATAGCTATCGCCGGCAGCTGGCAAAAAACTATCTGTCTGATGAAGACGTGGTTAAAGCGCTCCATAAAGAAGCGTATGACCGGATGAAGGAAGAGGTAAGGGTAGCGCATATTCTGCTGAAAGCACCCAATACGATGCTGCCCCCGGATACACTTGCAGTGTATAAAAAGATAGATAGTATCTATAAGGCCGCAACAAAAGGAAAAGCTGATTTTGCCGCTCTGGCAAAGCTCTATTCCGAAGATCCGGGCTCTAAAGATAATGGTGGCGAGATCGGTTATATCACAGCCCTGCAAACGGTTTATCCGTTTGAGAATGCTGCGTACCATACAGCCACCGGTAAAATATCTGCACCCTTCCGTACTCAGTTCGGATATCATATCGTGAAGGTCATTGACCGCCGTGTTGCCCGTGGTGAAATAGAAGTGGCCCAGATACTGATAAATACGCCCAAATCAAAAGGAGAAGCGGGGATACAGGAGGCACGGAAGCGTATAGATACCATTCAGGCAGCGCTGAAAAAAGGTACAGCTTTCGAAGATCTGGCCAAAAAATACTCAGATGACCGGTTTACCGTCAACGAAGGTGGTCTTATGAAGCCTTTTGGCGTAGGACGTATGACACCGGCTTTTGAGGATGCGGCATTTGCCCTGAAAAAGCCGGGCGATGTATCCGCACCGGTGCAGACGGATTATGGATTTCACATCATCAAGCTGGTGCGTAAGATACCGCTGCAACCCTATGATAGCATTTTACCAACGCTGAAACGCCGTGTGGAAAACGATTCTCGTGCTCAGATGGCACGCGACAGCTACCTGGAGAACGTAAAGCGGAAGAATGGTTTTAAGGAATACAGTCCTGCTTACGATGCTGTGGTAGCGCGTTTCTCAAAGATCCCCGATACCGGCGAAGCTGCAAATACATTTAAGTCCGGAGATTTCAGGGATATGTCTCAGCCATTGTTCACCCTGGCCGGAAAGGATTATCTGCAAAGTGACTTTATAGGCTTCGCAGATAATACCACCCGTGGCCGCCTGATGGGGCCTAAGGGTGCTGTTACCTATGATCTGTATAATTTGTACGTACGTACGGTTGTCAATGATTTTCAGGAGCAACAGCTCCTGGTGGAAAATGTTGACTTCCGGAACCTGATGGAAGAGTATCGTAACGGTATCATGTTGTTTGAATTGATGGATCGTAACGTATGGGGTAAGGCATCCCGTGATACTGTAGGTCTGAAAGCATTTTACGAAAACAATAAGCAGAAATACCTGTGGGAGCCCGGCTTCTCCGGTTCCGTATACAGGTTTAAGGATGAAGTGTCGAAAAATGCAGGCATAAAGTTGCTGAAAGGTAAAAAGGCGGTGTCTGATGAGGATCTGTTGAAGCAACTGAATACGCAGGATAAGCCGGGCTCCGTATCTGTACAGGTGGGACGGTTTGAATTTTCCCGTTTCGGGGATGTGCCGCGCGAAGCGATTGTGAAAGATAAGCTTTCCAATCCCGTTAAAAAGGAAGACGGATTATACGTCGTGGTAAAAGCAACGGAAGTGTATAACGAGCCTGCGCCCAAAGCACTTGATGAGGCTCGGGGCTACGCCGTTGCGGAGTATCAGGACTATCTTGAAAAGGAATGGAATGGCCAGTTACGGGCTAAGTATCCTGTGCAGGTAGACGAAGCTGTTTTCCGGTCTATGGTGAAGTAGATGCATTGTCATCCTGACGAAGGAAGGATCCCACGAACATGGTCCTGCATTACGTGAGATCCTTCTTTCGCATTGTTCGTTATTTTTTACTAAAAGAGTTTGCAAAGTTTACCGGCAGCACTTATCTTTGCACTCCCGTAGAAGGGACGGCCTCGTAGCTCAACTGAATAGAGCATCTGACTACGGATCAGAAGGTTTCAGGTTTGAATCCTGACGAGGTCACACAGAAAATGAACCACTTACAGGTGAATAGCCGGTAGGTGGTTTTTCGTTTGTATGCAAATGGGATTTCTGATTAAGCTGCCTGCTGATAAAGATGGGCCTGAAATTCAATAAACAGTCTGCTGATATTGGTTATATCTCCGGGAATTTCTTTGGCATCTTCCAGTGACTGGTATTTACGACCAGTTTGATGCCTTTATACACCAATACATAATCGGCAGTAAGTTTTTTGGCCCTCCCTCCCGTTTGTATTTTGCCTGTAGTAATGTTGTATTCACGAAGGACTTTAGAGCCTGCTACAATACCCCAACCGCAAGCCTTTAGCTTGGGGTCTATGAGTTCCGTTCTTGTTTCTGCACCGGTCCAAATTCTCCATCGGCGAATTTGGATTCTGTACTATCTGCTTGGATACGGGGCAATACGTTCGGGTTGTATTCCATGCAGTAAGCAATAACGGCTGTTCGCTATTCCAGCAATCCCATTTCCGCGGCCGCCCGCAGCAGTCCCGCGGTGTTCTTCACCTCAAGCTTCTGCAGCAGGTTGTACCGGTGCGTCTCCACGGTCCGCAGGCTGATGAACAGGCGGTCCGCGATCTCCTGGTTGCTGAACTCTTTGGCGATCAGCGCCAGCACTTCCTTTTCCCGCTGCGTTACCCGGGGATTGATCTTGTTGGCCCGGCGGCGGGTCACCAGCATCTCGCGCAGGAGCTGTTCTTTCAGTCCCGCGTCGAGGAACAGCTCGCCGGCATATACCTCCCTGATGGCATGCACCAGCGTGGCTTGGTTGGTGGTGCTTTTCAGCAGGTAACCATTGCAGCCTTTCTGCATCATCTCCCGGATATACGGCGACGATTCCATGCCGCTGAGGATCAGGATACGGATGCTGGGATATTGCTGCAACACCAGTGGCGCCAGCTCGCTGCCGTTCTTATCCGGCAGCTGCAGATCGAGCAGCAGCACGTCCGGCTGCTGTCTTTTCAATCCCTCGAAAAGCTCCTGCCCGTTCCGGTAAGTGCCGGTGACGGTGATATCCGGCTGCATCCCGAGCGCGGTACGCAGTCCGTCGAGCACAATCTGGTGGTCTTCTGTTATCGCTACTTTGATCATGGTTCCGGGATTGATGATCTAAAAATAATGTTTCCGTCTAAAGCAGGTGCTGGATATCGAATTCCAGGTAAATGGTGGTGCCTTTACCCGGCATGCTCTGTATATCAATATGCCCCTGCAAAGCCTGTACCCGCCTGCGGATATGCTCCAGGCCCATGCCCCCGGTACTTTCCTCCTGTGTGAACCCGACGCCGTTATCTTCCACCGTGATGTTGAGCAGCGACCCGCTGCAGCTCAGCTGCACAAGCAGCTGGGTAGCGTTGCCGGCATGCTTCAGCGCGTTCTGGATCAGCTCCTGGATCATACGGTACAGGGACAGCTCGATATCCGGGTCCATCCGCGGAATGATGCCGTATTCGAGGAAATCTACCTCGAGCCGTGTATTTTTCCCCGTTTTTTCGCACAGGGAAGCGAGGGCCGTGGCCAGTCCTTCCTGCAGCAGCAGGTCGGGCATCAGGTTGTGCGCAGTCTTCCGGACATCCTGGGTGGTGTCCTCCAGTTGCTGGTAGATGACCTGTAAACTTTGCTGCTGTGTTCCGTCCGGCTGCTGCTGCAAAGTGTCTATGTTGAGCTTGATCGCCCAGAGCTGGCTGGCGATACCGTCGTGCAGTTCCTGCGCGATACGGTTGCGCTCCTGTTCCTCTCCCCGCACCTGGGCCTTCAGCTGGTTGATCTCTTGTTCCTGCCGCAGTTGCAGCATGGCCGCCTGCTGCAGCTTCTGCCGGTGACGGTAGCTGCGCAGCAATGCTGCCAGCGCGGTCAGTAGCAATATGGCTCCGGCAACGGTACCGGTGACAAGGGTGTTTTTGGCATGCAGCTGGCTTTTCTGGATGGAGATGCGGAGCTGCTGAGCCATGAGCTCCTCATCCTTTTCACTCATCTGCGCCTGCATCCATATGTCCATGGTCTTTCCCTTTTCATACTCCAGCAAGGTGTCCTTGATACGGGCATAATGCAGCATATGGGCATAGGCTTTCCGGTAATCCCCGGTGGCAGCGTACATCGTCGCCACGTTGGGTTCGATCTCTATCATCTTATCCTTCAGATTCCCTTCCGCCGCCCTTTCCAGTGCCGTCAGCAGAAACGTATGTGCTTTGGCATAATCCTGCCGGCCGAGGTATACCGCGCCGAGCATTGCCTGCACGTCCAGCCAGAGGTCTGCCGATGCGGGATATGTCTCCAGCAATACAGATGCCTGCCGGATGTGTGTCATGGCGTTTTCCGGCATCCGCCATTGCAGGTACAGCCGGGCAAGGCAGGTATAGGCATAGATCTCATGACCGGTGTCTTTCCGCACCTGCGTCATATGCAGGGCCTTTTTAAAATAAAATTCCGCATCACGCCAGTCCCCGTTGTTGACCAGGAGCGTGCCCAGGTTGATGCAAATGGCGATCAGCATGGCCGTATCCCCGGTGTTGACTGCCAGCCGCTGGGCCGTGAGAAAGGTGTTCAGCGACCGCTCCTTTTCCCGGAGCGCACCCCAGATGACCCCGATGTTTATAAAAATGCCCGTTGAATCCTCCGTGGTAATGGAAGTATTCTTCAGACCTGAAACCGCCAGCGCCCGGTAAAAATTTTCGAGCGCCCATTCATACCTGCCGAGGTTGAAATAGGAATTGCCGATGTTGTTGTATAGGATGTACATTTTATTTTCATTGTTCGCGGACCGGGCATAGGGGATGGCCTTCCGGAACAGGGCGATAGCGGTATCGTGCAGCCCGCGGTCGCGGTAATAAAGCCCGAGCTTGTTGAGCGACTCATAGATGCCCGTCTGGTAACCGGCCTGCCGGCTCTGCCTCAACGCCAGCTCCGAAAGCAGGCGAAAGCTGTCGGGCGAAGCATAGCGTAACGCTCCGAGCTGCTGCAGGATCCTCTTGATGCTGCCGGTATCGGCCGGCATTTCCAGGTTGGCGGAAGCGGTGTTCCGGTAAAACACAGGATGCTCCTGCCCCCATCCGTTCCCGTTCCCCAGGATCGTAACGACCAGCAGACCAGTATATAAGACCGGAACACAGCGGAAAAAGCTCACCTTTTCATTCTTTTATACAAAGCTATTATAAAGCAACTGTAAAACAGGCTGGCAGTACGGGAACATACGTAGTTTCACGTAGGGAAATCAGCGTTTCACGTAATTATGATTTTCAGAGATAGTACGTACAGGCACGTTTCTTTATACGGTTAATTTTGACTATCACAATCTTTTTTCATTCTTTAACATTTAAATGAGGTTTTATGGTAAACACACTACGAAAAAGCATTTACACGGCTTTACTGATCCTGGCAGGCTCCGCTTCTATCCATGCACAGGGTGTCGTGCTGGACTGGGTGAACCGCATCGGCTCTTCAGACTTCGATTTCGGGCTGGCCATTACTACGGATCCCTGGGGTAATGTGTACACTTCCGGCAGCTTTAACGGCACCGTAAATCTCGGCACCGGAACACCCCTGACGGCCATCGGTAACGGGGACGCGTTCCTGGCCAAATATGACAATGCCGGGAATTTCAAATGGGCAAAAGGATTCGGCAATTATATGGAAGACAAAGGGTGGGATATAAAAACCGATCCCTGGGGGAATGTCTATATCACCGGGCAGTTTGCCGTGAGCGCCGATTTCAATCCCGGCGGGAGCAATGGCAGCCTGAACGCCGTGAACGGGTTCAACGATGTTTTCGTGGCCAAATATGATTCCTCCGGGAATTTCAAATGGGTCAGGAGCATGGGCGGCGATGAGGACGATATCGCCTATGCGATGGACGTGGATGCCCTCGGGAACATATATATTACGGGGGAATTCTCCGGTACGGCAGATTTTAACCCCGGCGGCGTCCCTTTCAACCTGATATCGGAAGGCGGCAGCGATATTTTCATCTGCAAGCTGGACTCGGCCGGGCAATTGGTATGGGCCAAAAGCATCGGCAGCAAAGACTATGATTACGGCTACGGAATAGCCCTGGACCGCGCCGGTCACCTGTACTGCACGGGTATTTTCAAGGATACGGCCGATTTCAATCCCGGCGCAACGCCCAGCGAGCTGATCTCTGCCGGGAACTGGGATATGTACCTGGCCAAGTACGACACCGCAGGTAACTATGTATGGGCTCACCGGTTCGGCAGCACCGGCGATGACCGCGGACATGACGTGGCCGTGAGCGATTCGGGATATGTACATCTGACAGGATACTTCGAATCTATGGTGAATTTTGATCCCGGCGGGGGAACCACGAACCTGATCTCCAATGGGGGCACCGATATTTTTACGGCGAAGTACGATGGTAACGGCGCACTGATATGGGCGCACAATATCGGGGGCAGTTCCTATGATTATGGCCAATCCATTGCGGTGGACAAAAGAGGGAATGTCTACCTGGAGGGGTACTTTTCCAGCAGCGTCATGAACCTGGACCCGGTGACCGGCACTAAAAATGTAAACATGAACGGCGATAACGATATTTTTATCGTAAAGCTGTATGATAACGGCGAATTCGCATGGGGATTCAATTTCGGATCTACGGAGTTTGATGTGGGATATGATGTCCATGTGGACGGGTCGGGAAATGTGTACAGCACCGGCTATTTCATGGAGACCGTGGATTTTAATCCCGGTGCCGGTACAACAAACCTGATCTCCGATGGCGCTTTTGATGGTTATGTCCAAAAAATGATCTGCGTGGACACCAATTCATCTTCCGTTTCCATCGAAGTCTGTGAAAACAGCTATACGCTTAATGGGATCACCTACAATACCTCAGGTGTGTATGAGCAGCAATTCATCAACAGGGCGGGATGCGACAGCACCCTGTTCATCCACCTCGATCTGAAAGGCAATGTTGCCAAGCCCCAGATTACTGTGAACGGAGATGTACTGGGAACGACCCAGCCTTATGCGGCTTACCAGTGGCTGAAAAGCGGTGCGTCTGTACCGGGAGCCACCAATCCGACCTATACGGTGACGGAAAATAATGATTATGCCGTGATCGGATTTAACAGCGAGGGCTGCCCGGATACTTCAGATACCTATACGGTAACCAATGTCGGCGTCCGCGACGGTCATATTGCGGAGGCGATAAAGATATACCCCAATCCTGCTTCCGGCTGGGTACAGATATCTTCGCCGGTACCGGTAAGCATGACCCTGAGCAGTATGGACGGCAGAATGCTGAAAGAAGTATCGCGACAAAACCGCATTTCTGTGCAGGACCTGGCCAGAGGCGTGTATCTGCTGCACATCAGGGATATGGAAGGCCGCCCGGTAAAAACGGAAAAATTGGTACGGGAATAGCTGTAAGACAAAAGAGGATCAGAAAAGAAGAGCGTGTATCGAAAGCCCGATGCACGCTCTTCTTTTCTGTTGCAATAAAGAAGCTTGTGCTAAACGTGCCGCATGGGCAACCGTGCGCGTGTAATTTCTTTGTTTTTGTATGCTGCTTATTATATGAATACACTCTTGTTTCTTCACATAAACAAAAAGGCCTGTAAGCATTGATCTACAGGCCTTTCGCTATCTTGTCTGGTAGCCCCGCCAGGAATCGAACCTGGATCTAAAGTTTAGGAAACTTCTATTCTATCCGTTGAACTACAGGGCCTGCTTTCAGGCTGCAAATATCCGGCTCCTGTTCCGGTTTTCCAACAGTTTTTGCGCAACATCCGAAATTTATCAGCTCATACACACCGCTTGCATTTTACATTAAACGTATTCTCCCGACATTGCCATGTTTTAGACAGGCTCTGGCGTTTTTTTCGTTATTTTGTACGGTAACTTTCCGGTCAGGATACCTTCATGAAAACACTGCTCAATAATATCTTGTCTTTGCATCTTTTTATCCTCGGAGGATTGCTTCAAATAATGCCTGTGGCATTGAAAGCACAATTCCAGGGAAAAGTATATGAGGAAGATTTCTCCGTAAAAGTATATGCATATGGCCAGGAGAAATCCCTTGCCTGGGCAGGTGGTATGAACAATCCTCAGTTTTCCGTCCCGGACCTCAACAACGACGGACTGAATGATATGGTCATTTACGAACGTATCAACCGCAGCGTTAAGACATTTATCAATAAAGGCGTCCCCGGCAATCCCAAATATGAATACGCGCCCCGGTATGCTTTGAATTTCCCGCCCGTTCAGTCGTATCTGGTCATGGCCGATTATAATTGTGACGGTATTGCAGACCTGTTTCATCTGGGCGATAATGTAATTTCGCCTATGACCGGTATTGCAGTTTTTAAGGGATATTACAATGCGGATAACGAACTGTGTTTTGAGTATTATAAAAACCTGTTTTATTCGAATGTCTCTTATTTGCCTTTCCCGGTAAACGCTTACGTCAACCCCAGCGATATACCGGCTATTGTAGATGTCGACGGTGATGGTGATCTTGATTTTGTCGCTTACAGTAATTTAAACCAGGTGCTTTTATACCAGAACACCCGGGTGGAAGACGGGCTGCCTTGTGACTCGATCAACGTACGGCTGGCAGATAACTGCTGGGGCAAGGCGAGGCATGTGGATGACCGGTACCGATACTATATGCTGAGGGCCACATGCGACAACAGCGCCCTCAACAAGCCGGCCAAAGATACGTCTGGTAACAAGCCTACTCATACCGGAGGGGCGATCTGCCTGTTTGATGCCGACGGTGACGGCGATCTGGATTGCCTGGCCGGAAATGAATCGTTTGATGATATGGTGTTTTTGAGGAACGGAAGAATCGCACCCGGTTATACAGGAACAACAGACAGCATGGTCTTCCAGGACACTTTATGGAAGGGATTAAAACTACCGCGCGGTCCGGCTGCATTCTGGCTCGATGCAGATGCCGATGGCCGGAAAGACCTGCTATTGGCGCCGGGATTCGAGAATGTTTCCGAAAACTACAGATGCGCCTGGTTCTATAAAAATACCGGTACTACTCAATCGCCCCAATATACATTGCAGACAGACACCTTTCTTGTCGATCAGATGATCGATCATGGCTCGGCTGCTTATCCCCTGCTGTATGATTATGATAAAGACGGAGTGATAGATCTGCTGATCGGCTCGGATGGGTATTATCAGCCGGGTGGCACTTTCCGGAGTAAACTCGCATGGTACAAGAATAGCAGTACGTCTTCTGCAGACATATCTTTTACGCTGATCACAGATGACGTGCTCAATGTTTTTGCACAGAATGTCCGCGGTGCTGCGCCAGCCACCGGAGATTTGGATATGGATGGGCTCGATGATATGGTGCTCGGACATACTGACGGAACATTATCGTTTTATAAGAATATGGCGAATGCTGCCAACCAGCAGCCTGACTGGAGATATACACATAAGCTTAGAGACGCTTCCGGAGATGTGATTGATGTAGGTGAATACGCAATGCCTTGTATCTACGATCTGAATAAAGACGGAAAGCCGGATCTGATCATCGGGTATATGTTGGGACGGCTGTATTATTATGAAAATACCGGCGCCCCCGGGGAGATGAAGCTCGAGTACAGAACAGATACGCTGGGCGGCGTACAGGTAAATGATTTTTATGGCAAGAGCGCCCCTTTTATCGGGCGTATGGACAATGCAGGGAAAGATTACCTTGTAGTAGGTAGCGACAGGGGTAATATCTACCGTTATGACGGATTTGAAAATGGTGTTGATACAGGAGTCTTCAGACAGATGGATGATTCTTATTCTTCGATTGTGGCAGGGCTGCATACGGCAGTTGCGATCGGCGACCTCGATCATGACGGTAAATATGAAATGATCATCGGTAATGAGTTCGGCGGTGTTACTTTATATAAACAGGCGTTGCTGGTTGACACTACGCTTCAGCCACCGCCTATCGTTATTCCGTCGGTAACGGCAGAAGAAGGTGCGCTTTTGTTGTATCCGAATCCGGCGACCGGACGGTTATTCGTAGGGATTGACAGAGGAAAGATCCCGGCCGGAGCAGAGATGATGATCACCAATACAATGGGGCAGCAGGTCTGGGCAGGTACAGGAACGGGTGAAGCCATTGATATTGAAGTGGATGTTGCACATCTCTCGTCTGGTGTTTATTTTTGTCGTATCAGGTATGATGGCGTTACCCGCGCAGGCACTTTTGTAAAGCAATAGACGGCCGGGTATCAGGAATAACATGTTAAAATTCCCCCTTAATGAAAAAGTTATTTTCCGCAGTATTCCTCATGATCATTGCCACAACGCTGTATGCCCAGGATGCCGAAGATCTGGCCGCCGCTTATTCCGCCAAGGCTGAAGAAGCTTACCGGGCAGGTAATTACGAGCGGACGCTGGAGCATATCGCGCTTGCGGAACGGACAATGGGCCGGTCAAACGCCGTATTGCTGTATTTTAAGGTGAAAGCAGTCGTTGCCCGGTTTAAAGAGAATCCCATACCCGGAGACACCATATTGATCAGCGAAGGATTCCGGCAGTTTTTTACGGTAGTGAACAGGCAGAAAGACCCGCAAAAAAGATATCCGGAAGTGCTGGCACTGAAACTGGATTTCCAGGATTGGTTGCGGGACAGCCTTGCGCACAGGATGGCCGGAGTAGTGAAAGCGAGTGCCGGGAGCTTCCTGATGGGGAGCACCGGCGGAGGCGGCAGCGAGGGAGAGCACAGCGATGAAATGCCGGTACATACGGTGAAGCTTGGGCCTTTTTATATTGGCCGGTATGAAGTTACCGTTGAGCAGTTCTGGAAATTCATACAGGCCACAGGCTATAAAACAACTGCGGAGCTGAAGGGCTGGAGCTATATCTGGAGCGGCAATGCCTGGAAAAAAGTAAAAGGAATTACCTGGGAGCACGATGTGACGGGCGGTCGGCGTACCTCCCGCGAATGGGATCATCCCGTAGTGCATGTAAGCTGGTATGATGCGGTAAGGTATTGTATGTGGATGTCGGAACAGTCCGGAAGGCAATACCGGCTGCCCACAGAGGCTGAGTGGGAATATGCCGCGCGGGGCGGTGGGAAAAGTATATCCGCATATAACGATACCAGTGTTGATGCGGTGGCCTGGTATAAAGAGAATGCAGGCGGTACTACCCATCCGGTCGGGTCCATGATGCCGAATGCGCTCGGGCTGTATGATATGCAGGGCAACGTATGGGAATGGTGCAGCGACTGGTACAACAGTGATTATTACCAGGAAAGTCCGGTTGAAAATCCTGCCGGCCCTGCAACCGGCTCATTCCGCGTGTTAAGAGGCGGTAGCTGGGCCAGTGGTAATTCGCTTTGCAGGGTATCTGCACGCGGGCTCAGGCAGCCGGATAATCGCAACAGCCTAACCGGCTTCCGGGTAGCAGTCTCTGAAGAATCTGCATCACCGGTAGCGGTGGTGGAACAACCGGCAGATACCGGTAAAAAGAACGCACGCAAGAAGATACACCGCCGTGAACGGAGAAATGAACAAAGGCCACTCTGATGTCATGGCGGCCCCCGGGCCGCCATCGTATGGTTCACGCTACAACCGTCCTTAATAGTTTTGACAGCCGCAGATGATGGCGGATCAGGCCGGCCATGATTTTTTTTCTTAAGGGTAGGATTGCCGCAAACGGCCGGCTATGCTCTTTATTTTTCCGCCAGCGCCAGTAATTTCGTTGTTGTATTCCAGTTCCGGATAGTCATTTCCTTATATACCGGAAGCGTGATGAGCTTGTTCAGGTAGCTTTGGCCCGCCTTGCTGATAAGCCGCGAAAAATACAGCACGCCGTCCCCTTTGTATGCCTGGTCTACACCTTCCCGCAGGTTTATACTTTGTATGGCTTCGTTTGCGGTCAGCGGTTCTTTCAGAAAAAGAACATCATATCTGTATTGATCGGGATCCGTTCCAAAACCTTCCGGAGCAGTGGTTACGATCTTTTTCAGTTGCGGCTGCGTGATAAGTACAATGCGGCATTGGTAACCGAATCTTTCTGAAAGGCCTTTTTCTATTTTGCGGATGAGGCTGGCTTTGTCTGTACTTTTTGTCTTGAACAGGACATTGCCGCTTTGGATATAGGTAACAACATCATTAAGCCCCATCTCTTCAAAACCAGTCTTCAGATCGGTCATTTTAATGATGTTGTTCCCGCCAACATTAATGCCGCGTAATAAAGCTATATGGCAAGTATCCGGCACCTGTTATTTTTTAAGGTACATCACTTCTTTGATCAGCTTTACAGTACGCTCTACATTGGGCAACGCCGCTGCAACCAGGTTGGGTGCATAGTGCATATTGGTATCGGCAGAAGTAATGCGGCGAACCGGTGCATCCAGATAGTCAAAAGCCTCTTTTTGTACCCGGTAGCTGATCTCGGAAGAAACGCTGCCGAATGGCCATTGTTCTTCCACGATCACAAGCCGGTTTGTTTTCTTTACGGATTCGATGATCGTTGCCCAGTCGAGCGGACGGATCGTGCGCAGATCGATCACCTCTGCGCTGATATCCTCTTTGGCCAGCTCATCTGCGGCGGCGAGCGCAACCTTCATCATTTTGTTGAAAGACACGATCGTAACATCGCTGCCTGCTCTTTTGATATCGGCTTTGCCGATCGGTATAATATATTCTTCTTCCGGCACTTCTCCCTGGTCGCCGTACATGACTTCGCTTTCCATAAATACAACCGGGTCTTCATCACGGATGGCCGCTTTCAGCAACCCTTTTGCGTCATAAGGGTTGGAAACGGAGATTACCTTTAGGCCGGGAATGTTGGCATACCAGTTTTCAAAAGCCTGGGAATGCTGTGCGCCGAGCTGTCCGGCGCTTCCGTTGGGGCCGCGGAATACAATAGGGCATCCGAACTGACCGCCGCTCATAGACAGCATTTTCGCAGCATGGTTCAGTATCTGGTCCAGCGCCAGCACCGCAAAGTTCCAGGTCATAAATTCAATGATCGGGCGGGTGTTGTTGGCGGCTGCTCCAACGCCGATCGCTGCAAATCCCAGCTCGGATATGGGTGTGTCAATAATACGCCTGGGGCCAAATTCGTCCAGCATGCCCTGGCTGACTTTATAGGCTCCGTTATACAGAGCCACTTCTTCGCCCATCAGGAATACACGTTCGTCACGGCGCATTTCTTCTTCCATGGCTTCCCGTAGTGCCTGGCGAAAAGGTATTGTTCGCATTGTATGTTTTGTTTATAATTGTCTGAAATAGTGACCGGATCCGGTAAAAAAAAGGTAAAGATAATAAGAAGCCGGATTATTTTGCTGTCCGGTAAAGTTAGGTGTCAAGAATGATGGTTTTAATGTGACGAATGTGGGAAATGTGGTAATACATTTATCACATTATCAAACAAGCCGGCTGATAAAATGGATATTTTTGATCGTTTATTGCACCATTTGCAGGAAATGCGACTTCCAGGCTTCTTCGCTGAATAGTTTACTCAGACTGCCGAATGCAGATTGATCAGTAATACGCGGATAGATTTTTTTAAGCCAGGAATACCGGGCGGCATTGCTTTCCATTGTCTGTACAAGCAGGGCAGCCTGTTCCGTGGAATAACAATTATTTGTCTGACCGTTCAGATATCCCAGCCGGGCTTCTTCCGTGGTATAAGTTAAAGTTTTTCTGTAAATAGACTGTACGCGGGCTTCTGTAACCGGTTCGGGACAATCGCTGTTGGGAATAATATCGCTGCCGGTATCCGCAGTCAGCTTATTATCTGGTCGGATGGTATGCTCATTATAAAGTTCGATATCATCAAGAAACTGAGGTGTTCCGGGAGGCGCTGCAGGGACTACCGGCACTGCAACCTTTTCTACCGGCGTTTTCCGGGGCGCTGTTTTTTTCCGGGGAGGCTTTGTTTCCTTTACCGGTATATCTATCGGTTCGGGTGACGCTTGCTCCCGGTATGCCACCGGTGTGTAGGATACTTCACGTACAGGCGCCTGATCATCTTCGGGATCATTACCGGCCTGCAGGTAAAATCCCTGCTGCAGATCGAACAGGGCAAAGCCTTCCGTTCGCTTCGTCAGCAGGAAGCTGCGGTTACCGTTTTCCGGTACTTTGACCCGGAATGTATGCGCCGGATAGGCATTTTGCTGAAAGAGTATTTCCAGCCTGATCACGCCCGGCTCCAGGCGGGAGATAATTGCATGGTTTTTCCCGTACCGGGGCAGCATTTCTCCTTCCAGTTTTACATAAAAGGGAATGGATTTATCCCCCTGTATATAAACATATGAATAATCCTGGGCAATGCAGGGCAACATCCCGGAAAAAAACAGGATGACCGGGATGAAAAAAGTATAGATGACCTTTACTGACAAATCCTTATCCACATTATGGCCGTTATATTGTTTATCTATTCCAGCTCAATCAGCACAGCGCCTTTTTCAACAGCCGTATGTTCAACAGCCTTTACGGATTTTACCGTAGCGTCCGTGCCGGCTTTAAGCACATTTTCCATTTTCATAGCCTCCAATACCAGCAGCCCGTCGCCTTTTTTGATCTGTTGCCCGGGTGTTACCAATATCTTCAGTACCATCCCCGGCATGGGCGCCTTTACAGGCTCCACCTGTTGCATGGCTTTCAGATCCATTCCCATACTGCTGAGCAACTGGTCAATAGGCTCGCTGATGCTTACTTCATACTGCTGACCGTCGACACGAAGCGTCATGGTTTTGTTCTTCAGATCCTTTTTTTCAAGGATGGCGGTATGGCTTTTGCCGTTATGCAATATGCTGATCAGTCCGTTGGCCTGCCACTGAATGTCGCAGTCTGCCGGAAGATTGTTGAGCGTGAACTGCCTACCTTCTTTATCTACTGTGTATGTGCTGCGTTCGTTTACCGTTATCTGTAACATGAAGTCGCTCTGTTGTGTAATGTAATGGAACAGCAAAAGTAATCAATGTGCTAATCCATTTTCAAATTTTCAAATTGCCTCATTTCCAAATTAAAATGGAGGATTATTCATCCATCGCTCCGGCTATCAGTTCTGCTATATCAAGCACCGCTACATCATCTTCTTTTTCATGCTTCTTTACGCCGTCAATAAGCATTGTTGTACAGAACGGGCAGTTTGCAGCTATGATAGTAGCTCCGGTGCCCAGGGCTTCTTCTGCGCGTTCCCAGTTGACGCGGGTATTGCCCGGTTCTTCTTCCTTGAACATCTGGGCGCCGCCGGCGCCGCAGCATAATCCGTTGCTCCGGCAGCGTTTCATTTCTACCAGTTCGGCATCAAGCGCTTCCAGCACGGCCCGCGGGGCTTCAAAGACACCGTTTCCGCGACCCATATAGCAACTGTCGTGGTACGTGATCCGTTTCCCCCGGAAGGTGCCGCCTTCTTTCATCTTAATGCGCCCTTCGTTGATCAGTTCCTGCAGCAGCTGGGTATGGTGTACTACTTCGTAAGTACCGCCCAGTGCCGGGTATTCATTCTTCAACGTATTAAAACAGTGGGGACAGGTTGTAACGATCTTTTTGATGCCATATCCGTTCAGGGTCTGGATATTATTATAGGCCATCATCTGGAAGAGAAATTCATTGCCGCTCCGTCTTGCCGGGTCGCCGGTGCACATTTCTTCTTTGCCGAGAATGGCAAAGCTTACACCCGTCTTATCCAGGATGGTGGCAAAAGCTTTGGTGATCTTTTGCGCCCGCTGATCGAAGCTGCCGGCGCAGCCTACCCAGAAAAGTATGTCAGGCATTTCGCCGGAAGCGGCAAATTCTGCCATAGATTTTATCTGCATGTTCCGTTTGTCTGCTTGGGTTTAAACAAAATAACTTTAATTCTGCGTGGTTGCCAACTCTTCCGCCCACTTGTCGCGCTCGTCGGGGCTGAATTTCCAGGGCGCCATATTGTTCTCGATATTGCCGAACATCAGGTTCCATTCCTGCGGGCTGTTGCTTTCTTCCATCACCAGGTAGCGGCGCAACTGGTATATGATGGATAACGGCTCGATACCTACCGGGCAGGCTTCCACACAGGCATTGCAGGTAGTGCAGGCGCGCAGCTCTTCTACGGAAATATAATCATGTACGAGCGATTTGCCGTCGTCCTGGAAAGTCTTATTGACTTCAATATTTTTGCCCACCTCCTCCAGCCGGTCGCGGGTGTCCATCATGATCTTGCGCGGAGAGAGTTTTTTGCCGGTGATGTTGGCGGGGCAGGCCGCCGTACAGCGTCCGCATTCTGTACAGGCGTATGCATCCAGAAGGTCTTTCCAGCTAAGGTCCATCACATCTTTGGCCCCGAAACGTTGTTGGGCAGGCTGCCCTTCTGCCGGTGTTGCCGGCGCCAGTTCGGGCTGCATCATATAAAGCACTTCGTTCTGGATGTCCTTCATATTCTTCAGCTCGCTTTGTGGCCGCAGACGGGTATAATAAGCGGTCGGGAAGGCAAGGATAATATGGAAATGCTTGGAGTAGGGGAGGTAGTTCAGGAACAGGAAGACGCCTATGATGTGCAGCCACCAGGCAGTGCGCTCTATACCGGTTACGGTGCCATCGGATAATCCTGTCATCAGCCCGGCAAAATGTTGTGTGATCCAGAATGGTTCCGTGGCAGTATAATTTGCTGCGCCGCGGCTCTGCAGCGCCATGTCGGCAGTGTTCATGGTAAGGAACAGTCCCATCAGTACGATCTCCGTAATCAGGATGAGGTTGGCATCATTGCGTGGCCATCCGTCTAATTCTTTCTGATTCAGGCGTTTTACTTTAATCATATTGCGCCGTACCAGAAAGATGGCGCAACCAATGAGCACCAGCGCTGCCAGAATCTCGAAGAAGCCGATCAGCCATGCATAAAATCCGCCCAGCATCGGAGCGAACAGGCGGTGCTGCCCGGTAACGCCGTCCAGGAAAATCTCGAGCATCTCAATATTGATGATCACGAAGCCGGCATAAACAGCAAGGTGGAGTAGCGCCGGTACGGGCTTTTTGAACATTTTCTTCTGCCCGAGCGCCAGCAGCACCACATTTTTGATGCGTTTCCCCGGGTTGTCCGACAGGTCTTCATCCCGTCCCAATTTGATATTCCGGCGGATGCTGCCTGCTTTCTTTGCAAAAAAATAAAGTGCAACCGCAGCGCAAATAATAAACAGTATTTGCTGAAGAATGGCCATGCAAAATGGGTTTAAAGCCCGAAAGTAGTAGGTTTTGCGTTAAAAACCATAGTTTTAATCAGCCAATGTGCTAATTACCTGATATGCTAATGATTCCTCGCGACAGGCATTGGCAGATCGGCACATCAGCTAATTAGCTGATTAAATGGATGGGGATTAATCTATAATTTGTAACGCGATTCCTTCCAGGTATAAAACATAGCTTAAATTTATTTTCATTTTTCAAAATATAATTAGATATTTGCTCTAATGATCCATCGTTGTTTGTAACGATTATTTACCTTTGCGTTCACAATGGATATTCTAATCCCTTCACCAGTATTTTTATGTGTATCCGCAGGCATCCTTTCTTTTTTTCTAAGTATCATATCCATACCACGGATAATATACATAGCGAAACGGAAAAGGCTGTTTGATATCCCCGATAACCGGCGGAAAGTTCATACGCATATCATCCCCCGGCTCGGAGGGGTTGCGATTTTTTTTGCGTTTATGATCAGCACGGCATTGTTCATCAATCCGGCAACATTTACTCACTGGAATTATTACAGCGCTGCGGCATTGATCCTGTTTATCATCGGCATCAAAGATGATCTTGTCGGTCTTCCTCCGCTCAAAAAATTTATGGCGCAGGTAGTGGCCGCAGGGATTATCGTTTATCTTGCCGATATCCGGCTTACCTCCTTGTATGGCTTCCTGGGCATTTATGAGTTACCTTATGTGCTGAGTGTTCTTTTCTCCATAACAGGTTGCGTGTTCATTACCAATGCGTTCAATCTGATTGATGGTATCGATGGCCTGGCCGGGTCCATAGGCGTGCTATCTTCCTTGCTTTTTGGCATTCTCCTGTATCTGACGGGAAATTTCAGCGGTGCTGTAATTTCCTTCAGTCTTATGGGGGCTGTCGCCGGCTTTCTCCGCTATAATATTTCTCCTGCCCGGATATTTATGGGAGATACAGGCGCTATGCTGATCGGATTTCCAACTGCAGTCACAGCGATCCTGTTTATCCGGTCTTTCGATGCGGCTGCCGATGCTCCGCTTTCCGCGTTGATTGGTAGCTCCCAGAGCGCGCTGCTGCTTGCACTTTCCATACTGTTCATACCTGTGTTCGATACACTCCGGGTCTTCACCACGCGTCTGATAAAAGGACTTTCTCCTTTTCGGGCCGACCGTACACATCTGCATCATTACCTGCTTGACCTGGGCTTTTCACATAAGCGTACTGTTCTGCTGCTTTTATCTGCCAATATCCTGATTATATCAGTTTCATTAATGATGCAGGATTACAACCTGAATCTGGGAGTAGCCGTGCTCTTTTTTGTGGCCTTCGGATTATTTACCATCATGTACCTGCTGCGCCGCAGGTTATATGCCATTCAGCACAAAGAAGCCGTTGCTGCGGTACAGAGAAAAACTGAGGTCGCACAGCCGGATAAAAATGAGCAGTCTGTCCCGGCGCTAAACGGGAGCATTACTGTAAAAGGAAAAAAAATAACATTGGAAGAGTTAAGAATTGAAAATTGAGTGTGTTTTCATTTTCAATTCTCAACTACATAATTTCCGGCCTGGTAGCGGTATAGATACAAATGCCTGTTTTCGTTATAGAGCAGATCATTACGTTCATCCCGGGCCGGTCGGATGTCATATTTGGTATAGATAGCCGTATTGTAATCATTCATCCGTGGGTTGAAGATTGTCCCGAACTTACTGAGCAGGCCGGCATACCATAAAAAAGTCTCGTATCCTCTGAATACCCATTCGTTGGGTATGCCGCCGTATGTTTTGCCGTAGCGCTCAGACAACGCCCGTCCTGAAGCCGTCGTATGATCAAAATAGAACGGCGTCGTAAAGCTGAAGGCTATATTGATGAATTCCTCCGTTCTTTTAAGAAACGCACGGTTATTCCACGACGGCATTCCGAAAACTTCAAAACGATATTCGGGAAAAACATCCTTCAGTTGTTCCAGTAACGAGCCGGCATAATCGGTATCCAATACCGGCATGATGATCACATTGGTTTCCGTACTGTCGAATAACTGCCTGAGCCTTGCGGGAGACGGCAACTTATCGCAGGTGATCACCTCGTATCTTTTCTCTTCATCAGCAGTGATCAGGCGATAGGCTGTTTCATCTACCTCGGTTGTACTGCGCCGGTAAAGAAACAGCCGGCTCCTTGGGAACTTCTTCCTTGCAGATATACGGATCTTGTCGCAGTGTGTATGGAGCGTTGGCTGCAGCAGGGTAAAATATGGGTTGTTGCTTATCCCTCCGTCTGACGGAGAAAGGACGGAGATGAAATTGATCTGTTTTTTCTGAGCGAAATTTGCCAGCGCGGTCACATCCGACGAAGTGACGACGCCAATCAAAAGGTCTGATGATGCCAGTGTTTTATTCTGGATCAGTTGGGTAACGGAAGTACGGGAGGCGGTGATGTCGTGGACATACACGTCAATTTTATGCTGCGACTTGTCAATGGTATCTACAGCCAGTTTCACCCCTTCATAGAAGGATATGCCTGCAAGCGCTTTTACCGGCACCTTATTGCGGAATGTTGTTGCATTTCCTTTCACCAGCTCGTCCATATACAAAGGAGCCAGCACATCTATGCGGTACCGTTCTTTCTTTACGGATGATGGATAGCCGGGAGACGGTGCTTTTTCGCTTTTGGTTGCCGGGGTTGTCGTTCCGGATTTTTTATCGGATTTTTCTTTTTCTCTTTGAAAAAGCTTTTTAAATATCTGCCCCGACGCGTCTCCGGGCATTCCCGGTAGGAAAAGGGTCAAGAGGCAGATAAATACCAGAAAGCGTTTCATACTGCATACCGTTTAAAAAAAATCCTGCATTCCTTACTACTCCCATTCGATCGTAGCAGGCGGCTTTGAGCTGATGTCGTATACTACGCGATTAATACCCCGTACCCGGTTGATAATATCATTGGATATTTTACCCAGCAATTCATAAGGCAGATGCGCCCAATCTGCCGTCATGCCGTCCACCGAAGTTACAGCCCGGAGCGCTATCGTAAACTCATAAGTGCGTTCATCTCCCATTACCCCTACGCTCTGTACCGGCAGCAGGATTGCGCCTGCCTGCCACACCTGATCGTACATGCCGCTGTCGCGGAGGTGTTGGGTATAGATGGCGTCTGCCTCCTGGAGCATGAGCACCTTTTCTTCCGACACCGCACCGAGTATACGGATGCCCAGTCCCGGGCCCGGGAACGGATGGCGGGAAAGAAATATATTGTCGATCCCCAGTTCGCGTCCTACCCTGCGTACCTCGTCCTTAAACAGGAAACGGAGCGGCTCTACCAGTTTCATTTGCATGATCTCGGGCAGGCCGCCTACATTGTGATGTGACTTGATCGTAACCGAAGGGCCGTGCACGGATACAGATTCGATCACATCAGGATAAATTGTACCCTGGCCGAGGAAGCCGACCTCCCGGATGTGGGTAGCTTCTTCCTGGAACACTTCAATAAACAGCCGCCCGATTGTCTTTCTTTTCTGCTCGGGATCAGATATTCCTTCCAGCGCATTATAAAAACGCTGCCGCGCGTCTATCCCTTTGGTGTTCAGCCCCAGATGGCGGTAACCGTCGAGCACCTGGCTGAATTCATTTTTTCGCAGCAATCCGTTGTCTACGAAAATACAATACAGGTTCGGCCCGATAGCGCGATGTATCAATGTAGCTGCAACTGTGGAGTCTACACCGCCGCTAAGGGCCATCACTACCTTGCCATCGCCTACCTGCTCTTTTATCCGGGCTATAGTATCTTGTATGAATACGGCGGGCGTCCAATCCTGGCTGCAGCCGCAGATGTCTGCTACAAAATTCTTCAGGAGTTGTTTCCCATCGGTGCTGTGTGTTACTTCCGGGTGGAACTGTATGCCGTACACCGGTTGTGCTGCAAAGCTTTCTGCCGCTTTATAGGCGGCTACCGGTATGCTTTCCGTACGGGCGATCACCTGGAAGCCTTCCGGCAGTTCTTTCACCGAATCGCTATGGCTCATCCACACCTGGGAATCTTCGCTGATCGTGGCAAACAGCGGATCACCGGTGATCTGCTGCAGATGCGCCCGGCCGTATTCCCGGTGCGTAGAGCGGCCAACCGCTCCGCCAGACTGTAATGCTACTAATTGAGCGCCATAGCAAATACCCAATACCGGTACTTGCCCGGCCAGTGTGCGGATATCCGGCTTCGGCGCATGTTCGTCGTTTACCGAAAACGGACTGCCTGAAAGGATGATCCCTTTAAGGTCCGGTTCATATTGTACTGGTTTGGTGCAGGGCTGTATTTCGCAGTAAATGTTCAGTTCACGGATGCTGCGTGCAATAAGCTGTGTGTATTGCGAGCCAAAATCGAGAATCAGGATTTTATCGTTCATTCCATTATTGAGAGTAAATACAAATTATGCCTGGCCCGTGGTGCCTCCGAATGTGAAAGGCGTGGTTATAGTTTCCTGATCTTTGATAGCGCCGTGCGTAGCTTCAAAACGCTTTACATTGTCAATCAGCGCCCGCATCAGGCGTTTGGCATGCTGCGGGGTCATCACGATCCGGGATTTGACTTTGGCTTTCGGTACGTTAGGCATTACGTTTACGAAATCAAGCACAAATTCGGCAAAAGAATGTGTAATGATCGCCAGATTGGCATATGTGCCATCGGCCATTTCTTCAGACAATTCTATATTCAGCTGCTGTTCCTGTTGTGGTTCCTGTTCCATAATGATCACTTGATATCTGGTTGCGAAATTAGTGAAAAACGGGGAACTATATCTGATACGGTTCATTTGTTTATCTTGCACTGCCAAACCTGAACATGCAATCTATTCAGTCTCTTTTGCCGCTTCTGGAAGCTCCCCGCAATATTGTTATTACGACCCACTACAAGCCGGACGGAGATGCTGTCGGGAGCATACTGGCGCTTTATCATTACCTGGTCCGGAAGCAGCACCGGGTAATGCCGGTTGTACCGAGCGAAGTGCCTCCATTCCTGGACTGGCTGCCCGGCACGGACGTAATAGTGAATTACGAATCGGCTTCTTCCCGTGTACAGGCATCGATCAAAGAAGCCGATATTATTTTCTGTCTGGACTTTAACCAGTTCGGCAGGGTGCAAAAAATGGAATCCGCTCTGTCGGAAGCTGGTGCAGTCAAAGTACTGATCGACCACCATATGTTCCCTGCTCCGGTATGGGACTACGGTGTCAGCGACCCCGATAAAAGCAGTACCTGCGAGATGGTCTATGATTTTATCAGGCAAAACGGCGACCTGGACCTTATTGACCCGGATGTTGCAGCCTGCCTGTATACAGGGGTAATGACCGATACCGGCTCTTTCCGATTTCCGGCGACAACGGCTACCGTGCACGATATGGTGGCGGAGCTGAAACGCCGGGGACTGGAGCATACGCATATTCACGAAGCTGTATATGATTCATGGTCTGTGGACAGGATGCGCTTTATCGGGTATATGCTGATCGAGCGTATGGAAATATTTCCTCAATGGCAGGCCGGCCTGGTCACGGTTTCGCGGAAAGACCTGCAGTTGTTTTCCCTGGGGCCGGGCGATACGGAGGGGCTGGTCAATTATCCTTTAAGCATTGCAGGCATACGTTTTGCCACCCTGATCACGGAGCGCGGCGACGATATAAGGCTGTCTTTCCGGAGTAAAGGAGATTTTGATGTAAATGCCTTTGCGCGGGAATATTTCAATGGTGGCGGGCATTTTAACGCTTCCGGTGGCCGGTCGCCCCAGAGTTTTTCTGACACAATCGCTCAATTTAAGAAAATTTTGTCCGATATTCACCCCCGCTAACTAAAACATATGAATAAACGTAGTATCCCCATTGCCCTTTTGGGAATGAGTTTTCTGTATCTGAGCGCCTGTAATTCAGGCGATGGCTTTAAAACAACAAAAGACGGACTGGAGTACCGGATCGTAACAGACAATCCCGGCGACCAGCGTCCTGCGATCGGCGACCTGCTGGAAATGCACATCATTACCCGTGTCGGCGACAGTGTATTGTTCGACAGCCGTAAGCTGAACAACAACCAGCCCGTACAATTCCCGCTGGCTGAGCCTGCGTTCCGGGGCGATATTTCTGAAGGCTTTACCCTGCTGACGCCCGGAGACAGCGCTGTATTCCGTGTCTCTCTTGATTCCGTAAGGAAGACAGGCGCGCAATTGTTGCCCTGGATGAAGCCAACGGATAAATTCCAATACGAAGTAATGCTGGTCTCCGTAAAATCGCAGGCAGCAGCTATGCAGGAAATGGAAACACAGGCTTCGCAGCAAAAAGAAACAGATGAGCAGCTGCTGCAGGAATATTTTGCACAGAACGGCCTGAAGCCGGTAAAAACTGCCAGCGGGCTGTATTACCAGATCGAAAAAGAAGGTTCCGGTAATACGGCGCAGTCCGGGCAGCAGGTAACGGTAAACTATACCGGACGTACGCTGGACGGCAATGCGTTTGACTCAAACGTGGATCCGAAATTCAACCATGTGGAGCCATTCACCTTCCCGCTGGGGCAGGGTGCAGTGATCCCGGGATGGGATGAAGGTGTGGCATTACTTAAAAAAGGAAGCAAGGCGAAGTTGTTTATCCCTTCACCTCTGGCTTATGGGCCGCAAAGCCCCGGCCCCGAGATACCGGCCAATGCGATCCTTGTGTTTGATGTGGAAGTAACCGATATAAAATCGGCTGACAGTAAATAATAAATTTGTGCTTCCTGTGCTGAGGTACAGGAAGCACTTCAGATAAAACATACACTTATGCACATGAAGAAGATATTGTTCCTGACAATGGCTTGCTCTGTACTGGCAACAGGCGGCTTTGCCCAGTCAAAAAAGGATAAAAAGAAAAAAGACGGCGCCGCTGTCAAAACAGAAGTCACAACAGCACAGGCGGCTTCCTACCTCGTTACTGAGAACGGCCTTGAGTATAAGATACTGAAAGATGTGGCTGGTACGCCGGCAAACGTAGGCGACTTTATCGAGATGCACATCATCACCGGCATCGGCGATAGCGTGCTGTTCGATTCTTATCAGATGAATAATAACCAGCCGGTGCCCTTCCAGGTACAGCCGGCTGCTTTTAAAGGAGATATCGGAGAAGCATTCATGATGATGTCTGCCGGCGACAGCGCAGTATTCCGCGTTCCGGTGGATTCTATCCTTAAAACCGGCGCTCAGGCATTGCCCTGGATGGAAGCCGGGAAGGACATGAAGATCAGCTATACGATACACGTACTTTCCGTCAAAACACCGGAGCAGATGCAGGCAGATATGCAGCGTGAAATGGGAGCACAGAAAGAAACCGATGACAAGCTGCTGCAGGAATACTTTGCCGGGAACAAGATCAAGGCAGAAAAAACCGCTTCCGGCCTGTATTACACTGTCTCCAAAAAAGGGACGGGACCGCTTCCGGCTTCCGGCGACAGTGTTTCCATGAATTATACCGGGAAGCTGCTGAACGGCGAAGCATTTGATTCTAATGTGGATCCGCAATTCCAGCATGTACAGCCTTTCTGGTTCCTGCTTGGCATGCGCCAGGTGATCGCCGGTTGGGATGAAGGCATTGCGCTTCTTCCCAAAGGCAGCAAGGCTACGCTGTACATTCCGTCGGGACTGGCTTACGGCCCGCAAAGCCCCGGCCCGCAGATACCGGCCAACTCTGTGCTGATATTTGATGTAGAGGTAGTGGATGTGAGGAAGGGAGGGCAATAAAGGAGTTGTCGAAAATAATCAGAAAAGCCATCTCCGGAAGCGGGGTGGCTTTTTGCATAAATTTGTATAATTAAACGGATGGAAATTATCACAATGCCGGTGACCTGTATGTCACGAATAAATACTTGTTCTAACCCCAATTCTTTTGCATTTTTACCCACTGAATATAAATACATATGGCTGACTCAGAAAACGAAAAAGTACATTGCCTGATCATCGGTTCAGGTCCGGCAGGTTATACCGCTGCGATATATGCTGCACGTGCCAATCTGAAACCGGTATTATACCAGGGACTGCAACCGGGCGGACAACTGACGATTACCACCGATGTGGAAAATTACCCAGGCTATCCCGAAGGCATTATGGGCCCCCAGATGATGATAGATTTTGAGAAACAGGCACAACGCATGGGCGCCGATGTCCGCTGGGGGCTCGCCACCAAAGTTGATTTTTCAAACCGCCCGTATAAAGTAGAAATTGACGAAGAAAAATGGATCGAGGCTGATAGTGTTATTATCGCTACCGGCGCTTCTGCCAAATGGCTTAATATCGAATCCGAACAACGCCTGAACGGGCATGGCGTCTCTGCCTGCGCTGTGTGCGACGGCTTCTTTTTTAAGAATAAAGAGGTGGCTATTGTGGGAGCAGGCGATACGGCCTGTGAGGAAGCGTTGTATCTTTCCAAGCTTTGTACTACAGTGCATATGATCGTCCGCAGGGATGAGATGCGCGCCAGTAAGGTGATGCAGAACAGGGTGCTGAAAACGCCCAACATTAAAATTTACTGGAACTCGGAAACGGATGAAGTGCTTGGGGACGGAAAAGTGGAGGGTGTTCGCATCCGTAACAGCCAGACCGGTGAGAAAACGGAGATACCGGTGAGCGCTTTTTTTGTCGCTATCGGGCATGAACCTAATTCCAAGTTGTTTAAAGGCTGGCTGGATATGGATGAGCAGGGATATCTCATTACACAGCCGGATTCGTCCAGAACCAATGTTGAAGGGGTGTTCGCCTGCGGCGATGTACAGGATAAAATATACCGACAGGCGGTTACCGCTGCCGGTAGCGGATGTATGGCCGCACTGGATGCAGAGAGATACCTGGGTAGCCTGGAACACGGATAATAGTATGCGGCAATAGCTATTGCCGCATACTATTACAATACACTGAGACCATCATGATCAGGTTGCTTGTAATGCTGCTGCTTGTGACAGCAAACATATCCGAAGTTGCTGCGCAAGCGAGGCGACGTACGTCCAATACGACTGTGACAACCGTTGACTCGCTGACGCGCATGGTGATCGTGGTCAATGAAAAGAGGCAAACCAGGGATACGATCCTGAACGTTAAAGATACGGGTACGTATGTGCCGCTGCTGCCCCCCGAGTCACGGGAAGTATTGCCGTTTGTGGATGCGCAGGGCGCCGTCATCTATCATAATCTTCCGTACGTCAACCCTGTTCTTTCCTTACAGGTAAAGATGGTGAATAGTGTGGTACGGGATATCCGCGAGCTGAAGATATTCGTAACATTCAATAACAAATCTTCCCGTTCACAGAAATTTCTTTTTGATCGTCCTTCAGCACCGGGTTTTACATTGTGGGGCGCTTCGTGCCGCATCATCAGTGAGCAGCACGGCAACGTACTTGCTTATGAGGGGAAGCCGAGGTATCAGATAAATGCTGCAGATTCTGTGACCATGCGTCGTCATCAATACGTGCTGAAATCAAGCGAATGGATGATGAAGCAATTCTCTGTGGCAGATATGGTTGTACTGAACGAGAAGATTTGCAAGAACGGAAAGCTCCCCCCGGGCGATTATACGCTGCAGCTTATCTTCCAGCAAAACCGGTCGAATATTGTGAAGTTTACGGTGCGGAAATAGGCTTGCAGGCAGGACGAATGTAGTTGTCTGCTTTTATACGTAGCGCCGTATCAGCCGCAGGTTATGTGTGCGTTTCTTTTGCGTAATGCTGATAATCCCTCCGGTGTCTATCCTATCCAGCACAACCCTGCCGGCGGTATCAGTGGCATGAATGATCTCATTCGGATTCAGCAGGATGCCTACATGTGTAATCCGGCCTTCCGGATTGTCGAAAAAAGCCAGATCACCGCATGCGCTGTCTTGCAGGAAATCTACGGGTGTTCCTGCTATGGCCTGGTCTTTGGCATCGCGCGGCAGTTTTTTACCGCAAAGTTTGTAAACCATTTGGGTGAATCCGGAGCAGTCAATCCCTGCCATGCTTCTGCCGCCCCATTGATAAGGAGCGTGGAGGTATCTGAATGCCCATTGTGATACCTGCTCATCGTTGAATACCGTTTTTTTGGATGACAGCCGTTTCCCTTTAAATTTTCCAATGCCACCGGGCAGTACCACTGAGCTGCGCTTCATGCCAAATAGATCGCACCCCAGTGGCAGCCACATTTCACCCAAATCGGTAATCAGCCTGCTGTTGTTATGGGCAGACAAGTAAGCGGTTGTTTTCCTGTATGATTTAAAGGGTATTAACTGCAGCTGCGCGGTCTTGCACCATCCTTCATATTCATCCGCCGCACACCGGATATGCACCCATTCTCCGGCCTCAGCTGCCAGCACTTCCGCTTTTTCTCCAAACAGCAACTGGCTTACTTGCTCGGAGCGGTGTGTGGGCTCCGTCCGTAAAGGCATTACAGGCACATTACAACAGGCATAAGAAAGTATCATTCCGGTTTATTATTTCATTGACCATCCAGATGTGATCCGGATGTAATCCGGCCATAAAAATACACCTGAATATGGTAAATGATATACATGCCTGTAAAAAGAGCAGACATATATCCTCTTTCATATGAATCACATTGGTCACATTCGACACATTGGTCACATTTTCCGCATTCACACAATCAGGAAGTTCCGGTTCTTCAGCTTGCCGGTATCGAGTATTTGCGCCAGTTGTATATCCGGCATCCCGCGCAAATGCTGTACAAGCTCCTGCGCCGTACGGGCTGCGTTGCCGCCTTGTACCATCCAGATAAAATCCAGTTGTTTCAGCTCCGGCAGCAGGTATTCTTCACGGCTTTTCAGCCGGTATAGTATATAACGCTCATCACTGAGCGGGAGGCAATATTCATAACCAGGGAAATAGTACGTACCGGAATCTGCTTTCACTATTGACTTGTCAAGGTCGGGCTGGCGGACAAAACGTATCCCGAAGCTCAGATTCAGCAGGCTGCATAAGGACGTGGCGGATAATCTGCTTGCCAGTCCTACCAATACCGTATCGGAGAAAAAAGCTTCCTGCACGGGAGCCATATCGAGTGTATGTTTTTTTACAGACATTGCCAGCGGCGCTTCATAACTGCAAATTTCCTGAATATTACCTGATCCGGCAATTTTTTTATGATAGATTACCGGCTCAATTCCCCGCGCTTGTTGTATTTTTGACACTTATCATGACTATGCAACAGAAAATACGCGCCATATTTCAGGCGTCCATAGATGTCAAGCAGCAGGTAGTGCAGGATCCTGTACTGCTGAAAACTATAGAAGATATAACGGATGCGATTGTTACCGCATTCCGGCAGGGCCATAAGGTGTTGTTTTGCGGGAATGGCGGCAGCGCAGCGGATGCACAGCATCTCGCGGCAGAGTTCAGCGGCCGTTTTTATACGGATCGTAACCCGCTCCCTTCCGATGCGCTCCATTGCAACACCAGCTATCTGACCGCCGTGGCCAACGATTACGGTTATGATGTCGTATACAGCCGGATGATCAAAGGCATCGGCCGGCCGGGAGATGTGCTCGTGGGGCTGAGCACTTCAGGCAACTCGGTCAATATTATTAAAGCGCTGGAGCAGGCCCGTGAGCTGGGCATGGTCACGATAGGGTTTACCGGGAATACCGGTGGCCGCATGAAAGCACATTGCGATTACCTGGTCAATATACCAAGCTCCGATACGCCCCGTATCCAGGAAGGGCATATTACGACCGGCCATATTATTTGCCAGCTGGTAGAGGAACATCTTTTTCAGACAACGACAGACAAGCATGACTAAATCTATAAGCCGGCAGCAGATTGACAGCAGCTGGACACTTTTTCTGGATCGCGATGGTGTGATCAATGAAGAAATTACAGGGTCCTACATAACGCGGTGGGAAGATTTTATTTTCTCTGCCGGCGCCAGGGAAGCGCTTGCTCTATTCAGCTCCCTGTTTGGCCGGATCATCGTAGTGACCAACCAGCGTGGCGTAGGGCGTGGTATTATGAGCATGGACAGCCTGAAAGAGATCAACCGGAATATGACATATGCCATACGGCAGGAAGGTGGCCGGCTGGACCGCATTTACGCCTGCACAGCTATATCGGACGATGATCATAACCGGAAACCCAACACAGGAATGGCGATGCAGGCCAAAGAAGATTTTCCGGAAATTGACTTCCGGAAGAGCATCATGGTAGGCAACAGCCCCGGTGATATGGAGTTCGGAAAGCGCCTGTCCATGTACACTGTTTTTCTTACGACCACACATCCTCCCTATACCCTGCCCCATGATCTTGTTGATGAGCAATATGCTTCTCTGCTTGCATGGGCCAATGTGCTGACAGGAGCATTATCCGGTATTAATTAAAATTCCTGAGCCTGCTCAGCCGGGTATCACTAATGTGATGTAAAAGGTCGTACCGGCATCCGAAGACTCTAGGTGGATTGTCCCTCCCTGCATTTCAATGTACTCCCTACATAATACCAGACCCAGGCCAACTCCTTTCTCATTATGCGTTCCGAAGCTGGCCTCGCTCTTGAGCGTAAAAAGGTGCTCCATTTTTTCCGGATTGATCCCGATCCCTGTATCAGATACGGAAAGAGTGCAGATCCCCCGGGTGGATGTAGCCTGTACTAATATCTTGCCGCCCGGGTGTGTGAATTTGATGGCATTATTCACCAGGTTTCTGAACACTACGCCCAGCATATCCGTGTCTGCGATCACCTTTTGCTCCGCATCTACGGTATATTCGAGGGTAATTCCTTTTTTAGCGGCAATGGTCTTTCCGACATCCAGTATGTTCCCGAGGGCATCGTTCAGGTACACTTCCCGCATATGCACCGAAGCCCCGTTCATTTGTGTGTTAGCCCAGAGCAGCATGTTGGAGAGCATATCAGAAGTGTGCTGGGTAAGATCAAGTAAAGACCGGTTAAATATTTCTTTTTCTTCTTCCCGGAGCGCTTGCATATTGATCAGCTCGAGGTAGCTCTGGATAGAATCTATCGGACTGCGCAGATCATGTGCGATGATGGAGAATATCCTGTTCTTTTCCTGGTTTATCTGTTCCAGCTCTTTGTTCTTCTTTTCGATGGACTTCAGCCGGTACACGGCCAGCTTGTGCTCACGGATATAATTATTCCGCAGGTAGCGTATCATAAAGTAGACAAAGCAAATGGTAATTACGTACGTGGAGATAAGATCTATATACCTTTCATTGATTGATTTATAGGTTTGCCTGACTGTTTCGGGCATTACCTGCTCTGCAACCAGCAGCGACTGTGCCACTGTGATATGCGTAAGCACAACGATCCAGTGATGCCTGGGAGGAGACAACACGATCAGCAGCATAAACGTAAGAAAGAAAAGAGGCAGGGCAGGGCCGTTGCTGCCATTATCTAAAAAAAAGGAAAACGCCAGCGTTGCATACGTAGCAATAATATAAGCAATGATCCCGGGATTATGTATCCCGCGATGCCGGGACAGGTAATAGAAAAAGGCCTGGAGTATCAGAAGGATGGTAATGATTACAGAACTGCTGATAAGGCCAATCCACAGGTTGAATGGTAATAACAGCAGCAAAATGATAAAAGAGAATACAGATATTGCATGAAACGACCGGGCTTCTATCGAAAACTCCGAAGGAAGGCCGATAAGTTTTAGCCATCGTTTATTCAACTTCCAGATAAGCCTATTGAGAAACTGTGACATTAATTTTAAATGAATCAAATGATAATTATACCGTTATTCGTAAGCGCTCTTACGTTTTCTGGAGGATCTGAGATTCAGATATTCTACCAGTACTGAAAAAGCCATGGCAAAGTAAATATAACCTTTAGGTATATGCTGGTCGAAAGCTTCTGCCGTTAGCGATACACCAATTAATAGCAGAAAGGACAATGCCAGCATTTTGACGGTGGGATGCTTGTTGACGAATCTGCTGATAGCGCCTGCCGAGGCCATCATAACGATTACTGCAATAACTACGGCGGCAATCATAACTCCGATATAATTGGCCATACCGACTGCGGTGATCACCGAATCGAGCGAAAATACGATATCCAGTAACAGGATCTGGAAGATCACCTTTCCGAATGTGATTTTTTTTGCGTTCGTACTATATTCATGGTCTGTGCCTTCAATGCGGCTGTGAATTTCCGTAGTGCTTTTGTAGATCAGGAATAAACCGCCAAGCAGCAGGATCAGGTCGCGTCCTGAGATATTCAGCTTTTCCTGCCAGGTTGCATTTGAAATATGAACCCATTCGGCAATGTTGAATAGCGGCGCCGTCAAAGACATAATCCAGCTCAGGGAAAGCAGTAGCAGCACGCGGGTGATCAATGCCAGTCCCAACCCAACCTGCCGCGCTTTCTTCTGTTGATGCTGTGGTAATTTATTGCTCAATATGGAAATGAACACAATATTGTCTATCCCCAAAACAATCTCGAGTAAGGTAAGTGTCAGTAACGATACCCAGATTTCAGGGTTGCTGATCCATTCCATGTGATACAATGAAGTTGCGAAATTATATAATAAGATGCAATGATCTGCAATTTATATAATGGGAGGGCATGTGCAAGGCGCCTTTTGTTCCCGGATTATTTAATTTGCAGACGAAATCTGTATCCGATCCGGAAATGCTGCTGCTTTTGCTGCATGCCTTTAACCGATAATAAATATACATGAAGGTATTGTTTCTCTTGCCGTATCCCGTTGGCAGAGCTCCGTCACAACGTTTCCGCGTAGAGAACCTGTTGCCATTGCTGGACGAAGCCGGTATCAGCTATACATTACGTCCCTTTATGGACGAAGCCACGTGGCAGGTGTTGTATAAGGGCGGGTCATTATCCCAAAAACTGCAGGGGATCTTCCGGGGTTTTCTGAGCCGGCTAAAGACAATACTGTCAGAAGCGCGTAAGTACGATTATATTTTTATCCACCGCGAAGCGTCTCCCCTGGGTCCTCCGGTATTTGAATGGATGCTTAAAACGATCTTCAGAAAGAAAATCATTTTCGATTTTGATGATGCTGTCTGGATCCCAAATACTTCGGCTGATAATAAAATAGCTGCTGCATTTAAATCCCACTGGAAAACAAAATATATCTGCAAATGGTCGTACCGGGTATCAGCGGGCAATGATTTTCTTTGCCGCTATGCAATGCAGTCGGGAGCTGCATCTGTGGTGAGGATACCGACCGTAGTAGATATGGAGCGGCGGTATAACCGGGTTAAAGAGCACCGTGCAGGTAAAGTCACCATCGGATGGACCGGCAGTCATTCCACGCTTAAATATCTGCACGATCTGGTTCCGGTAATTGAGGAATTACAAAAAGAGCTGGATTGCACATTCCTCGTCATAGCAGATAAAAAACCGGAGCTGCTGCTGGCTGACTGGCATTTTATACCCTGGAGCACTGTTACGGAAATCGAAGACCTGCTCCATATAGATATCGGCGTGATGCCGCTGACTGCCGATGCCTGGAGCGAGGGGAAATGCGGGTTCAAGCTGATCCAGTATCTTTCGCTGGGCATCCCTGCAGTGGCGAGCCCTGTTGGTGTGAACAAAGATATTATTGACCATGGAGTGAACGGATACCTGGCCGGTAACCGGGAGGAGTGGTTGGCTGCGCTCCGGCGTCTTATTGCCGATGCGGATCATCGTGATGCAGCAGGAATTTCCGGACATGAAAAAATGAGCCGGGAATATAGTGTAGCTTCACTCAAAGCATCTTTTTTATCCCTTTTCAAATGAGATCAACCGGCACCGGTCTATGGCAAATGCAGATTATACAGTTTCTGGTCAGGCGCAGCAGCAGTTGTTTACCCGCAATCTGATACACTGGCACCGGCATCACAATGACCGCAGCCTGCCCTGGAAGGAAGAAAAAGATCCTTACCGCATCTGGCTGTCCGAGGTGATATTACAGCAGACGCGGGCGCAGCAGGGCATTCCCTATTACATGAAATTTCTTGAAGCCTTCCCTGATGTAGCTGCGATGGCAGCAGCGGAAGACCAGGTTGTCTTCCGGCTCTGGCAGGGTCTTGGCTATTATAACCGTTGCCGTAATATGCTGGCCACTGCGCGGTATATCGTAGAAAATTACAACGGCATATTCCCGGCTTCCTACGATGAGCTGTTAAAACTCAAAGGTATTGGTCCCTACACCGCCGCCGCCATCAGCTCGTTTGCTTTTAGTCTGCCGCACGCAGTTGTGGATGGAAATGTATATCGCGTTCTGGCACGCTGTTTCGGTATAGAAACACCATCCGACAGTACGGAGGGGAAAAAGCAGTTTGCAGCGCTGGCAGCAGCACTGCTCGATAAGAGCGACAGCGGCGCCTACAATCAGGCCATTATGGATCTGGGCGCTACTGTGTGCACCCCGCTGGCCCCCCGGTGCTCTGTATGTCCTTTGCGCGAACACTGTTTTGCATTCCGGCAGAATGCCGTTGATCTGCTTCCGGTACGGAGCAAAAAGCAAACGGTGAAGAAACGTTACTTCCATTATCTGTTGCTGCAGACGGAACGTCATATCTGGATCCGTCAGCGCCGGGATAAAGACATCTGGCAAGACCTGCACGAACCCTATCTGATTGAGATGCCGTATGCGCTTGATGCGGAAGAAATACGTGATACGGAGGCTTACCGGCAATTGCAGCCGGCCGGAACGGTACTGCCTGTTTACGAAGATCTGTCGACACAACGGCTTACCCATCAGCTTATTGAAGCCCGCTTCTTTGTGCTCCGGTTGCAGCATAAAAATGATATTATGGTTCCCGGTGAAGGCGTCTGGGTAACTCCTGCCGCATTGAAAAAAATGGCCTTCCCCAAAACCCTTGTCTCTTTTTTTGAAAAAAAATTATACTTTTAGAAACACATGGGGCGAATATTTTATTTTTAGAAAAAACAATGCGGCATGAAAGGTGTAAACAGGGTTATGCTGATCGGGAATCTGGGTAAAGATCCTGATGTCCAGGTTCTGGAAGGGAATATTACTGTTGTACGTTTTCCGCTGGCTACAACCGAAACGTTCAGGGATAAGAATGGAGCATCCTCATCCCAGACAGACTGGCACACCGTAGTGCTGTGGCGCGGGCTGGCAGAGCTTGCCCGGAAATATCTCCACAAAGGAAGTCTCATATTTGTGGAAGGCAGGCTGCGCACCCGCAGTTGGGAAGACAAGGATAATGTCCGTCGTTTCACAACAGAAGTGATCGGAGATAATTTTGTGATGCTCGACCGGCGGAAAGACCACGACGCCATAGCCGAAGATGATACCGGTTTACCTCCGGAATAATCTTAATCCGGGAATTTGAAAATTAAGCATTTGGGAATGAAGCAATAGGGTAGTACTGGTAATAACATGGACATTTTCGTTACTTATTCCGGTATAAACCGGGATTCACTAATTTCCATTAAAATAATGGTCGTAATACATTTAATCAATAACATTAACATTTTCAAATTTTCAAATTCCCGGATTTTCAAATTCAGATAGAACCAAATGTTACAAATAACCCCTGAAGGTTTTTCGGTTTCGGATGTTACGATCCTGATGCTCATCACGCTTATCTTGCTATTGCTGACGGCGGTTACCGCAGGCGCTGAGACTGCTTTTTTTTCACTCAGGGCAAAAGATGTGCATCATCTTAAAACCAAAGATCAGCCGAATGCCCGTATGGCCATTAACTTACTTGACCACCCACGGGTGCTGCTGGCCACTATACTGGTAGCGACTACGTTTATAAATATCACAATTGTTTTTACTGCCAACCAGCTGATCGGTAAAATACTGGCGGATATGGATGCCACAGTTTCCACTACAGGAGCATTGCTGATCAAAGTTATTGTTATTGCCTTTTTGCTGATCCTGTTTGGCGCGATACTGCCCAAGGTTTATGCCAGCAGGAATAATACGCGCATGGTGCTTTTTGCGGCGCCGTTGCTTACCGTTTTGTTGCGTGTGTTCCGGCCGGTAAGCCGTATGCTGATCTCCTCCACTTCCTATTTTGAGGAAAGAATGACGACAAGATCTGCAGATGTTTTCAGCACGGGGGATTTTGAGCAGGTGATTGAGCGCACTGTCGGGCATACGGCCACAAAAGAGGAAGTGAATATCTTTAAAGGCATCCTGAAATTCGGAAATATCACAGTACGCCAGATCATGCGCACCCGGCTGGATGTATCTGCCATTCCTTATGATTATACATTCCCGCAGGTGCAGCAGTATGCCATCAGTGCCGGCTACTCACGTATGCCTGTATACCGGGGGAACCTGGATGATATCGCGGGGATGATCCATACCAAAGACTTCCTGCCGCACAGTGAAGATGATCATTTCGACTGGCATGGCCTGGTGCGGCCTGCCTATTTTGTACACGAGGGAAAGCTGATCGAAGACCTGTTGCATGAGTTCCAGCAGAAGCGTATCCATTTTGCTGTTGTGGCGGATGAGTTCGGAGGCACTTCCGGCATAGTGACGCTGGAGGATATTATGGAAGAGATTATCGGTGATATCAGGGATGAATTTGACGAAGATGATATTAATTTCAAAAAGCTGGACGACCGGAATTATATCTTCGATGGCAAAACGCTGATCAATGATGTATGCAGGATCATCGGGATCGCGACAGACAGCTTCGAAACCGTAAGAGGGGAGAGCGATTCTCTGGCCGGCCTGATCCTTGAGATCAGCGGCCGTTTTCCGGCTATCAACGAAACCGTTACCTGGCAGCAGTTTGAGTTTACCGCACTGGAGCTCGACAGGATGCGGATCACCCGCGTGAAGCTGTCTATACACGACCCCGGCGAAGATGATGAGTGACTTTTCCGTCTTATTACGGCCCGCATAATTTCGTTACCTTTACTATTGAAACAGCGAGAAATACCGGTGAGCACCAAGCATAAATTTACTTTTGAAGCCGATTGCCGGCATTGTGATGCGCGTACAAAAAGCATATTCTGCCATCTGGGACATGGTGAACTGGAGGAGTTTAACGATATGAAGTCGTGCATAATCTTCCGTAAAGGGCAGCTTATTTTCGGAGAAGGAGGGCATCCGCTGGGATTGTATTGTGTGAATGCAGGCAAAATAAAAATTGCGCATTCCGGCCCCGACGGTAAAGAGCAGATCGTGCGTATGGCCCGCGGAGGGGATGTACTCGGGTACCGGGCGCTGCTTACATCCGAGCGCTACAATGCGAGCGCTGTAGCGCTTGATGACAGCGAGATATGCTTTATTCCCCGTGAGGCCTTTTTCAATGTGCTCAAAAGCAATACCGGGCTTTCTTACGAAATTATAAAGATGCTTTCTACCGAGCTGCGGAAGGCAGAGCAGATGATCACAGACCTGGCGCAAAAGCCGGTTCGCGAACGTATGGCCGAAGCGCTCCTTTTCCTGAAGGAAACCTATGGCTTTGAGCCGGATGGCACTACCATTAATGTGACCCTCAGCCGGGAAGATATAGCAAACCTCGTAGGGACGGCGACAGAAACGGCTATCCGCCTGCTGTCGGAATTCCGACAGGATAAAATTGTGGAGTCCGTTGGAAAAAAAATACGTATCCTCGATATGGACAAGCTCGTCCGTACCGCCCACCTGTATAATTGAGTTATGAAAGATGAGTGATGAATTATGAATGAGATGGGTTCTCTCTCTCTCATAATTCATCACTCATCTTTCATAGTTCTTGTATATTTGCCCTTTCTAAAACGCACCCGTGAAATATCGCAATGCTCTGCTGATCGTACTGATCGTGATCCTGCTCGACCAGGTTTCGAAGTTTTATATAAAACTGAACTTTTCTTATGGTGAAGATCTGCTGGTGCTGGGTAGCTGGTTCCGCCTTCATTTTATTGAGAATGAAGGTATGGCCTTCGGGATGAAGCTCAGCGAAAACAGTATCGGCAAACTGGCGCTCACCTTATTCCGCCTGGTGGCGGTCGTTTTTGGTTTTTTTCTCTTAAAAAAGCTAGTGGTGAAGCAGTACACACGCGGGCTGATCATCTGCGGCGCATTGATCCTTGCCGGTGCAGCAGGGAACCTGATAGACAGTATGTTTTACGGCCTGATCTTTACCGAAAGCCCGTATTGCCCTCATTTCACAACCGTTTGCGAAACGGCGCGGCTGGTAGCTCCCGGTCAGGGATACGGCCAGTTTTTACATGGTAAGGTTGTGGATATGCTCTATTTCCCTTTGATCAGTACTACGCTTCCGGACTGGCTGCCATTTTGGGGCGGTAGCAGGTTCGATTTTTTTGAACCTGTTTTTAATATTGCCGATGCAGCCATCTCCACGGGCGTGCTCACGCTTGTTTTTTTCCAGAAGCGGCTTGTTCAGAAGAATGTACCGTAGAGACGCGATTTATCGTGTCTCCATCATGGCGCGGGGGAGACGCGATAAATCGCGTCTCTACGTATGTACCCGGAATAAGGGTTCTTATTGAAACGAAAAAGGAAGCCTCATTTTTGCCCGGACAACCGGAATAAAAATTACCTTTATTA
>CAZGPG010000030.1:0-41340 GCA_964527735.1 uncultured Chitinophagaceae bacterium | reverse complement strand
GCCGCGATCTGGTTGGCTATATGGTCTGATAGTAATTGTATAACGTCTGCCACCTTGCTGTTTGAAAGTTTGCTCAAAGTTAAGGTGTTGGGGTGGTTTATGCAGTAGTCTGTCCGCTGCCTTTTCCCTTTTTATTACTTGTTCTATAATAAAATTATATCTTGCGAAGCAAATTTTAAATTTTGTTATTCAGCAGTATTGTATTCCTGAGTTTATTTCTGCCTTTAGTCATAGGTGTTTATTTTCTTCTTCCCGGAAGATTTAAAAACCTTTGGATGCTTATCTCCAGTTTGGTGTTTTATGCATGGGGCGAAAAACTATTAGTGATTGTAATGCTTGCAGTGATTCTTGTGAATTACCTGGCAGGCATCATGATAGAAAAAGGATACAAACGATCGGGGCTGATATTGTCAATCCTGACCAGCCTGGGGTGCTTGTTTTTTTATAAATATGCCAACTTCACTTATGATAATCTGATTGCTGTTTTTCGTTTATTAGGTGTGGACAGGAAATTAGGCTCCATACCACAGATTATACTGCCGCTTGGGATCAGCTTTTATGTTTTTCAGACAATGTCTTATGCCATAGATGTGTACCGCGGCACTATAAAGGCAAGCCGGAATTTTATAAACTTTGCTACTTATGTGAGCATGTTCCCCCAGCTTACTGCCGGTCCGATCGTCCGGTATGCGGATATCGCCACGCAGCTGGAGCAGGAACGTGCTCCTGACAGGGTAATGATTTCTGATGGTCTCGAGCGGTTTATCATAGGCTTGGCCAAGAAGATGTTTATAGCAAATACTTTTGCAGGTATTGCTGACGCAGCCTTCGGTGTTGAAACTGAATATATGTCTTCAGGAGCAGCCTGGATCGGTATCCTGGCCTATTCTTTTCAGATTTATTATGATTTTTCGGCTTACTCAGACATGGCCATAGGATTGGGTAAGGTTTTTGGCTTCAGGTTTCTTGAAAATTTCAATTATCCCTACATATCATCATCTATTAAGGAGTTCTGGAGAAGATGGCATATTTCGCTTTCTTCCTGGTTCCGCGACTATCTGTATATACCCCTCGGCGGAAACCGACTGGGGGCGCTTCGTACTTATGTCAACCTGTTTGTGGTTTTTTTTATCACGGGTCTCTGGCATGGCGCCAGTTGGAATTTTGTCGTATGGGGTTTGTGGCATGGAGTGTTCATTGTTATTGAAAGAATTGGCTTTGAGCGGGTACTGGCGCGTTTGTGGAGACCTGTAAGGCATATCTACACATTGCTGGTTGTGGTAATAGGGTGGGTGTTTTTCAGAGCTGAAAATCTGAATGAGGCTGTAAAATACCTGAAGAAAATGTTTGTCTGGAATAATGCCGTACCGGAGATCGTGTTTTATCCCTCGACATACCTTAACCGGGAAACGGTTATTGCAACATTTTTGGCAATATTATTCAGCATGCCCTTCTTTCCGCTGATCAGAAAAAAACTGGCGGCATTGTTTGTAAACAATAAGTTGGCAATGAGTATGTACTATGTGTTTGTTTCCTGTGTTTTAATTGTTGTTATGATGTACCTGTCTGTGGATACCTATAATCCTTTCATTTATTTCAGATTCTAACAAGTCATGGTCAGAATTATTTTTGTTTTGATTTTTATATTGATCACCGTCCTTCCTACGGTGATGATGCCGTTTTATAAGAATGAAAATGTTGCTGAAAATCGCGCTATGAAGGAGCGGCCGGATCTTTCATTGTACAACATGCTTGACATTTTTGATGACTGGCAGGAGTATTATGCAGATCATTTTGCGTTCCGGGATAAACTTTCATCTGCATTTATCAATATTAAAATGAAACTCTTAAAAACAGATCCCCTGCCGGAAAAAGTCAGAGAAGGAAAAGATGGCTGGTTTTACCTGGGGAACAGTTACTGGAATGTTTATAATGCCTCATTAGGAGCTGAAAAAATAAATGAAGCGAAAATAGACAGGGTGGTAAATGCTGTAATGCGGATGAAAGCATTCTGTGATAGTCTGAATATCGGGTTTTATATGATCATACCTCCGAATAAGCATACTATTTATCCTGAATGGCTCCCGGTAAGGCAGAATACATACAACCCGCAAAAACGGGATGTGCTTATACAGCGTCTTGGTAACAGCGGGGGAATGGTTGAAATGATAGATCCGGTGCCAGGGTTGATAAAAATGAAAGATAGTGCACGGGTATTTTATAAAACAGATTCCCACTGGAATGATCTGGGAGCATCTTATGCAGCCGGTTTGTTGCTGGACAGGATCAGAGAAAGGTATGATGTAGGGGTTTTTTCCAAAGAGGATTACTCTATTGAAGAAAAAGAAAAGATGCGGATGGATGAAACCGGTATGCTGAATATCAGTCGGCATGAATCGTTTCTGTCATTAAAGCCGCTGCCGGGAAGAGTATCGGAATATATTGATTCAGTTGTAAAAGGCAGAACCGTTAGAACGTATAATCGGAACAGACCCTTAAAAATTGTGGTATTCCGGGATTCTTTCTTTTCGGGGATAATCCCCTTTTTTGCGCCGCAGGTAGGGGAAGTTCGTTATGAATGGACTGCCTATATGAACAAGAAGGTTATTCTCGAAGAGCAACCGGATCTGGTTGTTCTTGAAATTGTGGAAAGGGCAGTTCTTGAGGTAAATATGTAGCCATGTATTGTTTTGGTTTACTTCGTTTGAAAGAATTTCAGGCAGCCTTTAAATAAAAAACAGCATCCGCATGTTTGCGTACGCTTTTTTTCTACTTTTACGGCAGGATTAAATATATCAGAATAATGTCGCATCAATTGTTACAAGGAAAGAAAGGAATCATTTTCGGCGCGCTGGATGAGCGTTCCATAGCCTGGAAAACGGCTCTTGCCGCACATGCTGCCGGGGCGCAGATCATATTGACCAATGCCCCGATTGCCTTACGGATGGGGAAGATCAAAGAACTTTCAGCTCTTTGCGGGGATGCTCCGGTAATACCTGCTGATGCGACCTCTATGGAAGACCTTGAGCAACTGTTTCAGCAAAGTACGGAACAACTGGGCGGAAAGCTCGACTTTGTGCTCCATTCCATAGGTATGTCGCCCAATGTGCGCAAGCAGATCGATTATACCGATACGAATTACGATAATTTCCACAAAACACTTGATATCTCCGCTCTTTCGCTGCACCGGGTATTGCAGACGGCCATGAAGCTGGATGCCCTGAATGAATGGGCTTCGGTGATAGCGTTGAGCTATATAGCGGCCCAGCGTACCTTCCCGGGTTATAACGATATGGCGGATGCCAAAGCAGTGCTTGAGAGCATTGCCCGCAGCTTCGGATACCATTACGGATTTGCCCGCAAGGTACGGGTAAACACCATTTCCCAGTCTCCCACCGTCACTACGGCAGGCTCCGGCGTATCGGGCTTTGACGCTTTCCTGCATTATGCGGAAAAAATGTCGCCTCTGGGTAATGCCAGCGCTGATGATTGCGCCAATTTCTGCGTAGCCATGTTCAGCGATTATACGCGGATGATCACCATGCAGAATCTCTTCCATGATGGCGGATTTTCTTATACCGGTGTCAGCCAGGCGATCGTTGAAGAGCTTACCCGCAATGCTGCAGAGAAAGCATAGCCTCCCCCGGCGGTGCAATATTTCATAACCCTTTACGTTTTTAGCATATGCAGTGGACGAAATGGACAGGAGTAGCTTTACTGGCGATTGGATTCGGTACCGCAAAAGGTCAGGTAGCCGGTGGCCAGCATGCTTTTGAGTTCCTGCGCCTGTCCAACGCCCCGCATATCTCCGCATTAGGAGGGATCAATGTTGCCAGTCCGGCGCCGGATATAGCCTTTGCCCTGCAGAATCCCGCGTTGATGCGCCCGGGGCTGCACAACCAGCTCGGGCTGAATTACAATCACTATTACTCAGGTATTCACCTGATGAACCTGGGCTATGGTTATCATGCCGAAAAGATTGCGACATCCTTTGCCTTAGGCATTCAATATCTCAATTACGGTTCCTTTATACAGACAGATGCAGCGGGCTATGAGTACGGGAATTTTAAAGCCAGTGATTTTGCCATTAACCTGGGCGCCTCCCGGAACTATGGCGAACACTGGCGTTATGGCGCAACGTTAAAGATCGCCGCTTCACAATTGGGTGAAACCGGCGCTACGGCTTTTCTGGCAGATGTAGGCGTGCTGTATTACGATACTGCATCGCTCTGGACAGTCGGTGCCGTGGCTAAAAATATGGGTTTTATGGCCAAGCGGTATAACCCCGGCAATCCGGCAGAGCCATTACCTTTTGATCTCCAGATCGGTATTACCAAGCGATTCCGGCATGTGCCCTTCCGTCTGATGGCGACGATCCATCACCTGTATACATGGAATATTCGCTATGATAACCCGACAGACAGAACCAATCCCAGTCTTTTTGGCGGCGGGGATTCTACGGCCTCCGAAAAATCCTATTTTGCCGACAAGCTGTTCCGGCATTTCATTTTTGCCGGCGAATTCCTGATCGGTAAACGTATCGGCGTATCTGTGGGCTACAACCATCTGCGCCGTGGCGAGCTGGCCCTTAAGGAACGCCAGGCGCTTACCGGCTTCTCATTCGGACTGGCGTTATATCTCGATAAGATACAGGTACATTACGCGCGGAGCTACTACCATGTAGCCGGAGCGTATAATGAGGTCGGGTTTAATTTTGCGCTCAACAAGCTGATGGGATTGGGTAAAACCGGAGACAAGATCCGCTGGAATGCGGATTACGGAGACATCTTCTCCAGTTATTAAGTGAGCAGAAAGGAGGTGTCTGAAAAATGGACAGATTCACCCTGACAGGCCCGGTGACCATCCTTTAATGTTAGGTCACCGGGCCTGTCCTTTTTGGCTATTTGCTGCAATGCCAACAGTTATCGTCAGATAGGCTTTCATTAACACTTTCCGTTTCTTATACCCCATATTTTACACAATGCTTATCCCGCACTCCGGTTTGCAGGCATATTACTACATGTTGTTTGCAGTATATACTATAGGTTTTTACAATCCCGGTCGCCTTTCTTCAGGACACCGTTAACATGTTGTTTACAATAGTTTTTACAATTACAACTTATGTTTGCGCCCTAATAAATTTAAAATGAATAGTTTTAAAAAAGGAAAGGTATTCTGTGCTGTTGCTATGGCAGTTGTTTTTCTGTTAGGAGGAACAAATGCTTCTTATGCTGAAGGCAGTAAAGATTTATTCACTTCCACAACTATGGGTTATAGGCAATATCTGAACGTATCCACAGCTTCAGGTGCTTTTAATCCATACCCTAATAATGGTGTGCATAAAGTGTATGCCAAAGCAGGAGAAATAATATATGCGGGAAGCAGTCTTGTCGGTAGCACCTTATCCGGTAATACAGCAAGCGTATCTGTTATTTCCCCGACAGGTGTTGTCGTAGCTACTTCAAGCAGCACATCTGCGGGTAGAATAAACAATCGTACTCAGGAACTTAACGGACCTGTCAGAACAGGACATGCTGGCTCCAACTACTACACGCCACTGAGCTATACCGTACTGACAGCCGGTATCTATGAAGTTCAGTTTACGGGATTAGGGACAGGTACCAATATTCCTGACGGGACACCTGCAGACCAGTACCGTCCGGATGCAAATGCTTCAAGCTGGGTACAGCCGGTAAATGCTTCATCTTCCGCTTTAATCCTCGCCTGGGATGTATCCGTAGGCAACAGCACCGGTACATTGTTTCCCGGAAGGACCTATTCTACTTGTATAAATCTTACGGGTCCTAACGCTCGATTTGAAGACTATAGTTTCTATGGATTATTATATGTGCTTACTCCCGAGGGATTCGCATATCAGGTAGATAATAATGGGCAAAATGGCGCTTCATTTAACTTTTTCAGTAATAATAAAGGTGCGGTAAGCACTCCCGGTAATTTCAACAGCGCCCCGGGTTATAAGTCTGTAAATACGACAGATCTTTCTACTCTTAATACTTTGATTTGGAATCCACTTTCAGCAGATAATGCAAACAATAAGACCAATAAGGTTTTTTACAATACTCCAGCCTGGAACGATCTTCCTGCAACGGCCCCTGTTTACATAGCGGGTGCAAGTACAACTACCTGGTTATATAAAGCGCCAACCGTTCCTGAGGCCACAAATATTATTATAACTTGTGAAGGGGATATTGCTTTTACGTCTAATGTTGACGGCAGATATAATATACTGGTTGATGCTAATGATAATGGCAGCTATGATGATGCAATAGATATAAGACTTACCGGTGCAGCCGTATTGGGCTTAAATACAGTAGCCTGGGATGGTAAAGATGGCTTGGGCAATAATATTATACTGACTGAGGTGAAAATGAAAGTACGGACTACCGTGGCTGAAATACATTTTCCATTCTTAGATGTAGAAGCTAATTATAGAGGCATTGTCATTAAAAAGCTTGATCCTGTATCGCACACAATTGATCACAGTAAGGATATTGTGTTTTGGAACGACCAAAGTATTACGCACACATCAGGTACCGGCGCGCAAAACGCAAATGCTATGGGAGGGGTTGCTGCTCCGGTTTTTACTAATAACGGACTGTCCTCTGTCAGCAACGGGCACAAATGGGGAAGTGGAGCTGCTCCAAAAATACCAGGTACTGACTGGAATTACTTCGGAAACAATAAGACATTAGATACCTGGACATTTACTTATGATGAAACTGAAAGAACTATTCCCTTTGGAAATTGTATAACTATCAGTGGTTCGGTATGGAATGACGTTAATGCAAACAGTACGCCTGATGGTGGGGAGCCGGGCATTAGCGGCACTACAAACAATGGTAGTGGCACTGTAACTACCGGTACGCCTGTTTATGTTTATCTGGTAAACAGTAGTGGAATTATAATAGAGAAAACACAATTAGGATCTAATGGAACTTATCAGTTCAATGCGGCGCCACGTGCTACGTCAGGATTGAAAATAATACTTAGTAGCAGTAATCAATCATTTGGAGACACAATGAGTGTTTCTACCCCGCCTGCAGGGTGGGGAAATACGGGAGAAATAGCAGATGCTTCCAACACGGCTTCGCAATTGGTGTCCGGTGATGGAATTATTAATTTAGAAACGCTTGCATCCGATATAACCGGTCAGGATTTCGGTATTGTTACGCTTACAAAAGCCGGTTTCACAACCAACAATGCTGCACAATGTTTGAGCACGAACGCTTTCGCGTTCACTAACAACTCCACAGGCGCCGGCACATTAACCTATGCCTGGTCATTCGGTGACGGCAACACAGCTACCACCCAGGATGCTGCACATATCTATGCTTCGGCAGGTACTTATAGCGTTAAGCTGGTAGTGACCGGTGCGGGTGGTAAGGATTCCGTTGCCAAGACAGTCGATGTATGGTCTGCTCCTGTAACCGGTTTTACAGTGAACAATGCTGCACAGGCATTGCCCGGTAACAGTTTTGTATTCACAACCACGAACCATACAGGTGGTAACACATACGAATGGTACTTTGGTGATAGTAACACATCTACTGATCAGGATCCGACACACAGCTATGCTGCTGCCGGTTTTTATACAGTGAAACAGGTGATCACCACCAATAAAGGCTGTAAAGACAGCGCCACGCAGGTTGTTACAGTTACAGAGCAGTCTACTGATGCTACTTTCACGATCAATGACGACAAGCAATGCCTTGGTAATGCATTTGCATTTACAAGTACCGTAACCGGTCCCGGTCCTTTCACATACGCATGGGCTTTCGGTGACGGGAATACATCTGTATCAGAAGATCCGGTACACTCTTACACGACTCCCGGCAATTATACCGTCCAACTGATCGTAACCGGCGCTGGCGGATCTGATACCGCTACGCTCCCCGTGACTGTATATGCTGCACCGGTTGCCGGCTTTACGGTAAATGAGACAACACAGGAGCAAACCGGTAACAGCTTTGTATTTACTTCGACAGCGACCGGAGCGCATACATATCATTGGACCTTTGGAGACCTCACTACTTCTGCTGATGAGCACCCCGTAAAATCTTATGATTCTGCAGGGACGTATGAAGTGACCCAGATCGTTACGTCTGCTTCGGGATGTGCAGATACTGCAATGCTTTCTGTTGTGGTGATCTCGGATTCAGTTAGCTCCGGTAACAATGGCGGTATTGAAAGTGAAAGCATGGGCGGCCTTGTTACGAAGCGTGATTTCAACCGGATCAAAAACAGTGTCGATGCACGGTTGAATTATGCCCAAACTGCAATGTTTATGCCGCAGGTATATAATGCAGTAGCGAAAGGTACGAAAGGCGGACAGGAGCTGGCGGACATGATCCCGGCGCAACTGGAATCCGGTGATGCGGTGTTCATCACTTCCCCGACAGACCTGCTGTCGATCACTTCTGCTGTGGATGTATTATCGGTAGACTACACACGCGATCAGAAGGCAAAAGCCGTGGCGCTGGGTATTAAAACCCTGGATCGCGCTTACAGCCATACCAAGTCTATCTGTGACAGGTTCCGCGGTGCAGAGCTGATGTTTGTAGAAGACGTGAAAATACAGGGTTATGACTTTACCCGTTTTGCCCTGAAGCGCGACGGTGGTATCGTGGAATATGCCATTGCATTTGTTGTTGGTAAAGACAAACGCCGTGATAACTACACGCTTCAGACAAACTGGCTGCTGTCTTCTTACGAGCCTGACGAGCATATGTACAACTTCCAGGTTTGGTCTGCAAATCCGGAGCATGCTGTTAAGCTGGCCGGTGATGTGCTGGATAACCTGAAGAAAGAACAGCACGTGATGCAGGTAAATGACATGGTATTGCCCAAAACCTACATCACATATGGATATCGGGATAAAGAAAACCTGATCGTACGTATCAATAACCTGACCAATTCAAGTTCAGCCCGCCTGGTATTTGAAGAGCGTATCAATGAGGATGCCGGTCTCAGTATGATGGAGATCCCGCTTACGCTTGTCCCCGGGAAGAATAATGAGTTCATTATTCCGATAAAGGACGGTTATGAATACCAGGGCAGTCTCTACCTGGATGGTGTGCTGGAAGACGAAGTTTATCTTGCCGATGGTAACTGGGGTATTGACTACGATAACAGCTATACGGTGATCGAACGCTTTGAGCGTGGTAATAATAAGGAACGTGTATATCAGGATGGCGAATACCCGGTGTACAGGAATGTGACCTTACAGGCAAAGAGCAGAGACTACGTGTCTGTTTATAAAGCGATCCGTTCGGGCACTGAGAAAGCCGACCTGACTGCATATAAGTCACTCAGGTTTTATGCCCGGGGTAACGGACAGGTAGAAGTCCGCCTGACGCGTGAGTCGATCGTAGACTGGAGGAGCCAGTATAAGACGGTAGTGCAGCTTGCTGAAAAGGGTAAGGAATATACGATCAGCTTTGATGATTTCCTTTCAGACAAGATCGATGCGCCGTTTAACCCGAAAGATGTAAAGACAATTGTATTTACATATAATACGGACGGCGGCAAAGCACAAGACATCACGCTGAATATAAGTGATGTGTCATTCTCCCGGGAAGCTGCGACAACTACAAGAGGCCTGGATTCGAGGGCGCTGACTGTTGCTCCCAATCCGAACGAAGGGAAATTTGAATGTCGTTTCGTGTCCGACCAGGAGCGTATCCTCGACCTGATCATAACAGATGTTACCGGCAAGACTGTATACTCAAGGAGTGTTGAAGCTACTTTGGGTATGAATGCAATCTCTGTTGATCTGAATCTGCCGTCAGGAACCATACTGTTTATCTCACTGAAGGGAGACGACGATCTGTTCTACGATGTGGAGAAGACCGTTATCAGGTAGTAGCAGCTAATAAATGTGATGACATCCTGGTTCCGGTCTCCGGACCAGGATGTCTTTTTATATTCCATGTTTTTTGATTCAGTTAACAGAATTGTCGCTACTTTTGTAATACCTGTGAAACGTTATTTCGTCATACCGGTTATCCTGTTGTACATGTTCGCTGTATGCGGCGTGCTGATCAATGTGCATTATTGCGGTCAGCAGTTGGCATCGTGGAATGTATATCTCAATACGGACGGCTGTGCCGGTGAGTGCGGCGACGAGTCCGATCCCGGGCACAACTGTTGCAAAGACGAGACGGTTACCGCAAAAGTTTCGCAAGATCACAGCATCTCTTCATGGAAGTATAAAATTTCCGGTGAGGATATATATATGCTCCCGGAAGCACTGCCCGGTTACCCCGAAATGCAGTGCTGTTTCCGGTCTGATGCCACCATAGTCACACACCTGCCGCAGCCACCGCCGGGCATATGGCAGGAGATCCCGCTATACAAACTTTTTTCCCGCCTTACCTATTACGGTTAACAATGTTGCCGCATCCTCACAGATGCGCATTCCGTGTTTTTAGCTTTATTGTTAACCTAATAGTTGTGAATCATGAAACGTATTATTGTTTTTATTGCGGCTGTCATTTTCTTCTTCAGTGCAGCCATTACAGCCCAAACGGCAGATAAAGGGACCGTTACTGAAAAAATAGAAGTTGCCGGTAATTGTGGCATGTGTAAAGAGCGTATCGAAAACGCTGCCTACGGCAAAGGTGTAAAACATGCTGAATGGGATAAGGCCACCGGTATACTTGCCGTAACATATCGTGCCGACAAGACCTCTCGGGAGGAGATTGCCAGACGTATTGCAGATGCAGGGCACGAAATCCCGGGCCTGCCGGCCAGCAAGGCCGCATATGAAAAGCTGCCTCCCTGCTGCGCTTATAAAACGAATCTTGATCGCCATTAAACTGCCGGAACATGAACAATCTGATAAAGATGACGTCATTCTGTGCCGGCATGCTACTGTTAATGGGCAATGTTGCAGCCGGACAGGAGCTGAAAGTCCTGACCGGGTTGGTTGAGGAAACAGGTAATGGTGGCGCGAAACTTCCATTGCCCGGGGTACTCGTGCAAACGCCCGACGGCCACGCAGGCACAATAACCGATGCAGACGGACGTTATAAACTGGCCGTAGCGGATACGGTTACCACATTGCTATATTCGCTGACCGGATACGATGTGCACACCGCCACGCTGCCGGAGCATATTACCGTAATGACGATCACAATGACACGCTCCCGGCAGCTCGAAGAGGTGATCGTAACAGGGAGTGACCAGGGGGGTACACGTATCGGGATGCTGGATGCGGTACAGACGCATCATATCGGTGAGCGGGAGCTGATGAAGGCTGCATGTTGCAACCTGAGCGAAAGCTTTGAAACAACGCCGTCTATTGATGCTGCCTATACGGATGCAGTAACCGGCTACCGCCAGATACAGATGCTTGGCCTTGCAGGGCCTTATACCCTCATCACGCGGGAAAATATTCCTGATATCCGGGGTCTTTCTGCAGTGACCGGGCTGACGTTTACACCTGGTACCTGGATCGAAAGTATGCAATTAAGCAAAGGCACCGGCAGTGTGGTGAATGGCTATGAGAGTGTTGCCGGCCAGTTGAATGTAGAGTTGCGGAAACCTTTCATTGAAGAGGATCCCTGGCTGCTGAACCTGTATCAGAATACGCAGGGACGCACGGAAGGGAATCTGGTATATAATCACAGATTCGGGAAATATGTATCATCGAACCTGATGCTGCACGGCAAATCGCAATGGATGCGGGTAGATCAGAATAATGACGGGTTTCTCGATCAGCCGATGAATACATCGTTTGTTGGTCTGAACCGCTGGTTCTATTTCGGCCCACGCGGGTTGGAATTGCAGGCGGGTATTAAAGGCACGTATGTCCGTAATCTTGGCGGTGAATCCGGTTACCGGCAGGGTGCTGAGCAGGTCGCCGGTAATCCCTGGGGATTTGAGTCTGGCATTGACCGGATTGAGGGTTGGGCAAAGATCGGGAAAGTATCAAGAGAAAAGCAATGGCGCAGCATCGGCTTGCAGCTTTCCGGTGTCTATCATGATCAGCATGCAATGTACGGGACCCGTAATTATAACGGGTTGCAAAACAGCTTGTACGGCAACCTGATCTACCAGACCATCATTGATAATACCAACCATGTGATCAAGTTTGGTACAAGCTTCCAGGCGGATAAATTCCGGGAGGGATTTGCCGGGGTATCCTATAATCGTGATGAAAAAGTGCCGGGTGTATTTACCGAATACGCATGGAGCCATACGGATAAATGGAATCTCGTGGCCGGTCTGCGTGCCGACTATCACAACCTGTTCGGCGCTTTTGTGACGCCGCGCCTTCATCTCCGGTATGCGCCTGTGCAGCACACTGCGATACGTGCATCTGTGGGCAGGGCACAACGAACGGCCAGTCTTTTTGCCGAAAATATGGGGCAGATGGCCAGCAACCGGAGCTTTGTGCTGATGGGCACAGACCCCGGCAAACCCTACGGACTTGATCCTGAAGTAGCTTGGAATACAGGTGTTAATCTCACACACAAATTCCGGCTCAATTACAGAGATGGCGTGTTTTCTACTGATTACTATTATACCTGGTTTCAGAACCAGGTGGTGGCTGATATCGAGAACCCGCACCTGATCCGTTTTTATAATCTTGACGGCCTGTCTTATGCGCATAGCTTCCAGGTACAGCTCGATTATGAGCCGGTGCGCAAATGGGACGTACGGCTTGCATACCGCTGGTATGATGTGAAGACTACGTACGGCGGTATATTGAAAGAGCGTCCGCTGGTAGCTGCTCACCGGGCTTTCATAAATACCGGTTATGCATTTAAGAAAAACTGGAGCGTAGATTACACCGTTCAATGGATCAGCCAGAAACGTGTGCCAATGGTGCATCATGACGGTGGTATGGACATGGGAAGCTATTCACCTTCATTTATACAGATGAATGCGCAGATCACCAAAGGGTGGGGGAAACAGATAGAAGTATATATCGGCGGAGAGAACCTGACCAATTATATGCAGCACGATATAGTGCTGGGGCGTTCCGATCCCTTTGCCGAAGGGTTTGACGCTTCTGTGATCTGGGGGCCGGCCATGGGGCGTAATATTTATGCGGGTGTACGGTTTAAGCCCGGCGCACGGAAGTAGTAAATACAGAAGAAACAGGGCTGCATCTATTCTGTCTTTTTCCCAAATTGCATTTCACCTGCCGGGATAGCAACCGGCAGCTTGTTGGCATCGGGAGGAATGGGGCAGGAGTACCCGTCTGCGTAGGCACAGTAAGGGTTATAACATTTGTTGAAATCCAGTATTACTGTATCATTTTTGATATCGCCTGTCCGGAGCTCGAGATAGCGGCCGCCTCCGTAAGTGGTAATATAATTTGTCTGATCGGTAAAGGGAATGAACAGGTAATCTTTTAATCCCCGTTTCTTCATCAGTGCCTGACTTTGGTACACCTGGAGGGTGCTGGTAGTATCATTTACGGTGAATGTGAGCAATCCGTATTGCCGGTATTTTTTCACTTGGCCGCTGTATGTCGGCATGTCAAACTCTTGGGCTTGAGGGGTAGCCGTGAACCGGGCTTTGAACCGATAATTCGTATCAGGGGGGTAAAACTGAAGGTAACCGGTGTCAACTGCCTGAAGCGGGCTGTTTGCGGCCAGTATGAAATGCAATTTGTATGATTCCCGGTATTTATGCATGTCATTTTCATATACCTGTGTAAGCCCGGTCATGGAAAAGAAAATACAAAACAATGAGAAACATATTTTCATCAATGCGTTACTGTTTTATGCTATCAGCTGTTGTGCTTGTATCCGGCACAGCAATAAAAATAGTAAATAATGGTAAAATATTCAGGTTATAATCTGAGGTGTATTATACGCCAGATTATGAGTGTTAAATGCATTTCGATTAATGTTATCTAATTACTGGGTGTAGCCGCAAACCGAATCGGGGACAGAAATAAAGAAAAATTGCTTCCGTTTAAACTGTGTCAGGAAGATATTTGAAAAAAAATACAGGCATTAATAAATAATTAATGCTACAAAGGAAAAAATGTTTTTGAATTCGAATCCTTTTTCAGATATTTGCTATGCTTACGATGGGTTAGTAAGTACAGTCCTTCGCTCCGGATCATATGGGTCCGGAGCGTTTTTTATTGAGGGATGAGGAGTGAATGATGAGGGGTGAGTTAAAAAAATCATGCTCGCTCATCGTTGTTTATCGGGTGAATGATGGCTTACCCCTACGGATAAGCCCCGATTTCATCCCTCATCCTTCACCCCTAATTCCTGCTTCAGGTAGTCGTCTACATTTGAAAACAGGAAATCAGGGTATTCACTTCTGAATTTGAGACAAACAAAACCACCGCGTAAAGGGCGTGCCGCAGGTTGTTTCAGTTCGGTAGTGCTCATAGGCTGAAGATCGTATGATGCGCCTGGAAAATAACTGAGGACACGCAGGGCAAGTTCTACACGGTTCATATAATCTGTGCCTCCCGTATGGTATATCCCGGATTTTTTATCCCGCAATAAAACAAACATGGCTCTGGCAATGTCGTAGGCATTGGTAGGCGAAGCAAACTGGTCGTAGGGCAGTTTCAGGGTAAGGTGATCGTGTGCTTTGCATTGTTGCACGATCCGCGCTACAAAATTCTTCCCTCTTGCTTCGTCGCCATATACATTGGTGATACGCAATACCAATGCTGCAGAAATCTCTTTCAAAACCAGCTGTTCGGCAAAGAGTTTATGTTTCCCGTATACACTTACCGGGTTCACTGGTGCGTTTTCGGCATATGGTCCGTTTTTACCGTCAAAGACATAATCCGTCGAGATATATACCAGGCGGGCACGGAAACGCTGGGCCATCGTTATCAGGTTGATCGTGCTTTCTACCGTCTGACGATAACTTTCATCTTCGTGCGTTTCACAATAATCAACATGTGTAAGTGCTCCGCAATGTACGATCACATCAGGTGCAAACGCAGCCAGGTCGAAATTATCCGGATGGCCGGGTTCCAGTGTGTTGTAATAAACAGTTTCGGGGGTCGGGTAGTTGAGGTGACTGCCCACTACAGTCCAACCCTGTTCTTGAAAATAACGGAGGCAATTGCCACCCAGCAAACCGGATGCCCCGGCAATAAACACTTTCATAAAAATTCAATCAGCTTAGAAATATCAGGTATGCAAAATGCCTGCCGGTATTGATGTACATATCAATGCTTATCGTATTAGCGTAACGTTGCCATTGTGTACTTCCTCAATATGGCTGTCTATCTCGGCTTTGATCATATACACATATACACCCCCGGGTTGTATTTCTCCATTGAAGCGCCCGTCCCAGCCGCGCCCGTCTGTGCGGTTTGTTTCAAATATCAGGGTGCCCCAGCGATTAAATACCCGCATATGGAATTTGGTAACATTCATAGAGAGTAATTCTCTCGGGAAGAAATAATCATTCAGTCCGTCTCCGTCCGGGGTGAACACATTGGGGATATCGATGTAGCAGGAACGTACGACAGTCACAGAGTCGGTCGTCTGGCAATCACCATCGGAAGTAATGGTAAGGTGATACACGCCTGGTTCAAATACAAGAATGCCGGGAGCCGTTTCGCCGGTGCTCCAGAGATAGCTTGCCGCAGCTCCTTCATGTACAAGATTCTGTAGTTCTATTGGCTGCGCATTGGGGCATATAGATGTATCCGCCCTAAGATTCACGACAGGGTACCGGGAAACAAATATTGTATCCGTATAGGTAGAATCGGGACATGCCGGAAAATAGCCGGTAAGTGAAACAAAAAACATTCCGGCGTCATCATACAGATAAGATCTTGAATCATTTGCTGCCGGAACTACCGGTATCCGGATGCCTTCAATATCCCAGGCAAGGCTGTCTGCATTTACGGTGAATGAAGGAGCGAAAGTTACGGTTTCCCCTACGCAGATCCGGTCCTTGCTTATGTCAAAAGCAACACGCGGAGTAGAATCCACCACGATAGTCATATAGGCCGTGTCCTGGCATGGGAAGTCCGTCATTCCTGTGAGCTGTACAATGTATGTTCCGGGTACGGTATAAGTATGCGCCGGGTCCCGCTGGGTGGAATGAGTGGTATCGCCAAAATCCCATATCCACGTATTGATATCAGCGGTAGATGTATTTTCAAAATTGAATTCGTGGTCTACGCACACGATAGTATCGGTTATAAAAGATACATTATAGGTGGGCGGCGCTATGGTAATGGCAGATGTGGCCACGCAACCATCCAGATTACGGATATGCACGGTATAGGTGCCGATGGGCACATTGAACAGAGTATCCCCTGTTTTGGTGACACGCGACTGAAGTTCCGTTGTAGTGCTGTCCCACCACGTAATAATATACTCCATGGTGTCATTGGGGTTTTTGACGGTAACCCAGGCTGTGCTGGTAGAGTCATAAATACAGCCTGTTGCCGTGCCTGTATCGAAGCTGTTCATCAGCGGCGCTACATGTATAGTATAGGCAATCGTCTGGTTGCTTGAGATCGGGCACCCGTTATCTGTCAGCGTTACAAAAAAGTTATATGTGCCCGCCGGTACATTGGTCACGTCCCATTCAAAAAAGAAAGAAGGATTAGTGGTATTATTATTTAAAATGTTGACGACGGCCCCGACCGGTATACCGGTATAGGTAATCGTAATACTGTCGCCGTTCACATCCGTACAACTGAAATTATACGATAGTACTTCGGTCTGTCCCTGACAGGTAGAAACTTCATTAATCGCGCTGTTGTAACCGCCGCTCAGATCCGTAATAAAGCCGGGATCAGGTGGGGAGTTAAGGCAATTCGGCATAATGACAAAAGTCATTTCCCGCATGCTGGAGCCCACCAGTATGCCGTTTCTGTACTCATTTACCTGGTTTACCACAACGCCGTTCATGACCAGGTCGGGGGTAAAGCTCAATTGCCCGTTAACAGGGTTGAAATTAAATCCGCCGGCAGGAGTAGATATAGGATTGGCAGGCGTATAACCGGGCATATAAGTGGAATTGAATAGCGATGCCTCCAGAGCCGAAACCAGACTGAACCCGAGCGAGTCGTTGTTCTGGTCGACTGCGCCGAGATTATATTGCTGTGCCAGGTTGATGCAGAAGAATGGTGTAGGTTCAGAGGTAAAGATAGTCGATGTGTTCGGTGCAGCCTGGTTGTTCAGGGTAGCCCGAAGCGTGATCAGCGAACCTCCGCCGGGATTAACCAGATTATTGATGCTCCCGCTGCGTCCGGCCTGCGTGTTGTTATTCAGGTCTCCGTTAAATATGAATTGCCAGTTGTGCGACTTCCCGTTAAGTGTTACCAGTCCGGAATAAATATACCTCGTCACCCCGAGCAAGGTGCTACCGGGAATATTGCAATTAGTGCTGTCTTTCTGGGCAGGACACACCGGAGTGATCTCAATATCGCTCGCCGGATAAGGCTCCATGGTAAGCATAATCAGGCTTACCAGCGCGTTGTCGTTGTATATCCGGATAGTAGGGCTAGCGGTAGGCAGACCGTCATAAGCGCTGCCTGGTCCCGCAGAGCCGCAATCGCCAAAAAGCTTTAAGGTCACCTTGTATGTTTCATCTCCGTTGCTGTTGGTAGACTGGTATTGGTAAAACAATTCAGCGCCCAGAATATGGCTGGCTTTTACAGGGCAGGTTTGAATAAGAAAAAACGATAACAGGCAAAGTGGATACAGTATCAGATGCTTCATAAAATTACAGATATACAGACGGCTACCACAAATAGCCGTCTCCCCCCGAGTTTATTTTAGTGATAAAAATAAGCAATTCTGATCTTTTTAACACTTTTATTTTTCCGGCAGGAATTGCGTATGAATAAATTTTCAGTGCTGTTTTTCCGGTGATCCGGAATAAATCCTTAGGTAATCTTGGGCAGGAAGCAATATTTTTGCAGCTTTATCGCACATGGGCAGATGAACATAATGTACTCAATAGATGGATGAACAAATAAAGAATGATGGTGAAGGTACCCTGCACATAGGGGATATGTATGAGAGCTGGTTTCTTGACTATGCCAGCTATGTGATACTGGAACGCGCGGTGCCCGCTGTAGAAGACGGGCTAAAGCCGGTACAGCGCCGCATACTTCACGCCATGAAGGAAATGGATGACGGCCGGTATAATAAAGTGGCAAATGTGATCGGCCAAACGATGCAGTATCACCCGCACGGAGATGCCTCTATCACTGATGCCATGGTGCATATCGGGCAGAAAAATCTCCTTATTGATACTCAGGGCAACTGGGGGGATGTGCGTACCGGCGATAGTGCCGCTGCTGCGCGTTATATCGAAGCGCGCCTCTCCAAATTTGCCCTTGATATTGCTTTTAATGCCAAAACCACCAAATGGCAACTCAGCTACGACGGCCGTAAGAATGAGCCTGTAACCCTCCCGATGAAATTCCCGCTGCTGCTGGCACAAGGGGCTGAAGGGATTGCCGTGGGGCTCTCTACTAAAATATTACCGCACAATTTCTGCGAATTGCTCGAGGCGGCTATCAAACATCTTCGGGGGAAAAAATTTGAGTTGTACCCCGATTTTCTGACCGGTGGTATGATAGACGTCAGCAATTATAATGATGGTGCAAGGAGCGGAAAGGTGCGTGTCCGTGCTCACATCGAAGAAGTGGACAAGAAAACGCTGGCCATTCGCGATGTGCCATACGGTATTACCACACAGCAATTGGCAGACAGCATCATTAAAGCCAACGACAGCGGCAAGATCAAAATAAAAAGCGTTACGGACAATACGGCAAAAGATGTAGAACTGATTGTGCAACTGGCGCCAGGCGTAACTACCGACCAGGCAATTGATGCGCTGTATCTGTTTACCGATTGTGAGATATCCATCTCTCCGAATGCCTGCATCATCATCGACGACAAGCCGCACTTCACGAATGTTTCCACCATGTTGCAGCACAGCGTGGACCATACCCGTGCGCTGCTGCTGCGGGAGCTGGAGATCCGGCTGGGCGAACTGGAAGACGACTGGCATTATTCATCGCTTGAGAAGATCTTTATAGAAAAGCGGATCTACCGCGATATTGAGGAAGAAACAACCTGGGAAGGCGTACTGCAGGCTATAGACAAAGGGCTGAAACCGTACAAAAAGCTGTTGCGCAGGGAAGTTGCACAAGAAGATATCGTGAAGCTCACAGAGATACGCATCAAGCGGATCTCAAAATTCGATTCTTTCAAAGCGGATGAACATATCAAAGGTGTTGAAGACCAGATGCAGCAAACCCGGCATCATATCGAACATCTCACCGAATATGCCATCCGGTACTATGAAGGATTGCTGAAGAAATACGGCACAGGTCGCGAACGGGCCACCGAAATACGGCCGTTTGAAACCATAGAAGCGGCACAGGTCGCTATTGCCAATACAAAGCTGTATGTAAATTATAAAGAAGGCTTTATCGGCACCGGTCTTAAAAAGGATGAATATGCCTTCGACTGTTCCGATCTCGATAATGTCATTGTATTCCGTAGAGACGGCGTAATGCTGGTCACCAAAGTAGCCGATAAAACGTTTGTAGGTAAGAATATCATGCACCTGGCAATATTCCAGAAGAATGATGAACGTATGACCTACAACATGATATACCTGGATGGTAAGTCGGGTGTTATCTATGCCAAGCGCTTTAACGTTACCGGCATTACCCGCGACAAGGAATATACATTGACCAAAGGCAATCCCAACAGTAAAGTATTGTATTTCAGTGCCAATCCCAACGGGGAAGCGGAAGTTGTGAATATCACGCTCTCCCCGGGCAGCAAAGCCCGCATCAAGCAGTTTGACTATTACTTTGAAGAGCTGGAAATCAAAGGCCGCAGCGCCGGAGGCAACCAGCTGACAAAATATCCTGTAAAGTCCATCCGGTTTAAGGAAAAAGGGCGTTCTACCCTGTCTGCGCTTAAGGTATGGTACGACCCTGCTACCGGGCGGCTCAGCCGGGACGAGGGGGGCAGGCTGCTCGGCAGGTTTGAGGAGCAGGATCGTATCGTTGCATTTTATAAGGACGGTACCTACGAACTGACTGATATTGAGCTGACAAACCGGTTTGATGTGGACAGCCTGCTGCTGATCGAAAAATTCAATCCTGAAAAAATTGTCAGCGCTGTTTATTATGATGCCAAAACCGGGCAATATAATGCCAAGCGTTTTATGATCGAGACGCAGACGCTGAAGAATAAATTCCTCTTCATTCGTGAAGGAGATGGAAACAGGCTGGAACTGGTTACCACCGTTGAAGCCCCGGAGATCCTGCTGCGCAGCGGAAAGAAAAAAGCGGAACTGACTGAAAAGACAATCGCCCTTGCCGCAGAAGTTGAGGTGACCGGGTGGAAAACAATAGGCACCCGGATTGCGGAAAACGACCTGAAAGAGATCGTGCTGCTCAACCAGCCTGACAGCCGGTCTGATGCAGCCGCGCCCACGTTGTTCTGATCTGTCTATAATATTGTTCCAAAATAATTATCTTTACCTGCTTATTTTTTGAAAGACGGTTGCTGACTGATGAAAAAAATTGAACTGGAAATTGTGGCCCTGTCTCACAGCATTACACAAACTCATTCCTATGCAGTAGTACTCGGAGAGGTGAACGGCCTCAGACGGCTGCCTATCGTTATCGGCGGCTTTGAAGCGCAGGCCATAGCAGTAGCGCTGGAGCGTATGCAGCCCAGCCGCCCGCTTACCCATGATCTTTTTGCCAATTTTATGACCACTTTCAGTATCGAACTTTCTGAAGTGGTTATTTATAAGCTGGAAGAAGGTATTTTCTATGCCAGGCTGATCTGCCGCCATGAGGGGGAATTTATCGAAATAGATTCCAGAACTTCCGATGCGCTGGCGCTGGCCGTACGTGCCAACTGCCGTATATGGACCTATGAAAACATCCTCGATGTTGCGGGCCTCTACCTCGACCAGACTGCAGACGCGCCCCAGGGCGAATCTGCAACTGCCGAACCGCCGCAAACCCCGGTTGCCGGCAGCACCACAGTAGATATGGATAAAGATATGAAAAACATGAACCTGGAGGAGCTGAACAAGCTGCTTCAGCAAGTGCTGGAACAGGAAGATTATGTGCGTGCTATCTCTATCCGGGATGAAATAAACAGCCGGAAAGGTAAATAAGCCGGTTTATCTCAGTTAGCACACTATGCTGTGCGGGATGTTCCCGCAGGGGCATCCCGTACGGCAGATAAACCGGGGTCTGTGACCCCGCAGGATTGCAAATCCTGCTTTATCTGTGTTCCCGGATGCGCTGGCGCTAACATCCGGGAAAGCTGTATTGTTCCGCTCCATAGGAGCGCCCTGTTTATAGCCAACAAATACAACACACGCCGGCTCCGTAGGAGCCTCCTGTTCCGGCAGGTTATGTTACCCCGTAATTAATAATCACCCTGCTCAGCGTATCATAAAAAGGACACCCCTACGGGGTGGTCTTTATGGATATACTGCGTTCTATAAACAGGGCGCTCCGCAGGAGCGGAACACTCCATTCTGCTCAATAGCAAGCCCCCTGTTTATAAGAATGACCGAAACAGCTTACGGATGTACATTACAGCCGTTCTCTTGAAATTTCCCCGGCAGCAGCGATTCGCTGATCAGCTAACTTGGCTAATTTCCACATCTTCGTAAATTTGCAGCAATAATTATCTGCTTCACCTCAAAGAAAAGGAAGGTACACCATGCCAGTGCTACACAACCGCATTTCCAACGAGGAGCTGAAGAAGCGTATGCTGGAAGAAACCGAGCCGCGCAAAACAGTCTCCTTTTATAAGTATTTCCACATTACCGATCCCGGGGTATTTCGTGATGAACTGTATCTGAAGCTTCATGCGCTGCATGTTTTCGGGCGTATCTATATCGCACAGGAAGGTATAAATGCCCAGGTCAGCATTCCGGAAAGCAATTTTGAGCAATTCCGGGAAACACTGTTCAGTGCTGCGCCCGAGCTCAACGGTATCCGCCTGAACATTGCTGTCGATGATGATGGAAAATCATTCTGGGTGCTGCGTATGAAAGTCAGGCCAAAGATCGTGGCAGATGGTATTGACGATCCGTCATTCGATGCTGCTGATACCGGTGTACATCTCGATGCTGCGGCTTTCAACACATTGGCAGAACAGCCGGATACCGTGATCGTAGACATGCGTAACCATTACGAATACGAGGTCGGGCATTTCGAAAATGCAATAGAAGTGCCTTCCGATACCTTCCGCGACCAGTTGCCTATGGCTGCCGGTATGCTGCAGGATCAGAGGGATAAAAATATCATTATGTACTGTACAGGTGGTATCCGCTGCGAAAAAGCCAGCGCCTACCTGAAGCATCACGGCTTTAAGAATGTCTTCCAGCTGGAAGGCGGTATTATTGAGTACACCCGTAAAGCCAAAGCACAAGGGCTCCCGTTGAAATTCAAAGGGAAAAATTTTGTTTTTGACGAGCGCATGGGAGAGCGCATTACCGAAGATGTCATCGCGGTATGCCATCAGTGCGGCACCCCCTGCGATACACATACCAACTGTAAAAATGACGGTTGTCACCTGCTGTTCATCCAGTGCGCAACTTGCGCGGCTGCCTATGAAGGATGCTGCAGCAGCGATTGCCGGGCGGAATTGCATCTGCCGGAAGAAGAACAGCGCATACGCAGGGCCGGCAGGGAAAACGGTCCAATGGTCTTTAACAAATCCAAAGACCATCCCCTGCGGAAGCACCGGAGCGAATGGAAAATCAGTGCCGGCTTAAAATCCGGTTCTTAATGGTCTTAACTCCTTAATACCTTTAATTTTTTTTGTTTTTCAACATGAAGGGGTAGCGTGCATGAAGATTCAGTTCTGAAAAAAAATGTCAGGCTGTTGAAAAATAGACTATATTCATAGTAGAATTTCGAACCAAAACCAATCACCATATTTTATGTTAAGTCAGACACTACAGGAAGCATTAAATAAACAGGTACTGCTCGAAGCAGCTTCGTCCCAGGCCTACCTCGCCATGGCATCCTGGGCGGAGATACAAGCCGGGCTGGAAGGCGTTACCGAATTTTTTTACAGCCAGTCCGAGGAAGAGCGTATACATATGCTCAAGCTGCTAAAGTATATCAATGAGCGGGGTGGCTTTGGTATTGTACCGGCGCTGGAGCAGCCGATCATCACCTTTCAGTCGCTGAACAGGGTTTTTGAAGAATTCCTGCGCCATGAGAAGGCAGTTTCTGAAAGTATCAACGACCTGGTGCATCTGGCATTCCAGGAGCGCGACTATGCCACCCACAATTTCCTGCAGTGGTATGTGGCCGAGCAGATAGAAGAAGAGCGCCTGGCCCGTACGCTTAACGATAAACTGGAGCTGATCGGGGAAGATAAGAGCGGTCTTTATCTCTTTGACCGGGATATTATGCGCTACAGGACGGAAGCGGGTGGTAAGGGTTGATCATGAAAACCATCGAATTAATGTGTTGAATGTGTTTAATGTGACGAATGTGTTTATCACATTTCCCACATTCGTCACATTTATCACATTCAACACATTCGTCACATTGGGTGGATAGCTTTGCATAATCATCATTTTCGCGTAGGTTTGGGGGAAATGTTTTAATACCATGAGGAAATATATTTTTCTTCTGGCCGGCGGGTTGTTTTGTATGTCGGGTGATATACAGGCGCAGTCCGGCATTGAAAAAAGCGACCTGGATTCGCTTCGGAAGTATGAGGCAGAAATGGTATTGCTGGCAGACTCCATGTACCACGCGCCTATAGTTGATCTGCGCGGCGCTTATTGCGAACAGTTGGGAAGGATGCTTGTGAAGGCGCTGAAGATCAATGGATCCTATGCCTATCCTTTTGAAAAGCTGGGAGAGAAAATCAATATTATATCACCTGATAATAATGCTTTCCGTATGTTCAACTGGAGTATGCTGAATACGGAAGTAACGCTCCGTTATTATGGCGCGATCCAGATGAATAGCGATGAATTGAAGCTGTACGCTTTATCCGATCAGTCCGACAAATTAGGGAAAGGAGTGGAGGATAGTGTCTTCACAAACGGCCGGTGGTTCGGCGCTTTGTATTACCGGATCATGACCCATGAAACGGAGTATGGTACCATGTACACACTATTCGGACAGAATAAGAGCAGTATCATTTCTACGAAAAAGGTGATGGATCCCATGATCTTATCAGAACAGGGACCGGTATTCGGGTTCCCGGTTTTCAGGGTACGCGATGCGCAAAGCGGGACGTACGCCCTGCAACACCGCTTTATCATTGAATATAAAAAGGAAGTACAGGCTTCTTTAAATTGGGACGACAAGATGAAGGCTGTTTATTTTGACCGGCTGATCTCGCAGGTCAATGATCCGAACCGTAAGTACACGTATGTGCCCAGCGGGCAGTATGACGGCTTCCGCTGGAAGGATGGCCGTTGGGATATGATAGAAGACCTGATCCCGATACAGGAGATGAAAGACGGAGAAGCGCCGGCGCCACAGCCGAGGAAAAAGAGCCGGGGAGAGTAGTGCAAGTCAATCAATTATTATAACTTTGCATCCGCAAAAGCAGGTCCCGTAGCTCAGTTGGATAGAGCATCAGCCTTCTAAGCTGAGGGTCTTTGGTTCGAATCCAAACGGGATCACAATGAGGCGCAAGAAATTGTGCCTTTTTTTGATGCTACATACGATAGCCGCCTTCATACCAATTTCCCAATATCGGCCGATTTCAATGGATGTATTGCAATCAGCTTCCTTCGTCCGTGGTACGGTATTTTTTGTCTTCCTGATATGTTATCGGACATACAGCATTCGCTAAAAAGCGAACTTAACTACATCCATCATTACTGTACCTCCACCCGACAGTCCGTTGCTGTGGCGGAGAGCGTTACAGCCGGCTGCCTCCAGTTGTTGCTGAGCACGGCGCCGTTTGCACAGGAGTTCTTTCAGGGCGGCATCACGGTTTATAATTGCGCGCAGAAGGCGATACATCTGAATATTGAACCGATATTTTCGGATAAATGTAACGGTGTGAGCCAGGAGATAGCCACTGCTATGGCGTTTAATGCCTGTAGCCTGTTTCGTTCCCGGATCGGTATCGGTATCACTGGTTATGCTACTAAAGTGCCCGAAGAAGGCATTGACCATTTATATGCTTTTTTTGCTGTCGCGATGCAGGAAAAGCTGATCCGTGCCGGCAGGATAGAGCCGGAAGGAGAGGGTATAGACGCCCAGTGGAGTTATACTGCGACACTGCTCCGGCATTTGGCTAAAGCACTTGAGGTGTTATGAAACGGCAACATTCATTTTTTAAGAGAAACGGACTGAGTATTGTCGTTTTGTTGCTGATGCTTTTTGCATTAGCGGGTCAATTCATTACGGGTTTCCACGAGAAGAACAGTGAGCTTGCGGAGGAAGGCCGCCCGTCGCTATCAGCATCCGCCTACGCACAGAGCGGCCATTTCATACAGGCGACTTTCGAGAACTGGGAGAGTGAGTTTTTGCAAATGGCATTGTACGTGTTGCTGACCGTCCGGCTCTTTCAGGCAGGCTCGTCAGAGTCTAAAGACCCGGATAAAAAAGAAGAGGTGGACCGCGAGCCCAGGCCTTCACCGGAAGCTCCGTGGCCGGTGCGCAAAGGAGGCGTCTGGCTGATGTTATACAGTTATTCACTCACCATCGGCTTCCTCCTGCTATTCCTGATATCCTTTACCGCACATTTTTACGGTAGCCTCAAGAATGCGAATGAAGAGCGGCAAACCAAGATGCTGCCTCCGGAAGAGTGGCAGTCTTATATCAGTTCATCCAGGTTCTGGTTCGAATCGTTTCAGAACTGGCAGAGTGAGTTCCTGGCCGTGGCTTCTATCGTGATCCTGTCGATATGGCTGAGGCAAAAAGGATCGCCGGAGTCGAAGCCGGTTGATGCTCCGCATCATCAAACAGGATGTTAAGTATCTGCACGGGATATTGCTGTGGCCTGCCGGCCACAGATCATAATAGCAAAGACAGAGGGGGAATAGTAGGGTGGGTAGGGAGTTACCCCAGGGATTGTAGGGAGACGAATGCAGCCTGCCAAGTGCGTGAGATCAAAGAGGAACTGAATGTGGATATAACAGTCGGGTGGCTGTTTCAGCCGGTGACGCACGACTATAAACATTTCTCGTTGCAGCTTTATCCTTTTATCTGCCAATGGGTGGGCGGCGAACTGCTGGCCCGGGAACATGCACGCGCAATCTTGGTATCTAAAGACGAGCTGCTGCGCTACGACTGGGCAGCGGCAGATGTGCCGGTTGCGGAGGAGTATCTCAGGTTGTGAATATAGGCAGCGTCTGCTTCAAAGGTATAATCCGACAGGGAGTCCCCAAAAGAGTAATCTCCCTGTCCGTCTGAAAACCGTATTAACGAAGTAGATTAAACTTAAAGACTTCGCTTTGTTTTTGCTGATCAGACAGACGCAGGAGATAAATGCCGTTAGTCATATCATCCGGCAGACGAACCTCCTGTTTAAATGTTCGATTGTGCACAGGGATATTTTGCTGCATAATCAACTGTCCATGTATGTTGAATATGCTTGCCAGTACTTCGTTGTTATGGTGTCCCTGCTTCAGGGATCCTTCGATTATAAACGATCCGGCATTCGGATCCGGATATAGCGATATACTGGCCGTGAAGTGCATATTGTTGACAGAAGTAGTGGGTACTTCTATTTCCAGTAGATTACTCACAGAAGAATCGTGGATCCGGCAAGGGGCATCACTATACATAACAACACTTATCTGATCACGGTGAACAAGGTCGCTGGTGGTATAGGTATGGCCGGCAGCGCCAGAGATGACGGCATTATTCTTATGCCAGTGGAAGACAGGGTTGCTGCCGCCATGAGTAGCGGTGGCGGTGAATGTTACACTTTGACCAGTTTGCACTAAAGTGCCCGGATTGGCACTGATGCTTACACCCGGGGTGACATCGGGCGTTATTGTAGTGATAAGAAGATTGCTTTTGGTACTGCTTTGAGTGATGCAGCTTGCATTACTGGTCAGATCGCAGGTGATCGTATCGCCTGTTGCCAAAGTGTTGGTTGTATAAGTGTCTTGGTTGCTGCCGACAGGTATGCCGTTTTTCTTCCACTGATATTGCGGTACACTGCCTCCTCTGACCGGTGTAGCGGTAAAGATGACAGTACTGCCATCACATAGCGTGTTGAGATCATGGTCCGATACTATGGTTATTGCCGGGGTGGCAGGTTGTAATACAGTCATGGTTATGCTGTCTTTAGCGGTAGCGTTATTAGCACAGATATGATTGCTAATCACTGTACAACTGATCACATCGTTATTGTTAATTGCATTGTCTGAATATTGGTTGCTGTTATTGCCTGCACTGATACCATTTTTTCTCCACTGATACTGTGGCGCGCTGCCTCCTAAGGTTACTGCAGCCGTAAATATCGTGGTGCCGCCGGGGCAAGTAGTATCGCCTGTATTTGCTGTGATTTTTATGGTTGGGGCACTTCCCGGATCAATAACGGTCATTGTAATGGTGTCTGTCGCCGTGGCAGGAACGGCACAGTTAGCCCTGCTGGTAAGCTCACAAATGATGACATCTCCGTTTGCAAGATTGTAGCCATTATATGTAGGTGCATTACTTACATTTTGTCCGTTTTTGCTCCAGCGATAAAGGGGCCCTGTGCCGGCGTTTACAGTGCTTGCTGAAAACATAACGGGTGTGCCGGTGCATATTGTATCATTTGCATTTATGGTGACGGAGGGTGTAACGGACGGACTGACATTCATCGTGATGCTATTACTTGTATCGGTATTAGTACTGGCGCAGCCCGTAGTGGAAGTCAGGATACACCTGATGATGTCTCCGTTTGTCATTCCGCTATCGGTGTATGTCTGGCTATTGTTACCTACGGCAACACCGTTTTTTTGCCATTGATAATCAGGAGCAGCCCCTCCGTTTACCGGGGTGGCAGTAAACGTGACTTTTGTATGTGCGCATATGCTGGTTCCTGATCCCGAAGTGATACTGACAGATGGAGCTGCAACTGAATTTACGATCATCCGGATCATATTGCTCTCTACATTTTCAGAAGACGGACATTCAACACTGGTGGTCATGGTGCAGCGGATAACGTCGTTATTGCTCAGATTGCTCGCGGTATAAGACGGGGTGTTCGCCACGTACGTACTGTTTCGTCTCCACTGGTAAATGGGCGTTGTGCCTCCGTTTACCGGTGTAGCAGTAAATGTAACGGTATCGCCCTGGCAAATAGTATGATTGGGCTGGTCGGATACGATAGAAACAGATACCGGCGTTTTCGGTGTCGTTTCCATGGTGAGCGCATTACTGTTTACCGATACCGGCGCTGCACATTGGTAACTACTGGTAAGTATGCAGGTTACGATGTCATTATCGGCCAGGATATTGGTAGCATAGGTGCTGCTGTCGGCACCTGCATTCATGCCGTTTACCTGCCATTGGTAAGCGGGTGAGCTGCCGCCATGCGTTATTGCTGCTGAGAATACAACAACTTTTCCCTGGCAAAAACTTGTGCCCTGATCTGCGCTGATGCTGATCGTAGGTGCGGCAACTTCATTTACGGTAAGTGTCACGGGGGCAGTAGCCGAGGAGTCATAGGCATTATAGGCCATGCAGCGATATTTATAGCCATTCAGCGGCATTCCTGCATTGGTAATATTCAAGGTCGTTGTTGTGGCGCCGCTGTACGTTGCACTGTTGGTCAGGTTGGTCCAGGCGCCGCCGGTGTTTACCTGCCAGCGATAGCTATTGGCACGTGACATAATGGTTGTAAAGGATGTGGAAGTGCCGGCACAGATACTTTGAGCAGTTGGCTGCTGTATTGTTCTGGGCGGTCTGGTAGCATCATATTCGAAAGCGCCCAGGTCTATCCGATCATTTACGATCCGGGCATGGCCTTCATAATCAGTCGTGATGCCTAACAGCATGGCACTGTTCCTGCCCGTGTCTATACAGGGGCTGGTGCTGAGCAGATCATAGTCGCCCAGCAGCGTATCAGCGAATTGCGGGTTGGTTGTGCCGGAAAGCAGGTATTTAGCCGGGAAAGCGCCTAAGCCCTGCACCAGGCTGTAGCTGAAGGCGGTAAGATTGGTATTTTCATTAAAAACACCTGTATTATTGCCCCATATAATACAGTTGGTAAATGTAGAATCGTTATAGTCTCCGAAATTTGCGTTGTAGATAGCTCCGCCTGATATGCCTGCCTGATTGTTGGCAATTGTGGTGCTTGTAACGAGGGGCGGGTGGGCGTTATACATACCTCCTCCGAAGCTGTCTGCCACATTTTTCACGATAAGAGTGTTGACCAGTGTACAACTGTGGTAATATTCTGCATTCGTGTAAATGCCACCACCGTATGCAGCTTTGTTGTTTTCCAATCTGCAACGGATAACTGGATAATTAACTCCCGAAAGAGCTCCCCCATAATGGGCTTTATTGGAGTATAAGGTTGAATTGCTTATTTGTCCGAGAGCACCATATACAGCTCCGCCGTATCCCCCCTCTGCCAGATTATAACTGAAGTCACAGGATTCAACAATGACAGAACTCGGAACTTCCGAGCCGACATAGATCGCCCCACCAAGGCTAGATTTGTTGGACTTAAACTCGGAATTTCGTATAAGGATTGTGTCTGTTGCGAAAGGAATACCCAAAGCACCTCCCTGTCCGAAAATATTATTACTGGCAAGTGTTGAGTTTTCACGAAATATGCAACTGTCAACACTTCCTTTAGAGTACTCCTCCCACGCTACTGCCGCGCCACAGGAAGCACTAAGGATGTTGCCAAAAACCTTGTTAGAACTGAAAATGCAATTAGATAATTTTATATTCCCCTGTTGAGCCACAAGTATGGCTCCTCCGTATTGGTTAATAGCAACATTCTGGTCAAAAATGCAATCATCGATAGGAGCCGGAACTCTTTGTGCCCAATATATGGCACCTCCCCGGCCAGCCTCATTTTTTGTAAAAGTACATTTGTGTAAAGCCGGTGTGTCACCGTTTCCGGGATAGTATGTATCGCTGACAGCGTAATGAAGGGCTCCACCTCGTACTGTTGTATTGTTCTCAGAAAATATACAATTACTGATAGGAGGGATCGCCTGATCGTTATATATCGCTCCGCCTCCGGAATAGATTGATCCAATTCCAAAAGATTTGTTCCGGGAAAAATATGTATTTGTAATCGGTAGTATGGCTCCTATGTTGTATATGGCCCCGCCGCCGCCGTCTGTAGCATTTATGGAAAAATCACAACTATCAATAAAACTATCCTGAAGCAACCGGCTGATATAAAGTGCGCCACCCGAACCATTTGAAGAGTTGTTCTGAAATATACATTTGTAAATCTTCAACCGTGCTGAATCAATGTAGATAGCTCCTCCTCCACCTAAAATCGTACTGTTGTTTGTAAAAACGCAACTGTCAATATCTGCAACTCCTCCACGAGCATGATATACTGCAGCTCCTCTGCCATTGCTATAATGAATGTCTGAAACGAACTTGTTCGAATTAAAGGTGCAAAATGTAATGACCGGAGCAGAATTATCGATATTGTAGATAGCAGCCCCATCCGTCCCCATAGCGACATTGTTCTCAAAAAGGCAATGGGTAATAGTGGGGGAGGAAGACGCGTTTGCTATAGCACCACCACCACCAAATTGGTGACTGGTATAACTGTTAAAAATGATCACACTGTCTGCAATAAAGCTACAATAGGAGATATCAGGGGATGAGTGAAAATTATAGATCCCGCCACCTCCGCCCCAGGTATGTGCAGAAGTTCTGTTCCCGATAAAGATACAGTTTATAATAGTTGGCGAAGCATAGGAGTTATACATTCCGCCCCCCGCTTCGTAGTATGGGGCTATGCCTCGGGTTATCGTGAACCCGTCCAGAACGGCTGTACGTGTAATGCCCTGCGCACTGTCATTACGGATTACCGTGTGATTGTTGCCTCTCAGTATGGTCGGGCGCGCCTGCCAGTCGCGTTGCGCAAAAGAAGTATCTGTGTTGAGAAAGCCGCCAAAGATCTTCACGTCTTTCTTCATAGTGAAGTACTCCCCCGAGTTCGGCTGGTAGGTACCCTTAGCCACGAAAATGGTGTCGCCGGGTTGCGCAAACATCACACCATAGTCGAAGCTGTAATAAGCGGTAGCCCATGAAGTGCCGAATTGGTCGCCGGATATGTTCGCACTGTCAACGTATACTATAGCAGCCCTGTTGGTTACAGTCAGAAAGAATGCCGCCAATATGGTTAGTAGTACCTGTTTATTCATTATGCATGTTTAATCGTCAATCGGTCAAAGGTAATTAATTTTTAATAGATTGAAGATGTGTCATTAGTGAAGGTGAGCAATTCAAATTTTCGCTATCCCAAAACTGAATTTTGCAAGCTCAGCAACCGTCATTAAAAGACGGTCATTGAGCCTGAAATGAATACCTTGAAAAATGTGAGCGAAGCATTGAATTGCACCCTCAAAGCCTTTAAAGCAGAACTAAAAGAATTGAAAGTGAGCAAATCTGCCATCCAGTTTCCCAATGACAAACCGCTTCCGTTGGATTTGATAAAGCGGATTGTTGTATTCAGAAAAAAGGAAAATGAAGTAGTGAAAAAGGAAAAAGGAACAAATGGGGATTTCAGGAGCATGGTGCATGACTGATGTGAGCAGAAACAGTAGGGTGGGTAGGGAGTTACCCCGGGGATTGTAGGGAGTTAGTACGGCTGATGTATATTGTATGGTGCAGGTATCGTGCACTTTCAGGATGGGCATGGGTGCCCTATATTGAGAAAAATACTAACTTTATAAGATGATACTGGTACATCATGGCACGTCAATCAGGACATATCAAACTGGAGGGCACCATCGGCGGTTTGTGTTTCTACCGCCTGGATGGCGGGTATTATGTGCGCCGCAAGAGTTCGCTGAGCCGTAAGCGGGTGCTGAAGGATCCTCGTTTTGCCCGGAGCCGTGCGGCGGCAGCGCGTTTTGGGGTTGCGGTGAAGCTGGCTTCCCTGGTGTATCGCCGGATGCGTCCGGAAGATAAGGGGCATGGTGTGATCGGCCGGATGACGGCTGTTGCCAACAGATTGCTGTGCGAGGGGTATGACCGGCCGGCGGCGCTGGCACGACTGGAACAGCAATACCTGTCGTGTCCTGGTGTTTGCGTGTCCTCACCGGGTCACAGGGTGATACCGGCCGCGGAACGTCTTTCGCAGCGGCAACTTATCCCGGTCCGGAGGCTGGTGGAGCGGATTATCCTGGATTATAATACGGCATCGCTGAGCGAAAGGGAGATACTTCCTTTACCGCGGGGTGCGCCGGTCGGTACATGACTTTACTCCACTTGTTTTTTTCTGCTTGTTCTGTTTATCTTCCCGCTTGTATGCTACACGTCACCTGTGCTATTATAGAAGCGGCGGATAAGGTATTGATCTGCCAATGGTCTTGGCGTTGCTCCTGAAGTCTTGTTTGATTTCGAGTTTGAATTGTTAAAAGTGTGGTGAAGCTAATTCAATACTTCAATGGATTTTGAAAGAAACAAAAAAGAAAGTTTAATTTTGAAGTATAGGTATTTGCATAAAACTTCCTGCCATGAAAACGATGACCATAAGAGAGAAACTTCACCAGTTTATTGACCAGGTAGAAGATAAAAGGGCTAAGGCAATTTATACACTTTTCGAGTCGGAAATAGAACAGGAAGCCATATCCTATAGTGATGAATTTAAAGCTCAGTTGGATGAGCGGATTGCATATTACAATAAAGGGGGAAAGATGGTAACTCCCGATGAAATGCAACAACGGTTGGAATCCGTTAAAAAACGAATTGCGTAAATGTATTCATATAGCTTTGATCCTGTTGCAGCTATTGAATACGAAGAAGCCTATCATTGGTACCTTGAGAGAAGTTCTGTAGCCGCTGATAATTTTATTGTGGCTGTGGACAATGCCATAAAAGCTATCTGCAAACACCCCCGCCGATACCGGAATACGTACAACGACTTGCGTGAGATTCTTCTGAAAAAATATCCTTTCAGTCTGGTGTTTTTGGTAAATGAAGCGAATAAGCATATCGCGATCGTTTCGGTTTATCATCAAAACCGGAATCCAGAGAAAAAATATCCGTCTTAATTGAATGGTGTAGTCATGTTGGTGGCGATGAAGCTGGCTTCCCTGGTGTACCGCCGTATGCGTCCGGAAGATAAGGGGTATGGTGCGTCCCGTTGCCTGTGTCTCACCACCTGTGCGTTAGGTGATGCCAGCTGCGGAACGTCTTTCGCGGCGGCAGCTTATCCCGGTCCGAAGGCTGGTGGAGCGGATTATCCTGGATTATGATGCGATATTGCTGCACGAAAGGGAGATGCTTCCTTTGCCGCGGGGTGCGCCGGTCTGTACATGACTTTACTCCACTCGTTTTTGTTTCTACTTGTTCTCTTTATCTTTCCGCTTGTATGCTACACGTCACCTGTGCTATTATAGAAGCGGCGGGTGTGCCGGTCGTGCATGGATATCTCAGTTTATGAATATGGGTTTTGGGGATTGCCTGTTACAAACGGTACGACCCGGTGATGCTGCGGTGATGCGCTTTTTATTTGTTTTTAGAGGTGAATTATTTAAATTTGTGCATATTGTATATGTAGATAGCAAATGCTTTTCCGTGGGTGTTAGCTGCTCCTGATCCTCCACGACCGGTCTCCGGTGGGGCAGCGTATGGTATAACAAGGGGGTATGCTATACCTGTTGGTCTATCTCATCAAAACGGAAGGATATGATTCAACTGTATCTGCCCAAATCTTTGAAGGAAGTTGTCCGGCGTTCTTTTTCTGTGCCGGAGCGATTCAGATATGCTGCTATTCCTTATCAAAAGTGTGTACATAAAGACTGGGGAACGGGCGCTTTCCTAATGCTCTGGAAGACCGGTGGGGCGGTGGATCTTTGCCTGAATCATTTCCTGCTGCGCAAGAAGGTGGTATTTGATGCCCGGTGTACGAGGGATGTATTTGTCTTCCACTTTATGCAGGAAGGGCATGCACGATTGCAGTTGCCGGGAGACCAGCCTGCGATACGGCTGCGCCCGGGGATGTTTAACCTGTTTATGATACCGGAAGGGAGCTGCTGCCCGGTGGAGATCGGACGGGGACGGCATAAGTCGTGCCATGTGTTCCTGAGGCCGGAGGATGTGCAACTGATGGGTAGTGACCTGGCGCCTGTGGCAGAACTGGTGGAGGTGTATCAGCGAGGTATACCGCATATACGTCCTGCGCGGGTGTGTACCCCTGTCAGTCCGGCGATCCTGCAATTGCTGCAGGAACTGGAGCATTGCGACGGACCGGAAGGGGTGTGTTATAACCAGGTGTACCTCGGGGTGCTGCAGATATTTTCCGAATACCGGAAGGAGCTGACCAGGGCGCTGCATGCTATGAGCCGCGCACAAGATGACGAAGCACAGGTACGGATGGTCCATGCGCATATCCTGAGTCATTACACGGAGGGTGGAGCGGTGCAACTGCATGTGCTGGCGGCGCTCGCGGGTATGAGCGCTTCACGGCTGGAACGGCTGTTCCGCCAGGCTTACGGGATGACGGTGCATGATCTTGTAACGCAGCAGCGCATCCGCATGGCTTGTACGCTGCTGGCGACGACCCGGAAGACGGTAAGTGATATCGGGTATACGGTGGGGTATAATAGCCCGGTAAGCTTTCACCGGGCGTTTGTAAGGGTGTGTGGGTGTACGCCGGGGGAATACAGAATGGAGGGGTAGATCATGTTTGACCTTCCTTCCTCTTGATAGAAAGGAAGCGAAAGATCAAGGCTGGGATCCAATGGCTAAAAAATGATTCCATTCCGCTAAACAAATCCAAACTTGAACTCCGCTCCGCTTCGTTCTTCGGACAGGGATTTGTTTGGCCGCTCCATTCCATCATTTTTTTTACTCACAGCTATTTTGATTTTTTAATGGTGTTCGTGAGGGCTTCGCTGTTAACGCCATTGTCTCCAAGGCCGGAGGTGCGTTGGGCACGTGTTGTGTGGGATCCCTCCTTCATCGACACCGTTTTTTATGGAGCTTAGGTCTGTACCAAGGCAGGAAAAGAGGCTTGTGGTTAAAATGTTACTGTTTTTTTGAAATCGGTAAATGATTTGATGTGGAGGTGATACAGCTTTGCATATGATGATGACGAAAAATTGTCTGTTGCGGTATGCAAATCTTATCTACATATCACTTTATTACACCTGGCCATGCGGCTGCATGTACACGGCATCCGCCGGCGGTCATGGGGCTGTGCGCCGTATGAAGGCCGGCCATGCCCCCAAACTACTGAGCAGCGAGGCTATACGTAGCTGAGCTCCCCTGCCTTCTTTATCCATTTTTTAAAACTTTTCAATTGTAAATCAAATGAAAAATATCATACTTGCAGCCTGCGTGGCTGCATTCAGCGTCTTTACCCATGTGCAGGCGCAAACCGTAACATGTGACGAATGTCACACCTACACTGTTTTAACCGGCACGATGCCGGAAAGCCGTATGCTATCTGCGTCCACCAAATACCTGATCTCGGGCTGCTATGTCGTACCTAACGGAGTGACCCTTACAATTCCTCCCGGTACACAGCTCTTCGGTGATGTAACGACCAAGGGCATGCTAATCGTAGACCGCGGCGGCACGCTGATCGCCAACGGCACGAATAACAATCCCATCATCTTCACCTCCTGCCGGGAGCAGGGCGAACGTGAACCGGGCGACTGGGGCGGGATCGCCATCTTCGGCAACGCCACCAACAACGTGAGCGGCGGTGAGATCTCCGTTACCCGGTGCAGCACTGCGTATATCGGTGGCCATGCCACTACGTTCGTGGATAATGACAATTCCGGGAGTTTGCAGTATGTGCAGATACACTTTGCCGGTGAGGGAAATCCTGGAGATGATTATGTGAACGGTCTTGTTCTGGTTTCCGTGGGCAGCGGCACCACGCTGGAACATATACAGGTGAGCCACTCGCTGACAAATGGTTTTGCCTTCGCAGGCGGAACAGTGAATGGTAAATACCTTGTCGGGTATAACAACATACTGGCGGATTTTGAAACTATCCTGGGGTATGGAGGCAATATGCAATTTGGGCTATCATTCCGCGCAGACCCGGCATACCATAATGTCGGTGGCTCAAATGGTTTCCGGGCTGCCAATAATAACATTATTCCCGGATATACCGGGATGCCTCTGACCCGGCCGGTGGCCAGTAATTTCAGCTTTATAGGGCCGGACTATTGTGATGAAAGTGAGTTAAGTGCTACATTCCATCATGGTTTGTTGCTGGAAAAAAGGACAGCCGGCGGAATATATAACAGTATCGTCACCGGCTGGCCCAGGGGGCTACTGATCAGTGATACTGTTACCATAGAAAATGCAAACAACGGACTGTTGAAATACTCCTACAATACTTTCTATGGCTACCCATCTTCCTCTACAGAATATAGCTTCGCCAACAGCGCCACCTGGAACCTGCCACCGGCAGCCTGTACCAATAATATGGACGACTGGATGCAAAACACCGATGCATTTCTCACCTGTGCCCCGTTGGGCTATCAATCGCTTTCGCTCTTTGACAACCTGGGATACGGCGATCTCTGCCAGGACTTTTGCACTACGCCGCCTGATTTTTCACTCGGCAGCAGTGACCTGGATAATGCAACATTTACTGATATCCCAGACCTGGATAACCCGTTTTTTGAAACGGATAATGAAGGTATAGACTTCCGTGGCGCTTTCGGATCAACTGACTGGACAGCAGACTGGACAGACTGGTGCCCGGTTGAGACCGATTACTGCCCGGAACAGTTGCAACGCAGCAGGAGAACAGAAGGTTCCGGAAGGTTGAACATCGTACCCAATCCAGCCAGTGGTACCGCTTATGTCTTGTTTGATGCAGGGCAAACCGGGAAAATGCAGGTTAATGTGCTTGATAAAGTAAGTGGCCAGGCTTTGCTGACCGTAAACGGCAGTATCAGCAATACCGGCACACAACGCATAGCCATACCGGTAAGCGGATTGCACACCGGTATATACATAGTAAAAGTGATATTGCCTGATGGCAGTTTGCTAAACGGACAATTGTTTGTGCTTTAATACGGCAAACACCCGCTCTATAAAGAAAGCGCCTTTTCGAGGGCGCTTTTTGTTTTGTTTATCCGGCATTATTTCCTGCAATTGCTTCCTCCGGTTCGGGGATGAGCTCCTTCTGCAGGTCATAAATCTTCCAAAGGGAATAATTTTCCGGGTAACTGGAAGTATCGGCCGTCGCCCGCTGGAGGACTTCCAGCAGGCCGGTCTGTATTTCGTAGAGTTTGTGCCGGGGGGGTGTCCGTTTCAATACGGATAACCAGCGTGTTCTTTTCAAATTGTATCATTGTTGTTTGTTTTTAAGTATCATCTTAACAATGTTACATCCCCTTTCTTCCTGATTATTTTCCCCGTAGTGGTTTCTGCTTCTATGATGTAATAATAAACGCCTACCTGGGCGGGTATTCCGTTGCCGGTACCATCCCAACCTGTATTAATACTGCTCCCCTGACCGCTCCACACTTCCTCTCCCCAGCGGTCGTAGATACGGAAGAAGCGAACAATCACAGGTTCGTTGCTTACCGGGCGGAAGTGATCATTACGACCATCCCCGTTTGGCGTAAAGGCAGCAGGCAGGTAAACAACTGGATGAACCGTTATTGTAGTAGTTGCCGTATCCATACAGCCATAGCCGGATATACCGATTACCGAATATACACGTGTAGTATCGGCCATAACCTGTTGCCTGTATGCCCCCAGGTCAGTAAACAAATGCTCAGGCTGCCAGGTGATAATGTGATATGGCTCTGTACTCTCCGTCCATAATTGTATCTGCTCCTTCCGCCCGGCAACCTGCTTGTCCGGGATAAGCTGTAACCGCAGCTCATTTACCCGTATTGTTTTGTATGCCGTATCCGTGCAGCGTTCGATGTTCTCCGCGACAAGCATGGCTTTGTAATTACCCGTATCCCTGTAGGTGTATTCCGGATTGTCTGTATCTGACGCTTCCCCGTCACCAAAGTACCATTTCCATAATGGTGCACCCGAGGTGTTATAAAAAACAAGCCGTTCATTTATACAGACAATGGTATCCGTCTCAAAAGCCGCTTTGGGCCTGGGCAGTGGGAGCACTTCCGTATATAAGGTAGTATCACATCCTGCCGGTGTTGTGATCCGTACGGCATATTTCCCGGGATCCAGACCGCTGATCGTATCGCCTGTATCATTTTCCCGGACGCGTATCATTGCTCCGGACGCGTTTTCCCAATGATAGGTAAAGGTTGTGACGTCTCCCTGGGGTTGCAATAGGACAATGCTTCCCTGCTTCATACCGGGACAGCTAAAGGACTGCGCTCCAAATGACGGCAGATGACGATTGAAGGTTACAATAAAAGTATCTATCCGGTAATTGCAATTAACATCAGTAAAATGTACGACATAGCTACCCGGCCGGTAAACAGCCAGGGCCTGGTGTTCATTTCCGCTATCCCATTTATAATGCTTCCCAGCATCTGCCGAGAGGATGATACTGTCGCCGAAGCATACCGGTATACTTACCCGCGAAGTAACCGTGTCCTGTACCGGCGCCAGCCGAACGTCATTCGGCATACCGCGGAAGGTACGAAGAATCGGGCGTACCGCACTTATAACAGGACCACAAGCCATCCCTGCACTATCAGGAGAATCAATAGTATGATAGCCCACCGGCGCACGGATGCCGCTACCGGGACCCGTAAAAAGGTTTGGCCTGTCCCCCCCAAAATTGTCTCCTACATATATCTTTCCGTCCGGCCCGCGTTTCAGATCCCCCAACTCCCTATATTGCGGCACCCATCCCACAAGGGGGAGATAAAACCAGTAAACAGGATTAGTCAGCACCCGGATTTTTGACGCACTGATAGCCGCCGGGACAGACAAGCTGAGGTCAAACTGAAAAACCTCGCCGATTACACTGAATGTTGCCACCGTAGTATAGAGTTTTGTGTTATCCGGCGAAAAGCAGGCGCCATAGTACGTCGTTGTACTGTCTATTACGACGGGGTTGTATACAGCACCGCTGAATGGGTCAAAGTCATACAGCTCCAGTCCACCTCCGTAACATGCCGCCGCCAGTTTACGGCCATCGGGAGATGCTTTTAATACCCCATAAATATAGTTCGCTGCAGGCAGGGCGCCGCATGTGGAAACCACAGGCTCATTGCTGATGCCGGAACGGGTGATTTCATACGCGCGGTAGCGGTTGGCATCCCGCTCCCGTACCAGCAGCCAGATGCCGCTGCAACTTTTCACAACCGTCATCTTTGAGGCAAGGGGCCGGGTGATGCCATCCAGCAGGATGCTCTTGTGTCCCGGCATAATGTCTCCCAGGCCGTTGTTCAGCCGCATGTCTATCTTGCTATAATAGAGATGCCCGTTTATGCTCAGGGAGAAGAGATAGTATTTAGCTGTGTCAGCCGGATCAGGAACAATAGCGGCCGGTTGTGTGGCCGCTCCTCCCGTCCAGTGCATCAGCAATTTATACGGGATAGTAGCTGTGATGGACGGCATCAGATTGTGATTGCGATCCCATACCTGATAACCATCTGTATAAAACAGCAGACGGCCGGACGCATCACATACGGATGCATTATTCTGATCGCCCTGCATCCGTGTGTTTATCACCACAGGACTGCCGCTGTTAAAATCCAGACCGGCAACAAGCGCCCATATGTATTCCTCTCTTTGCGCACACGCTGTTATTGCCAGGGAAACGGATAGTAATGCGAGAAAAAATGTTTTCATAAAACACTATTTTAACTACAGATAATCAGCAGGCACAGGAGTTGTCTGTTACAAGACCCTTCCCACACCTGCCGCTTTTGTTTTTAATATCCGGTCTTGAGCAGCTTGTATACTGCCTGTACATGCCCGCCGGAATCTTTTACCCGTAGCGTATATATGCCGACAGGAAGACTGCCGATGTTGATGGATGTAGCAGCGCGTTGGTGCAATACTTCATGCCCCTGCAATGTATACACGCTTATATCCATGGCACGGGCTGCCGCTATATATACGACCGTCTGTGCCGGATTCGGATAGATCTTTATTTCTTCGCCGTATATAAGGCCGGGTATTGCCAGCGGCGCATAGGGTAATGACGTGTTCGCGCAGCCATTGCTGTCCGTTACCGTGACGGTATAGTTCCCTTCCTGTATAGCAACGGTATAGACGCTTCCGGTAGCGCCGGTGATGGCATTGCCGTTATGGTTCCACTGGTAAGCGGTATAAACGCCGGCAACCGACAGCTCAGCGCCGTTTGCAATGATCTCCGGCTGTGGGAGCGGGTGGATAGTTACCGTTATTTCGTCCGAAGTATCCCTACATTGTCCATTGCCGGTGATGGACAGGCGGTAGCTGCCGCTTTGATGTACCACATAAATACTATCAGTACCCCCGGTGACCGGGCTCCCCTGCTCCAACCATTGCCAAGTAATATCCTGTTCTGTGTTGCCATGCAGTATAATACTGTCGCCTGCACATGCAGATTGTGCACCTGCGGGTGTTACGCTTGCCTGTGGCGCAACGGTGACCGGCAGGTATTGTTCCGGGCTGCTGCCACAGAGGTAGTTTGCCGTTATGCGGATGGTATCGCTGCTGCCCGGGTTGCCTGCCGCCGCAATGATGCTGTCGGTAACGCTGGTTCCTGTCCATCCTGCCGGCAGCGTCCAGATATAGGATACCACGCCGGGCAAGACCGGTACAACATAAGTGTAGACACCACCCGGGCATACATATACCGGGCCGGTGATGCTGTCGGGTGCAAGCGGTGTATCGCAATCATTGAACTTCACCAGGTAGGCAGTATTTCCTCCCGTGCCGCCATGTACGGGCTGATGGCTGCCCGGTGTAGTAATGCCGGCGGTGCTGTTGGTCTGACCGGTGAAATAGATATTGCCGTACCGGTCGCAGGCAAGGGACGTGGCTGTCTCGGAGCCGGGGCCACCGTAGTAAGTACCCCACTGCCGGACGCCGGCGCTGTCGAATTTGACGAGATAAGCATCCTGTCCGTCTGCCGTATCCTTATAAATACCCGTCGTAGCCATATTTTCTGTGCTGGTAGTGCGGCCTGCTACATATACATTGCCCAGCCTGTCGAAGTCTACGCCGCCGCAAAGATCTACCAGGCTACCACCGTAGTAGGTACCCCATTGCCGTTGACCATCTGCGTCAAATTTTACAACAAAAGCATCTGCGACGCCACC
>CAZGPG010000029.1:0-43140 GCA_964527735.1 uncultured Chitinophagaceae bacterium | reverse complement strand
TTTTACTGGTCAATTTGCTCCGGCATAAGGTGGTCAGTTTGATCGGCGCTTACACAGGAACATAGCGGATGTGTTTTTCAAAGCCGGCTATATCGAATCCTGGGGCAGGGGCATCAATAAGATCATGGACGCTTGTACGGATGCCGGGTTGCCCCTACCGGTGATCGAAGAGGATCAGGGTGGGCTGGGTATTATCTTCCTGAAGGATATTTATACAGCAGATTACCTCAACACTCTTGACCTGAACAACCGGCAGGTGCGGGCTGTCTTATATATCAAAGAGCACGGCCGGATTACAAATAAAATTTACCAGGCGTTAAACAATATCAGCAAACCTGCTGCTACCCTCGACCTGCAAAGCCTTGTAGCTAAAGGTTTCGTTATCAGGGCCGGCACTACAGGCAGGGGTACTCATTATATTTTAAGCAGAAAGGGCTAATAATGGGCTAAAAGGGCTGCTAATCGGCTAAACCGCTACCGTATTACCAAAAGCCGACAGCGGATGTTTAGCGAGCTGCATAATACCTTGTTGCGGTATGCGGATCGGCTACCGGTTTTCGCCGCATGCATGGACGTGAAAAGATGCAGCATACCATGCAGAAGTTAGAGAAAATTCCAGCATGAATACGCACGGGCTAACGCTTGTTGGCCTGCTTGTTACTCCCAATCCGGGTCAACGACCGGTTGTTTTGGGATCAGATCATGCAAACTGCATTCAAATTCGTATGCCAGCCGGTTCAGATGAGTAAGATTGTATGTGCTGGGATTCTTTGGGCTTTCGATCTGACCGATGTAGCCACGGGAACATTCGAGTATAGCTGCCATGTCGTCCTGCGAAAACCCTTTGGCAAGACGCATTTTGGTCACTTTTTCCATCACCGCAAGTTCTATTTTTGTCTTTCTGACCTTAGCCATATGCGGCAAGTTGAAAAAACTTTAAAAAAAGTTGCTTAGTTAGACTAAGCATTCGTATATTTGTGACAATCCGGTATTTTTCATTCGATGAAAATGCATGAGATTATATAGTTTTGCGATTCTTCATAAGATATTGAAGCATTCGCTTTGAGTCTCGCCTTGAAATTTGACACATTTTGATTGCGTATGAGACGATAAGCTGGATAGCTCACGACCCGGGCGTGGGCTTGCTTACTCGTGCGCAGGGCGTGTCAACCCTTCAAGGCGATAGGTAAGCTCCACGCTCTTTTTATGTCCATAATCAGGCGTTCTTTCCTTATTTGTCCGCCTTTCCAGACCGGCGCAAAGATTCATTTCCTAAGCACCAATACTACTTAGTATGGCTCAAGCCATAAACCCGCTGCATCTGCGGCCTGGCGGAGCTATGCACTCATTTTTCTAACCTCCAAAAAAACAACAGAGATGAAACGCTGTTTATTTTACTATACCTGTCTGTCCCTGCTGGCAGTCATACACAGCGCGGTATTTGCCGCGCCCAACGCCCGTTCCTTATCAACGGGCAATCTTCACTTCATAGAAAACAAAGGCCAGATCACAGACCAGTATGATAACCCACGTCCGGATATAGACTTTAAAATAGCAGCCGGCAATGGGCTGAATGTCTTTATAGGTGCGGGGCACATACATTACCAGTGGAGCAAAACAATCGAAAACGGGAAACCGCAAACGGAGCAGGAAGCGGATGCAAATGTGGTGACAGAAATGTATCGCATGGATGTAATCCTGCTTAATGTCAATCCCAATGCAGAGATCGTTACAGCAGAACCACAGCCGTATTACGAACGGTACTACCTTCCGCATACGGGCGAGGACGGTGCCACAGCCCATGCCTGGCGTAAGATTACGTACAAAGAAGTGTATCCGCACATAGACTGGGTGTTTTATATCAACCCGCAGGGCAGGGTAGAGCACGACTTTATCGTCCGCCCCGGCGGTAAGGTATCGGACATCCGGTTGCAGTATGCCGGTGCTACGCAAATGCGCCTCAATGAGGACGGTAGCGTAACGGCAACCACCCCCTTCGGCTCCGTTACAGAAAACACGCCCTATTGTTTCCAACAGGATGGTAGGGAAGTCGCTGCTAAGTTTTTGCTCAATGGCAATACTCTTAGTTTTTCTACTGCCGTATACGAAGGCATACTGACGATAGACCCGGTGCTGGAATGGGCTACCTATTACGGTGGCGACAATACAGACGTAATGCAGGCGATAACCACCAATGTCACAGGAGATGTGTTTATGACCGGCTATACCCAAAGTACAGCCAATATGGTTACTACCGGAAGCTATCAGCAGACGCTTTCCGGATCCGAAGATGCCTTCCTGTTAAAATTCGGTGCGTCCGGGCAATGCCATTGGGGTACTTACTTCGGAGGGACAAGTGTAGATCGCTCGTCGGGTATCAGCTTGGATACGGCTGGCAATGTATATATCGCCGGATATACCAAGAGCACGGCGGATATCGCCACCAGAAGCAGCCACCAGGCCACACACGGCGGTAATGACGATGCCTTTCTCGCCAAATTCGACAGCGCAGGCCAGCGGCTATGGGCGACTTATTACGGTGGTAGTAGTGCAGATCAGGGTAAAAAAGTTGCTTGCGATGGATCGGGCTATGTTTATCTCTCTGGTCATACATCCAGTACATCAGGCATTGCCACCACTGGCAGCCACCAGGATACACGCGGCGGTTCCAGCGATGCCTTCCTGGTGAAGTTTGACGGTGACGGATTACGTCAATGGGGCACTTACTACGGCGGGAGTTCTGCCGATATGGGTACGGATGTCACTTGCGACAGGGATGGCAGTATTTACATCACAGGTTACACCAAAAGTGCGGCAGCTATTGCGACTACCGGTAGCCACCAGACAACAAATGCCGGGGGAGACGATGTCTTCCTCGCAAAGTTCAGCGGGATGGGTAACTTACTGTGGGGCACTTACTATGGTGGAGGTGCTATAGATCAGGCATATGCAATCACGACCGATACCGCAGCTAATATATACATCGCAGGCACCACCACCAGCACTACGGGCATTGCCGCCGCCGGTGGCCATCAGCCTGCATTTGGCGGCGGTAACCAGTCGGATGCTTTTCTCGCAGGGTTCGACGGTCACGGCCAGATTAAGTGGAGTACTTATTATGGCGGTGAACTTGCAGATAACGGCAGTAGTGTGAGCTGTGATCCGTTTGGTAATGTCTGGTTGTGCGGGAGTACAAAAAGCGAGCAAAACATAGCCACTCCCGATGCGTATAAGAATACGTTTACGCTGCTTACAGATGTCCGTGATGCATATGCTGTCAAATTTGATTCTACCGGTGTGCGGGTATGGGCTACCTATTTCGGTACATCAACGGGAGATGAACAGGGGATCGCTATCCGATGCGATGAATTCGGTAATGTGTATTTCGGTGGTCATACTACCAGCATATCCGGCATATCAACACCGGGTAGCCACCAGGAGGTGTATGGAGGCAATGGTGCCACAGATGCTTTCCTGTCTCGGTGGAATGATTGTGGTACACCTCAGGCCCCGGATACCATTGCAGGCGAAATGCAGGTATGCAGGAGTGGTAGCTATATGTACGCCGTTCCGGCGCTACCCGGTGCAGTATCTTATACTTGGACGCTACCTGCCGGTTGGTCGGGAAGTAGTACTGGTGACAGTATTATGATACAAGTGGGTTATACAGGAAGTACGGATACAATCCGGGTTTCCGCCAACTACCTCTGTGGCAGTAGCCCGACCCAGGCGCTGGCAGTACAGCTAAACCCGGAAGCAGCCATTACACCCTCTGGTTTGCTGAACCTCTGTGCAGGAGACAGTATCATACTTCATGGAAATAATGACGCAGACCTTGACTGGAAATGGCTGCAGAATGGGAGTATGATCACTGGTGTCGCAGACTCTGTTTATACGATTCGTGCACAAGGTGAATACAGATTGATCGTAACAGCCTTTGGTCGGTGCACGGATACATCGGACGAAGTGATCCTGATCGTTCATCCGCTCCCGCAGCCTGCTATTACGGTCAATGGTTCAGAACTCAGTACAGGGGAGTATGACAGTTATCAATGGAGTCGTAAGGGTCAGCCGATAATGGGTGCAACCGGTAGGGCCTATACAATGATCATCCCGGATGGGGATTATACAGTGACGGTAACGGATAGTAACGGGTGTATGAATACCGCTCCGTCCTATACGCCGGAGACGGGCATAGCACACGTTGCAAAACAAACGGCTGTAACAATATACCCCAACCCCGGTACGGGAAAAGTGTATATACAGGGTGCAGAAAATATCGCTGTTGCCATCAGTAGCTATGATGGTAAGGAGGTGATGCGGGTTTCGTATACGGACCATATTGATGCCACCGCATTGTCGGATGGAATATACCTGCTTCAGGTGTGGGATAAAGACGGGCATTTGATTGCCCGGGAAAAATGGGTAAAAACGGCAATCCGGTAATGATTTCTCATGGTATGGGGGCAAGCGGAATGTTTGCCTCTATACTTTATAAACACAAGATGATGAAAAGGACAATCCTCAGTCTGTTATTTTTGTTGCATGCTGTTATCTGCTGTTCGCAAAAGGAAGAGAACATATGGGCGGCAGCGGAAGGTCTCGATTTCACCAACGGTGCGCCCGTACTATTCCGGAGATTCAGCTTACTGTCAAACGGGGGCGCTTCTGTATGTGATTCATCCGGGAACCTGCTTTTTTATTCGGACGGCTACCGGATATGGAACCGTTATCGTCAGGCATTACCGGCTCTTGGTACCGGTACGCTTATGATGTACAATGGTTATACTTTCATCCAGCCCGCTGCTTTTGTCCCGGATCCGGGCAATACTAACAGGTATTATGTTTTTACTTTAGGAGGGGCACCGGGGCTGGGTATATTATATTACACGCTGGTGGATAAAAGTCTTGATAATGGTGCGGGAGATATTGTTCCCGGTAAAAAAAGCATCCTGCTGGATGGTGGACTTACGGAAAAAATGACGGTCGTACAGGGATGCCACAGTGTATGGCTGATTGTACGTGCTAATAATGCCAGCCGGTACAAAGCTTATGAAATCACTGATACGGGGATTAATCCTGTTCCTGTAATATCGGAGTGTGGGTTGCTGGAACAATCGAGTTATGTCCGTGGTGTAATTAAGTTTTCTCCGGACGGCAAAAAAATGATCGCTGCCAGCCACATAATTCCGACAAATCGCGGTGGTTTGGAGCTATACGACTTTGACCCATTCAGCGGGAAGCTTTCCAATCCCATCATACTGGATAGCTCGAAGGGCTATTACGGCGCCTGCTTTTCTCATGAAAACAGTAAGGTATACGCCACGGCTGCCTATATAAGACCGGGAGAAGTATACCAGTTTGATCTCGGCCTGTCCACCCCCGCTGCAATGCAGGCATCGCGGACGCTCGTGCTTACAAATCCTACGTGGTGGTATTTTCATATTCTGCTGGGCTGGCGACCTTACACCATTTATCTTGGAGATATAAAGCTTGGTCCGGATCATAAGATATACGTGGGGGATAACTTTATACTTCCGCCCGGCACGCTTTGGACGGCACCCGGAAGCGGTATCCGGGCACCGCTGGGTTATCACACGATCCATTTCCCCGAAAGAGCAGGGTTAGCCTGTCAGCCGGAAACCTCCGCGATTACAATGGGAATCACTACAACCGGTTTGCCTAATAATATTGTAAAAGCTCCCTCACAGGATACGGTTTCAACACTTGTAAGAGTACCAGTTTGTTTTCAGGACAGCGCTTGGTTACAGCCGGATGCCGGTAAGCAGTATGTATGGGATAATGGTAGTCTGGGAAACGGACGGATGGTATATAGATCCGGTAATTACATAGTGCGTTATACTGATCTGAACTGCAATTACCGTATAGATACATTCTCAGTAACCTTTAATCGTTATTTGCCGGAATGGGATGTAATGGCTTATAGCTGTCAGGGTGCCCGACAGGGAACGATCCGTATAATACCCTACAAAAATGACACAGCGGTATTTATATATCAATGGCAGGATGAGGCAGGAACAACCTTGCAGACACGGCAGAGCAGTAAGGGAGATGCCCTAGCCGGGCTGAACCCCGGGAAATATGCCGTACGGATCACCACACCTGTCGGATGCGACACTACGCTATATACGGAGATTTTACCATTGCCCCGGCCTGTTGCTACTTTTGATGCTGATACGATCATCTGCAAAGGTAATCCGCTTACATTCCATAATAACTCGGAGGCTCCGTTATGGGAATGGCACTTTGGAGATGGCGACATGTCCGGACTGACGGATCCCGTACATGTATTTCAGGATACCGGTCATTACATCGCTGCTTTAGTCGTGGAAAATATCGAACGATGCAAGGATACTACTACGAAAACAATACAGGTGAAAGGACTGTACCTGCAGCTTTTCTCCGATAAACAAACAGCGGATATGAAGGAACTGGTAATGCTTCGCACAGAAGGGTCAGAAGCATACCGGATAACGGCCTGGCTGCCGGAAGAACTGTTTGCTGATCAGCAGGCGTACGAGCAGCAGATCATCGCAGATACAATACGCACGTATGCTATGACCGGCATTTCAGAGTATGGTTGTATAGATACGGCCACTACAATAATTGTAGTACATCCGCTGGTCTATCTGCCTGCCGCATTTAGTCCGAACGGTGACGGACGCAACGATTACTTCCGTCCTGTTGTATACGGAGCGCCGGTTACACTTCGTTCCTTCCGGATATTTGACCGCTGGGGCAGGCTGGTATGGACAGAAGCAGGCAGTAGTACAACAGTCAGATGGGACGGAACATACAATGGTGTTCCCGCAGAGATAGGAACATACTTCTATCATATAACGGGAGAAACACAAACCGGTAAAGCATTTACACAGCAGGGGGATGTAACATTGGTAAGATAAGAAAAAGGAGTATGACATTCATTAACCTGAAAAAAAGAACAGCTATGATACAATTTGAAAAAGATGCTCTGGTGATACGTATAGAAACCGACAATCCCAGACATAAGCTATATGAAATACAGACAGGACTGCTGGAAGTGCTGCAGCGGGCTACAGCAGATACTTCCGACTACCCGGAAAACTACACGCTCTGGAAGATCTACGCTCTGCAGAAGGAACTGCTCCCCGAGCCGGAATCTGTCTGAAAATACAAAAGGCGCTCACCTGAAGAGCGCCTTTTGTCATAGTATTCATTGTTGCTGGTCTACAAAACAAACAATTGCCCTGCTAACACACTGCCATCCGGCAATACTACCTTCACCACATAAACACCCGGCTGCAATCCGTTTACCGGGATCGCAAAACGTTGCGTACCGGCATTGTCTGCATGGCCATACGTGGTACGTAATGGCTGACCACTAACTTTATCCAGTACACTTATGATCACTTTCCCCGTTTGTCCGGCGTCAAACAAGGCATAAGCAGTCCCGGTTGCCGGGTTTGGCGCTATCTGCAGGTGCCCGGTATTATCCGCCTTGCCACTACGCTGCATTGCCTGGGGGCAATAGTTGGTGGATGATGGGCACCAGTCCGTCCAGTCAATCGTCCAATCGTTGTCGTCAAAGGCACCCCGGTATTCCACGGATGTAAAGAATGGATCTCCAAGGTCATCCAGCCCTATATCCAGATCGCTTTCTCCGGACAAGTTGAAATCCGGCCTTTCACTACAATAATCATCACAGATGTTTTCATTATATCCAAGAATGACAGGGTTCTCCTGATTCATTTCCTGTGCGCAGAAAGGATCTCCTGTACCGCTGATATTCACCCAGGTCGCCATTGTGTTTTCACAGCCGGTTACTGTCCAGGATGGCGTATTAAAAATATCTCTGACGTTATTGTAAAAAGTGTTGTAAGAAAAAATAATAAACCCGCTGTCATTGGCATTTGCAATAGTAGTGGCGTCCTGTATCTGAAAACCGGTAGGCCAGCCTGCAACGACCGTGTTATAAACGCTTCCTGCCGTATTGTTGCGGAGTAGTATACCATTATGAATATCCTCGTCCAGCTCGCTTTCATCACAATAATCCGGGCCGAATAAGGTGAAATTGCTAAGGATAGATGTTGTGCGTGGTGTGCTACCTGGCATAAAATCCTCGTTTCCGGAAACAATACCAGCGGAACCGGCTACGTTGTGAAACAACGGATCTGTACGTAAAGACAGGCCGAACTGCATCTTGCCGGAATAGCCCATATCCATAGCATAGTCATGCTGTATGTTATTATATCCTGCCAGAAATTTGCCATTTACGATCCCGCCCATGTACGAAAAACCGTTCGTCAGCGAATGTGTCACCTGCACATATTCCAGCACGGTCTCACTACCTACGGATATTAGCGTCAGCCCGTTCACGGCTTGATCACCGCTCACGCCACCCCCGGCATAATGTATCTGCACATACTGCAGGCTGCCGGAATTGTCTGCATCGTCAAAAGTGGTGGCATTACCACCAATATAAGGCGTGCTGCACCGGCTCACGGAGATCTCGCCGCCGCTCACGTTGTTGGTGGCATTGCCGAAGATTGCGATGCCGCCCCAGTCGCCCGGTTCGCGGTCGCCTTGCTCGCGGCACGAGGTGAAGATGATGGGGTTGTTGTCCGTGCCGTTGGCGGTCAGCGTGCCGCCGCGTTCCACGATCAGCATGCCTTTGGAAGCGGCATCGCCGAAGATGCGCGTGCCGGGCTGGATGGTGAGGGTGTAGTTGTCTTTCACTACGTAGCAATCCACCAGCAGGTAGCTGGTATCGGCATACAGCGTCCGGTTGTAATCCAGGTCGCCGGTCAGCGTTACGTAGTCGTGGCATTCGTCGCACGCCACGGTCTGCGCCTGCACACCTGTGGCGGCGCATAAAACAGCCACGCAGGCTGTCAGTATCAGATGTTTCATTGTCTGAAAATTTATAAACGTGAAAAAAATAATGATAACGGAAGGCGACGGGAAACCGGGCGGCGGATACTGGAATTATCCGCCTGCCCGGTATTACTTACATGTGGGGGCATGGCCGGCCTTCGTACGGCGCGCAGCCCCTGATCGCCGGCGGGTGCTGTGAACACTGTATCATTTCCCGGAGCCATGGCAGTGGGCACGGCCGGGGAAGGACAGCAATGCTGACGAAGGAAAAAGGCCGTGCCCGAAATCTTGCCATGGATCACATATTGCTGTAAAGTTCCGGTATGCACCCCTTAGGCTGGTTACATATTCCTGCCCCGGCGGTTTCAAAAAGCTGGCTTTTCTTCGTCGGGCGCCGCCCGGTAGGCAGATGGGCTTATGCCGGTATATTTGTGGAATGCATGGCTGAAATGCGCTTTGCTGCTGTAGCCCAGGTCAAGGGCGATGTCGTGGAGCTGCCGGTCCGGGTCGGTAAGCAGTATCCGTGCCTGCTCCATGCGCAGGCCGGTAAGACAGGCTTTGAAGGTCATGCCCTGCTGCTGCCGGATCACGGTGCATAAACGCCGCTCGCTCATGCGGAGCGCGAAGGCCACCTTTTTTACCGTAAGGCTTGTATCGATATAAGTAGAAAGGTAGTTGCGGATACGCCGGAAATCGTCGGGCATATGCTCCTGGTGCAGGTGTGCCTTATGTAGGGCGGTGATCAGGCCGGGCACGCATTGGTCGGCAATCCACGGCAGGTGGGACGGCAATGCGCGGAACCGGGTAAGCGGCGCCAGCAGCATACGAATCTCCGGTGTGATGGGGAGCGGCGGGTAAGGCAGGCCTTTACCGCTATGCGCATGTAAGCGCTGCCGTTCTTCCCGCAGCTCCGAAAACATATCCAGGATCATTTCCTCCCGGTCTTTCTCGAGCAGGATCACGGTGGCTTCGTAGTTGCCGGCATCCAGTTCCACCAGCGAATTGAGCCCCGTATCCGGCAGCAGCAGCGGGATATAGCAGCAGCGCTCCCGGAAGTGTAGCAGGCCTTGCACACCGCGGAGCCAGCCCTTTGCATTCCCCCGGTGTATGAATGCAAAGGCCAGGGCGCGCTGCCGCACTTGGGGTACCAGCTGTACAGCCGTTGTCAGGGTGATGTGGAAGCACAAAATACGGTAATAGCCCCCTTCTATACGCTGGGAGCAGATACAGTTGTCGCCATAGCTGCGGCACCTGACCGGTACCCCCGGCCAGGGATGCATACCCCCGGGAGAAGGGGCGTTATCTTGCACATGGGTGAGATGCCCGACGGCAGGTGTAAAGAGCAATTCCATAGACGCCTTTTACGGTGAACAATACTATCGGTTGCCGTGTAGTACGGTAACCGGAATAATGATCCATAAAAAGAATGGCCGCATTTCCCTCCCCTGCGGCTTTATAGCAGTTGAATGATCCTGAAAACCCGGATCATTTATTTTCAAATATAACAATTAATATTTAAAAATAATTAGTATATCATATATGATATGGTTGTAGGATGAATCATACGATGAGGGTGTCTAAAAAGGCATCCCAAAAACCACCGGTAAAAAAGCCGGGGATTTTTGGGATGCCTTTTTAGACACCCTCGAAAGAAACAACGATTACTTATTATTCAGCAGTTACATCAAATCTGATGCACGCAACGGAATGCACGCGCTTATCTCATCGTGACGATTTCACCAGCTTGTCTACATACAGAAGAGTACCTTTATCATCCGTAATATAAACCAGGTACATGCCATCCGGCAGGTTGCTGATATCCGCTTCCCGCACACCTTTTTGCTGCGCCAGCATTTTCCCTTCAAGGGTACGGATTATAATATTTGCGGGCTCTGCTGTCGCAGATATGTATATTCTGTCATGGGCAGGATTCGGGAAAAATCCGGCATTCAAACCGTTACCGGTAAGATTACTTACCGATACATTATTGACCGTATAGGCAGTAGAAGAATCGGAACAGCCATTGTTGTCAAATACCTTTACTGTATAACTGCCGTTTCTCACTACCTTATGTATGCTGCCGGTTTCTCCACGCATGGAGTCCCCATCCCGGTACCATTGATAGCTGACAAATGAATGGGTGGTGCCGATTGTATCTCCATTCACGGTTATGGTAGCCGTTGGCGCCGGGAATACATGGACAGACTTTCTAAATGCTGCGCTGGTGTCGCAAGCGCCGTTTGCAATCACTTCTATCGTGCCGCCGGATGTACCGGGAGTGATGTTGATTGTGTTTGTATTGCTGTTTCCGGTCCATCCGGAAGGAAGGGTCCAGGTATAAGACATGGCCTCTGCAACCGGAGATACGGAAAAAGTATAACCGGCATTTGCACATACCGAATCGCTTCCCGATATGGAATCGGGTGGCGCCATCGGTGTCGGGCACTCCCAGAAGCGGGCCAGGAATGTGTGGTAATTAAACTCATGAGGTAGTGTATCCTGATGGCTGCCCGGTGTGGCGATACCGTTTCTGCTCATTGTATAGCCGGCAATATAAACGGAGCCGTTCATATCGCTTGCAGCACCAAACGAGTTGTCGAAGCTGGATCCGCCATAATAGGTAGACCATTTCCGGTCGCCATTTCCGTCAAAACGTGCCAGGAACACGTCCCTTCCGCCGGGTTTCACATCCTGATGACTGCCGGGTGTAACAATTACATGTATCAGGGTGTCCGTATTGGTATATCCCGTGATCCAGACATCTCCCATATGATCTACAGTAATTCCGTTGGCCTCTTCATCTTTATTCCCTCCGAAATACGTACCCCATTGTCTTTCCCCGATCCGGTTAAATTTCACCAGGAATGCATCCTTCAACCCTCCTCTTTCCGTCTGCCAGGCTACTGCTGACTGTATCATACTATCACTTGAGGTATATCCTGTCAAGTATACATTTCCGTCTTTGTCACAGACGACTGCGTTACCTACCTCATGCTTGTCGGCGCCATAGTACGTACCCCATTGCCGGGCGCCGCTGCTGTCGAATTTCACCAGGAATGCATCGTCATTATTGCCATCGCCATGTACTGCCTGATGACTGCCTGCGGTGGCGATCACTACGCCCTGGTTGCTCCTGGATAAACCGGCCATATATACATTGCCGGAATCATCACAGGCTACAGCCAATCCGTCTTCTGCCCGGTTGCCGCCATAATAGGTGCCCCACTGGCGTATACCCGCGCTGTTGAACTTCACCAGAAACGCATCCTGTGTACTCGTTGATGTCTGTTGATGACTGCCGGGTGTGGATACGGCATTCAGATTTACGGGCTGGGTTGTTTTACTGGTCGTATAGCCGGTCAGGTATACATTGCCCCAGCGGTCGGCAGTTACCGCGCGTCCCCGATCCGTATTATTGCCTCCGTAGCACCGCGCCCACAACCGGTTGCCGGAGCTGTCGAATTTGGCTACAAACGCGTCATCTCCGCCGAGCAGGCTGCCGATGGTGATCAGGTCCGTTATCGGGGATTGTACATAACCGGCTATGAGCACATTCCCTTCACCATCGCAAAATACTGAGTGCATCTGTTCGGTGCCGGGACCTCCGTAATAAGTGCCCCACTGGCGAACCCCATCACGGTTGAAACGGACAATATAAGCATCCGCCGATCCGGCCAGCGTATCCTGGTAGCTCCCGCTCGTTGCAATATGCTGTGTACTGTAGGTGTGGCCGGTAATATATACGTTGCCAAAGGTATCTGCCGCGACTGCATTGCAATAATCCATCAACGTATCTCCGTAATACGTTCCCCAGCTTAATACCGGGTCTATGATCAACGTGCCTTCGTAAGGAGCCGTAGCAAAACGCAGCTCATTGTTTTTCTGTATAAACCGGGATGGCACATAAGCACCGTCAGACTGATAGCTGTAAGGAGCCTTCTCTTTGATCTCACCCATAGGGGTTTTCGTTTTCAGGCTGCCGTCCGGTTGTAATTCAGGTTGGCCGCCGTTGTATACCATACGTATATCCGACACTTTCCCGCCCGGATGTACCACAAAATCGTATTCCAGGTGGTCTCCTTTAACATATAACACCCAGTCAATGTGAGGATATATGTTTTTGTAAGTGATTTTTTTATACGCTTTTGCCAATACCCTGTTTCCCTCATTTGCATGGGTGAGATAATGTTGTTCATAATAATCCTGCTTTTCTTCCGTCTGTACCACGGCATGGGCGTTGGCGCCGGCCAGGGTAACGTCCATGCGGGACATGGCAAACTGCACTGCTTCATTTTCATTCAGTGGATTACCGCTTACCGGCCTGCTGAATTGATAATGTATCTTTCCGCTTCCGATAAAAATGTGTAATCCGGGTGTGTTCATTTTAAAATGAATATCCCTGCGGACCTGCATATGCTGATCTGTTACCTGTCCCATATTCTCCAGAAAGAATAATTTTTCTTTTTCTGATTGATGGGATATATGTTTCCCTGGTTGGGAGACTGGTAAATGTATGTCCGGATGGCTAACAGGCACAATACCTGCATCATGGCACCCGACTTCTCGTGCATAGGTAATGGACGATGCGCTCCATAAAAGGCAGCATAACAAAAATGAAGTAGACGTTTTTTTCATTTCCCAAAGTTTTTTGTGAAAAATCAGCCCGGCTGAAATTACTTGTGATTAAGACAGGTCTCTAAAGCAAAAATATTTTTTGTAACGGTAATGAATCAGGAGTGATTAATCTATATTTATTTTGCGAATGTGGCGGCTGAATTTATGGCGAAGAATCCGGCACAGTTGCAGTCAAAATGATCATCAGTCATTTCTCCGAATGAAGTTTAAACCCGGTTGAGGTGAATAAATTCCTGATACTTTCTTATATTTCAATATGCGAATTTCCCTTTTATCTGTTTTCTTATTTATCGGAGCCGTTATGTTTCTGTTGCGGGATATGTCTGCAACCGCACAGGAGCCAACAGGCCGGAGGCTGAATGGAATGGCGGATACCGGGCAATTGCTTGATATGATCCGTTATGCCAATAAAATACAAACGGAGCAGCAGGATAGTGCGAAACATATGCTCATAAATGCTTCAGAAAAAAGCAGAGCATCCGGATTTCATTACGGTGTGGCTTTATCTATGTTTTATCTGGGTAATATCTATAATAAAAGCGGTATGTTCGACAGCGCAGTAATTGCGTTGCGGGAAGCGCTTTCAGCCGCCGTCTTATCCACCCGTGGGAAAGATCGTATACCGTTTATTTACGGCGAGCTCTCAAGTGTGTACCTGTATCAGGGGTTATATGAGCCTGCCTTGTTTTATTTGTTTAAAGCCCTTGGCGCCGTACACCAGCAATCTCCCTCTCTGGCGGTAAGCGGCATATACAATAATATGGGAGCATTGCTGCTCTATATGCCGGCTATTTATCAGCCGGACACAAACATTCAGGCAATATATTATCTGGATCTGGCCGAAAAAAAAGCACGCGAGGAAAAACAATATAAAACGCTCATTTCGGTATTGATCAACAAAGGTGAATATTACGCACGACGTAAGGATTGGCAGCATAGTACGTTCTATCTGAACACGGCGCTGAACACGGCCAACATGCATCAGCTGGTCGTTATGAAACACAACGCGCTCGTAAGCATTGCAGAGCGGTATACTGCACTCGGAAAATATGAGGAGGCCATTTCAAAATTGCAGGAGGCACAATCTATCCGGGGAGCGGTAAGTCCTTCATACAGGATATCGGCAGCCACACATCTGGCTGCAGCATACATTGGTCTGAAAAAATATGCACATGCAGAGGAATTATTGCTGAACGCATTACAGGAAGCTGCTGCTCAAAATCTGCAGGCAAACATCGTGTACATCAACCAGGTACTGGCTACCTTGTATACTGAACTAAAAAATTACAGAGCTGCGCTGGATTATTATCGTGCATACATCGGTCAGCGCGATAGTATCTCAGGTAAAGAGATTGCGCATACAATACAACACCTGAATCTGAAATACCGGACGTTACAGACGGATAAAGAACTGATGGGCCAACAGTTGGTAATTACCCGCCAGGAAAAGGAACTGGCCCGGAAAAACGTATTCATTACAATTGTCACGTCCGGCATATTTATCATTTCGGTATTCCTGATCTTTCTTGTCAGAAATTACAGGCAACGGCAACGACTGCAAAAAGAACGGTATGAGAACCTGCAACAAAAGCAGGAAATAAGTAAGCTGAAAGATATCATGAAAGGCGAAGAACAGGAAAGGACCCGGCTGGCTCAGGAGCTGCATGACGGGATCGGTGGTACGCTTGCTGCGATAAACATGAACCTGGATATGATCCGGGAGGATCATCCTGAAATATTTACAATCCCACGTTTGGAAAAGTGCCTGGATATGCTGCACGAGGCTGCAAAAGAAGTGCGGAAAACAGCGCACAATCTGATGCCTGATGTGCTTATAAAATATAATCTTGTTGATGCGCTGCTGATTTATTGTGAGCAAATTAACAGCAGTGGCAGGCTGAATCTGTCATTACAAACACATGGTATTACAACATCCATCAACAAACAGGCTCAGTTGATCCTGTACCGTATCGTGCAGGAACTGGTACAGAATGTGCTAAAACATGCAAATGCCACACATGCAGTCGTACAGCTATTACAAACAGAGGACATGCTCAGTATCACCGTAGAGGACGACGGATCAGGATTTGATATCTCGGCACATGTTGACGGAATCGGTTTTAAAAACATCCGCAGAAGGGTGGAAGCATTGAAGGGTTATATTTCAGTCATGTCGGCTCCCGGCCGAAGTACTACGGTGCATATAGAATTTGAAATTGAAAATCTTAAATTAGCAGACCGTTAGCCATGGAAAAAATGCAGGATAAACAGATAAGAATCGGGATTGCCGACGATCATCCGATGATTATTGACGGCCTGCAGAACATGCTGCCCCGGTACCCGCATATTACCCTTACCGGGAGCTATGAAAATGCAGCGGCGCTGATGGAAGGGTTAACAACTACCTCCCCGGATGTATTATTGCTCGACATTCAGCTCCCGGATCAGACAGGCGATGAACTTGTGCCGCTGATTGTAAAAAAGTATCCCTCAATAAGGATACTGATCCTGACAAATTTTGACAGTGTGCTGTATGCAAACAATATGCTGAAAAGAGGTGCGCTTGGTTATCTGGTAAAGACAGCGTCCAAAGACCTCCTGATGAAGGCGATTGAACAGGTTTATGCCTGGCAGCCTTTCATTGAAGAGGAAATGAAAAAGAAGATGGAACAGCTTGATGTTAAAGTTAAAAACGCTGTTTTTTCAAAGTCTACCCTCACACCCCGCGAAAAAGAAATACTGCAATTAATTACTACCGGACACACAGCGCCTGAGATTGCCGGGAAATTATTTCTCAGCCTGCGTACCGTAGTTAATTACCGTACGGCCATCATGCTGAAGCTGGATGTCAATAATACCGCCCTGCTGGTAAGAAAAGCACTGACATTGGGTTTAGCCGAATAAGTGTTTATGTATACTTTACCTGCTATTCCCGATGAATATACTATCGTTTCTTCCGTATCCGGATATGTGCTTGCTTGCCGAAACTGTTGTGCGCCACGATCTCGTGTATTACGTTTCCGTCGTGCAGCGCGATATTGGCGGTATTGGGTGGCTCGTTCCCCTCATAGCCGGCGATAACCGTGATCATATCCGTTTCCTTACCGGTGAGGGGGAGGATAATGCGTTTCTTTTCTTTGGTTAGTTGGTGCTTGCTGAGTATGATCGCATCATTATAGCGAACCGTTACCACGTCTCCGTCAATGCGTCCGCCGTCCCATATCTCAAAGACGATGGTATCTGTTTGCCAGTCGTATATTTTTTCCCGCCCTTCGGTGATCTGCGCGGGTTGCGGCGATACGGGTGTTGCTGCCGTCGCTGGTTGTGTCTGTGCAGGTTTGGTTTTGTCGATCACTACTACGCGCGGCGGTGTTGCCGGTTGCAGCGGCTGCGGTGCCGAAGGCGCCTCGTGAAATAAGGCTTCAAGCACACCGGCGTCTTCGAAGCGTACGCTGCCGCGGCTGCAGGAGGCGTTGCCAATGTCTTTACTGGTCACCGGCCCGGCAAGGACAAAGCTACTGCCTTCCTTCCGGTACGTCAGGGTGGATTTGATGAGACAGATGATCGCATGGCTCCGGAATCCGTGATTATAGACAATCTCGGTTTCGGTGACGCTGAGTGTTTTGTTCTTCCGGTCAATCGTACCGGTGATCGCTGCGCGGGTATCGTATTCTTTTTGCAGGTAGGTGACGGCATATCCACTGATGAATCCGGCAGAGTCGGTAAATACCAGTTGATAGGTAAAGGTCTCGCCGCTTTCCACACCGAGCGATCCGTTGAGGGTGAAGGACGGCCGCTGTGCGGCACAAAACAAGGGGAACAGTAATAAGGCACAGGTAATCCGGTATATCATAAGGAGCTGTCTTCTGCCCGCCGGGCATGATCATTACCGGCAAAAATATCATTATTTGCGGCATCATTCCACCAATCCCATCCGGAGCGCCACTTTTACCAGCCCTACCGTATTCTTGGCATCCAGTTTCTGCAGCAGGTTGAAGCGGTGATTCTCCACGGTGCGCAGGCTGATAAATAATTTCTCTGCGATCTCCTGGCTGGTATGTTCTGCAACAATAAGCTGGAGGATATCTTTCTCGCGCTGGGTTAGCACAGGCGCTGCAACGATCTCGGTATTTTTTTTTATCCGGAGCATATTGTGCACCAACTGCTCTTTGAGGAAAGGGTCCATAAACGGTTCTCCCCGGTGCACCTGCTCAATGGCCTGGATGAGCGTATGCTGATCGGTGTTTTTCAGCAGGTATCCCGTACATCCCCGTCGCATCATCCCTTCCACATGGCTGGGTGCATCAAGGCTCGTAAGGGCCACCATCCGCACACCGGGATATTGCCGGGTAATGATCGTTGCCAGTTCCTTCCCGTTGATATCGGGAAGGATAATATCCAACAGCAGCACATCGGGTTGCCCGTGCTTCAGTGCTTCCAGCAATTCGGCGCCGGAAGTATAAGCACCCATGATTTCTATATGCGGGTAAAAACGGATAATGTTTTGCAGGCCGTTGATGGCCAGCGGGTGATCATCCGTTATCATGATTTTGATGGTTGCCATCCTGTTGATGTTTAGTTCATATGCTCTTCCTGCTGTGCGTAATTTGTTTCCTGTCCGTGCATCTCAATTTCGATATACACAATGGTTCCTTTTCCTTGTCCGGAACTGATGTCCATATGTCCGCCGAGTGTCGTTACATGATTACGTATATAGGTCAGGCCCATGCCCGGTTGTTCTTTATGGCTGCTTTCGGACATACCCTTACCATTATCTTCTACGGTGATGCAGAGCAGGTTTTCGCTGTAGCTCAACTGTACAATGGCCTGGGTTGCATCTGCATGTTTGATCACATTCTGTACCAGTTCCTGGATGATCCGGTAAATGGATAGTTCTGTATCCGGCGGGTAATGGGGTATTTCGCCGTAGTGCTGGAAGATAATATTCAGCCGCGCGCCGAGGTTCAGACTCTTGCAGAAAAAGTGTACGGTTTCTACCAGTCCTTTTTCCATGAGCATATCAGGCATCAGCCGGTGGGCTGTTTTACGGAGGTCTGCGGTAGCGGCGTCCAGTTGCTCCATGATACTTTCAAACTCCCCGGAACGGTTGAGGCTGTCGTGCAGGTTGGGCAGCACGCTGAGGTTCATTTTCAAAGCGGAGAACTGCACCATGATACCGTCGTGCAGTTCCCGGGCGATCCGGTTCCTTTCTTTCTCTCCGCCTTCCACGGTGGCCCTCAGCCTGCCGATCTCCTGTTCCTGCTGCAGGTTTCGGATCTTTTCCTGCTGCAGCCGGTGCTTATGCTGGTAGAGGCGGTATCGTGCAAATAATATGAAAGCGAGAATAAGCGTACCGCTGGTAATGCCTGCGATCCACAGATTTTTCCTTTCTATATGCCGCTCCTGCTGCATGATCAGCAGTTGTTTGCCGGAGATCTCCCGGTCTTTTTCTGCTGTGCGGTATTTGATTTCGAGCTGGGCGACGTTTTCGGCGATCGTCTGGTTGAGCAGACTGTCTTTGAGCTGTACATATGTCTGGTGTGCAGACAGCGCCTGCCGGTATCTTCCGGTGGTCTGATACACGGTTGCCAGCATATGGTAGATATCGGATTGCCCGGAATGTATATTGGCTTTTTTCGCTTCAGACAGAGCTTTATTCAGATAGTGTTCAGCCCGGTCATACTGTTTCAGTTGATAGTACGTTTCGCCGAGGAGTCGTGTAGCTACATTTCGGTAATAGATGTCTATACTGTCCCGGAGCGATTGTGTTTCCAGCAGGAAAGGAAGCGCTTTGTGCGGCATTTCCCGTGCAATATAAATACTCCCAATATTGGTTAAGACAGCCTGTTGCAGTCTCGGGAACTTATACTTCCGCCCGATGTAGAGCGCTGCTTCGGAATAGCGGAGACTTTTATCAAGATCTTTCTGGTCTTTCAGCAGGGTGCTTTTGTCAGCAAATACAAATCCCAGCACTTCATAGTTTTTTTGCTCCAGTGCCATTTTTTCCGCCTTGTCCAGGTAATAGAACGCCTGATTGTATTGCCGGAGGCGCATCATTACGGACCCCAGATTGTCATATATGCCGCCGGAAGAAGCTACGGACAGCTTTTCGCAGAGTATCATTGCCTGGTAATAGCTGCCTGCCGCCAGCTCGTAATTGCCTTGCACCTGGTAGACGTTCCCCATGCAGTTATAAATAAAGGGAAGTTGTGGATACAGGTGTTCATACCGGCTGCAGCATGCGATTGCTTCGTGGAATGTGGTCAGCGATTGCGCATACATGCCTTTATCCATGTAAATAATGGCGAGGTGTATCAGTGAACCGGCGACGCCTTCCGGGAATCCTGCATGTTCACTTTCTATAAATGCTTCTTTAAGAAGCAGTATGGCGCTGTCCGGTAATGCTACCTGAAGTGCAGTTGCTGAATTGATGATATGAATGATGTGGGCCGAATCCTTTCCGGTGCTGTATGAAGGTGATTTGTCCTGGCCTGCTGCACATATCCATGTGAAAAAAGAAATGATACCCCACAAAAGGATTTTTGATACCTGCAGGGCAATGTATTTCCTGTTTTGTACGCCGGGCATCTGCATAGGGGTATGCTGCAATATAAACATAATAACCAGATCTCCGGTACGCCGGTACAGCAAAATTTATTGGGGTAAAGGAGTTCCCTGCCGTGAGGTATTCCCGCCCGGTTGCGGTATTGCAGAGAAGAAGAGCACATCCGAGTAGTTCTACTCAAATTTCAAAAATGAGCGTTTCTCTTGTTGCGCCCGGAGGCATATAGCACAAACTTTGCAGCCGCTGCATGCCAGCGTACAATGGGCCGCATATGAGAAAGATATTCAGTAAGCTTCTGTTTTGCTTTGTTTTTTGTTGTATCACACCTGCTTTTTCGCAAGACAGTACCTGGTTCCGGGATGTGACCGGTAAGCTTGGTTTTGGCGTGATGCATGCGGTAGCAATTGTCGGACTGGACGTGAATAACGATGATTACCCGGATCTTATCACCCTGTATGGCAACCAGTCTGTGGAAAATAAGTGGGGGCTTTATATCAACAGGCAGATGCCGGGCAGCAATAATCCCCGCGACCGTGTTTTTGTGGATGCGACCGAAAATTCCGGACTACTTGCGGCGGACCGGGTACAGGACCTGATGAGCGCCGGGGACTTTAATAATGACGGGAATATTGATATCGTGGTCAATGCCTGGTTCCATGATTCTGTGACACGGCAGAACAATTGTGTACCTAATCCCGACAACGGGAGCCGTTTACGTTTATTGCTTGGCGACGGACAGGGGCATTTTACACTGAAAGAAAACAGCGGTCTTGAAGACCTTGGACCTATGTCCGGCACAGGTCTGCCCACACTCGATTTTGACCGCGACGGCAACCTGGATCTGTATGTAGCCACGCACTATAACAACTGGTGCTATGGCGTACCGCAGCAGAACTTCCTGATGAAGGGAAACGGCGACGGTACTTTTACCAATGTCAGCGGGCCGGCCGGCATTGCAACTCCTGCGCGTTCGCTGTTTGGCGCTAATGTAGCAGACTGGAATAATGACTGCCACATGGATATACTTACCGCGCCTTACGAGGCGTATGGTTATGGCAATCTGTTCCGGAATAACGGTAATGGTACGTTTACCGATGTGGCTGCTGCTGCCAACTATAATCCCCACTTTATGCCGGGTGATAACGGCCAGCCGATGGTGCCCTGGGCGGCGATGCCCTGCGATTATGATAATGACGGGGATGTAGACTTTTTCGTCCTGCTGATACATGGAGGTACTACACCTGCAGAAGGCCGGAGTACCATTTTCACCAGCGGGGGTGCTGCAGAAAATTACAAGCTGACACCGGATCTCAACCGCATCATCCGTAAAACGCCGAAAAATGCACATCATGGTGATCATAACGGCTTCTGGAGCGATTTCAATAATGACGGACTGGTGGACCTCGTTGTGGGAGATGCGGCTTATGCTTTGTCGCCGGCTACGGATGGTCAGCGCATGTTTTTCTGCCTTCAGGACGCTGCCCACCAGTTTACGGATATTACCCGTGAACTGGGGTTTATAACAGGATCATCGGTTTCGCAGATCAGTGATAAGATCCGGCGCCCTTCCGTCATGCTCCCGATTGATTATGACATGGATGGCGATGATGATGTCTTCAAAACAGCCTATAACAGTGACGACTCGCTCAACTTCCTGATACTGCGCAATGATGTGGCCGACAAACAACATTATGTGAAGATCAAGCTGGTAGCGCCTCCCGGTGTGAACAAAAGCTGTATCGGTGCACGGATTACGGTAAAAGCCGGAGACCTGAAGCAGATGCGTGAGATATACGGCGGGCAGGGAAGCTGGACCAACCAGTATCCTTTCATTCAGAATTTCGGAATCGGTGCACGTACATTTATTGATACGATTGATGTACGCTGGCCCGATGCTGCCTGCTCACGTACCATCATTACGAATATCCCTGCCGACCAGTTTATTGTCATTAATGAGCATGGCCTGTATACACAGATCCCCTCGCCGCAGCCCGGTCTCAACGACTTTATTGTCTACCCGTCTCCTCTGCAGGGAGATGTGCTGCATGTGCAATTCCGGGATAAACTACGTGCACAGGTCGAGGTATATAACGCATCCGGAAAGAAGGTAGCAAAGGCTGATACCGATGGTACCCGCTCTGCATACGAGATCCCTTTCAGGGACATGCCTCCGGGCCTTTACTGGGTGCGTGTCACCGGGGGAAATTCTGTACAGGGTATGGTCAAATCTTTTCTGAAATCATAATTGCAGATGCATATGGTGATGACTGTCCGGCATGCGTTGAGTACTTCTACTCAAATTGAAAAAACAAGTACTTCTCTTGTTGCTCAGGATCATGAATATAACAAACTTTGTAAACCATAGTTTCAATGTGACAAATGTGTTGAATGTGTCATCACATTCCCCACATTGAAACCATCATAAACTTAGCATGTATAATGAAGCAAATTTTACTACATAGTGTTCGCAATATTGCTCTGCTGATGAAAACCCTGTTGGCCGTTATATTGTTACTGTCATCCGGTATCGCCTGGTCGCAGAGTGTTTATTTTGCCGCTGGTCAGGAGATCTATATCGGCAACCAGGTCAGTGTACCGGTGGAGCTGGTAAATGCCGGCCCGGTTACGATCGGTGGCGGTGCATTGCAATTTTCGGGTAATGAATACAGGAACCTCGCCGGAGCTGCATACAGCGGTACCGGTTATGTGGTATTCAGCGCACCTGCTACGGGGGCGCAATCGCTGTACGGCGGGAATATATTTTTCCGGAATCTGCGCATCAGTAACGGAAATAACGTCGTGCTTGCGGGCAGTGACGATGCAGGCGTCAGCGACACGCTTGATTTTTCCAGCGGACGGCTGCAACTGGGCAGCCTCAACCTGGGGATGGGCGCGAACGCTGTATTTACCGGTTTTTCGGCAGACCGTTATGTGATCACGAACGGCACAGGAGTGGTGCGTTATAATACGGTTGCAGCCGGCAAGAGCTTATTTTACCCGGTTGGGAATGCGGGCGGCACGGATTATACACCTGCGCGGGTGAAGAACGGGACTACGCAGCAGACGATCAACATGCGTGTACAGCGCATCCCCGGCGCCGGACAGGTTCCGGATACGGCAAAGGGCATACGGCGCGTATGGAATATATGGACAGGCAACGGTGGCGGACTGGATTCGCTGGTATTATATCATAACGACAGTCTGAACGGCTTGCAATACGCATCAAGCGCGGCATCGGTGAACCGCTATGTCAATCCTTCGTGGCAGACGGGGCCCTGCCCTTTTTCCGTAGAGACGTTGTCGGGCGGGTTATGGGCGCTTCCGGCGCACAGCACACTGTTGAGCAATACAGCTACCAGCGCGATGGGAAATGCATACTACAGTAAAAGCTCTGATATAGCGCTGCCGGCGATTACGCCGGGGACAATTCCGTCTGTGTGCGCGGGTGCTACGTCCACATCCCTGTCTTATACCGGCGCTACAAACAGCCCCAACCAATACAGCATTGTATGGAGCACGGCAGCGATTACTGCCGGTTTCGGGAATGTGACGAATGCAACACTTCCGTCAAGCCCGATCAGTATTACAGTACCCGGGGCGGCTGCACCGGCTGCATATACCGGTACACTGACCGTACGCAACAGCACGACAAGCTGTGTAAGCGCGTCCTACAATATTAGTGTGACCATAAATCCCAACCCTGCGATCACGCCGGGTGCTAACCCGTCGGTATGTGCGGGTGTTACGAGCGCATCACTGTCTTACACAGGGGCTACCGGTAACCCGAACCAGTATGGCATTACCTGGAACACGGCAGCGCTCAGCGCGGGCTTTGCCAACGTTCCGAATACGACTGCCCTGCCGTCCAGTCCTGTTAGCATTACGGTACCCGGTGCTGCAGCACCGGATATATACACGGGTACGCTAACGGTACGCAACAGCACGACCGGTTGCGAGCGATCTTATCCGGTGAGTGTAACAGTAAATGTATTACCCACGATCACGCCGGGCAGCAATCCTGAAATATGTGCCGGTACGACCAGTGCGGAGCTTGCTTATACAGGCACAACCCACGCGCCCGATCATTACGGTATTACCTGGGGTACTGCCGCAGTTGCGGCCGGGTTCGCCAATGCCTCCAATGTACCGCTTGCGGCTGCGCCGGGTGTGCTGCATATTGCAGTGCCGCCGGGAGCGGGAGCCGCTGCCTATTCCGGTACGCTGACCGTTGGTAATACAGCTTGCGGCAGCACGGGCGTTGCTTTTGATGTCATTGTGCACCCGGTTCCCGTAGCGACGATTACACCGGCAGGACCTGCGGATGTATGTGATGGCGACAGCGTAGCGCTGGATGCAGGCGCACCATTACCCGGTCATACCTACCTGTGGCGTAACGGAGTTGTACCTGTCGGCGGCAATACGGCTGCCTATGCGGCAGATACTACCGGCGACTATACGGTTATTGTAGATAACGGAAACTGTGCGGACACATCATCCGTAGTACAGATCACCTGGCACCCGTTACCGGATGTGACCGTCACGCCCGGCGATACGGCGTTTTGCCAAGGCGGCAAGGTGATCCTCGAAGTGGCCGCCGGAACACACCTTAGCTACCAGTGGACGAAAGACAACAGTCCCATTGCCGGCGCCCAGGCCTTTTTTTATGAAGCTGATGAGACCGGTCTTTATGCTGTAACCGTGAGCCGGACCAATGTGTTGCGCTGTACTGATACGGCTGTACCGGTTTCTGTGACTGTTCATCCCTTGCCGCAGCCTGTTATTTCCTGGGATGGGGAAGTGCTCCGGACAGACAGCGTGTATGCGGATTACAGATGGTATATAAACGGCCAGCCGATACCCGGCGCGACCTCCTATACATTTGTACCCGCGCAGGATGGTCGTTACACCGTATCCGTTACTGACAGCAACGGTTGCATCGGTACGTCGCCGTCCATCCTGGCAGACAAAGTGGGTATTCCGGTTGCTGCAGGTATCAGTACCCCGGTTCATATTTATCCCAACCCAACTCATGGAATGGTATATGTGGAATCCCCCGTCCCGGTGCAGATAATGGTAAACAGTATGGACGGTAAATCCCTCATCCGTGCGACAGACGTAACACAGGTAGATATTACCGGATTGCCGGATGGTATTTATATGATGCGGGTATCGGATGAGCAGGGTATGTTATTAAAAGTGGAAAAAGTGATGAAATACTAATGAAAGGATAGTAACAGTTGACGATTCTTGTAGTCGTCTCGGAAAAGATCGGGTATGATGCAGATTCATTTTCCTGCTGCAAATACATCCCCGGACCATTCCGCAAGCGGAGGCCGGTATTTATTATTAATCAAAGAACGAAGTCGTATATAATCTCTATTGTCTAATATTTCTAACATCTGATAAAACTATGGTACACATTAACAACATCAAGCTCGGCATGCTGAGCCTGGCGCTCATGGCTGTATGTCCGGCCGGCGCCCAAACCAAGATCGGAGGCACTGCGGGGCCTGGTGATGCCAGTGCAGTACTGGAGCTGCAGAGCGCCAATCAGGGGCTGCTCCTGCCCCGGCTCACTACCACACAACGTAATGCGATCAGTACCCCGGCAACGGGGTTAACCATTTACAACACTACCGACAATTGTATCCAGGTATATAAAGGCGCCGGCAATGGCGGCTGGCACAACTTCTGCAGCGGTGGCGGTGATTTTGTGTTTACCAACTGCAGTACACCGGTTATTACCGGAACGATTGCGGCACAGACAGCGACTACAGCTACCATTGAGTTAAACTACACCAATAATACAGGCCAGACGCATGGCGCTTTTGTCAGTGGGACGGACAACGGGATCACACTAAGTGCGCCCGGCGGCAGTGTCACCGCTATCACTGCGGGCAGCGGGAGCATTACGCTGACGGCTTCCGGTACGCCTGCTAACGCCGGTAATATCAATATCCCGGTAGTGCTGGCCGGCGCAGCCTGTAACATACCCATCACGGTAGATGCCTTCCAGGGAAATGTACCGGTAGCCTGCGGTACGGCTCCGGGTTGTACCGGTGGTGTGGATCCTGCTACGGCGGTGGCCGGCGACAAGATTTGTTGGGGTGGGTTTGAATACAGGGTGATCACAGCAGCAGGAGGCAAGCTCTGGTTCGACCGGAATCTTGGGGCAAGGCAGGCGCCAACATCGGCAACAGATGCAAACAGCTATGGCGACTATTATCAATGGGGCAGAAAAGGAGACGGACATCAATGTGCGAATAGTACTCTTTCTTCGGTACGGGTTACAGGGCCTGATGCTAATAACGGAGGTCAGTTTATTTTGGACGGTGGTGCCGCTAATTTTAGTTGGGAGACGACTACCGCTAGTGGTTTCCAGACAAACGGTTGGTGGACTTCCAATGCAGATGGAGGTATCAGTAATCCCTGTCCTACCGGATGGCGGGTGCCTACACACCCGGAGTTGGTTGCTGCATTACAGGTAACCCCTTCTGGTTATAATGGCGCCAGTACTTTGAAGCTACCACTGAACGGTCAACGTCAACGTAACAATGGTGTGTTCGCGAATGTGGGCACTCATGGACAGCTCTGGACGCTTACGTTGGTTGGGTCACTTGCAGGTGTTTATCAGTTATTCCAGGGTGCAGGTGCCAACGGTGCCAATGGGTGGGGGAATGCCGGTCAGGCAGAAGGTTATCCTGTACGTTGTGTAAAACACTGATCACATAGGTGTTCATTTCATCCTCCTGTATATCTGCCAAATAGCACACGGTAACGGATGCAGCTTGTCAAAATAAAATTTAAAGTACAAGTCACGAATATGTTGAGAATTTTGATCATTATACTTTGGATAAATACAGGGTATATAGGAGTGGTACCACTGCAGGCACAGACAGATACTGTATTTTGGTTTGCTGCCCCGGAAATTTCTATGCATAATGCCGGCTTGCTGGACAGACCTGTATATTTACGGGTCACCAGCAATATACAGCCCGCTACTGTTCGGATATTTCAGCCGGCAGGTGGTGGTCTGCCCCTGCAGACGTTGACGCTTGCTGCAAACAGTACACAGAGTATAGACCTGACTCCCTGGATTGATTTTATAGAGAATAAGCCGGCCAATACTGTTTTGAACTATGGGATAAAAATTGAATCCTCTGCACCGGTAACAGTATATTATGATGTAGTGAGCGGAGGTACGACAGGGCCGTTAAACCCGGAGGCATTTATATTAAAAGGAACGAATGCACTGGGTACTGATTTCCGGATACCCTCACAGAATCTCTTTAATAATGCTACCAGTTATACGCCGACGCCGTCTTCTTCATTTGATATCGTAGCGACGGAAAACAATACGAATGTTACGATTACACCTTCCAATGATATTTTTGGTCATACAGCAGGCACTACGTTTACAATCACCCTGAACGAAGGGGAGACATATTCTGCTACGGCTACCAGTGGATTGGCGGCACGACACCTGGGAGGATCCCGGGTTGTTTCTGATAAGCCGGTTGCAATCACAGTGAAGGACGATCTTCTGGTGACATCTGTATGTGCTGATCTGGCAGGCGATCAGATCGTTCCGATCCGTTTATTGGGTACTGAATATGTGGCTGTAAATGGGTTGCTAACGGGTTCTGGTGACCAGTTGTTCATAACTGCCACGCAAAATGGAACGACTATTGCTCAAAATGGAGGGGTGCCCGTCGCTACGATAAATGCAGGAGATACCTACCAGTTGCCTGTCAGTGTGGGTGGTGCGGCATCTACTTATGTACAGACATCTCATCCTGTCTATGTATGGCAGGTCAGTGGTATGGGGTGTGAGGTGGGTGCCGGTTTACTACCGCGGATCAATTGTACAGGAAGCTCCTCTGTTTCGTACGTCAGATCCACGAATGCTAACTTGTATTTCAATATAGTATTGCAAAGCGGTGGTCAGGGCGATTTTATGGTCAATGGAGTTGCCGGAGTAATCACTGCTGCCCAGTTTACGGCTGTTACAGGTACGGGCGGACAGTGGATGGCGGCGCAAGTTTCCCTGCCGTTGTCGTCCTATCCGCAGGGAAGCGTTATAGCTGTATCCAATACATCATCCCTGTTTCATCTTGGAGTACTGGAAGGCTCTGACGGATTTGGGACGGGATATGGTTACTTCAGCAATTTCAATGCTGCTGTTGCACGGGCGCGAGCCAGCTCGTCTTCCGTGTGTTCGGGTGATGATATTTTCCTGTATGCCGATACGGTGAGTGGTGCAGTTACATATACATGGACAGGGCCCGGAAACTATACCAGTAACCAGCAAAATCCTGTGGTACCAAATGTTTCTGTATTGGGTCCGGGTAGCTATATATTGACTGTAGACATTGCCGGCTGCGGTAGCGACTCAGATACGGTAATCGTATATGTGCATGATCTTCCGGTTGTAAACCTGGGCCCGGATACAGCTTTGTGTGCAGACAGTCTTATATTGTCATCATCAGTAAGCTATACGTCTCCGTCATACCTGTGGAGCAGTGGTCGTACCACACCTACGCTGACGGTAGACCAGCCGGGTGTCTACCGGCTTCAGGTAACGGACCAGGGATGTACAGGTACAGACAGTATAGACGTGGTACTGGATGCGGCGCTGACGGTTGATCTGGGTAATGATACGGGTATCTGCGATCGCGATATCCCGCTGACATTGTCTTCACCACAGCCTGCGGGTACGCAATACCTGTGGAGTACAGGTCTGACGACGCCATCAATAGACGTGACGCGCACAGACAGGTATTGGGTTGAGGTAACGCTTGGCGACTGTAAAGGTAGTGATACGATCAATGTGGACGTGATACCCACGCCGGCTATTCATATCGGTAATGATAGTTTTATCTGTGAAGGGCAGCCGGTGTATATGGGAGATGTAATCCCCGGAGCTACATATTTATGGAACACAGGAAGCAGCACACCTTTCATATCCGTATCTGAGAGCGGCATCTACGTGCTGACGGCAGATCTTTCAGGCTGTAAGGTAAGTGATACGGTTCAGATCACCGTGATGCCGTTGCCCGTTCCGCATTTGGGTCCGGATGGAGACATTTGTCCGGAACAGGTGATCGTGCTGGATGCCGTTTATCCGGGTGGGCGTTATGAATGGAGCACCGGTGATACTTCTTCATCGTTGCGGGTAGATGATCCGGGAACGTACTATGTGCAGGTGCGTTCCGAATATAACTGTACAGGTAGTGATACGGTTACATTCACACACTACCCGCTTCCGATAGTATTGTTGGATGCAGATACGACCGTGTGTGAAGAGCAGCCGTTGATGTTGCATGCGTATACAGAGTATAGTGATTCATTGCTTTGGTCTGACGGTAGTGTCGGTGCTGCACTGACGGTTAGACAAGGAGGGTTGTATATAGCAACGGGTATCAACAAATGCGGTACGAACAGTGATACGATATTAGTGAAACAGATCTTCTGCGACATCTGGGTGCCGAATGCGTTTACGCCGAATGGCGATGGGCTGAATGATGTGTTCCGTGTGCTGGGAAACGTGGGTCGTCTGGAACGATTTGGTTTTGGCGTGTTCAACCGTTGGGGAGAGCAGGTTTTTTATACTACGGACAAGTATGCGGGTTGGGACGGGAAGCATAAAGGAACGAAAGCTCCGCTGGGTGTGTATGTGTATATGCTGGAGTACAGCATCGCTGGTGAGCCGGTATTGCAGAAGGGAAATCTTACGCTCCTCCGCTAAGTATTCATCCGGTAAAATAAGTTGCATTTCTGTAAGTTTGCTTTGATGGAATCACACATAAACATACGCTCCGGTATGCTTCGGAAAGCTGCCGGACTGGTGTTGCCGCTGTGTTTATTTTTCTTTTCTTCAGAAGCGACGTCACAGCCGTTACAGGGAACCATTCACGGACATTTTGAGCAAATGGTATACCTGTGGCAATACAACACTGCCCGCTACGAATACAGGAAGTCCGACAGCCTGCGCACAGACGCTGCCGGCAGTTTCACTATGAACCAGCCTGTGCATGCCGGTTTATATGGTCTCAGCTTTTCGCACGACGCCACGGCGCCGGCTATGTATATCTGGATGGGAGAAGGATTCCCGATCCGGTTTTACACTACCAAAGCGCATCCGCAACAGGCAGCCCGGTGGGAAGACAAAACCAACAACAGCGCTTTTACAGTCGGTGAGGAAGCAGGTACATTGCTGACAAAATTTTCTATCTGCAGCCAGTTGCTGGATGTGTACCCCGACAGCAGCGGCAGGTTTTACAAGCAAATACAGGACGAATATCTGGCGATACAAAAGGAAATGGAAGGATACCGGCAGACTACTGCCCGGACATATAAAGGCACGGCTACCGAGCACATCGTACGGCAGTACTATTTTGCGTTGCCGGGCAAACAATACCGGGAGCCGGCGCGTACTGCATGGCTGAAGGTGCATTTCCTCGACAGTGTAAACTTTGCAGACCCGCTGCTGCAACGTTCTCATCTGCTTCGTGATAAGATCAATCAATATTTTGGTCTGTATGGATTTCCAGAAAGATTTGATAATGCAGTTGCTGCCGCTGCAGCGATACGCCCTGCAGTTGAAATACTGATGAAGCATTGTCTCAATAGTGCCTTTACCAGACATGATCCCGCACTTCAATTGAATGCAGTGACTTATGTGAGCGGCTACCTCTTTCAGCGCTTCAATTATATGGGCATGGACGATATGGTGGATGAAGTGACCGCGCAGGTGCCGGATGAGCTGCTGCAGCAAAATACATGCACTGATGAAGGCCGCGGCGGCGATGAGGGCATTTCCCGTATCATAACTTATAAGAAGCTCGCGCCGGGCAAACAGGCACCTTCTTTCCGGTTCGATGCCGGAGATGGCTCGCGCAGCCTGCAAGATATTCAAGCGAAAAACCTGTTGATTGTATTCTGGGCTTCCTGGTGCGCACATTGTCAGGAAACGCTACCACAACTTTCAGCTTTATATAACAATACCAGTCGCGATGAGCTGGAAATCCTTACTGTAAGTGTGGATACGGATACTGCGGCATGGAAGGATGCTGTAACTGCCGCCCGCTTCCCCTGGCTGAATCATTGCAGCGGTCAGGGGTGGAATGATCCGGTTGCGAAAGACTATGGCGTTATGGGCACACCGGTATTTTTCCTGCTGGATAAGGAAAAGAAGATCATCGGGAAGCCGCAGGGAGCCGCAGAGGTGCAGCGTATGATGGAATAGGCATTTGCAGCCGGATTCCGAAGTAGTAAGAACACCTCCCACATTTCCTCCTCAAGGAGGGATGATCGCATCATGGTACTGGCAGAGTATGTTGTCACAACGATGTAATCGTCTCCCCTACAGGGGAGAATGTGAGGGGTGTTGATGTTCAACAATGATATAATGACGGAGGTGTTTTTTATTGATCTACCGCATCGTCACCTGCGATGTATACCGGCGGCTTTGGGTCTGTACGATCACCAGGTAATTGCCGGGCAGCACACCGGGTGATACAACTGCTGTTTCGCTGATGCTATGGCTGCCGCGGTATACTTCGGCGCCGGTCAGGTTATAGATCCGCACCTGCGCCTGGCCGTTATAGCCGGGCAGTTGCAGGTTGATGCTTCCGGTTGCAGGATTGGGATAGACCTGTAATTCGTGGTCGCCTGGTGTCTTATCGTTTCCCATTCCTGTTCGTATCTGCCCGCCTTCTTCAAGATGATAATATCCGTTACGGCTGAGTTGTTTAAACGTTTCCCAGCTTGTTTTGCCGGGCCAGCGCACTTTTACGGAATCCACCCGGGTAGCCGCTCCGATACCAAAGAGAAGCGTTGCCGGTCGCTGCATCTTAACGCCCCTGCCGGCATTCACTTCCTGCATATATTTTTTCCCGCCGGCATATACCTCTACGCGTGCGCCGATGGCCAGCTTGTTGGCACTGGTGGAGCGGAGATTAATGTGCACATGTCCGTTGTCTGTGGGTACGCTGTTGCGGTAAAGCCGGAACTTCCCCAGGGAAGATGCCATCATATCCGGTCTGCCGTCGCCGTTGTAGTCGAACCAGCAGGCATCACCCGCAGACACCCAGTCGCCCACCTGGGTGGCCAGCTGGTGCAGGCCGAAGGCATGTGTCTGTAGTGAGAAGCTATGATCTTCGTTTTGCAGGTACACATCTGCCCGGCGGCATTCGTAGTTGGTGGAGATAAAGAAGTCGAGCAGCCCGTCGTTGTTGATATCCGCCCATGCCGCGCCATCATGCGTTTCTTCAAACTGTATCCCGATCTCTTTGTTTTTCCCCTCGAATGTATAGGCCGGAGCGCCGCTGTTGCGGTATAGCTGGGTAGGCAGATGATCATACTGCGCCATGTTGCCGGGGTGCGCCAGCATGGGCGCCAGCAGGTCAAAGTTGCCGTCATTGTCGTAATCGCCCCAGTCGGCGCCGGTGCCGTGACTGTAACCGCTGAACCGGTTAATGTCGATACCCTTTGTCTGGGCTACATTGATAAAGGCTGTCGGGCCGGGGGTGATTTCACCGATCTTGTTTTCCCACAATTCATCCGCCTCCAGGTAATAGTTGGAGACAAACAGATCAAGATCGCCATCGTTGTCGAAGTCGCACCATGCAGTGGCCTTGGTGCGCCGGTCTGCCCATCCCTGCGAATAGATCATACTGCTGGCGTCTGTGAAATCGTTATTCCCGTCGTTCAGATACAGGAAATTAGGGATCTGATCAGGAGCGCTTGTATAATAAGTCCATACCCGCCCGATAAAAATATCGGGGAAACCGTCGTTATTGATATCCGCGATACTGAAGCTCGAAGTGCCGCGTGCGGGTATATGCGCTGAAATGTTTTTCTTTTCAAAATTGCCGCCGCCCTGGTTGATATACACAAGATGTTTGCTGGAATCGGGGTATAAAAGCAGGATGTCGGTAAGTCCGTCGTTATTGATATCTATCAGCGGATTGATGATCACTCCTGAATCATTGATGCCGAGGGCCGCTGTTTTTTCGGTGAAGGTATGCGTGCCCAGCGGGCCGAAGTCGTTAAAGAATACCCGCCCTTTCACTACTACATCGGGATGGTCGTCTCCGTTCAGGTCGCCGGCTGCAATACTGCTGTTGGCTGCTATATCAAGCGGGAATCCGGCTGTTGCCGTTACATCGTCAAACCAGGGTTGTGCGGGTACCGGCGCATAGGCAATGATCGCGTCTACGGCTATGGCCCTGCGGTTGCCCAGCCACCATTTATTTTGCGCATCGCGTACAAAGAGATAATACATGTCCCCGCCCAGCGGGTCGGTGCAGGTGGGCGAAGGCTGCCGGCTGTCGGCCAGCAGGTGGACATTTGCCGGCAGGTTGCTGACCATCACGAAAAACTGGTTATTGTCCAGCCATATGGAATCCGGAAGCGGAATATAAATTGCCTGGTTACCGGTCTGCGTCTTTTGTACGGTGATCGCTGCGGTAAGGTCTTCTTCGATCTGTGCCAGTTGTGCGCCGCCTTCATGCCCGAAGATGCGCACAGTAAACGACCCGGTACCCGCTCCGCCCGTCCATATCTGCAGTCCCGTGAGGTGTCCCCATGCCGTCAGCTCGAAGCGTGCTTCATAATCTTTATATCCCGAAAATGCTACAGTGCTTTGAGGGTTATAGAAACGCAGGGTATCTGCGGCAGCCTGCTGGAGAGACAACACGCAGCCGGCCAGGATCCCGGAAAAGTATATATATATTCGCATCAGCACAGAAATTAAAAATAAAGATATTATAAATAGAAGATAATGCAACAAAGATGATGGCTATTATATTGGTGCTCAAATGCGTTTTTTTATTTTCATAAAATTCAAATGGACATTTTTATTTGTTAATGACTTGTTATTCAGAAAAGAAAGTGCATTTTATCATAAAATTCTATAAATTTATAAATTAATAGATTGTTTATGGCGCCACGGTCAGATATTGCGGAACTGATTTCCCAGTTGTCACGGACGGAAAAACGGTATATCCGTATGCAGGTATCCCTCCACGGTCAGGATAAGGTGTATATAAAGTTGCTTGATGCGATCGATGCAGATCCTGACATTCCGGACGATGCCCTGGGAAAGCTGATCGGGCGGCAGGGTACAGGTAAGGGGGAATCCCTGTCTGTCTATAAAAATTACCTCTATCACGTCATTCTCCGGAGCCTGAGGAATTATCATCAGAAATCTACCGAAAACCAGGAATTTCTCACCGTGCTGGCCAATCTTGAGGTATTGTTTCACAAAGGTCTGTACCGGCAGTGCCGGAAGATGATACGCAGAGAGAAGAAACGCTGCTATGAAACCGAGAAATATTACTATGTGCTTGAGATCATCCGGATGGAGAAACGGCTGATCATGGTGAATTCATACAGTGATGTGACTTATAAAGATTTCAACGACCTGTATAAGGAAGAGCAGCGCGTGATCGAGATCATCCGTCGCTTGTCGGCCTGGTGGCGTGTAGCAAATATCGTGAATAAGAACCTGCTGAGCCACGAGAACAAGCGCGCGTACCCGGTTTCCTATTACCAGAAGATCCTGCGATCAAAATATATGCATTTTCCGGAAAAAATGCTGGTGCGTTCGGAGCGATATTACCGCTCGGTGATCCTTTCCGGCTGCTATTATGCGCTGGGCGACAGTGTAAATCACTACCTGACCACACGTGATAATGTGGCGTTTGTTGAAGAAAACCCGCAATTGAAAAGGGAGGAGATCAATAAATATCTCAGTCTGAATCACTACCTGATGAAAGCGCAACTGGAGATGGGGCTGCCCGACGACGTGTTGGCCAACCTGGAGAAGCTGGAGCGGATGTGCGCGGAGCCGGTTTATGCCAATTCGGAGAATGTGCTGTCGCGTGTGTTTTACCTGCGTGTATTCTTTGGATTGCGGGCCTGCCTGAAGAAAGGCGACTATGCTGCTGCCGAAGTGTTGTCACTTGATTTTGTCCGTAATTATAAAAAATTCGCCACCCGGTTCGACCCGGCCTATATCGTAGAGATAAAATACTTCCAGGCGCTGCTCGCCTTCCACCAGACCAACAGCCGGCGCGCACTGCAGATACTGCAGCAGATACTGAACGATCCCTATTATGATATTGACAAGGACGTGTTCCGTTTTGCGCGGATCCTGCAGGCGGTGGTGCATTATCATCTCGGCAACGACGAAGTGCTGGAGTACCTGCTCAAAGCCATGCACAACCACTATCGCAGCGCGAAGAAATATCACCAGGTAGAGCTGCTGGTGCTGCGTGTGCTCGGCAGCACCCTGCACAAGCGTTCGAAAAAAGAGAAGATGGATTCGCTGCGCGAAGAGATCGCCTCGCTCCGGAACGATGTGTTTGAAAAAGATGCGTTTGAATTTTTTGATGCTCTCGCCTGGCTTGATAAGCCGCCCGTGTTCCAGAGCTAATAGCCGGAGGCTTCGACCCTACGCTGTCATCCCAGAACCCTGATGCGCCGTTGGCGCAATCATCCTGAAATGACAAGGTGGGTATAGTGGCTCCGGAGCCATTACCATTAAACAATTTACAAGCATGTAAGCAACTAACGCAGTCGTAATGCTTCCTGACTTCTGTTACTACCGTTATCTGGGATATTGCCAAATGTCTGTTTTCTTTCCCTTAAGTGTATTCTGTTGTTTTTCTGAAAGAACATCAGGGTTTTATCATTAGAATTATAAGAAAGGTATTGATTTGTTCTCGTTTTTTCATTGCATATCATTTAATTATAAATATAGAAGTTGTTTTATTGAATTTTACAGAAAATAAAAATTTGGCTTGAAACAAGATTATAGAATGTTCATATTTGCTTGAGATATGCATTTGTCTGATTCTTACTTGCTAACTCACTGATACAAAGTATGTAAACACATACATTAGAGCGAAATTATATTCAAATACTATGACATTGAAAGTTACTAAAATATTTATTATATGTGCTTTTGGTTTGTGGGCGCCTGTGTTTGCTCAGGTCACCGGTACTAACGACATGTGGACATGGATGCACGGCAGTAACACGACGACGACACCGGCAGTGTATGGTACCCAGGGAGTGCCGGATCCGGCCAACACGCCGACCGGTACTTATACGCCCGGCCTGTGGCGGCATCCGTCCGGCAGCTTCTGGATGTTTGGCGGCCAGGGTGCGGGTGGTTATATGAATGACTTATGGAAATATGACCCGCCCACAAATCAGTGGACATGGATGAAAGGTGCTCAGACTCCCAATCACACAGGCTCTTATGGTACGCAGGGAACTGCAGCGGCGACTAACCTGCCACCGGCACGGTATGGGCTGGTAACCTGGACGGATGCCGCCGGTGCATTGTGGATGTTCGGCGGTCTCGGGCCGACCGGTTTTTACAATGATCTGTGGAAATACGACCCTGTTACAAACGAATGGACATGGGTGCACGGCGCCAATACGATCAATAATGCTGGTTCGTACGGTACCCAGGGTACGCCGGCTTTAACCAATATGCCCAGTGCACGACAAAGTGCCGGCGCCTGGGTAGACGTATCGGGTAATTTCTGGATGTTCGGCGGCTATAGTAACGGTGTCGGCGGCTTAGGGCAGACGGCTTTCAGCGATCTGTGGAAATATGATCCTGTCAACAATATGTGGACGTGGGTGAACGGTCCCAACACACCCGGACAGGCCGGCGTCTTTGGTTCGCAGGGTAGCCCCGCCGTCGCTAATATTCCTCCTGCAAGAAACAGCCCGCAGACCTGGGTAGACCAATCGGGTAATTTCTGGCTGTTTGGAGGACAGCGTCATAATGCGTCCAGCCTCATGGGCGGGTTGAATGATCTATGGAAATACAATCCCGCTACCGGCCACTGGGCATGGATGCATGGTTCGCAGTCCGTTAACCAGAACGGGACATATGGCACCCGGGGAATGCCTGCTGCAGCGAACACTCCGGGCAGCAGATACAATATAGCCGGGTGGATAGATATAGCCGGTAATCTCTGGTTGTTCGGCGGCACTGGTCAGGCTGCATCCGGGGCGGCAACGGCCAGTATGAATGATCTTTGGAAATATGATATTGCCAACAACCAGTGGACATGGATCGGGGGCAGTGATCAAGGTAACCAACACGGTGTTTATGGTACGAAAGGACAGCCAGATCCGCTTAACTACCCTGGTAGCCGCGGCTCTATAATTTCATGGAGCGACCTGTCGGGTAATTTCTGGTTGTTTGGTGGTGGTGGTTATGCCGCTTCCGGCGCCAGCGCCAATCTGAACGATATGTGGCGCCTCGCTCCCTGTGGTGATATGCAGTCGCTGGTAGGCGGTATCCTCGGTGCAGACACACTTTTCTGCCAGGGCAGCAACTATACGCTGGATGCGACGTTTACGGGCGGCAGCTATCTGTGGAGTACCGGAGCCACATCTGCCACGATCACAGTGAATACCACTGATAACTATTGGGTACGTATTACAGACGGTAACGGGTGTACGGGTTGGGATACGGTTGCAGTAACGGTCATCCCGCCGCCGGACGTAGACCTCGGTCCGGACCGGCCGGTATGTTCCCAGGCATTTCCGCTGGTATTGACCAGTCCGCAGCCTGCAGGCAGCACTTATTTGTGGAGCAATGGTCTTTCGGACACACAAATGACCGTGATACGTGGCGGCACTTACTGGCTGCATGTCTCATATGCAGGCTGTGAAGGAAGCGACACGGTAGTGATCACGTCTGTAACGGAGCCGGGAGTAACGATCGGCGCCGATACTACCATATGCACATCAATTCCTGCCCGTATCGGCATGGAGGTGCCCGGCGCTACTTATCTCTGGAATACCGGGAGTACTGCCCCGTATATATACGTGTCGATGACCGACGCCTACTGGCTGCAGGTAGACCTGCAGGGGTGCGTCACCGCAGACACGACACAGGTGACTGCCATGTCCGATCCTGAAGTGGATCTTGGCCCCGACCGGGATATCTGTCCGGATCAGGAGATTATTCTGGATCCGGGCCCGGGGACTGCTTTTCAGTGGGGCACCGGGGAAACTACCGCAACCTATACAGCGACCCGGGGAGGATATTATTCGGTCCATGTGATGTCCGTGTATGGATGCACCGGGAGCGATACTGTTTTCCTGCGCCAGAAAAATTTCCCGACCGTAAGGCTGGATCACGACACAACGGTATGTGAAGAAACGCCGCTGAAGCTCGTGGCGCAGAGTACCGATGCAGACAGCTATCTGTGGTCTGATGGCAGCACGGAAGCGGTTTTGACAGTGACACAGGGAGGCGCTTATGTGGCAACCGCGATCAATCAGTGCGGAAGGGCATCTGATACAATAGAGATAAGCCAGATCTTCTGTGATATATGGGTGCCGAATGTGTTTACACCAAACGGAGACGGGCTTAACGATGTATTCCGGGTGCTGGGCAACCTCGGCCGGATACAGGGCTTCGGCTTAAGCATCTACAACCGCTGGGGCGAGCGTATTTTCCATACATCAGACAAAATGCAGGGCTGGGACGGACTGCACAAGGGCGGCAAAGCGCTGATGGGCACTTACGTTTATATGTTGGAGTACAGCTTTGAAGGAAAGCCGTTTTTACTGAAAGGAAATTTTGTTTTGATTAGATAAATTAAAAATAAATAAAGCCTACAAAGGCAGTAATTCCCTTTTACATATAAAAATAGATTAATCCGACGGTCATAAGTCGGACAGAGAATCTTATGCTTTTAAAAATAATATAATTTATCAGGGTATGAATAAATATTTATTAGTTTTTACGTTATTCCTGTTTGGCTATCATATATCCGATGCCCAATTCGCAAGCCGTACGAAAAATAAAACTGCGGTATCCTACAGAAATGAGCACAATCGTTTCGCTTCAGGGGGGTCGGATGGTTCTTTCCATGAGCTGAGGAAGGGACAGCTATGGTCGGTCGGCAAGGGGGGCAATGGTCAGCTTGGGGTTGGCGCCCCTCCTCCGGGATTCCTGAGCAATCCGGCGCTCGTTGGGCAGGATAGTACCTGGGCACAGGTTTCGATCGGTTATTGGCATGGGGCCGCTATCCGGACAGACGGCACTTTATGGACATGGGGTTATCCGGATTATGGCCAGTTGGGCACCGGTAACTCCACACAGCAGGACACTCCGATACAAATCGGTACCGCCGGCGACTGGGTTGCTGTTTCGTGCGGCTATAAATATACGTTTGCCATTAAGGCAGACGGTTCACTGTGGGGGGCCGGTCTTAACGGGAACGGTCAGTTGGGACTGGGGTACACCGCTCCGGACAGGTCGAGTCTTTTCCTGCGCGTTGGCACGGACAATAACTGGGCTTGTGTTGCCCCGGGGAAATTTCATGTAACGGCTGTAAAGACAGACGGAACGCTTTGGGGATGGGGACACAACAATTACGGGCAGGTAGGTAACGGAACCAATGCGGATGCAATTAGTCCGGTGCAATTGGGGACAGAAACGGACTGGGTATATTGTACCAGCGGAGCCGACCACAGCTATGCCCTGAAAGCAGATGGGCGTTTGTACGGCTGGGGTGAAAACAGTACCGGAGCGCTGGGTCTCGCCGGGGATGTGTCGAACAAGACATCTCCCCAACAGATTCCGGGCAGGTGGGTTGCCATAAGTGCCGGCTTCAACAGCGGGCACGGTCTCAAAGCTGACGGTACGCTTTGGGCATGGGGACGTAATTGGGCAGGCCAGATCGGAAACGGTAGCACCGCGAATGTAACATCAGGGCCATTACAGATAACTAATGCCAACGACTGGACTGCCATTTACTGCGCCACTTATACTGTGATGGCATCTAAAGCGGACGGCAGCATATGGGGTTGGGGTAATAACACTTTTGGTGAACTGGGTAGAGGAAACACATCAGCGCAGCATGTCCCGGCAGTAGTAAGAGCTTCCGGAAGTTTGGTATACTGGGCAGGTATGGACGCCGGTTATGATCACTATCTCGGCGTAAAGTCGGATGGCACTTTATGGGCATGGGGAAATAATGCCGGCGGTCAGTTGGGCGACGGAACTACAAACAGCGCAAATACACCCGTTAAAATAGGTATCAACCAGAGCTGGGTAGGTGTTTCTGCGGGGAAAGGGCACAGCCTTGGAATACGGGCAGACGGTACGATATTTTCCTGGGGCAGCAATAGCGATGGCCAGTTGGGATATAGCAGCGGACTTAATCAGACAGACCCGCTCCTGGTGAATACAGACCAGGACTGGACCAGTATATCGGCAGGGGACCGGTTCAGCTTCGGCCTGAAGGCCGATGGTACGCTATGGTCCTGGGGAAAGAACGATAAGGGGCAGCTGGGGGATGGAACGAATGTCGCGCACAATGCACCGGCACAGATCACCGGTACGGCATGGGTAAGTGTGGCCACAGGCGGCAGGCATACGCTTGCCCTGGCGGGCAACGGCACCTTATGGAGCTGGGGGGATAACAGCGAAGGGCAATTAGGTCTGGGTAATAATCTGGATTATAATGTGCCGCAGCAGGTAGGCAATAACAATAACTGGATAAGCATTGCAGCCGGTGATGCCTACAGCCTCGCACTGCGCAATGACGGTACCATATGGGCATGGGGGAGTAATACCAACGGGCAACTTGGGCAAGCGGATAACCAGCCACGTAACCAGCCGGCACAGGTAGGCAGTGCGGCGGACTGGATACGCATTGCCGCAGGAGATGCCCATGCGATTGCCATAAATGCAAACGGTATGGTATATACCTGGGGAAAAGATCAGGAAGGACAGCTTGGATTGGGTACAAACACGGATCGGTCTTCGCCGATACTTGTACCTGGCCGGGAGCACGTGATCCTTGCCTCAGCTGGTGGCAACTTCTCCGCACTTCTGGACGTAAACAGGGAATTGATATGCATGACCGGTGCTAATGCCGACGGACAGTTGGGTATCGGATCGAATACCGATGTACAGTCGTTTACCTGTCCCGGAGCATGTATACCGCCGCCTGCCGTAATTACACCTGCAGGTGCAACCTCCGTATGTGCCGGCGCGACGGTACAGCTCGATGCGAATACGGGCAGCGGTCTGACCTACCAGTGGTTCCTGGACGGTACGCCGGTGAACGGGGCAACAGATCCGTCCTATACAGCAACCGCCGGCGGCGCCTATTCTGTAGAAGTAACTTCAGGGACCTGTTACCAGACGTCTCCGGTGGTCAATGTTTCCATCGCCGATCCTACCATTACGATCCCCAATAACCCACAGCTCTGTCCCGGTATACCGATCGTCAATGTAGCTTATATCACTACCGGTAACCCCAACACATACAGTATCAGTTGGAACACGTCTGCCAGGAATGACGGTTTTACAGACGCGGTAAATGCAACGCTTACCGGCGGCAGCATAAGGATTGATATCCCGCCAGGCGCCGTTCCGGGCACAACCTATCTTGGCTCTATTACGGCGAGCAACGGCAGTTGTTCAAGTGGCGGCGGCGGTGGACCGCTGCAGGTGATAAGTGTGCAGATATATGCACCCCCTGCCATATCCCCTATCGGCGGCGATGATTCGGTTTGTGTAGGCGGTAGCACGCAATTGACCAATACCGAATCCGGCGGTACCTGGATCAGTAATCACAGTACGATAGCAATAGTGAACAGCAACGGTATGGTAACCGGGGTAACACCGGGGAATACAACGATCAGCTATACCATACTCAACTCCGGTACCGGTTGTTCTTCGGTCGTATCTCATCCGGTAAAAGTGAACGGAATCCCCACTATCTCGTTGGGACCAATACCTGAGATATGCCCCGGGGAAACAGTTGCATTACAGACATACACGGCAACGGGAGATCCGGATAAATTTCATATCCAGTGGAATACACCGGCTCCGGCGCATGGATTCCAGATTGTTCGCGACTCCCTGCTCACTCCCGGGTCGTTTGAGATACCAGTGCCGGTAACGGCACAGTCGAACAACACATATACCGGGTATCTTATGGTAGAAGGTGGTGGTTGTGTGAGCAATCTTACATCACTAAGCGTGCGGGTAGTTACGGGGCCGACGATAACACTGGGCGCAGATCCCTCTATATGCGAGGGTGCTACAACGGCAGTGCTGCCCTATACAGCTGTAACAGGCGCAGCCTCGGAATATAGTATCACCTGGGATGCCCCTGCACAAGCAGCAGGATTTGCAGATGTGCCATATGCATCGCTCCCTTTCAATTCTTTCAATATAGCAGTACCACCGGGTGTATTGCCTGGTACGTATAATGGATCGCTTATCGTCCGGAATACACCCACAGGCTGTGCCAGTCTGCCTGTAAATTTCAGCGTTACAGTTGATCCTCAGCCGGAGATTACCCTGGGGGCAATGCCATCGGTATGCGCAGACGCTGTCAGTGCAGCATTATCATATAGCGGCACGACCGGTAATCCTGATCAATACCGTATTGTATGGGATGCCGGCGCACAGGGCGCAGGTTTTACAGACGTTCCAAATACTACGCTCTCACCCGGCGCCATCAGCTTCCCTGTCCCCACTCTGGTTGCGGCAGGCAGCTATACGGCTATACTCACCGTTCGCAACAGCGCTACCAATTGTGAACGTTCTTACCCGGTCAGCGTGGAAGTGCTGGATGCCCCGTCACTCACACCTGGTACGATAACATCGGTATGTGCCGGCAGCACAAGCGTATCATTACCTTATACAAATGCAGCCGGAGGTGTGAACGAATACCGTATTACCTGGGATGCCGGCGCAACGGGTTTTACGGATGTGCCGAATACGTCATTGCCGTCCAGCCCGGTGAGCATTACCATTCCGGGCAATGCAACAGCGGGTGTCTATACAGGCACGTTGACCGTACGCAACAGTACTACAAATTGTGAGCGTTCTTACCCGGTCAGCGTAGAGGTGCTTGCGCTACCATCACTGACCCCGGGTACGATTACAGCGGTATGTGCCGGCAGTACAAATGTGTCATTGCCCTATACGGGCGCCGGTGGAGGTGTGAACGAATACCGTATTACCTGGGATGCCGGCGCAACGGGTTTTACGG
>CAZGPG010000028.1:0-45372 GCA_964527735.1 uncultured Chitinophagaceae bacterium | reverse complement strand
GAACAGGATTATTAATAGTTAAAATGTGACAAATGTGTTGAATGTGGAAAATGTGTCATCACATTTTCCACATTCAACACATTTGTCACATTAAACAGACTCTATGCGTATTGCAATCATAGGTGGTGGTGCAGCAGGTTGCTTTGCCGCAGCCAATATATCCCCTGAAAAGGGCCGGGAAGTAATGCTGTTTGAAAAAACGGGACGATTACTGCAGAAGGTGAAGGTATCCGGCGGCGGCAGGTGTAATGTCACGCATGCGTGTTTCGATGTGCCGGAGCTGCTCACCCGCTATCCCAGGGGGAAACAGTTGCTGAAGAAATCGCTGTACCATTTTACGCCGGAGGATACGATTGATTGGTTCAGGCAGCGCGGCGTGATGCTCAAGACAGAGTCTGACGGACGGATGTTTCCTACTACTGATAGTTCCCGCATGATCATGGACTGTCTGCAGGGTGAAATGGAGCGGCGGAAGGTTACCGTTCATTATCATAAAGCCGTTGATGCTATCACAAAGACAAATGGGCACTTCTCCCTGCATTTTACAGACGGCAGTAGTTATCAGGCCGATCGTGTGCTGGTTGCCTGCGGCGGGTTCCCAAAAGATGATGCGTATCAGTGGGTCCGTGTGCTGGGGCATACAGTGCAACCGCCGGCGCCGTCTTTGTTCACTTTTAATTTACCGGCTCATCCGGTTACGGAATTGATGGGCGTTAGCGTTCCGTCTGCAAAGGTCAGGATCAGCGGAACGAAATTTACAGAAATGGGCCCGTTACTCATAACGCATTGGGGTATGAGCGGCCCGGTTGTCTTACGGCTGTCGGCCTGGGCCGCCCGCGAATTATCGTCGCGGCAATATCGCTTCAGCATACAGGTAAGCTGGCTTAATGAGCTTGGGGATGAAGAGCTGAAGCGTAGCTTTGCTGCTATACGGCAGGATTATGGTAAGCAGCAGGTGCTGCGCAAAGATCCGTTTGGCCTGCCGAAACGCTTATGGAACTACCTGGCAGTCCGCGCCGGCATCAGCGATACCACCCGTTGGGGGGAGCTGCCCGCAGCACAACAGCAGCAATTGCACAACAGTCTGCTGCACGATGTGTATGAAGTGAAAGGGAAGACCACCTTCAAGGAAGAGTTCGTAACATGCGGCGGCGTTGCCCTGTCCGAAATCAATCCGCAAACCATGGAAAGCCGGATTGTTCCCGGTTTATATTTTGCCGGAGAGATCATGGATGTAGATGGTATTACCGGCGGGTTTAACTTCCAGCATGCCTGGAGCAGCGGATGGATCGCCGCTACATCCATGATCCCGTAGAGACGTGGCATGCCACGTCTCCATTCCGCAAAATCGCGATCCTGAGATCCTGAGATCCTGAGATCCTGAGACGGTGCATGCACCGTCTCTACAGGAGGGTGAAATTCCCCGTTTGCAACGTGGCTCCGTTCTGATCCGTTACGCGATACAGGTACATGCCCGGCGGATATGGCGAACAGTCTGCTGTTGTGGCGCCGGCCCATGTTGTCTGGTATATCTGCTTGCCGGTTATATCATATGCGGTCCACGTTACAGGCATTTGGGATGCCTGGAGATAAATAATTCCATTGCTGGGATTCGGATAACATGCTACAGCCTGCCTGGTTGATATGGCAGGCACTTGGGTGCCGGTTCCTCCGGTGATGCGCACATCGTCAACATACAATGTACTCCCGTCCGTGCCGTTTTCACCCGAGCTGCTGCTGAAGCCTACGATCAGTTTGTCGGGGATGGCATTGGCATCGGTATAAAGAAGCGGGGTGGTAACAACAATATATCCATTGGTCGGGCCGATCATTGTCGCCCCTGCCGCGATCAGGGAATCGGTTCCGTCGGCGGCCTGGCCCGTGAGCACTCCCGCTATGAGAATGGAAGCGCTGTCAGCGCCGGAGGTCTGGTATTTTACCCAGGCTTCAATCCCTGTTACGCGGTTGTTGATCGGAGTGCCGCCTGTATAATCGATGGCGTTCATAAAATCCCCGCCACTCATTACGGCAAGGATGTCAATGTTGATCCGGGCATTGGAAAGCACTCCAGGTACCACACCGAAGGTGTCCAGCGTTTTGCTCACAAGCATTGCCGCATGGGCGCCATTGTGCGCGTCAGATGATTTATGTATTTGTTTGCTGGGGTGGAGATTTGCATTGCCGGATAGCTGCATCATCTGCGCTCCCACAACCACTAAAGAGTCAAGCCCGTACCAGCCTTGGGGCGCTTCCAGCTGAACCGTCGGAAAAGGGAAGCCGGAAGAATAATTCCGCCAGTTTTCCATGTTTCCTTTTATGTCCTGGGCAGATAGAGAGAATTGGGTCAACAATATGATCAGCAGCAGGGAAGTTGTTTTCATGAAACGGTAATTGATATTAATCTGTGACGAAGGTACGTGATAGATGTGTTTTATGAAAATGTTTTTATGTGATCTGATGAAAATAAGAAAGCAGCGTTCAACGGGAGAATTATTCATTATTCCATTAATCAGGCTTACTTTTACACCATGTCCGTACATAAAGAAATAAAACGTGTTACCACACACACGCTTCAATGGATGAAGCAACATGGCGAAAAGATCAGCATGCTGACTGCATACGACTTCTCTATGGCCCGGATCTTTGACGATGCGGGGATAGATGTGTTGCTTGTCGGAGATTCGGCTTCGAATGTAATGGCAGGCCATGAGACAACGCTTCCCATCACGCTCGATCATATGATCTATCATGCACAAAGCGTAGTGCGGGCTATTAATCGCTGCCTGGTCATTGTAGACCTGCCTTTCGGCAGTTATCAGGGTAATAGTAAGGAAGCGCTTTACTCCTCCATCCGGATTATGAAAGAAGCAGGTGCGCACGGCATTAAACTGGAAGGAGGAGCCGAAATAGTAGATTCCATCAAGAGGATCATCAGCGCAGGCGTACCTGTGATGGGGCATCTGGGACTAACGCCACAGTCTATTTATAAATTCGGCACTTATGCGGTTCGTGCCAAAGAAGAGGAAGAAGCAGAGCGTCTGATTGAAAATGCGAAGTTATTGGAAGATGCGGGTTGCTTTGCATTGGTACTGGAAAAGATTCCTGCCGGCCTTGGCAAAAAAGTGAGCGAAGCATTGCGCATTCCGGTGATTGGAATTGGCGCAGGTATGCATGTAGACGGGCAGGTACTGGTTATGCATGATATGCTGGGCATCACGAAAGATTTTTCACCCCGTTTCCTGCGGCGCTACATGAATTTGTACGACGATATTAAAGCAGCGACAGCCCGTTATATCGGTGATGTAAAGCAGGGGGATTTCCCGAATGAGCAGGAGCAATATTAAAATTGATGTGCTGATGTGATAATCTGCTGATTAGCTAATGTGTATCGCGAGAGGTATTAGCTAATCAGCAGATTGGCTAATAAAATTGATTACTATGGTAAACAAAACTGTCTGGCAGGATCTGAGATCCACCTTCGATCCACAGGGCATTACGCTGGTTGCCGTATCCAAGACCAGGCCTGCGGAAGACATTCGTGCGCTTTACGAATCGGGGCACCGGGATTTTGGAGAAAACTATGTGCAGGAACTTGTAGAAAAGCAACAGCAATTGCCCGGCGATATCCGGTGGCATTTTATCGGCCATTTACAGACGAATAAGGTAAAGCAAATCGCGCCGTTCGTGCAGCTGATACATGGTGTGGACCGTCTTAAATTGCTGGCGGAAATTGATAAGCACGCAAAAAATAGCGATCGTACGATCGACGTACTTCTTCAGATATATATCGCGGAAGAAGAGACGAAGTTTGGTCTGGATGAGAAGGAGGTGATCCATTTGCTCGATCATTACGCCGGTGGTGCATACCGGAATGTCCGTATCCGCGGCGTCATGGGCATGGCCAGTTTTTCTGACGATGAGCAACAGGTGCGGGGGGAGTTTAAACGGTTATATGATGTATTCCGCAACCTGCAGCAATCTTATTTCCTGGGGAAAGAATACTTTAATACCTGCTCGATGGGGATGAGCGGCGATTATAAAATCGCTGTAGAGGAGGGGAGTACGATGGTGCGGATCGGCAGCCTGTTGTTTGGCGCCCGCAGCTCCGAATAGGGGTTTGACACTCAGAGTGTCGTTATTTTGCCATTTTAAGTGTCAAAAAGACGGGCGGAATAAGAGATTCAAATTCCTGACAACATTTTTTATCTTGATTGTTAATGACTATATTCGCACTTTTTAGTTTTGTTTATAGTTATTAATCAGTTATTAAATTGAATTGATAATAATTTCATTTTCTATATGACACAATCCGGCGCCCAGACAAATACCCTGTTTGAAACAGCAGCCGGGTTTGTGCTGCATACCGGTTGTCATGTATTCCTGACCGGCAAAGCCGGTACGGGCAAGACTACTTTTCTTAAATATATCCGGGAGCATACTTCTAAGAAAACGGCGGTGGTGGCTCCGACCGGGGTTGCTGCGATCAATGCCGGAGGTGTTACGCTGCATTCTTTTTTCCAGCTCCCGTTTGGTGCATTTATACCGGAATCCCGGCCGGGCGCCGGATTTACGCTGAGTGCAGCCGGCGGGACGGACCTGAATACCATCCTTAGTAATATCCGGATGGGCAGGGAAAAGCGGAAATTATTCGAAGAGCTGGAGTTGCTTGTGATAGACGAGGTTTCCATGATGCGTGCCGACTTGTTGGATGCCGTCGACGGGATATTACGTCATTTCCGCCGCAAGCCGGATGTGCCTTTTGGCGGTGTACAAATGCTGTATATTGGCGATCTGCACCAGCTGCCTCCTGTGGTGAAAGATGATGAATGGAGTATGCTCAGTGCGTACTATCACAGCCTTTTCTTTTTTGATGCAAGGGTGATGGAAGATGCACGACCGTTGTACATCGAATTGGAACAGGTATACCGGCAGCGGGATCAAACGTTTATTCAATTGCTGAACAGCATCCGGGATGGGGTGGTCGACGAAGACGGTCTGCGGCTGCTCAACCGCCGTTATGACCCTTATTTCCACCCGGAGCCGGAAGATGGGTACATTATCCTTACGTCCCATAACTATAAGGCCGACCGTATCAATAAATCGGAGCTGGCTCGTTTGCAGGCGGAGGTACACTCTTTTGAAGGCGAACTGAACGGGGATTTTAACGAACAGGCATTGCCTGCCGAGCGCACGCTATCCCTGAAAGTAGGGGCGCAGGTGATGTTTGTCAAAAATGATAAGGGCGAAAACCGCCGGTATTACAATGGCCGGATTGCACGGGTGAGCCGGATCAAAGGCGATGAGATTTTTGTCCGTTTCCCGGATGACCGTACGGAGATGCAGCTGGAAAAGGAAACCTGGCGTAATATCCGTTACCGGTATAACGAGCAGGCCGACCGCGTTGAGGAAGACGAGCTGGGCAGTTTCCGGCAGTATCCGGTTCGCCTCGCCTGGGCGATTACGATCCACAAAAGTCAGGGGCTTACATTTGAAAAAGCCATTGTGGATGCCGGCACATCCTTTGCCGCAGGACAGGTATATGTGGCGCTGAGCCGTCTTACTTCAATGAACGGACTGGTATTGTCTTCAGAAATTACACCGGCGGCATTGCATACGGATGCCCGGATCACATCATTATCTGATATGCGTGTACCGGTAGCCGAAATGCAGGAGCGGCTGCGTGAAGCACAGCGTCTTTTTATCGGCGACAAGCTGGCCAAAAGTTACAACTGGGAATCTGTGGCGGCACTATGCCGGGAATTTCATGAAGCGCATAACCGGCGACGTCTTCCCGATCAGGAAGCGGCTGTGGAATGGTCGGCAGCTATGCTCCGGAGCCTTACAGAGCTGGTACATACGGGTGGCCGGTTCCGTAACCAGTTGAACAGTATTCTGCAGGTCGCGCATCAGGATCATTATCACTATCTGGCACAACGGGTAGCTGCGGCAACAGCATATTTTATTCCATTAACAGACGCATTATTGACGTCTTGGCAAATGCATTATGATGAGGTGCGGATTAAGCCCAGGGTGAAAAAGTACCTTACTGAGTTACAGACCTTGTATGCGGCGCTTTCCAGGAAAAAGTATGAAATCACCCAAGCTGCGCAGCTGGCAGATGGCTTGGCCAAAGGTGACGACCCGGGCAGCTTGCTGAAACGTGTTGATGTGAAACCGGAGATAACGCTGCCGGCAAGCAAAACCGAATCTGGAACCGATAAAACAGGAAAAGAAAAGAAAGAAAAAAAGGAAAGCAGTCGTGAAATATCCCTCCAATTACTCAGAAACGGCCGGACGATAGACGAGATAGCAGCTGAGCGCAGCATGGCAAGGAGCACGATTGAAGGACATTTGCTGCAGTATATTATTACCGGTGAGGTCGCGTTGTCACAGTTTGTGACAACAGAGAACGAACTGGCGATCCGTAATGCGATCCGTCACTCCGGCCAGCGGCAGGCAGGTGCAATAAGGACTGCACTTGGAGATGCCTTTTCTTTTACAGAAATAAGAGCCGTACTCTACCAAATGGAGAGTGAGGAAGGTGAAAAAAAGGGAACATAAAACCTTAGTCCATGTTCCCTGAAATGCTTACAGGTGACAATTAGTCGTTCCTATACCGGTACTGTTTGCATCTGACTCAAACCGGTCGCACGCGCTGGTCGCATCTTTTTTGGTTTGATTTGGCAGATCATATGTTCTGGTGTTCGAAATCCCTAATACGGTTGTGGTACAGGTGCAAGTGTGGTCTTTTTTGCAGGATACGAAGGCTACACAAAGAACCGCAATTACAGCCAATTTTTTTAGTTTATTCATAATGTATGGTTTAATTGTCAGGTTATTCTGATTGAAGAAGATGTACAAACATTTCCATACAAATATTATGCCCGCAGAAAATCATTCTTCGGTTTATGGGGCTAAAAATAAAAAAAGCGCTAAAATTTTAGCGCTTTTTTATTAAATCAATCCTTTAAGGATTATTTGAGGCTGCAAGAACCGCCGCCTATAACTGCTAAGCTATTCCATGTATCACAAGCAGATTTAGCATCTTTCTTTTTCATTTTGGGATACTGAAAGCTTTCTGATTCTGTGCCGTCATTGTTTTTGCAAACACAAGTGTAATCTTTTTTACAAGATGTAAACATCAAAGCGCCGAATGCGGCAGCTAAAACGAGGGGGGTAAGTTTTTTCATTGTCTTTTTGTTTTAATTTGAAGGCAAAAATAATACACAGAACGAAAAAACAAAACTTTTAACGGGTTTTTTTATGATCTTTTCATATTCGACGGGGATTTTCAGCGTAATCTCTTTGATTTTCAGCCTGATTTTACCCGTTGGGGCTAATGTTATTTCACAGATTTAATCAAAATAACAAACAAATATATATTTTTATAATGAATTTTATGTGTGATTTATGATGATGCCTATATGGGTTGCGAATCTGTAAATCAACGGGCTGACGGCAGACTGGAGTTTTGGAATAAAATTTGCTTATTATTAGCGTCTTACTTATCTTTGCCGTCCCTTTGCAGGGAGCTAGCACGTGCAAAAAAGAAAATTGACCCAAAAAAGCTGTTAACAATAATCTGACCTATACCGAAAGATAGTCTCTTTTGGTGTGGGTTTCTCTTGTTGTTATTGATGCATTTTACACTCACTATATTATGGCTACAACACAAAAAAGAACCGCAACGGGACGTATCAACTTCGCTAAAATACACGATGTTGCCGATACGCCGGATCTGCTTGCTATCCAGTTGCAATCTTTCAAGGATTTCTTCCAGTTGGAAACGACGCCCGACAAGCGCGACAACGAAGGGTTGTTCCGTGTGTTCCAGGAAAATTTCCCGATCACGGATACCCGGAATATCTTCGTCCTTGAGTTCCTGGATTACTTTATTGATCCCCCCCGTTACACGATCGATGAATGTATGGAGCGCGGGCTTACATACTCCGTACCGCTGAAAGCCAAGCTTCGCCTCAGCTGTAATGATGAAGAGCACGTAGATTTCGAAACGATCGTTCAGGATGTGTTCCTGGGCAGCATTCCTTATATGACCCCGCGCGGCACATTTGTGATCAATGGCGCGGAGCGTGTCGTGGTGTCCCAGCTTCACCGGTCTCCCGGCGTGTTCTTTGGCCAGAGCGTGCACCCTAACGGAACGAAAATTTACTCCGCCCGCGTAATTCCCTTCAAAGGCGCGTGGATGGAGTTCGCTACAGATATCAATAACGTGATGTATGCCTACATCGACCGTAAAAAGAAATTCCCGGTTACAACCCTGCTTCGCTCTATCGGTTATGAAACGGATAAGGACATTCTGGAGTTGTTCGGTATGGCCGATGAGGTGAAAGTAGAGAAGAAGGCGCTTGAGGCCAATATCGGTCGCCGCCTGGCGGCGCGTGTGCTGCGTAGCTGGACGGAAGACTTCGTGGATGAAGATACCGGCGAAGTGGTTTCCATTGAGCGTAACGAGATTGTGCTCGACCGGGACAATGTGCTCGATGAAGATAATGTGAGCATGATCCTCGATATGGGCATTGATACTATCTTCCTGCAAAAAGAAGAGGTCAGCGGCGATTTTTCTATTATTTACAATACACTGAATAAAGATACCTCCAACTCCGAGCTGGAAGCGGTACAGCATATCTACCGTCAGCTCCGCGGATCGGATGCTCCTGATGATGAAACAGCCCGCGGTATCATTGAGAAGCTGTTCTTCTCGGATAAGCGTTATGATCTGGGTGAAGTAGGCCGTTATAAGATCAATCGTAAGCTGGGGCTGGATATCACCATCGAAAAGAAGGTGCTGAGCAAGGAGGATATTATTTCCATTATTAAATACCTGGTACGCCTTACCAATGGTAAGGCTGAAATAGATGATATCGATCACCTGAGCAACCGCCGCGTACGTACAGTGGGCGAGCAGTTGTTTGCACAGTTTGGCGTTGGGCTTGCGCGTATGGCGCGTACGATCCGTGAGCGTATGAATGTGCGGGATAATGAAGTGTTTACGCCGATCGACCTGATCAATGCGCGTACGCTTTCTTCCGTTATCAATTCGTTCTTCGGTACCTCACAGCTTTCCCAGTTCCTCGACCAGACCAACCCGCTGTCTGAGATCACGCATAAGCGCCGTATCTCCGCCCTCGGGCCAGGCGGTCTGAGCCGTGAGCGGGCCGGCTTCGAAGTTCGTGACGTACACTACAGCCACTATGGTCGTTTGTGTACCATCGAAACGCCGGAAGGGCCCAATATCGGGCTGATCTCCACACTTTGTGTGCACGCCAAGATCAATGAGATGGGCTTTATTGAAACACCCTACCGCAAGGTTAAAGAAGGCAAGGTGGATATGAAGCATCAATACTATCTCAGTGCTGAGGAAGAGGATGATGCCAAGATCGCCCAGGCGAATGTGGAGATGGATGATAAGGGGAACTTTATAGAAGAAAAGGTAAAATCCCGCCAGACCGGCGATTTTCCGATCCTCGATCGTGAAGAAGTCGAATTTATGGACGTGGCCCCCAACCAGATTGTCGGTCTTTCGGCATCTCTGATCCCGTTCCTGGAGCACGATGATGCCAACCGTGCGCTCATGGGGTCAAACATGCAGCGCCAGGCTGTGCCGCTGATCCGTGCCGAAGTGCCTGTTGTAGGTACGGGCCTTGAAGGAAAAGCCGCGCGTGATGCACGTATCCAGATACATGCCGAAGGAAACGGAGTAGTCGAATATGTGGATGCCAACGAAATTCATGTGCGCTACAGCCGGACAGATAAGGCAAGGCTGGTATCCTTTGAAGATGACCTCAAGGTTTACACGCTTACCAAATACAAGAAAACAAACCAGAGCACGAGCATTACCCTGCGTCCCTGTGTGCGCAAAGGCCAGAAGGTAAAAGACGGCGACTTCCTGACTGAAGGCTATGCAACGAAAGAGGGTGAAATTGCCCTTGGCCGGAACCTGAAGGTAGCCTTCATGCCATGGAAAGGGTACAACTTCGAGGATGCCATCGTGATCAACGAAAAGGTAGTCCGTGATGACTGGTTTACTTCGATCCATATTGACGAATATGAGTTGGAAGTTCGTGATACCAAGCTGGGTGAAGAAGAGCTGACCCCGGACATCCCGAATATCTCGGAAGAGGCTACCAAAGATCTGGATGAAAATGGTATCATCCGTGTCGGGGCTCATGTTGGCGAAGGGGATATACTGATCGGCAAGATCACGCCCAAGGGTGAAACAGATCCCACACCGGAAGAGAAGCTGCTGCGTGCGATCTTCGGCGATAAAGCCGGAGATGCCAAGGATGCCTCTCTGAAGGCGCCGAGCGGTACGGAAGGTATTGTAATCAGCAAGCAATTATTCCAGCGGGCGAAGAAAGACAAAAACTCTAAGGTGCGTGAAAAAGCGGCACTGGAAAGGATTGAAGCTACGCACGAAAAAAATCTGGAATCGCTGAAGTCGCTGCTGCTCGAAAAGCTGATGACGCTGCTGAAAGACAGGTCTTCAACTGGTATTACCAATAATTTTGGAGAGCTGGTGATTAGTAAAGGCGGCAAATTTAACAGTAAGACCCTCGGTTCCATTGATTATGCGAATGTAAATCCTCTGGGATGGACAGGCGATGATGAGACCGATGATCAGATCAACCAATTGCTGCATAATTATAATATCAAGTTCAACGAAGAGCTTGGACGATACAAGCGTGAGAAGTTCAACCTGAGCATCGGTGACGAACTGCCGGCGGGTGTGCTGAAACTGGCGAAAGTGTACCTGGCCAGCAAACGTAAGCTGAAAGTGGGTGATAAAATGGCCGGTCGTCATGGAAACAAAGGCATCGTAGCCCGTATCGTACGGGAAGAAGATATGCCGTTCCTCGAAGACGGCACGCCTGTTGATATCGTGCTCAACCCGCTGGGTGTACCTTCCCGTATGAACCTGGGTCAGATATACGAGACCGTACTTGGCTGGGCCGGTGAAAAACTGGGACTGAAATTTGCTACGCCCATTTTCGACGGCGCTGACCCGAGTGAGATCGAGGATTTTATTACAGAAGCAGGATTGCCTGAATTCGGGCATACCTATCTCTATGACGGTGAAACCGGCGAACGCTTCCACCAGAAGGCTACGGTTGGTATCATTTATATGATCAAGCTGCACCACATGGTGGATGATAAGATGCACGCGCGTTCTATCGGGCCGTACAGTCTCATTACGCAGCAGCCGCTGGGTGGTAAAGCACAGTTCGGTGGTCAGCGTTTTGGTGAAATGGAGGTCTGGGCGCTTGAGGCTTACGGCGCTGCAAACATCCTGCAGGAACTGCTGACCCTGAAGTCGGATGATATCATGGGCCGTGCCAAGACTTACGAAGCGATCGTAAAAGGAGACAATGTGCCGAAGCCGGGTATCCCTGAATCATTCAACGTATTGGTGAATGAATTGAGAGGCCTGGGGCTGGAGTTGAAGTTTGAGTAGTAGACCTGCTGCTTTAAATCTCTGCTTTTTTATTTTTAAAAATTAAAGAATTACGAACACATGTCAATAAAGAAGGAAAACCGTCCTAAATCCGGATTTAATAAGATCACGATCAGCCTGGCATCTCCCGATACCATTCTTGATCGTTCCTACGGGGAGGTGTTAAAACCAGAAACGATCAATTACCGTACCTACAAGCCGGAGCGGGATGGCCTGTTCTGCGAAAAAATATTCGGTCCTGTTAAGGATTACGAATGTTATTGCGGTAAATACAAGCGTATCCGGTACAAAGGGATCGTGTGCGACCGTTGCGGTGTGGAAGTGACAGAGAAAAAGGTACGTCGCGAACGTATGGGGCATATCAAGCTTGTCGTTCCGATTGTGCATATCTGGTATTTCAAGAGTCTGCCCAATAAGATCGGTTACCTGCTGGGTACATCTTCCAAAAAGATGGAAAGCATCGTTTACTACGAACGCTATGTAGTGGTGCAGGGCGGAGAGGCCGACGATCTGATCCGCCAGAAGCTCAACCTGCGTGAGAGCGAGAAGACGGAGCTGCAACTGCTGACGGAAGATGAATACCTGGAAATACTGGAAACAATTTCCAAAGAGAACCAGTATCTCCCTGATGAGGATCCGAATAAGTTTATAGCTAAGATGGGCGCAGATGCAGTACATGCAATGCTCTCAAGGATAGACCTGGATCAGTTGTCGTATGATCTGCGTAATGCCGCCGCTAATGAAACATCCCAGCAGCGGAAGCAGGAAGCCCTGAAAAGACTGAGCGTAGTGGAGGCATTCCGCGATGCCAATACACGTGTGGAAAACCGCCTTGAGTGGATGGTGATGCAATACGTGCCGGTGATCCCGCCGGAGCTTCGCCCGCTTGTGCCTCTGGACGGCGGCCGTTTTGCTTCTTCCGACCTTAATGATCTGTATCGTCGCGTAATTATTCGTAATAACCGTCTGAAACGCCTTATCGAGATCAAGGCGCCGGAGGTGATACTGAGGAACGAAAAACGTATGCTGCAGGAAGCTGTGGATTCGCTTTTCGACAACAGCCGTAAATCCAATGCAGTGAAGGCTGAAGGTGGCCGCGCGCTGAAATCCCTTTCGGATGTGCTGAAAGGAAAGCAGGGACGTTTCCGTCAAAATCTGTTGGGTAAACGTGTGGATTACTCCGGTCGTTCTGTTATCGTTGTAGGTCCTGAAATGAAGCTGCACGAATGCGGTCTGCCGAAAGATATGGCGGCTGAGCTGTTCAAACCGTTCATTATCCGGAAGCTGATAGAAAGAGGTATTGTAAAAACGGTAAAAAGTGCCAAAAAGCTGGTGGAACGCAAGGAAGCCGTAGTCTGGGATATCCTGGAAAACGTGCTGAAAGGACACCCGGTGCTCCTCAACCGTGCCCCTACGCTGCACAGGCTTTCCATACAGGCTTTCCAGCCACGGCTGATCGAAGGTAAAGCGATACAGCTTCACCCGCTGGTGTGTTCTGCGTTCAACGCCGACTTCGATGGTGACCAGATGGCCGTGCACGTGCCACTGAGCCACGCTGCGATACTCGAAGCACAGTTACTGATGCTTGCTTCGCACAATATCCTGAACCCGCAGAACGGTACGCCGATCACCCTTCCGTCTCAGGACATGGTACTCGGACTGTACTATATTTCGAAAGGGAAAAAATCTACTGAAGACGAAATCGTAAAAGGCGAGGGTAAAGTATTCTACAGCCCTGAAGAAGTACTGATCGCCCATAATGAAGGATGCGCTGATCTCCATGCATCCATCAGGGTGAAGGTGGATGTCCGTAATAACGAAGGTAAGCTCGAAAGGCAACTGCTCGAAACGACTGTTGGACGGGTAATCTTTAACCAGCATGTGCCCAAGGATCATGGTTTCGTGAACGCACTGCTGACTAAAAAATCGCTGCGTGAGATCATCGGACAGATCCTGAAAAATACAGACATTCCGCAAACAGTACAATTCCTGGACGATATAAAAACCTTAGGATTCCGTACTGCGTTCCGTGGCGGTCTTTCGTTCAATATCAAGGATCTTACTATCCCTGAAGTCAAGGAAGAACTGATACAAAGTGCTCAGACCGAAGTGGACGAGGTGTGGGATAACTACAACATGGGGCTGATCACCAACAACGAACGTTACAACCAGATCATTGATATATGGAGCCGCGTGGATACCCGTGTTACTGAAACACTGATCAGGGAAATGGCAAATGATAAGCAGGGATTCAATTCCGTTTACATGATGCTGGATTCCGGTGCGCGTGGTAGCAAGCAGCAGGTGAAACAGCTTGCCGGTCTCAGGGGATTGATGGCGAAACCACGTCGTTCAGGCTCTTCCGGTTCGGAAATTATCGAAAACCCGATCCTTTCCAACTTTAAGGATGGCCTGAGCGTACTCGAGTATTTTATCTCAACGCACGGTGCGCGTAAAGGTCTTGCGGATACCGCCCTGAAAACAGCCGATGCCGGTTATCTGACCCGCCGTCTGGTAGACGTGGCACAGGATGTTGTGATCAAGGAAGAAGACTGCGAAACATTACGTGGCATTGCCATCTCTGCATTGAAAGACAATGAAGATATCGTAGAGCCGTTATATGACCGTATTCTCGGCCGTACTTCCCTGCATGATGTGTACGACCCGATCAGCGATGAGCTTATCCTCACTGCAGGCGAAGAAATCACCGAAGATGTGGCCAGACGCATTGAAGAAAGTGCCCTGGATACAGTTGAGATACGCTCCGTGCTGACTTGCGAAAGCCGTCAGGGGGTATGTGCAAGGTGCTACGGTAAAAACCTGGCAACCGGCTATAAAGCTCAGAAAGGCGACGCGGTAGGAATTATTGCGGCCCAGTCTATCGGTGAACCGGGTACGCAGCTTACGCTCCGTACATTCCACGTGGGTGGTGTTGCAGGTTCGTCGGCTATTGAAAGTCAGCTTACAGCCCGCTTCGATGGTACCGTCCAGTTTGACGGTCTCCGCACTACGAAGTACATCAATGAAGAAGGTGAAGAGCAGAATATTGTGATCGGCCGTACGGGAGAAGTCCGGATCGTGGATGTGGCCAATGACCGCCTCCTGGCAACCAATAATATCCCGTACAGCTCTATATTGAAGGTGTCTAACGGTCAGAAGATTTCCAAAGGAGATGTTATCTGTACCTGGGATCCGTTTAATGCAGTGATCATTTCTGAGGTGAGCGGTAGCATCCGGTTTGAACATATAATCGAAGGCGTTACTTACCGTGAGGAAGCTGATGAACAGACCGGCCACCGCGAGAAGGTTGTTATTGAAACCAAAGACAAAACCAAGATACCTGTGCTCATTGTAGATGGCAAGGACAGTAAATCATACAACTTGCCGGTTGGTTCGCACATTGTTGTTGACAACAGCGAGACGGTGCATAACGGACAGGTTCTGGTAAAAATTCCGCGTGTAATGGGACGCAGCCGGGATATCACCGGTGGTCTTCCCCGTGTTACAGAGCTTTTCGAAGCGCGTAATCCCAGCAACCCGGCGGTTGTTTCGGAAATTGACGGTGTGGTGAGCTTTGGTAATGTGAAGCGTGGTAACCGTGAGATTATCGTAGAAAGCCGCGACGGGCTGGTGAAGAAATACCTGGTACCGCTGACGCGCCATATCATGGTGCAGGACGGGGACTTTGTAAAGGCCGGAACCGCACTTTCGGATGGCGCTACCACTCCGAGCGATATCCTCGCCATCAAAGGACCTTTCGCAGTTCAGGAATACCTGGTGAATGAAATCCAGGAAGTATACCGCCTGCAGGGTGTAAAGATCAACGACAAGCATATTGAGGTGATCGTGCGCCAGATGATGCGTAAGGTTACGATCATTGATCCGGGAGATACCAAGTTCCTTGAGGATGATACGGTAGATAAGTTTGAGTTTATGGTCGAGAACGACTGGATCTACGATAAAAAGATCATTACCGAAGCCGGTGAAAGCGAGAAACTCCATCCGGGGCAGATCGTAACGCTGCGTGAGGTACGTGAAGAGAACAGTCTGTTGCGCCGTACGGATAAGACGCTGGTACAGTACCGTGATGCTGCGCCGGCTACTTCCGCACCGTTGCTGCTGGGTATCACCAAAGCCTCACTGGGCACGCGTAGCTGGATCTCCGCCGCTTCCTTCCAGGAAACAACCAAGGTGCTGTCGCAGGCTTCCATAAATGGTAAATCAGACAGCCTTATCGGCCTGAAGGAGAATGTGATCACGGGCAACCTGATCCCGGCAGGAACCGGTATGCGTCAATTTGATGACATCATAGTGGGTTCCAAAGAGGAATTTGAATTGCTGATGGCCAGCAAGGATGTGCTGCAGTTCGACGAAGAAGAATAATTAAGGAATGATAAGTGATGAATTATGAACGATGAATTATGGGCGACAAACTCATAATTCATCACTCATAATTCATCATTCTTTTTCAGCCATTCATTCATCCGTTCCTTCTCATTTACAGATACGGATACCTGGATTTTCCATGCGCCATGTTTATCAAACCGCAGCAGGTAATGATAATCGCAGGTGTAGAGAAACTGGTTATCTTTATCATAATACCGCCAGTTTACTTTTGTTTTGATGATCTGTTCCGTCCACTGACGTTTACTCCATATTTCCGGTCGTGCGTTGGCAATGCCATGATGCCTGAAGAAATTGATCCCCTGATTGAACAGGCCTTCTAATTTGCTTGCGTCTGTGAATACGACACTGCCTTCGTCGTCCATAAACGTGCAGGGCAATGTATAATGAAACGCCATTTTCTTTGTGTCAGCATTTTCGAGCGCGCGTGCATACGACTCGAAAAAGTGGGTTATGCGGTGCAGGGATTCTGTTGTAATAGCCATACGCTGGATCATTTTCACAAAGACGAAAGTAGTGTATTCTACTCGCCCGGCATGAATATGTTGGTAAAAAAGTTACGCTGATGATCCGGAATATTTTCCCGGAGTTACTTTTTACTGTCTGCAAAAATCGTGCAGGCAGCTTTGTCCAGTGTTTTTATAATCCGTGCAGGGTTACCTCCGAGCACACAATATCCTTCAGGAAAACTCTTGGTAATAACGGCGCCGGCACCGGCAATTGTAAAATCACCCAGTTGTACGCCTGGCAATACAACGGCACCCATGCCCAGCCAGCAATGCTTCCCGATAAGGACAGGAGGGTCCGGTACATGTATATCATTATCGATGACGTCATGGTTGGCCGAAATGATACCCACATTCGGTCCGATATTGGTATAGTCTCCGATCTCCACGCCATTACAGGCATTAATATATACGCCTGGAGAATCGCCTGGATAGACGCCTTTTCCCCGTTTGAGCCGTTCCGGGCAGCGTATTGTACTGCTATGGTGGATCGCCCATTTCACACCCGGGTTATGCAGCAGCAATCTTCTGAAAATAAAATCAGTAAGATAAAAGCCGATGCTGAGATCTTCCCTCAGTCTGAATATGCGGCGTACCAGATTGGATGCGATCTTGTTCATCAGCGTTCTTCGGATGTTCCCGGTATTTTCCCTTTTTTGAATGCCATGACCAGCACAGTGATGCATAGCCCGATCAGTAGCAGGCTGCTGAATAGCGCGATCCGGTTGCCGGTATAGTAGCTGTCAGGGTGGAAGACAAATTTTATTTCGTGTGTACCGGCCGGTATTTTTATGGCGCGTAGAACATAGTTGGCCCGTAATATCGGGGTTTCTTTGCCATCTATATACGCTTTCCATCCATCAGCGTAATAGATATCGGAAAATACAGCCAGTCCATTGTAGGAATTAGTGGACGTAAAGGCAAGATCGTTAAGGCCGTACCGGGTTAGCGTTACGGCTGCATTACTGTCTTTGCCGAATTGATAACCTTCCAGCTCTTTCTTCCAGGGCTCCCGGATCACCACTGTTTTTTTCGGATCGAAGCTGCCCGCCGTTGCGTCTTCCGTGTCCGCAACGCCTAATGCCGGCGCGCTAAGCGACAATATTTCTTCATCTGCATTCGCCGCCCATTTCACCTCTTCTACAAACCAGGCATTACCGCAGGCATCAGGCATCTGCTGTACGGCCGGTTGTCCGTTGGGCCCGCCGGGGAAGATGATATATTTCGTATTGAGCATGTTCAGCACCTCGCGGTTGAATTGACGGCTCATATGGATATCGATGAGATCCTGATATTTTTCCAGCTTGGCAGGGGAGTATCCGCCAACGCATTTGTGAAAGTATGCCTGGATGGCGTCGTTATAGGTATTACGGGTGATGTCGAGCACACGATAATAAGGATCCGGGTCCTGCATGATTTGCGCATCTACCGGGCGGGGACGGAATGTCGTTGTCTCGGTACCGGCGTCTTCTTCGTAATGTTTTTCACTGAGGTAATTGGCTGATACCGGTATCAGATCGGCTGCAATAAGAAAGGCCAGCACAGCAATAAATGTGTTGAGTTTCACCTTGCTTTTGAAATAGGCCCAGAAAACAGCCGCAGCGGCAAGGATAAATGCGGCACTTCTGAGGCTGCTTTTCATAGCCAGGCTGGCCCTGTCTTCTTTCAGGAATTTCAGTATTTGCTGGTACTGCTGATCCTTGTCCGGATTAGTGAAATCAAAAAACAGGTTGCTGCCCAGGGCAAGGGCAACGCAAAGCCCGGCGGTGATACCTGATGCAATTTTTACCTGCTTCCATATCAGAGCCTTGTCTGTTTCATTTTTCAGCAATTCCGTGATCCCCCATATACCCACCATCGGGAAGATCACCTGCGGGATCACCAATGCCATGGAAGGTGTACGGAACGCGTTATAGAAAGGAATATTGTCGAAGAACCAGTAATTGAATCCCGGTATATGTTTGCCGCATGACAGGATTGCGGCAAGCAGACTGGCGCCAAGCAGCCACCATTTTATGGGATTGCGTATGACGATCATGCCCAGAACAAAGAGAAAACAGATCACAGCTCCGAAATAAACAGGACCGGAAATGAAAGGCTGCGGTCCCCAGTATAACGGTAACCCATCTTCAACACCGACGGCTGCAGATGTTTCAGGCGCTTTATCCCCGCTTTCTCCGGAAGAGCCTCCGTAAAGGTAGGGTACCAGCACACAGAACAGCTCGCCGGTACCATTGCTCCACTGGAAGGCATAGTCCTTGTCCAGCCCGCCTTTTTTATCCGGATCTTTGCCGATCGTCAATTCACTTTTGCCCCCCCGCATTGTATGCTGGTTAAGTTCTCCTACTGTAGTCATCAATTGGGCTGCCGAAGGGCCTGCAGATATACCTGCTGCCAGTAGCGCTACCGATGAGGCCAGGAAAAACTGTTTGAGGCTTTTTTGTTTTAAGGCTTGTGCAAATTGGCCGGCAACGATAAACAATATGATAATGCCGGTATAGAAAACAATCTGATAATGGGAGTTGCCGATAAGCAGTGCCATAGAGAGTGCGAGCAATGTGCCTCCGGCAAGGTATTTCCCCCGGTAAGTCAGCAACAGGCCGGCAATTACCATCGGCATATAGGCAATGGAGAACATTTTGGTTTCATGCCCTGCAACAATAATAATCGGGTTGTAAGTAGAAAAGGCGAAGGCAACTGCACCTGCTGCAGCCAGCCATCTGTTGACCTTCAATACGCTCATGAGTATATAAAAGCCCAGCATGGCAATAAAGAAGAAATGGGCAGGTTTTGTGAGCAGGGAAACGATTGCTTTTTGTACCGGATAAATAAAATTGTTGGATTCCGGTACATAGGTAAGGTAGGTAGGCATACCGCCAAACATGCTGTTGCTCCACAAGGTATTCTCCCCGGTCTTTTCATGCCACTCCCGGGCTTCCTGCGACATAGCGATCCATGAAATGGTATCATGCTGCTGCAATACCATGCCTTTCAACGCGGGATAAGAATAGGCAAGCGCCAGCACGGCAAATCCCGCAATGATCAGTAGATGGGGCCGGAATTTCTTGAAATCATAAGACTGCATAATAATATTTTAGCGAAACAAAAATAATGGTTCTGTACTTAATTAGCCAATTAGCAGATGTGCCAATTAGCTAATGTACGTCACGAGGGCTATCAACTTAGCAGCTAACATATCAATTGGCTGATGATTCCCGTGACAAGCATTAGCATATCAGCTAATTATCACATCTGCTAATCATTAATCACATGCGAATATCGTACCTTTGCGCTTCTTATAGACTGACCTGCATATGTCCATGCTTTCAAAAGATACATTATTAAAAGCTTACCGGCTGATGATGACAGCCCGCGCCATGGCAGATATCTATGATGCCAACCGCCAGATATGTAAATATGTTCATAGCACTTCGCGCGGTCACGAAGCAATCCAGCTTGCTACCGGCTTCCTGCTTCAGCCGGACGATTATGTAAGCCCGTATTATCGCGACGAAAGCCTGATGCTGGGTATGGGATACAGGCCATACGAGCTGATGCTGCAGTTGCTGGCCAAAGCGGATGATCCGTTCACCGGAGGAAGGGCGTACTATAACCATCCCAATATCCGGCGGGATCATTTCCCGAAGATCATTCATCAGAGTAGTGCCACCGGTATGCAGGTGATTCCTACCACAGGCGTGGCGCAGGGAATACAATATATAGAAAAACGGAAATTGCGATCCTTTGATGTACCACCGGTGGTTGTATGCTCCCTGGGTGATGGCAGCGTTACGGAAGGTGAGGTGAGTGAGGCTTTCCAGTTCGCTGTGTTGCACAAGCTGCCGGTGATTTATCTGGTACAGGATAACGACTGGGGTATTTCTGTAAGCAGCGATGAAGCCCGTACCATGGATGCGTATGAATATGCGGCAGGTTTTAAAGGGATGGAGCGCGTACGGGTCGATGGTTCTGACTTCCCGGATTCGTATAAAACGATGCAGTACACGATCGACTGGGTGCGTAAGGAGCGCAAGCCGATACTGGTACATGCCAAAGTGCCGTTACTGGGGCACCATACTTCGGGCGTGCGTAAAGAATGGTACCGTAGCGAAGAAGATCTTGCCAAACATGAAGTAGACGATCCCGGTCCAAAGCTTAGAAAACTCCTGCTGAAAAAAGGTTTTACCGAAGAGCAGCTGGATGCAATAGAGGGAGAAGAGAAGGCCTTTGTCGCCAGGGAATTTGGCGAGGCTGCTGCGGCTGCCGACCCTTCCCCGGCTACTGTTACGGATCATGTATTCGCGCCTACGCCGGTTGTGGAAGAAAAAGGAGTCCGGATACCGGCGGGTAAGGATAAATCAGTGATGGTAGATGCGGCCCTTCATGCAGTAGAAGAAATATTACAGGACTATCCGGAAGCGCTGTTTTACGGGCAGGATGTGGGGCGTCGATTGGGCGGTGTGTTTAGAGAAGCCGCTACGCTTGCCGATAAATTCGGTGACGAACGGGTGTTCAATACAGCCATTCAGGAAGCATATATTATTGGTTCCACTGTCGGCATGAGTGCCGTAGGGCTGAAGCCAATTGTGGAGGTTCAGTTTGCCGATTATATCTACCCCGGCATGAACCAGCTCGTGACGGAAATAAGTAAGTCGTGCTACCTGAGCTGCGGCAAATATCCCATATCCTGTGTGATCCGTGTACCCATCGGTGCTTACGGCGGCGGCGGACCATACCACAGCGGCAGCGTGGAGAGTACACTGGCAACCATTAAAGGGATCAAAATTGCCTATCCGTCCAATGCTGCGGATATGAAAGGGTTGATGAAAGCTGCCTTCCTGGACCCCAACCCGGTAGTGATGCTGGAGCATAAAGGACTCTATTGGAGCAAGGTGCCGGGCACCGAAGATGCGAAAATGGTGGAGCCTGACCGTGATTATGTATTGCCGTTCGGTAAAGGGAATGTAGTGCTGGAAGCCGACGCCGACGCAATGGATAACGGGGAGTCGCTTTGTATTATCACTTACGGAATGGGCGTTTATTGGGCGAAGAATGCAGCAAAACAATTTCCCGGATGCGTGGAGGTCGTGGATCTGCGTACCATTTATCCCTGTGACGAAGAGCTGGTTTTTGAGACGGTAAAGAAACATGGAAAATGTATCGTGCTTACCGAAGAGCAATTGCGTAATTCTTTCTGTGAAGCGCTTGCCGGTCGCATTGCACAGCAGTGCTTCCAATACCTGGACGCCCCGGTACAGACGATCGGTGCGCTTGATCTGCCGGCTGTGCCCATGAACGTAAATCTTGAGGCAGCAATGCTTCCCAACCCGGATAAAGTGGCAGAGAAAATAGCAGCACTATTGCATTATTGATTACAGGTATACAGGAAAGTACGTGCACGGGTTACAACAGACATTATTCGCTTCGGATCATCAGGCGCATGCCGGTTATATGATCGGTGTATATCCTAATGGAGAAATTGCAGGTGAAGTAGCTGTATTCAGGCAGCAGCTGTCGCAAGTGATCGGGGATTTTACCGGGCAGCATCTTACGCCATATCTCATCCTGATGTCGTTTTCAATGTTGCCTGATGCCGAAGATGAGCTTGTGAAAAAACTTGATGATTTTTGCTTTAAGCGGCTCCGTTCCGCGAATGTGGAGCTTTCCGGATTCCACCATTCCGATGAAACCAGGTCGATCCTGATCGAACCACGACAAATGACTTTTCTTTCTTCCCTGATCCGGAAAATTTCGGGAGTGGTTAAACCTGTCGGTAATAATAAGATAAGGCAGGTGAAGCACCCCGGTGCGTTGGTGCTGGCTTCTGGTTTGAGCAATGAAAAGTATAAGGCCGCGCAAGATACATTTAGCAACAAGGTGTATGCCCGGATATGCTTTGCCAATAACCTGGTGTTGTTGCGGGAGACGGGCGAAAGCAGCACGTCTGTGGCCATAAAATCGTTTTCCCTGCTTTGATGTCTGTGTGGATGTCTTGTTGTGTAACTGGTGATATATCATTGGGCAGATTATGTTTGAATGATATCCGCGTGATACTGTATATTAGCAGTAGATTCAATTTTTGAATATGAATATGAAAACTGTCCCGTACATTTTTTTTGCAGGCATGATGCTGTTGATTGTCGGATGTAATAAATCGGCCGAAGTCATCCGCGAAGAGGCACACTGGGAATACGAAAATCCCGACTGGCAGCACATCGGCTATGCGGAATGTGGTACAAAGGCGCAATCTCCCATCAATATCGTTACGGGCAAAGCGGTACGCTCCCCCGATATACCGGATGTTGCAGTTTCGTACACGCCTTTTTCCATGAATATTGTGGATAACGGACATACCATCCAGGTAAATGCTTCGGACGAGCAAAGCACAACAATATTCAACGGCGAACACTACCGTTTTGTGCAGCTTCATCTTCATCACCGGAGCGAACATACCATAGACGGGGCTGCTGCTCCTATGGAATTGCATGTAGTGCATACGGACGACGCCGGCAACATCCTTGTGTATGCCCGTATGATCGAAGAAGGTGCAGAAAACCTGTTTTTAAAAACAATATTCAGCAGCACCCCCGATGTTAAAAAGACGGAGATCGCTACCGGTCTCCCGCTCGATCTCAATGAGATCATCCCCGGGAATAGCGGTTTCTATACTTATACCGGTTCGCTTACCACGCCGCCCTGTACCCACGCAGTGCAATTTGTGGTCTTTAAAGAGCCTATGGCCGCCTCTGCAGAGCAAATTGCATTCTTTGCATCGCTATATAGTAATAATGCACGGCCGCTGCAGGCGCTCAATAATCGTTTTATCCTGGAAAAGGAGTAAATAGTAGCCTGTTTAAATAATATAAATACCAGGAGAAAGATGTGCCTAATGCAAAAAATACAACATCCCCCTCACTCCCCCTTCAACGGGGGACGATCACATCACTTCCGGCATGGAACTCTGGTAAGCGTAACGGTGCAATCGTCTCCCTTAGAAGGGAGACAGAGAGGGATGTGCGGCCTTAATTTTTCAACCAGTCATTGTTTATGTCTTATTTAAGAAAAAAAGGAGCCTGCCTGCTTGCTGCCGTTCTTTGCGGTGGTCTGCTTCATGCACAGGAACCGGTTGAAGACAGAATATTTGCCGTTACGGCTTCCGGCGGAATGGCCACAATCTCTTCGGCGCTGGCGCGTCAGGACAGACCGGTTTTTGGTCTGGCGCAAAACGGAATGTTTGCTGCCCTCTCCGGCCGTTGTGCGATCAACCGCTCCTGGGGTATTGGAGGCGAGTTATCATTACAGGCACATCCGTATCATGCAGAAAAAGCGGCGGAGATGATCCTTGAGAATGATATTATGGCTGTATCTGCAAAGGTTGATGCTACTCCCTATATTATTTTTACGGCTGCTGCGGGACCTTATTGCGATATACGACTGCTGCCGGCATTCCATATAAACATAGCGGCCCTGTTCGGAGTCACTTCCGTTTCCACGCCGCATATCGTACACGATGTGAAGACCGCTCCGTATACCCGTACAGAATATAAGAGGGGTCACGCATCGGCTTTTTATACCGGCGCCACAGTGCGCCCCACCTGGTATTTCACCCCCCGGCTCGGGGCCGGTCTGGTGGGAGGAATGGGTTATGCCCGTCCGGAAGTGCAGATGAACCGGGCTTATTCGCTGGAGTATCTTACCTTTCGTGCCGGGCTGGAAGTTATCTTCCGCATTTAATGCCTGCGCAGAACAACCCGCCCGGGTGCGGGGGCACACATTGTTTTATATTTGCACTTACCACAACAAAAAGCAAATCATATCAGCAATAGTACCGGCATACTGGATACACCCATCGAGTTTTTGAAAGGTGTGGGGCCGCAACGCGGCGAATTGTTGCGTAAGGAGCTTGATATCGGGCGTTTTGAAGAGCTCTTATATCATTATCCTTACCGCTATTTCGACCGGACACGCATCACACCCATCCGGGAAGCGCTGGGACAGCAGGAGTATATACAGGTTACCGGTACGCTTGTTAATATCTATGAAGATGGCGAAGGGCGAAGAAAACGGCTTGCGGCTACTTTGTATGATGAGACCGGCAGCATTGAGCTGATTTGGTTCCAGGGCATACAATGGGTAAAAAAATCATTGCAGGAGCATCAACGGTACATTGTATTCGGGAAGGTTTCGTTCTTCAACGGTATTTATAATATTGCTCATCCCGAAATAGAATTGCTGAATGCGGAAACCGCATCGCCCGGCCTGCAGCCTGTTTATTCATCAACCCAGAAGCTGATCGCGTGCGGTGTGACGAATCGTTCTTTTGCAAAACTTACACAGGCATTATTTGAAAAAGTGGCCCTGCGCGATATTCCGGAAATACTCCCGCCGGAGATCATAGGCCGTTACCGGCTCTGTAGCCGTGCTCATGCCTTGCGCTGGATCCATTTCCCTGATTCAGCGGATCATCTTGAAATGGCACGCTTCCGGATAAAATGGGAAGAGCTGTTCCTGTCGCAAATGACCATTGCCCGGTTGCGGCTCCAGCGCACTGTTTCACCGGGTTGGGTCTTCGATAAAGTGGGTGATTATTTCAATGGATTCTATCATGACCATCTGCCTTTTCAGCTTACCAATGCCCAGAAGCGGGTATTGAAAGAAATACGTGGCGACACGGCAACCGGACGGCAAATGAACCGGCTGGTGCAGGGAGATGTGGGGAGCGGTAAGACTATGGTGGCCATTATGGCCATGCTGCTGGCGCTTGATAACGGCTTCCAGGCCTGCATGATGGCGCCTACGGAAGTATTGGCGCAGCAACACTATCAAGGTATCAGCACTTTGCTGGAAAAGATAGAGATCCCGGTGGCTATGCTCACCGGCAGCACCAAAGGAAAAGAACGGAAAGCAATACTCGCGGGGCTTGCAGACGGCTCCCTCCTAGTGGTGATAGGCACCCATGCTTTGATTGAAGATGCGGTGCAGTTCCGGAATCTCGGTATGGCGGTGATCGACGAGCAGCATCGTTTCGGGGTGGCGCAAAGGGCGAAGCTCTGGGCGAAAAATACACATCCGCCGCATGTGCTCGTCATGACGGCAACGCCTATACCGAGAACATTGGCCCTGACGATGTACGGAGACCTGGATGTATCGGTAATTGATGAGCTGCCACCGGGGCGACAGGAAATTAAAACAGTGCATCGTACAGACCGCGCAAGGGCGCAGGTGATGGAATTTGTGCGCCGGGAAATCGACAACGGACGACAGGCATACATCGTGTATCCGCTTATCGAAGAATCGGAGAAGATGGATTATGAAAGCCTGCGCGAAGGATTTGAGCAGGTGAAGGTCTGGTTTCCCGATCATAAATACCATATTGCCATGGTGCATGGCCGGCAGGATGCCGCTGAGCGGGCGCGCAATATGCAGCGTTTTATAGCAGGTGATGCGCAGGTGATGGTGGCGACAACCGTTATTGAGGTAGGTGTGAATGTGCCGAATGCCACGGTAATGGTTGTGGAGAGCGCTGAGCGTTTCGGCCTTTCGCAGTTGCACCAGTTGCGGGGGCGTGTGGGGCGTGGGGGCGAGCAGTCATATTGCGTCTTTATGACGGGTAATGATCTGTCTGATGACAGCAGCAAACGGATGCAGATCATGACCGCTACGTCGGATGGTTTTGTTATTGCGGAGAAAGATCTGGAGATGCGCGGGCCGGGTGATCTGTACGGAACCCGGCAGAGCGGCATTATGAAATTCCGCCTGGCTGATATTGCCCGCGATACCGCAGTGCTGGAAGAAACACGGGAAGCCGCACGTTATCTCCTTGATGGAGACCCATCTCTGACACGTCCGGAGCATCAGCCGCTGCGCTATTTCCTGTCGCAGCAGACGGAGCAGTCGGAATGGGGGAAGATCATGTAAACGCATCCGCACCGGGCAATTTCTTATCTTCGCCTCTGTATTTAATCTGGAACTCTTATGAACAGCAACAAACGTGTCTACGATCATATTCTGCAAACTATTGGTAATACGCCGCTGATCCGCCTTAACAAAGTTGTGGCCGACCTGCCCTGCCCAGTATATGCCAAGGTAGAAACTTTCAACCCGGGCAACTCGATCAAAGACCGTATGGCGCTGAAAATGCTGGAAGTGGCTGAGCAGGAGGGCAAGATAAAACCCGGCGGTACGATCATCGAAGGTACTTCGGGTAATACGGGTATGGGGCTCGCTCTGGCAGCTATCATAAAAGGTTATCGCTGCATCTTTACCACTACCGATAAGCAATCGAAAGAAAAGGTGGATATGCTGAAGGCTATGGGCGCCGAGGTGATCGTATGCCCTACGAATGTCGAACCCGAAGATCCCCGTTCTTATTATTCTGTATCAAAAAGATTGGCAAAAGAAATTCCCAATTCCTGGTACGTAAACCAGTACGATAACCTCGCCAACCGCCTGGCGCATTATGAGCAGACCGGTCCCGAAATATGGGAGCAGACGGAAGGGAAGGTGACGCATTTGGTTGTAGCTGCCGGTACAGGTGGTACGATCGTTGGTACCGGCAAATATCTGAAAGAGCAAAATCCCAATGTGCAGGTATGGGCGATCGATGCGTACGGTTCGTTGTTGAAGAAGTGGTTTGATACGGGAGAACTGGATATGGGAGAAGTGCATCCCTATATTTCCGAAGGTTTCGGAGAAGATTTCCTGCCGCAGAACTATATCAAAGAAGCTATTGATCATTTTGAAAAAGTGACGGACAAGGACGGCGCTGTGATGGCCCGTCGTATTACGAAGGAAGAAGGCATCTTTGTCGGATACTCCGCCGGTTCTGTCGTTGCAGGGCTGCGCCAGTTGAAGGACAAGCTGAAGCCGGAAGATCTGGTAGTGCTTGTTTTTCACGATCACGGCAGCCGCTATGTGGGCAAAATATACAACGATGAATGGATGCTCGACCGGGGCTTCCTGGAGGTAAAGACAGTCGGTGATCTGATTGGCGGATTAGGTCTCCGTCGTCTGCTTACGATAGATCATGACAGCAGGGTGACAGATGCACTGGAGCTGATGAAAAAATATGATGTGGAACAGATTCCTGTGATGAAAGAAGGAGATATCACCGGTGCGGTTACACAGAGCGGATTATTCCGTAAGCTGATGGAAGATGTGCAGATAAAAGACCAGAGCATAGCCGATGTGCAGGAGAAAATGCTCCCGGTTGTGGAAATGACGACACCGGTAGAACGCCTTACCCATTATATCAATAAAGAAAACAAAGCCGTGCTGGCCAAAGACGAAAGCGGCCAGTATCATATACTGACCGAATACGACATCCTGGCGGCATTTTCCAAAGAATAGCCGATGCGTAGTTTCAGGACTTTTATAGAGGATGTTATCCGTAAGCCACCTGTGATCTTTCCGTGGGTGGCTTTATTTCATGTGGTGATGCTGGGGTATGTAACCTGGCTTTTTCATGCCGACCCGTTGTTTTCGGCCGGATGGCTGCAGCCGTTATGGTTGCTGGGTTATACTGTCTGCTGGATATTTATCTGCGATCTGCGCCGTTGGGCGGCTTACGGATATCTTCTGCTGACTTCAGCCAACCTGCTGCTGTACGCTGTATGTAAGGATCTTGTAGCCCGTGAGATATATACAAGCTCGCTGCTGCTCATTGATGTGGGGTTCTGTTTTTTTATCCTGTTCTTCTTCCGGCGTTTCAAATGAGCAGGCACATAAAAAAGGCTGAAAACCATGAGGTTACAGCCTTGTTAAGCATATGCTTTAAACCCTGTACGATCAGGTCAGTTGCCGACTACGATGCTGATATTCATACTTTCGGGGCATCCGTATCTTTTGCTGGCCGTGCACGAAGTCAGTATAGTCAACGTAGCTGCGATTATGACGACAGGGGCAATGCGGCGCAAACGGGAAATAAGTTTATTCATATTTACTCAGGTAAATAGTTGAGAAACCTCTGTTATTTTTGTACAAAGCTAAGAAAAATAAATGAAACACATACATTTCATCGCTATCGGGGGGGCCGTTATGCACCAGTTAGCCCTGGCCCTGCAACGACAGGGAAATGTCATTACCGGAAGCGATGACGACATCCAGGATCCCGCCAAAGCAAATCTGGCGGCAGAAGGCCTGTTGCCGGAAAAGTACGGCTGGTTTCCGGAGCGTATTACAACCGCCATAGATGCGGTAGTGCTCGGTATGCATGCTAAAGCGGACAACCCGGAATTGCTTGCTGCGCAGCAATTGCAGATACCAGTCTTTTCGTTCCCTGAATATGTATATGAGGCAGGCAGGAATAAAAAAAGGATTGTAATTGCCGGCAGCCATGGCAAGACTACGATCACTTCCATGATCATGTATGTGCTGCGGCAACAGGGCGTCAGCTTCGATTACATGGTAGGGGCGAGGGTGGACGGTTTTGACCAGTCCGTACAGCTCAGCGATGCACCTGTTATTATACTCGAAGGAGATGAATATCCTGCATCGGCGGTGGAGAAACGCCCTAAAATATTTTTCTATAACCCGGATATCAGTGTGCTCAGCGGTATTGCCTGGGATCATATCAACGTCTTCCCGACGTACGAAAATTATTACAGTCAGTTTGAACAATATGTCAGCGGCATGAAAAAGGGGAGTCTCCTGCTGTACAATCAGGAAGACCCGGAAGTCTGCCGCCTGGTGCAATCATCTGCCGGACATTTACGTACCATACCATATGGAATGCCGGAGTATTATTATAAAGCCGGTACCGCTATTGTGCATACAGGCGATGGTGAGGTGCCGCTTTCTGTTTTCGGGAGTCATAATCTGCTGAATATGAATGCTGCAATGGCTGTATGCCGGGAGCTTGGTGTGCCGGAAAAGGATTTTTACCGGTCGATCACTTCATTTACCGGTGCGGCACGCAGGCTTGAGCGGATAACAGAAACGGAAGATATGGTTGTATTCCGGGATTTTGCACATGCGCCTTCCAAACTGAAGGCTACGCTGGACGCCGTCAGGGAAGCGTACCCGGAACACCGGCTGATGGCCTGCTTCGAACTGCATACCTATAGCAGCCTGAGTGCAGACTTCCTGGGTGAATATGCACATTGTATGGATGCCGCTGACGAGGCTGCCGTTTTTTTCAGCAGGCATGCGCTGGAACTGAAAAAACTGCCGTTGCTACCTGAAGAGCTGGTGCTGAAAGCTTTTGCCCGGGAGGATATTATAGTGACGGACAGCCGTGATGCATTAGCAGCCCATATCAAGCAGCGGCTGCATGCATCAGCCGCACCGGTATGCCTGTTGTTAATGAGCAGCGGGACATTTGACGGAATTGACTGGAAAACCGTAGTTTCGCATCACTAATACTGAAAACTCTTATGACGAAACTGGCGCTCAAAAGACCGATTGTTTTTTTTGATCTTGAAACAACCGGCACCGATTATGTAAAAGACCGGATCGTTGAGCTGGCTTTCGTCAAACTGATGCCCGACGGAACACGGGATTCATTTGTAAAGCGGATCAATCCGGGCATGCCGATTCCGGAATCGGCAACGGCGATTCACGGCATTACGGATGAAGATGTGAAAGACAGTCCTTCTTTTAAGCAGATCGCGCATCAGTTGAATGACTGGATGAAACTCTGTGATCTCGGTGGATACAATTCATCAAAATTCGACCTGCCGCTGCTCGCTGAAGAATTTTTGCGTGCCGGCGTTCAGGTTGATTTTACCGAGCGCCATATGGTAGACGTACAGCAGATATTCTTCAAGATGGAAAGCCGCAGTCTGAGTGCTGCGTATAATTTTTATTGCGGCAAGACACTGGAAAACGCCCATAGTGCGGAAGCGGATATCCTTGCTACGATAGAGGTATTGGAGGCGCAGCTCGACCGGTATGACGAACTGGTAAATGAGGTCAAGGCGTTGAATGATTTTACAGGCGGAGAGGCTTATGTGGATTATGCACGCAGGATCGTGATGAAAGACGGCCATCCGGTATTCAACTTCGGAAAGTATAAAGGGCGCAAGGTGGAAGAAGTCTTCAGCCAGGAGCCGCAATACTACGACTGGATGATGCAGGCGGATTTTGCGCTTCATACCAAACAGAAAATATCCGAGATACTCAACCGGATGAAGTTGCGTAACCTGAAAGTATAAGTGTCCGCAGGGTTAATTTATACCTTTATAAGAATAAAATTAAGCCACTTTTGAATGAATGTCACGGTACTTTAGTATTTTGCCGCTTATAATTTTTTGCCCGGTTTGGACAAACTCGTCATCATACCTACCTACAACGAAAAGGAAAATATAGAGAAGATCATACGTAAAGTATGCGCTCTTCCCGGATCTTTTCATGTGCTTATCGTTGACGACGGCTCACCCGACGGGACCGCCGGTATCGTCAAGGCTTTGCAGTCTGAACTGCAGGGACAGCTTTACCTGGCCGAGCGTAGCGAAAAATCAGGTCTTGGTACCGCTTATATTTATGGCTTCCGGTGGGCATTGGAAAGGGAGTATGATTTTATCTTTGAGATGGACGCCGACTTCTCTCATAACCCCGACGATCTGCTGCGGCTGCATGCTGCCAGTCTCGAAGGCGCAGACGTTGTTATCGGGTCCAGGTATGTGCAGGGCGGCAGGGTGGTCAACTGGCCGTGGGACCGGATTTTTATTTCAAAAGGCGGCGCTTTATATACCCGGCTGATCACCCGGATGCCGGTGCATGATCCTACCGCAGGGTTTGTCTGCTATAGAAGGAAAGTGCTGGAATCGCTTCCGTTGCAGGAAGTGCAGTTTATCGGATATGCATTCCAGATAGAAATGAAGTACAGGGCATGGAAATCGGGCTTCCGACTCAGGGAAGTGCCTATTACATTTGTAGATCGTAAGGAAGGTGTTTCCAAAATGAGTAAAGGCATTATCCGTGAAGCCATATTTGGTGTATGGAAAATGCTCAGATTCCCCCGAAGCAAGGCCTGATATACTTATTACACTTCAAAAAATTCGGAAAAAATCAGAAAAACATTTTGCAAAGAAGTCGTTTTGCATATCTTTGCATCCCGTTCGAAAGAACGTTGGGAGATTCGGTAGCTCAGTTGGTAGAGCAATACACTTTTAATGTATGGGCCCTGGGTTCGAGTCCCAGCCGAATCACCGGAAGGCAGCTGTTAAAGCTGCCTTTTTTCGTTAGTGGACGTCATTGCAACCACGTTATCCCGACGAAGGAAGGATGACGGAGTAGGTGGATTCCATGGCACGTCATTCCAACATTTGGTGGGGATATCCACTCATTAACCAGCAAGCAAGGAGGGATAAACGAGTGTTTTTATCCTTGTGCATTTTTAAATTCGGTGCGATATGCAGCAAGTGCTCAACTTATTTGACTTTAAACAGAAAATCAATTTCAAGAATGAAATTTTAGCAGGCCTGACGGTAGCTATGACGATGATCCCTGAATCCTTGTCATTTGCAAGACTGGCGGGACTTTCGCCTTTGACGGGCCTCTATGCTGCATTCTTGATGAGATTTATGGCCCGCTGTTCTTCGGCTCGGTGAGTGCGTTTCTGGAGAAGTTTGACTGGCAGAATGATCCCCGGGAGGTGATCATCGACTTTAAGGAGAGCCGGGTGGTGGATATGTCTGCGATTGATGCGCTGCATAAAATTACAGAACGGTATTACAAAGAAGGGAAACGGGTGCGTTTACGTTATCTTAGCCCTGACTGCCGGCAGTTGCTGAAAAATGCAGAATCGGTTATTGACGTGAATGTGATAGATGATCCTACTTATGTGGTGATGACGGATCAGTGAGTGTTGTGATCCGCTGATTTTATGGTTTGCTGTTCTCACATAAACGGGGAATGAAAATTATCCTAATTTAGCCCTTAAAATTAAACCCCTATGAAAAATATCTTATCCGCCGCACTGACGGCATTACTTGTCTTTACCGCCATACAGCCCACATTTGCACAAAGCGTCAGGCTGAAAGAAGGCAGCCTGGACATGCTCAAGAGCGCTCCCAGGATGAATGTTGCCTACGACTACAGCAAAATGGGCGTCGGTAAGTTCGAGACCGAAGAGGAATATATAGCACAGAAGAAAGCAGACTACAACAAAAAAGAGCCGGGCAAGGGCGACGGCTGGGAGAAAGCATGGAAGGCGGACAGGAAAAATCGCTTTCACCCGCAGTTTGAGGAGCTGTTCAACAAATATGCCGGGAAGCTTTCCATCGGAGATTATCCTTCGGCGCAATATACCCTCATTTTCAAAACCACCTATACCGAGCCTGGCTTTAATGTGTATGTAACGCGCAAGAATGCGGTCATCAATGGCGAGGTATGGATCGTGGAAACTGCTAACCCGGACAAGGCGGTGGCGAAGATAACGGTGATGAAAAGCCCCGGCCGTACATTTGGCGGCAATGATTATGATACCGGCGAGCGCATTCAGGAAGCCTATGCTGCAGCCGGCAAGGCGCTGGGTAAGTTCCTCAGTAAGGCGGCAGGAAAATAAGAGCGGGAGCGATAGAGCGGAGAGCGACATCCTATCGCTCTTCGCCTCGTTTGTTGCGCTCTGAGGTTGGCGGATGACACCGGTGTCCGGGACGGTACATTTGAGCACTACTCCTTGCTGAAAAAGTGTTCACAAATCCCCTTTCGTCTTTTTATCCGAATACACAGGCAGGTTCCAGTGAAAACGGAGTGCCAGTAAACGTAACCCGCAGCACACAACTAATGCAATGATGGAAATCCAGTCGGCAGACAACCAGTTTAAATAATGCCCTGCGACTACGATAGAGGCGCCAACAAGGGCGGCTGATGCATAAATCTCTTTTTCCAGTATCACCGGCACCCGGTTGAGCAGCACATCTCTGAGCACGCCGCCGCCAACGGCGGTAATAATGCCCAGCAGTATGGCAACCTCCGCATTATGACCAAAAGCCAGACTTTTTTGAGCGCCGGTAACGGCAAATAAGGATAAACCAAGCGCATCAAAAAACAGTACTGGCTGATTCAGTTTCCTGACGAAGGGATACAGGCCGATAGTCGTTCCAGCGGCAATCATGGCCGTCAGCAGATAGCGCCAGTTGGTTAAACCGTCGGGCGGGACGGCGCCGATACAGAGATCGCGGATAATACCGCCGCCGCAGGCTACGGTAAATGCAATGGCGCAGATGCCGAACAGGTCAAGTCCCCGTTGTCTTGCTGCTGTTGCTCCGCTTATCGCAAATGCAAATGTGCCGGCCAGATCAAGCAAATAGTAGAGGGTATGCAGTTTATCCATCTGAAGTTCGGTTATGCAGCCAGGCTGCGGTCGCAGTTATTTGCGCCTATGTGGTTTTTGTTACAACCAGGCGCAGACCCAGGCAAAATTAGAAGAACAATTACCGGGAACAGCCTATCTAAATTAAAAAAGTGAAATGTTTATCCTCCAGCCTTCTTAAGTGCACCTTTTAAAGGTCTTTGTACCTGCTGCTAACTTTCTTCTGTTGGTTCCTCCTCTGTGCTGGCATCCAAAATTAATTTAGTTTCGGCTGCCGGTAATTCCTGCACATGGCGGAGTTTTCGTTCTATGGCTCTTGTGCGTACCTCTGATGTGTCGATCACATTGGTAGCTTCAATCAGTTTCTTTTTGGTTTTGGCTAATACATCGCCAAACTGTCCAAACTCTGTTTTCACTGCTCCCAGCAAATCCCAGACTTCACTGCTTCGTTTTTCGATTGCCAATGTTCTAAAGCCCATTTGCAAGCTATTAAGTAATGCACTCAATGTTGTTGGGCCTGTTATGGTGATTTTGTAATCCTTTTGCAACTGTTCGAAAAGTCCGGGAACTCTCAGCACTTCGCCAAACAAACTTTCATACGGCAAAAACATGATGCCGTATTCTGTGGTGTTGGGGGGGGCGATGTATTTTTCTTTGATGTCTTTGGCGTTCCTTTTAATGCCGTTGATGAATGCTTTCCGGTATTCCTCAATTTTATCTGTATCACCTTTGTCATATGCATCGACCAGGGCTTCGTAATCTTCTTTCGGGAATTTTGAATCTATCGGCAGCCAAAGCGTTTTTTCCAGGTTATTTCCATGCGGCATTTTGATGGCAAATTCTACCACTGCACCACTTCCAACTTTTGTTTTTACATTCCGCTCGTATTGCTCGTTGGTCAGTAAATCTTCAATGATGTTGTGCAATTGATATTCGCCCAAAATGCCTCTAGATTTTACATTGCTCATTACTTTTTTCAAATCGCCTACACTTACCGCCAATGTTTGCATTTCGCCTAAACCTTTGTGAACGGCCTCTAATCTGTCGCTTACTTGTTTAAAAGACTCGCCAAGACGTTTTTCCAGGGTTTCATTGAGCTTTTCATCAACAGTTTTCCGCATTTCTTCCAGCTTCTGCTCGTTGCCTTCCTGCATGATTTTTACCGATTTTTCCAAAGACAATCTGAGCTCTGAAATTCTTTCGCTGTTAGCTGCATTTTGAGTTTTCTGACTTCTTTCAAATTCGGAGAACTGCTCTCTCAAACGATCTTTGTAATCCTTCAAGGCGTCGTTCAATTCTTTTTTAAATGCATCCAGATTGGTTTTTAGTTCGTTCCTGCTCTCTTTACTGTTGCTGTCAATGCTCTTTTGGAAGTCAACCAACCTTTCTTCAAAGGTTTTGCGGATAGCTTCCAGTTTTTCTTCGTTTGATTTGGTCAGGTTGCCCAGTTGCTCTGAAAAAGTTTGTGTGAACTTGTACAGTTGATTTCCTATTTCTGTTCTTAATCCGGTTGCTGTTTCCGCACTTTCTTTCCGGTTGGTAACAAATTCATCTTTCAGTTTTTTCTCGGTGTCTTTCAAGTGAGCAGTAAGCGTTCCGATGGAAGATTTGATTTCCGTTAATTCATTACCGGCTTTCTTTTTGCCTGCTTTTAGTGTGAGGATGATATTGACGATTAAAAGAATGGCAAGGAATGAAAGGAATATGTAAATGAGGGGCATTATTTATTGATTGGTTTGGGTGTGAAGCGTTGGTGTCAGTTTGTTCCTGAACGACAAAATAAAATTAGGTCTTTTTTTGTCATATAGCAAGGGCGTCAACATCACAGGAATAGATGGTCAGTTTCGCAGGAATTGGTGACATTGGATTACTTTTCACATTCCTGCTTTAAGAAGTCAAGCCATTTTTGCATCCCGCTTTCAAGGTTCCTGTTGAACGATTTTTTGAACAGTCTAGCTAAAATCCCTTCCATGCTTTCTTCGACAAAAACTTTTGTTGCTCCGTTTGTTTCGTTCAATGTCCAGTTGTGAATGGCAAATACACCTAACGCTTTTCCTGTCCATCCGAAGCTTCTGAACGGTTCGACTGTGTGGAGTGTTGAACGGATTTTTGCTCCTCCTGTTTTCCAGTCAAAGTCTGTTTCCGCCGCCAGGTATCCATTCAGTTTTGCTTTGCTGATTTCTGTATTCCAGGTCGTCCAGTTGTCAATATGGGTCAATACCTGCCATACTTTTTCAACGTTTGCATTAATGATGATGGTCTTGCTGCATTTGGCCGGTGCATTGTTGTTAATTCCTTTCATTGTTTTATTATTTTGATTGAACAATGTAAAGGTCTGTATCAGATCAAGGCCGGCTCTTGACAAAAATCAAGAAGTTCTTTCAGTCGCTTTTTTTCTCAGCCGGCTTAATGTTTCGGGTGTCATCCCAAGCATCGAAGCCAGATATTGCAGCGGCACCTGGTTGAATAGCGCTTTATTGAAGTTGAATAGCTGTGTGTATCGTTCTTCTGCCGACATGGAAAGATGCTGCACGATCCTGTCTTCCAATACGGTAAAACATTTGGCAATGAATAGTTTTTCCAATTCTGCCCAGCGCGGGATCACCTGGCCGATCTTTTGGTAGTCGTTACGGTCGATGACATAAAGCTCACAGTTTGTCAATGCTTGTATATTCCAGCGTGCAGGTTGTCTGAAAATAAAACTTGCCAGGTCAACGGTAAAATATCCTTTCGTCGATATCCATTTGGTTACTTCTTTGTTGTCAATTTCCAAAAACTCCCTGATGATGCCCGACTGGACAAAACCAAGCCGGTCGGAATATCTGCCTGTTTTAAGAAAGAAATCACCTTTGTGTAAAGTTATGGGCCTGAAAAACGCGCTTATCCCGGTCAGGTCGTCCCTGGCCACTCCAAAGTATGTGTGTATGTATTTTTCAAGTTCTGTCATTGGTTGTACGGCCGTCCTGAAATGCCCTGTAATCCCCGGGTAATATAAAATGATTCGCGGGTTGATACACCGCCGCCGGACATGAGCCTGCCGGGGAGCGAGAGCGGATAACACAAGATTAAGATGTTTTTTCGACAAATCATTATCTTAGGACAAGGCAGGATTTAAACCGGTGTCTTACCACCGGTTTTGCTATTTTTACAATATCCGCCGTATAACTATGGTTAATGGTAGTGTCATGTAAAAATTTATGAAATCAGCATCGTCACTTTATCTGATATACGTGATATCCCTGATGCTCCTGTCCGAAATAGCATCGGCACAGCAGCAGGACGATACGGTGATTACGTTGCGGCACGGGGAGGTGCATCTTCCGCTGAATGCAGAGCAATGGCTGCGTGATTCCCAGGCGCAACCTTCCGGTGATCCGGGGCAGGTATTGGTCAGGTTCCGGCAAATGCCTATGGTAGAAGAGCGGGCTCTCTTGTCGGAAGCTGGCCTCCGGATAGCGGACTTTATGGGCGGCACTGTCTTTACTGCTATTGTAGAGCCATGGCTGCGCAACGGGCAGATAGACGTCAGCGCCATTACAACGATTCTTCCCATCCCGGCCTTATGGAAGACAGATCCGTTCATTGATACGACCGGTTCCCAACGCATCCGTGTCATAGTCGCCTGGCATGAAGGCATACTATCTACGGAACTGGAACAGCGTGTCCGGGATTGCGGTGCCGCGGTCGTGAGCCGGGACATGTGGCAGATGAACGCCGCAGTGATGGAAATCCCGGCCAACCGGGTAACCGCACTGGCCGGCTGGTATGGCATTCGTTATATCAGCCCTGCGGCAGAGGATACGGCTCTGAACATTGAGTCCGGCAACTCTGCCAAGGTTAACACTGCAACTATTTCCGCCGCTTTGGGCGGCCCGGGGCTGGATGGTACGGGTATAACGGTTGGCGTGGGTGATAATTATTCCGGGTTGGCGCATGTGGACCTCAACGACAGGATTGTCAATTTTAATCCCTGGCCCTATCATAATCATGGTGTGCATATCAACGGGATTGTCGGCGGGGCCGGTATCATGGATCCAAAAGGGAGAGGCATGGCACCCGGTGTTACATTGATAGATCATCTCTATACACAGGTATGGCAGCAGACAGTGGCCATGAAGAAAGGGTACAACATGACCCTCACCAACAATTCATATGCAGCGCGTGTAGGTAACTGTAATTATGCTGGTATTTATGATGTTTATTCGGCTGTGCTCGATAATCTTTCACGTCTGGAACCTGATGTGCTGCATGTTTTTGCTGCCGGTAACGACGGGCAGAATACCTGTGGTAATTATCCGGCAGGTTATGGTACCGTAGTTGGCGCTTACCAGGCTGCAAAGAATGTGCTTGTTGTGGCCAACAATACCAAATGGTATCAGAATGCAGCAGGTTCTTCGCGCGGTCCGATGCGCGACGGAAGGATAAAGCCCGAAATATCGGCGGTAGGCACTGAGGTTTACTCAACAATACGGGACGACGGATATCTCTCTGCCGGAGGCACCAGTATGGCAAGCCCGGCCGTGGCAGGCGGCCTGGCATTGCTGGCTCAGCGATATAAGCAATTGCACGGCGGTACAGATCCCCGGAGCGATCTTTTGAAAACGCTGATCATGAACGGTGCAACCGATATGGGTAATCCCGGCCCGGATTATGCTTTTGGTTTTGGTGTGATGAACCTCGGGCGGTCTTTGGAATTGCTGAATGATAACAGGTATGCCACTAATGCTATTGTGCATAATGACCGGCAAACCATTCATGTTGTTATACCACCCAATACGGCCGAACTAAAGCTGATGCTCTACTGGCACGATACGTCGGCAAGCCCCGCATCAGCAATCACCCTGGTCAATGATCTTGACCTGGAAGTGGTGGCGCCTTCCGGAGGGCGGCATCTCCCGCTGGTACTGAACCTCCTTCCGCAGTTGGTAACGTTGCCGGCAATGCCGGGCTTCGACCATATCAATAATGCAGAGCAGGTGGTGATCCGCAATCCGGAGCCGGGTACATACGAGGTGCGGGTGTCGGGCTATAGTGTGCCCTTCGGACCGCAGGATTATGTGGTAGCCTGGGATCTGGTACCGGAAGATGTATCCATTACTTTCCCCACTGCCGGGGCGGCCTGGCCGGCGGAAGATTCATTACGGATATACTGGGATGCGGCTCCCCATGCTAATAGCCTTACCCTTGAGTTCTCAGCAGATAACGGTGGCACGTGGACGGTAATAGATAATAACATCCCGCCGGATCAGAGATATTATACCTGGTACACACCTGGTATCAATGCACCTGAATGCAGACTTCGCCTCACCCGTAAGGGCACAGGACAACAGGATGTCTCTGCTCCCTTTGTCATTCATCACCTGCCTGTACTGAGACTGGATGCAACACAATGTCCCGGTTATATGGCGGTTCTTTGGGATCCGGTGCCCAACGCTACCGGCTATGTAGTATTGCAGAAGAATGGTAATGATATGCAGGCTGTGGATACGCTTACAGGCACAACATACTTGCTTCGCGGATTATCTGTGGATAGCATATATTACGTTGCGGTACGTCCGCTGATACAAGGCGCCCCCGGATGGCGGAGTACAGCAGTCAGGCGCCGTCCCGCCGATGGTGATTGTATGGGCGGGATTTCCGATGGCGATCTGATGGTAGAGCGGGTCATCAGCCCGAAGAGTGGCAGGGCGCATACCTCTACCGCTCCGGGACCCAATGAGCCACTCACGCTGATGCTGCGTAACCTGGATGATGTAGCCATATCTGATTTTGAAGTGCTGTACCAGGTCAATAACAATGTCTGGCAGTCGCAGGTCTTTCAGCAGCCGTTGCCGGCCAACTCGGCTGTGCCCGTTTTTGTGGCCGGCTTGCCGCTGGGGGATACCGGTACGTACAGGATTACGGCAGTAATAAAAAACCTTTCGGCATCGGACCCGGTTGCCGATAATGATACCATGTATAAGGTTGTCCGTCATTACCCGAATTTCCCTGTTGATCTGGATACCGGCTTCATGGAAAACTTTGAGCGGGAAGGAAGGGATGTGGTGTTGCCGGGTATAATGGGTATAACACGCGACGAACGCTGGGACTTTACAGCAAGTACCGATACCGGAAGGCTCCGCTTTTTTGCGAGTCCGGAGATTACCATAAAGGGTGAACGCTCCGCAAGCCTCGATGCCCGGACAAATATGAACGGAAACAGGAACTACCTGGAGGGTACATTCAACCTGGTGGATTATGATGCTTCCGTGCATGAAGTGCGGCTCGAATTCGATTACAGATTGCATGGTTTCCCGAAATTCCCCGGCGGTAACCAGGTCTGGATGCGGGGGAGTGATGCAGCGTCCTGGATAAGCATATATAACTATAACACAACAACAGATGCAGGAACCGTAATCAATTCAGGATCGCTTTCCCTGACAGATCTGCTGCTGCAGCATGGGCAGGATTTTACATCGGCATGCCAGGTCCGGTTCGGGCAAAATGACACCGGTGTGATTGCTGCTGCTGACTTTGGGAATGGGCTTACATTGGATGATATACGGCTCTATACTGTCCGGAATGATGTGCAGCTTGTGCGTATTATAGCGCCAAGAGAAACGGACTGCAACCTGGGCGCAGGTGAGCAGCTCCGGGTGCTTGTCCACAACCGGGACCACCAGGCGCAGCATAATATATCTTTGTATTACCGGCTGGACAGTGGTACAATCCATCCGGCTGTGCTGCCGGAGATTGGCGCTAAAGATTCGCTGGTGTTTACGTTCCCGCAATTGATGGACTTATCATCGTACGGCGTACATACAATTGATGTATGGCTTTCAGCGCCGGGCGATACTTACCAGGCAAATGACAGCCTGATGGGTAAGATATTCCGGCATCAGCCTTTCATAGCCTCATTCCCTTATCTGGAACGTTTCGAAGCGAATGATGGTTATTGGTATGCCGGTGGAAAAAATAGCTCCTGGGAGTATGGCGCTCCGACAGCGGTTTTTATCCGCAAAGCTGCAAGTGGCGCCGGAGCATGGAAAACCAGCCTGGATGGTAATTACAACAACCTGGAGCATTCATTTCTTTACTCTCCGTGCTTTGACGTTTCAGAGTTATCGGAGCCCATGCTGAGCTTTAGCCTGGCGCTGGATATTGAACAATGCAATGATGAACTGTGTGATGCCGCATGGGTCGAGTATTCGGCAGATGGCGGGGACTGGCAGAAGCTGGGTAAGACAGGAACGGGCACGAACTGGTATAATACCGAAAACGACGTGTGGAGCGTACCGGAATTTAACCGGTGGCATGTGGCTTCTGCACCGCTTCCGCAGGCGGGGAACCTGCGGCTCAGGTTTGTGCTGAAAACAGATCCCGGCGTGACTATGGAAGGTATCGCCATCGATGACATTCACATCTTCGACAGAACACATACTGTTTATACCGGCGGGGAAACAGAAGAAATAACGGTGAATGCGGAATCCGGCAAATGGAACAGTGTGCTGAAAGACGATCAGTGGATCATGCAATTGCATACAGGTGCACAGGAGACCGGCACAACGACGGTACAGGTGTATCATCATGAGCAGTTGTATAATGAACGGTCTGCGCAGTATTTCTTTCCTAAAAATTTTGTGGTCAGCAACCGGCAGGCTTATCCCGACAGCGTTGATGTGCGTCTGTTTGTTTCAGAGCAGGATTTTGTAAGCCTGATCGCCGATACCTCCTGCAGTAACTGTACCATGCCCGGAGATGTATATTCACTGGGCATTACGCAGTATGCAGATTCGGATCCGTCCCGTGAGAACGGAAGCCTCAGCGATAATACAGACGGCGACTGGTATTATTATCCTGCGCAGAAAATATCCTGGGTGCCTTATGATAATGGTTATTATGCTGCACTGAAGCTGCACCGGTTTTCGGAGCTGTGGCTGAACGACGGAGGCCCCGCGGGCATTTTCCCGTTAACATTCCCTGCTGTGGATTTTAAGGCGGATAAGATTAATGATTATCAGGCAGAACTGGCGTGGGTATCCCATGTGGATACTTTGGTTGCGGCATACCAACTGGAACGCTCTTACGACAGCAGTTTTTTTTCCGTGATTGCTTTAGTGCCTGCATTGCGCTTGCCGGAAGGGACGTACCGATATACAGATATACCGGCAGTGCAGGACTGGATGCCGGTATATTACAGGATCCGTTACCAGCTTGATGACGGGAAAACATACCTTACTCCCACCCGCCGTATCGATTGGACAGCGCCGGATTTTCTTGCTGAAATTTATCCCAATCCTTCCCGTAACGGGCATTTTGCTATTGTCTGGAGCAGTATGCCGCATGGTGAAATGCTGGTTTCCGTTACAGATATTACGGGGAGAAACCTTTACCGGGAGCGGTTTCCTGCCGGATCGTGGAACAATATTACCATGATCAGGCTGAATGGCCTTGCGACTGGTATTTACATGGTCCGGGCGATCATCGGGGATAACCAGTTTGAACGGAAGCTGGTGGTTTATTAATGATGTCCTCTTTCAAAGGGTGGGGAAGGCTGTTCTCTGTTGCTGCTACTACTGCTCATACCTTTAAAATTTCTCAGCGTATACGTCAGGCTGAACATAAAATACTGTGTCAGCACGCGTGTACGACTATCCTCGAGATAGGTATCGGTGATCTCCCGGCTGATGCTCTGGTTTTGATTCAGCAGATCGTATACACTGATACGGGCTTCCAGAGAACGGTCTTTTAAGAATTTATATCCTGCATAAGCATTCCATAATAAGAACTGCTGATTGAAGCCCTGATTCAGGCCGGAATACATATTGTGGTCGAGGCTGGTGTTCAATACGATCCGGTCATGTGGCAGCCAGTTTACCCTGAATGATGCGAGGTGTGAATAGTAGCTGTTGTCTGTTTGCTGTTGTAAAGTGTTGCGTACGATATTGTAGTTACCGTTGTAAGAAAAGGTGAAGTCCAGTTGCTCACTGATGTTGCTGCTGACTACGACCCCGGCAGAAGGTGCATAATTGTTTGAATAATTGGCCTGGCCATTGACCAGCGAAGGAGTGCGCCTGAAGCTAACACCGGCATTCATGTTTAGATTGCTTTTGATTATACTCAGGGGCAACCCATAAGTGAAAAAAGAACGGGTATTCCAGTTTCCGTCCAGGTTTACCGGGCGTGTAAGCTGGCTTCCCCTGCGTATAGTGATATTATCTGTGAATACTGAGTCGTTGGAAGGGATGATGGTTTCGCTACCGATATAATCATCTGTATAACTGGCATGGGTAAAGAAAAACAGGCTGTGCGCATTGGCAGTATTGGTCTTGCCGTAGCGGAGGACCATTGTATGGGTATAGTCCTGTATCAGGTTGGGGTTACCTGTCCTGAGCAGCAACGGGTTTGTAATGTCCGGAACCTGCTGCAGTTGTGTAATGGACGGAGCATTTGTGGCGGTACGGTACATCAGCCGCAGGTTTTGCCCCTGGCTGAATTTGTAATTGAACATAGCCTGGGGGAGGATATTGGTAAAAGATTGACGGAGCTGGAAAGTATAAGGGAAAAACTGTTCTCCTTCCAGTAGCGCATGCTGCATGTTGGCGCCGATCATGAAATTGACCTTCTGATCGTTGAAGCGGTAATTCAGCCCGCCGCGATGGGTTGTGTAGGTATTGTCATATTTATTCGACAGCAGGCTGTCGAAGAGCGTATATCCGTTATCTGCCGGGCTATAGTTAAATGTCTCTTTGTCTGAATGGTTTTCGGTGAATGACGGGTTGTAATTGATCATCACCTGGCTTTTCTCTCCGACGGGCTCGGTATAAGTGATGTTGCCCGATAAAGTATATCCGTTGGTGAGCAGGTCGGATTGCTGGTCGAGCAGGGTAGTGTCTGCGCCAAGGTATTCATTCAGGGAATAGACAGCGCTTTCTCCGTTCCGTGTATTCAGTTGTGTGCCGAGATTCGCCGATAACGTGCGGCCTCTTTTGGCAAACCGGTGGCGGTAGAGAATATTGTTGTTGAAGTTGTAGCCCAGGTTGTCAGACTGGTTATTATTGATGATATTCCCGATCGGGGATTGACCAGTCAGGAAGCTGTTGCCTGTGAGGTTTGTCTGGTAGGCATTGTTCTGAATGCTGAGCCTGGGTGTGATCAGCAGGGAGTTGGATGAATCTATTGTATAATCAAACCGGAAATTGAACCGGTGATTGGTGTTGTTGTTGGCGGTGGCGCTCTTTTCCTGATAGTTAAGCCCACTGTCGGCTGCGGTAAAATATTCCCTGGTCAGCTCCGTTTTGTTGTCATTCTGTGTGGTATTCAGGAAATAACTTCCCGAAACATTAATCTTCTTTCCCCAGGTGTCGCTATAGTTGATGCCGAGCGAATTGGTAGCGGTGATACCGCCCTGCTGCCCTACGAGAAAATCATTGCCTCCTCTTCCGGACCCGCCCCCGCCGGGCATTCTTCCGCCCCCTCTGCCACCACCGCTTCTTCCTCCGGAAGATACACCCATCAGATCTTCGCTACTGAAGTTTTGCTGATTGATATTATTCGACAGACCGATGATGGAAATGCGCCGGTCGCCGTTAAACAGGTTGATATTACCACCGGCGGTATAACGGTCATCCGAGCCATATCCCGCATAGATTTTCCCGAACTGTCCGGTATTGCTCCCGCTTTTGGTAATGATGTTGATGGATTTCTGCCCCTGCCCGTCATCAAATCCGGTAAACTGCGACTGATCACTGAGGCGCTCAAATACCTGTATCTTGTCTATCACCTCTGCAGGCAGGTTCTTTAATGCGGCAGAGGGGTCGTCTCCGAAAAACGGCTTTCCATCTACCAGCACCTGACGAATTTCTTCCCCCTGCACCTTCACTGTTCCACCTTCGGATGTGACTCCCGGCATTTTTGACAACAGGTCTTCTGCGCTGGCATCAGGATTGGTCTTGAATGCACCGGCGTTGAACTCTGTAGTATCGCCCAGTTGTTTTACCCGTATCTGCTGTCCCTGTACGATCACCTGGTCAAGCATTCTGGATTGATTTTTTAGCCGGATGGTCCCGAGCTCCTTGTTTTCATTTGTGACAGAAATGATTTGTTCGAATGGCTGTGTGCCGATATAGCTGACCGAAATCCGGTATTGGCCACTGCCTATTCCCCGCAAGGTGAAATAACCGTCTATATCCGATACTGTGCCGGTACCAACACTGGTGTCGGTCAAAGATGCCAGGCGGATGGTGGCTCCGATCACCGGCGTAAGCTCGTCGTCTTCTTCCAGTATCCGGCCATTTATGGTAAAGTCGGTTTGGGCGTGTGCGATGCTGTAATTATACAGCAGGATGCTGATGATTATTGAGATGTGTTTCAGATTCATGTCTTCTGCAGGAATGAAAATTATAGCGAATGATTCATAATCAAGTTAGACCTTTCCGGGGAACGGATGTTTAACCGGCAAATAATTTTTAAAAAATTGGTTACTTAATTAAACCGGTGTATCTTTGCCTCCCTTTTGAAGGAGAGAGGGTAGTTCTTAGAGTAATGACCGTGCAGGGATAGAGGTTTTGAAAAAAACATTTGGAAGTTTAATTTAGACTTCATAACTTTGCACTCCGTTTCTAAAGAGAAAAGGGTTTTTAAAGAGATTAGTTGTTTGATACTGCGGCAATTATCCATCAAAATTTTATTAAAAAACTTTTGGTAAATTGGAAAAGGTTTATACCTTTGCAGCCCGTTAGGGGATAATGATA
>CAZGPG010000027.1:0-50655 GCA_964527735.1 uncultured Chitinophagaceae bacterium | reverse complement strand
TAACAACGAAAGCCTACTTTTGAATTAAGCAAACTTTGGGGAAGCTGACACTTCCCCTTTATATGGATATGAATGCATTTTGTATTGATAGTCTCCACGGTCGAATTCAAATTCGTGCCCTTTTTCGTCACGTATGTTGAAACGAAAATAGTTAATGGAGTCATTCACTTTTATCCCTACCCTCGGCTGACCGTCAATGATTTCAGAGGGGGGAGTATTAATAGACCCCTGCCAGTTAGACGATGTTGCATACCTTATCTGAAAACGCAACTCAGACTTGGGGCTTGTTACCAACATTTTCCATGTATCACTCATCACATTAAACGTGGGTATAGCTTCCAATGATCTACCTGCCAGATTAACCTGAAGTATGTCTTTTTCGCTATCATGTGGCCTGCTCATATACTGATTCCGTACCCACGTTCCGGCAATAGGATTAACTTTCCACCACTTAGTCGTTTCCGGATTAAAGGGGGGAGTCCACGCCGACAACGGCTCTAATGCATATTCATCTTCAACCCCTGCCAAATTACGCTCTATAATACTTCCTGCATTTAAAGTCCAACCAAGCCCTGCGGTTGAGGCAATCTGATCTACCTTTATCCCCCTGCAATCATAAGAAAGGGAAACACCCAGATCCATGCCATCCAATTTATAATCAAATATCGGGATGCGCACATTAGCCGTACCATGATACAGATCCACATCATAAATCAGGTTTTCGCCCGCCCCTTCTGCTTTAGCATTGGGTAACCGGTCATGGGGAATAATAGGAGAAAAATCTGTTACCGGATTATTCTGCCCCATGCCCCCGACAGACCGCAACATTAGAGCTAATACCAAAACAAAACCATTTCTCTTCATGATACTCATTTGTTATAATTCAACCGAAACACCAATGGACTCCTCAAGCCGTTTTCCCGCCACCAAACATCATACAGCAACTGTACGGATCCATTCCATTCACGGGTTAGCTTATAGCTTTTGGTCAGTCCGATCAATATGCTTTCTGTATAAAGAGGGGTTGCACGCACCGCGGACGGTACCGTCCCCCCATCCTGCGTCCGATCGTCTCCAAACATTCTCCGGCCGTACATCCGCTCATACCCCGCATAGGCGCCAATACCATACTGCCATTGCCAGGCGACATATGTCCGTAACCCGATCCCCTCAAAGCTGAAACGCAGTTGCTGCCAACCCTGTCCCATACCAAGCGAACCGGCCAAACCGGCTCCGTAGCTCAGCCGGGGCGTATGCTTAAAACCAGCCATCGCCCCTGCTTCCACCCGGGCCGGCCGTTCTGCCGATGCCCGGAAGGTATTCAGTGTATACTGCTTTTCGATCCGTTGCCAGAAAGGCAGCCCCCGCATAGGATTGACCTTAAACGACGGCTTATCGATACTCCGCAACTGCAGCACACTATTCCGTCCCTCCCGGGCACGCCCGGCAGACTCATTATATTTCTTTTGCCAGTCCTGGAGCTGCTTCCCCATATGTTCCTGCGTTTTAGAAATATTCGTTGCCCCCAATTGCTCCGTCAGGATGCCGTTTACCTGCTCTTTGGTCTGGATCCCTGCCGCAGACATATCCGTCGCGGTCAGCATACCGCTGCCTCCCATAACGGGAGCACTGCCCTTATTTTGCTGCATGGCACGGTCAAAACCCTCCGTACCCTGCAGATATTCCAGCGCTACCTCTTCTGCATGGGAAGGCTCTTCGGAAATACGTTTGTAGGTTTTCATCTTTTCCCGGCCGTAATACACCTGTTTTTCCATCCCTTTGAACCCCGGAATTTTACCTGCGGAACCGGAAGCCACCTTTTTAAGCGACCGGCCCCGTTTCTGTATTAATTCGTTGATGCGCTCACGATGGCTGAGTTCACGATCCAGCTTTCCCAACCTGCTCTCATAAGCCAGTTTTTCCGGACTTCCTTCCGGATGCGTAAACTGCAATACCCGCTTCAGACTATCCACACCGGTATGAGTACGATGTCCGGTACTGTCTGTTGTCTGCGAAGGATCATTTGCAGGCAGGCGGCTGATTGAATCGTAAGAAGGTGTCTCCTGATTTTGATACCGTTCACATGTGGCGCTATCCCCTGTCTGCAAACGGCTGGCCAGTTTGCCCTCTTTCCGTTTCAGCCTTTTCAGCAGACGTTGCTGAGTTCCTTCCAGTCGCCGGTTGTATCGCTCCAGCGATCGGATATTAAGATCCAGATAACGCTGCCCCGCCCTGGCTACCGCCGCCTGATCTGCCTCCTGCGCACAACCTGTCTCCGGCAAGCCGCAAACAAGCACAATCAACAGAACAATATGGCATCGCAGTAACCTCATATGAATAGGTCAGAATTCAGGATAAGGGTTCTCAAATGGAGTTCTTTTTCTGAAATAAACCGTAAAATCTGCCGCCTGGCCTGTCACATTAGTCGTGTGGGGACCGGTTACAAATGCACCGGCATTCATCACAATACGCAACCCGACAGCTCCGGACAGTATTGAATCCGGCATCACCAGTGGTAGCTCCAGTTGTACGGAGTCCACCCCTGAGGAGTTCGATATTGTTCCAAGCTGCATCGCCTCCCCGACGCCATCGAATCGTCCGTTCTGGTCCCAGTCGAAAAATGCCGTACAATAAAAAGTGTGGCTACCACCGGTATTACCTTTCAACTGGAGTTGTACAGTGTCACCAGGACTCGCCATACCGACAATATGCCCGTAATCTGCCAACGGCGGTGTCATTGAATCCACTTCAGAAGGTGCTTCCTTATAAATGCCGGCAAAGTTGACAAACGTGATGGGCGCGATACTGCTAAAAGTAATTTCAGGCAGTGGTTCCGGCACCGGCTCAGCAACAACGATCGTATATTCCTCTGCCTGCCCATATTGCAACGAATACATTACAGTACCCGAAAGATTGAAATGAGTTGTGTTATAATAGATGTCAGAATCGTTTTTAACAACAGTAAGCAAGGCTGCACCTGGCTGTGCATTTTCAGGCACATGAATAAATGCCCGGAGTTGCGTACTGTCCTCCCCGGTTGAGTTGGTAATACTGCCGATGCGGTAATATTCGTTGGAATACTGGTCGCCATAACTCTTACTTTGATCCCAATCCGCAAAAAGAGTAAAATAGTTTGTATTGTTACCGGCCGTGTTACCTTCCAAAACGACCTCTATAGAATCTCCCGGAGTTACAACAGTATAATATTGCGTGTAAATCTCTGTACCGGGAGAACTGTCCACAGCAGCATATGTCCTGTTCTCAATACCGGCAAATTCAAAATAGGTGATCGGCTCCACATCATTCGTAACATTAAACTTACAATAGCTGTTCCGATAGTAGTATGCTGGTGAGTTATCCAGGATCAACAATGTATAATCTTCCGCCTGCCCGTAAGAACCGGTAGCGCAGGCATGTTCAATCGGGTCTTCATAATTCTTTACAACCCTCATACGCACATACCCCGGCTCTATGAAAGACGGGATCAAGATGCTTTCCTGGAGCTGTATGCTATCCCACCCTGTTGAATTAGAGAGGGATCCGATATGGTATGCTTCTCCCTCATCAAAAACAGAATCCTGACTGAGATCTATATACACTGTAAAATAATTGGTATAATCACCGCCCGTATTCCCTTCCAATATTATATTATAGGTCCCGCCGGGTTCTACTGCGGAAACCAGGTGTGTAAAATCTTCCAATGCCGGGCCAAAATTGATTTCAGTTGCCGACATATTTCTTATTCCGGCGAACTCGACATACGTTATAGGTTCTATGTCGTAATCAAAATCAACACCGCAATAACCTGATGTTACCTCCTGCGAAAAAGCAGTTACGCCAGTGATCAGGTACACTAAAACACATAGATACTTCACCATACATAAATGTTTATGAAATTTTGCAGCTAACACCTCCCCCTAAATACAAATGCAAGTTTAAAAAAATCAAATTCAAATGCAAGACTTTTATATTTTATTTTTATGAGGCATTATAAAACAACTTCAAGACCAGTGTACCCATTAAATTATGTAATACCTTTGCCCCGCCTTACGCCAGGCAGACGACATTGATTAATGACCTGGTCAGTTAATACCCGTGAACATTAGCTGATCAGCTTATTAAAAACTTTCAAATCATATAAAACATGGAATTCCGCATCGAGAAAGACACCATGGGCGAGGTAAAAGTACCCGCCTCCGCCTACTACGGCGCACAGACACAACGCTCCATCGAAAACTTCAAGATCGCGCAAGACATCAACCGGATGCCCAAAGAAATCATCCGCGCCTTCGCCTACCTGAAAAAAGCCGCCGCGCTTACCAATACCGGACTCGGCGTACTGCCGGAAGAAAAATCAAAGCTCATCGCCCAGGTGTGCGACGAGATCCTGGAAGGAAAGCTCGACAACGAATTTCCGCTCGTGGTATGGCAAACCGGCTCCGGCACACAATCTAACATGAACGTCAACGAAGTAGTAGCCTACCGCGCCCACGTCGTACAGGGCGGGCAGCTTACAGATAAAGAAAAAGCGATCCACCCGAATGATGACGTGAACAAATCGCAGTCGTCCAACGACACCTTCCCTACCGCCATGCACATTGCGGCCTATAAAATGCTGGTGGAGACAACCATCCCCGGCATCAAAAAGCTGCGCGACACGCTGGATGCAAAAGCCAAAGAATACATGCACGTGGTGAAGATCGGCCGTACCCACTTCATGGACGCTACGCCGCTCACCCTCGGCCAGGAGATCAGCGGCTATGTCTCCCAGCTCGATCACGGGCTGAGGGCGATCAACAACACCCTCGTCCACCTTTCCGAACTGGCATTGGGCGGCACGGCCGTGGGCACCGGCATCAACACACCCAAAGGCTATGCCGTAAAAGTAGCAGAAAAGATCGCTGAGCTTACCGGCCTCCCGTTCATTACCGCAGAAAATAAATTTGAATCGCTCGCTGCACATGACGCTATCGTAGAAGCCCACGGCGCACTGAAGACCGTTGCTGTGAGCCTGATGAAGATCGCCAACGACATCCGCATGCTCAGCTCCGGCCCACGCAGCGGTATCGGAGAAATATTTATCCCCGACAACGAGCCTGGCTCCTCCATCATGCCGGGCAAGGTTAACCCCACACAATGCGAAGCGCTCACCATGATCGCAGCTCAGGTACTGGGCAATGATGTAGCCATCAATATTGGCGGATCCAACGGCCATTTCGAGCTGAATGTATTCAAGCCGATGATGATCTACAACTTCCTGCACAGCGCCCGCCTCATCGGCGAAGGCTGCGTGAGCTTCAACGATAAATGTGCTGAAGGGCTTGCTCCCATCCAAAAGAATATCGACCAGCACCTGCACAATTCACTGATGCTCGTTACGGCGCTCAATACCAAAATCGGCTACTACAAAGCAGCTGAGATTGCACAAACAGCGCATAAGGAAGGCAAAACGCTGAAGCAAACCGCCATTGACCTCGGCTACCTTACTGCGGAGCAGTTTGACGAATGGGTAGACCCACGGACGATGGTAGGAGAGATTTAGAAACCGTAGGGGCGAATGATTATTCGCCCTTTATTTTTTTACAATTATGAATGATACATAAACGCCTCAACTCATCATTCATAACTCATAACTCCCTTCAGCATCCGCGGATGTCCATGTATATCCTTACGTAACGTGACGCCATAACCATACGCTGTAAACAGCGCTGCTGTTGCTTCGGCATAATCCCGGTGCAGCTCACAATAGACAGCGCCTCCCGGCGCTAAATGACGTTGACCGAATCCGGCAATGGCACGATAAAACACCAGCGGATCGTCACCGGGTGTAAATAAGGCAAGCGACGGTTCAAAATCTTTCACATGCGCATGGAGTGTATCGCTTTCTGTAACCGGGATATAAGGCGGGTTGGACACCAGAATATCATATACCGGTAAAGCGCTGCAGGCTTCCGGATCAAGGATATCGCACAGAAAAAAACGTACTTCTGCCCCTGATGCATCGGCATTCTCCGCTGCCAGCTGCAAGGCATCGGCACTAATATCGCAGGCCTCCATGCTGGTATTGGGCATAGCCAGCTTCAGGCTCACGGGGATGCACCCCGAACCGGTGCCTATATCGAGTATATGAAGCGCATCCACGCGATTCTCACAATCATCCACGATCCACTGTACCAGTTCTTCCGTTTCCGGCCGTGGTATCAATACCCGTTCATCTACGCGAAACTGCCGCCCCCGGAACCATGCATGCCCCAGTACATATTGCATCGGTCTTCCCTGCTGTAGTTCGCGGGCGTACTGCTCGAATATCCCGGTTTGATACGGGGTAAGCGACGTGTCTTTTTCCACCAGCCGCTGCAGCTTGTCGAGGCCGGTGATATGGTGCAGTGTTTCATGTGCAATGGCTGCCGCCTCGTGCGCATCATACAAAAGCAATAAAGACTGTCGTAGCTGGTAAAAAGCCTCGTGGCAGGTGAGCATACCTGCAAAGTTCGGGATAAAAGAGCGAAGAAACAGTGGTGAGGAGCCCCCCCTCTCAACCTCCCTTTATAGAGCAACTATATATCAGTTGGGACAAAGGCGTGGCAAGTGATCCTGATGTCATCCAGAGCGTAATGAAATGGGGCGAAGGATCCCACGCTACACAGGACTGCCCTCCATTACGTGAGATCCTTCATTACGCTCCGCTCCATTCTGGATGACGGAGTGGGCTGGGCGGAGTCACAGAGGGGGATTGTATTTTTTTCGTATCTTTATAAGATAAGGCATCCAGTTTCAGCAACCAGATCGCTCATGGCAGAAGATACATATATCGGGTCTCCTGACAATCCAAAAACTGCCGGGATCGTATGCTACCTTACATTCATCGGGTGGCTGATCGCTTATTTTGCCTTATACGGCGATCCCAAAACTGCATTTGCGGCCTACCACCTCCGCCAGACGCTGCTGCTGCATATTATTACAGCGGCTGTCAACATCATTATCCGGTTTGCGCTACCCACCGGCATGCTGAGCTTTGTTGTTAGTACGGCAGTAGGTATCATGCTGTTTATGCTCTGGCTCACAGGTGTGATACACGCTGCAAACGGGCGTATGCGACCGATTCCGTTAATCGGCGTTCCCGCACAGAAAATATTTTCAGGGATTTGATAATCAGAATTTAAACCCAAGGGTCACCGCCACATTATTATGGCTGTTTTTCAGGGTGGCAATAGGCGTCATTACACCTTCATAAGGCAGTACATAGGGCTGTTCTTCATTTTGGAACCGGCTGTGCCGGAAACCCAGATCGAGGAATACCTGATCGAAGCGGAAGCCGAGACCTGCAGAAAAATCGAGGCGGTCGCCACCGGAAAAGTTTTTATAGGGACTGCCATAATAACCGACCCCGGCCCGGAGCATCACCGGCTCAAGCCGTACTTCACCGCCGAGACGAACGTTAGACGCCGCCTGGTAGGCATTCCGGATAGACTGATTGATCTGGCTTTCCAGCTCACGGTAGCTCGCTGCCCAGGTTATATCATCGGTGCGAAACCGTAAACGGGCTGAACGGTAATCCACAAATTCATAATCAATGGAAACAAAACCCATTTTACCCATCATACCTGTAGCGCTTAACACACCTCTCCAGGGCGTGGTCATACCATAATTAAACTCATTCCGGGGACCGATCAGGATGTAATCACCCCCTTCTGCATATCCTTCCGTATTGGCAGACAGCGACTGTTCATACACTTCCGACATGGCAAAAGCGGTAGGGGTATGAATAGCCCCGCCAAAACGGAACGCATCTACCGGCTTGTATATAAACCCGATCTTGGCATTGATACCAATACCACTGGTCGTAAGCTTTTCAGAGAAGGCAAGATTATCGAAAACGGGCGAATAATTCATTTCATCCACTTCATGAAACGAAGCTTCACGGGTATAGCGGATGCTCGGGATGCCCATCGTCACACCCAGCATAAGCTGCTCGCGGTAATTACCGCCGAACGACAGAAAGTATTCATTCATCCCGCCTCTTTCCTTCACAAAGCGCTGCTGGCGAATGCCATCCTGCCAGGGGACGTTTGTGTAATATCCGCTTCCTTCGTCGAAATCGAGGAGGAAGCTCTGATAGCCAAACCATGCGGGCGTTCCTTCGTATTCCACATTATCCGGATAGCCATCAGCATCGGCGACGAATAACTCGGTGATACTGCTGCGGAGGTCGCCGCCGTTCCAGCCGTTGTAAGTATAATCCCTGTTGAAATCGGCAACGCGGTTCACACCCAGGCCAAATGAGAATGTTTTCCAGTCGCTTTTGCGTCCTCCCTGACCTGTAAATACTGCTCCCAGGTTATTGAGATTAAACCGTGTGTTGCTTTCAGTAGCCGAAGTGCCGAGATAGGAACCGTCTGTACTGTTGAACCTGATACCGGGCGTGATCAGCAGTTCGGAGCTGCGGTATATGCCGATACCTGCGGGGTTGATGCTCAGTGTGGATATGTCGCCGCCGACAGAACCCAGCACATTACCAAAGCCTATGGAACGAGCGGTACCCTGGGGAGACAGATAGGAATAACGCAATACATCCGTTTCATCCTGGGCGGAGGTTATGCCTGCAAAACAAGTAGCGGCAAAAAGCGCTGCGGCCGGGATCAGTTTTTTATGTATAGCTTTCATACAGGCTCTTTCCATCTTGGACAATAAAAAGATAATAACGTTTAATGGGGTCAAAAAAAATCCGGCCGGTATTTTCCCTGCCGCGCTCAGGCATTATCTGCGACCACCGCCACTACTGCGACTACCACCACCCGTGCTGCCACCGGAACTACGGCTGCCGCCACCCGTGCTACCTCCACTGCGGAACATGCTGCCACCGCTACTGCCGCTACGCTGTGGTGCGTTCATGCGGGGCTGCGACACAGGTTGCCGTTGCTGCTGAGGCTGATTAATGATACGTTGCTGCTGCGGCTGGGTATTTCGTTGCAGGGGCTGCTGTATATTTTGATTACGTGCAGGCGCTGTACCGGCGCCCTGATCATCCCGGATGAACTGCTGACGCCCCGATGCGGGCTGAACATTTCTCCGGGCTGGCGCAACCTGGCCGGCATTGCCGCGTACCGGTGATGCTGTACGGTTTCCGGGGGCTGCATTCCGCGAAGCGGGAGCTGTATTACGCAGCGGCGCATTATCCCTGCCGGCGGCGCGTGCAGGCTGACCGGCACGCTGCAATTCCGCATTGCTTCTGCGCTGGAATGAACCACTTGAGACCGGCGATTGCTGCGGGGCGATTCCATTCTGCCCTGCCGAACGTGGATTGTTTCGCCGAACCGCAGTATTATAATTGCCGTTTGTGGAATAACGGGGGCCATGTGTTACGGTACGCCCGTATCCCCCACCCCAGCCGCCGCTATTGTGCATGCCGGCATAATAGCCGTTCCAGTAGCCGCTGTAATAGCCACCCCAGCCACCCATACCCCAGCCGCTGTAAAAGCCGGGATATCCATACCATGTATGCCATCCCCAGTACGACGACCAGTAAGGTCCGCCCATGCCCCAGCCCATACCCATTCCGGGTCTGCCCCACCAGTTCCATCCCCCATAAGGGTCTACCCAGTAGGGGTTATACCAGAAAGGATCGTAAAAGGAGCTGTAAAAGCCCATATTGTAGAAGGGATAATTGAACCGGCGGATATTGGTAGCGTAATACGAAGGGTCGTCGTCATAATCTATATAATCGTCGCTGTCGTAGGTACGCACATAATCTCCCCCATCGTCACTGTATCCGTTACCCGGCTGGGTAGCAACATTTTGCTGCTGTTGCTGCTGGCGACGCGCCCTTTCCTGCTCACGTGCAGCCCGTTGTTCTTCTTCCTTTTGCGCGTCTTCACTGCTATAATAAATATCGTCCTTCCACTGGGCAAATACCTGCCCATGTCCCAAACCCAGGCACACAATACACATTATGATCAATACACGTTTCATTCCAGACAATTTTATACTCGTTACTGTGGTGAAATTACTACTTTTGCCGCACTCCGGCAACTAATATTACACCTAAAAACATGCCAGTTTTGCAATGAGCAATATTTTAACATCGCGTTCACAGGACTACGCGCAATGGTACAACGATCTGATCTTAAAAGGCGGACTTGCAGACTATTCTGCCGTACGCGGATGCATGGTCATCAAACCTTATGGCTACCGCCTCTGGGAGAACATGAGGGATGTGCTCGACCGTATGTTCCGGGAAACGGGACACGAGAATGCCTATTTCCCGTTGTTCGTTCCGAAAAGCCTGTTTGAGGCCGAGGAAAAGAACGCTGAAGGCTTTGCCAAGGAATGCGCCGTTGTGACCCATTACCGGCTGAAGGCCGACCCGGATAATAAGGGAAAGCTGATCGTTGACCCCGCCGCCAAACTGGAAGAAGAGCTGGTGGTGCGCCCTACATCGGAGGCGATCATCTGGAACACGTATAAAAACTGGATCCAGAGCTACCGCGACCTGCCGATACTGATCAACCAGTGGGCAAATGTGGTGCGCTGGGAGATGCGTACCCGTCTCTTCCTGCGTACTGCCGAGTTTCTCTGGCAGGAAGGGCATACGGCACACGCCACAAAAGAAGAAGCGGTTGCCGAAACCAAACAGATGCTCGAAGTGTACGCCACTTTTGCAGAAGAATACATGGCTATGCCGGTGATACGCGGTGTAAAAACAGCCAGTGAACGGTTTGCGGGCGCCGAAGACACCTATTGCATCGAAGCGATGATGCAGGACGGCAAAGCCCTCCAGGCCGGCACTTCCCACTTTCTGGGGCAGAATTTCGCCAAAGCATTCGATGTGCAGTTTACGGATAAAGAAAACAAGCTGGATTATGTATGGGCTACCTCATGGGGGGTTTCCACACGACTGATCGGGGCGCTTGTGATGGCGCACAGTGATGACCAGGGGCTGATTATGCCGCCGAAGATCGCACCGCTCCAGGTAGTGATCGTCCCGATATATAAAGGGGCAGATTCCCAACCGGTCATTGACGAAAAAGCCAATGCCATCATGCAGGAACTGAAAGCGCTGGGCATCAGTGTAAAATATGACAATGATGATACCACCCGCCCCGGATGGAAATTCGCTGAGTACGAGCTTCGCGGCGTACCGGTGCGTATAGCGTTGGGCATGCGCGACCTGGAACAGAACCAGGTAGAGATCGCCCGCCGCGATACCAAAGAGAAGTTCACCAACCCGATCGACACCGTTGCTGACCGCGTCAAAGCGCTGCTCGGCGAGATCCAGGACAATATGTACCAACGTGCCAAAGCATTCCGTGACAGCCATATCACCCGCGCAGACACCTGGGAAGACTTCAAACGCATCCTCGACGAAAAGGGCGGCTTTATAGCCGCACACTGGGACGGCAGCCCCGAGACCGAAGAGCAGATCAAAGAGCAGACCAAAGCCACGATCCGCTGCATCCCGCTTGATAATGAGCAGGAAACAGGAACGTGCATCTTCTCCGGCAAACCCTCCGGGCAAAGAGTGCTGTTTGCACGGGCTTATTAGTCGTTATTGTTAATAAATCAAAAAATTAAAACGGAAGATGTGCTTCAAGGCACATCTTTTGTATATTTAATCTATACCGAAAAAGAGAGACACATTGACAGAAGCCATCATCAACCTTGAAACCATTAATCCCATTGAATTTTTCGGGGTTAACAACAGTAAATTCGACATACTCAAACGTAAATTCCCCCTGCTCAAGATCCTCTCGCGCGGATCCCAGATCAAACTTTCAGGAAAGGCGGACGAGGTCGCTTCTGCACAAAACAAAATATCGCAGGTAGTGAAATACCTGGAGCGGAACGGGCATTTGTCGGAAAATTACTTCGCCAAACTGCTCGGTGACGAAGAGCAGGGAGATACGCCTGACGATCCGGCGAATAACGACATTCTGGTATTCGGCCCCAACGGCCGGGTGATCCGGGCCAAAACCCAGAACCAAAAGCTGATGGTGACTTCCTCTGAAAAAAACGACGTCATCTTTGCAATCGGTCCGGCAGGTACAGGGAAGACTTATACGGCGGTAGCGCTGGCAGTGCGTGCGCTCAAGAACAAAGCGGTACGCAAGATCATCCTCACGCGACCGGCCGTAGAAGCGGGCGAAAGCCTGGGATTCCTTCCGGGTGACCTCAAAGAAAAGATCGATCCTTATCTGCGTCCCCTGTATGATGCGCTGGATGACATGATCCCGTCCGATAAGCTGAATTATTACATGGCCAACCGGATCATCGAGATCGCGCCGCTGGCTTACATGCGCGGCCGGACGCTCGACAACTCGTTCATCATCCTCGACGAAGCGCAGAATGCTACCGACCTTCAGTTGAAGATGTTCCTGACGCGTATCGGCGCTTCGGCCAAAGCGATCATTACCGGAGACCTCACACAGGTGGATCTGCCCAAGAATCAGAAATCGGGGCTGCTGAAGGCATCCCGGATACTCCGCAACATCGAAGGTATCGGGTATATTGAGCTGGATGAAGCGGATGTAGTAAGGCACCGGCTGGTAAAGCAGATCATCCGGGCTTACGATAAGGAGCAGGAACGTGAAGAAAAGCTCGCCGAAGAAAAACAGAACGGGCGTTCGCAACCTGCCACGTAGAGACGCGATTTATCGCGTCTCCAAACTGCAACCCCGGGAGACGCGATAAATCGCGTCTCTACGGGTTACGTGTAAGGCTGCGGAACACCTCTTCCAATGACTGCGACTCTTCCTGAAGGGAGCGAATATTAATATCATGATCAAGCGCCCACTGCATGACTTTCTTACGCAGGCGGTCGGGTTGCGCAGTGTACAGCTTCCATTTGTTTTCGCCCAGGGCTTCCTGCCGTAGAATGTCCGGCAGCTTATCAAATAAGCCGGCTTCTATCGCGGTTTCGAAATGCACGACAAGTGCGCCTTCTTCGGCATCACGCTGGCGGAGGCGGTCTATCGAATCGTCGGCCACGATATTACCGTTGTTAATGATGATCACACGGCTGCACATCGCCTGTACTTCCTGCATGATATGGGTGGAAAGCAACACCGTCTTTTCCCGGCCGATACGGGTGATGAGATCACGGACTTCCACGATCTGATTAGGGTCCAGCCCGGATGTAGGTTCGTCGAGGATGAGCACTTCCGGGTCGTGCAGGATCGCCTGGGCAAGCCCGACACGCTGTTTATACCCTTTCGATAAAGCACCGATCTTCTTATGCGCTTCCTTACCAAGCCCCGTCAGCCCGATCATATCTTCTATACGCGCTTTAGACTGCTTGCCTAACTGATGTATCCCGGCAGTGAACGACAGATATTCCCGCACGTACATGTCATAGTATAAGGGATTAGCTTCGGGAAGGTAACCTATGCGGCGGCGCACTTCCATCGGCTGCTGCTGCACGTCATAACCGCACACCTGCGCCGTACCGGATGTCGCCGGCAGATAGCTGGTGATCATCTTCATAGTGGTAGACTTGCCGGCGCCGTTCGGCCCCAGGAAGCCGACAATCTCTCCTTTCTTCAGTTCAAAAGAAATATTGTTAACGGCTATCTGCGTTCCATATATCTTGGTAAGGGAATTAATATTAAGCGACATGGTGCAAAGCTACGATTCAATTAGCTAAATGAAACCGATTGTGGGGAGTCCTGTTAAAAGGATACGATTGCATAAAAAAGCCTGTCATCCCGGACTCGATCCGGGATCGCCTCTTATAGGACGACGTTAAAGGGAGCTGTTTCTTTAAAACGATGGCGGGTCGAGCCCGCCATGACATTTAAATCAGCTAATTAGCTTCTTCTTCCTTCTCTGGTCTGGGGCGGGAACCGATAAAGTTACAGACCGTCTTCTGATGCTGCTCTACGTTCAGTACGTGCTCTACATATATGCTGATACGGCCATCCTGCAATACTACATTGGCCGACCATGCTTCATTGCCTTCTTCCCGGTCGGCTATCACAATGCGGTTGCCATCGGCAAAGCCGCGCAGATCCGCTCCGGGGTTAGACCGCAGTGAAATACCCAGCGTAAGCGGCTCTTCGATCACATATATATTTACCGTATCCAGAACGCTGGGCGATTCATCGCACCGGGTAGCGCCGGTATACGTACCGATAAAACGTTCGGCTATGCGGTTCTCACACTCCGTACCTTCATAGCCCGTAGGACAGCGGCAGAAGCCGTCGGCACAAGAACCGCCGTTCTGACACTGCAGATCGGTACAGCTATCCTGCACACAACCTGTATACAAAAAAACGCTGCCGATAGCGAAAAAGGAGACTATGGATACCAGGGTCAATTTCCAGAACTTCATATAGAATTGTATAAATTGATGCTCAAAATACAAAAAAAAACGAGGTTACAAAATTCAGAAATTAATTAGCCAATTAGCTGATCAGTTAACTGGTTAATTAAAACGCATTCCACCCCTGCGCAGTCAGCGCATGTTTATTCCCCCCGCGCGTCAGCAAATGAGCTCCTTCGGCAGGGTCCGTGATATAACCGATCACGCTGATCTGACTATTGGCAGCAATACGTTCATAATCTTCCTGACGCACTGTAAACAGCAACTCATAATCTTCTCCCCCACTCAGCGCACAGGTTGTAGGATCCAGTTGAAACGTCAATGCTACTTCTTTAGTCTCGTCATGCAACGGTATTTTGTCTTCATATATCAAACACCCGGCCTGGCTTTGTTTGCATATGTGCATCAGCTCCGAGCTCAGGCCGTCGCTTACATCAATCATAGCAGTAGGTACGATTTGATGTTCTTCAAGCCAGGTTATAATATCTGTCCGCGGTTCGGGTTTGAGTATCCGCCCAATGACGTACGTACGATTCTCCACATCCGGCTGCACGCCGGGATTTTCGAGGTATATTTTCTTCTCCCGTTCAAGGAGCTGCAGGCCCAGGTAGGCTGCACCCAGATCACCGGACACGCAGATAAGGTCATTTTTTTGGGCGCCGCTCCGGGTCACAAAACGGTCAGGCTTTACTTCTCCGATCGCCGTCACACTGATCACCAGCCCTTTGAGCGAGCTGGTCGTATCACCGCCCACCAGGTCTACCTGGTATTCCCGGCATGCGGCATATATACCTTCATAAAACTCGTCGAGCGCCTCTACCGAAAAACGGTTGGATACGGCAATACTGACCGTAATATGCGTGGGTGTGGCATACATGGCACAGATGTCGGAGAGGTTAACCGCGACGGCTTTATAACCAAGATGTTTCAATGGCGTGTACATCAGGTCGAAGTGCACCCCTTCGACGAGCATATCCGTTGATATCACCGTTTGTTTGCCGAAGTGGTCGATCACCGCCGCATCGTCGCCGGTACTCAGCAAGGTGCCGGCCTGGGTAATCTCATTATTCCGGGTGAGATGATCAATCAGCCCAAACTCACCCAGCGATGCAATTTCCGTACGTTCACTCATTATTATTATATTTTAATTAAAATAGCAGATAAATACATTAAACCGATCCCCCCATTATCAGTTGTCGCATCGGTTCGTGGATACGGCCGTTGGTTGCGAGTATCTCTTTATCGAAAATACCGCTGGCTTCGTTCTTGAAATTCGTAACGCTCCCGCCGGCTTCCTGCACGATCAGGATACCCGCGGCCACATCCCATGCCTGGAGGTTATATTCCCAGAATCCGTCAAACCGTCCGCAGGCCACCCAGCACAGATCCAGCGCTGCCGAGCCCAGTCTCCTGACCGGCAGCTTCTTCATAATAAAACGTTCAAACACACGCACCGGATGTTCACCTGTAGCAGGCCATTCATACGGGAAGCCCGTTACCAGGCAGGCTTTCTCAAAATCTGTTTTCTCCGAAACCCGGATCTGGCGGTCATTAAGCCAGGCTCCTTTGTCTTTCTCTGCGAAAAAAAGCTCTTCCATGATGGGATTGTAAACGGCGCCCAATACCAGCTCCCCCCCGAGCATTATACCGACGCTTACGCAGCAGATCGGTATGCCATGCACAAAATTAACGGTGCCATCTATCGGGTCAATAACCCATAGATAAGATGCATCTGTTTTCAGCTGGCCGATCTCTTCGCTCAGGATCGCATGATCGGGAAACGAGGTCCGTATGATACTGATGACGGCAGATTCAGCTTTTTTATCCACTTCCGTCACCAGGTTATTAATACCTTCCTTGCTTTCCACCCGGAACGTGCCCTGAAAGTGTTCGCGGATCACCGCGCCGGCGGCCTTCACCGCTTCCAATAAAACTTCTTTAACTTCGGCCATACCTGTTATTTATAATTTAATGTCTTTCCCGAGATAATAATCGATCACCTTCAGCCTGAAGATCAGATCGTAACGTGCGCTTGCGAGATTGGCATCTGCACGGTACTGGTTGTTCTGGATGGTCAGGTATTCCACCATGTTCGTAAGCCCCATATCATACCGCTTTTGGGCAAACTCGAATGCTCTTTGAGCGGCAACGGATGCCCGCATAGCGGCGTTGTATTTATGGACGGAGTTTATCGCATCGTTACATGCCTTATACACATCCTGCTTCAGGGTAAGCTCTGTCTGCCGGAGGTTGAGCTCCTGGTTCTGTATTTCCATCTGTGCCCTGCGGATATTATAACGGGTTTGCCAACCGTTTAGCAAGGGAATAGCAAGGCTCAGGGAGATCGTTTGCCGGAAGTTATTGTCCAGCTGCTGCATGAGCGGAATGGAAACAGTCTGCGGTATGATTACCGGCTGATAAACCGGGTAAAAATTGCCGTTTACATCCGTATATGCGCCGGTCTGCTGGACACCAGACGTGGTAAAGCCGGTAATTTCACTGAACGTGCTGGCATAGGTGGAACCGGACTGCATACTGAGGCCAAGCTGCGGCCATTGAGCACTCCGGGCTGCTGCATATGCTTTTTGATTTGATGCCAACCGGAGCAAGCCGCCCTTCACGGAGCCGAACCTGCCGGCGGCTACCTCGTATATAGTTTCCGGATCGGGCTGTGCAACGGACGGCAGGCCGGTCACGTCCACATCCGGGGATATTACATCAAAAGGCTCACTGAAGTCCAGGTTCAGCAGGGCTTTCAGGTCAAGCAGCGCTGCATTGTAATCGGCAATTGCCGTAATCAGGTTTGAGCTGTCGGTAGCGGTCTGCGACTCAAGCTGGGCTACATCCAGCTCCGGCACCCTGCCCGCATCTGCAAAATGCCGGGTTTGCTGAAGCTGTGCATGAGACAGTTCTACCTGCCTTTCATTAATACGTATCTGCTCCTTTGCCAGCAATGCCCGCAAATAACCGGTCGCCACATTTAGCGACACGTCGTTCTGCAACTGGTCTGAATCGGCCTTCGCCGCATCAAGGCTGAATTTGTTCTGGCTGATCTGCCTGCGTTTCTGAAACCAGCCGAACAGCAGCACATCTGCATTGCCGGTGAGGCTCATAAAATTATAACTGGCGCTGATAAACTGGTTGGTTGTCGGGTCGATTGAGCGCCCGAAGCTCCGCCCTCCGGCAGTAGATGCATTTACGTTGGGCAATTGGGCATAACGGCTTTGCTGCAGCAGCAGCGCCGACAATCTTTCATTGAGTACCTGCTGCTGAATGGAAATATTATGCTCCTGCGCATAGCGGATGCAGCGCTCAAGTGTCCACACCTCCTGAGCCATGGCATTCCCCTGGCATATCAGCATGAAAATCAGCGCATACAATACAGAACGGACACGGGCGTACATGACGCAAATGTAATTTATTATGGGAGACATCCCCGAAAAAAACGGATTACATTTTTCACCTTAATCATAACACTGTAAATCAACTAACGCACTGGCATTGCCGCACAGGTATTATTTATTCTCCGCTACAAGCTCACGTACGTGTTGCAGCACTGCTTCTCCAGGCTCGTCGCCGCCTATCATACGGGCGATGGCATCTACCCGTTCACCCGGCGCCAGCACACGCAGCCGTGTATGTATCTGCTGGTCATTGCCCGATTCTTTATAGACATAAAAATGACGGGTACCCTTTGCTGCCACCTGCGGCTGATGCGTAATACAAATCACCTGGTGATACCGCGACAAACCACGCAGGAGATTTCCTACCTGCCTGGCTGCTTCTCCGGAGATACCGGTATCCACCTCGTCGAATATCAGCACCGGCATATCCATCGCACGGGCAGTAAGCGATTTTACTGCGAGCATGATACGGCTCATCTCCCCACCCGAAGCGGCTTTGTACACCGGCAGCAACTGACCGCTCCGGTTAGCGTCGAGCAGGAACTGCACCTCATCCATACCTGAAGGGCCGGGCGCTGGTACCGGTTGTACAGATGCAACAAAACGGGCGCCGGGCATATCTACCGATGCCAGCAGGCGGGATACTTCTTCAGAAAAACCTGTGGCAGCCTCGTTTCTTCGTGCAGACAAGTCTGCGGCCGTTGCACGCAGTTCCCGATCCAGTCGTTCGTATGCTTCCCGGCACTGACGGATCTGTTCATCCAGATTATTTGTCTCCCGCAAATCTGCTTCAAGCTGTGCCTGTATGGTCAGCAGGCCGGCGGTATCCGGGGCGTCATGTTTTTTGAGCAGCTTATAGCCCAGGTCTATACGCTCACGCAGCCGTTCCATCTGTTCCGGGTCGAGCAATACCTTATCTTCATAGCGCTGCAGCTCATCCGCTACATCCTGCAATTCCGCACGGGCAGAAAGTATCCGGTCTGCCAGGGGCTGTATATCCGGCATCAGTCCGGTTATGCTCTGCAATTGCTGGCTGAGACGCTTCAGTTCTCCCAGCAGCGGGGTCTCCCCTTCGTCGAGCGTAAAACGGCTTGTTTGCAGCACCTCCCGTATGCGCTCCGCATGGGTCATGGTGCGTAATTGCTGATCCGCATCTTCGATCTCTCCTCCTGCAAAGCCGGCCTGCAATAATTCATCAAGCAGGTACTGCTTGTAGTCCGACTCCTGCCGCAGTTGCGCCTGCCGTGCCGTATAACCGGCCAGACGCTGCTCCGCATCCCGGTAAGCCCGGTATTGCTGCCGGTATTTCGCAAGTTGCGCGGCATTCTGCGCTACCGCGTCAAGCACATCCAACTGAAACTGCTCATTACGGATATCCAGTTGGTCGAACTGCTGGTGCAGGTCTACCAGCAGGGAGGTAAGCTGGTTGAGCACCGCCAGTGTGACCGGCGTATCGTTGACAAAAGCACGGGATTTACCAGCGCTGCTGATCTCCCGGCGGATGATACACTGTGTATCTTCGTCCAGCTCCGCCTGGCGCAAGGCTTCGAGAAAAGTATTATTCCCCTCCACGTCAAAAAAAGCCTCTACCACACATTTTTCAGATTTCCGGATCAGCACCGACGTATCTGCACGGGCGCCGAGGATCAGGGAAAGGGCGCCGAGGATAATACTTTTCCCGGCGCCGGTTTCACCGGTAACGATATTCAGTCCGGCATCCGGCTCCACCACCAGGTGGTCAATGATCGCGTAATTCCTGATAATCAGTTTCTGAAGCATAATGGCAATTATCCGCACAAAAATAGGAAGGTATGATAATTGAAAACTGAAAATGAATTAATTTTCAATTGAACTCGTCATATTCGCGGTCGATGATGCCCAGCTTGAAAGCGGTAGTGATCAGCAAAGCTGTATTATTCACCTCCAGCTTCTGCATGATGCTGGAACGGTGGTTTTCAGCTGTGCGCACGCTGATATAAAGCGCTTCCGCGATCTGCGGGCAGGTCTTCCCGGATGCGATCAGCTCCAACACTTCCTTTTCCCGCGTGGTCAGCGCGGGGATTTTTTCCTCTTCTCTCCTGGCGATGCTTCGCAGCACCCCCTCTTTCAGTGATTCGTCAATATACCGTTCACCGGCGTACACCGTTTCTATCGCCTGTATCAGGCTGTCTTCCTCAGAATATTTCAGCAGGTAGCCGGTACATCCGTTTTGCAGCATTTTTTTCGCGTACCCGATGGTATCCAGACTGGTCAGTGCGAGTATCCGCACTGCCGGGTAATCTTCCGTGATAATCCGGGCCAGCTCATTTCCCTGTATATCGGGCAGCCGGACGTCGAGCAGCAGTACGTCGGGCTGTGCGGTTTTCAGCGCTTCCAGCAGCGCCACGCCGTTTGTGAAGGCATCCATAAACTGTATATGTTCATAAGCGGCCAGAGTATTTCTCAATCCTTTTATCACGATCGGGTGATCGTCTGTCACCATTACTTTAATCGGCATCGTATTCCGGTTTATACATGAGTGATATTATTCTTTTCCGGCAGTGGTGTCACTGCGGGTATATTCAGATGGTGGAGATCAATTTCCATATAAATATTAGTTCCCGGGTTTCCGTTCCTTATATCCAGCTTCCCGTTCAGCTCTTTAACCCTGCCTGCTATGTGCTTCAGCCCGGTACCTTTTTCTCCGGCGTGTTCCCCGGTCATGCCCTTGCCGTTATCTTCCACGGTGATGCCCAGCGTTTTGTTATCATAGCAGTTAAGCTGCACCAGCGCGCTGCCGGCTTCGGCATGTTTATTGACATTCTGGACCAGTTCCTGGACGATACGATATATGGAAAGCTCAAATTCCGGGCTGAGCGGCGGCAGCGTGCCGTAATGCTGGCAGTTGATCCGCAGCGTATCCCCCTGGCTCATTTTTTCACAGAAGATCTCCACCGCTTCAAACAGGCCATGGTGCAGCAATACTTCGGGCATGAGGTTATGCGCGGTTTTTCTCAGCTCGGTGGCGGTTTCGTCCAACTGACGGATGGCATATAAAAAGTCTTCGGAATGCTCCAGGTCTCGCATATTTTTCCTGGCCCGGTTGATGTACATTTTAATGACGGCCAGTTGCGCTGCAATCCCGTCATGGAGCGCGCGTGCAATGCGCGCCCGTTCGTTTTCCTCGCCTTCGATCAATGCCTTCATCCGTTCCAGCTTCTTTTCCTGATGCAGTAAATTTTGCTCCTGCCGGAGTATTTTTATCTGATTTTGCTGCAACGACTGCCGGTTGCGGTAGTTCCGGTAGATCATCACCAGCAATACGGCAGTCATAAAGGAAAGAGACCCGGTGAGCATGATCCAGAAATTTTTCCTTTCCAGGTTGCGGGTCTGATGCGCGATCTGCAACTGCTGGCTGATGATCTCTTTATCTTTTTCCGCGGCCTGGTACTGGATCTCCATCCGGTGGATCTGCTTTACGACGTTTTCTCCCGCAATCGAATCCTTCAGCGCGATATAGGCATCCCGGTGCTCCAGCGCTTCGCGGTATCTGCCGGTGACGCGGTAAAGTTCGGTGAACATCTCCCGGATGGGAAGCTGGCTCGGTTTCATGTCCATACGAATATAGCCGTCCAGCGCTTCCTGCAGCTTGGTTTCCGCCAGCCGGTATCGCTTCAACTCATAATAGGCAACACCAAGCGTGTGCAGCGCCACATGTTTACGACTGGCAGCTACATGCCCTTCATTCTCTACAACCTCCCGCAGGTATTCTATTGCCTTGTGGGGCTGTTTCTGCAGCAGGTACAATTCTCCCAGGTTGACCAATGTGCCGTGCAATACCGTTGTATTCCCGTATTTACGGGCGAGTTCAAGTGCTGCCAGCAGATTTTGTTCACTTGCCGGATAATTTTCGAGTGCTTTATATACAGTTCCTTTATTGGACAAGACCAGAGCAAGCATTTGCGGTTTGCCCTCCTCACGGCTTATTCTTTCGGCGCTGTCCAAATAAGGCAAGGCCCGGATGACCTGCCATCCACGGTTCGCCTTCATAGCGTGATAAAACAACAGACCGAGATTGTTATAGGCCAGCGCCAGGGAAAATGTGGAACCGGGTATCCGGGCACTGGCGAGACATTCATACAGGCATTGGAGTGCCTTCTCATAGTTGCCCGTGCGGTCATATATCTCTCCCATCCAGGAATAAACAGACGCAAGGTGTATCATGCCCTGTCTCGTCATCTGAACATACAGCACCGCTTCCTGCAAAACGCGAAGCCCATCCTTGTACATGCCTTTTTCAATAAAAAGTCCCCCACTGAAAGCCAGCGACTGAATGATGCCATCATGGTAAGAAATAAGCCGGCTGTCCTGCAAAGTATTTGCCAACAATACCAAGGCGCTGTCCGGGCTTTTTAATGCCTGCTGACGGGCCTTTTTTAAATCTGCATTAATAACTGCCGTATCCGGGCTTCGGAGCTTATGTATCAAATTATACTCCTGCTCCTGAGCAGAAGCAAGGGCATAAAATAAAATAACCCCAAAGATGCATAGAGCGGCATGTTTCATAAAAATCCGGGATACCCTGTTGGTATTCACGTGCAATATTAAAGTTAGTTATTTTTCTCTTTAAACTTCTCCGGCTTCTGACTACCCAGGCTGAAGAAAGAGATTCCTGTCCCATGACAGTACCTGATCAAAAATGAGTAATTCCTGTCATTGGCACGGGCTGTCCAAGCCGCTACCTTTGCTATACCCCTCTTTAAAAGGTCTTTACAACACTCAATCAAAAAATTTACACTTAACTTAAATCCAATTAACAATGAGCAAATTTTATCCTTTCAGAAAAAAAACAGGCATTTCCGTTCAGCGCTTCCTGACGTTTGTTACTTGTATATTATGTTTCAATGCAGACAACCTGAAGGCGCAGGCAACTTTTGACTGGGCGATCATGATGTCCGGTAATATGTATGCTTATCAGACGTCTGTAACTACGGATAACCAAGGAAATATCTATACTACAGGGTATTTCATGGATACCGTTGATTTTGATCCCGGCCCGGATACCTTCTACCTGGTCAGCCATGAGCCGGACAACTGGGGCTATGATCTTTTTATCACTAAGGTCAATGTGGCAGGAGAACTGGTATGGGCAAAAAATGTTGGTGGTTCAGCAGGTACCGAAGGACATGGCATTTCGGTAGATAAAGACGGCAACGTGTATGTGACCGGGCATTTCTCCGATACGGTGGATTTCGATCCCGGCCAGGGAACCGTTCGGCTCCATACAGTTGAGGAGTCTATGGTCGATGTATTCGTTGCAAAGTATAATAGCCAGGGAGAACTGATCTGGGCAAGAAATATGGGCGGTGACAGGCAATCCTATGGTAAAAACACAAAGGTCGACAGTGATGGCAATGTGTATACTACCGGCTACTTTAGCGGAACTGCGGATTTTAATCCGCAGGGAACTCCACAAACCCTGACCGCAACCGGAACCCAGCCTGATATTTTTGTGCTGAAGCTTAACCAGGCAGGAGATTTCGTTTGGGCACGAAACCTGGGCGGAAGTGGAAGAGATGAAGCCTACGGTATAGACATAGACACTGCTGACAATGTTTATATCGGAGGTTACTTCACCGGTACGGATATTTTCTTCAACCCGGGAGCGTCATCCGTGCCCGTTTCTGCTTTTACTTCGGGCAATACGGATATTCTTGTTGCCAAAATAAGCCCCGCAGGTAACCTGTTATGGGCCGGTGGCATGGGTAGCCGTACCGCTGCAGATTTTTGTTACGGACTTACAGTGGACAAACAGGGGAACGTGTACACTACGGGATATTTCCAGTTAACCGCAGATTTTGACCCGGGTCCGGACAGCTTTAAAATCGTTTCTGATTACAATACCACCCCCTTTATATCCAAGCTGAACACGGACGGGGAGTTCGTTTTTGCGGCAGCGCTACAAGGAACAAGTTTCGATCAGGGGCTTGGTATAGCCGTAGACGATTCCGGATATATTTACACGACAGGGTTCTTTCAAGGGCGTATTGACCTGGATCCGGGCGCCGATTCCTTTATGATCAACTCAAGCGGCAACAGGACGATATTTATTTCCAAGCTGGACGCCACCGGCGATTTTGTATGGGGGCAGCGGCTGGGAGGATCTATTGCCTCGGACTATGGTTATGCCAGGGACATTACCGTTGACCAGTGGTCGAATGTATATACAGTCGGTGATTTTGGAGGCCGGTTTGATTTTGATGCCGGACCGGACAGCTTTTTTCTCTCAGGGATAGGATGGTCTATAAATGCGTTCATACATAAAACGAAACAAAATTGCACGGAAAGCTCTGTTTTAATCGCTACCGGGTGTGACAGTTTTTCATTTAATGGCCGGAGTTATAACGGAACCGGCATATATACAGATACGCTTCAAAACATCGTGGGTTGCGACAGTATCATCACCCTCGACCTGACGATTAATAATACGCCTGATCGCTCCGTTACAAAAGACGGGCATACGCTTACAGCCAGCGCCGCAGGCGCCGGCAGCTATCAATGGGTGGATTGTGACAACCAGGATGCGGCTATCGCAGGGGCAACCAACCGGGAATTTACACCTTCCTCTTCCGGTAACTATGCGGTGGTCGTAACGAGTGACCAGGGTTGTAGCGGAATGTCTGTATGCACCGAGGTCACGATATTCCCGGAAAGTGTATCTGATGTTAACCGGGATATCCCGCTTCAGGTAATCCCCAACCCGGCACAGAATGAAATTCTTATTGCTACAGGGTATAATACCGGTGAGTCATCAACCTTGTCGCTTATCAGCATAACCGGCCAGACTGTTAACAGGATACCTGTTTCGGAAAGCGGGACTACCCGTATGGATGTTTCGGGGATTGCGCCGGGCGTATATTTTATCAGCCTGAACGGAGCAGGCGTATCGCTAAAAACCAGGTTTATCAAGAATTGATTGCCCATCCGGCTTATTATTTATCTGCTTACAGGCATCCCGGCACCTATAAAAGACCGGGATGCCTGTACCGTTAACGCTACCGTATTTTGGTTTATTTTTAAATAACCCCTTCGAAGAAAAAGAGACAAGGAAATGAATGGAAGGAAGTTGATCAATAGTTTTTCAGGATTTATTTTGCTGCTGTTTAACATCAGCAGTGCCAATGCCCAGCTATTTTACCCGGTATCCCATATCAACGGAACAGAGATCCTTGCGGGTAACCGGGTCACGGTCACGCCTTACGGAACCGGCAGGCATGACTGGTGGTGCGGGATTGGTAATCACGGCATTGGTTCACTGGATAGCATAGGTGGTTTTATTTTTTCATTTTCCAAACCCGTAGAAAGGGCCAGGATACAGGTATCCGGTATGAATGAAGGCGAAATTATTTCCTTTACCGTAAACGGCGTTGGGTATACGCTTACCCCCTCCCATTTATCAGACTTTTATGGCAACTGCAACCAGGAACAGGCAATCATATCCGGCGGCAACCTGTTTTGTCCTCCCGGCATGGCTACCGTACCCGGGTCTGCCGGTGGAGAGATAAACATACCCGGGCCTGTTCATTCCCTGTCTGTAGAAGCAAACGGCATGATGAACGGCAGCGTATTCCGGCTCCTTATCTGGGGTGTTTTTGCATCGGTTCTGGAGCGGGTATGCCCGGGCGATACCCTCAGGCTTATGGCCAATACAGGCATCCCGAACGTAACGTATAGCTGGAGCGGCCCTGCAGGGTTCAGCTCATCTTTGCGCGATCCGGTAATCCCCGATGCAGGCCCGGAACACGAAGGCATCTATACGCTTACCGTTACTACTCCGGTAGATACAGCTACGGACACCATACATGTACAATTACTGCCGGTGCCCCCGACACCGGTGATCAGCTTCCCACACCCGGTTTGTGCCGGCAGTCCGTTACAACTGTCTGTTGATCCCATCCCCGGCGTCTCTTATACATGGTCAGGCCCGGCCGGCTTCAGCGATTCAATTGCCGACCCATTAATACCGGAAGCGAGGGAAATACACGAAGGCGTATATACCGTTACCGCCGATAACGGGCAATGTACTTCTGCTGCCGATTCATTTATCAGTGTTAGCCATCCTGTATCACATGCTTTTTATGATACCGCATGTAGCAATGAGGGCTACCCGTTCGATGGTTCCATCATTTTTCAGTCAGGAACTTATACCGGTACTTTTACCGGCAGCAATGGGTGTGATTCTTTCACCACACTTGATCTGACCATGCTCGCGGCGCCCGTCACAGTTATTTCGTATGAACCCGGAACACCCCCCTATTGCGCAGGCGATAGCCTGACCCTCTCCGCCAGCGGCGCTGATGTATACACATGGCAAACGGACAACAGTAGTGTAATAGCAGGGAATACACTGATCATTCAACTACAGCAACCAGTCAATACTTATTCCGTTGAAGGCGCAAATGGGCAGGGATGCAGAGACACGACCGGCATCACTATTCCCGCAGCGCATTGCTGTCGTATATTTATGCCCGATGCGTTCACACCCAATGGAGATGGGAAGAATGACCACTTCGGTCCGGTCACAAAAGATCAGGTAGCCGGTTATAAAATGGAAATTTATAACCGGTGGGGACAAATGGTATTCTCCTCTTACTCCGCACAGGATCGGTGGGATGGCCGGCACAGAGGACAGAACGCGGAAACGGGCACGTATCACTACCGGATCACCGGCGATTGCCTTGAAGGATCGGGCCTGCAGATGAAAGGAACAGTAACGCTTATACGCTGATCCGCCGCAACTCATTACCTCACCAGCGTCACATTACCCTGATAACGTTCCTGCACACCATTTGCGAAGCTGACCTCAATCTGGTATACATACACACCGGGAGGTTGTGGCTGGTTATTCAGCGTGCCGTCCCAGCCACGGCCGTTAAGCGCCGTGCTTCCATAAACCTTCTGGCCCCACCGGTTGAGAATCACTATCCGGAAAGAAACCACACTGCCGGAAAAAGAGCTGCCGGGGAAAAAATAATCATTCCGCCCGTCGCCGTCGGGCGTAAATACATTCGGGATATCGAGGTAGCAGTCTTTGCGTATTTCTATCTCGTCGAATGCAACACAATCATCACCGGAAGTAACGGTCACATGATATACTCCGGGGCTGCCCGCACTGATTTGCGGGGAAACAGCGCGTGTATTCCAAACATACCGGTAATCTACGGATTGTGCGATACGATTGTGCAGCACAATGGGCGAACTACCGGGGCAGATTGAAGTATCCGGGCCAAGATCAACCTCCGGAACAGGGAAAACATACAGGGTATCCCGTACCGTTACATCAGGACAAACCCTGAAGGTTACGGTAAGCTGCACTGGCATGATCCCGCTCTGTTGGTAAGTATGCTGTATGGAAAGCGCCCCGGATGTTTGTGTACCATCGCCGAGCTGCCAACCTGATGCAACCATCGTGTTATCTGTACCATGACCGGTCAGCGTAACTGCTTCACCGGCACAAAGGCTGTCGTCATCTTTCATAATTGTTACCGCAAGCGTATCATCTACTATAATGGTACGAGATACCGTATCCGTACATACCTGTCCCTTACCGATAAGACTTATACCGTAGCTGCCTCCCTGACTGTAACGATGTACGGCATCCCGGTCGCTGGATACAGCGCCGTCCCCTATCATCCAGGTGAAGGTATCAAAATGCAGATCCGAAGTGTTCGCAAACCGGATTTCATCCCCTGCGCAGACAAGCGTATCCCCGGTAAAGGATACCTCATAATGCTCTTCCGGCACTAACACCTCCAGGATCGTATCGCAGCCGGAAGCGGATATTACCCGGACGGCATAGCTGCCTGCAGCCAGTCCGGTAGCCGTATCGCTGTACGATACCGGCCGGCCTGCCATATCGCTCCAGGTATAGTAATAAGTATTGGTATCGCCGGGAACGGGCGCGACCCATGTGGTTCCGTTGGTATCATTCCGGCAGGCGGCCGATACGCCTGTAAATGGCAGCACCGTGGTCTGAAAGTCCACTATAAAAGTATCGGTATAGAATATACAGGCATCCCCGGCCTGGTACCGCACCCAATAAGCGCCACGTTCGCGGATCTCCCTGGTGGTACCGCCACTCCCGTTGTCCCATATATGCTGTTTGCCCGAAGTATCTGCCTCCAGCACATGACGGTCTGTAAAGCAGCCGGCAAAAACGGGAAACGACCGCTGGTAGTGTACACGCTCAACAGGAGATACGTTGATATTGGGCATGCCCAACTGGGCCATGGTACCTGATACCAACGTCAATCCACCTTGTGTATACTGGCAGGCCAGGCCCTGATTTTCGGGAAATTGAATGACGTGCAGAACGGGAGAGGTTGCATCAGAGATATAGATCTTTGCATCCGGCCCCCTTTTCATACCGTAATAGCCGTATACCGGGCTACCCAGCCGGGTTGCGGAATTGATAATGTCGACAGGATTACTGCTGATTAGGTCATACTGGTATACGCCCATGCTTCCATTGACATTGTCGGTTTTCCCAACGTACAATTTTGTATTGCCGGGCGAAAAGCAGGCGGAAAAATAGTTGGGGTTTGGGGCGAGGAACAAACCATTAGTAACAGTTCCGGTTTCCGGATCGAAATCATACAGTCCTGGCAGGCCACGTGCCACAGCCAGCTTACGCCTGTCGGGCGATACATCCATGCTCCCGACTTCCGCAGACGGGTGTGGATCATTCTTCAGCAGCGGAGATAATACCGGTGGGCGGCTGATACCCCCGCTATCTATATGATAGGCCTTCAGGGAGTCGCTTCTGGAGATCACCAGCAACCAAACATTACATGCGTTTCCTGCTACGGCAGTCATATGTTCCGTCAGTCCGCTGTCTAAAGGAATGCCCCGGGAGCTTGCAACAACATCCCCAAAACCATTATCCAGCCGCATGTCTACAATGCTATAATACAACATACCTGCTCCGGATATTAATTCAGTGGCGGTCAGTGAGAAAACATAATACAGGTCGGGATGTTCGGGTACCGGCACGATCAGGGCGCCCTGTGCAGTGCTGAAAGTAGGAGAGATCGAAGCATTCGGGTCCATCGGGATAATGGGGGTAGCGCTGCCCGGCATTAGATCATGCCGGCGATTCCATATATAGGATCCGTCTGTGTAAAACAGCAAATTGCCCCCTGCATCACAAACGGAGGCGCTGCCTTCCCTGGTTCTGATCTCAGTAGTAATCGGAACCGGGGCGCCGTTGTTGAAATCAAGGCCGGCAAAGCTGCCAAACGCCCAGACATGATCGTATTGTGCATGGGCGCAGTGTGCTATCATGCATACGATAAGACAGAGCAGCATATGACTTATCGCAGACATCAGGGCTTTCCGTATGTGTATCATTTTATAGTCTTGTACTGATACAGCAAAGCTAAAGATGGGAATATCCCCGGACAATGACAGGTATTACCTATTTATGGTCTTTACCGGAGGGGGCTTCCTGGTAACAAACAACGGTGTCATGCTGACGAAGGAAGCATCCCACACAGCACTGTTCTGCATTTAGTGGGATCCTTACTTCGTGCCAATGACACATGGGGTTCGATAACAGTTTTTCTATCATAGAGGTCTGTTACATCCCCCTCACTCTCCCTTCAACGGGGGACGATCACATCGTTCCCGGATGTAAGCATGGTATGCACAACGGTGCAATCGTCTCCCTTTGAAGGGAGAGTGAGAGGGATGTGTCATGGCAGGATGATTGCGCCAACGGCGTATGAGGGTTCAGGATGACATAGTGGAACTGTCCAACACCGGCAACTTTCTTATCACAAGATAATGGCGTGTCTTTTTTATTAACCGATCTTTGCCTTGACAGATATTGAGGACGATCATTAGCTCATTCTCAAATTCCCAAATTTTCAAATTATACCCATGCAATTAGGAATATACACCTTCGTCGATGTGCACGTTGATCCGGCCACCGGTAAACAGGTTGAGGTACACCAGCGGATCAAAGACCTGATGGAAGAAATTCAGCTTGCCGATGAGGTGGGTCTGGATGTATTTGCCATCGGTGAACACCACCGGCCCGACTATGCCGTTTCTTCACCCGAAATGATCCTGGCGGCTGCGGCTGTAACCACCAGGAACATCCGGCTCTCCAGCGGCGTTACCGTACTCAGCTCAGACGACCCGGTACGTGTATTCCAGCGCTTCGCCACGATCGATCAGCTTTCCGGAGGACGGGCAGAGATCATGGCCGGCAGGGGATCGTTTATAGAATCCTTTCCGCTATTTGGCTATGACCTGAAAGACTATGATGAATTATTCTCCGAAAAACTGGAACTCCTGGTTAAACTCAATGAATCAGAAAGGATCAACTGGACCGGCAAACATCGCGCTGCCATCACCAGCCAATCCGGGATCTATCCCCGCCCTTACCAGGAAAAACTCCCGATATGGGTAGCCGTGGGCGGCACACCGGAATCGGTAGTACGTGCAGCCAGACTGGGCCTGAACATCAACATTGCCATCATTGGCGGACAGCCGGCACAGTTCCAGCGGCTGGTAAAGCTGTATCGTGATACGGCTGCACAATACGGACATACAGGACTGGAAGTCGGTATCGGTTCACACGGGCTGGTGGGCGATACGGCTGCACAGGCACGGGATGATTATTTCCCTCATTATACAGACGTCATGTCGCGGATAGGGCGGGAACGCGGCTGGGGGCCTATGTCTCGGGCGCAGTATAATGCACTGACTACACCACAAGGCGCATTGCTTACCGGAGATCCGCAGGAAGTGATTGATAAAATACTATATGAGCACAGCCTGTTCCAGAATACCCGGTTCCTGCTGCAGATGGACACCGGCGTAGTGCCGCATGATAAGCTGATGCGCTCAATAGAGCTGTTCGGCACGCATGTGGCGCCGGCGGTGCGGAAGGCGATTGCAAGCTAACGCCCGCATTACAGTATCAGTTTTTGATACCCCCGCTCCATAGTTTTGTGTGTTACAAGACATGGAAAAGCATAGCAATAAGCCCGCAGTATACTATATAGTAAGAGAGTTGCTGCATGAATCGGGGAAAATACAAGAGAAGATTTTTTATACCCGGAATCCCCTGCATGCAAGGACAGCCGCAATAAGCTACTACCGGAAGCATGCATCCGATCTGTGCCGGGACGGAGCGTTGTCCTGTTCAAAATACGGCGCTTATAGAGATAACATATATTCGGATCCGCTTTCCATGATCGCATCTTCGGCCGTAATATATACTTCGCTTGACGAAAACGAAAACGGGATATCGCTATACATGATCATTGAACGCCCCCTGATCTCTTCAGCTACAACTGAGAAGCCCGGAAGCCGTCACCTGCTACATGGCGTATGGAATTTTTCACCTGCAGACATGCAACAGATGATACAGGGCTTGCTGCTTGAGCACAGATACTACACCCGGCTCCATTGCATCCCGGATCATTTGGAAGATCGGGTAGATTTTAACGATTACAAAGCAGCAACAGGCATATACGGAACGTATCCTATACTTTCGATCCCTTTCGACTGGGTGAGAAATAATTTCCTGGTACGGGAAAAAGCAAAGAGGCGCTCTGCAGACATCCTGCATGTTTATAACATCCACCCGAAAACAAAAAAACATATACTGCCGGAATTTCAAACCACCCTTTATAACCGTGCCTTTATACAAACGTGGAATGAAGATTTTTTCCTGATACAGATAGCCTCCTTTCTGAATGCGGACGGGGGATCCCTGCACTATAAGATAAATCTCCGAAAAGACCTTTTTTCACATGCTGATTATCCGGCAGAAGATATTGATTTTGAAGTCATGATCATGTCGCTTATTCAAACTGAATTGGGTACTACTATATTAAACCTTATAGATGTCTCCTCTATAAGGTATGAAACCCCGAAGGCGTGCCATATCGTAACGATCAAAATAGAACCGCTACAAAAAGAAAAACACATGCTCGCAGTATTTATTAAACGCGAAAAAGAAAAAATCCTGTACACACGCTCAGAATATGGTATACAACCCATATACGGACTTGAAAACATCATTAATCATCTCACATACAAAGTAAAAAAACAATATTTACAATAAAATCATACATTTATCACAAAACCGGTTATCATAAAAAACATATCTAATGAGTGAAATGTACAAAGTCACAGTGAAAGGAACAGGACACCTGAACGGATCGGTGCCTATCAACAAAACGGTAGAAATGGATGCCGTAATGGCACGTAAATTCGGAGGCTCGGAACGATACCAGGTAATTGAAGAATTTTTAAAGATTCATTACCCCGGAGTAAAAGTAAACCCCAGGAATTTTGGGGCAACGATCGTACCACCTAACAGAACGTCCAAAAAAACGAAAAGCGAAAAGACGGAAACCCGGGGACAAATCTTCTCTGCAGTCCGCGCATCGGCAGGCAAAGTATTATCCTCTGCGGCAGGAGGTATTAAAGGAGGCATTGCCGGCGGAGTTACCGGTGGTATTACCGGAGCAACGATACATGCAATCAAAGGCATCAGTAAAGAGGTTTCTAAACAAAAAAGCGAACAGGAGGCACGTATCCAAAAAGAGCTTGAGAAGAATCGTATAACTGAAGAAACAAACAGGCTCGTTGATTTTCGCTTTTCGACAGACTTAGCGGATATACAACATGAGATGGATCAGTTACTGATCGCGCTGGCCGGCATGAAGTACTCATCCGATGATGATGAAACAAGTAAAGTGAACAACCTGGCTTATGACAAGTTGATCCAGAAGTATGAGCTGGGGTTATTAAAACTGCGCGGGCAGGCAAATGACAACGGGCTACATGTCTATTACGAAAAAAAATTAAAACAGATAAAACAGTCCCGGCTGTTGAAAAAAATGAGGTTATGGATACTTGTATTTCTGGCCCTCGCAGCTTTCGGAATTGCAGCACTTTTGGAGAAGACAGGGATAATATAAGTACCAAAGTTTACTTTCCTATTTATTTCGTTTAACTGCACCGGAAAATATCCGATGCAGTTCCTTGCGGAGCGATTCGGGAGCAATAACCCGGACAGACCATGCCCGGGACATCAGCTCCATGATAAAATCCGGTGTAATCTTGATCCGCAAATGAACAATGACTCCATCCTGTTTATCCTCTGTTTTCTGGGAAGGATGAATCGGATAAGATTTGATATAATTACCATCCCGCCGGTCAAATGCCAGCACCACATCCTGCCCTGCTTTCTCTGTATTGAACATGGCAAAGCAATCTTCATACAGCTTCACAATTTCTTCGGCCGAAACACGTTCCCTGTACCGTTTTCCCATTCCGGCCGGATTACTGATCCTGTCCAATCCATACGCCTTTATCCCCTGCTCACCCTCCGGTCGTCCCAACAGATACCAGCGCCCCCGGCTCGACTTTAACGCATAAGGCGCCACCACCGGACTGCTGTTCTGCTCTTCATCAAACTTAAAATAATCAAAGCATACATACTCCTTGTTGCTGATACAGCGGGCCAGGAAGATGAAATACTCCGTACCGGCAGGTTTTCTCTTTTCAGGGATCACATATTTGGGTAATCCGCCGTCTGCGTTTAACGAAGACAATATCTCAAAAGACTCAAGTGCCGTTTCCAGAAAAGGGTTCGTGTATATGGCATCTGCATCCAAAGAAAATCCCTTTCGTTTTTTGCAGTAATCCAACGGAACTAATTTCTTTATAGCACTTATATCTCTCCTGAATGTGATTAATGTCTTTCCTGCTTTTTCTCTAAAACCACGCAGTTCCATCTCCCTGTCCAGGTAATTCATCAATGTCTCGCGGCCCGGATAAAGACCTATTTTATTTTCCTCTGAAATTTTACGGATCAGCAAAACCTGCCGAATGATCGCGATGTGCATAGCGTGATTATTTTACCTGTTACCTTTGGCCGAATTGTGATGCTTGTGCATCAATTCGAGCCGGACATCTCCGCTGATCAATTTGAATTCTTCACTCAGACCTTCCACAACTTCAGGCGTAAAAACACCTGATTCAAATACCGTCTTGAAAATATCAGTACGCTGTGCATCTGAAGGCATTGTTTTTAAGGATCTGCGTGTCAGTTCTTCCCGTAGTGCGGCGGAAACCAACTCCGTATTACGGATGCTTCCTTCTTCTTTATGTTTCTGCAAGATAGTTTGTATCGGCACAAAATGATCCAGCGAAATATCACCAACACTACCCACAACAAGAGGTACGCATGCATTAGCCGCATCACGCGCATAAACAGCCATTTCCCCCTGCTTTGAAACCGCAGACACCTGGTAAGCGCCGTTTTCGAGCGGAGCGAGCCTTATTGCATGCACATCAGACAGACGGGCGTCTGTTGCTGCTGCATTAATAAAGTACCTTGCTCCTGCGATCTGAGGTTTGACAAAGTTTTTATCGAAATGATCAGTACCCAGATATTTTTTTGCAAAAAAACGGTTAGGAAAAACGAATCCCGAAGCATAAGCTCTGTCCTGGGTTCTTAAACGGCTGGCATATATTTTTTCAAGATCCGAACGTTCTATTACGATGCCGGCAATATTATTATAACCAACCGGGAACAGTTTTTCAGTCTTAGCCGGAAGATGTCCGGACTTCGCTTCTCTTTCGGCAAAAAATTGAATATAATTGACAACAGCAGATTTCATAATCCTGAACGTATCTGCGCCAATGTTTGGCTTGCGCGTTTTATAAATACCATTTAAAGCGCCCAAAACAGACAAACCAAGCTCTTCTGTCAATTCTTCTTCCGAAAGAGAAGGATCCGACCGGTCGAAAAAGTTTCGGGTAAATTCTTCCAGGTTAATCATAAGATGTTTTTCCAGCGCTTTTGTGCGATCTCTGGCATAGTCTTTCGCTGTGCTGGCCTTTAAGCCCTGATTTTCTATCAGCCAATTTTCAAACTGCTTATACATAATAATAGATATTTTGTGACATATATTATTTCAGGCACAAAAATATATCATAAAAAACAGATAAAAACAAGTATATTTTTATTTAAAGTATCATGTTTTGATACCGGCAGCGGCTACATTTCACACTTTTACATGCGCGGCAAAGGGAGCGTATAGTTATTGAAGAAAATAAAACAATATTTTTGTTTTTATGTGTGATACTACCTACCTTTGCGCTCCAATTCTCATATTGCTCTTATTATAAGGTTGCATTTGGGAGAGTTGTCGCGGGCAACCGCATCAAACAATTCGTTAACACCAAAAAAGAAAAGCTAAATGGCTAAAGAAATCACCGGCTATGTAAAGCTGCAGGTAAAAGGCGGCCAGGCCAATCCGGCGCCTCCCATCGGCCCGGCGCTCGGTTCCAAGGGCGTAAACATCATGGAATTCTGCAAGCAGTTTAATGCGCGTACGCAGGATAAAATGGGTAAAGTGCTTCCCGTAGTACTTACCGTTTATGCAGACAAGTCTTTCGACTTCGTTATCAAAACACCTCCGGCCGCCGTACAAATTATGGATGCTGCCAAAATCCAGAAAGGATCTAAAGAACCCAACCGTAACAAAGTAGGTAAGGTAACCTGGGCTCAGGTAGAGGAGATCGCCAAAGATAAAATGGCCGATCTGAATGCCTTTACCCTGGAAAGCGCCATGACAATGGTTGCCGGCACCGCCCGCAGCATGGGTATCACTGTTGACGGCGAAGCGCCTTCCGCCAAATAACACCCATTGGTTCACCTTATTTAAAACTTTGTAACAATGGCAATCACAAAAAAAAGAAAGGCTGTATCAGCCAAGATCGATAATAATAAACAATACACGCTCGCTGAAGCCAGCGCGCTGGTAAAAGATATCAACTGCACAAAGTTCGACAGCTCTGTGGATGTGCACATCCGTCTCGGTGTTGACCCGAAGAAAGCGGATCAGGCCATTCGCGGCACCGCTACCCTGCCCCACGGCACCGGTAAGACTAAGCGCGTACTTGTGCTCTGCACGCCCGACAAAGAAGCGGAAGCAAAAGCTGCCGGCGCTGATTTTGTAGGTCTGGACGAATTTGTACAAAAAATAGAAGGCGGATGGACAGATGTGGACGTAATCGTTGCCACACCGTCTGTAATGCCGAAGATCGGGCGCCTGGGTAAAATCCTCGGCCCCCGCAACCTGATGCCGAACCCCAAGACAGGTACGGTTACCAATGACGTGGCATCTGCCGTTACAGATGTAAAAGGCGGCAAGATCGCCTTCAAGATTGATAAAGCCGGTATCATACATGCTTCCGTCGGCCGTATCTCTTTTGAGCCAAACAAGATCGCCGAAAATGCACAGGAACTGATCAACACGCTGGTGCGCATGAAGCCCTCCACCGCAAAAGGCCAGTACCTGAAAAGCATCAGCATGGCATCTACCATGAGTCCCGGCCTGGCTATTGATACAAAATCTGTAGCATAACCCGGAACAGGTTTTTATTAATCTTTAAAAGCATTTTGAAATGACACCTGCTCAAAAAACAGAAGCAATAGAACTGCTGAAAGAAAAATTCAGCCAGTACGATAATTTTTACATCACCAATACCGAATCTTTGACGGTAGCACAGGTGAGCAAGCTGCGCCGCGCCTGCTTCGAGAAGAACGTGGAAATGAAGGTGGCCAAGAACACGCTGATCAAAAAGGCGCTCGAAAGCCTCAACAATGAAAAATACACAGGCATCTATGAAGCCCTGCATGGCGTTACTGCCCTGATGTTTTCTGAAAGCCCGAAAGAACCGGCAGTGATCATCAGCGCTTTCCGTTCTGAATCGAAAAAGGAAAGACCGGAGCTGAAAGCAGCATTCATTGGTGAAGATATTTTCTTCGGCGACAACCAGCTCGCTACACTGAAAAATATCAAAACCAAAAATGAACTTATCGGTGAAGTTATCGGCCTGCTGCAATCTCCGGCACGCCGCGTGATCTCCGCCCTGCTGCAACATGCAGAAAAACAAGGTGGCGATACTGCTGCTGCTGAAGAAGTACCCGCAGCAGAATAAGTAACCGGGAAATGTCTGTTATGTTACGTTAATCACATTCGTCACATTCAACACATTTCCCACATTAAACATGGCTTCCAAGTCACAATATAAACAAACAATTTTTCAACATTTAAAAAGTCATAACAATGGCAGACGTAAAAGCATTAGCAGAATCCTTAGTTAGCCTTACTGTAAAAGAAGTACAGGAACTGGCTGACGTATTAAAAGCAGATTACGGTATCGAACCCGCTGCTGCCGCAGTAGTAGTAGCTGCCGGTGGTGACGGCGGCGGAGCTGCTGCTGAAGAAAAAACATCTTTCGACGTGATCCTGAAGAGCGCAGGCGCTTCCAAGCTGAATGTCGTTAAGATCGTTAAAGAACTGACCGGCCTCGGACTGAAAGAAGCCAAAGAACTGGTAGACGGCGCTCCGAAAGCAGTGAAAGAAGGCGTAAACAAAGCTGAAGCTGAAGACCTGAAAGCGAAGCTGACCGAAGCAGGCGCTGAGGTTGAAGTTGCATAAGCTGCAGACTTCTCATGAATTATTGCAGATGGCCCGGGCGAATGCCCGGGCCATCTGTTTTTATTTCAATCGATTTGCCGGTATCTTTAACAGCCAAATCCGGAAAACCATGCGCACCTTATCAATCTTCATCGCCACCAGCCTTGACGGCTACATTGCCAAACCCAACGACGACCTCAGCTTCCTGAAATCAGTAGAAAAAGAAGGAGAAGATTATGGTCATAAAACATTCAACGATACAATCGACACCGTCATTCTCGGCAGAAAAACTTATGATTGGGTACTTAGAGAGATCGGTCCGGGCTATTATGACAACGGCGAAAGAGACGTCTATGTGATCACCAGGACGGAAAGGCCTGCCAGCGGAAGAACCATTTTCTATACCGGCAGCCTGACAACACTAATACAGCAACTGAAGTCCCAAAATGGCAAAAACATCTATTGTGACGGCGGCGCCGAAGTAATACATGAGTTGTTGAAAAATGATTTAATCGATGAGCTTATCATTTCGGTAATCCCCGTATTGGTAGGCGATGGCACACGGCTTTTCAAAGATGGCAGGCCCGAACAGCAACTCGACCTCGTCAGCGCAAAAAGCTACGACACGGGATTAGCCCAGTTGCACTACAGACGGAAGGCCGGGAAATAACCACACTGCACTACTGCTGCACAAAGCTTGCAAAACGGGTGCCCCCATCTGATGTCAGCAGACGGAGCCAATAGCGACCGGGTGCCTGATGACCATATTCAAAATAAACAGAACCGGCAACTGTACCATATGACTTATATATCAGTTCGCGCCCTGTAATATCAAACATCCTGATATCGCGTACCTGCTCATCAGCCGGCAATTGCACAACCACATACCCTGAAGCGGGGTTAGGATACAGCGTTAACCCTGCATCTCTGCCATCTCTCCCTGCTTTATCAGCTACTGCAAGTCCGTTCTTCGTAACGCCGTGATATTGATTTATGGCTGGGCTCCTGACCACCGTTTCGCTGCCCTGCGCATCCGGCCACAGGACCTTCATCGAGTCAACAACCGTATTGCTACCCAATCCGAACAACATCATGAACGGCTGCTGCCCTGATGCATTACCACGACCGGCATACACTTCCCGCATCCGCTGCACTCCACCGCTCCATACATAGATACGCGCCCCGATACTGCTTTTGTTCACACCCGAAGGCGCCACAAGCCTGATCCCGATCCAATTGTTGTCCTGCCCGACCTCATTGCGCAACAGGTGCATTTGCTGCGGAGCAGCATCCCGGCAAAGAACGATATCATCGTCACCATCCAGATCATAGTCCAGCACCTCCAGCAAATGAAGATTATTCGTCTCCGGAATGATCATACCCATAGCGCCCGTTGCATCCACCAGGTTCTGAGGATCCTTCTGGTGAAATACATACAAACGATCCGTGTTGGAACGGTAATAACCCTGAGCCATCACCAGATCCATCCTGCCGTCGTTGTCAAGGTCAAACCAGGAAGCGTCATAATCCCCCAAATGGTCCGACTGCGGCGACTTCCGCTGCGTAATATCCCGGTTCATCGTCAGCTTATAACCCGTGGCAGCTCCACCATTCAATGCCATCGCAGAGCGACCTTCATTAGCACCCGTTCCACCGTGTACCAGGCTGAAGAAAAAGTCCATATCACCGTCATTATCATAATCCTCCGGCACATTGCTCCACATGCACAGGTTTTGCCCTCCGTCACCTTGCATATATCGGGCGTTATAGCCAACCTCCGACGCTACATTCGTGAACGTTCCATTACCGTTATTTTTCCACAGCTTCCCATTTGTACGGCAATAAGGAGCCGTCACAATATCAGGCCAACCGTCGTTGTTCCAGTCAACGACTGTAGATCCATACATAGGCTCTGTCTGATTAATACCTGCCTGTGCAGTCACTTCCGTAAATGTGCCGTCTCCGTTCCCTTTCATGAGGTAACCCGGCGTCCAGATATTATTGTCATGATCTTTGGAGTAGTTCGCAATAAAAAGATCAATGTTGCCATCCTTATCATAATCCAGAAAGCTCATCCCGATCGCATTCACCAACCCAAGTTCATGCAGGCCATTGTTCGCTACCAACGAAAATTTTCCCTGACCATTGCCCAGCAGCACTTCACACCGATCACCCTGATCGGTAAATGTCCCTAACCGGTGATAATAATTCCCCCGCACCAAATCAATATTTCCGTCATTATTCACATCCGCCAGCGCTATCACCAGCGTCCCACGGCTCGGCTCCGTGCTGCCCGGACGGTCGTTCACTCCCGATCCGTCCGTCACATCCACAAATTTACGCTTACCGCTGGTCTCGTCTGCCACATTCAGATACAGACGGACCGTATTCTCTGCCCCTGTACCCCATCCCCCTTTGATCACAGCAAGGTCCGGATAAGCATCGTTATTGATGTCGGCCACCGAGATGCAGAAAACACCCTGGTTGCTTAATCCTGCTTCATCCGTCACCACGGACAACCATCCCGGCTCCTGAGCTTGTGCGCATACCACACCCATTCCTGCCGCACATAGCGACAGCGCATTTCTCATAATTGCATTCATCTTGTTCTTCTTGTTGTTTTATATAATCGTATGGACAGGGGTGAATGGTTATTGGGGAATGGTGTCGGGCGAATAATTATTCGCCCGACACCATGTTTACCGTAACAAATGGAAATTCCCTGTTTGTTTATACGGTTTGCCGTCCAGGCTGTACTCCAGAAGGTACACGTACGTTCCCGGTTGCCCGGCAATGCCCTTGTGATAACCGTCCCAGCCTTTATACTTGTCTTGCGTGATAAATACGCGCTCTCCCCAACGATTGTACACGCTCAGTGTGACGCCCTCAAGACGCGCTGTATTACCCAGTATCCGGAATACATCGTTCATCCCATCACTATTCGGGGTAAACGCATTCGGAAGCCAGATATCACAGAAGATCTGCTTAACCGCTATCGTATCAGAACCTGTGCCGCATTTATTGATCCCTGTAGCGATATATTCCCCGCCATGACGAATATCAACCGTGCTCCCTACGCTCCCGTCAGACCAGCGGATCGAATCAGCGTTCACCCCCCAGGCTGAAAGCCGAAGCGGGGTCTCCTCGCACACAGACGTATCCCTGCCCAGAGAAACCACCGGTTTCGGGTAAAAAGACAAGGTAATCTCATCCCCACCGATGCAGCCGTGTTCCGACACTACTTCGATACGGTAAGTACCGGCAGTGGTCGCGCCATACACACCAGTCGTATCCCCAGTGTTCCACACGTAGCGGCTCCCGGGCTGGTAACTACCATCCAGCAGGATCGTTTCCTCAGGGCAGATATCACCGTCATTACCCAAATCAATATCAGGAACAGGCATCGCCGTAATGAACACTGTATCTCTTACACGACACCCCGACAGGTTCACCTCAAGGATATAAGCAGCACTTTGGCTGACTTCAATAAAAGAGGTTGTTGCGCCAGTACTCCATTCATAAGAAGCTCCGGGTATCTCCGTACCGATGCGTAGCGGAAACTGCTCACAGATCGTACTGTCGGCGCCGATAGAAAACACAGGCGTCCGCACCACCGTCACTTCAATACTGTCGCGCCCGGTACAACCATTCAGTTCTACCTCAAGTATATACCTGCCGCTGTAGAAGACTTCGATCTCAGGAGCAGTTAATCCGGTACTCCAGCGATATTTTTCGCCCGGCTCCGGTTGTACAGAAAGCACAAACGGCAGATCGCGGTCGCAAATACCCGTATCCTGCCCTAAATCCGGCGCCGGTACAGGATGAACGGTCACCTGTATCGTATCCCGCGCAGTACAGCCATTAGCGCTTTGGATCGTTACGGAATAGTCGCCAGTAGCAGTCACATCGATACTTGCTGTGACAGCTCCGTTGCTCCACAGATATGAAGCGCCCGGATAGCTTGCCTCGAGTCTTATACTCCGGTCTGCACAAATCGCAGTATCATCGCCGAGCAGCCGACCGTTCATAATATGAATATTGTCATTGTAATAAGCGAGCGTAGTAATCACAACACTGTCGCAAGTATTCCATTGGTTACGTAATGTATCATAGTACACCCCCGCCTGGCTTACAACACTGCCGCCCGGTAACGTGTAATCATCTCCTATGCAGATCCGATCTGCAATACGTGTAGGCGTTGTATCGCAGGGCCCCAGCTTTACCAGCCACCAGTCCACGCCACCGCGGCTTGCTTCGGTCTTCTCTCCTGATATCGGAGAATTCGACCATCCGGACAACAGAAAGCCGCCATCAATCGTCGGGATCGCGTTGCACAGCGTATCTCCGTCGGTGCCGCCAATCGTCATCTGCCATTGAATACCCCAGCCGGGATCCGTTTTGATAACCCAGTAATCTGCGCCGCCCCGGGAGTTTTCAGTTTTCTCTCCGCTAATATTGGAATTGGACAAACCAGCAAGAAAGTATCCGCCATCGGTCGTCTGGAAAACGGCTCCCAATTCATCATCCAGGTTTCCTCCGAAAGAATGCTGCCAGAGTATATTACCATTACTTGAATCAAGTCCTGCAACCCAGAAGTCCATTGCACCCCGGTTGACCGTAGTTTTATTCCCGTTGGCGCCTGAGGTCGATGTATTCCCGATCAGGTATTGACCTGCACTGTTCATAGTCACTCCATACTCGGCGCTGCGGTGTGCGGCACGGTTACCTATCTGGAATTCAAAACCGCTTTGGCCGGCCACTTCCTGCTGCCAGATGATGTTGCCCGCAGTATCCGTCCGGATCACCCAGTTATCCCGGTTGGCGGTGCTGTTACTCGGGCCACCGATCCCGAGGAAAGGCGTTGTCTTCGTACCGCCGGGGCCTGAGCAGGAATAACCTCCGGCCAAATAGCCTCCCGGCACCTGGATCATACCATACAATGCATCGTGAAAACTACCACCGTTCGACTTCTGCCACAGAATACTGCCACTTGCATCAGTTCGGATCATCCAATGGTCATTATAACCGTATGAAAGTGTTGTTCGCTCACCACCCGACCCGGCCGTATAACCACATATTATATAGCCATCATCCGGCAACTGGATGATCGTGAATGCGGCATCTGCCTGGTTGGATCCATATGTTTGCTGCCACTGCAATGCACCGCCGGCATCGAGCTTCAGCAACCAAATGTCGTTACCGGTCTGAGCGCTGCCCACCGTTCCACGGTTGGTGCTGGTCTTATCTCCTGTATTACTTGATTGTGAATAGCTCAAGACGGCATATCCTCCATCCCGTGTCCTGATAACTGAGGGCGCATAGTCGTTATGGGCGCCACCGTATGTCTTCTGCCATTGGATGTTTCCCATCTCATCCGTCTTTACAATCCATATATCGGATTCACCACGATCTGCTTCTGTCTTTTCACCTGATATCCCCGATTCGGACGTGCCGATCAGTATATATCCCCGATCAGGAGTTTGACGTGCCATAATGAGCCGGTCATCGCCGGATCCGCCGATTGTACGCTGCCACTGAATAACCGGCACCTGCGCATATGATGGTATCATCATAAACGCCAGCACTAAGAAAAAGCCGGCTTTAACCAAATGAATCATGATTATGAAGAATTAAGGGTTTATGTCCGGATTTTTCATCTCGCATACCTGATTATTCGCTCCACCTTCAACAGCCTTCCGGCTTCGTCTGTAACACGGAGTACATAAACGCCATCCGATAAAAGAGAAACATCAGCCTGATGCACCTTCAACTCGTGGCGAAGTAACTTCCCTTCGAGACTATACAAGTGGTAATTTACGGGTGAGCTGTAATCAAAAAACACAGCAGTGCCTGCAACCGGATTCGGATATATATTAATCAATACCGGCGAAGCTGTTCCGCTAATATTCGTTCTGATATCATTGACATTATACACAGCCGACACACCTTCGCATCCGTTCGAGTCTGTAACATACACGCTATAAGCGCCGTTTTCAGCGGGCGTATAACGATCGCCTTGTCCTACCGGCTGTGCTCCGAAATACCACTGATACGAAGCATGTCCCGGATCAGAGTATAATTCAGTACCATCATATTCTATATCGGGTTGCGGCAACGGAAAAACTGTAACTGATATTGCTGCCGATGTATCACTGCATCCGGATAACGATACCCATGAAACTACCGCTTCGTATACACCGGATATACTGGCTTCGTAATAATTCAGTGTAGCCGAAGGAATCGAAACACCGTCCCTGAGCCATTGATACTGCAACGCGGTATCATTACCGGCAATAGTATACAACACTTTTCCTCCCGTGCAAAATGCAGTGTCATTCCAGGGATTGACAGAGAAAACAGGTTGTGTACGTACCCGGACTTCGGTAGCAGAAGAACTGTCTGTACAATGGTTTGCATCCGTTACCACTACATAATAATGTCCGGAAGACGAAACCATCTCTGTATTACCATTACCTCCTGTTACTGCTCCCTGGCTCTTCCATTGATATTGTACCACCGATGTAACCGTTGCCGTAAGCTGAATCTGGTCACCTTGGCAAACATCTACGATACCCGAAGGGGTCACCGACACAATCGGACGTGCGTGTACTGTTACCGATAATCCCTGGCCGGAAGTATCATGACAACCATTAACCGACTCTGTCACACGTACATTATAATGCCCTTGCTGATACACGTGCATCCGGTCACCCACACCGGGGACAGGCTGACCATTCTGATACCATTGGTAGCTGTACCCCGGCTGCGCAGAGGTTACATTAACCGAAAGCGTATCTCCGGTACAAATCGCGGCAGTACCTGAAACATTCAAGGTTACCGTTGGCCTCGTATTTACGCTGACGGGGATGCGGGCCGTCAGTGTATCCGCGCATCCCGTAGACGGATTCGTCACTTTTACATTGTAGTTTCCGGCTGCTTTTACGTACAGGGAATCTGCATTGGCGCCAACCGGCTGGCCATCCCGTGTCCACTGGTACGACATTCCGACAGGCGAAGCTTTCAACAGCAGGCTATCGCCGGGACATACGGACTGTAGTGTGCCGGGGGTAACTGAAACTACCGGAAGCTGGTTGACCGTCACACTCACAGGCGACGACGTTACGTTACATATCTGGTGGGTCAGTGTCACCGTGTACACTCCGCTATTTTTCACCCAGACCGAGTCCACCGATACCGGTAGCACAGTGGCGCCATTTCTCCATTCGTAGCTCACGCCGGTAAGGTTGTTGGCTTTCAGCAAGACACTATCGCCGGCACAGAAACTCACCGGCCCGGAAGCAGTCACCGATGCGGTCAATGTGCATGCCGGCGGTGTGGTAGGAAAGAGTTTCCAAAAGTCGCCCAGGAAGTTTCTTGCCGCAGCATTGCCAGTCATACCCAGACCATGTCCTCCGAAAAGCCAGAAATTGTATGCCGTATCCACGGCGCCCAGCCCCATATTGATCCGCCCACTGGGTTTGTATGAAGGATCCTGTACGCCAACAGCTCCCGAAACACCGTGCCGGTCGCTGACACTGTCGCCTTCCATCCAGGTCCATGCCAGGGACTGGGGGTCGAACATCCACATATCATTCTTAAGGGCATTCCCCGTACCGGATGCAGCGCGGCCACCATGAAGCCAGAAACGCCCTTGTTTATCTTTGAAGGAAGCCATGCCGTATCGCTTACCCGGATACCTGCTGGTGGAGGGTACACCCCTGTCACCCCAATAGCCGTTTCCATCATTATTGTTCTGGGGCGGCATTAACGATGGCCGATTCGATCCGGACATCCAGGTCCACTGCAATGTCGTAATGTCGAACTTCCACATATCCGAAAAGAAATGCGAACTGCCATGCCCTCCATATACCCAGACATTCCCTTGTGCATCGCTCCAAAAAGCCGCAGCATGCCTCCCCCCGGGACTACCTCCGGGCGTTCCCGGAGTTTGCTGGCCGTTATAATCCGGCTGCAGATCAGGTGTTGCGCTGCCCCACATGAGGAACCATTTACCGGCAGTGACGTCGAACTTCCATACATCTCCCATGAATCCGCTTCCGGTACCATTTGTTGTTCCTCCGTACATCCAGAGATTTCCCGAATTATCCACGGTACTTACACCCCAGCCCCTTCCGCGCGGCGTTCCCTCCTGGCCGGCTTGCGCCGGGTAGCTGCCCGTCCGCGTGCCAAGGGTACCTGCTGCCGTTGGCAATTCTCCTGTCACCCATGTCCACTCTTCGGTAGCCGGATCAAACCTCCATAAATCATTACCGTAAGCAGCGCTCGTATAGCTGGTACCAAACACCTGCTGCCCGCCAAAAATCCACAAGCGATCACCGGACGTTTTCCAGGTGATCCCTTGGTGACGCGCCGAGGGAATGTTGGCAACCGATGACTGGCCAAGCGTCCCTGTATGCTTGCCGTTCTCACCCGAACCGGCCACCCAGCGCCACTCACCAACTGCGCCCTGAGCAGGATCGAACACCCATAAATCATTCAATGCAATCGCAGCATTCACTCCGCCGGATCCGCCAAACAGCCAGATCCGGTTACGGGTGTCCGTCCAAAGATGCGTGTATTGCCTGTTCCTGGGCCGGTTTGCCGCAGCGAACCCACCTCCTGCGGTTGTCGGGACCGAAGCATTTGTCCCTACTGTGGTTGCACCTCCCATAAATGCCCAGGCCGCCGAAGTGTCAGACACCTGGGCGCGGGATAAAACCACATGAAACAGTAAAAAAATCAGCAGGTAAATATTTTTCATAATCGTGTAAGATGGTTAACAGAGCAACAAAGGTAGACCTGCCACTTATGCGTCTTGTCACCCCATAGAGTGATTTTCCAAGGCGTCTTGTACACACACCGTCAAAACCTTGTATTATTGTATAGACACATCGTAACACCATAACATGGCGATCAGAAAGCCGTTACTGGCATTTATCATTATCATTACAGCAACAGCTCCGGCGCGGGGAGACATCTTCAGCTATTATGACTCGTTATGCCAGGAGTGGCACCGTGAGATCATCATATTATGGCACCAGTGCAGGGAAGATTACAGAACGGATCCGGCAAAAGGGATCCAGAGATCATTTCAGACTTATTCCAAAGCCCGCCAGTTAAACTATATATCTGTCATGCACCACAGTGCCTACACCATTGGCATACATTACAACGAACTTGGGAACTATACTAACGCAGAAAGATGGCTCAAGGAAGCATTACAACTTGGGATGCGCTCGCCCCAGCGAAACTGGCTGAGTGCCCGAACACTAAACAATCTCGGAGAAGTGTACCTATACCAGGGGAAGTATAAGGAAGCGCTCGACTATATGTTTGAAGGGGCGCGAATCGCAGAACAAGGCAATGTAAACGATGATGATATTGCGGATGTGCTGAGCCGGATATATAACAGTATAGCCGCTACCCTCATTTATACCGAAGAGATTGACCGTGCATTGGTTTATCTCAACAAGGGGCTTGTGCTGGCAAACCGCACGGCGATGCCCGAGAGGCGCGCGCACCTTTTGAACACATTGGCCAAAGTATATCTGCATCGCGGCGACCTAGTAACCGCGCGCCGTCTGGCTGACGAGGCACATCAGACCGCATTGGCAAACAAACCATCACGTGTAGAATATACCGCTTTACAAACCAGAGCAGAAATATTAATCGCAGAAGGGTTGCCGCATAAAGCCATACCATATCTCAAATCAGTCCTGGAAAGTGGTTATTTCCTCAATCCTTATTATAAATCAGGCATTCTCTACACCATAGGGAAATGCTATTACGCCTGCGAAGATTATCCCAATGCTTTTTACTGGCTGGAGAAAACGTATCAGCTTGCCACAGAAGCCAATGTAACGGAGTACCTCCTACGTTATCACAGGTTGACTGCCGACCTCTATGCCAGCCTGGGCAATTATTACAAAGTATACCTGCACCAGCAGTACGCCTACCAACTCAACGACAGCCTGCTCAACAATCAGAAAAAAGAAGCTGTCAGCCAGCTTGAGATCCGTTACCGTACGGCAGAAAAAGATATGGAACTGGTGCGCCGGCAGCTTGTTATCAGTGAACAGAGCAACTACCTGAAACGGAAGAACATTCTCTTATACAGTATATCGGGCGGTGCATTACTTGCGGGCATGCTTGGCTTCAGCTTTTACCGTTCCTCAAGGCAAAAGCAAAAGATTCATCTGCTGAAAGCCGTGATTGATCGTGAAGAACAAGAGCGGACACGCATCGGGCAAGACCTTCATGATGGTATTGGCAGCAGGCTGGCGGCTATCAATATGTATTTTGCCGCTACACTGCGCCGCTATGGAGGATTTGAAGGCAGACAGGAAATAGAGAAAATCATGAAAATGATGGTGGATACATCCGGAGAAATCAGGAACACCGCTCACAATCTGATCCCGGATATCCTCTCACATAATAGCTTTCCGGAAGCTGTCAATCTTTATTGCGAACAGTTTTCCAACGAAAAACTGAACATCCTCGTCCAGGTCGAAGATGAAATACCTGAGCTTAATAACGAACGGCTGACCCTCATCTTGTTCCGCATTATCCAGGAACTGGTTCAGAACATTATCCGCCACGCTCGGGCAACTGAAGCTGTAGTTGAAATCATCCGCCAGGATGGGGCATTGTATATAACTGTAGAGGATAACGGCAGTGGATTCAACCCTGCGGATACCGGTTCGGGGATGGGGCTTGAAAACATACGTCAGCGTGTAAAATTATTGCAAGGCAACATCTCCATCCATTCTTCACCGGAGGTTGGGACCAGCATCGTCATCAGTTTTGATATACATCAACTCAAAACCATTTCGCTATGAATATACGTGTGGCTATTACCGATGATCATCCCATGATCATCGGCGGCATCAGGGATATGCTTTCCAATTACAACTACATTACGCTTACCGGGGCTTATACCAGTGGTGAAGCCTTATTAGCCGGGCTTCAGCAAGAGGTTCCGGATATCCTGCTGCTTGACATACAACTCCCCGGCCAGAATGGTGACGAGCTTGTGCCTGTCCTGAAAAAGAACTACCCGGATATCGGCATTATCATCCTGACGAACTTCAACAGCATTGTCTATACTCAAAACATGGTACGGCTCGGCGTGAAAGGATATTTACTCAAGACTGCCGATGAGGACACCATCATTGAAGCGATACATACAGTACATCAGGGTGGTACATTCATAGAACCGTCACTACAAGAAAAACTGGGATCTGTCATGCAGAAATCCCGCAATTCACTGGTTTCCAAAATGCGGCTGACACTGCGGGAAAAAGAGATTCTCCGCATGGTTGTAAAGGGGCATACCAACCAGGAGATTGTATCCACATTGTTCCTGAGCATCAATACGGTCAAAACATACAGGAAGCGTATTTTTCTGAAGCTGGACGTGAAGAACATGGCCGAGCTGACCAGCAAGGCCATCGGCATGGGGCTTATTGAATGATCATGCCGGAAGCGCAGTACGCAGCCGGAAGTGCACGGCTGTCAAAGGCACCACAATATCCACTTCTGCTCCTTTGCCCAATGTACTGGAGAGGTGATAGCTTCCCTTCAGCGTTTCGATACGCTGCTGCATATTACGCAGGCCGTTACCCGATGTTTTCTTTATATCCGGGTCGAACCCTTGGCCGTCGTCCCGGATTTTTATATGCAGCTTGTCCTGCTGCGGATAGAATGAGATATGCACAGCTTGGGCAGCAGCATGTTTTACGATATTATGCACAGATTCCTTAACAGTGAGAAAAACATTTCGCTGCAGTTCCCTGGGAATGGGCATGTCCGGCAAAGTGTGCGGCATATCAAATGAAACCGCAATGCCGCTTTCTTCGAGATAGTCAACACAGAACTCGCGGGTACGTACAGCGAGATGATCCAGCGATGCATGCTCAGGATTCAATATCCAGACGAGATCACGCATATTATCCACCAGCTCTTTAGACACACGGGCAATGTAGCGAATATCTTTCGCATGGTCTTGTTCTGATCCTATTTTTCTGTCTGCCAGCTCCGCCGCCAGTGATATACGCGATAGTCCCGAGCCGAGGTCATCATGCATATCTCTTGCGATACGCACCCGCTCCCTGTATTCAGCATCCAGCACGGCTTTTTCACGGAGTTGTTTCTGCTTCAACTGCTGCCTGCTGTAAAACAGGAAAGCCGCAATACCGGCAAGCAGTACAATGGCACTGATAGCCAGTATCTGAAAGTTCCGCCTCTGCAGCAGCAAATGCTGGGTACTTAATTGCATCATCTGGATATCCCCCGCCTGCTTTAAAGCGGCAATCTCCTTTTCCTTTTTTTCCGTTTCGTATTTTGTCTGCAGTTCGGCGATCTGTCGCGATCTTTCCTTATTAATAAAACTGTCGTTTACCTGTACATAGCGTTGATGGTAATTATAGGCACGCCTGTAATCGCCTTTTTCCGCATACACTTCGGCCAGGCTTTCGTAAACCGGAATAATGATATTTACCGCGTTTATTTCTTCGGCAATATTCAGGCTTCGCTGGTGGTGTTCGATCGCCTGGGCGTAATGCCCCATTAGAAAGTACACATTGCCCATATTGGTGAGGTTGGCAGCGGCAAGGAAGCGGTCGCCCAGCTTTTCGGCAAGCTTTAAGGATCGTTGATAATTTTTGACGGATGCCGGGAAATCCTCTAAATATTTATACACAACACCGATATTATTCAATGCCATCCCGATCCGTTCGTCATTCCCTAATTGCTCATAAATCCTTAAAGCTTTGTTATAAGCCTGCAGTGCTTCTTTGTAGTAGCCCTGTTGCTCATAAATGACTGCGTTATTGTTGGCACAATCTGCAAGGAGAGATAAATCCGGGATTGATGCTGCCAGCGCTTCTGCTTCCTGATAAATAGCAAGTGCTTTATCAAAATCTTTTTGTTCCTCGTACAAGGCCCCAATATTCATCAGGCCGTGCGCCTCCGACTGTATATCACAAGATACTTCCGCCAGGCGTACCGACTCCTGGTATGTACGCAAAGCCTCCACGGGCTGACCGAGGCGGGAATAGACGTTTCCAAAATTGCGGTAAATCAGGATCAGGCACTGCGTATCTGTGCTATGTTCCGCACTGTTAAGACATTCGTTAAATGCCTTCAACGCCATGCCATAATCCCCCTGGTGATACAGGTTAACACCCTTTATCAGGGCTTCATTAGGTTCATGTGCCCGGGTCAGGCAGGAAAGAGATACCAGGTATGCAACCAGTAGCATGTTAAATACCCTTTTCATTAATTGCGGATTTCGGATTGAAAGTTAGTCAATTCGTTTTCATTTTCAACTTTCAATTTTCCCTTAAAAAAAAAGCGCGCTATCGTCAAATGACAACAGCGCGCATATAAATAATTATGGCAGCTACCTACTCTCCCGCATTGTGGTGCAGTACCA
>CAZGPG010000026.1:0-52041 GCA_964527735.1 uncultured Chitinophagaceae bacterium | reverse complement strand
CGACCTACAGCTTGGAAGGCTGTCGCTCTACCAACTGAGCTACTCCCGCTTGTTTAAGTTGAAAATGGAGAAGTTGAAAATTGAAAATTATGCTATAACACAATCATTTTCAAATTCTCAAATTGTCACATTTTCAAATTAGAACTGTGGGCAGAGAAGGATTCGAACCTCCGAAGTCGAAAGACAGCAGATTTACAGTCTGCCCTCGTTGGCCACTTGAGTATCTGCCCATGTTGCAATAAATTTTACCGGCAACAGACATTATTTTCTGAATGTCGTGTCGGATCCGGTAAGCGCCTATTGCCTTTTTACCAGGAGCCGCTTGCCGGAATCGAACCAGCGACCTACTGATTACAAATCAGTTGCTCTACCAGCTGAGCTAAAGCGGCTAATAAAATTTGATGTAAAAGAACTTCATCTCCCGAAACGGGATTGCAAAAGTAGATAAGAAAATGAATTTTACAAATTTTATTTCCCTGTTTTCTCCCTGTTCTACGGCATTCGTGTCCATTTCATTTCACTGCTGTACCGGTGGTTGTGCAGCCGGTATGTATAGCCGCCGGTAACTTGCCCTGTAACCGTATCCAGCAACCCTCCCCCGCTTTCTATATAAAAGCTGCTGTCCTGGTAAGATTGCACCCGGAAATTAAAGCGGTACCGGCCTGAAATTTCACAGATCACCCGGGCTGTAAATCCGGCCAGGCTGTCGGCAATGAATATCCCGGCAGTATCTTCCGCTCTGATGATAAGGCGGTAGCTGCGGGATGTTATTTCGTTGGCGCTGTCTGCTACCAGCTCTTCATTATACCATGTACCTGTAAACTTTTCATGCCAGCGTTTTTCGCATTGTATTCCCTCATAGCCCGAAAGGCATGCACAGTGCCCGTCCACACACAACCCTTCGTTATTGCATACAACATCCCGGCAATTGTCCTTTACACAGGATGTTAAGAGACTCCAGAAAAGAAAACCGGAGCAAACAAGGAGGCGGAGGATCATAACAATTGAAAATGGAACCCTTCGATTTCGCTCAGGGCAGGAGTTCAAAATGGAAAATTAATTCATTTTCAGCTTTCAATTAAGATAAAGATACGCCACTATCTGCACCGCGATACCGATACCATATCCCAGCCATACTTCCCCGGGCGTATGAGCCTTCAGCGCCAGGCGGGCGGTGCCAGTAAGGCCGGCAATCAGCAGCGCCGCAAACAACGGGAGCTGCATGTTGATGGGATTGATGATCATCAGCACGATCACGATACCCAGTATACCCCCTGACGCCGCAGTGTGCATGCTTACTTTGTAAAAGATACTGACCAGAAACACGAGAATGATCCCCCAGAAATTGCCAAGCAGCAGCACCTTCAGTACAAAAGGCATATCGGTACCCTTCGCCACCTGGTACGCCCAGAAATAAAATATCATGCTCGCAATAAGCGGTATTACACGGTCTTTGAGCCGGTGCATCTGTATGCTCTCAATGAATCCCAGCGCCTTCAGCAGCAGAACACACAGCAACGGCAGCAAGAGTGTATTGATTGCCACCATGGCCAACCAGCGCCAGCGGACTTCTTCGGGCACATGGGCAAAGTTTACCGGCGCCAGCTTGTAGATCGCGTATACCAGGAATACAGGCACAAACAACGGATGGAACAGGTAGGAAATAACCACCGCCGGCACCTGTACCAGGGTAATCCGCTTCCGCGGTTGAGGCGCGGCGGATGACGACCTTTCCTGCCCGTTGATCATTGCGTCTGTCATAATTATCCTTCGAGGTTGGATGATATCCAGTATGTTATTTCTTCAAGGCTCATGCCCTTGCGTTTTGCGTAATCTGCCAGCTGATCCTGCAGTATCTTACCCACACCGAAATAAATGCTCTGCGGATGACTGAAATACCAGCCGCAAACCGACGAAGCGGGATACATAGCCAGCGACTCCGTGAGCTGAATGCCGGCCTGACCGGTTGCATCCAGCAGATCGAACAGCTTGTACTTTTCGGTATGGTCGGGGCAGGCAGGATAACCCGGCGCAGGACGGATGCCCCGATAGGTTTCTTTAACCAGCTCTTCGACGCTCAATGCCTCGTCTTTGGCATAACCCCAGAATTCGGTGCGCGTCCGGAAATGCAGCACTTCTGCGAATGCCTCTGCCAGCCTGTCGGCCAGCGCCTGCAGCATGATCTTGTTATAATCGTCATAATCATCGATAAATCGCTGCAAATGAGGTTCTATCCCGTGAATGCTTACGGCAAATGCGCCCATGAAATCGCGCGCATTGGGCTTGATAAAATCGGACAAGGAAAAGCTGGGCTGTCCGGCTGCCTTTTTTATCTGCTGCCGTAACGACTCCAGAGATGCAAGCGGCTTGCCTGTCTCGTCTTTTACTACGATGGTATCCGGTGCGGTTCTCTCCACTTCCCAGAAACCAACCACGCCATTTGCCGTAAGCCATTCTTCGTTAATGATCCTGTCGAGCAGGGCATTGGCGTCATTAAACAAGCGGGTAGCCTCAGGCCCGGTACGTTCGTCTTTCAGTATATCCGGGAATTTCCCGCGCATCTCCCAGGAGATGAAGAACGGCCCCCAGTCAATATATTCCCGGATCTCGGCAAGATCATAACCCGGGAAGCTGCGCGTACCGGTGAATGCAGGCTCAGGCGGGGTATAACCATCCCAATTGATCGCCATCTGATTCTGCTGCGCCTCGGCAAAAGAGATATATTGTTTGACCGTTTTTTTGGCGGCATAATCCTTACGCAGCTTTTCATACTCGGTACCGATCGCATCCAGGAATGCTGCCCGGTTATCTTTATTCAGCAGACTGCCGGCTACCGTAACGCTGCGGCTGGCGTCCAGCACATGCACCACGCCATGATCATACTCCGGGGCGATACGAAGCGCAGTATGGGTACGGGATGTGGTAGCACCGCCGATCAGCAGCGGAAGGCTCATGTTGCGCCGCTTCATCTCTTTGGCCACATGCACCATTTCGTCGAGCGAAGGAGTGATCAGCCCACTCAATCCTACAATATCCACTTTTTCTTTTTCGGCAGTGTCAAGGATCTTGTCGGCAGGTACCATCACACCCAGATCAATGATCTCATAACCGTTACAAGCCAGGACCACACCTACGATATTCTTCCCGATGTCATGCACGTCTCCCTTTACGGTAGCCATCAGCACTTTTGCCGCTCCTTCTTTCTGCGGCTGGGGATTATTCTTCTTTTCTTCTTCAATAAACGGCAGTAGCCAAGCAACGCTTTTTTTCATTACCCGCGCGCTTTTCACCACCTGGGGCAGGAACATCTTACCGCTGCCAAACAGATCGCCGACCACATTCATACCGTCCATCAGCGGCCCTTCGATCACCTCCAGCGGCTTATCGTATTGCAGCCTGGCTTCTTCCGTATCCTGATCTATATAGTCAGTAATGCCATTCACCAGCGCATGCTTGAGGCGCTCCACCACCGGCAGCGCACGCCAGGCATCATCCTTTTTTTGCTCCTTTCCTTTCGCCTTTACGGTATCTGCGTATACAACAAGTTGCTCCGTAGCGTCAGGATGACGGTTCCAGATCACATCCTCGCAAAGCTCACGGAGCCGGGGTTCAATTTCGTCGTATATCTGCAGCTGCCCGGCATTCACGATACCCATATCCAGGCCCGCCTTGATCGCATGCAGCAGGAATACACTGTGCATTGCTTCGCGCACGGTATCGTTTCCGCGGAAGGAGAAAGAAATATTACTCACACCGCCACTGATCCTGACAAGCGGCATCTTCTGCTTGATGATGCGGGTGGCTTCGATAAAATCTACCGCATAATTATTATGCTCTTCGATACCAGTCGCAATAGCAAAAATGTTGGGGTCGAAAATGATATCCTGCGGCGCATAACCCACGTCTTCGGTAAGGATCTTGTAGGCGCGTTCGCAGATGTCTACCCGGCGCTGCAATGTATCGGCCTGTCCGGCTTCGTCGAAGGCCATCACAACCACAGCGGCGCCGTAACGTTTACAGATCCGGGCCTGTTCCACAAACGAGGCTACGCCTTCCTTCATGGATATCGAGTTAACGATACATTTCCCCTGCACGCATTTAAGTCCGGCTTCGATGATCGAGAACTTGGAGGAATCGAGCATGATGGGGATACGGGCAATATCCGGCTCACTTTGCACCAGGTTGACAAATGTGGTCATGGCCTGCACACCGTCGAGCAGGGCATCATCCATATTGATGTCGAGTATCTGGGCGCCGTTTTCCACCTGCTGGCGGGCAACGGAGAGCGCTTCTTCATATCTTCCATCCCGGATAAGCCGGGCGAATTTCTTGGAGCCGGTGACGTTTGTCCGCTCTCCGATGTTCACAAAATTGGTTTCCGGCCGTACGACCAGCGGTTCCAGCCCGCTGAGGCGAAGAAACGGTTGAATAATAGACATTGTGTAAATAAATGTTAAACAGTAAGGACAAAGGTATAAAGTCGTACACACATAATGAACTGTTGCATCGTTAATCGATTGACCGGTTCATTGATTAAATGACTAAACGATGCAACAGTTCAATGATTCAACAATGAAACTAGCGCTTGTTTCCGCAGGAAATACTTGCCCAGCACATCAAATTCCAGGTTGACACTACCCCCCGGCTGCAGCAGCCGGAGGTTGGTATGCTCATATGTATAGGGGATGATCGTTACGGAAAATGCATCGGCGCCCACATCAAACACTGTAAGGCTGATACCGTTGAGGCAGATGGAGCCTTTCTCGATCACCAGCGATGCAAACCGCTCCGGAAAACGGAAACGGAAGATATGACTGCCATCGCGCTCTTCCCGTGCTGTACAAATTGCCGTAGTGTCCACATGCCCCTGCACAAAATGCCCGTCAAGGCGGTCACCAACGCGCAACGAACGCTCCAGGTTGATCATATCACTCTCTTTCCAGGCGCCAAGCGTCGTTTTGGCAAGGGTTTCTTCCACAGCAGTCACGCGGTACCGGTTATCCTGCACTTCTACTACCGTCAGGCAAACACCGTTGTGGGCCAACGACTGATCGGGTTTTAATTCCGGCGCCATCAACGCCTCCATCCAATAATCCATACCGGATCCGTGCGGAGCTGCCTGCACGATCCTACCCGTCTGTTCTATGATGCCCGTAAACATGAGTACAAAACTATTGCTTTATGGCCGTTCCGCGATGATAGCGTACGCCGGTCAGTACGCCGCCGTTGACGGTCAGGTCCAGTTTCAGAAAAGTAGTATCACCCGGCGTCAATCGCATGGTACCGGTCATGGTATCCAGCGGACTGCAAAAAGCCTGGCCTTCGTCAAACAGGCTGTCTGCACTTACATTATAATGCCGGTCAGAAAGGAAGAACAACGTATCGGGACCGCACAAGCCCACCACGCCAATGTGGGAACGCGACAAAGGATGAATATTAAAATATACCGTGCGAATACCCAGTGTATCCAGAATATTTTCTGATGAATAAATGGAATCCTGAAGGGTATAGCTGCCCGCAAGCATATCTGTAGGATAAAAGCATACCGAATTGTCCGGCTTGCCGGGGAAATCCCAGTTATAGTTCACTGCCTCCGGGTCGTTACAAAAAGGCCGGTCAAGCCGGGGGTCATCCTGCCCGGGGTTGTCCTTGTACTTCTCGCAAGACGTAAAGGCGCCTAATAGAATAATTATTATAACAATACGGTGGAGCATCCAAACAATTGAAAGTTAAAAACGAAGAATTGACAGCGAATTAATTTTCAATTTTTAACTTTCAATTCTCCATTCAAAATTACCCATATTCCTCAAAAAATTTGACACAATTAAAAATATCCCTACCTTTGCCCTCCCTTAAAAAGATCAAAAGGAGGTATAACACATATGCTGATCATAGATTCAAAAGATTGCGAAAACATCGACAAAGCGCTCAAAAAATATAAGAAAAAATTTGAGAAAGCCCGCATTCTCACGCAATTACGTGGACGTCAGGCCTTTACAAAACCTTCTATTAAACGCCGCACACAGAAATTGAAGGCCGTTTACCGCCAGCAGATCGCTTCCGGAAAGGTAGAACTGTAATACCAGTTGAAATGGAAAGTTGAAAATGGGTTTATTCCTCATTTTTAATTTTCAATTAAAAATAAGTTGTGCCCGGTACTGTAAATTCGTATATTTACAGTACCGGGTACTTTTTATTATGGCAGTAACATGGCACACAGATTTTATCAATTATCTGCGCTACGAAAAACGCAGCTCTGCCCACACTGTGATTGCCTACCGGAAAGATCTGGAGCAATACGCCGCTTATGTACAGGAACATTTCGACTTGGCAGACGATGCTGAGATCACCCATTTTCACCTGCGCTCCTGGCTGGCAGACCTGAGCGAAAAAGGCCTGACCCCACGCAGCATCAACCGGAAAATGTCTTCGCTGCAAGCCTATTTTAAATATCTGCACCGGCAGCAGCGCATCCCCACTAACCCTACCCGCCCACTGCATGCCATGCGTACGCCCGACCGTCTACCCACTTATCTGAAAGAACAGGAGACCAGTTTCCTGCTGCAAGAAATGCAGTTTGAACCCGGATTCGGCGGCCTTACCGACCGCATGATCTGCGAACTGCTCTACCAGACCGGCATACGGCGCAGTGAACTCCAAAACCTCAAAGAAAAAGATATTGAGTGGAGCCTGCAGCAGATACGCGTGCTGGGGAAAGGCAATAAAGAACGGCTGATCCCTGTCAGTCGTGCGCTGCTCGACCAGTTGCGCCATTACCTTACCGAAAAAAGAAAGCTGGAACATTATGATACAGTGCACCTCCTAGTACTGGAAACCGGGAAGCCGCTGTATGCCGTTTATATTTACAGAACCGTTAAAAAATATCTGTCTATCGCAACAACTTTATCCAAAAAAAGTCCTCATGTGCTGAGGCATAGTTTTGCAACACACCTGCTGGGGAACGGGGCGAACATACAGGCCATCAAAGACCTGCTGGGACACAGCAGCCTTGCCGCCACACAGGTGTACACGCACAACAATGTTGAAAAGCTGCTGGAGATCCATAAACGGAATCATCCCCGCGGTTGATAATAAGCTATTTTTTTAACCTCAAAAACGTGTAATTATGAATGTGCAAATCCAAACCGTGCACTTTGATGCAGACAGCAAACTGATCGGACACGTAAACCAGAAGATCGAAAAGCTGAAGACATTTCACGACAAGATCATCAGCGTAGAAGTTTACCTGATCCTGGACAACCTGGCGCACCAGATCAAAGACAAAATTTCGGAGATCAAGGTCTACGTTCCCGGACACTCTTATTTCGTAAAGCATTCCAGCAAAGCATTCGAAGAATCATTCAACACGGCGTTCAACAGTATGGCCAACCAGCTGAAGCGGCGGAAAGAAAAGCTGCAGGCAGCGTAATCCCAATCCATATTCTTTCTCCGGCGCCACGTTGTTATTTACGTGGCGCCGGTTTTTTTGAAGTACCGATTCATGTTACGGATGCGCCAACAACATTTGAGATGAACGATGATAAATTAAACTTAATGGCCTATGCTCAACATCCATTCAAACAAATATAAACCGGTCTATCCTGAAATAGATAGGGAAGCATCAGCTAAATATATTGATGAAGAAGATGGAATTATTAATTATACAAGAGATTGTGAATGGAGTAAATTTATCGATGACCTACATGCCAAAAGAAACTATGACCTGTTAGAATGCGTAAAAGCACTTGAAGAGATAGGATGCATTCGTACATGGCCAGCCAGCGGCTATGAATCCATAACGCTGCAAATTAAGGCAGTTAGAAATTTACCTCATTACAATGAAATTGTTAATACGGTAAAAGATATGTACGGTGAATTCCCCGGCTTTTTATTCGTAGAATTACAGGAAGTTGTTTTACAGGAACAAAAGAGTATACATCGTATTATCCGGGATCTGCATTACGATAATGCTAATTTGTTTAAAATATTGGATATTCCGGACAAACAGAGCCACGTTCCGGTGAAAGTGAGCCACCTTATTTTGTGGCATTGAAGTTTTGTAAAATTAATGGTTTTTAAGTTTTCTCATAGAGTCTCCTTGTAAGTTTATTCTATGTGCGTCAGCTGTCAGTCTGTCACAGATTGCATCGGCAAGGGTTGGTTCATTAATATACTCGTACCATTTGGCTACAGGTAGCTGGGCGGAGATGATGGTGCTTCCTTTCGCATACCTGTCTTCGAGGATCTGGAGCAGTGTGATCTTCATATCATGAGTGAGCGGCTGCAAGCCGAAGTCATCGATAATGAGCAGGGGCGTTTTGGCGATCTGGTTGATCCATTTGATATAGGTTCCGTCGAGCCTGGATAAGGTAAGCTGTTCAATAAAGCGGTTCATGGCGTAATACACCGTTTTGTATCCGCGCAGGCAGGCCTGCCTGCCCAAAGCACAAGCCAGGTAAGATTTTCCACATCCGGTAGCCCCATTAATGAGTACGTTTTCTGCCTTGTCGATAAAGCTGCAGTCCCCCAGTTGTATGAGCTGTTCGGATGTAATCCCCCTGCCGGGTTTACAATGCACCTGCTCCAGGTGGGCGGTGTAGCGCAGCCTTGCCAGCCGCAGGTATAGTTCCGTACGTTGTACCACCCTGCGGGAAGCTTCTGCTTCAGTAAGCATGGCCAGCATCGTATGGGCATCGGGTTGTTGATGGATGGGCATATCCAGCATTACTTCATAACGGTCGGCCATACCCTGGAGTTTAAGACGGGTGAGCTGTTCGAGTGTTTTGTTTGTGTCCATTATTCTTGTTTATGAGTGAAAAAAAATGAAAAAGCGGATATATCGGCCGCAGGCCGCATTATTCATAAGCCCCCGCCCCCCGGATATTGTCATGGTCGGGCATGTGGAACAAATCCTGTTGCGCGGCAGGCTGTTGCCGGTCCAGGTTATGGCTCAGTATGTTCTCAATGGTTTTGTAGGAGAACAGGCCGGAAGGCAACGCCCGCCCGCATGCAGCCTCCAGCCGCTGATGACCATATTGTTTGGCCAACCGCAGCAGGCCGCGGCAGGCGTTGTAGGTTTGCTCCGTAATCGTACGGCTTTGCAGGAGCCCCGCGATATAATCGTGGGTAGCTGAACCGATTGCCGCCCCCTGCCGTAGAAAGTAATCCCCGTCCCAGCCCTGCTGTTCCCTGTAAACCCGGTGCCCTTCGGGCATATGATCGGGTTCGGTCCTGTAGGTATGCTTGCGGTGCGCCCGCTTATGAACGGCAATACGCTCAAAGCCCAGGTAAATCTCTACAGTGTGGATGTCATAGATGGCCGTCACCTGCCGGCCAATGTAACGCCAGGGCACGCTGTAATAAGTACGGTCTTCGCCCAGCACGATATGGTAGTTCTTCTGGACCTTCGCCGATGCACTGTGGCGCAGCTCAAAGTCATGGTCCGGGAGCTGCTGCAGCAAGGGCTGCTCCTCTCTGGTGAACTGATCGCGCCGGCTGTAATCCTCCTTCTGGAAGTGTTTGTCATTGTGCAGCTCCACCTGTTCCCTGATGGCTGCATTAAGCGCTTCCAGACACAGGAAGACCTCATCACGCAAGGGAGCATATACCCGTTGGTAAATTGTCCTGACATGGTTCTCCACCGGAGCTTTGTCTTTGGGCCTGCGGACACGGGTAGCCAGCAAGCTGATATGATTATGAACAGCCCACTGCTCCAGCAGATCCGTAAAGGAAGGTTCGTAACGATTGCTTTTCTGTACCACCTGCTTCATATTGTCTGTCTTTAAAGACAACGGGACGCCTTTAAAGTAACGGAGGGTGTTATTGAGGGCCTCCAGCAGGCTGGGGATCTTTGCGTTTACCAGCGCCTGTACATAGGTGTAGTTGCTGTAGGGCAATACGCATACCAGCACCGGGCAGGGTATCTGCTCGCCACTATCCGGATCGGTGTAATACATGGGGTCCCCGGCGAAGTCGATCATAACCAGCTCCGCCGGACGATAGATACAGCGGAAGGAGGGGGCGGCCAGGGCGCCCATCTGGTGCAGATGGAAGCAAAACTGTGAGTATCCGTATCCATCCGGTTCACGGGCAGTATACTCTTCCCAGAGCAGTTGACGGGTAACCCCGGTACGCTTGAGTTCTGAGAGAAAATAAGATACCTGGCTTTGGAACCTGGCCTTGCGCCGGTCGCTGGTATCCTGGACCGTAGAAACAGGATAAAGCAGTTCTGCCAGTGCGGAGGCCTCAAGAGACTGCAGCTCGCGCAAACTGCGACCACTGGAGGCGATGCGCTCTGTGTAAGCTTTAACCGTGTTGCGGGATAGGGAGAGCTCCCGGGCGATGCTGCGCTGCGACGTTTTGCGTTCCAGCAGTTCGATAATGGTGCGTAGTGTATGCATTGAAGTAAGGGTATTAGCCATCTCTTGTTTTGTTTGTACAAAACAGCGATGATTTATGTTACTTCAATAACAAAAAATAAGGTGGCTCACTTTAACCGGAATAATAATCCATCTTACTGGCTCACTATCACCGGAACTGTAATGTGTCACGCAGACCAGTGGCTCAGTTATGCCGGAATGGCAGACCAATAACAACGGTTAATGAACAGCTTTATCGCTCAATCACAAGTGGCTCACTTTGTCCGGAATCACTGGCTCACATTCACCGGAATTAGTGGCTCACTTTTGTCCGGAATATCCAAAAATATCACCGAGACAGTTCGAGGAAGTTATTGCTGAAATGCTTGCTGCGGACAATTTCAAGGTCAGGCTTACTTCCCAAACCAAGGACGACGGTTATGACATAGAGGCAATAAAAAACATCTGTGGATTTGATGTTAGATTTCTTGTTGAGTGTAAGCGAAACTTCGAAAATCCTGTCGGCATAAACATCGTCAGAAGTTTCAATGATGTGTTAATGCGGGAACGGGCGAATAAAGGCGTCATTATAACTACGTCTCATTTTACAAAGGGTGCTTGGAAACGCAAGCATGAAATGGGCCATTTATTAGATCTTAAGCAAAGAAATGATTTGTTTGCCTGGATTGATAGATACTGCAATGGAATACATTATTATTGTTAATCGATAACTGCAGTAAATAAATTTTCAAAATAACTCTTGTTGGGCAAGTTATCATCCTCATCATTTGGCTTCAAATGGCACCAGCGGTCTTAGTCGGGGTATGGGAATGGCAAGAGCGTTAAATGGTGAATGATATCGTATCACAATCGTTCCCATTCGTATCAAATCGTATCATTTTGCTGTTGCAAATTCGAATCAAAATCGTATAAGTGCTTGATAAATTCTCCCGGCACTGCTGAGAGTTTTGCATGGTCAAAGTTTTATGGTCAGGGCGTATCCGAAAGTATTTTACGTAATTCTTCCTTATTGGGCAGGTAGAGCTGATATTTCTGCACAAATAGTTGGCTGTTGCTCTCGTAAGTGGCATATTCTATGAGCAATTCGTCTTTGTGCCTTGCAAGGATAATCCCGATAGGAGGATTGTCACCAGCTACATTTTCCTCTTTGGCAAAATAGCCCATGTACATATTCATCTGCCCTACATCTTCATAACCAGCCTCGGTAATTTTCAGATCAATCAGCACGAAGCATTTCAAAATCCGGTGATAAAAAACCAGATCTACATAATGATGCCGGTTGCCCAATGTGATGCGGTACTGCCTGCCAATAAAGGCAAATCCCTTACCCAACTCCAACAAAAAATGCTGAAGATTGTCTATGATACGCTGCTCCAGATCCGTTTCCGAGAGTTGGTACGGTTCAGGGATTTTCAGAAATTCCAATACATAGGGCTCACGTAGCAGGTCTGTGGGTTTTTCTATTATTTTGCCTTTTTCGGCAAGTTTCAAAACACCTTCTTTATCCTGTGAAGCCGCCAGCCGCAAAAAAAGCGATGATTTTTTTTGGCGTTTTAATTCGGGAATTGACCAGTTTTCGATAGCCGCCTGCTTTTCATAAAAGCTACGTTCCAACGCATTGTCAATTTTTATCAACTCTACATAATGCGACCAACTCAATTTGTGAGAAAGCTTCTCACAAATTGGGTAATACTTGTAAAATTGCCTCATGTGATTGAGGTTAGAACGACTAAATCCCTTGCCATAAAGATTGCTCAAATCTCTTGAGAGCCTTTCCAAAAGCCTTTTTCCATATTCAGCCGTTGCTTTTCCGTCCTGCTCAAATTCCACGATATGCTGACCAATTTCCCAATAGGTTTGTAAGAGACTGGTGTTTACAGCTTTTGCTGCTCGCATTTGTCCGGCAGTATAGCTGTCTGAAATCCGGCCTATAAGCCCCTGGTATTTTCCTGTTTCCTCTATTGCTACCATAGTATCTTGCTTTTATTGATCACAAAGTTTCATCTTCCCAATATAGCTAAATTGTGAGATGTTAAAGTTGCTATCGCATATTGCTTTATGTTTATGTTTTGCAAAATTACGCAAATACCTCAACTGGGTATTGTATTTGAGCATTTGTTTTGCGCTCCTGTTTAAGATTCGTAAAAGCTATTCTGGATTTTTATAAGCCAACCGCCTACCTGTCCATCCACTCCCTGAATGCCTGCGCCCGGTCCTCGCTCACGGTACAGATGCGGGCGTATGCGTCCGGTGCACCGGAGATGCTTCCTTCAAAGGGTGCGGGCTGTATGACCAGTTCGAGCGTGCGGCCCTTGCCGGGGCCAAAGGACCGGATCGCATCGAGGCTGATGATGGCCTGCCGGTTGATGCGGAAGAACCGGTCGGGGTCCAGCTCACGTTCCAGCTCACGCAATGTCTTTGGCGCCGTGTGGGCTTGCTGTACGGATTCCATCTGGAAGGTGCATACAAAACAGGCGCCGTCCATGAGGAATGCATAGGCGATGTCGGACTGCCTGACGGGTATATTCCGGGCCGGGGTTTCTATGAGCAGCAGTTCCTTTGCCGTTCCGTGCTGCTGCGGCCGGGAGGAGCGTTTATCCAGATCGGCGAGCAAAAGTGCCAGTTGGGCACGGTGGTAATAGGCGATGTAATAGACATTGACCAGTGCGATCAGTGCAACCACAAACTTAAACTCAAATGCGGGATAGGTGGAGATCCATACATCCGATCCGAAGGCTCTGAACTGCAGATAGACGGTGTAAAAAGCCAGTGCCGAGGTCACCACCACGCCCAGCATCAACAACGCATTCCCCGCCCTTACATGCTTCCTCTCTACAAACAGGTGCTAATGGAGGCACATTACGAAGCCACAGGAGTACAGAATGATTTGCATCAAAAATACAAGAAGCAAATAGAAGCCGTAGAAAAGAAGTTGTCCTATGCCCGTGATCTTCTTTTCTCAAAAGAAATAGAACCTGAAGACTTCCACAAAAAAAAGTCTGAATATGAGGAAGAGATACGAGCGCTAAATCTGAAAGTTTCAGAAAGCCGATACGAGGGGAATATAAGAGAAGTGATTAATCGTGCTTTGGATGTACTTAAGCTGAACGTGATTTTCAGCAGTGCTACTATTGAAGAAAAGCAACGGTTATTAACGAAGTTATTTCCTGAAAAGTTCACAATAGTTGATAGGACGCTTCGAACCGACAGGATTAACCGGATTGCAGAGTTTATCTACCTAATAAACAGTAAATTACCCGGTGCGGATGCAGAGATAATTTCAACCAAAAATTCTGAAAAGGATATTAAGGAAGAAAGAGGACTTCGAACCGCCACATCAAAGCAAAACGGCCTGTTTAACGGACTTAATATCAGTTCATTGTACGAAAATAAAAAAGGACAAAACAGTTTTTATACTATTTTGTCCTCTCAAGTCGGGAAGACAGGATTCGAACCTGCGACCCCCTGGTCCCAAACCAGGTGCGCTACCGGCCTGCGCTACTTCCCGAAACAGAAAACCGCCAAACACGGGCGGCTTTCCGGGATGCAAAGGTAATCAAATATTACATTCCCACGCATGATTTTTTTAATGACCTGTCACTGATTAATTTTGCAGCCTTTCTTAATATATGTACCTGAATATACGAAGTAAAATACTGGCTGCTTTAATCGGGCTGCCAGCCTTTGCAGTGGCACAGGAAGATGATAACGGCTCGTTCGAAACCCAGAAGATTGCCGCACTCCCTTACTACAGTTACCGGCAAGGGCTCGGTATGACTTCTCCCGACAGCACCTACCAGCTCAACCTTCGATTCCGGATACAGAACAGAGTCACCTATACCAATAATGAAGGCAGCCCCGAAGCCATCGACGCACAGATACGAAGGCTCCGTCTGCGGTTTGACGGCTATGTCGGAGACCCGCGCTTCCTTTATGCACTTCAGCTCTCTTTCGCCCCCGGCGACGTCGGCGTTGCCAGCGATGGAAAAAACATCAATATCATCCGCGATGCGGTGGTCTTTTACCGGCCTAATAACCGCTGGAATTTTGGCTTCGGACAGACCAAACTCCCTGGAAACCGGCAACGTATCAACTCCTCCGGCGCACTGCAATTCACCGATCGCTCCATCAATAATGCGCGCTTCAATATAGACCGTGACTTTGGGCTGCAGGTACACCAAAGCAACTTGTTCTACAACAGCTTTTCCATCAGCTTCAAAGGTGCAGTGTCTATGGGCGAAGGCCGCAACTGGACTCAGAATACCGATAAAAATCTCGCATATACCGGTAAGATAGAAGTTTACCCACTGGGCGCATTCACCCGCAATGGCGACATGTTTGAGGGCGACCTGATGCGCGAACGCAAACCCAAACTGCTGATCTCCGGCGCATATCATCAGAATAACGGCTCCAAAAAAACACAGGGACAGACAGGCGACGAACTTTATTCACCCAAGACCACACAATCCATCCTGCTCGACGGTGTGTTCAAATACAACGGCTGGGCATTTATGTCGGCCTATATGAAACGGATCGCCGGCAACCCGCTCAGCTTCGACCCCACAGGAACAGGCGCCATGCGTTACGCTTTTGCAGGCGAAGGCATGGACTTCCAGGGTAGCTACATCTTCAAAAGTAATTACGAACTATTAGGACGATACAGCTTCCAGCAGGTGCACCAGGATATACATCCCTACACACCACATACGCAGCAGGTATCCGCCGGCGTTACCAAATACATCTGGGAACATGCTTTCAAGCTGCAGGCAGAGCTGACTTATGAATTGCAAGACTATCTGCTTGGACAGAATAAGCAAAACTGGTATGCCCGTTTCCAGGTTGAGATGGGTATTTAAAGCCCTATTGTATCAGCAAAACAAAAATAGTACCTTACCCCTCAAATAATCAAATAATCATTTCATGAAAAAGAACATTACAAAGATCATATGCGCATTGCTGTGCATTACTGCCTTTTTACCTGCGTGCGAGAAACCGGAAAGTACAACAAGGCAAACGGTAAACGTCGGGGCATTGCTGTCGCTTACCGGCAACTGGTCGTCACTGGGCATTACTTCCAAAGCCGCCACCGAAATCGCATTGGAGGATATCAATTTATATCTCCGTCAAAACGGCTCCTCACGGCAGTTTGCCGCAACCGTTTTTGATACGAAACTGGAGGCGGACCTGGCATTACAGTACATGGCCGAAGCAAAAGAGAAAGGCATCGCCTTTGTGTTGGGCCCCCAATCAAGCGCAGAAGCCGGTGCGGTAAAATCATTTGCCGATGATCACAACATGATTGTCGTGAGCCAGGGCAGCACAGCAGGCAGCCTGAGCATTCCCGGCGATAATCTGTTCAGGTTTTGTCCGGCCGACAATGTGGAAGGCGCCTCGATGGCACGCACTATTTATAACGCCGGTATCCGGGGACTGGTTACGGTAGCCCGTGATGATGCCGGGAATAAAGGGCTCCAATCATCTACCGGCACAGCGTTCACCGGGCATGGAGGCAGTATTGCCGCTCTTACGCCATACGAAACTACCACTACTGATTTCACATCACTGATCGCCGATATTAAAAGCCGGATCAATGACTTCTCCACCAGCCATGGCATATCAGCCACTGCGGTGTACCTTGCGTCGTTCGACGAATGTGTTGACCTGTTCCGGCAGGCTGCCACTGATCCTGTACTTTCTTCCGTAAAGTGGTATGGCGGCGATGGTGTAGCGCTAAGCGCAGCATTGATCAATGATGCCGCAGCAGCAGACTTTGCTATTCAAACACAGTTTTTTGCACCCGCATTCGGCCTGCCTGCAGCTACCCGCTCCAAATGGGAACCGCTGGCGCAAAAAATAAGATCGCGTACCGGCATTGAGCCGGATGCCTTTGCCCTGGCAACATATGATGCATTATGGGTTATTGCGCTTTCCTACGAAGCAGCCGGAGCGGGAAAACCCGGATTCCAGAAACTGAAAACCATCTTCCCGCAACAGGCCCAGGCCCATTCGGGCGTTACCGGTTCCACACACCTGAATGAAGCAGGGGACCGGGAATCCGGATCTTTCGATTACTGGGGCATTACAAAGGAAAACGGGGCGTACAAATGGGTACTGAAAGGAAAATCAGAATAATCGCTTATTCAAACTGGCGTTTTAACACGCTAAGTGTCGTTATATTGACACCAACAGTATCGCCTCTGCTCTTCTTTTGAAATTTTTTCCCGCTGATCCATTGGTCCCGATTCGGCAAGTATCCAAAAACAAAAACCTGCAAATGTGATTTGCAGGTTTTTGTTTTTGGGTGGATAATCTTGCGGTGAGGGCGGGATTCGATCCCGGCAGATCTACAATTCATTAACCGGATTTAAAAACCGGTGTATGCCCCGCCCCATCTGCTTTTCCTCACATTCCGAAGTTAAATCTTTGTAAAAGTCTCACCGGATTCCCAGCTTAAATTGGATCCTTTCTAAAAAGTACTGACAGACAAACTTCGGATTATTGATCACAAAACCTACAAAAAATGGCAAATTTTAACTTGCACAAATTCTGTTCATCTTGTCGTTAAAAGAGCTGCTATCGAATAACAGGGTAAACGTAGAAAAAATATTTCTCCAAGGAGTATAATTTCTCAAAAGCATAAACGACGTAACATGATCATTCCCTGAACTTCATTTTACTGATCAGCTCCATAAAATATTGAGGGCTCCAAATGGTTAGTACAGTGTCATCCGGAATAAACCGTACAATATCTTCCCGTACGATGTCAAATGAAACGGATTCAATTTTTCCCCTTAGCAACCGGAGCACCTGCTCACCGGTGATAGCATCATCCTTCCAGTTACCGGTATCCCTTGCGCGGAGCAGAAAATGATGCAAGCTCAGCGGTACTCCTTTTTTAACATACCACTCCAGGTCATACCAGTCCCGTCCCTTTACCCTGTTCTTCCAGTTGCGGAAAAGCAATGCGTGCATCTTTCCGGCAAATAAATCGGGGAGTGTAAAACATTTTACATAAAATGAAAAGGGACGTAACAACAGTTTCTCTTCGGTTTCAAAACCAAGCGGTGGTTCCCGGTCCACTTCAATTTTGATTCTGATACCCGGAACAGCACTTACCCCTGTCTGCTTTACAATATCCTCCAGTACCAATTCTTTCCATACCGTCTCTGGTTTCAGGAAAGCAGATTCTATATTGGAACGGGCGGTTTTCTTTTTTTCCTTAATGCTCACCCTCATTCCGATAGCTCCAAATTCCGTAATCATGCCCTGGAAATAAGGTTCCAGTGAAAAGTCAGGATTTCTTTCCAGCAGGGAGAAATCAAGGTCCTCTGAAAAACGGTCTAACCCATAAAAGATCCTGAGTGCCGTTCCGCCATAAAAAGCGGCCTTTTCAAAAAAGCCTCTCCTCTGCAGCCCGGCAAGGGCTACCTCCTGCATAATTTCGCGTAATGCTGCAACTGCCTCTTCTTTATGCTGTGGGTTATATTCCTGTAGCCATTCCTTTATCATAAGGTGCTGAGTGTTTTTATAAGGATTTCCAGGCTGGTTTTCTTGGGCGCATCATTGAGCCAGGTGCGCATTTCATTCAGGTTCAGTTCGCGCAACCTGTCTTCATCCAGGCGTAGATCTTCTATTAAAAATGCCCGCGCCTGTTTTACACTTCTGAGCAGAACGCCGGAGGTCATAATCACCTTATCGCATAATGCTTTTTCCGGAGCGGCTACTAGCGCCACCTGTCTTGGTGTAAGCTGCACACTACGTATGCCAAAGGAATAATAAGGCAGGTCAGCATGCAGGTAACGGAACCTTCCCATAGCTGTTTTATAGGTTTTGGCGGATTTTATCGTTATAGAGCTGATCTCGTACACACGTTCCGGAATAAAACCCCAATAGGAAAGCGCCGTTTCCAGCGATACATAGCTTGGGCCCCAAAGATGGTTGGCTACCAGGAACGGTTCCGGCTTGCGTATGTTCATCCCTGGACCGGGTATATACAGTCCCTTTTTCAGAGTGATAAGCGCTCCCTTTTTTACCAGCTCGTTGATTTTATCATTAGGACGTTTGTACTTACTCAGCAACGATAATATTACTTGCCGTGTAAGTATTTCTTCAGCATAATCTTGTATGAGCTGCCTAAAGTCCAACCTGTAAAATATTTACACAAAAATCGGAAAAAATCCGATTTTAAGCAAAATAAATTACAAAACTGCCTGTTTTTTAAAAAAAGCATTTTCATTAAATCATTTGACTTTCCCATAGCTCTATTCTTCAAAATACTTATATGATACTGAGATTTTAGTTTTTCATTGCAATACTGGAAACATTACTTATATTGAAATTCCGCAAGTCAGATACCTACGCAAATTCTGGTGAGACTTTTTAAAATCCCGAATGTCTCACGGAATTACCAACTTAAAAGGGATGTTTTTGAAAATTTTGGGATATATTTCAAAAAACAAAAAAACCTGCAAATTACGATTTGCAGGTTTTTGATAATTGAAAATTTACTTGCGGTGAGGGCGGGATTCGAACCCGCGGTACGGTTTAACCCGTACGACAGTTTAGCAAACTATTGGTTTCGGCCACTCACCCACCTCACCTGGCCTTTTTGTCCCTTTCCCTGACGGAGCCCGGAAAGGGAGTGCAAAGATAAATGTATTAACGGAATAAAAAAGGCCTTGCAATTTGAAAATGTACCTCCGGGGGTAAAATTTCATTGTCACATTTTCAAATTCCCGAATTTTCAAATTAAATACTCGCTAATTGCACCTTCTGCAGCAGTTCCTGTAAATGCTCCTTGTATTCAGCATCGGTATCCATCAGGTTCTCTACCGTCTGGCATGAGTGGATCACGGTTGTATGATCGAACCCGCCAAAATGCTCCCCGATATTCTTAAGCGAGCTTTTAGTGAACTTCTTTGCCAGATACATCGTGATCTGACGTGCCTGTACCACCTCGCGTTTACGCGTTTTGGCCAGCAGCCGGTCGTACGGCAGGTTAAAATATTCGCACACCAGCTTCTGGATATTCTCAATCGTCATTTCCTTGGCCGCCGTCTTCACGAAGTTCTTCATGACGCGCTTGGCCAGGTCTATATCAATTTCCTTTTTATTGAGCGTAGCCTGTGCAAATAAAGCGATCAGGGCGCCTTCCAGCTCACGCACATTACTCTGTACATTGTAGGCAATATACTTTACCACATCATCCGGTATTTCGAGGCCCTCATGGCGCATCTTCATGCGAAGGATCGCCTGCCGGGTCTCAAAGTCCGGCGCCTGTATATCGGCATTCAGCCCCCAGCGGAAGCGGGTCAGCAGCCGTTCTTTCATCCCTTCCATATCCCGCGGCGGCGTATCGCTTGTAAGAATGATCTGCTTGCCGCTCTGGTGCAGGTGATTGAAAATGGCAAAGAATACATCCTGTGTTTTTTCTGCAGGTACAAACAGGTGTATATCGTCGAGGATCAGTACGTCAATAAGCTGATAAAAATGAATAAAGTCATTGATCTCGTTGTTCTTGGAATGATCAATGAACTGGTTGATGAATTTCTCGGCGCTCACATAAAGCACTGCCTTGTTGGGATGCAGACGCCGGACCTCGTTACCGATCGCCTGCACCAGGTGCGTCTTGCCCCAGCCTACCCCGCCAAAGATCACCAGCGGGTTAAATGCCGTTGCTCCGGGCTTCTGCGCCACATGCAGGCCCGCCGAACGCGCTACGCGGTTACAATCTCCTTCTACGTAATTTTCAAAAACATAATTAGCGTTGAGCTGGGGATCTATCTGCATCCGCTTCAGGCCGGGTATGGCATAAGGCGTTTTGATGCTGGAAGGATCGTCCCATTTCAGGGGCATGTCTACATAGTTCGAGTCCCTTGAAGGTTTGGTATGTATGCTGCCGGGCATATTGATAGCGGCAGGATTCCGCTGGGAGGTATTCCCTTCCATCAGGATGCGGTATTCCAGCCGCCCCTCTTTACCCAGCACTCTTTTGATCGTTTTGCCCAGCAAAGCGACATAATGCTCCTCCAACCACTCATAAAAGAACTGGCTCGGAACCTGCAAGGTTAATATCTGCTGTGTAAGGGCAACCGCTTTGATAGGCTCAAACCAGGTTTGATAGGTACGCCAATTTACATTGTCCCGTATAATACTCAGACACCTTTCCCAGGCAGCAAGGGCATCCTCTGATGCCGGGGGTTGATTGGTGTAAAGACTGTTACTCATGTTCTGTGTACTCGTTCATCATTTTTTGCTACAAAATACAAATTTCACCACACCAAAGGCCGACAACACTGCTTCCCGGATTTATATAAATAAAACGGGCCGGTCTTTGAATTCTTCTATCGTTATCTATTATCCACAGACACTTCAAAACCGTACAACACTGGGATTTTTCCGGATCTTCCCGGACTTCCTGTTTTTCTAAAACCGGAAAACGAAGTTGCTAACAATTTGTTGAAAAAAAAAATCATAAACCACTTGTTTGTTTTGCTGTGATTACAGATTGAGCTTTGCAGCGTTTGGAACTTTTTTTGCTGTCCGGCTTAAAATGTACAGGAGCCGAAAAGGATCGTACAAAAAGAAAAAAGGCACATAGTAAAAACCTGTGCCTTAATACCTGTTATAAATTTACGGACAGTTGATAAAACTTGCCCGTAGCGGTTATTCTTCCGTCTTTTTCTTCCGGGCTGTTGCTTTCGCTGCAGGCTTTTCGCCGGCATTATCGTCTTTCTCTGCAACTGCTGCTTTCTTTTTCCGGACAGCGGCTTTTTTCACCGGTGCTTCTTCCGTTTTTTCTTCGTCAGGAGCTGGCGCTTTCTTCGTACGTGCTTTTTTCACTGGTTGCCCCCCATCGTCGGATTTTGCTTCTTCCGTATCAGCAGCACCGGCTTCTGCCTCCTGCTCATCTGCATTATATTGAGAGAAATCCAGCAGATCATTCCCCTTTAATATTTCATACCAGCGCAACATTTTTTTCATGTCACTCACATATACCCGCTCTTCATCAAGCTCAGCGAAAATTGCCTTAAAGTATCCCTTTACAGCAGCATTATCCGCCTGCTTCCCGTCTACGGGAGGTATCGCAGCTTCCTGCTCTTTCATTTTCTCAAAAACATGATGCAGACGCACATTCTCACCTGTGGTGTATATCTCAATACTTTCCAGCGGCGTTACATTATGTAACCGGGCAGAGATGAATCTGGTAGACTGATCGGCAAGATTACGCACAATAGCGCCATCGTTTTTGGTAGCCAGCAGTTGAAAAAGACCGCCTAATCCGGTCACGGCAACAATTTCCTTATATTCCATATTTTTCTTTGAAAGGAAGCAAAAATATAAATTTATTTTGATTAGCAGCCGATACCTGTTACAGACGTGATTTGTGAATGAAATTTTTTACCTTTGCACTCTGCAAATTTAGTTCTGTAGTGTAACGGTTACCATGTCAGACTCTGACTCTGAAGATCCTGGTTCGAATCCAGGCAGAACTACCCTTAAAATGACAAAACCCGCTATTGTAGTGGGTTTTATCATTTTAAGGGTAGGTTTCCGGTTCGGAATCATTTTTTCACATCCCCTCAGCAGCAAAGTATTGTTTACACTCCGGGAATGAATAATGGTCCGGAATGAATATTGATAAATAAAAAACGGACGTGACATATAATGAACGTCACGCCCGTTGTACAACTAATAATATCTTTTATCTTCCGTTTTAATTTTCTTTAATAAACATAACACTTCCGGCTCCCTGGTGGCCGCCCGGATCTTTATCTTTAAAGCGAAGCAGGTACACACCTTGCTGCAGGTGGCGGATATCCAGCTTATTCACGGCTGTCCCGGAAGACAGCAGCAGGCGCCCGTCCAGTCCATAAACTTCGAGCATGCAGCTTCTGGATATATAAAGCATCTCTCCGGCAGGATTCGGATAGACGCTGATCTGGCTCAAAGGGGCAGATGTCCCGATGCCTACATTGGTAACATGATAAATGGAGGATATTGCCGAACAGCTATCCTTGCTGATCACCTGCACCGTATATTCACCGTTTTCCGTAACCACATGCCTGGCGCTGTTTGCTCCCGGGATTGAGTCATTAAAGAAGAACCACTGATAGCCGGCGAAATTGTCTGAGGTAAAAAGCGTATCTTCCTCTGCGTCTATTTGCGGATCAGGCACCTCATTTAGTGTAAGGTCCAGCAAAACTATGCTGTCACAGAAATGCTGATTGAAAAAGAAAGATTCATATTTCCCGGACGCACGATAAACTTTGTTATTAAATTCATATTCGTCTCCACAGATGCTGACTATCACCTCATCTCCCTGATCTTTGTCAGCACATGAAAGCTTGATGAGGAACGCGTCAGCAGAGTTTGTCGCCTGGGGTGGCACCAGCTCCGGCAAACCATCCGGATTCACATCCAGCGTATCCATGAAAAAGCCTGTCAGATACACATGTCTGGAGGAATTCACATTGATCGCATAACCATAAGCATTTGACTGCGCACGATAATGTTTGCTCCATGCATAATTGCCGGCACTGTCGAACTTACTTACAAATACGTTCGGAACATTGAATTTTACTGAATTAACGATCACAGGAGGATTGTTGTTGGGATTCAGGTTGATATCGTTGGTAAAATGCCCCACCGTATAGACACTACCCGCATCGTCCAGAGCAACACCCCACCCCTGCTGCACACCTGAAGCGCCCGAAGTCAGCGGTTTTACCCATTTAAAACGCGCCAGCGAATCATATCTGGCTACAAACGCGCTCACATTTCCATTTCCCACAATCTGAGAAGCTACTCCCGCTTTAAGAGGATCCATATCTGCCGAAACCTGGTATGTCCCGGTAATAGCGATATCTCCGAAACGATCCGTCTTAATGGACGACCCCCAGGAGCCACGGGTGGCTGTAGTAGACCCCATGCCTACCGCAAAAACATGATTGCCCTGTGCGTCCAGCTTGGATATAAATATGCCATTTGCCGGCGCGGCATCAGACCTCAGAATGGCATTGCCGGATCCCGGATCGAAATCGGCCGAATCAGAGAATTCTCCCGTAGTGAATACATACCCTTTGTCATCCACATACACAGCATGACCCTCATCTTTTCCTTTCATACCACCCATAGCTTTCAACCAGACCAGGTCGCCCAACTGATTCAACTTCAATACGTACATATCGTGCCTGCCATCGGAGTATCCGGGCGCGCTTCGGGTAAAGAGCACATCGGTTCCGCTCCGCTGGTTGAAGTCAACCGTATCGGAAAAGCTCCCCGTCACACATACCCCATATCCTTCCGCACCACCCCATGCGGCCAATCCTTTAGCCACATTCTGGTAACCGTAAAAATCGCGTACCCAATCAAATTCCCCATCAGGATTGAGCTTTAAAACATAGGAATTCTCATTGTAGTACATCCCATACCCGTCAGATCCTGGCGTGCCCTGCTCATACTGTGAAGTACTGAGCAGCGACTGTCCGGACCCGGGATTGAAATCTGTCGTGTCTTTATAAGTACCAGTCACGTACACATTCCCGTTTCTATCCACGGCAATGGCATTACCGCTAACCTGACCTTGCCCGCCTACAGATTTTGCCCATATAACATCCCCGGCCTTGTTAACTTTCAGTATAAAAACATCTGTGCCGTAACCCTCTCTTTTGGGCTGGTAGTCAAGGGTAACATTTCCGGAAACAGTGGGTATCGTAGTCACTGAGGAGTATTCTCCCGCAAGAAAAACATGCTCTTCATCCGCATCCATAGTCATTGCATAGCAGACAATCGGATTCGCAGTTTTAAAAGCTTTATACCATTCCAGTTCCACGTCTTGTGCAAAAATGCCCATGTGCGCCGTAAGACAAACAGCAGCAGTACATAATACTTTTTTCATAGATTCTTTTTGAGTGTGAAAAAATACACAAACATCCGAACTGGCTCTGAAGAGAACCGGATAATTTGGTCTATGCAAAACTATTATAGCAAAACATATAAATTCGGGTGGAATTAACCCATATTATATTTCACAATGCAAAAGATTGTTTTTTTTACTAAGTTTATTTCCAGATGGCCTTGTATAAATGGTGTATGCGGATCACAGCTTTCATATTGTGCGTATGGATTCTCTCCTTCCGGCAAAGTCGTGGACAGGAATTTCCCGGAATACAGCAGCTACCTCGTATCAGCACATTTACAGACACCCAGTTACTTATACAGAATATCCAACGCTCGTATACTGAGGGAAAGCAGAATTCGGATAAGACCATCAAAGAGCTCAAAGAATTGATATACCAAAGCGGGCAGGCAGGCTTTTCAAGAGGCGTACAAGTGGGTATGGAATATACCGGCGAGCTCTATGCCTTACAGGGAGACTATGACGAATCCCTGCAATTCTTCAGGTCAATGTATCTCATGTGTACACGGAATCCTCAGTTGCTTCACGCATTACCCACCGTATTTAACGCCATTGCGAATATATATAAAGTGAGGGGCCATTACCGGGACGCAGCACGGTATTATTACCAGGGGCTTGCCCTTTACAAGACACTAAATGGTCCGGTTCCCTCCGGCGGATACAATAATCTCGGGGCGGTACTGATATATCTGAAACAGTATGACGATGCGCTGTACTACCTGAACAGGGCTGAAGAAGCCGCGCGGAAAGCTCCCGTCAGCAATATCCTTATTACTATACTGAACAATAAAGGTGTGGTCTTCATGATGCAGAAAAACTGGGCGCAAAGCCGTGCTTATCTGGATGAGGCACTGGATCTCGCCACCCGGTACGATATGAAGCACGAGCAGCATATATCCATAAATAATTTCGGTTTCTGGAACCTGCTGCAGGGTAAAAATGAAGATGCGTTAATGTGGTTTTTCAGGGCCACAGACATGGCCGGGGACGGCTCGTTATACAATCACAATGCTACCCTGCAAAGCATGGCTCGGGCATATTTTAACCTCGGGCATTTCCGGGAAGCGGAAAACTATCTTTACGCAGCAATGAGTATGGCACTCCGGGTGGGCCTGCGCAACCACGTTGCCGAGATCAACCAGGAGCTGGCACTTGTGTATGAAGGCCAGGGCTCCTTCAAAAAAAGTCTTGAACACTACCGGAGATTTATCTCCCTAAGAGATAGTTTGTCGAATGAAAGAATACTCCACGATGTGCAGTTACAGGACAAAAAGTTCCGGATAGCGGAGCATGAGAAGGATCTCGCCCAGAAAGCCCTGCAGATCAGCAGGCAGCAGGCAGACCTGAAGTTAAAGAATATACTGGCTACGGTATCCGTAGTTGGTTCCGTACTTATATTGATCGTGCTGGTATCTGTTATCCGCTCATTTCGGAGCAAGGCCCGACTGCAGAAGAAGCAACTCTATATTCTTCGCCAGGCACAACAGATCGAGCGACTGAATGCCCTGATGCAGGGAGAAGAGAACGAACGCCTGAGGCTGGCAAGAGAGCTTCATGACGGTATTGGCGGGATGCTGGCTGCGGTGAAGATGACCTTTACCACCCTGCAGCAGCAGTATGAGAAGCTGGCGACAGTGTACGACTTTATAAAAAAAGAAGATTTTGTGGAGATACGCAGCATGCTCGATCAGACAAGCAGCGAGGTCAGGAAGACTGCTCACAATCTTATGCCCGATATTCTTGTCGATCATGGTCTGCATGAAGCGCTCAAGCTCTATTGCGAACACATCAACAATGGCAACAGGATTTATATCAAGCTGCAGTTTGATGCGGATATGGAGGGGTTCGGCCGGAGATTCGAGCTGGCGCTCTACCGGATAATACAGGAGTTGCTGCAAAACATCCTGAAACATGCGGAAGCAGATAATGGCATGCTCCATATCAACCGGCAGGGAGATGTACTAAAACTGGTCGTAAAGGACAATGGGATCGGTTTCAATACGGAAGACATCGGCTCAGGAATCGGGCTCCGCAATCTCCGGGACCGGGTACAGGCATTGCACGGACAGATGCTGATCCATTCGGAAACAGGCAAGGGATGCCGAATCCATCTGAAATTTGATCTTAACAAAGTAAATGACTATGCCCTGTATGAAGATCAGGATCGCAATAGCTGATGATCACCTGATGGTGATCAACGGGATACAGAAAATGCTTTCGGAATTCACGGGCTTTGTTATAACCGATACCTGGATGAACGGAGAAGAACTGATAGAAGGACTGGAACAGAATGTCCCCGATGTGTTGCTGCTGGATATCCAGATGCCAGGAAAAAAAGGAGATAAGCTCCTGCCGCTTATCCTGAAAAAACACCCGGATATGAAAGTACTTGTACTGACAAACTTTGACAGCCTTTTTTATGTCCGTACCATGATGCAGCACGGAGCAAAAGGATTTCTCCTGAAAAGCACAGACCCCGGCATGCTCACCGATGCGATCCGTGCAGTGTATGAAGGACGGGAGTATATCGAGCCCGAACTGGAAATACAGCTTAAAGAAAAGAATATCCGGACAAACCGGATGTCGGTCACTATGCCTGCAGTCTCTACCCGCGAACGGGAGGTGCTCCAGCTAATAGCTGACGGAAACACCACACAGGAGATAGCGGAAAGCCTGTTTCTGAGTTTTACCACAGTTGAAAACTACAGGTTCAATCTGCTCTCGAAGTTTGGTGTCAAAAACACGGCTACTCTTGTAAAAAAGGCGGTCCAGCTAGGTATGGTAACCTAACACATTACACCTGTCTTATCATTCCTGTTTCCGGAATAAAAACGGGTTGTCATCGTATTATATGGTTCAAAATCCCTGTAATATCGCACTCTTTCATAAATCCATAGCCGCCAATGTTCTTCTCTTGCCCATATAAATATTAAAAAATAAACCAGACATCTAAACCGGCCCAGCGAAAAAAACACCCGATAATTTCCTGCGAAACAAAAATCTTTATATCTTGTACGCTAAATTTTGTGCACATGCTATATAGAATGCGCAGTAGCATTTTGACCCTATGTATCGGCGTTGCTGCAATAACGCCGGCGAAAGCCCAGAGTCCGCTATATGTAGAACCACCCGGTTGGTCGCTGGGCGTTAACTTCGGAATGGCGGACTTATGGGGAGATGTGGGGACAAAAACGATTGTAGATCACTACACCAATGGTAAATATTTCAAGAACCCGCATTTTATGGGAGGGATATTTGCCAGGTATTCTTTCCACCCTTCTTTTGCAGTGAGGCTCGGCGCCAACTACGGTACGCTCTATGCAACAGACAGTTGGAATGAAAAAGGGTTTGACAAATCCACATCCGTTACAGATGACGCCTACCAGCGGTATATCCGCAATCTGGATATCAAAACGAATGTCTGGGATGGTAATTTCCTCCTTGAGCTGACGCCTTTCCGTCTGTTCGACCTGGAAGGGAAGCTGGCGACCAAACGGTTTCAGCCGTACCTGCTTGCCGGTGTAGGCGCTTTTCATTTTAAACCCACCGGAGAATATTACCCCCGGGATCTGTCCGGCGGCGGCTCATGGACAAGAATGAATGACCTGCACCTTGAGGGACAGGGTTTTAAGTTCGACGGTGCGCCGGAACGATATGAACTTTGGCAGGTCAGCGTCCCCCTTGGAGTAGGCGTACGCTGGGATATCGGTTATCAGCTCAGTCTCGGTGTCGAGTACCTGTACCGTTATACCTTCTTCGATTACCTGGATGGTGTAAGCGGCAACTATGTTGACTCTCGTTATTTTGAGGCCAACCTGACACCCAATAAGACGGAACTGGCCAACAACATGCATGACAAATCCTGGCTGATAGACCCGAGCATTTCCCATTACAACGGAGACGTGCGGGGCAACAGCGCTGTCAATGACGGATATTCCACGATCTCGGTTTCATTTTTCTATAAGATCAGAAGAAAAGCGGATCACTGGTGGTAGTATATAAGCATATGGGATGATCCCCCCCTGCCCGGCCGAAAGCAGGGTACGGATGATAGCCTGATTATCAGAGCGGTGTGTTTTCATACCGCTTTTTACATTTGAACCGATACCGCAAACCTTGAGTATCTTCTGTTTTTTCATCAATTTAGAGCCCGTTTAAATTTTAGTCATGGAAATTATTAATGAGGAATTTTAAACCGGCTCTTAACTATATTATTTTTTTAGAAAACAAAAAATATGTTTGCTTACCTGGAAGGAACGCTGGTCTACAAATCACCCTCGCTGTTGTACCTGTCGGTCAATAATGTAGGTTACGAAGTGCATATTACCCTGCAGACTTACAGCAGGATACAGGCGCTCGACAAATGCAGGTTATATACCCATCTGCAGATACGTGACGACGCCTGGGTGCTTTACGGATTTGCAGACGAGCAGGAGCGCGCCACCTTCCGTCTGTTGCTGGGTATTACAGGAGTCGGAGCGGCTACGGCACGGATTATCCTTTCTTCGCTTACACCCGAAGAACTGGAACGCGCCGTTGCTCAGGAAGATGCCCGTACCCTTGAAAAAGTAAAAGGTATCGGCGCCAAAACGGCACAACGGATCCTGCTCGAGCTGAAAGGCAAATTATTACGCGGCAAAACGGATGGGGTAATTATGCAGCGGGAACACAATACAACAGCAGAAGATGCGTTAAATGCATTGGTTAACCTGGGCATTGGCCGGCAAGTTGCCGAATCCGCTATTAAAAAAATCCGGGATACGTCTGCACTTACCGTGGAGGAACTGATAAAACAGGCATTGCGCATGTTGTGATATGCTAAATATTTTTAACAAGCTTTGAAGGGAAAGAGTTATTTCGGGTACAAGATCCTTTTTGCTATCACATTGGCCGTAGCTATCGGGAATGTAGTTGCGCGTGATTTTAAAGGACCTGACGACTATGACAATCCGGATCCCCAGCCGGACACCCCCCGTAGTGCCCGGGACCCGGAACTTCATTTCCCTGTATACGACCGTACGGGAGACCCCGTACTGGACGACAGCCGGCCGCGGGGCATAGACCTGAAAGATCCCGGGAATGTGGAACGCGAGGTTAGCTATGACCCCGAGACCGAACGCTATTACCTGACGGAAAGGATCGGGAACGAATACTTTCGAAACCCGACGTATCTCACGCTCGAAGAATACATGAACTATCGCAGCGGCAAAGACGAACAAAATTACTGGCAGCGCCGGCTCGATGCCCTGAGCCTCTTCGGGGGCAAACCGGAATTGCCCACCATGTACAAAGAAGGTATTTTCGACCGCATCTTCGGCGGCACATCCATCAATGTGAAGCCGCAGGGAAATGTAGATGTTACCGTAGGCGGCAACTGGCAGAATATCAAAAATCCCACACTGGTGCAACGGGCACAGAAATACGGGGTCTTTGATTTCGACATGCAGATGAACATCAACCTGCTTGCCACTGTCGGCGACAAGCTGAAGTTCAACATCAGCAATAACACCCGGGCCACTTTTGATTACCAGAACGTACAAAAGCTCGAGTACACCGGCAAGGAAGACGAGATCATCAAGAAAATAGAGCTGGGCAATGTCGGCTTTCCGTTAAAAAGCTCGCTCATCAGCGGGGTGCAATCCCTGTTCGGCATCAAAACACAGCTTCAGTTCGGAAAACTATGGGTAACAGGCGTCGTATCCCAGCAACGCTCCCAGCGGCGCAGCATGACCGTTCAGGGCGGCGGGCAGACACAGCAGTTTGCCATCAAGGCCGATGAATACGAAGAAAACCGGCACTTCCTGCTCGGGCACTATTTCCGGGAAAACTACAACGGCGCGTTGGCCAATTACCCCCTGATCGCGTCGCTCGTGAACATCAGCAAGATCGAAGTATGGGTCACCAACAGGACAGGCGCTGTAGACGGCGTACGGAATATCGTTGCGTTTATGGACCTGGGCGAGCATAACCCGTATTACGGCCCCCTGCGCAACCCCAACGGACCTGCGCCGCCCGATAACCACAGCAACTTTCTCTACGACCGGCTGCTGCAAAACCCTTTAAGCCGTACGCAAGGCCAGACACAAGGCATTGCCAGGGCGCTCGGGCTGCAGCAGACACAGGATTTCGAACCGGTTACCGCACGAAAGCTGAACCCTTCCGAATATACTTTTAACCCGGCGCTCGGCTATATATCCGTCAATTACTCCATGAACCCGGACGATGTGCTGGCCGTGGCGTACCGCTATACTTATAACGGCAAACCCTATCAGGTGGGTGAATTTGCCGAAGACCTGCCCCCGGACAGCACCAATCAGAAAGTGATGTTCATGAAACTGCTGAAATCCACATCCCCCCGCCCCACACTTCCGCTATGGGATCTGATGATGAAAAACATTTACACGCTGGGCGGCATGGGCATTTCAAAAGAAGATTTCCGTTTGAATGTGCTGTACCAGGATCCCGGCGGCGGAGAAAAACGGTATATACCAGACGGACCAAGCGCCGGCGTGCCGCTCATCAGCCTGCTCAATCTCGACCGGTTGAATATCCAGAATGACCCGGCGCCCGACGGGATATTCGATTTCGTAGACGGGATCACCGTCAATGTACAGCAGGGAAAGATCATCTTCCCGGTCCTGGAGCCGTTTGGCAGCGACCTCGCGCCTGCCCTCGGCGGCGACCCGCAGCTTGAGCGGAAATACCTGTATAATATCCTGTACGACTCCACCAAAACCATTGCCCGCCAGTTCCAGCAATACAACCGGTTCATCATGCGCGGTACGTACAAGTCATCCTCATCCTCCGAAATATTCCTCGGGGGGTTCAATATTCCCCAGGGATCGGTTGTTGTCACCGCCGGCGGGCAGCAACTGATAGAGAACCAGGATTACCAGATCGATTATGGTCTGGGAAGGCTTAAAATATTAAATGCCGGCATCCTCAACTCCGGTATACCGATCAACGTGCAATATGAGGATAATGCCACATTCGGGTTTCAGCAGCAGAATTTCATGGGCGCCCGGATGGATTACTTCGTTAATGACAAGCTGGTGGTCGGGAGCACGCTCATGCGTCTTACAGAACGCCCGTTTACCCAGAAAACGACCTTTGGTGAAGACCCGATCAAAAACACGGTGATCGGGCTGGACGGAAATTACCAGTCCGAATTTCCCGGGCTTACACGCCTGCTTGATCAGCTTCCCCTGTATGCCACAACCGCACCGTCCTTTATCAGCGTTTCCGCAGAAGGCGCTACGCTGCTGCCGGGCCACCCCAGTCAGATCAATGCGCTGGACCCCGAAGGCTCCGTTTATATAGACGATTTTGAAGGTACCCGCAGCTCATACGATCTTAAATTCCCGGCCGTCTCCTGGACTATGGCGTCCACACCGGCAGGCGCCGTCAGCCCCAACGGGACAGAGCTTTTCCCCGAAGCATCCAACGATAAAGACCATGAATACAACAAAAACCGCTCACGGCTTGCCTGGTACTTTATTGAGCCTACGCTTGTGGACCCGGTGGGCGGTATACCCGGATTTGTAAAGGATGATCCGAACCAGCACTACATCCGCCTGATACAGCAGTTGGATGTTTTCCCCAACAAAGGCACTACCACCTTCCAGAATGCCCTCAGCACGCTCGACCTCGCCTTCTACCCGGCCGAACGGGGGCCTTACAACTTTGATCTCAACAATATTGATCCGGCAACCGGTAAATTTACCAACCCGCGTCAGAGATGGGGCGGCATCCAGCGACCGGTTGAATACAGTGATTTTGAGGCTTCCAACGTGGAATTTATCGAGTTCTGGGTACTGGATCCTTTTATTACCAATCAGACATCTAATGGAGGCGCTCTTTACATCAACCTCGGAAACGTTTCTGAAGATGTGCTGAAGGACAATCTGATGTTCTTTGAAAACGGCATTACCTATCCCAAAGATCCTTCCAAGCTCACACAAAGCCAATGGGGATACCAGCCGATGTTTCAGCAGCAGGTGACGCGCGCCTTCGAATCCGATCCGTCGGCGCGTGCGGTACAGGATGTGGGGTATGATGGCCTCGATAACAGTGAGGAACGAAACAAATTCGCCGATTTTCTCAGCCGGATAAGCGGCATTGTTACCAATCCTGCCGTATTGCAGCAACTGAATGAAGATCCGGCCTCGGACGACTACCAGTATTTCCGCGGCGACGTATACGACCAGAATAATGCCGGCATACTGGAGCGTTATAAACGCTTTAATAACCCGCAGGGGAATTCCCCCGCTACGGATGCCAACTCCGCCTATTCTTCCGCATCCACCAACATACCCGAATCGGAAGACATCAACCGCGACAACACATTGAATACGTCTGAAGATTACTATCAATACCGGATAGATCTGAAGCCGAATATGGAAGTAGGTGAAAATTTCATCATCAACAAACAGGTAAGTAACGTAAAGCTCCCCAACGGAGAATTTGCAGACGAAACCTGGTACCAGTTCAAAGTACCGATCCGTGAATATACCCAGCGGGTAGGGAACATCTCCGACTTCCGCTCCATCCGGTTTATCCGCCTTTTTCTTAATGGCTTTGAAGACAGCGCCTTTCTCCGCTTTGCACGACTGGAGCTGGGTCGCAATCAATGGCGGCAGTATTTATATTCGATGCAGCATCCGGGCGAAAACATACCGGACGAGGACATCCAGCTCACCAATGTTACCGTAGCTTCTGTAAGTGTGGAAGAAAACAGCAGACGTGAGCCCGTGCCGTATATCATACCACCGGGCGTGAACCGCCAGCTTGCAGCCGTATCAAGCGGCCAGAATATACAAATGAACGAGCAGGCGCTTTCGCTGCAGGTATGTGCATTAAAAGACGGTGATGCCCGGGCCGTTTTCAAAGAAGTGGGCGTGGATATGCGCCAGTTCGACAGGATACGGATGTTCATACATGCCGAATCACAAGTAGGCCAGCCTATGGTGAACGACGGGGAGCTGTATGCGATCATCCGTATCGGCAGCGATTTTATCAACAACTATTACGAATACCGTATCCCCCTACAGATAACACCTGCCGGGACGAATGACGCAGAAGGCGTATGGCCGGAACGGAACCGGCTCGACCTGAAGCTGAATGACCTGGTTAATGTTAAAATATCCCGCAACAACCAGGGCCTTCCCGTATTTGTGCCATACCAGGAAGCCGACGAAAAAGGCAACATTATTATGGTGATCGGGAACCCGAATATCGGCGACGCCAAAACAGTGATGCTGGGTGTAATGAACCCCAAGAAAACCAACAATACCCCGGGCGATGACGGCCTGGCTAAATGTGTTGAAGTGTGGTTTAACGAACTGCGGATGACAGGCCTGAACGAAAAGCCCGGCTATGCAGCAACCGGCAGCATCAACCTCCAGCTGGCCGATCTGGGTAATATCCGGCTCGCCGGAAGTATGCACACCCTCGGGTATGGCAATATTGATCAGAAGCTGAACGAACGCCACCGCGACAATTTTTCACAGTACGACGCCTCCACCAATCTGAATATCGGCAAGCTCACGCCCCGCAACTGGGGGCTGCAATTGCCGCTGTTTGTCGGCTATTCAGAAAGCGTAAGCAATCCGCAATACAATCCATACGATCTTGATGTGCAATATTCAGATCAACTGAAAGCTGCACAGGATAGAGACCAGCGCGATTCGCTCAAAGAGATCGCACAGGATTTCACCTCCATCTCCAGCGTCAACCTCACGAATATGCGCGTGCTGGGGAATCCTGACAAACCGCAGGGCAACCTGAAGCCCTGGAGCGTGCAAAACTTCGATCTCAGCTACGCATACAACAAGCAGCATAAACGCAACCCTTTGCTGGAAAGCGACGATCTTACCAGCCAAAGGCTGGGGCTGGGGTATGCCTACAATATTAAATCGAAGCCCATAGAGCCTTTTAAAACAGTGATCAAATCAAGATCAAAATGGCTCTCGCCGATCAAAGACTTTAACCTGAACCTGCTCCCGTCCAATTTCACATTCCGCACGGAGCTGAACCGGATTCTGAATGAAACGCAGGTGCGGAACATTGACGGAAGCCCTTACGAAATACCAACAACCTATTACAAGGACTTTACGTGGATGCGAAGCTATGTGCTGCGCTGGGAGCTGACCCGGTCGCTTTCTTTCGATTACAATGCTACAAACCAGTCGCGCATAGATGAACCTTACGGCCTGATTGACACCAGGGAGAAACGCGACACGCTCTGGGACCGCCTGGGCACTTTTGGCCGGAATACTATGTTTACCCAGGGATTCAATGCCAGCTACAATCTCCCCCTGCAGAAGCTCCCCGCCACCGACTGGACCAATCTGCGGCTTACCTATGGCGCCACATACGCATGGACGGCAGCCTCCCGGCTGGCATACGATCTGGGAAATACCATCGGCAATACCCAGACAAAGCAGGTAAACGGCGAGTTAAACTTCGTACAGCTATACAACAAGCACCGCTGGCTCCGCGCAGTAAACCAGCCCAAAGCCGTCAACCAGAAAAACAAGCCGCCTGAAGCAAAAAGCAGTGCGAAAGCAAGAATTTTGAACCGGGATAAGAATGTCATCATTATCAACGAAGACACCCTGAGCGTAAAAGACTTTACAGACAAGGAGATAGATTCGCTGCGTGATATACAAACCGCACAGGAAAAAGCGCGGCTGAAAGCAGAAAAAGAAAAACGGAAACAGGAACGGAAGGCTGCGCGTAAGCTGCGCCGTAACACCACACCCCAGGTAAGTGACGGCGCCCGTATTGGTGGCAGGATGCTGACAATGGTCAAACGTGTCACCTTCAACTATACGGAAAATGCCGGTACCATTCTGCCCGGCTATATGGATAGTACCCGGTATATGGGCATCAACGACCTTAACGGCGATCCGGGGCTGGGCTTCGTGTATGGTTACCAGCCAAACAGAAACTGGCTGGAATCAAAAGCCGCAGCCAACAAACTAAGCCGCGACTCCCTCTTTAATACCCAGTTCCAGCAGCAGTATGCCCAAAACCTGGTTATCAACACAATGATCGAACCTTTCCGTGACCTGCGGATAGACCTGTCGATGACCCGGTCGTTCACCAAAGCGTATAATGAATTATTCAAAGACACCGGCACCGGTTCTTTTAATCATTTGAATCCTTACGAAACGGGCAGCTTTAATATATCGTTCATCGGCCTGAAGACCCTGTTCAAACCCGGTGGCGCCAACTCCGGCACATACAATGAATTTCTGCAAAACAGGCAGATCATATCCCGGCGTCTCGGCAGCAACAACCCATACACCGGCGGCACACCCGACCCCAACGATCCGACCTATACCAAGGGATACACGGAGTTTTCACAAGATGTCCTGATCCCTTCTTTCGTGGCCGCCTATGCAGGCCGTGACCCTAATGAAGTGGCGCTAATAGATAATAATATGGGGGGGGGCGTACGCAACAATCCATTTAAATATTTCTTCCCGCTGCCTAACTGGCGGATCAGCTATAATGGCTTGTCGAAGCTGCCGGCGTTTACACCGATATTCAACAATTTTGTGGTTAACCATGCTTATACCGGTACGCTTTCCATGAACAGCTTCCTCAGCACCCTGTTCTATGATGATGTTTACCTGCTGGGGTTCCCGTCCTTTATTGATTCCAATTCAGGGAACTATGTGCCGTTCTTCCAGGTGCCCAACATTACCATGTCCGAGCAGTTCAGCCCTTTGATCGGTTTCGATGCAGCCTTTAAGAATAATGTAACCTCCCGCTTTGAATTCAGGAAGAACAGGACCGTAAGCTTGAGCATGGTGGATTACCAGGTGAGCGAAACGAGAAGTACCGAGTTTGTTATCGGCGGAGGCTATCGTGTCCGTGGTATTAATCTCCCGTTTGAGATATTGGGCGTACGCAGGCTCAACAATGATCTGAATGTGAAAGTAGATGTAGGACTACGTGACGACAAGACCAGCAATAATTACCTGGCGCAGAATATTGAGATAACAACACGCGGGCAACGGGTCATTACCATTTCCCCGTCTGTGGACTATATTGTCAGCGATAAATTAACCCTGCGTCTTTTTTACGACAGGCGGCAGAGCATACCATACACTACCCAGTCATTCCCGATCACTACTACCCGCGCCGGACTTACGTTGCGGTTTATATTCGCGGAATAAACAAAATTGGTAGAGACGCGACGCATCGCGTCTCTACCAATTTTAAAACCTGTATTCAAATCCCAGTGTCAGCAACTGGCGCATCTGGATCCATCCCATACCTTTAGTCGGCTCATTCTTGGTTTGTGTCAAACCTGCTTCATCCACGTAGGTGGGACTGTACGGCAGGTCATTATCATAGATAAATGTAGCGCCGACCACGACACTGAAGAAACGCGCCAGCTTCCATGATACCAGGTTATCCCAGAGCACGTCCACGTTACCGGGGTTATCCCGCTTCACGATATTGCCAAGATCATCTTTCCTGTCTTTCGCCAGGTAATTGGAGTAAAGGTCAACACGGGTTCTGTAGCTGATGTCGGGTGTAATATCCACCCGGTACCTGCCGGAGAAATAGGCGCCGAACTCAAACCGGGAGGTTTTCCCAAACTCGATACCAAAAGCGCCTTCAGGCGCAAGTGTGGTATATCTTGTGCTGGCAGTAGTGATGCGTGCTGCTGCCGGAGAAAAGAACAACGTCAGATCTGTACCCTTGCGATATTCAAGCCCCAGCGCCAGTGTGAAATAGGCTGGCGACATAAAGTCGGAGGCCGGGTTGAGCTCCCAGTCCGGCAGGCTGTAATCAAAACCACGGGTAAACTGCGATTTGAAGTTAAACAATGTGGTGATATAGAAGCCGTTGCCGGTATCTAGCTGTATACCGTATTTGGATGTAAAATCAATGCGGTCATCCATTTTACGGGGAACGAATTGGTTGGAATGTGCATAAAAAAGGCTGTAGGTCATATCCAGATTATTACTCCACACATGCCTGTGATAAAGCCTGGTAAGATAGCCATTGAATACGCCGTTTGTCGTAAGAGAGGATACCTCGCCGCCGGCCGCCCAGTTATGCAGCAGTCCCTGGTTAATGCCGATCTGCAGCACACCGCCATGCAGCCATGCTACCGTGTCTTTATTGGTTGTTTCCAATAATTTTTTCAGAAGGTCCACTTCTTCATCCAACTTTCCTATCTGGGCATTGGCCATAGTGGAAAGCCCTGCTGCTAACAGCAAGGAGAAATACATTTTTTTCATATGCAAAATTTGGTCTTGGGGGCAAAATTAGAAAACATTGGCAGATTAATGAGTCCGCGTCCTGCGGGATCCTGCATTATTCTCCAAATGCTGTGGGAACATGCTCAAACCGGGGACACCGGAATTGCTGCATCGGGTCTATGCCCCGCTTGTAACGGCCCCGCACAAACAATGAAAATTCAAACCCACCGACACCTTCCGCTGCCGGACGAAGGCTCGATGTGGTGATATCGTATGAAGCTGTCAGTGAATAATCATTATAGTCCAGCTTCACGGTGGGGATCACGGCATCCTTGTACCGGATAAAGCAACCGGCATACAAGGTGAAACGTGTTTCCTGAGCCATATCATAATGACGCCAGCTCACCAGACCGCCCCCGATCCATTCCGTATAAGGGTGCTGATTTTGATAATTGATGTGCACCGTAATGCCGATATTATTACCTACATAGCTTTGAACACCCAGATTTCCTGTCCACCGCGTACCCAGGCGTACGAAATTTTCATTCGGATCAAACGACTGCTTCGGCCGCGCAAGATGATATGCCGCTGCACCAATGTAATAATTAACGCGGTTCTGCTCACCCATAGAGCTGTTGAAGCTGACACCCGCAGACAGATCGAAATGCTCCAGCTTCTGGAATGTCATATTTTCTCCTGTGGGATTTTGCGGATCATAAGAACCATTCACCCACTGGTTGCTGAATGTCATCCGGCTCATATCCACCGAACGTTGGATGTACCCGCCGGCAAATCCTACCGAGAGGTATGACATATGCTTGTCTTCGAGCGCCTTGTTGTAATTGATCGCCGGGTATATCTGCAGGCTCGTGAAGTTGATGCTTCCGGCCTTGTCATAAGTCATGGTAAGGCCGAAGCTCACGTGGTCGCCGGTCTCCCGGTTAACGGATACACGTGTCTCTGCCGAGCCTAATACCGTTATAAACGGCACCGAAAGACTGCTCCACTGGTTGCGGAAATTTACCCCTGCCTTATAATCGCCGCTGAAGATACCCGTCAGAGCAGGGTTCCGGAGCATCGCATTTTCATAAAACTGGGAGAAATGTATATCCTGAGCAGATAGCCCGCCGTTCCACAGCAAGCATATACAGCACCCGGCCACTATGATCCTTATTATCTTGTTCATGTCATCTGCATATTAAAATACACACCATTCTCACCATCCCAATTACCGTACCAGAGAGACATCCCCTTTCAGGGTCACCTGTTCTCCGTTGATGCAGGTAGCCTGCAATATATACACATAAGTATCGGGGCTGAGCACCTGACCTTTGAATGTGCCGTCCCAGCCATGTACCGGATTATTAACAGGCATATGCTGCCTTTCGAATACCACTTCCCCCCACCGGTTGAATACCCTGAACAGATCTACCATTCTGATGCCGTTGGCATGAGGGAAGAAACGGTCATTCTGACCATCTCCGTTAGGTGTGAATGTGTTTGGCACAAAGAGCATGCTGCCATCGCATTTCAGCGTTATCCTGATATCGTCTGTAGCCGAACAACCCAGCTCGTTATATGCTTCTACCCGGTAAGTGATCGTCCGTTCGGGAGTGGCAACGGGACTGATGCAATCCGTACAGCTTAACCCGTCGGGCGGCGACCAGACATATGAGGATGCATACATACTGTTGGCAAACAGTCGCACCTGCTCACCTGCAAAGATGTACTGATCCGATCCGAGGCTTACCGTCGGAATGGGCAATACTTCCACAGTCTGGTATAATGTATCTGCGAAGCAATGATTGTGAGCGATAATCACCCGATAGCGAGTCGTTGTATCTGGCCGGGCAACAGGATCCGCGCACTCGGTACAAGACAGGTTCAACGGCGGCGACCAGAGATAACGCACGCCGCCGGAGGCGGACAACTGCGTCGTTTGTCCGGCACAAATACGGGTATCACGGCCCACCGAAGTAACCGCGGGTTGTACCACAAAAACCGACACGGTATCGCTGCCTGCACACCCGTTTCCATCCGTACCGGTCACATAGTATTGCATATCGGAAACCGGGGCAGCTACCGGATCAGGGCAGTCGGTACATGAAAGTCCCGATGCAGGATTCCAGATGTAACGCACACCGCCGGAGGCCTGCAATTGTGCAAACTCGCCCCGGCAGATTGTCTGGTCTTCGCCCGCGGATATAACCGGATCGGGGTGGAACACCACGCGCACCTGGCTCGTATTAACACAACCATTCGTATCCATCCCGGTCACTGTATAGGTAGTAGGTGCTGACGGGGCGGCAACGGGATCTGCGCAGCCGGTACAAGACAACCCTGCAGAAGGCGACCAGGTATATGTATTCGCTCCGAAAGCCTGAAGCCTTGCAGTATCCCCACGGCAGATAAGCGGATCAGGATCCGTAGTAACCTGAGGTAACGAATGGACTGTGACTGTTACTTCCGCGGTATCTGCACAGCCTGCCTGACTAACACCAATCACAGTGTATAATGTAGTGGCAGATGGAGCAGCAGATGGAGCAGCACAATTCGTACACGACAAGCCGGATGCGGGTGTCCAGGCATACGTTGCTGCCCCGGATACATTGAGAACAGTATTTTCCCCCAGACAGATCTCCTGATCTGTACCAGCGCTTACAACGGGTATATCATGCACAACAACTGTAACTGCAACGGAGTCTACACAACCATCTGTACTTTCGCCCCTCAGCATATAGGTAGTCGTTGCATCAGGCCATGCATCAGGGTCTGCACAGGCTACGCAGGATATATTTGTTGCCGGACTCCAGGAATAATTAATCCCACCCGATGCCTGCAGACGTACGGTATCTCCCCGACACAGATCCCTGTTGCCACCACCACTAAGCACCGGCTGCGGATAAAAACTTACGGTCACACTGGCCGTATCAGTACAACCATTTGCCCCTGTTCCGGTCACCCGGTATGTAACAGGTAACTGCGGCGTTGCCACGGGATCGGGACAAGAAAGGCAGGACAAGTCCGTCGTGGCATCCCATGTATACGACACACCACCTGTAGCCGCCAGGTGCGCAGTATCACCACTGCAAACAGTACGGTTATTTCCCGCACTTATTGAGGGCAGGGGCTTTACATGAACCGTCACCGTATCATAATTAACACAGCCTGCGGCATCAGTACCGGATACAACATACATCGTTGTATCCGTTGGTGTTGCTACAGGATTTACACAATTCGCACACGACAAGCCGATACCCGGAGACCAGGTGTATGTCGCTGCCCCCGAAGCTTGCAACGCTGCGGACTCCCCAACGCAAATCTCTTCATCCTGACCTGCACTAACCACCGGAAGATCGTGAACCGTTACCGTAACCTGTGTCGTATCAGAACAACCACTGGCCAGTGTGCCTCTGACTGTATAAGTTGTAGTAACCGAAGGAGAAACCATCGGATCAGGGCAATTTGTACAGCTCAGTCCATCTGAAGGAGACCATTGGTAGGTAGCGGCGCCAGAAGCCTGTAACCCAACAGAGTCACCCAAACAAACATCCCGGTCTGCAACAACGATCACCGGGCGGCTGACCACATTGACCATCACACGTGCAGAATCGATACAACCGTTCGTATCCGTACCAATCACCGTATAAGTAGTGGTAGTGAGCGGCGAAGCAATCGGATCGGAACAAGTCACACATGACAAACCGACAGCGGGAGACCAGCTATAAGTAACCGCTCCGGATGCCGTCAGTGAAATACTATCTCCTATACAAATATCATCATCCGGAGATGCTGTAATCGCAGGTAAAGGCAACAAAGCCACCGTCACCTCTGCCGTATCACGACAGCCATTACCATCAACACCTGTTACTGTATAGGTAGTTGTAGCAGATGGTGTGGCTGTCGGATTATCACAACTTGTACACGACAGACCGACGCCCGGAGACCAGGTATATGTGGCAGCACCAGAGGCCTGTAATACAGCAGACAATCCGGAGCACACCTCCTGGTCCTGGCCTGCACTTACCACCGGAAGATCATGAACTGTTACCGTAACCTGTGTCGTATCAGAACAACCACTGGCCAGTGTTCCTCTGACTGTATAAGTTGTAGTAACCGAAGGAGAAACCATCGGATCAGGGCAATTTGTACAGCTCAGTCCATCTGAAGGAGACCATTGGTAGGTAGCGGCGCCAGAAGCCTGTAACCCAACAGAGTCACCCAAACAAACATCCCGGTCTGCAACAACGATCACCGGGCGGCTGACCACATTGACCATCACACGTGCAGAATCGATACAACCGTTCGTATCCGTACCAATCACCGTATAAGTAGTGGTAGTGAGCGGCGAAGCAATCGGATCGGAACAAGTCACACATGACAAACCGACAGCGGGAGACCAGCTATAAGTAACCGCTCCGGATGCCGTCAGTGAAATACTATCTCCTATACAAATATCATCATCCGGAGATGCTGTAATCGCAGGTAAAGGCAACAAAGCCACCGTCACCTCTGCCGTATCACGACAGCCATTACCATCAACACCTGTTACTGTATAGGTAGTTGTAGCAGATGGTGTGGCTGTCGGATTATCACAACTTGTACACGACAGACCGACGCCCGGAGACCAGGTATATGTGGCAGCACCAGAGGCCTGTAATACAGCAGACAAACCGGTGCACACCTCCTGGTCCTGACCTGCACTTACCACAGGGAGATCGTGAACCGTTACCGTAACCTGTGTCGTATCCGAACAACCACCTGCAATAGCGCCAATGACCGTATATACAGTCGTAAGCGAAGGCGAAGCTACCGGATTACTACAACTTACACAAGACAACCCAACGGACGGAGACCATTGAAAGGCAGTCGCTCCGGTGGCCTGCAATGTTACAGAATCACCGATACACACATCCCGGTCCGTCACATTGACCGTTGGACTATTAAGCACCGAAATCCTTACCTGTGCAGTGTCAAAGCAATTATTTGCATCGGTGCCGGTGACGATATAGGTTGTCGTTGTGGCAGGAGTGGCTACCGGATCGGGACATGTCGTGCAAGACAAACCTGTAGCCGGAGACCAATTGTAGTTATCTGCACCGCCAGCCTGCAATTGCAAACTGCTACCAACGCATAGATCCTGACCGGGTGTAATCGTAAGTACCGGCAATGGATTAACAGTAACGGTCACCGTAGCTGTATCAGTACAGCCATCCGCGCTGGCGCCAATCACTGTATATGTGGTGGTCGCCGTAGCCGTAGCCACCGGTGCCGGGCAATTGCCACAAGACAATCCTGTAGCCGGAGACCAGCTATAAGTAGCCGCCCCGGACGCAGATAAATTAAGTTCCGATCCGTAACATACCGTTGTATCGGAACTGACTGCCAGCACCGGCCTGGCACCCGGAGCAATGTTTACGGATGCGCTGTCTGCACATCCATGAACATCCGTACCCCAGACGACATAGGTAACCGAAGATAACGGCGTTGCGACAGGATCAGGACATGCCGTACAAGACAAATCCGTAGCCGGAGACCAGGAAAACGTGTCAGCGCCTGTTGCAAGCAGTTGTATCGTCTCTCCGGGACAAATTGCAGGCGGGGTTGCCGTAACCGTAATAACAGGCAGATCATATATGGTTACATCATGGCTAATCGTATCCGCACAACCATTCCCATTCGTAAGCACAAGTCGTACCGTATACGTACCTGCAGCCGTATAGATATGTGCAGGGTGCTGCTGTGTACTTCCATTGCCATCACCGAAATCCCAGTTTCGTGTGATCTGCTGCGAACCACTTTGATATACGGTATCACGAAACTGTACCGGATTATCAACACAGAATGCAGAAGCAGTATAGCTGAAGTCTCCTTCCACCTGATCTATATGAATGGTATCCGTACCGACAACCGCCACATTACAATTCGCGCTGTTGCTCAACACCAGGACAGGTACATACGAGCCTGGCTCTGTGTAAGTATAGGTATATGTATTGGTGGTTGTTGTTTGGGTGCTTCCGTTATTCATATCCCAGCTATAGGTCTGCGTATTGACCGCTACTGCTGAAAACGAAACCGTCACCGGCACACATCCGGACAGGGGTGTATATTGAAAGCCTCCCTGGGCATGAGGTCCGTTTACCGTGATCGTTCTCGTCGTTGAGTCAACACATCCGTTCCCTGTTGTCACAAGCAAAACTGTATATACGCCAGGCATGGTATATACGCTTGATGGGTTTGCAACGGAAGAGGTAATACCATTTCCGAAGTCCCAGGCATAGGTATAACTGCTTGCACCGGATGAAGTATTATTAAACTGGACAATCAGCGGCGGGCAGTCTGCAACAGAATCACTCATGGTGAATGCGGCAGTCACTTCTTCTATACGGATCGTGTTATTCCGCAGCAGCGTATCCCGGCAGCCTGCACTGTTCACTGCGATAAGCCTTACGGAATATGTGCCTGCAGCAGCATAGGTATGTACCGGGTGCTGTAGCGTACTGCTGTTCCCGTCTCCGAAATCCCATATATAGCTCGCTGCGCCACCGAAAGAGGTATTGGTAAAAGTAACCGGCTGGCTTCTGCATGCCTGTGGTGGATTATTAAAGTTAGCAGTAGGACGGATAATGGTTATAATATTATTTCGGGGTATCGAGTCACGGCAACCATTGGCATCCGTCACCACAAGCCTTACATTATACGTCCGGGCGGTATTGCTATAATATGTATTCGATGGGGTAGCATTATTTCCCGTTAATATAGTACCATCGCCAAAGTGCCACACACGGGATGCGATCGTACTACCGGGAGCTGTAGATTGATCCGTAAAGTTAACGGTCAATGGAGAGCAGCCAGTGGCGGGGTTCGGAGTAACGGAAAACTGCGGAACCGGCCCTCCAACATGAATATAATTGGGCCTGAGCATAGTATCCCTGCAATTATTTCCATCACTTACGATCAGACGTACCTGATAGGTGTTTGCTATATTATACTGTCGTGTAACGGTTAAAGCGGAAGAAGCGGGAACCCCTCCGTCGCCGAATGACCAGGCATACGTGTAACCAGGCGGATTGGACAGACGTGTAAACGTAACCGTTTCTCCCCGACATATGGTTGTATCATTCGCCGAAAAACCTACTGCAGGCGGTGCATACACGGTAACATTGTTCGTGGCTGTATCCCTGCAACCATTGGCATCTACAGCAATCAGGCGAACGGGATAGGTACCGGCAGCGGCATAAGTATGCAGCGGATTTTGCTGGGTCGAAGTCCCGCCGTCACCAAAATCCCAGGCATACGTAACAGCGCGGCGGGAATTATTGGTAAACGTCACTGCAAGTCGGCTCGTACATGAATATACCGGCGTGAACAATGCTTCAGGCCCGGTTACACGTATCAGGTTCACTTCAGTAACCGTGTCACTGCAATAATTACTAAATGCAATGAGACGAACGGTATAGGTCCCTGTATCCTGATACCGGTGTACCGGATTGGGGGAAGAGGATCCATTGCCGTCACCAAATTGCCAGAAATCGGTAAGCCCTCCGGTACTGGCATTGGTAAAGGTCACAGGTTCATTCACACAGACATTCAATGGAGAGGCCGTAAACGCGGCATCGGGCTTGGCTGACATATTTACATTGATCGTCCGGGTATATATGCAACCGTTTACCGTAAGGATGTTGAGTGTTACAGGATAAACACCCGGCGTGTTGTAAACATGAAATGTATTGGCCCCGGATGCAGTGCCTCCATCGCCAAAATCCCAACTGTAGCTGCTTATGGGATATGGTGGCGGCGAAACGGCCCCGGTAAAACGCATGGTGTCGCCGACACATCCGCCACCGGCTGGTATTGCCGTAATAGCGGGCGTGAGTATTGCGACCTGTATATAACTACTTCGGGTTAGCGTCGTAGAGCAGCCATTGGAACCAATAGCCACCAATGTCACCGTACGATTGCCTGTTGCGGTGTAGGTATGTACAGGGTTCGTCTGGTTTGAGGTACCTCCATCCCCAAAGGTCCAGCTATAACTGGCAGCTCCGGTGCTGTTATTAGTGAAGCGTACCGTATGCGGAATCCGGCAACCGGCCGTGCTGTCTGCTGTGTAATCAGCTACAGGTCGTGGCAGTACTGTTAATGTTCGAGTAAAAGTATCACGGCAATTTCCTTGTATGGCGATCAGTCGTATGGTATAGGTGCCGGCTGTATTATAGGCTTTAGCTGGCGGGGTAACGGCCGTTGAAGTGGTATTGTCCCCGAAACTCCACTGATACGATGAAGCACCGGTACTGGTGTTCGTAAATGAAGCATTGGTGCCGGCACAGATACTGGTATTGCCTAAATTAAATGAAGCGGTTGGCCTGCCAATAGTGACGAGATTAGAACGTATAAGCGTATCGGCACAGCCGCCTGCATTGCGGGCGATCAGTGTTACGGTATAAGTCCCCGGAGCGGTGTAAGTATGTGTCGGGCTTATAGCAGAAGAAGTACCACCATCACCGAAAAGCCATGTGTACGATGAAGCATTGGCGGACGTATTGGTAAAGGCAACCGTCAGCGGCGCCGTACATCCGGTATTGTTAGATGCGGAGAAAACGGCCTGAGGTCTGTTCACCACCTGAATTCGCCGGATACGGCTACCCGGACAATTATTGCTGTTTGTGGCAACAAGCGTTACCATATAATTACCCGGCGTAGTATAGGTATAGGAAGGATGCTCCTGATTAGATGTATTACCGTCTCCAAAATCCCAGCTGTAGCTTACGGCGCCAGGTGCGCCGGAGACGGTCTGGTTGGTAAACTGCAGCGTAGCCGGTGGACAAATATTCTGACTATCGGAAGCATAAAAACTCACCTGAGGTGAAGGGGTTACATTGATATAATTCGTTCTGGTGGTCGTATGGCTCCCTCCCAGCCCATCGTACACCGTGAGCGAAACAGTATAAGTACCGGGCAAAATATAAGTTGTCGACGGATTTCGCTGCGTTGAGATGGTGCCATTCCCGAGATTCCAGCTCCAGCCGGTCGGATTGCCGGTACTGACGTCAGCAAACTGTACAACAATCGGCGCGCAACCGGTGGTTGTATTTGCCTGAAAATCTGCAATAAGCTGCGCCTCAGACGACAAGGAACACATGATTGCACATATAAATGCATAATATGCACGTAATCTACCTTTCATAAAAGGCAAGGGTTGGGTTTACAAGAAGAAAACACGACATACCTATCTCTCCAAACAGGTATGACAAAAGTATATAGAACACCGAAATTAACATTTTGTTTAGAAGTAAAAAAATGATGCCATGAAATATCGCATAAAAAACCTCGTAATCGATTATTTATCACCACCATATGAAAGAAAAATAAATTGACAACTTATAAAATAGAAAAAACATTCATGTTCGAATTTTGCCGACATGGAGGGGTGTGTCAGGCTATAAGGAAAACGATTGGACTGAATTAACCCTGTGATAAGACCCGAAAAATTCCTATTTTGAGACGACTTTTAGTATCTCATTACTCGCTCACAATGATTATAGGAGTTTTAAAAGAGTCCGTACCGGAAACGCGTGTTTCACTGGTTCCCGAAATCGTACAGGCGCTGACAAAGATGAATGTGCAGGTATGGGTTGAAGCCGGGGCAGGCGACAAGGCGTTTTACAACGACAATACGTATGAAGCAGCCGGGGCGTTACTCAGGGATGCCACTACGATCAGCCAGGAAGCAGACGTCCTGTTGTCTATCCATGCAGACAATATTTCCGGTAGAGCAAAAGACGGCCGGGTATTGATCGGTGTTTTTCAGCCATTATTCAATCAGGAAAAACTGGCTCAATGGTCAGCTCAAAAACATACTGTCTTCAGTCTTGATTCCATTCCTCGTACCACGCGGGCACAGGCAATGGATGTACTCAGTTCCCAGGCCAATATAGCAGGATATAAAGCCGTATTACTGGCCGCTTCACAATACAGCCGCTACTTCCCCATGTTTATGACAGCCGCAGGGAGTATTCCTCCGGCGAAGGTGATGATCCTGGGCGCCGGAGTAGCAGGGCTTCAGGCAATTGCAACTGCCCGCAGGCTGGGGGCGGTAGTTACTGTATTTGACACCCGTCCCGCCGTGAAAGAAGAAGTGATGAGCCTTGGGGGAAAGTTCATCGAGGTAGAGGGAGCTGCAGATGCTTCTAAGGCCGGCGGCTATGCCGTTGCGCAGGATGCAGCATTTCAGCAAAGACAAAAAGGTAAAATACACGAGCACATTACTAAATCAGACATCGTGATCACAACGGCGCAGATACCCGGAAAAAAAGCACCGGTATTGATCACCAGTGAAATGATAGCAGCTATGCGCCCCGGATCCGTCATCGTTGATCTGGCTGCCGCTACCGGTGGTAACACAGAACTGACACAGAACAATGAAACGATACTGCATCATGGCGTAACCATCATAGGCAATTCGTATTTAGCCGCAACAATGCCGGCAGATGCCAGCAAACTATACAGCAAAAATGTGTTCAATTTCCTCAAGCTGATCATTGACCCGCAAGGAAATCTCAACCTGAATTTTGAAGATGATATTGTAAAAGGAGCGGTGGTGAGTTATGAATCATGAGTTACTATCTCAATATCGTAACTTATCCTCCCATTTTTTCATCACTCATCACTCATAATTGCTTCACAAACGTTCTGCTGAATGACTTACCATTCTTGCTGACTCCTTTCAGAATATATTGGCCGGCAGGAAGATGACCCACCGGATGATAAAACGTTCCTGAGGCATGATCATATTCTGACGTAGTTCCTATACGCCTTCCCACAGCATCATGCACATCCAGACGAATACTACCCTCCGCGCCTTTCCAATGGATCAGCAGATAATCCCCCGCAGGATTCGGATAAACGTACAATTCGTCTTCCCCTTTGTGTTTTCCTGATTCTTTAACAGACAATCCGTTAACCGTAATGCCCAGATATTCGTTTACAGGTGGGTTTACAATCGTTGTCATCCTGCCTTGTTTATCAGGCCATACTACTTTTATCGAATCGATACGACTGCTGCTGCCAAGACCAAATAATAACTTAAACGGTTGCTGACCGCCGCCATTACCTCTCCCTGCATATACCTCCCGCATCCGCTGCACACCACCGCTCCATACATAGACACGTGCACCGATACTGCTCCTGTTCACTCCCTCCGGTGCAAACAACTGTACCCCAGTCCAGTTGTTATCCTGACCGACACGGTTTTCCAACAGATGCATCTCACGAGGTCCGCCCACACGGCAATACAGAATATCATCATCACCATCCAGATCATAGTCCACTGCTTCTACACGATGTAGATTACGCTGTGCAGTACCTGTCAGCCCCAACTCCTGCGTTATATCCGTCATACGATGATCCTGACCCTGACGGAACACATACAGCCGGTCCCGCGGAGGATCGTAGCTCCCCTGCGTCATCACCAGATCCATCAACCCGTCATTATCCACATCCAGCCACGATGCATCATAGTCGCCCAGATGCGTGGACTGAAGCCATTTACGTTCCATAAGGCTACGGTCGGGGATCAGTTTGTACCCGTTACCAGCACCACCATTTACTACGATTGCCGAGCGACCTTCGTCTGCACCAGAACCTCCGTGCACCAGGTTGAAGAAGAAGTCCATATCACCATCATTGTCGTAGTCCTCAGGTACATTGCCCCACATGCACATCGTCTGGCCTCCGTCGCCGCCCATGTAACGGGCGTTATAACCCGTCTCTGCAGCCACATTAGTAAACGTTCCGTCACCATTATTCTTCAGCAACTGGCCATTCGTACGGCAGTACGGTGCAGTAGCTATATCAGGCCACCCGTCATTGTTCCAGTCCACTACGCTGCTACCATACATCGGTTCACGCGTTGTAATACCCGCCTGCGCACTCACATTCGTAAACGTACCATCTCCATTACCCTTCATCAGATAACCCGCATCCCACACATTCTGGTCATAGTCCTTAAACCACGGCGCTATGAACAGGTCTATTTTACCATCCTTATCGTAATCCAGAAAGCTAAAGCCTACCGTATTGATCAAGCCCAGTTCGTGCAATCCATTATCCGGAACAAGCGTAAAATGACCCTGGCCATCGCCCAGCAGCACCTCACAACGATCTCCCTGATCCGTAAAACTACTCAGCCGGTGGTAATAATTACCACGAACAAGGTCCACATTACCGTCGTTGTTCACGTCTGCCAAAGCAGCTACCATCGTACCGCGGCTCGGATCAGAACTACCCGACTTCACGTTCACCCCGGAAGACTCCGTCACATCCACAAACATACGACCTCGGTCATTTCCAGGTGACGTATCCTGCACATTCAGGTATACGCGCAACGTGTTTTCTGCGGTCGCATCCCAGGCACCCGTCACCGCTACTATATCAGGATAGCCGTCATTGTTGACATCCGATACATACAGGCAGAACGCGCTTGCACTGTCCAATCCCTGGCCACTTGTCTCAAGCGATAGCCAGTCTTTTGTCTGACCTTGCAGCAGACATGACAATCCCATGCAGGCCACAAAGCCTGTTACTCCCTTTACCATATGACTCATATTATTTTACTATACTGAAGAAATTTCTGATGTTTGGGTTCAGTAACCTTTTACAACTATGCTCTACTATAAATTTGGCTGCACCTGGCCTTCCCTGATGTCCTTCAGAACATCAGGAAAGCCCGATAAAACGGGTGCTCTGAATCCGGATAGACGGATTACAAATCCATCCTATTTCATACTCCCGGGTGCGCTACGCTAACACCCGGGAGCGCTGCGGAGTGTTTCGAAAGTTAACAACGGGCACGCCATCGGGAACCAACGCCGGGGGAACGCGGTATCTGAATCCGGCGAAGCCCGATGATTAACATTTACACTCAACGAAGCAAATGAAAATTACCCTTCAGCAATACCGGCTTGCCTGCAAGCTCATATTCCACTACGTAAATGTAAGTGCCCAAAGCCGACGCTACTCCGTTATAATAACCGTCCCAGCCAGCATTCCGATCCCGTGTATGGAACACACGCTGACCCCACCGGTTGTATACACTCAAAGAAAATCCGGCCGCGCGATGCGTATTCCCAAGCACACGGAACACATCATTCATCCCGTCACCATTCGGCGTGAACACATTTGGAACCCAGATATCGCAAAATATCTGCTGGATTTGGATCGTGTCGCTTTCTGCACCGCAAGCATTAAACGCCGTAACCGTATACGTGCCTCCGTAACGAATCCTAAGCATATCCTGCGTACTTCCATCAGACCACAACAGCGAATCCGCATTCAATGTATACGGGCGCAACAATAACGGGGTCTCCTCACATACAGTGGTATCGGGACCAAGATGTACTAACGGAAGCGGTATCGCACGCAACACAACCGTGTCACTACCTACACAACCACGTGCCGTCGTCACTGTTACTGCATAATATCCGGCGGATGTGGCATGATACTGTGCCATCGTATCTCCATTCATCCAGTGATACCGGCTATTCGTTTCATGGGTTGCATCCAGTATGATCGTCTCTTCCGGACAAATATCGCGGTCACCGCCAAGGTCTATAACAGGAGGGGGTAAGGCAATGATGTCCGCCGTATCGCTGACTACACAACCACCGATATCAACCGTCAGGATATAACGGTCTGTTTCGTTCACCTCTAAATACGGATCGGTTGCACCCGTATTCCACAGATAAGAGGCACCCGTAACCTCCTGCCCGATCCTGTAGGGAAACTGTGCGCAGATAGTCGTATCCCCGCCAATATGAACATCAGGAGTCTGTAACAGATCTATCTGTATTGTATCACTCGCCGTGCATCCATTGTGTATCACACGCAGCCAGTAGCGGCCTGTACGCGTAACAGACATCTGTGATAAAGCCCAGCCGTTGCTCCATAAATACTGTGTACCGGCAGGCTGCGCAGAGGTCAGCACATAGGGCGTATCCCGGTCACAGATACGCACATCCGGGCCCAGATCCACCGAGAGGGAACCATTCAGATTTACTTCTACCGTATCCGAAGCTGCGCAGCCATTGTGTGTAACCCGCAACCAGTACGTATCGGACCGCCCCACCCTGACGACATCTGTAACGTCGCCGGTGCTCCATGCGTAATCGCTGCCAGCAGGCGGGACACTTACAGGCCGGAGCGTTACACTGTCGGCACATAGCTCTATATCACTGCCCAAGTCTGCATCAGGGTATTCATGAACGGTTACATGCACTGTGTCGGCGCCACTCCCACATCCCGACATATTAACCGTTAATGTATAGACGCCGGATGCTAAGGTCGAAGCATGGGGAATAACCGGGTTTTGCTGTGTGCTGTTGAAACCACCAGGTCCCGTCCATTGATAAGAAGCTCCCTGAACGCCATTAGCAAACAGTCGTATCGTATCATCAACACATACCAGTCGGGTGAAAGCAGTCGCTTCTGCAGTCAACAAACTGAAGTTACTGAAGTAACC
>CAZGPG010000025.1:29440-52844 GCA_964527735.1 uncultured Chitinophagaceae bacterium | reverse complement strand
ACTATGGCTGCTGGCCGGATACGGGCAGTGTAGAATTGAGTATGCGTCACCAGGTGAAATCAGGGAAAGTAAAGGTGTTAGTTATTGCCACTGACCTCCCATACTTTAGATCTCACGAACTTCGGGGAACCCGACAATCGCTCTCGCTTCAGCCTCTTCAAGCGATCCCAGACACACATCAGGTGCACGGCCTCCGTCATCCGCAGCAGCCCTTCCATGATACCCGCCACATCACACTCGTCCTCCACCAGATCGGGTGTACAGTCGCTCAGCGAGTACGTCAATAGCTCGTACAACTCCGACAGCCAATCCTGCGCGCTCCGCACCTTAAACAGCCTGCGCAGCACCAGCCCCGGCGCACTCCATTCCGACCGATCCAGGTGACGGGGATAATACAACGCCGCCTCCTCTGCGCCGCGCGGCAGGTACAACACCGCCGGCGGTTCGCTGGCGCCGCCATCATTGCCCTCCAGGATGTGCAGCGCCCATAGCGGCGTTTCGTACCGCTGGAGCAGCGACGCGCACAGCGCCAGGCGGCAGACTGACACGTAAAACTCAAGATACATCCCCGTCTCTGCCAGCGGCCACGACGGCTCCGACAATACCGCCTCGCGCCAACGGCTGATCCGCTCCTGTGCTTCCGGCAGGGGATAGGTGCGGAAGAACGCCGCCGCTACCTGTAGCGGGTCGGCCCGCTCTTCGGCCGTGAGGCCTATGGGGAACCAGGCTGCCGGTGAACCGGCGTCCTCGTCTGTTTCCAGCACCAGGGTATCTGTTGATTCCGGTGTCTGGGGCATGGTTATGGGTAAGCTTTCCCTTCCCTGCTGATGATCTTTCTGACTACTAAGCTTTTTCATAATTGAATGATTAAAAAAAATGAATGAAAACCCACGGTGGACGGCCATGCCAATGGCAGCGCTGCGCAGGCAGCGATACGGCAACCGTAGAAACTAAGGGAGTAGGAACCCGCCCGCATACCCGCGGGCAACAGCAGGAGCAAGCCTGTTTATGAGGAACATAAAATAGGCGTGGAGCTCAACTTACCGTTTCGAGGTACTGGTATACCCATAGTGCGATAAGTGAGTCCACGCCCGGGTCGTGGACTATTCAACTTATCATCTCGCACTATTTTGAAAATTACCAGTTTTCGAAACGAGATTCCAAGTAAATGGCCATTATATTATTTGTGCCGTGTCAGCGACACAAGTTGTTGTTACTGAGTGTAAAGTAACGAAAAGTTCCGTACAGAAAAATGGACGGAAGGGGAGTGTGGATAACTAATTTGGATTTATGTTTAATGTGTAAAATGTTATTTTAGTTGAATGGTTTCTATGGCTGAAACGGTGTACTCGTAACAACGGGAAATTTGTACATTTACAGGTAATAGTACCTGCCAAGCCTCTTCACAATGCTCAAATCGGCAGGTCTTCGTTTTTTACAGGAATGCTCTTGTTAAAATTCCACGATAATGAGATAGGCCTGCCTCCCGTTTCTTTTCCCGACCAGATTGGTAGGTAAAGGCTATATCGGGGCCATGTGAATACTATTTTGGGAGGGTGGGGTAATGACTGAGTTTAGGTAATGATTGTTTATATTCGCGAAAAGGTTAACGCATATTGCTTATGCAGCAACTTTATACAATTGAAGAGGCACACAAAATATTCCCCACTAATGGGAGCAGTCCGATACTGGTTACCTGTAATGATTTCAGAGACTGGGTCTGTAAGTATGACCGCGCTTCAAAGAATTTATTTAATGAATTACTGGCCGCGAAATTTGCAGCCATTTGGGGTATCCGTACTCCTGAAATTGCATTGATTGATGTAAGAAAAGAACACGTACCGTTGGATAAATTTCCTTCTGTCCGCCATAGTTTTTTGGACCATGTGTGTTTCGGATCTTTATACCTTGAAGGTTCCAAAGAAGTGGATCATTCCCTCCTCCCCCTGTTCAGGGATCCCGGCTTCCAACGTAAATTGTGTGACCGGGCAGATTTTTTAAAAATTGCGTTGTTCGACATATGGATGGCCAACGACGACAGAAACCACAACAACTTTAATCTCTTACTCCACGTGTCGCCGGAACGGATGCATTTCTTTTATGCCATAGATCATGTCAATATCTTTAACAGCAGCCACCTTAACTATGAAATCGCGGAACTTACTGAAGACGACTCCATTATAAAAACGGATCTCGCAAAGGTTTTGTTTGGAAAAAGTCGGGGAATAACCGAGATTGTGAACAGTCTGGTTGAAAAATTTTACCTTTGCATTGAGGAATGCCAAACTAAATTTGATGAAATACTAACGCTGGTTCCTGCTTCCTGGGGTATCAACAAGGAAGAAACAAAGTACAAAGTGATGCAACAGTTATTTGAGGGGCAATGGATCAAGAGGTGTGAAAAAAATTTCAGGATGTTTGTTCAGTCGTTTATTATCAACTAATCAGTTATGAAGGTAGTGTATTCCATATTGTACATTTCGCTAAATACGGCCATCAATGAACGGGTCAGTATCGGTCTGCTTATGTCTGATGGCGCCGGTACCCGGTTTAGATATGCTGCCGATAAACTGGCGGCGATAAAAGGCATTATGGACGGTGAGCGGTTTAGCTTTGTTAGAAGTTATCTCAAGTCTTTGGCGCATGATATGGATGATACAAATCCTGCTGTAAAGCTCTTTGCAGACACTCCGCGGAGCAGCGAATGGCTGAAAGTGGGGTATATGGATTACTTATCCCGCTACGCCAATAATCTGATCCAGTTTGCAGAGCCGAAGTACATAGAGGTTTCCTTTAATGACGCCAATTTCAACAAGGTATTTGAGAAGTATGTCTATGCCTCAAGCACGGAGGAAATAGCAGCTTCCCCTTCTGAGGGTATTTACGAACAGGTACGGGAACATTTATACCCGATGATCAATGGAAGGGTAAATCTGGATATTGATTTAGATGCAACGCATTTTGAAAATCTTTTCGCTTCCATATCAGTCAACTTTATCGGGAAGAACGACTTGCCGCTCGTGGGTCAGACGATTGATTTTGAGAAGAAGCATTATAATCTGGAGAATGACCTGAGCCGGTTTGTTTCTCTGACCAAGGCCATTGACCTTACGGAACGGAATAAAGGGAAATATTTCATCTTAGGCGTAGAGCCCGATTCCCGGCACGACAAAAACCACCAGCTTTGGCAACAGATCCGTCAATCCGACTTCCTTGAGTTTGTAGATGTACAGGAAGTAGAACAGGTCGATCGGTATATACGGGAACACGGGGTTAGACCGTATTTTGGGGAGTAAGACACTTTGCACATTGTTGACTTTCGTGCGGTTGGAAAATGCAACTGTACTACCCAATGCATTGGGTTAGTTTTCGGTTAAAACACTATATTCTATGGCTATTCTGGCAAACTTTTCAAGCTCTATATCGGTAAATTCACTAAGGTGCCTGAATGCCTCCCGGTGACATTTTCTATATTTTATCCCACTGCCGCAAAAACAACTATCGCGTCTGGTTGGTTCTTTGCGTTGTTTTATAAAAATTAAGCCCCGGATAATTGTATTTAAGTCTTTAGTCTTAAAGATTTCTTCGAAAAATTCAACAATACCCTGGTTGCCATGCGATCGCTCATTCAAAAAGTAGCCTTCCATTTCTCTGAACTTCTGGGCGAAGAAATAGGGCCTTACCTGATTTTCTATAAAAGAAATCAAGGTAATCCCTTTTTTGCATAGTAGCATTTCCTCGGGTAATGTGCATATACAACAACGACCGCTCTCAGGAAAAATATGCCAATCTACATTGCGTGGTATACGTCCACCTATTTCGAAAACGAGAGGAAAATTGCGTGGATAGTCGTCAGAAGATAATATCTGGACACTATATCGATCGACAATCGCTCCTTGTTGGTCAGTTAATACGATGTCCCCCGTAACGCAGGCCTGACCTGATTGGTCTTTTGTGTATTTCAGTTCGGGGAAGTGTTCATGAATGTTTTGTGCCTCATACTCAAAATGGGAATACTTACTTTTCATGTCCCCATGGTTTTGAAGACGCGGCCCCGGAAACGATAGAAGCTAATCGCGAGTTGGACTGCTCTTTTTTATCCTCTCCTTCCGGAAATCTACGGCCCAAATGTTTTCGCCAAAGTTTGCTGGCGCTGAGGTGGTTTTCCTCTTTAAGGGCCTTCTCTGCATCTTCAACGAAAGCATTCAGGGCATCCCGAAAATTCTTTTCACGTGTTTCGTCATAATCTGCGAATAGATCGTCATTAGGAACTGCTGGCACAATACATTCAAACCGTATGTCCAGGGCTTTTTTTATTTCATTGAGAATATCTTTCAATGTTATGTCATCTCTGTCATTCAAGACGATATTAGCTTTCGCATTGGATGCGAGAATGGTCATGGCGAGACCGCTTGGCATTTTATTGCGGAGATTATCACACCAGGCCTTTAAGTACATGACCATCCTAACGAGTTTTCCGTCTTTATCCTTTTTGCTTTGGAACCACTCTACCATGGCTCTTGGGTCGCTATCTTCCCATCCTGTATTTTTTACCGCAAGCTTATAATTTTCCCCGTCAATCTTGTAGTATATCGGATGGTCAATCTCATAATCACCTACAAATATTGACCGGATACATTTTTTTCGATGCTCTGGCTGCGTATCCGTATGGCCGTTTACCGCATCCCAAACCCACTCTTGGAGCGTAGTTGGAGTCACTTCCGGCTTTCGGAAGAAATATATTCCATCGTCCAAATCGCAGATATCGTCTTTGGTTCTTATGCCAGATTTCATTTTGCTGGATCCTTGGATATAGAATTTTGGCTCATACTCCGAATGGTTGTCTTTAAACCATTTCCGAATTCTCTTTCTGAGGCCATCTTTCGACCCGCCCATTTTTTCTTTCTTAGTTTTACTGATGGATATTTCGCTACGATACTCCTCAAATAAATTGTGACAATTTGCCATTTTATTTTTCGTTTAAAAAGTTAATAATATTATTCAGATTGTTTTTTGCAAGCTCATCTCCTATCGCTTCCAAACGTTGTAATTCATTTTTGTCGGATGCGTTCAGCGGAATTATGTCTCCTCCCAAATCTTTTTGTATGCGCAGGTATTTAAACCCGCTACCGTTTTTTACAGCCAATCGCTGAAGGAAAAGAAGGTATTGCTCTGTAATTTGAGCCTGGCTATCAATCATGATATCAAGTAGCCGTGGCTGGGGAACAAGCCAGTACCAGAAATGCTTTGGCCGCCAGCCTGTTTTTATGATATGCTTTCCTGTTCCTGTCCCTAAAGACAGTAGACGCACATCGGAAAAATCATACCCCAACTTCTCAGTTGCCTCAAGTATGCCTATCAAAGATGGGTTGTTGGCAAAAATCCCGCCATCAATCATATTGACGTTGACTCCACTCCCATGTTCGTTTGAAAAAGAGAAAGTATGTGGGGGGAAATATATTGGCGCTGACGCACTTGAAAGTGCAACTTCATGTGCCGGCAGCTTATAGTCCCTCATATACTCTTCATGGTGACGGGTCTTTAATACATTTATAGATCCTTCGTTGCCATTAAAGGACGGGATGCAGATATTCGTCTTCAAATCATGAAGGAGCGGCGGAGTTCCCCCATTTGCAGTGGCGTAGATTTCCTTCAACAGTTTTCTCAATTTTTTATTGCTGTACATAGTTGTAAGCAACACTCTGCTTTTTCGGGGTACGACATGCAGATACCATTTCGGAAAGATTGCACGCGCGTTTACTTTATAAAACTGAACAAGTTCTGCTGCCGGAATCCCTAACGAAATGGCGATAGCGAGGATCGCACCGGTAGATGTGCCACAAATCAAATCAAAATGCTCGTGTAATTTTCTACCCGGATGCCTCTGCTGAAGTTCCCTTTCCAACTCTGCCAACAGCTTGGCGGGAATTAACCCGCGCATTCCACCTCCATCAATCGACAGAATATTGAATGCTTTTCTTTCTTTTTCTTTCATTTCGTCACTATAATTCAAAATAGAAAGGAAAGGAGAAGAATCTCCTCCTTTCCTGCTTTAATTCTTGAACGCTGCAATACCCCAGAGGATAAGCATCGCCGACACGCAAAAGACAATTATTTTCGCATTATTGCCTTTTGCCTGAATACATGTGTTCTTGTAACAAAGATTGACATCATTCAATGAGTAACTATTGCTCATGACCTATTTTTTGAATTATTAAATACTTGCTCCCACTTCTCGGCCGGGAGGTTTAGCCGAACACATTAACCAGTTGTGTTTTTACTGTTCCTTACGTACACCTTTAAATTTCCCTCCGGACGTTTTTACATCCATAAATTTTCCAGTGTTCGCGTCACGTTTGATCCAAAGGCCGGTTTTAGGATTTTGGATTTGGGAGCGTTCTTTTATAGCTCCTATTCTGCTGCCATCTTTAGGCGGGTTTGTAGCCAACAGCGTGTTCGCTCCGGTGAAGGAGATAACACCGGAAGAATATAAAAGGGTAACGGAAGTGACTTACTTAGGCACTGTTTACGGCACGCTGGCCGCGCTGAAAAGAATGATACCTGCCAACAAGGGCGCCATTGTTTTTGTCGGTTCTGCGCTGGCATACAGGGGGATACCGTTGCAGTCGGCCTATTGCGGGGCGAAACATGCGATCGAAGGTTTTTATGACTCGCTGCGCACCGAGCTGCTGCACGATGGCAGTCATATCAAGACCTGCATGGTGCAGCTCCCTGCGCTCAACACAACACAGTTCGGCTGGGTGCTGAGCAAGCTGCCCAACAAGCCGCGGCCTATGGGTAAAGTCTACCAGCCCGAGGTAGCGGCGAAAGCCATCGTATTTGCCGCATCACGCAACCGGAGGGAGATAATCGTCGGTTATCCCAGCTACCAGGCTATCTGGGGCAATAAGCTGGCGCCGTGGTATGCAGACCGGGTGCTTGCCCGGACGGGCTATGACGGTCAGCAGACGGATGAGCCTGCCGGTGCGGACAGGAAAGACAATGTGTGGCAGCCTGTACCTGAAGACAGGGGGGCGTATGGCACGTTCGGCGACATTGCAAGCAACCACAGCCTGACGTTATGGGCTACGATGAATCGTAACATGCTGGCGCTGGCAGGGCTGGCATTAGCAGGCGCCGTTGCGTTTTTAGGGTCGCGCCGCAAGCGGTAATCAGGCCCGCCGGGATTCCGTGATGTGCGGAGGCTCGTTTTGAAACAAAGAACGCCATCCGCCCCCGTACCTCCCTTTTATCTTTCCGCCGGAAAGAGAGAGGCAGAAGATCATTAATCCCGACAGGATATTGCTGATCATCCCTGCGGTGGCGCCGGCATCAATAAAGAATGCAGATACTAACAGCCATATGCCCAGCACGATATTCACATACCGGGCGGAACGGTTTACTTCCCAGATGGCGGTTATCGCCGTGGTTACTACCAGCGGCCCTATGATATGATTATTGTTCGCTGCGGTTTTTTCGAAGCCGAGCGCCACCGGGGCGACCATCACCCAGATGCCGATAATTGTATTGATGATAGCGTTCCACATAATTAATGCACTTTATCAGTGACAGACCGGTAGCCCCAAAAGGCTTTAGATACAGAATGTCCGCTTCTTTTTACCCGCTGCAGGTATTGCAGGCTCGCCAGCAATTCATCCATCGCCGGGCTGATCATCACCACCGACATCACCGCCGTGACCAGGCACAGGGTACACCATGAGCCTACCAGTACCGGTTGCAGGATTACCAGCAGTACGCTTACCAAGCCCAATGGGCCGACGGCTATGCCAAAGAGAATGACGATCCACGGCTTCGTGCGCCATCGGCTGGTACTGCCGATAATGCCAGTGACGACATCGAGCAGATAGCCGAACGCCCCCAGGATGCCATCCGGTACGGGTAGCGCCCTGGAGACTTCGGAGTTTAATACTTGTTCGCTTCCGTTACCGAAGAACGGCTCCCAGACTTCGTCGAATACATTAAGCTGGTACAGCCCCAGGTACATCGCGATGACAAAGCCGGCAACCGCAATCACGATCAATGGTATACGTTGCGACCATGCCGAGGGGTTGTAATCCCATGCTGATGGTATGTCGGGGCGGGTGTCGCTCATATCAGCTCCTTTGTCAGCTCTTTTGCCGGGACTGCCGTTGTATACCCGAAACGCTCTGCGCCTCCCGTTCTTCTTCCTGTTGCCCTTCTTTTGAGAACGGGCTGATACGGATCCGGTTTTCTACATTGGTAACGGCCGACACCGAATCTGCGATGTCTTCTGCCCGGCGCTTGATCGCCTTGCTCATAACCCTGCCGCTGAGGGTCACCTCACCGTTTTCTACCAGCACTTCAATGTCTGATGCATCTACATACGGATCATCGCTCAGCCGGTCGTTGATATCATCCTTGATACGTTCATCAGAGCGATGGTATCCCTTAGGGCCTACACCGCGGTAAGCGCCATTGCCCTGGTCGCGCATATCCTGTGCCCGGCGGTGCTGCGCGTTCTCATCTCCAAACCAGGAAGATACTTCGTCCCTCGTGCGGTCCCACCAGTTGCGGTCGTGATCGCGGTAGTTATGCTCCCGGTAGTTGCGTTCCTGCGGGCGGTATGGGGTTTCGCGGTATCCGTATCCGCTCCTGCCGCCGTCGGGGTACCCGCCGTGTGCACGGTTTCTCTGGTCGTATCCATAGAAGTCCGGATCCTGTCCGTAATAAGGGCCTTGCCGGTAGCTGTAATCCGGCCCCTGCCTGCGGTAGGATTCGTATCCCCGGTCTTCGTCGTAGCGGCCTTCGTCGTCCTGATCCTGCCATTGCTGATTGTACCGCGGGCCGGCGTGGGAGTCCTGGTAGTGGCCATGTCGGCGCCACTGGTCGCCATAAGGCTGACCGCCTGAATTTCTGTGTCCGTACCTGCGCTCATCTTCATCATCGTTGTAGCGGGCGCTGTAATCTCCCGATTCCCGAAACCCTGCAGCATACCTGCTCCTGTCGGAGGTATGGGATCCGCGGTGCTCGTACGGGCTTGATTCACGCCGGCGCTGATGGTGATTCCTCTGTGCCATAACAATAAATTTAACAGTTAATAAAAAGGTTTGGCAAACAATGGAAAAAAAACGCACCAGTACAGGATTTGCCGCTTATTGGGTGTGCTGTATTAAATCTCTTCCGCCCTTATAATGGAAATAAAAGCAGGAAGGCCGTCAATATCAGCGGATATTGCGGCCTTCGCTATGTGTAGGGATAAATTCCCTGTTATCTTGCTGGCTGGTGAATTATGAGGCAGGGTTTTCTCTTAATCACAGTATGGGCAACACCATCGTTTAAATGTGACAAATGTGATGAATGTGCTAAATGTGGTGTCACATTCATCACATTTGACACATTTGTCACATCAAATAGATCATTTCCCTTCCGGGGGGAGCGTCTCTTCCAGCCAGTCAAAGAATTCACGTTGCCATACCACGGCGTTCTGCGCGTCAAGTATCCAGTGGTTTTCATCGGGATAGTAAAGGAGCTTGCTCTTAATGCCTTTGAGCTGCGCTGCCTGGAATGCTGCCAGCCCCTGACCAATCGGTACGCGATAGTCGATGCCGCCTTGTATGATCATGATCGGTGTGTTCCATTTATCCACCAGGCTGCTGGGGTCGTATTTGGAATAGCTTGCCGGTGCAGGCTTGCTCCAGTATGGCCCACCAACATCCCAGTTGGCAAACCAAAGCTCTTCTGTAGTGCCATACCAGCTTTTCAGATCGAACAACCCGCAATGGGAAATGAATGATTTGAACCTGTTTTCATGGATGCCGGCCAGCATGAAGACGCTGTATCCGCCATAGCTGGCGCCGATACAGCCCAACCGGTCTTTGTCCACGTAATGCTCTTTGGCTATATCATCAATTGCAGACAAGTAATCGTGCATCGGTTGTCCGCCCCAGTCTTTACTGATTGCCTCGTTCCATTCCACGCCCCATCCGGGCATACCACGGCGATTAGGCGCTACAACAATATAGCCCTCCGCAGCCATCAGCTGGAAATTCCAGCGGAAGCTGTAGAACTGGGAAAGGGCAGACTGCGGACCGCCCTGGCAATACAGCAGCGTAGGGTATTTTTTCGTGCTGTCAAAATCAGGGGGATAAACTACCCAGACACCCATTTGCTTGTTATCGGTGGTTGTGACCATGCGCAGCTCGGTGCGTGAAGATTTGATCTTGTTGTACAGTGAATCATTGGCCGTGGTGATGGCACGCATACTGCCGTTGTCGGCACGAACGGCAAACAGCTCGCCGGCCCGGTTCATATCGGTGCGGGCGACAATAATTTCTTTGTCTGCAACGCCGGTGATGCCGGTGATGTCGTGCTTGCCTTCTGTGATCTGACGGACTGCCGCCGGACGTTTTTTTACCGGAAGCATCACTTCAAATAACTGTATCGTTCCTCTTGTTGCAGCGGTAAAATAGATTTTTTTGCCTGAGGGATCCCACACGAACTGGTTGACCGTTCCATCCCATCCTGCAGTCAGGTTGATGCGTTCCGTATCTGCTCCTTCAATGCCGGCGCCGGTGACGATGATATCGTTTTTATCACTTTCACAACCTTCGCGGGCCATGCTGGTCCAGCCCAGCATTTTTCCATCGGGACTGAAAGCAGGCCCCATATCATAACCCATCATTCCGGTAGTGCGGTTGATGGTGTTGCCGGTGGCAAGGTCATAATAATAGAGGTCTGTATTGGTGCTCACGGCATATTCCTTGCCATATTTCTTCTTGCAAACGTAAAGGATCCCCTTGCTGTCAGGACTCCAGACGAAGTCTTCAGCGCCGCCGAAGGGACTTTGGGGGGTATGATGCGGTTCTCCTTCCATGATGTCTTTTGCTGCACCGCCGTCTACCGGGGTTATGAATACATGCGAAAAACTGCCGTCGCTCCATGTATCCCAATGGCGGTAATGCAGATCGGTATAGACCTGTGCCGTGTTGCCCGGAAGATCGGGGTGCCGTTTTGTACCATCGACGGGAATGATCGCTACCTTTTTGGAATAGGCGATATAATTACCGTCAGGGGAAATTTGTATATTTTCCACTCCTTTTATATTGACCTTGAGCGGTTGCCAGGCAGCGCCTGCATCGCTGCTGCGGAATAAAACGGAATCGTTCTTTGCGTACCATGTATTCCCTTTGCGGCTGATGATCCGTTTCCCTTCCGGTTGCTGCCATTCGGTGGTGGTTCCTTTCCTGAGATCGTAGTTAAAATACCGGGTGGCGCGTTTGTTGGCCGGTACATCGTAAGAGGTCACCGTGTAATACAGGTTGTTTTTATCGTCTGTAAGCCCGGTGGCAGAAACCCTGTTCAGCTTCCACAGCAGTTCCGGTGTCAGGTTTTGCTGTTGGGCAAAGGTTTGGAGAGATGCTGCCGTAAATAGCAGGAAAAAGGCATATTTCATGGCATTGGTTTTTGTGTCAGTGAAGAATATCAGCCGATCCGGCCGGTGTTTACGTCTTTGATTATCTTTTTCACCAGGCCTTGCAACACATTGCCCGGGCCGGATTCCGTGAAACCGGTAGCGCCATCTGCGGCCATTTTCTGAATGGTCTGCGTCCAGCGTACCGGTGCAGTCAACTGGTTGATCAGGTTCTGTTTGATGGCTGCCGGGTCTGAATAGGGGAGCCCGTCTACATTCTGATAGACCGGACAGACAGGTGTGTTGAATTGTGTGCTCTCGATTGCAGCCCGGAGCTCTTCACGTGCAGGCTCCATCAGCGGAGAATGGAATGCACCGCCCACCTGCAGTACCAGTGCTCGTTTCGCTCCTGCAGCCTTCATCTGCTCGCAGGCAATATCAATACCTTTGATCGTTCCGCTGATCACCAACTGGCCCGGACAATTGTAATTGGCCGGTACCACTATCTCGTTGGTAATTCCGGCGCAGATATCTTCTACCTTTTCATCTTCCAGCCCCAGAATGGCAGCCATGGTCGACGGATTGATCTCGCAGGCGCGCTGCATGGCGGCAGCTCGTTTGGCAACCAGTTTCAGCGCATCTTCAAACGAGAGGGCCCTGTTGGCGACCAGCGCCGAAAATTCGCCGAGTGAGTGGCCGGCCACCATATCCGGAGCAGTATCCGGGGTGGTTTCAAACAGGATCACAGAATGCAGAAAGACAGCAGGCTGCGTTACGCGGGTTTGCTTCAGGTCATCCTCACTACCGCTGAACATGATATCGGTGATCCGGAATCCAAGAATCTCATTAGCCTTTTCGAAAAGATCGCGGGCTTTCGGGTTTTGCTCGTATAGGTCTTTACCCATGCCGCTGAACTGCGCCCCCTGCCCCGGGAATATATAAGCATGTTTCATGTAATCTGGTGTGGTTTAGCAGGCGAAAATAATAGATTCGGTTATAATAAAGCAGCCGGGATAACATGGAGGTGCGGAAATCCCCCCGGGAATCCCCTTTTCAGGGGTGAGGGATGAGGGATGATGAGTGAGGGATGAGAGAAATATCTGTTACCGGGATTTTTTTATGATCTTACAGAAGCGATACGATCTTCCGGCAGTATCTGAAAAATGCAGAAAATAGATTCCCTCAGCATATGGAGTCATATCTATCACAGAGGTATGCTCCAAGCTCAGCAAATGCTTCCCGTCGATCGACATAAGCCTGATACGGGAGGGAACTGGTGTTTTTATGTGCAGCAGCCCGTTTACCGGATTGGGGTATACTGCAATGCCATCGTCCTGCAGGGGATCGTGCAGGCTAAGGTTATTAACCATCAGTACGTCGGAGGTGTCCCGGCACCCATCCGCTGCAGAGACGACTACCAGGTATCTGCCATTTTCAGTTATAAGCAATGTATCGCTGCGGGCGCCCGGCAGTGCAGTATCATTTTTCAGCCATTGATAGCTGTCATAGCCGCCATTTACATACAGGATGTTTCCGGCGACGCGGATCTCCGGTTTTTCCATGCTATGCAGTGTCAGATCAAGCGTGACGGTGTTACTGCACCCGTCCGTATCCTTGTATTGCCGGGTATATATCCCGCTGCCGGTATAGATCTCGCCTTCAAATTCATAGGTTGTTGAGCATGAGCTTATTTCAACCTGGCGAGACGATCCTGTGCATTTGAGCCGTATCAGGAACATATCCAGTCGTCCCGCACTGACGATGGTGCCTATATCCGGCCGCGTTTCAAAGGAGAGCGCATTTTCAAAATGTCCTCCGGTATAAACGCCGCTGGTGTCTGCACAAATGGCCATACCCCAGTCTCCGCCGGTACCGCTGATCTTTTTGGCCCATTTATACTGGCCGGAAGTGTCATATGCTGCAACAAACACATCTGAATAGCCTGTCTGCCCCTGCAGATAGGCCGTGCCCGGCCCCGGATCAAAATCAGCTAATCTGGAGAAGCGGCCGGTTATATACAGATTACCTGAGGCATCGACACATATTTCTTCACAGTAGTCATGTGATTCACCTCCGACACTGAAGGCCCACAGATAGTCCCCGTACCGGTTGTATTTGGCTACAAACACCTCTGCTCTGTCTTTCGGGCCTGTTGCCGCGACAAGGAAGGGTGTTTGAGCTGCCGGGTCAATATACATCGTATCTGTAAATACTCCTGCCAAATAAATATTCCCCCACATGTCTGTTTTTACCGAAATGCCACTGTTGCTACCGGTACTACCGGTAACCATGCTGCGCGCCCAAATGTAATTTCCGTTCCGGTCATACCTGGCAAGAAACGTAGCCGTATGACCATAACCGGATACCTGGTTGGCGACACCCGGTCCCGGATCGAAATCTGCTGTGTCTTTGAAATATCCGGTAACGTAAACCTGCTCTTCAGGATCGGTAGCGATCGAATACCCTTGGTTAAATCCGTTGCGGCCGCCAATGGAAAAGGCCCACAGGTGTGCTCCGTTACTTGTATATGCAGCAACGAAAATGTCAATCGAAGGTGAACGAAGCAAAGCAGTACCCGGTCCCGGATCAAAATCGACGTCCCCGTAAAATTGTCCTGTAAGATACAGATTCCCCGAGGCCGTGACTGTGATGCCTGTCCCCTTATCAGCGCCGTTTCCGCCGATCGATTTCGCCCAGACATAATTACCGGCAGTATCGTACCTGGCTATAAAGATATCCCGGCTTCCGCTCTGGCTTGCTTCGCGTAATAACGCTGTGTCGGGGCCGGGATCAAAATCTGCGGTAGCTGTAAAATACCCCGTCAGGTAAATATGCCCGTTGCTGTCTATAGCAATGGCTTCGGGGCGGTCTTCGTATGGCCCTCCCAGCTTTTTCGCCCAAATGTATTTTCCGTCTTTGGTAAATTTGGCAAAGAATATATCCAGATCGCCCTCGGCAGTCAGATAGTCTGTACCCGGACCGGGATCAAAATCCGAAGTTCCTGAAAACCAGCCTGTAACATAGACGTACTGTTCGTCCATTGCTATGGATTTGACGGTTTCAAATATCGCCGGACCACCCCATACGGCTGCCCAGTCCACGGCAAACTGCTGCGCATATCCTCTTTGGCTGCCTGCCAGAAGAGCGTAGCACAGTATCAACACGATCATCCCGGATCGGGAAAGTAAAAGTTCGTTACGATAACTCATCCATATGCAATATACTAAATGTATTGTATGTACCGGGTGTTTTTTTGATTTGCCGCTCCGGGTTTTGTAAATCCGTTTTATGTATGAATCCGGGGTTACCGCGGGTCATCAGTAATTCTATTTTGTTTCTTATTCCGGACACTGATGTTTTCTGTAGCAAAGTTCGGCATGGGTTCTCTGCCGAACTAAGTATAACTTTACCTCCTTGCAACCGATACACGGCATATTAGAGCAATACTGGGGCTATACCGCCTTTCGTCCGCTGCAGGAAGAGATCATTACTGCTGTGCTGGAAGGCCGCGATGTGCTGGCGCTGCTGCCAACGGGTGGCGGCAAATCCCTGTGCTACCAGGTACCGGCCCTGGCGGTGGAGGGCTGCACACTGGTTATTTCTCCGCTGATCGCCCTGATGCAGGATCAGGTACAGCGGCTGGAAAAGCAGGGGATACCGGCGGTTTACATCCACGCAGGCATGGGATACCGGGAGGTAAAGCGGGTGCTGACGGAAGTGCAGGAGGGTGGGTACAAACTGCTTTACATTTCTCCCGAACGGTTGCAATCCACATTGTTCGGGGATTACCTTCCTGAACTGGACATCAACCTGGTCGCTGTGGACGAAGCACATTGCATTTCTCAATGGGGACATGATTTCCGCCCCGACTATCTCCGGATCGGGATGGTGCGGGAGATGCTTCCGGGTGTACCGGTACTTGCACTGACGGCATCGGCCACAAAATTCGTGCAGGAGGATATTGTCCTTCAGCTACAACTAAAAACTCCGGCAATCTTCCGGCAGAGTTTTTTGCGTACAAACCTGCATTACAATATACGTTATACCGAAAACAAGCCGGTGGACACGCTGATCGCCCTGCGCAGGTATCCGGACAGCCTGCTGGTCTATTGCCGCAGCCGGAAGCAGACTGAGTTGCTGAGTAATCAGCTCAATCAGCGCGGAATGCCGGCTCTGGCTTATCACGCCGGTATGGATAAAGAAAAGCGGGCGGCTGCCCAGGATGAATGGATGAACAGCCAGGTACGCACCATGGTTGCTACCACTGCCTTCGGTATGGGTATTGACAAGCCGGATGTACGGCTGGTGCTGCATTATGACGCACCGGAGCACCTTGAAGCCTGGTACCAGGAAGCCGGACGGGCAGGGCGAGATGGCCAACCATCTGCTGCTATAACACTTTTCAATGCTTCGGATATCCAACGGCTCGAGGAAAGCACCGCCCTGCAATTTCCACCGGAATCCTTTCTCCGGCAGGTGTACCAGGCAGTATGCGATTATCTCCAGGTACCTACAGGCGCGCAGCCCGACCGGTATTTTGATTTTGACCTGGCCGATTTCTGCCGCAAGTTCAAATTGCCGGCTCTGCGCGCATCGCACGCACTGCGGCTGCTGAATCAGGAAGGATTGTGGACATTAACCGACAGCGTTTTTCATCCCACGCGGATTCGCTTTTCTGCAGACCGCCAGACGCTGGACAGTTTGTATGAACGCCACCCCGATATTGCCTATTTCTGTACGGGACTGCTCCGGCTGTATGGGAATATGTTTCACTATCCTATGGCCGTACGGGAACAGGTAATCGCCCGGCGCCTGCACATATCTGCACAGCAGGTGCAGCAGATGCTGCAAAGACTTCAGGCAATGGATATGCTGGACTATGAACCGGCTAAAGATGGTCCGCAGCTTCTGTTTCATCATCTCCGCGTTCCGGCGGATCACCTGCATATAGATCTGGCGCGTATCGCCCGGCTCCGTAAGCAGCATGAAATACGGACAAAGGCCATGATCCGGTTCCTCGAAAATCAGGATGAGTGCAGAAACAAACTCTTGCTGCGTTACTTTGGAGAAAAAGTAAATAATGATTGTGGGTTATGTGATGTGTGCGATAAGCAGCAACAAAAGCCGGTGTCGTTTGCCCTATTGCAAAAAGAAGTCCTGGAAATTCTGTCCGGCCGGCCGGAAATTACAATAGACCAATTACCTTCGCAATTGTCTCATGATGTGAGAAAAGAAGATGTGATTTCGCTTATCCGGCAAATGGTGGATGAAGGAATTGTGACGCTGATGGAGCAGGGGAGCATCAGGTTATTGTAGATTGTCCGGAAATGTACGTAGAGACGCGATTTATCGCGTCTCTACACAGGGGTAATATTGTAAATGTTATTATTAAGAGATAAATCATATGTCGAATCCCATTCGTTTTGCAATAGTCGGCTATGGGAATATAGGCCGCCGTCATGCAGAACATATCATACAGCACCCCGACGCCGAGCTGGTAGCTGTCTGTGATACCGATACATCAGTTAAAGATAAAATTGAGAATAAGGTCAATTTCTACCACAGTATCAATGATTTGATTTCGGTTGAAAGTGTAGATGTGGTTTGTATCTGTACACCCAATTATTTACACGAATCGCACACTGTTGCTGTGCTGCAAAAAGGGTTTCATGCCGTGGTGGAGAAGCCTATGGCATTGAGTGTCGCTGAGTGCGACCGGATGATCGCAGCCGCAGCATTGGCTAACCGGCGGATATTTGCTGTAAAGCAAAACCGGTACAACCCTCCGGTGCAAGCCGTAAAGGATTTGATGCGCAAGGGTGATCTGGGACAGGTCTATATGGTACAGGTAAATTGTTTCTGGAACCGTAATGACCATTATTACAGCCAAAGCCCGTGGCGTGGCAAGAAGCAGTTGGATGGTGGTTGCCTTTTTACCCAGTTCAGTCATTTTATTGATATACTTTATTACTTAAATGGAACTTTAGATTCTGTAATCGGAGTTGTTGATAATTACTCACATAGTCATAATACCGAGTTTGAGGATACGGGTAGCTTTACGATGAAAGCCGCCAACGGCGCTACGGTGAATTTCAACTTCAGCACCTGCGCTTATGGGCAGAATATGGAAGGGGCCATAACGATCCTTGCTGAAAAAGGTACTGTGAAAATCGGCGGGCAATATCTGAATACGATCGAATATCAGCAATTGGAAAATGGTAGCCTGCCGCAGATTAATATTAGCGCTAAGGCTAATGATTATGGATTGTACCAGGGGTCTATGAGCAACCACGATCGTGTGATCGGGAATGTTGTTGATGTTTTGCGCCATAATGGTGTGATTATGACGAGCGCTGAGGAGGGCAGGGAGGTAGTTCGTATGATTGAAATGATGTACGACAGTGTTAAGTGAGTATGCATCATGCGATTGTGAATATTTTAATATATTAAAATGATAGAAGCGGGTAAATATCAGGTGCTGAAAGTGGCGAGACTGGTTGACTTTGGTGCATATCTTACGGATGGTACCAATGATGTTTTGTTGCCTTTGCGCTTCATGCCAAGTGGGCTTGATGTTGATCATGAAATTGAAGTGTTTGTTTATCATGATTCAGACAACAGGCTGATTTCTACTACGCAAAGACCGAATGGAATTGTCGGAGATATTGTGTTGCTGCCGGTTGTGGAAACGACGCCGCAGGGCGCCTTTATGGATTGGGGACTGATGAAAGATCTCTTTGTTCCAAAATCCCAGCAGGTAGCCAGAATGCAGAAAGGTAACGCTTACCTGGTACTGATCTATCTCGATGAGCAAACAGGAAGGGTGGCCGGAACGGAGAAATTCCATCATCATTTAAGCAATGAGGATCTTTCGGTAAAAGAAATGGAACCTGTACAGATGACGGTTTGGCAGAAGACGGATATCGGCTATAAAGTAATTATTAACAATCGCCATACCGGCGTATTACATTTTAATGAGGCGTTTCGTGAATATGAATATGGGGAGCAATTTACCGGTTTCATCAAGCAGATCAGTCCGGACAAGAAAATTGATGTGGTAGCCGGCAAGCCGGGTTTTGCCCGTGTGCCGGATGAGAAGGAACGTCTGCTTCAATTGCTCCGGGAGCATGGTGGTTTTCTGCCTTATAATGATAAATCTGCTCCGGAAATCATTTATGAGATATTCGGAATGAGCAAAAAGACGTTCAAGATGACTTTAGGTAATCTTTACAAGGAACGGAAAATCAATATAGAGAATGCGGGTATCCGGCTCGTGGAATAAATATAAGAAAAGCGTCGTGATACTGCCGCAGCCGCTGAATATGCAATAAAATGGAAAACGGAGCATAGTAAATCAATGCTCCGTTTTCCATTTTCAAAACTTATTAAACTTTCAATTAAATAAATATTGCGCTGTAAGGCTTTGCCTGCTTTTCTTAATGCCCGCCGGCGGCCCGGCATATAACAAATGCCCTCCTCCGGCCCCCCCTTCAGGCCCCAGGTCTATGACCCAGTCGGCAGACCGGATCACATCCGTGTTGTGCTCGATGACAATGACGGAATGTCCGTTATCAATCAGCGCATTGAAGGACTGCAGCAACTTCCGGATATCGTGCATATGCAGGCCTGTGGTCGGCTCATCAAAGATGAATAGGATCTTCTCTCTTCCGGCATGCCGCCCCAGGAAAGACGCGAGCTTCACCCGTTGGGCTTCACCGCCGCTCAGGGTATTACTGCTTTGCCCCAGTTTTACGTAGCCAAGTCCTACATCTGCGAGTGGCTGCATCGCTGTTTTTATTTTCTTTTCGGCGCTGAAAAAATCGATCGCTTCATCTACGCTCATTTCAAGGATATCGTACACATTCTTTTCACGATAGGTTATTTCGAGCACTTCATCCTTAAACCTTTTCCCTTTGCAGCTTTCGCACAGCAGGTGTACATCGGCAAGAAACTGCATTTCTACGGTTACTTCCCCTTCTCCTTTGCAGGTATCACAGCGCCCGCCGTCGGTATTGAACGAAAAATGCTTTTCTGCAAATCCCCGCATCTTTGCCAGCGGCTGACGGGCGAATAGCTTACGTATTTCATCCCAGGCTTTGATATAGGTAACGGGGTTGCTGCGGGATGATTTGCCGATCGGGTTCTGATCCACCATTTCTACAGACGTGATCCGGTGCAGATCTCCTGCAAGGCGGCTGTGCAGGCCCGGCCGGTCGGCGCCTGTGCCGAAATGCTGCAGCAGGGCAGGGTAGAGCGTCTGCCTGACCAGTGTTGTCTTTCCGGATCCGCTCACTCCGGTGATCACACAGAGGAGGTTGAGCGGAAAATCTGCATCTATAGCTTTCAGGTTATGTTGCCGGCAACCCTGCAGGGAGATGATACCGCCGGGTTTACGTATCTCTGCGGGAGGTTCAATACGGAGCTTGCCGGAGAGGTATTGGCCGGTGAGGCTTTGCGGATGCTTTTCCAGTTCTTTATAATGCCCCGTTGCTACAACTTCTCCACCCAGGTGACTGGCCCGGGGGCCCATGTCAATGATATGGTCGGCCTCACGCATCATCATTTCATCATGCTCCACCACTACTACGGTATTTCCCAGATCGCGCAGCGATTTTAAAACGCTGATGAGGCGGCTTGTGTCCCGTGGATGCAGACCGATGCTGGGCTCGTCAAGGATGTACAGGGAATCAGTAAGGTTACTACCCAGGAATCTGGTAAGTTGAATGCGCTGACTTTCACCACCACTGAGTGTATTGGCGGTGCGGCTCATGGTGAGATATCCCAGCCCCACATCCAGCAATGTCCGGATCCGCTGGTTGATCTCTATCAGGATACGCTTGCCGATCACCTGTTCGTTAGGAGTGAGTTTTATTTGCTGCAGCCAGTCGTGCAGTTCGGTTGCCGGCATAGCCATCAGGGCGGCAATAGTCTGCCCTGAAACCTCTACGTACAAAGCTTCCTTACGCAAACGTGCGCCTTTGCAGGAGGGACAGACAGTACGCCCGCGGAATCGTGCCTGCATGATACGGTACTGGATCTTGTACAGATTCTGCCCCACCATATCGAAAAAGGCACGGATACCTTCTACACGGTCGTTGCCGTTCCAGAGCAGGTCATATTCTGCTGCAGACAGGTCTGCAACCGGTTTATGTACCGGAAAGTGATAGCGGGCTGCATTCCGGATGAATGCAGTCTGCCATTCGCCCATCTTCTCGCCGCGCCAGCAAACCACGGCGCCTTCATACACACTGAGTGTTTTGTTGGGGATCACCAGGTCTTCATCAATACCCAATACCTGTCCGAATCCTTCACATTCCGGGCAGGCGCCATATGGATTGTTAAAGGAGAAAAGATTGGGTACCGGTTCTTCAAAGACAATGCCGTCTGCTTCAAAACGGTTGTTGAAATTGTGCAGTTCCCGTCCGTCTGTTTCGATCAGGCAATCGCCTTCACTTTCGTAAAAAGCTGTCTGAACACTGTCTGACAGCCGGTGCAGGTCGTCTTCATCAAAGGGTTTGACCACAATCCGGTCGACCAGGAGATAGATTTTCTGTTTTTTCTTTTTGCCGGAAATATCGACGGCTTCGGTATTTTCGAGTATATCTTCGATGCGTACCGGTTTGTCTGGTCCGTTGCCGGTAATATAAACCCGCGAAAACCCTTTCTGCATCAGGATGTTCAGCTCTTCGGCGATACTGCGGCCATACCGGGTAATCATGGGTACCAGTATCTGTACTTTGGTACCTTCCGGCAATTGCTGTATATAATCGACCACATCCGCAACGCTGTCTTTTTTCACTTCTTTTCCCGAAACGGGAGAATAGGTACGGCCGGTACGGGCAAATAGCAGGCGCAGGTAATCATAGATCTCCGTCATCGATCCTACTGTGGAGCGGGGGGTACGTGTGGTCACTTTTTGTTCAATGGCAATGGCAGGACAAATGCCGCGGATATAATCTACATCAGGTTTGTCCATCCGCATCAGGAACTGGCGGGCATAAGCGCTGAGACTTTCTGCATAGCGGCGCTGGCCTTCGGCAAACAGGGTGTCCATTGTCAGCGATGATTTTCCGGAGCCGGAGACGCCGGTTACTACAGTCAATTTATTCCGCGGGATGGCGACATCTATATTTTTCAGATTGTGCATCCGCGCGCCCTTGATAAAAATAGCATTGTCCGGCGCTAGAGAAGCGTCCGGTGTATTTGCGGCTTCTTTGCGTGATGTTTTTTTTCTGACAGTTGTTTTGTTTTTGCTGCTTGTCGGCGTATTGCCGGATTTTTTGGTTGCCATGGTCTCTCAGTATGCAAATGTAACGAATAGTATAGAGGGAAGTATAATCATATGTTTTTGGCAAAATATTAATGTATTTATTCCCCTCCAAACTGCTATATTCGCACTTCTAATTACATTCCATGTTAGAGACACAATACATCCCCGTTCCCTATGGTAAAACCGTGCATGGGGAGGAAGAAATCGAAGCAGTAGTAAATGTATTACGTACCTCCACGCAGATGGGTAAGCATGTACGTGAACTGGAAGAGCGTATTGCGGCTTTATACGCCAAAACATACGGTATTATGGTTAACTCCGGATCTTCGGCGCTTTATCTTGCCGCTGATCTGCTTGATTTTGAGCCGGGCGCCGAGATCATTACGCCTGCGCTTACTTTTTCCACTACAGTGGCCCCGCAGGTGAAAAAGGGATGGATACCGGCTTTTGTGGATGTGGAAGAAGGCACGTATAATATTGATGTGAATAAGGTAGAGGCAATGATCACTCCGAAGACAAAGGCGATGATCATCCCCAACCTGATCGGCAACCTTCCTGACTGGAAGGCGCTCCGGGAGCTTGCTGATAAATATAATCTGTTTGTACTGGAAGATTCTGCAGATACGCTCGGCGCTGAGATCGGCGGCGCATCTTCCGGTCGCTATACCGATATGAGCACGACCAGCTTTTATGGTTCACACATCATCAACTGTGCCGGCAACGGTGGTATGCTTTGTGTGAATACAGAAGCATTTTACAACCGGGGCAAGTTGTTGCGCAGCTGGGGGCGCAGCTCTTCTTTGTTTGTGGAAAGCGAAAAGATAGAAAACCGCTTCAATGTGGAGATCGAAGGCATTCCTTATGATGCGAAGTTTGTGTTTGAAGAGCCGGGATATAATATAGAGCCTTCCGAAATGGGAGCGGCTTTCGGGGTTGTCCAGCTAAACAAGCTTGCTAAAAATATCGATGACCGCACAGCCAATTACAACCAGATGCGGGAATTTTTCGGGAAATACGAGGAGTTTTTCATCCTGCCGAAGCAGTTGCCTGATTCCCGTACCGGCTGGCTGGCATTTGCGGTTACGATCCGTGAGTCGGCGCCGTTCCTTCGTCGTGATCTCCAGATATTCCTCGAACGCCGTAATATTATGACCCGTACCGTATTTACAGGTAATATTACCCGTCAGCCGGGCTTTAAGAATCTCCCTTATAAAGCGGCTCCGGACGGCTATCCCGAAGCCGATAAGGTGATGCGCGGCGGTATGCTGGTGGCCTGTCATCATGGCCTGAACCAGGAACAGATCAGCCATGTGATGGAGAGTGTGGATACGTTTATGAAATCAGTGTAGGCTAATGGGGATATTCATTGCAATCTTTTTCTGCTTCAGAAATTATATGCGTGCGCGGGCGCAGGCATTGTCCGGCGCAAAATGGGCTTTGTATACATTTCTGGCGGTGGTTGCCGGGTGGTTTGCAGGTAGCATGATCATGGTAATGATCCTGATGATTCGTTTCCCGGAATTTCTGGAACTGGCAGGAACCCCTGATATAACACCTCCCGAAATATCGGCTTTTCTTATGGAGCGGATAAATCCTGTTGTCGCTGATATTTTCCTGTTGGTCTGCGGGCTGGGCGGATATTTATTTGTGCGGCACCGGCTGATAAAAAAGGCGCCGTCGCCGCCGTCATCCCCGTCCCCGTAGAGACGTATCCCTGTAGAGACGTAGCATGCTACGTCTCT
>CAZGPG010000025.1:0-29340 GCA_964527735.1 uncultured Chitinophagaceae bacterium | reverse complement strand
ACAATTACAATTACAATTACAATTACAATTACAATTACAATTACAATTACAATTACAATTAAATTACAACGGTATTACCATTTCAGGCGGGTTTTCAATTGCACCATACCATTCCGGCTAACCGGAATTTTTACGCCACATTGCAGCACCGCAATGTGGCTGTCTTTTTCATAGGGCTCTATGCGTAATAGTTGGGTAACCGGCACCAGGAAGGAGCGATGTACACGTACAAACAGAGTCGGATCCGTATTTTGTTCTATCCGGGACATGGTACTTTTCTTCAGATAAGTGCCTTCCGTACTGACAATTTTTACATAATCGTCGCTCGCTTCGATGTAGTGGACATCCTGTACCGGGATGATACGTATTCTGCCATTGTCTTTTACCACAACCCGGTGTTCATATGTGCCGGTAACTTGTTGTTGTATCAGGTCTTCTACTTTCCCGTTATGTTCGCCGGCATGCTGCAGCCATTTGCGGATCGCCTGGTCGAACCGTTCTCTGGTAATGGGTTTCAGAAGATAATCAATGGCATGTGCATCGAACGCCTGTAATGCGTAATTGTCGAATGCGGTAGTGAAGATTACGGAAGGACAATCGTCCAGCATTTCCAGCATCTCAAATCCATTTAGCCGGGGCATTTGCACATCCACGAATACCAGATCGGGCTGTTCTTCCTGGATGACTTTAAATCCTTCAAAGCCATCATTGCATTCCCTGATTACTTCCATTTCCCTGTATGGTGTCAGCAAGGTTCTGACTAACTGCCGTGCAAGCGGCTCATCATCCACAATTATGACTTTATGCATGGGTACGGGGAATTTTAAGGATGGTGGTGAATTGGTCGGGTTCGCGGATTGTTTCGAGCAGGTCGGTACGGCCAAATTGCAGGTACAGCCGCCGCCGTACACCTTCCAGCCCAAATCCGGTTCCGGCCGGCCGTTGCATAGACGGGTCGTAAGGATTGGAGATGTGTATGCCGTGCATCGTATCGGTAGTGACAGTACGTAAGGTAATGACCACAGTCCCCGTATTACCGTACAGCCCGAATTTAATGGCATTTTCCACAATCGGTTGTAACAGGAACGGGGGAATCATGGCATCGCCGGTGTGTTGTTTGTCATAGCTGATCTGCAGGCGGTCTCCAAAGCGTATAGCTTCGATAGCGAGGTAGCTCTCAATATGGGTCAGCTCTTCGGCAACTGATATAGGCTCATTTCCGTCCCGCTTCACAGAACTGCGCAGAAATTCCGACAGCTTCCCTACCATTTCCTGTGCTTTGTCGGGCTGGGTAAGGATCAGGGCATTTATAGAGTTGAGGCTGTTGTATAGAAAATGAGGATGTAACTGCTGCCGGAGTTTAAATAACTCCGCTTCGCGCAGAAGCACAGCGGCATCAGCCTGTTGCTGAAATGCCGACTCCGTCTGTTCGAGTTTCTGCCGCATTGCGTACAGGGAGGATATCCACCCAAGTGAGAGCAGGGCGACCAGCAGGCGGGGCCATATTGTTTGGTCCAGCCAGTGCAGATAGGTGATATGGTCGCTGAATATCCACCGCAGCAGGTACATATCCAGCAGTAATGCCACTACAGCCATAACGGCGACCGGTAAGATGGCATATAACTGTACCCCTACACGGGTGGGATATCGCCGGATGATGAAAAGAGCCGGCCACGCGGATACCACCAGGATCAGCACACTGATACCGGTGTCGGTCACAGCTTCCTGTACGGTACAGGTATGCTGCGCGTACAGGAAGTACAGCGAGATGCCTGCTACAAGCAGGCAAATGACCGGCATTACGGGCCGGATATATTTTTTGAAATATCCCAATGTCCCGATATAGAATTTATAAAGTTACACCGGCAATCTGGTTTCCCCACACGGGAGTAGCCACAGGATCCGTTTCTCTCAGCATGGAAAACAGCAGGGTGCCGTTCTGTATGGCAGTCTCCTGAATGTCTTTAACGGCGAGGAACGTCCATCGTACGGTCCGGCCGTGCCGGTCTGTAAAATGCTCTTCTTCATGTATCGCAGTTTCCCGGGCCTGTTGCAGCGCTTCCTGTTCGTTGGCCGCAAGGATAAGCCGCCATTGTTCCTCATATTGTTCGGTACGTACCCCTTCACACTCAATTTTGAAAATAATGCAGACGGTGAAGCTTTTCATTGTGTTGTCTTTTTTGATGTAACCGGATCAACGTCCGGTTCTTAATAAGATTTGATTTCCACACTGCCGAAAGAAACGGATCCCTTTAATATCAGTGTTCTTTTTTCCTCTGTACCGGATGCACTGCGTATGGTGCGGTGATCTTCGACGCTGCCGGCAAAAGGGGTGATCTCATTTTTAATTTCCCAGTGCGAAGGAACGATCAGCTCTATCCCTCCGAAAGATACTTTCATATTCAATAGTATCGGTTGCTCCGGGTTGTCGGCCTGCATCAGGTTGATCTCACAACCGGAAAAAGAAGCCTGGATCGTGCCGCCCCGGAACTCTTTGCTGGTTATGATTTCTTTCCTTCCGCCAAAGGTGACATCAATGTTGAGATCGTTGTCACCATTGGTTATGACATCGAACTCCCGGTGTTTCCTGCATCTGCGCGGACTGAGCGCTATGAAGATACCGGCAATGATCATGATCACCGGCCATATCAGGCGTGTCGAAGGCGTGCCGTTGATCTCAAACCGGGGGATCATATGGGCGCCCCCTATGAGCACCAGTATCCACCAGGCGTTTTTGCGAAAGCGGTTTTTGATGCCGATCAGCAGGCCGATAACCAGCAGGATGAGCGGCCAGCCGGTCTTGATATTCATAGGAATAAATCCTGTTAAATGCAGCAGGATCACGATACCTGTTGCTGCGATGGCAATGCCGAATGCAAGGTGATCTTTCCCTTGCCGGGATCTCATTTTTCCGTTCATGCGTATTTGTTTGATGTTGTAAAAATAGGTAAGGCAAAAAATGTGGCCGATAACCGGGCGGTTAACAGGGCGAAAAAATCGGTGAATGATCGGATCGTATCGGTAAATGGATTTTCCCGGGCACGTAGAGACGCGATTTATCGCGTCTCCCTATGTATACAATGCGATAACGGAGACGCGATAAATCGCGTCTCTACGTGGTTTTTGCGCACCCGGCCGGATTCTCTATCTTTGCGCCTAACTAATTACTACATGACATTTCGCCGTTTTCTTGTTTTTTACCGGCTGCCGCTGGCTGTTGTATTGATCGTGTTAGGTTTCTGGCTGGGCTTTAGTGTTACCTGGTGGGTTGCCTGGATTCCGTTCCTGGTAGCGCTGATTTTTGTATTTGCCCATTTTTTTATTGGTCCGATGTCGCTGATACAGGGATATATTGAAGCGGGAGACATGGAAGGCGCACAGAAAATGCTCGACCGGGTAAAGTATCCCAACCTGTTGTATAAGCCGATACGTTCTTCCTATTACATGCTGCGTGCCAATTTATCTACCATGAATAACGACCTGGACAAGGCGGAAGCCGATCTCCGGAAAGGTCTGGCAACCGGTATGCCGGAGAAGGAATATGAAGGTACCGCCTACCTGCAACTGGGGACGATCGCCATGCAGAAGGGAAATATGAAAGAAGCCTATGAGCAGTTGCGTAAAGCAATCAAGATCGGGCTTTCGGATAAGAATAACGCCGCTGCTGCCTATCTCTATCTTTCCAATATCAGCGTTCAGCGAAGAGATTTCCGTGGGGCTAAAATGTACTTCAGCAAAGCCAAATCAAGCAAGCCGACCGAAAAGCAGATCGTAAGTCAGTTGGTGGAAATGGAGAAGTATATGGCGCGGCTGCCGGGGTGAGGATCAGGGATGAGGGGTGAGGATTGAGGGATGAAAGTGTCATAATATTCATCCCTCAATCCTCACCCCTACTCCAGACTATCTATCAGTCCAAGCTCCAGGGCTTTTTTGACTAATGCCGCCGTATTCTTTACATCCAGTTTCAGCAGCAGGTTTATGCGGTAATATTCTACAGTCTTAAAACCGACAAACAGTTTCTCTGCAATTTCCTGGCCTGTATAACCTTCTACCACCAGTTTCAGAATCTCTTTTTCCCGTGGTGTCAGCTTGGCTTTCAGGAAGGATTCCTTTTTGTTGCGCAGGCTCATATCTTCCACTTTCTCCCGGATCGAGGGAGCGATATATTGTTCACCCTTATGGATAAGCTCAATAGCCTGGACTAATACTTCAGGATCAATAGTCTTCAGGGCATAACCGTGCACCCCATGCCGTAGCATATTGCGGATGTAAAGCGCACTGTCTGCATTGGTAAGTGTCAGGATTTTTAAGGTGGGATAGGTTTTTATAAGTACCGGAGCCAGGTCATCCCCCGATTTTCCGGGCAGGTGAATATCCAGCAGCAGCACATCCGGGATTTCTTTTTTCAACCCTTCCAGTAGGGCTTCTCCTGTTGCATATATCCCCTGTAGAAGTCCCTACTATTACCGTTAACGAGTTTGTGTTGGGGGTAGTCGGCAGTTATGTTACCTATCAGTGGATCAAAGACAGTACAGATATTCCCGGGGCTACCAACGCTACCTATACAGTTACCGAAAATGCGGATTACCAGGTAAGGGTTACCAACGATAATGGTTGTGAAAGCACTTCGGCTGTTTATGAAGTTAATAACGTTAGTATTAATGACGCTGACGGCATAGCGCAATACATAAGCGTCCTATCCCAATCCGGTCAATGAAGTGATCTATATCAACAGTCCCGTGCCTGTGCACGTAGCTTTAGCAGGCGCCGACGGACGGACTCTGCTGCGTGCTGAACATGCCAAACAGGTCTCTGTAAAACACCTTCCCGGAGGGATCTACTTCCTGCGTGTATCGGATCAGGAGGGCAGGTTGCTTAAAGTGGAGAAGCTGGTGAAGGCGGTCAGGTAAGAGTTTACTGTTTCCATTTGCTGCCGGTGCGGGGGAAACCCTGCCCGGCAGTAATATTTCAGGCAATGCCATAATCCGCCTTCCCGAATTTTAATGATTTACCGGGTTTATTCCCGCACCCCGATACGATATCCCTTTACTGCAAAGAACAGTATATAGAGATAGCAGGGTATCATAATCCAGAGCGCTGTTCGCATGTCGCCGTCGTAGGAGTCGGTGAGCATGCCCAGGAACCAGGGAATGACTGCGCCGCCGGCAATACCCATTACCAGCAGGGCGGATCCCGTTTTGGTATGTCTGCCCAGACCTTTGATAGACATAGGCCAGATCGCAGGCCACATGATCGCATGAAAAAATCCCAGTAACGCAAGACTGAATACGGATGTCTTTCCGGTAGTAGTCAGAATGATAACGGTGAGTATGAGACTGCATATGACGTTTATACGCAGCGCCCGCTCCTGGCTGATCACCTTCGGTATCAGCACTACGCCCAGTCCGTACCCGGCGAGCATAAAAAACAGTGTTACTGAAGTAAGGTAGTTGGCAAACTGCTTCAGGTTTTCATCTCCTGTTTCATTTCCCAGGTAGGTGCCATACTGGATGATATAGTCACCGGCGATCACTTCCACACCCACATAGGCGAAGATTGCAAATGCACCGAGAAAGAGGTATGTATAAGAAGACAAGGGCCGCGAGGGTATATCCTGCGTATCGGTATCGGTGCGGTCATCTTTCAGGTCGGGCAATGGTGAGCGCCATATGCCGGCAGCCACCAGCGCCAGGAATCCGGCCATAACGGAGTAGGGGAGGATGATCTTCTGTGTCAGCGCATGGAGCAAATTGTTTTTCAGGGCTACATCTGTTGCGGCTGTGATATGCTCCTGCAGCTCATCCAGCGGCGCCAGCAGCAGACGGGCCAGCAATAGCGCGCCCAAGGCTCCGGCCAGCTTATTGCAGATGCCCATCAGGCTGATACGTTTTGCTGCGCTTTCGATCGGTCCGATGATCGTCACATACGGATTGGATGCCGTCTGCAGAATAGCCAGCCCCAGTCCCTGTGTGAACAGGCCGGTAAGGAACAGGGAATAATTCCGCTGCCATGCTGCGGGCAGGAAGATCAGGCAGCCGGTTGCCATGATCAGCAACCCGAGCGACATGCCGCGTTTGAATCCTGTGCGTTGCAGGATGCCGGACGACGGTATGGCCATAATGAAGTAGGAAATAAAAAAAGAGAAGGTTACCAGCGAAGCCTGCTGGTGATTCAGCTCGCATGCTGTTTGCAGGAATTTGATCAGCGTTCCGTTCAGCCATGTAACAAAACCAAAAATGGAGAACAGCAGGCCGATCAGCAGCAGGGATATTAGCTGGTTGTTTTTGGAAGGTGCAGATTGCATATGCGGATTGATGTATGCCCCTAAAGTACAAGGTTTTTTCTGTTGTCCGTATCTCTGGTGCAGCCGGCAAAAAAATAAAGAGACGCGAAATGCTCGCGTCTCTTTGTCAAAAGGGTCTACAGGAATGTAGTTTGTGTATTACAAGACAGGGTATGAAAAAAGAACAGACGGGTTTTATAGGGGCTGTTCTGCTATAGAAGACTTTGTTTTGTTGGAAATGGTTGGCAGAATAATATATTTTTTTTAAAGTAAAAAGCATGTTGTTAGTTTTTAGGTGATTGTATTTTGTTGTTTTGTCTGACAGCACTTCCTTTATATTTGATTGGTGTTTGCTGTTATTTCAATTAACTTTGCGCCCGTCAATGAATTGCAGGAAAATTCCTGTTTATAACAGAACCACTCAAATAAAAATATAACGATAGGCTCATGGCGGTTTTAATCAATAAGAATTCCAAAATCATTGTACAGGGATTTACCGGTACAGAAGGTACTTTTCATGCAACACAGATGATCGAATACGGTACGGACGTGGTTGGCGGTGTAACGCCCGGTAAAGGCGGCACGCAGCACCTGGACCGTCCGGTGTTCAATACGGTTGCCGATGCCGTAGCGCAGACCGGCGCCGATGTATCCATTATTTTTGTTCCGCCGGCATTTGCAGCAGATGCTATTATGGAAGCGACGGATGCAGGCATTAAGGTGATTATCTGTATTACAGAAGGAATCCCTGTGCAGGATATGGTGAAGGCTAAGGCATACCTGGCAGGTAAAGATTCCCGCCTGATCGGCCCCAACTGCCCCGGCGTCATTACAGCGGACGAGGCGAAGGTGGGCATTATGCCCGGGTTCGTATTTAAAGCAGGACGCATTGGCATCGTTTCCAAATCCGGAACCCTGACCTACGAAGCCGCAGACCAGGCTGTAAAGGCCGGGCTGGGTATCTCTACGGCGATTGGTATCGGTGGTGATCCCATCATCGGGACGACTACCCAGGAAGCCGTGGAGCTGCTGATGAACGACCCTGAAACGGATGGTATCATCATGATCGGCGAGATCGGCGGAAGCATGGAAGCTGAAGCTGCGCTATGGTTGAAAGATAATATGCGCAAACCCGTTGTTGGTTTTATCGCGGGCCAGACGGCGCCTCCGGGCCGCCGCATGGGTCATGCCGGCGCCATTGTCGGCGGTGCGGACGATACGGCTGCCGCCAAGATGAAGATCATGGCTGAATGCGGCATCTATGTCGTGGAAAGCCCCGCAAATATCGGCAGCACAATGGCCGGCGTGCTGAAGGGAGTAACAGCATAGCATAATGCCCCGCTTAATAATTTGAAAATTTGAAAATGGGCTAATTTGAAAATGCGGGGCATGGATTTTTACTTTCAATTTGAAATCCCTGCATTCATTTTCAAATTTTCAAATTCCCAAATTTTCAAATTCAGCAAATGGTCTACTACGTCCTCGGCCTTATGTCCGGCAGTTCGCTCGATGGTCTTGATATCGCTTATGTACAACTGGAAGAAGTAAGGGGGACGTGGTCTTATCAGGTACATCATGCAGATTGCATACCTTATACTGCCGCCTGGATCAACGATCTCCGGACTGCCGCAGACAAACCCGTGGCAGATTTCCTCCAACTGCATACTGCATACGGTCATTTTATCGGGCAGCAGGTAAATGCTTTTATTGAAAAATACGGACTGGCGCATAAGATCCATTTTATCGCTTCTCATGGCCATACGGTATATCATAATCCCACTGCCCGTACTACGTTCCAGATCGGGGACGGCGCGGCGATTGCTGCGGAGACCGGATTCTCTGTTATTTCCGACCTGCGTGCAATAGATGTAGCGCTGGGTGGGCAGGGGGCTCCGATCGTACCGGTAGGAGATAAGCTGTTGTTTGCCGGTTATGATTACCTGCTGAATATCGGGGGTATCGCCAACCTGACGGTAAGAAACGGCGATGAGATGCTGGCATTTGATGTTTGCCCCGCAAACCAGGCGCTCAACCTGCTGGCGCAGGAAGCCGGAAACGTATATGATAAGGATGGAATAACGGCAGCTTCGGGAAAGGTATTGCCGGATGTGCTGGAGGCATTAGACCAGCATCCCTATTACAATATCCCTGCTCCCAAATCATTGAGCAATGAGGCGGCGGTTGCAATGACCATGCAGCCCCTTGCAGATGCGGCGTATGCTTTGCCGGACAGAATGAATACAGTTGTACGGCACATCGCCGCGCAGATAAAAGCTGCCGTAAAAAAATATCCGCTGCCGAAAGATCACGCGCAAATGCTGATTACGGGCGGCGGCGCATTGAATTTATTTCTAACCCAATGTATCCGGGCGGCGTTGTCTGAAGATGGTGTTACTGTGGTTATTCCCGATGAGGAAACGATCCAATACAAAGAGGCTGTTGTAATGGCGCTCTTCGGCGCCCTGCGCTGGCGCGAAGAGGTGAATGTCTATAGCAATGTCACGGGCGCACTGCGTGATAGTGTGGGCGGCGCCTTGTGGATCGGGCAGTAATAACTGTATCGGCAGTATGGTGTACATCTCCCTCACACTCCCTCTTCAAAGAGGAACGATCACATCATGACACAAACGAAAGTACTTTCCCTGGCATGGCGTGATCGTCTCCCTTTGAGGGGAGAACGTGAGGGGTGTTCCCGGGTTATTAATAATTGCCCACACTCAGCATGACCAATGTACAGGCATTCACCGGTTCAATACCAAGCCCGGCTGCACGTTTGGCCAGCTCAGGATTTTCTGCCCCGGGATTGAATATCAGCCGTTCCGGCTTTATTTTCAGTATATAATCATAATAAGGCTGTTGGTTTTGTGCGTTCAGGTACAGGGTCACTGTATGGATATCTCCCCATTCCGGCTGACCGGTTTGTATTACTACATCCGACACCTTCCCTGTTTTTTTGCCAACGGCTACAACCGGATGACCTTTACTGCGCAGCCGCTGTATCGCCATGTTGCTGTATCGCTCGGGATGCTCAGACGCGCCCATAACCAGTGTTTTCTTCGGTTCCATTTCTTCAGATATCCCTCAGTAATTAAATAATTCCGTTCACCTTAAAGTTACGCAATTCACCGGACTTCCGGTATAGAAAATCACACTGGATTTTCTCCTGGAGAAATTTCCCATTTGAAGGAAAAAGGCGTAGTGTTGCACCCGTTTACGGGATATTCCGGACATTCAACGGACAAAGACCTCTCAGTAAACCAGCTATCGTGAAAAATTCAGTTTCAAGCCGGGATATAATCCGTCTTGCCGCTCCGATCTCATTATCGCTGCTGATACCACAGATCAGCTTCCTGGCCAATAATATTTTCCTGGGCAGGGTAGGCGAGCGTGAACTGGCGGTGAGCGGCATTGCCGGTATCTTTTACCTGCTGCTGGTGATGATCGGCAGCGGGTTAGCCAACGGCGTACAGATACAGATAGCGAGGCGGGCAGGGGAAGGAGATCCGCGTGGTATCGCACGTATCTTTACAAACGGCATCATGCTGTCGCTGCTGTTGTCGTTGGGATTGATCCTGCTCTCACTCTGGCTGGCGCCGTTGCTTTTTGGTGCAGGCCTGCAGGACCAGGAGAACGCAGCATACAGCATGCGCTTCCTGTATATCCGGGTATGGGGCCTTCCGTTTATTATGCTCTTGCAGGTCAGCAATGCTTTTTACATCGCTACGGGAAGGTCCCGTCTGCTGATCCTCCAATCGGTATCCGCAGCCTTTATTAATGTGCTTTTCGATTATTTCCTGATCCTGGGCAAATGCGGCTTTCCCGCTATGGGGCTTGAAGGCGCTGCAATTGCATCTGTTTCGGGTGAACTGGCCGGTTGCGGCGTTGCGTATTTTGTCTTTTATTTCCGTCGTATCTACAGGCAGTATCCATTGCGTCTATGGCTGTTCTTTGACGGAATACAGGCACGGAGATCGTTACGTATTTCGGCGCCGCTGATTGTACAGTATCTTTTTAGCATTGGCGGATGGGAAATCTTTTTCTTTTATGTGGAGCATCTCGGTACGCGGGAGCTGGCTGCGTCGCAGATCCTGCGCAGCATCCTGGGTATTGCAGGCGTTGTGACCTGGGCATTTGCTGCTGCCAGCAGTACGATGGTCAGCAATGTAATTGGACAGGGCAGGCCGCAGATGGTTTTCCCGCTGGTTGTGAAGATCGCAAAGATATGTCTTGTAACAACCGGCACGATCGGTTTGCTGCTGCTGCTCTTCCCCGTACAGTTCCTGTCGCTCTACCGCGATGACCCCTCCCTGGTACAGTTTGCGCTGCCAAGCCTGCGGGTTATTGTATTATCTACACTGCTGATGTCGGTATCCACAGTTGTCTTTAATGCTGTGGTGGGTACCGGCAAAACATTGGTGAACCTTACAATGGAAGTGATCAGCGTATGTCTGTATATCCTGTATTGTTATGTAGTTATTGAGCGCCTGCGCAGCCCGCTGCATATTGCCTGGGCGGCCGATCTTGTGTACTGGACCGTGCTGCTGGTTATGAGCTATGCCTATTTAAGATATGGCAAATGGAAAGGGAAAACCCTGTAGGGCAGCCCTTGTGGTTGCCCCGCATTTTTTGATTATCCCGTGGTTTAAGGTAACCACAAGGGTTGCCCCTGCCAAAATAATTTTGCATTTTTAGCGGATACCTGTAATTTCATCAATAATACGCCGGGGCTGTTTCCCGGATTGTTGAACTTGGTAATGCTGGAATTATGAATCTATTTGTGGGTAACCTTAGTCCGGACACAACCAACGCTGACCTGCTAAAGGCTTTTTCAGAATTTGGATATGTCTTGTCTGCCCGGGTCATCATAGACCCGGCTACTGGTCGTTCCCGGCAATTCGGTTTCGTCAGCATGGCCGACCGGTATGAAGCATTTGACGCCATTGATAATCTTGATAAAACATATTTCCAGGGACAGATCATTTCAGTAAAAGAAGCCAAAGGCGACAAGGATGCTCCCGGAAAGTCACCGGTAAGAAATGACCGGCAAACGAAAAACAAGCAGTAGCTTTGTGTAAATGGTCTGCCGTGAGAAGATATCCTGCATTGATTTTTCTGCTTTTTCTGTTTGCCGGGTTCATCGTCCCCACAGAGACAACTGCCCAGGAAGGGGAGGTAGCAGACATCCCGAAAGTGGCTAAGACCGGAGCTGACCGTCAATCTGCGGCTCCTTTCCCGTTCCGTGCGTATGCAGGTGATGGGGAGTATGACTTACAGATAGATCTCAATGATCCGGAGGTAAAGCGCAGATACAAAACGATGTTCCGCAAGCATCACCTACCTTATAATGCCGGTTCTTTTGAGGATATAGTACTTCATGCCGTATCAGCCGACCCTGCATTAGAGCTGGTTATCATTACAGAGGCTTCAGCTGATAAGCTGCTGATCGGTACCGGTAACCCGCTTTACCGTAAAAACCTGCTTAAAATGCTTCAGCCCGTATTGCGGGATGAAGCAGGTTTTGATAAGTTCATGCAATCTATGCAGGAGGAGTAGCGCTATGAATAATGGTTAATTATTAATGGTTAATGTTTAATTAACCATTAATAATTTAAATGACCAGCATCGCGTCACCGTAGCTGAAGAAGCGGTATTTCTCTTTGATAGCGGTCTGGTAAGCTTCCATGGCAAGCTCATAACCGGCAAATGCGCAGGTCATAATGAGCAGGCTGGTTTTTGGCAGGTGGAAGTTAGTGATCAGTGAATTGGCGATAGAAAATTCATGAGGCGGATGGATGAACAGGTTTGTCCAGCCTTCTGCGGGCTTCAATAGTCCGCGGGCGGTCACCGAACTTTCGATTGCCCGCATGGTAGTGGTTCCTACCGAGCAGATATGATTGTTTTCAGTTTTTGCGGTATTTACAATGCCTGCCGCATATTCGTCCACCTTAAAATATTCGGCGTCCATTTTGTGTTTGGAGAGATCTTCTACTTCGATCGGCCGGAACGTGCCGAGCCCGGTATGCAGGGTTACCTCAGCGAATTTCACGCCGGTGATCTCCAGCCGTTTGATCAGCTCGCGGCTGAAATGAAGCCCGGCGGTAGGTGCTGCAACGGCGCCTTCGTATTTTGCATAAACCGTCTGGTAGCGGATCTTATCTTCTTCGTCCGGCTTGCGTTTGATGTATTTGGGCAACGGCGTTTCACCCAGCACTTCCAATGCGTCCCTGAATGCCTGTTCATCACCGTCGAACAGGAAGCGGATCGTCCGGCCTCTTGAAGTGGTGTTATCAATTACTTCAGCTACCAGTTCGTCGTTTTCGCCAAAATAAAGCTTGTTGCCTACCCGTATTTTCCGGGCGGGGTCAACGATAACGTCCCAAAGCTTGTTGGTTTTATTCAGCTCACGGAGCAGGAAGACTTCAATACGTGCTCCGGTTTTTTCCTTGCGGCCATAGAGCCGGGCAGGAAATACCTTTGTATTGTTCACGATCATGACATCCTTGTCGTTAAAAAAACCGAGGATGTCTTTGAATATTTTGTGCTCGATTTTCCCCGTGTCGCGGTGCACCACCATCAGGCGGCTTTCTTCGCGCGCCTTTGCCGGATGTTGTGCTATAAGATTGAGCGGCAGATCAAATTTGAATTGCGACAGCTTCATAGAAAGGAGTATGTTGTTTAAAAGCCTGCAAAGTTACTAAAAATCATACAACTTATAAAACCTGTCGAGATATTGGCGTTGTTTATATGTCTTCGTGCTGTATTGGTGTTGGAAGGTCCGGGTTTGTTTATATCCCGGAAAAACCTTAAATTACCTGATATTTACAGGAGATATTTTATGAAACGTGTATTCCGTAATGCCCGGCAAAAAGCTACAGCTATACTGATCGTAATTATGGCCTTGCTGTTATTCAATAATGTGGCAGACAGGAAGAGCTTCCGCAACGTACAGGAATCTTTTTCATCCATATACAACGACAGGCTGATGCCGGCAACCTATATATTCAGTATCAGCGACCATTTGTACCAGAATCGCCTGCTGATGGAAGCAGATGAGCATAATCCGCTGCTGCATGAGGAGCTGAAGGTACATGATGAGGTGATTGCGATGCTGATCAGCAATTATGAAACCACTTATCTCACCGATGAGGAGTCGAAGCAATGGGCATCGTTCAAAGAGCATTTATATGCGTACAACCGGTTTCGTGCGGATCCTGCCCGGGATCAGATTACGACGGCGCATTTCAGTAATGCATTGCAGTGTCTCAATACACTAAGCCAGATCCAGGTGGGTGAAGGCGGCGCTTTGCATAAAAATTCAAGAGCGATCATTGACGGAACCAATGCTTTTTCCGAGTTTGAGATATCCCTGGTGATGATCCTGGGTGTAATCAGTGTGGTGCTGATCGGTTTGCCGGAGAAAGCCTTTACAGGTTACCAGACGGGCCGCTTTTCGCTCAACTGAGCAGGGGGGATTTGAAAATTTGAAGATTTGGGAATTTGAAAATGGGCTTAAGCTTAATTTTTAAATCCGGGAATCTGAAAATAAGATCATTTTCAAATTTTCAAATTCCCGAATTTTCAAATTAAAATTATGCTTCAGCTCCCGGCTGTAATGAAGCCCTGATCTGTGCTTCGATTTCTTCCGCTACTCCCGGGTTGTCGTACAGGAATTGCTTCACGGCATCACGACCCTGGCCGATCTTGGTATCGCCGTAGCTGAACCAGGAGCCGCTTTTCTGGAGCAGACCCAGATCCACACCCATATCAATGATCTCGCCTACCTTACTGATGCCTTCACCGAAAATGATATCAAACTCTACCTGGCGGAAAGGAGGCGACACTTTGTTTTTCACCACCTTTACACGGGTACGGTTTCCTGAAGCCACGTCGCCATCTTTGATCTGACTGATCCGGCGAATATCGAGGCGTACGGAAGCATAGAATTTAAGGGCGTTACCACCGGTTGTTGTTTCGGGATTGCCAAACATGACCCCTATCTTTTCCCGGAGCTGGTTGATGAAGATGCAGCAGGAGCCGGTACGGGAAATAGTGGCGGTGAGTTTACGCAGCGCCTGGCTCATCAGCCGGGCCTGCAGGCCCATTTTGCTTTCGCCCATCTCTCCTTCCAGTTCACCTTTGGGTACCAGAGCGGCTACCGAATCGATCACTACCACGTCTATGGCGCCGGAAGATATAAGGCGGTCGGCAATTTCGAGCGCCTGCTCGCCGTAATCCGGCTGGGAGATGATGAGGTTGTCCACATCTACGCCAAGCTTGCGGGCGTAGGTAGCATCAAAAGCGTGCTCTGCGTCAATAATGGCGCAAATGCCTCCTTTTTTCTGGGCTTCTGCTATAGTATGGATCGCGATGGTTGTTTTACCGGAAGATTCAGGTCCGTATATCTCAATCACCCGCCCGCGCGGGAAGCCGCCGATACCGAGCGCTATGTCCAGCCCCAGTGAGCCGGTGCTGATGGCCTCTATCGCTACCTGCTGCTTATCACCCAGCATCATCACGGAGCCTTTCCCGTAGTCTTTCTCTATTTTGTCTAAAGTCAGTTTTAGTGTTTTCAGTTTGTCTTCTGCAGCCATTTTTATTATTTTTTAAAAAACGAAATAATGAACCAAATGTAGTGAAAACCCGGCTACTATTTCATAATGAAGGGATCTTTTTGTAAGATATTTATTGCGTGATTATTATTGTTTAGTTATTTGATATTCATTCTATTGAATTCCGTTTTTATGTTTTTGAAGTGAAAAAGACAGGGGCAGACTTGTAAGTCTGCCCCTGTGGGTGTAATAAAGATTTAGTAGGAGGGCAGACATGCAAATCTGCCTCGTACGGATTATATCCTGAAGTGCGAGAAAGCCTTATTTGCTTCTGCCATACGGTGGGTATCTTCTTTCTTTTTGAAAGCGCCGCCCTCACCTTTGCTTGCTGCTACGATCTCGTTGGCCAGCTTGTCTGCAATGGTTTTACCGTTGCGTTCGCGGCTGTAACGGATCAGCCATTTCATGCTGAGCGATATCTTGCGGTCGGGGCGAACCTCTGCCGGTATCTGGAAGGTAGCGCCACCGATACGGCGACTGCGTACTTCTACCGCAGGCGTGACGTTCGTCAGTGCGCGTTTCCACACTTCGTAACCGTCTTCTCCGGTCATTTGGCTTATTTTATCCAGAGCGTTATAAAAAGCGCTTAATACAGTGGTTTTATTACCACCCCACATCAGGCAGTTTACAAAACGTGTAACCTGCTTATCATTATATTTCGGATCCGGTGCTAACGGAAGCTTTTTGGCTTGTGCCTTTCTCATCTTAAATGACGGGCTTTATGACTTTGATGAACGATTATTTTTTAGCTTTTTCCCTCTTGGTACCATACTTCGAGCGGCTTTGCTTACGGTCTTTTACACCGGCAGTATCAAGCGCGCCGCGTACGATATGATAACGTACACCCGGAAGATCTTTCACACGACCGCCACGGATCAGCACGATACTGTGCTCCTGGAGGTTGTGACCTTCACCGGGGATGTATGCGATTACTTCCTGCTTGTTGGTCAGGCGCACTTTGGCCACCTTACGCAGGGCAGAGTTTGGCTTTTTGGGAGTGGTGGTGTATACACGGGTGCATACGCCGCGACGTTGCGGGCAATCATCCAGCGCCGGAGACTTTGACTTGGCGCGGACCTGCTGGCGACCCTTACGAACTAATTGTTGAATAGTAGGCATTACTTACCGTTAATGTAATTTAATTTTTGGACTGCAAAGGTAAGGGAGTTTTTGGGAATAACAACAAAAAAATAAAAATTATTCCACTGAAAGTACATCCTAACGACAAGAGAATGAAATCCGTGCAATCAAGTTGGTTTTTATTTTAATGTATTTAATCTCTAAAATGTGTTGAATAACTTTAAGACGGTATCCGGCACGACATATTTGGTGCACCGGCGCTATCATTACCAGGACAAAAGTTTGTACAAAAAAAATTATTGCAACATTGTTTCTTTTGTGAAAAAAGTTTGTACTATTGCAACACAATTGCGTTAATGCATTTCACTTTATCAAAAACGAACACACATGAAAAAGCTATTGACATTTATGAGTGCCGCCGTGCTTGCCGTATCTGCCCAGGCGGCAGAAGACACATTGAAGAACCACGTGGATGGTCTTACTCTTGGATCTGCTAAATACACAGGGAGCGGCGAATGGGGTTACTTCCTGGGACATAACCATCACGAACAGCAGCAGTTTGCCGAAAAGTATTACGTGGATGACCATGTGCACGTATTGGGCGTGGTCGTACATGTAACAGGTACGGTGACCAACGCTGGTAACGAAGCCAGCGGCCGCATATTTGAGGTAGGCACAGATGGTTTGCCGGGGGCGGAGCTGGAAGACGGCCATATAGATTTCGGTGATCTGGACCTCAGCGGCGGTGCGAATATCATCTTGTTTCATGATGAGGCACATGTTGAGGACAGCTTCTTCGTTTCGTTCGATCTCGGCGATTATGCGCATGGCGGGCAGGAAGGCGATACGATCGGCGTGCTGTATGCGCCCGATGGTTCCCGTAACAGTGCCGATCTTGCCAACTTTGGCAGGAATGTGATCCAGGAGCACGGGCACGGCAGCGCCAACTGGTCTGATGTATACTCCCAAAGCTTTCTGAACCTGGCCACCCACCTGGCCATCTATCCCATTGTGGAATTTGAAGACCATCATAACAGTGTGCAGCAGGTATCCGGGAAAAACCTGGCAATAGCGGCTCCTTACCCGAACCCCGCAGCCGGCAGCATTATGATCCCCTATACCGTGAAAAAAGGCTCGGATGTGACCATCGAAGTGGTGGATCTGGCCGGCCGGAAGGTACAAGCCATATCCAAAGAAGGTATGATTGCCGGAAGCTATACCGAAACGCTCGATCTTTCCCGTTTACAAAACGGATTATATCATGTGGTGGTACGTACGGATTCCGGCGCTTTGGCCGTGCGTATTTCTAAAATACAGTAAGTCAGACAATCCGGGATGCTCCTGCTGCGCATTACAGCACAGGAGCATTCTTTTTATATTACCTTTGCAGGCCATAAATCATGAAATATTCTCTATATGCCATATTGCTGATTGCCGGCTTTTGCTCCGGATGCAATAAGCCTGATGACGATCCGGGGCCCGCTACACCGGGCGTTAGCGGACCTGTAATTACCGTGACGGAAAAATCCGTACCTGCCATTACGGCTTCCTTGTGCGGCGCTTCCTATGATAATGTGCTGAAAATAGCTACCGGAAAAGTGTTGCAAATGAAGATCCGGTTTCAGAGCAACCGGGAGCTGTCGCAATATAAGATAGATATACACAGCAATTTCGACTGTCATACCCACGGTCGTGTAGCTGCCGCTGCCAATCCCTGGAAGTTGTCTGAAACCGTGGATATAGCCGGCATGGATACGACGGTTACGGAAGACCTGCCTGTTCCGGCTGATGCTTCCGCCGGTAATTATCATTTTATGATCCGCCTGCTGGATGCTACCGGTAATGAGGCCGAATTTGTAGAATACAATATAATACTCGTTAACCCGGATGATACGGAACCGCCGGTGATCAGTATGGTGCAGCCGGCGCAGGATTCCATTGCGCTCGCAGCCGGCAGCATATTGGATATCGAAAGCCTGATCACAGACAACAAATCCTTGGATAACGGTAAATATGAGCTTACGTATCGTGATGCCGATGGCAGGGAATACAAGCTGGAGCAGCAGTCCTTTCCAGCCGGTACCGCTGCAACCTGGCTGCTGAAGACCACGTATGAAATACCCGCGTTTACGGTAAAAGGAACTGCTACTTTTTATATCAAAGCCTACGATGCAGTAAATAATGTGGGCGTGCGGACTTTTAAAGTGTTTATTCTCTGATTGCGGATGAGGCAGTTGTTATGGTTTATTCCGGCCACGGTGTTTTTTTCTGCCCATGCGCGGGCGCAAATCACGCAGGATACTATCTTTTCACTCGAAGGGGTGGAAGTGCGGACGGACCGTAAATCTGCCGCACCGGCCGGGAATACGCTGGATTTCATTTACCTGACTAAAAGCGCCCTGCTCAAAAACCAGGGCAATACTTTTATCAATACCCTTGAAAAACTGCCGGGCATCAGCTCTATCAACACCGGGGTAGGTATTTCCAAACCGGTGATCCGCGGGCTGAGCCTGAATCGTGTGATCGTGAATGAGTACGGCATCAAACAGGAAGGACAACAGTGGGGCGTGGATCATGGATTGGAGATAGATCAGTTTAATGTAGACAGGGTGGAAGTGCTCAAAGGGCCGGTTTCCGTTCTGTACGGATCGGACGGTATCGGCGGTGTTATCAACATATTGCCACCGCTCATCCCGGAGAAGAATACGTTTGGGGGTGATGCGCTGGTCAACTATAAATCAAACAACGACCTGTTTGGCGCCAGCATCCGGCTGCAGCAGAATACCAAAGATTTTTATACCATTGTCCGGGCTACCTGGCAGGATTACGCAAGTTATCGTGTGCCGGCCGATGAGTTTACCTACAACAGTTACCAGCTGCCCATACATAACCGGAGGCTGAAAAATACGGCCGGTAAGGAGCGCAGCATTTCCGTGCTGAACGGCATCCGCCGGAAGTGGGGGCACAGCAGCCTTTACGTATCCAATTACAATCAGCATGCGGGTTTCTTTACCGGGGCATTTGGCGTCCCCCGTGCTTACCAGCTTACCGATGACGGGAAGCCGCGGGATATTGATCTGCCCAAGCAGACGATCAATCATTTTAAGATCGTATCCAACACGCATTTTCATTTCCACCGCAATATACTCGAGGTAGACCTGGGTTACCAGAACAACCGGCGGCAGGAATTATCCCTGCCTCATGCACATGGCAATGGCCCCGCTCCTGAAGGCAACCTGGCGCTGCAACTGGATCTGCATACGCTGACGGGTAATGTGCGTTATAAATTCCACCCCGTTGAGCCCTGGGAAGTGATTGCCGGCGTGTCGGTACAGCACCAGGAGAATGTACGGGACGGATATGAATTTCTGATACCCGGCTATAAAGTCACACAGGGTGGGGTATATTTATTCTCGGAGTATAAAATTACCGACCACTTTTTGGTGTCGGGGGGCGTACGGGCAGACGCTGCAGATCAGAAAGCAGACCGCTCGTATGTGCGCTTGTATAATGAAGCCGGTGAGGCAACAGGCATGCAGCAGCGCAGTCCGCAGATCGGGCGGCAATATGTGAATGGATCCGGTTCTCTCGGCATTGCCTGGACCATTGCTGATGCGTGGAAGCTGAAAGCCAACGCTGGCTCTGCCTACCGGATACCCGCCATGGTAGAACTTACGGCTAATGGGGTGCACCATGGTACCTTCCGTCATGAGATGGGCGATTCATCGCTGCTTGCGGAGCGGGGTTATATGCTGGATGCCGGTCTGTATTTCCGGAAAGGACGGGTGAAGGCCGATGCTACGCCGTTTCTGAATTATTTCACCAATTATATTTACCTGCGTCCGTCTGCGAGGTTCTCGCCGTTGCCGGAGGCTGGTCAGATATATCTGTATACGCAGGCACAGGCGTTGTTTACGGGCTTCGAAAGTAACATAGATGTTGAGATCAATACTTCGCTAAGCAACCGCCTGTCTTTTGAATACGTATGGAACCGGAACCTGGACACCCGTGTACCACTTCCGTTCACACCTCCGTTTTCAGCGCTCAATGAGATAGAATATAAGCCCGCCTTTTCCCGGCCGTTGCTGCATGAATTATTTTTTGCCCTTTCCGGCCAATACTTTGCGGCACAGCGCCGGGTAGACATCAACGAGCCGGAAACAGACGGTTATTTCCTGCTCCATTTTTCCGCAGGCAATACATTTGCCGCCGGTAAACGCAGGCTATCTCTTTTTCTTCAGGTACGTAACATGACCAATACACGGTACCTCAGCAACATGAGCCGTTATCGTATCCTCAACCTGCCGGAACAGGGCATTAATACGCAAATCATACTTCGCTATGAACTGTAGCTGATAATTTTGATAGATTTGCCTGCAGAAAAATCTGCGCGATCATTTTGCGGTTTACTGAAAAAAAGATGATAAGACAAAACAGGATACGGTTTGTACATGTGCTGCTTTTGCTGCTGCTATGTACCGGTACATACCGGTCCGCTGCGGTGGAAGGCGTGGCTTCGGGCACCGTTTTTTTTCTGCCCGACACAAACGGGCTGATCGGAGATGCTTACCTTGAGTTGTACTGGCAGATCAACCCGTTTTCGCTCCATTACCGGAAAGATACAGTTGGAGCGCTCGTAGCGCGGGTGCAAACCGGTATCGTCATACGGCACGATACCGGGATTGTACTGGAGGATCATTATATGATGTATACGGATCCTGCTGCTCCCGAACAGGCTTCTGCGCGGAATATACTTGAGCTGAAAAGACTGCGGTTGCCCTATGGGACGTTCCGGGTGGAGCTGACACTTACAGAGCCGGACTTTCCGCAACGTCCTTTTGTTTATACTCAGGATATCAATATCCCGCCGCCCCTGCCTGATGCAGCCTGCTACAGCGATATACAGATGGTGGATACGCTGTATGCGGCTACGGAAAAAGATAATGTTTTCTCCAGGAACGGGTATATACAGATCCCGCTGGCTGTCAATTTTATTGACGACGATAGAAAAACGCTCCGTTACTATGCCGAGCTATACCAGGCCGACCGTATTGAGCCGGAATTATACCCGCTTGTGCAGCATGCTTACATATCCAAAAGGGAAGACGGGGGTATGATACCATATCTCCAGCAGCGGGATACGATCCCTGCCGCTCCGGTAATACCGGTGATCGGGAGCTTCGACCTGTCGCCCGTCGCTTCCGGAAATTATTACCTGAGTATCCGCCTGCTGGACAGGGGCGAGCGGGAACTCGCGTCGAAGACATGTTTTTTCCAGCTTGTAAACAAGCACCCCGTAGCCAGGGATGCAGCGCCTGCAAAGGAAGATGATACGACAGAGGGCACGGGCGTTGTATTTCTCGATATGAGTAAAACCTTCGTGTCGGCATATTCATTCCCCCAGGTAAAGGCGATGCTTGAAATGCTGCTCCCGGTAAGCGATGTCTGGGAGCGGAAGACGATTGAGAACTTTTTGAGAAAGCCGGATGAGATGTACATGCGGTATTTTATATACAACCATTTCCTGAAGATCGATGGTAAGGATCCGGAGAAAGCCTGGAAAGATTTTTCGGATAAAGTGCGGGAAGTCAACCGGCTCTTTGGCAGCACCGCCATGCCCGGATACAAAACCGACCGTGGATTTATTTACCTGAAATACGGGAAGCCCAGCGACCGGATCCTTGTCAAAAACGAGCCGGGGGCGCTCCCTTATGAGATATGGCAGTACTATTCGCTCGGCAAGCAAAGCATGGAAGGCATTTTTCTTTTTTATCAGCCTGGATCTTCGGTACAGGATTACCGGTTGCTGCACTCAACGGTCAATGGCGAATTGCGCAACAGCCAATGGCGTACACTGCTTTACACCAAAGGAGGAGCCAATGCGAACCCGAATTCGCGAGCAGAGCAGTATATCCGTAGCCGCTGAGCGTATACTGCAGGGGTGGCAAGCCTTTTGTGAAGCAGGGGAATGTAGCGCTATTGCGTCAGCCTGCCCGGTGCCTGATCTGCATTATTTGCTGAATCTCAGTTTGTAATTCCGGAAGAAAAATTTGGAAATGGCCAATGGCAGATAGGATAAGACCATGATAAAGGTCTTGCTGAAAAAGAATTGCTGCATGGCACGAAGCCGTTCCCGCGACAACTCCCGTTTACCTGAAAGCAGGTAATAGGTAGCAGCACCTAAATATTTCCGCTGGATAAATGCAGGGCATAAGGTATCAAGCTGCCGTTCTTCCAGGAATTGAATGGTCAGGTCCTGCTGCAAGGCGAATTTATCTGAATTGCGGATAAAATTGTCGTAGGAAGTAAGCCTGAGCGGGGCGTCTTCATTTACCCTCACCAGCGCATCGTTGAATGCCGGTATTTTATGAGAAAGGCTGATGTTCAGCCAGGTCAGCAACTCGCATCCCACTCCGAGTATTTCGGGATAGTCGCGATACCGGTAGCCGTATGAGCGGAAGGTTTCGCGTTGAATGACCGGCGTAAAGTCTCCTTTGAGGGTTTCGTTCAGGATGTCTACCGTCTGTATGTAAGCGAACGCCCCCGGGATGTGCCCTTTGGTAGTGGCGAAAAAAAAGACAGGGTACGTTGTATAATCCTTTATTTCCTGTATGCGCCGGATGGCATTGCTCAAAGTATTTTCGATCAGCTCATCATCGTCATCCAGCATAATGATCCAGTTGCCTGAGGCTATTTCTATGCCTTTGTTCCGGGCGATATGCGGCCCGCTATTGCGTTCCAGCCGGATGTAGCGGATATTTTTCTCTCTGAAATTATCCGTATCAACCTGCTCCGCCGAACCGTCATCGACCACAACGATCTCCAGCGAAAGGGAATCATGATCAGCTTGCTTTAAAACAGATCGGATAGCCCGCTTTAATAACAAAGGTCTGTTGTATGTAGGGATTACTACAGATAGGTTAATCATTTACATGGCATTGAAAAATAGCTTTTGCGGGCTTTCCCTCCAATTTTTTTATGGGGCGGTAAAAGTAAAGAATAATATCAGTTGGTCAAAGTGTTAATATCTGAGTATGCGTTTAAGACTTTGTGTTTGTTTTTCCATAGTATTTTCGAATTTGAAACGACGCATGTTTTCCCTTATCTCCTCCAGCTTCGTAGCGTGCTGTCCATGAAGCAGTTCCCGGATAAAACATTCCATTTGCGCGAGGTCGTCAAAAAGAATACATATGGCCCCATAGGTATGTACCAGCCAGTCGAAATAATGATTCCGGATAGCAAGGACGGGGATTTCGAGCTGTATCGCTTCATGTACCGCTCCGCTTGCACAATAGGTATAAGCAGTATTATCGTAGAAGAACAGGGCGAGGTCAAAGCCGGCGACAATAGCCTCAAATGCCGGCTGAGGGAGGAATCTGTCCGGCTCGTGCAGCTTAACCAGGCCGCTGTGATTCATATGGCGGATGGCAGGTGTGCACTTGCCCGCCGCGTGAAATGCAATCCGCTTTGTCTGTATTTCGGCGCTGAACGCTTCGGCGAGCCGGAAGATATGGTGAGTGTTCTTTCGCTCCTGCAGGGCTCCGAATGTACCGGCTACCCATGTTTCCGGGGATGTGGTCCTGGTCCGTTTTATTGGTTCATAATGGAATGGATGCGGTAGGACGTGCATCGTGTACGAAGCACGCAATCCCAGGGATGCCATCTTTTCTTTTATATGATCTGCCAGTACGATGAACCCGGTATGTGCAGGGGCGTGGTTTAAAGCCCGGCGCAGGAAAAAACGCAGGATACGGTCCGCCGGTTTTTGCATAGTCCGGTTAAAGTATTCCAGCTCGCCCTGCAGCAGCACATACTGTTGTTGCCGGCGCAGCAGGACAGGCGAGAGCAGCCGGAGCATCCATTGTCCTGTAGGGAAGAGCGAGGTCCAGATCAGCAAATGTGGTTTGTGTTTCCGGGCATACCGGATGACGCGCAGGATGTTGCGCCATTCCCCGGCTATCTTACAGGGCCAGAAGAGCATCCCGCCGGGGTTGTACGACTTGAAAGGTCTGAATGCTGTGTGTTTACAACATACGTCGCCATGCGTCTGTAGCGCTTTTGCATGCTCCTGTTCGCAGATCATGACGATCCGTTGGCCGGGGAACGCCCGGTGCGCCAGCGAAAGCAGGGCGCTGTTCAGCCGGATATGTCGCTCTCCCGGATGCACGATTTCTGCGATCAATATCATTTCATGCTGTTTATGATACACAGGCTTAAAATACTCATCACCGGATACTGAGGAAAGGTTTCTCCGGATCATTATGCCGGTAATAGATCAACACGAGCGAGAGTGCATACAGCGGCAGACAGGGAATCTTATATCGCGACAGCGAACCGAAATTATACGACGAAATACCGACCGCAAAAGCGAATATCAGGGTGAATATCAGGGCAAACTGGATATTGGGGTCGCTGTTGATGGTGCGCCACACCCGTCCCGGGCCGATACTTATCAGGATCTTTAAGGTAAGCGCCAGAAACAGGAAGGCTTCGATGGCGTTCAGCATGACGATTGCTTTACCTGCTTCCCAGAGATAAGGACGAAATAAAGTCACATTTACCGCCTGTGGGAATTTGGTGAGCATACCGGTAATCGAAGGGTCGAATGCACCGAGGTCGTAGGAAGATCCCTGATCACCGGAAGAATAGGCAATCCAGTCGCGGGTAACGTATGAGGTCTTTGCCAGATTATCAAGTGAATAACGGCCCAACTCTTCTGAAAACCGGCTGGAAAAGAAAATAAATCCTGCGCCGGCAAGCGCAAAAACGGCCAACTTCATAAAGAACCGGACAAAAGCGATTTTGATTTTATGGGAATAGCTAAACAGCACCCACAGCGCAAGCGCCGGCAAAAAGGCAACCAGGATATAGACTTTAATCGTGGCGATCAGGAAAAAGCTGAGTATCAGCATAAGGATATTAGACACGGAAAAAGCGCGCTGGATCAGCAACTGAAATACGGAATAGATGAGCCAGCCCAGGCCGAACATACACACCGTATCTTTAAAAATGCCCGATCCCCAGATAAATGTGCTCGGAACAAACAGGATAGCCAGGGCTATATGGCGGGTCAGCGCAGGGTATTGCGCGGCGAATGTCCGGAACATAGCCCAGATACCAGTGAAGCAAATAGCAGCGAATAATACTGATGTGGGGAGAAATGTATTGAAACAGAATATCCCCAGGAATGCAGCTATGGCAACAACAGGGTAGGAGTGGGCGTCTACGTACCATTCCATACGGGAGGTGTACTGGATGTACTCACCATCATACCATGCCGGTATCCGGAGCAGCAGCTTCACCCATTTGACGGGAGACTCGGCAAAGGCGCTGTTCACGACTTTTGCCTGGTTGAAATAGTTGGAGGTGTCGCCCCCGCCGTAATAGTATTGGTAGATCAGGCCAATGAAGATGGCTCCCGCGATCTTTACCGTCAGGCCGGGTAAAAAATATGGGCGCCAGGGGTGCCCTTCCGGGTACATCCGGTTACGAAGGTTATAAGCCAGTGCATAAATAATTATCAGGTAAAAAGGCAACAACAGGTAATCTGCCAGTGTGATAAATTGCATCCGCTTATGCTTGTTTTAGGTCTGAATGACGTACAGGCGCTCCTGTTAATAAGAATACGTAAACGACAAAAGTAATAAATTTGATCGTGCACTTCCCATTTTCGGGGCAATAAGGGTGCAATTCAAATTTTCGCACTATGGAAGGGAAGAACACCCCTCTCTTTCTCCCCTGTAAGGGAGACGATTACATCCTTGTACTGATTCATACTTCGGTCAAGGCCGTGATGTGATCGTTCCTCTTTGAAGAGGGAATGTGGGAGATGTACTCACCATTATAGCATTTTTACGATGCGGCAATTTGAAATGCCCCCGGGCAATAACTACTTTTGTGCCTAATCCTTCTTCTGCATGTGTGGTATTACCGGGGCTTATATTTTAAACCAGTCTGCAGCTTCCCGCTTGCAATCTGTCGGTTCGTCTTTGGAGCAGCTTCAGCGCCGCGGTCCCGATGCCGGAGGGCATTTTGCGGACCACGCTGTAGCATTGGGGCATCGCCGTCTTTCAGTGATAGACACATCTGAAGGCGCCGCCCAGCCAATGCCGGATCATTCCGGTCGTTATTATATCGTGTTCAACGGCGAGATTTTTAATTACCGCTGGTTATCGGAGCGTTACCTCGGTGACGCATGGAAAAAACACGGCCAGCCACGTACGCACTCTGATACGGAAGTGCTGCTGTACCTCCTGATAGAATACGGCGCACAGTGCCTGGCCTGGCTGCAGGGATTTTTTGCCCTCGCTTTTTACGACCGGGAGACCGGTACTCTTTTGCTCGCCCGCGACCGCTTTGGTAAAAAACCCTTGTTATATTATACCGCAACGGATTACGTGGCTTTTGCTTCGGAGATGAAGGCGCTGCTTGCCTGGGGCATACCCAGGGAGCTGGATTATACGGTGCTGCATCAATATCTGCAGCTCAATTACATTCCCCAGCCGCAAAGTATGCTGCAAGGTGTAGCACGGCTGAAGCAGGGGCATTATATGAAGATTACCTCTGAGGGGATAACAGAATGCCAGCCTTATTATCAGTTGGAAATACATCCCCGGCGGTATGGAGATTATTCTTACGAGGAGGCGCAGACACAGCTTGTATCGCTTATGGATGCCGCCGTTCAGGACCGTATGATCTCGGATGTGCCGCTGGGGGCATTTTTGAGTGGGGGGATTGATTCTTCCGTTGTCGTAGCGCTTGCCAGCCGGTATGCCAGCCAGTTGAATACATTTTCTATCGGTTATAAAGACAATGCCTTTTTTGACGAAACAAAATATGCGCGGCTTGTTGCCGATAAGTATAAAACGCAACACACGGTTTTTTCTCTTTCCAATAATGATTTCCTGGAGCATCTGCACGGTGTCCTCGATTATCTGGACGAGCCGTTTGCGGATTCTTCAGCAATCCCTGTGTACATCCTGAGCCGGTATACACGGCAGCACGTCACGGTGGCGCTCAGCGGAGACGGCGGGGATGAGGTGTTTGCAGGCTACAACAAGCATATGGGAGAGTGGCGGATCCGCCGCCAATCGATCGTTAACCGCATCGTGGCCGCCGGACTTCCGCTATGGAGCATCCTGCCCAAAAGCCGCAATAACCGGGTGACTAATATTTTCCGGAAAGTCCATCGATTTGCCGCGGCGTCTGGTCTGCCTGAGAAGGACAGGTACTGGCAACTGGCAACTTATCTTAGTGCTGACGCTGCGTCCCAACTGCTTTCCCGCGAATCGGCCGGCCGGGTGGTTGTGTCCAGGCTGGAGCGGGAAAAACAGGCACTGCTGGCCGGCTTCCGTACCGGAGATTTCAATGAAGTGCTGCTGACAGATATGAACCTCGTCCTGCTTAGCGATATGCTGGTGAAGGTGGACATGATGAGCATGGCCAACAGCCTGGAGGTACGGAGTCCTTTTCTGGATTACCGTGTGGTGGATTTTGCATTCGGGCTGCCTGCATCGTACAAGATTGACGGGAGCATGAAGAAAAAAATACTCCAGGATGCATTCCGGGAAATGCTGCCCCCTGATATTTATAACCGTCCGAAGCAGGGTTTTGAGATCCCGCTGCTCGATTGGTTCCGGAAAGAATTATGGGGAATGATCAATGAGGATCTGCTCAGCTACCGGTTTGTTTCGGAACAGGGCATATTTAACCCAGAGGCCACCGAATCTCTGAAAAAGCAGCTCCAAAGCCGTAATCCCGGCGATAGTCATGCTACAGTATGGGCGCTGATTGTGTTCCAGTATTGGTGGAAGAAATTTTTTAGCTGAGTTCGGCGGGAATGAAGAGCAGAAAATTTAACCACTGGCCGGAATAGTTTTAATCTATGCGGTTGCTGCTATAAAATTAGATATTGAAGTGCCGGTGTGGGCAAATTATAGATGCACAAATACCGGCATCTTGCCTTTCTTGTCCGGACATGATATTGCCCATACTTGTACCTTGACTGTCGCTTAATTTTTGTAAATTGCAGTCATGTATTTTTCCAACTACAGGGTACATAACAATACTGCGATCAATCCTGTTTTGCTATGGGATTATGATCTCAAGCATTTTGATTATCAGGCGATGAAACAGGTGGTCGTGCAAAGGGTTATAGAACGCGGCTGGCCTGCCGACTGGTATGCTATATTAAACCTGTATGGGGAAGATGGGGTAATCGAAGCGATCAAATCCCTTCCTTACCTGAACGAACGGGATGCTCATTTCGTCAGTCTTATTTTTCAGATACCCTTAAATGAAATGGCATGTTACGCACGGAAACAGTCACGTCCCACACACTGGAACTCCTGAAGCTGTTAATGCAGGATGAACGCCTGAAAGATTTCATACTTGTTGGTGGCACGGCGCTTTCGTTGCAAATAGGCCATAGGATCAGTATTGACCTGGACCTTTTTTCCTTAAAGCCTTTTGATGAACAGGATTTAGCCCAATATCTCGAAACAAATTACCGGCTTCAGCTTGACTACCTGCAAAAAAATACTATCAAAGGACAAATTGAGGGCGTTAAAGTTGATCTTATCACCCATGCCTATCCTTATGTACAGGAACCGGCGCTGACAGATGGCGTCAGGCTTGCATCCGTTGACGATATTGCAGCCATGAAGCTGAATGTTATTGCCGGGAACGGAACAAGGATAAAGGATTATAGACGTTGCATCCCTTTCGACATTCCTGTCACTCAACCAGATGCTGGGAGCCTACAATGCAAAGTACAATACCCGTAATCCTTTTATACCGCTTAAAGCTTTGTCCTGGTTTCAGGATATTAACTTTGGCGAACCTGTGCAACTGGTAACAGGAAAACTGGATTGGCCAAGGGTAGAAAAAAGGATATTGGTTATGATAGCGGAGCCGGATAAAGTTTTTGCATCTTAAAAGCAAGGGCCTGTATTTCCGTATCCGATACGCTGATTATTCGGGCGGCATGGAATTAATGCGCCTGGAAATACAATCGAGGGATATCCCAATCTCTCCAGCAATAGAAGTGTATGATACATTAGGAAACAGGGTCAGCACACGTTCCGCATAAGGATGTCTTCGGATACGCTGCATGGCAAACAATCTGCATGTATGCTATAGGTAAAGTAAATAGAGAAACTTTTTAGAAAACGGACTTATCCTTTTTCTCCTTTCTTTTTCCGTGACAGGGGATCAAGCAGAAAGGTTGTGGTAGTCAAAGCTGTGCGCACATGGTGTGCACCGCCATGAAAAAAGCACTTACGGGAAAGTCCGTAAGTGCTTGATTTTCATTTGTCGGGACGACTAGATTCGAACTAGCGACCCCTTGCACCCCATGCAAGTGCGCTA
>CAZGPG010000024.1:0-54384 GCA_964527735.1 uncultured Chitinophagaceae bacterium | reverse complement strand
GGGACGTATATCTATATGCTGGAATACACGATAGACAGTAAGCCTTATTTGAAAAAAGGCAGTTTTCATTTGATCCGGTAACGCAGGTAAAAATCAACCTGGAAATCATCAGGATTGGGAGTATAAATAAAGAACACGATTGTCATTATGAAACGACTACAGGTTTATTTTTTGCTGTATAGTACAGCCATGTTTTCCGCAACAGATCTTCCGGCACAGACCGCACATTGGATGTCATCGGTTACAAACGATGTAAAGCTGGATACCGAACGCGCATTTTGTATCTATACATCGGATATCAATAATGATCATTACCCGGATATTATTACGGTAGAAGGCGCCTGGAGCGCAACGGCAGAGGATAACCTGCGTGTGTATATGAATGTGCAGGATACGGGATCGGCAGATCCTTCCGCACGCATGTTTGTGGATGTCACGTCTGCATCGGGCGTAAATGCAAAACCCGGCGGTTCGCCGGATCCGAGCCGCGGTACGCTTGTCGTTGCAATGGCCGATGTGAATAATGACGGTAATGTGGATATGGTACGGGGAAATTATTATCACCGCCTGACGGGTTTTGTGGATCACGGAGACCGTTGCGAGGTATTGCTGGGAGACGGACAGGGACACTTTACACTTGTACCGGATAATGGATTGCATGAGCTTGGCCTGATCAATACGATCGGGTTCAGCTTCCTGGATTATAACCGCGATGGTAATATTGATTTATTCATTGCTCCCTGGTTTAAGGATTATGAAACAAACGTGTGGGAGTCCGGCCGTTTGATGAAAGGGAATGGTGACGGAACATTTACCGATGTTTCGGTGCAAGCCGGGATTACGATGCCTGAACCGATGTATGGCAGCAGTGTGGTGGACTGGAACAACGACGGCTGGCCGGATATAGCAACGGCGCCCTATTGCCGGACGCGTGGTCAGTTGCTGAAGAATAACGGCAACGGAACATTTACAAATGTGGCCGTACAGGCTAATTATAATGCGAAATACATGCAGGGTTATACCGGGCGGGATTTATGTATGTGGAGCGCTGTCCCCGAAGATTATGACAATGATGGAGATATGGACTTTTTCTTCAGCCTGGTGCATGGAGGTACCGGTACAAATGAAGGCCGCTCGGCCATGGTGTTGAATGGAGGTGCTGCAAACAATTACAAGCTGACGGTGGACCGGGAACTGATGACACGGCATCCTCCCATGTCGGTACATCAGGGCGATTATGATGCGTCGTGGTTTGATCTTGATAACGATGGCCTGATGGACCTTGCGATGACCCAGGGTACGTACGAGACGGTTACGGACCGCTTGTATGTATTTCACCAGGACGGAGGGCATCATCTGTCGGATATTACGGGTGACCTCGGTTTGTTCACGAACGAGCTGAAGGATCTGCATTTTGTAAAGGCTATGGATTATGATCTGGACGGTGATGATGACCTGCTGATCTGTCGTAACGGTCAGCCGCGCAGTCTGCACCTGGTAGAGAACAGGATTGGCCAGGACAACAACTGGACGGGTATACAACTCCGTGCGCCGCAGGGTGTGAACAAGAGCTGCATTGGCGCCAGGATCTATGTCTGGTCAGGCGGTGTGCAGCGTATGCGCGAAGTGTATGCCGGCAGGGGTAATGCTGCCGGCCAGCAGCCGTTTGCGATGCTGTTTGGTTTGGGCAGCCATGCGGTTATTGACTCCGTAACTGTGGTATGGCCGGATGCCACGGGTCGCAGGACAACGGTGCATAATCCGCCTGTCAACCGTTACCTGGAGATCACGGCAAATGGCCTTGGTGTGGAAGGTATGCAGGATAAAGAGAAGAAGACAGGGCTGAAGCTGTATCCTAACCCTGCCCAAAATTTCATCCTGGTGCAGTTGAATAATAATGATCCTGTGGAGCGGGTAGCAATCTATGATATATTGGGACGGAGCGTGGGTCATGTAAAAGATTTCCCGTCAGGTAAGGTAACGGTTTATTGCAATACGGAACACTTTCTGCCGGGGCAATATATGGTTAAAGTGACAAGTGCTTCCGGCGGGTTATTTTCGGGCGTCTTTATGAAAAGCCGGTAATCGTATTTCAGTCAATAAGTCCCGTCTCAATACTTTTTCTGATCAGTTCGGCCATGTTCTTAACATCCATTTTCAGCAGGAGATTGGTACGGTAGTATTCGACAGTTCGCTGGCCTAGAAACAACTTTTCCGCTATTTCCTGGAGGGTAAGTCCCTGCACGGTGAGTTTCAGTACGTCCTTTTCCTTTTGAGTGAAGGTAGGATTCAGCGCCTCCCTGAATTTTATTCTTTTTGAGAAACTTTCCATTTTCTCTTTTAATTCATTATCCAGGTAAATGGCGCCTTTCTGCACGGTTTCGATTGCTTCAACTATTTTTTCTACAGGTGTGTTTTTTAACAGGTATCCCGAAGCCCCTTCCTGCATCAGATTGTATATATAGAACGAGCTGTCCAGGCTGGTTAATGCAATGATTTTGATCTTCGGATATTTACGAAGGATCTGCGGTACAAGTTTGTCGCCCATTTTATGCGGGAGATGCAAATCCAATAACAGGACATCCGGTTGTTCAGTTGCGAGGTTGTTCATCAATGCTATACCGTTTTCGTAGAGGCCGGATATTTCAAATTGTGGATATTTGGATAGCATTTGTTGCAGGCCGGAAAGTACCATGGGGTGATCATCTACGATGGATAGCTTTATTTTTCTTTCCATGTTGCTGAGGTAGTTAATTGATAAAATAGTTACTTCCTGTGATTCATATCAATTTCTATGAGGATCGTTGTGCCCATGCCTTCGTTGGAGGCGATAGAGAAAAATCCATTGAGTATTTTTACACGTTCTTTGATGCTTCTAATCCCTATACCGTCATAATTTACAGTTGTATCAAATCCGTTTCCGTTATCTTCTACTGATAACATGATTTGTTCGGCTTGATGATCAATCCTCGACTGGACGAATATCTGTGAACCACCGGAGTGTTTCACTGCATTTTGAATAAGCTCCTGCGCCATTCTGTATAAAGGTAACGATACCGCACTGCTTATATGTGATGCATCTCCCATGGTGTGCAGCTCTATAGGTAAGCCTGAGGATCGTTCTACCTGGTCGCAATAGGCGCTGAGCGCATACCAGAGGTTTCGTTCTTCCAATATATCCGGTAACAGATTGTGTGCCGTATATTGTATTTCATTACTCACTTGTGCGAGGAGCTCCGATATGTTGCTGAGGTCCTCTTTGTATCCCGAATTTTTATTTGTCAGTGTCTCCACGTTGAGCCGGGCGCTGGTTAGCAACCCGCCGATGCCGTCATGCAGTTCCCGTGATATCCGTTTCCGCTCGCTTTCTTCGCCCGTCATCTGAGCTCTCAGTTTTTCCAGTTCTTTTTCTTTCTTTTCATTTTTTCTCCTGTTGTGATATAAGATGAAGATTATGCTGGCGGCGAGTATCACAACCAGTATGCCTGCTACAGTTATCAAGGTCATACGTTCAATATGCCTTTTTTGCTGTGCCATTTTCAGTTCGTTCTGGGCAATGGTTTTATTTTTTTGTGCTGCATTATACTTGTTTTCTATCTCATTGATCGCTTTTGTTTTTTCTACATTATACAGGCTGTCCTTTAGCATTTCTCCGATTTTCCTTTGTATCAGGGATTCTTTGTACCGGTTGGTAGCCTCATAAATTTCTGAGAGTGTCAGATGTGCAATGTGTTTCTTGTAGTTCAGTTGGGTTGTCTCGGCAATATTTATGGCTTTCAGCAATGTTCGTTCTGCAGCTGCATACTGTTTCGTTCTGAAGTAGGCAATGCCCAGATGATATCTGGGGGTTATAGAGCTGAAGTATACATTACTCTCATTGTTCAGATCAAGGGCTTGTTGGTAATAAGGAATCGCTCTGCGTGGGTCGCCGGATTCGAGTATCATATCTCCGATGCTGCAAAGCAGTGTTTGCTCCCGGTCTACATATCCGTTCCGCCGCGCTACTTTCAGCCCTTTCTCGAAACAATACAAAGCGCTGTCAGGATTGTCCAGTACGGCATACATATTGCCCATATTGATCAGCGCCGGCACCTGCGCAAGCGGTATGTGCCGTACCGATGCAATGCTCTCAGCGATGCTTGCCAGGTTGAGCGCTTTTTCATAGTCTCCCTGACTGCTGCTCACGCCGGAAAGGTTACTGTATATTATAGCGATATTATTGCTCTCCGGCTGATACTCCCGCAGATAGCTTAGCGCTTTGTAATAGTATGCGCTTGCACTGTCCAGATTGCCGCTATTGAAATAACTGGCCCCTATATTGATATATAAATTGGGCAGTCCGCCCACGTTGTATTGAGGATTTTGACAGTAAGGAAGCGCTTTCCGGTAGAGTGCGAAACCTTCTTTTGTTTTCCCCCTATTGTTCTGGATAAGGCCCATAAAAGCATAGCTGATACATTTCCCATCATTAAGATTGCCTTGTTCACTCACGAACAGTGCCTGCTGTAGCAATTCCATAGCACTGTCCGGGTTGTGATGCAGTATCGGAAGGGCACTGTCTATGAGCTGCTTGACCAGGCTTGTATCTCTCTGTTGTTTGAGGGATAATTGAGGTATTGCGGATAGTGCGCTATTTAAAAACAGCGAGGTCAGTAGTAAAAAACAGCGTATGCTTATGCCCATTGGATTAAAACCGGATGATGCTCCGGATAAAACTACAAAATACATAACAGGTAGTATCGGGTTCTTTTCCGTAAAACGGAGATCGGAGAAAATTGCTGTAAATTCCGAAAAGAATGTTCCAGTATCTAAGGGTACGTTTGCATATGTCTTGGTCGCCGGATTTCCATTAAGTCTCTATGAATGTTCCCGGCTTAACAAGTTTAATCATTTTTTATGCGAAAAAATATACTGTTTTCTCTGTTTGGTATTCTTGCAGGATTCTTCACGTTGCCGCTTTCCGCTCAGTTACTTGACTGGGGGCGCGGTTTTGGCGGGGAGTCGCAGGAATTAGTGAATGGCGTTGCTTCTGATCCTGACGGTAACGTGTACGCTGTCGGCAACTTTTTGTCGCTTCGGCTGACAGACCCGGATACCAGTGTCTTTGACCTGGGAGCCCAGGCAAGCGCTGATATCTTCATCACGAAAATAGATGCCCTGGGGAATTTCGTGTGGGGGAAATCGATAGGCGGGCTGAGTCAGCAACATGCTTATGCAGTGGTGGGGGATACCGGCGGGTATATTTATGTGACGGGCCATTATCAGGGAACAATTGACTTTGATCCTGATCCGGTGCGTACGTATATGCTGACTACGCTGTCTACCGGAAGCACCAGCATGTTCCTGATGAAAATGGATACTGCCGGAAACCTTATCTGGGCTAAGGACGTAGGGGTAATCAGCTCTACTACTTTCGGATATGCCAGCGGACGAGCCATCGCGATGGATAGCGACGGTAATCTGCTGATAACCGGTGACTTTGCCAGTTCAATTGATTTTGACCCCGGGGTGCAGCAGACAATACTTACCGCAGCCTATGGCGGACATGATATTTTTGTGGCTAAGTATAATCCCAATGGAGACCTGGTCTGGGCGCGCTCATTTAAGGGACAGCACCAGTCTATTGGTTATGCTGTGAAGGCGGATGGTGCGAACAATGTGTACATCGCAGGAAGCTTTCAGGAAACCGTAGACTTTAATCCCGGACTTGCTACGTATGATCTGACCTCTGTTGGCGGGCTTAAAGATGTTTTTCTGTGTAAGCTTAATAAAGATGGTGCATTCATCCGGGCATTTTCCGTAGGTGGAGCCGAAGATGATTATGCTTCCGGGCTTGTGCTCGATGACAGTGCCAACGTATACCTGACCGGCAGGTTTCAGCTTACAGTCGACTTCGATCCGGATCCGGTGAATACGGTCAACAGGATTTCTGCAAGTTACGTTTCGGATATTTTCCTGAGCAAGTACGACAGCGCAGGAAACTTTATCTGGGTCAACACTTTCGGGAGTGCCGGCGGGGACGTGGGGATGGCGCTGGAAATAGATAAAGCGGCCAATCTTTACCTTGGCGGCGGATATACCGGGACCGTAGATTTTGATCCCGATGCAGGTAATACCGCCAGTCTGACATCTTCCGGATCAGGGACAGAATTTTTTGTAGCCAAGTACGACCGTAACGGGGCTTATATTTGGGCAACCGGAAACGGATCGGGTGAAGGAAATACCAGGGCGCTTGCGCTAAGCAATTATGGGGATCTGTACGCGGCAGGCATTCACACCGGCGCCGGAAATATTACCATTGGCGGTACTTCTGTCGACTTGCGGGGGATCGGTAATACAGATGTTTTCATACTTAAATTCGGCTGTGATTACAAATCCGATCCCTCGGTCGTACACGTAACAACATGCGACTCTTTTGCATTCAGCAACAATGTTTACCATGTTTCCGGAACGTATGCTCATCTGTTCCGGAATACATATGGCTGTGACAGTCTGGTCACACTCAACCTTCAGATCCGTGATCTTGATCCGATGATTACAGTATCTAAAGATACGTTGGGTACCACGCAGCCTTACGCTTCTTATCGTTGGCTGCTAAATGGTGATACTATATCAGGAGCAGTCTTTCCGGTACATATTGCGATAGAGAACGGGGATTATCAGGTAGTGGTTTCACAGACGGACGGTTGCATAGATACATCTGCGGTGTACCCCATCAATAATGTTTCTGTGAATGACCGGAATCATATGGCTGTGCAGATAAGTGTCTATCCCAATCCTGCGTATGACGTGCTCCATGTTGTGTCCACGTTTTCCGGAGGGCGTACGATACTCTGCAATCTGGCAGGTAAACAGATTGTTGAGGCGGCGCTTCCGGCGTCAGTTGATCTGAAGGGAATTGCTAACGGCATGTATCTGCTGATGGCGTATGACCGGGAAGGCAGACTGATACATACAGGTAAAGTAGTACGACAATAGGCATTCCGGATGTATGATGCTGAAATAATCATTTCTTTTTTTGAATCTAAAAAAATACATATGAAATATTTTTTACTCAATTCTTATGCAACATCGAAGCATAGTATGCTTCAGTGTTTTAGCCGCTGGACATTATTGGTTTCAGTTTTAATGATCGTTTACGGCTCCGCGAGCGGCCAGGTATCCGTAGATTTGACTACGCCCGGGGCAGGTACCTGGCCGGTACCGGCCGGTGTTACTGAGGTTACCGTGGAAGTCTGGGGTGGTGGAGGGAGAGGAAGAAATAATACTGCTGCCACCTCTGGCGGTAGTGGCGGCGGCGGCGGCGGTGCTTACTCAAAGAGCACCCTAATGGTTACACCGGGAGCTGTAGTCAATTATCATGTTGGAACTGGAAGTACTACGGATGATCCCGGAGAAGATTCCTGGTTTCTGAACCAAGCTTCCGTTTTGGCAAAAGGAGGTAACACGAATGGATTTACTGCTGGTATGGGAGGGGCCGGCGGCCAGGCTGCGGACGGAATAGGTAATGTTGTTAAATATTCCGGTGGTAATGGTGGTTCCAGGGTAGCGTCCGGAGCGCAGTTCCATGGCGGCGGCGGCGGATCCTCTGCCGGAACTAATGCCGATGGCGTGTCTGCAACCGGTCATCTTGGCGCTATTGCCCCTGCCGGAGGAGGTAATGGGGGAGATAGTAAGCAACATGATTGGGTCAGCGATAATATAGGGATGCCTGAACGTGCAGGTGGATTTCCGGGTGGCGGCGGCGGTGGAACGTACAATGTTCACGGCGGACTTAATGTGCCGGGCGGCAAAGGTGGCGATGGACTGGTACGTATCACGTATACGCCCGCAGCTGCTCCTGAAATAGATATTGTATCCGCTAACCCAGGTTCTTTTTGTCCTCATGTGGCTCAAACCACTTCCATTACGTTTACATCTTCCGGGTTTTCCGGTGCTCAGACTTTTACAGTGGAGCTGAGCAATGCTGCCGGTTCTTTTGCAAGTCCTGTTGTGATTGGTACGGGCAGCAGTTCTCCCCTGACTGCTGCCATCCCCGGGAGTATGCTTACTGCGGGAGGGAATTATAAGATCCGTATTGCCAGATATGACGTCAGCGGGAATGTTTTCAGTGACGATTTAGATATCAGCCTATTAACCCCGCCGGCCATTTCGGTGGGTGCGAACCCTTCTGTATGCATCGGCGCTGCAAGTACTTCGTTGTCCTACAGCGGCGCAACAGGTAGCCCGGACCAATATGGTATTACCTGGGGATCGGGTGCGGTAAGCGCCGGATTTATTGACGTGGTCAATACAACGCTTCCTTCCGGCACGATCAATATCCTGGTTCCTCCCGGTGCCACTGCAAATACTACATATACCGGTGAACTGACTGTGCGTAACAGTACCACAGGTTGTGTGAGCAGTAATTATAACATCAGTGTGGAGATAAAAGACCGGCCGGTGATCACCAGTGTTATGGATCTTTCCTTGTGTTTCGGTGTAACCGGACAGATAGCCCTGCCTTACACCTCAACGGGTAGTGCAGGAAACTTTAGTATCAATTGGGGATCGAAAGCTGCTAACGCCGGATTTGCGGATGTTGTAAAAGATATCCTCTGGGGCAGCCCGCTTGGTGTAGCTATTCCTCAGAATGCCCCGGCGGATCTTTATACCGGTACGATGACTATAGAGAACAGCGCCACAGGTTGTGTAAGTGATGGTTATGATTTCAATATCACGGTAAATGCTTTGCCAACCATCACTTTGGGCGCCAACCCATCGGTATGCGCCGGTGTTACAAGTACATTACTGCCATACACAGGAGTAGCCAATAATCCCAATCAGTACAGTATTGCCTGGGAAACTCCTGCGGGGCTGGCGGGCTTTGCTACAGTGACAGACCAAACGTTTCCTTCCGGTGGTGCTCCGGTCTCAGTGCCGGTGCCTGCAAATGTTGCCCCGGGGACCTACGGTGGCAGGGTGTATATAAAGAATACAGTTACAAATTGTCAGGGGAATGGATACAGCACTTTTCACGTGGAGGTAATTGCTCGTCCTGCGATCACACCGGGGGCCAACCCCACCGTATGTGTAGGCGCTGTGTCTGCTTCTTTGCCATATAGCAATGCTACCGGCAACCCGGGCCAGTACAGCATCGCGTGGGACCCGGGAGCGGTAACAGCCAACTTCGTCGCAGTGACAAACGCTACGCTCCCATCCGGCGCCATCAGCATTGCAGTGCCCGGCACTGCAATGCAGGGTGTGTATACAGGCAAGCTCACGGTACGTAATGCCACTACAGGGTGTGAGAGCGAACAATATAATATCAGCGTAACGGTGGCAGGTATTCCCTCAGCCACCATTGGTACATCCCCATCTGTATGTGCTGGTGTGACAGGTGCATCACTGCCGTATACCGTCACCGGCAGCCCGGACCAGTATAGCATTTTCTGGAGTACAACAGCATCTGGCGCAGGATTTACGGATGTAGTAAATACAGCGCTCCCGGGCAGTCCGGTGAGCATTGCTGTCCCGGGTGGTGCGGCTCCGGCTACCTATACCGGTGCGCTGACGGTGCGTAACAGCATTGCTGGTTGCACCGGCAGTCCCCAAAATATCAGTGTGACATTACTCAGCCGTCCGGTTGCAACAATCTCGGCAACAGCTCCCGTGTCTTTGTGCACAGGTGGCGACACGCTGCTCACAGCCAACACCGGGTCGGGGTATAGCTACGAATGGAAGGACGACTTCGGAGCTGTTGGCAGCGGTATCAGCTATACGGCAAATGCTACAGGCATCTATTACGTGGTCGTTACTGACGGTAACAATTGCCGCGACAGTTCTGCGTTCTTGCCGGTGACTGTTTATCCGCCACCCGTTGTGACCGTTGTTCCCGGTGATACGGCTTTTTGTACGGGCGCATCCGTTCGTTTTGAGGCCCGGTCGCCGGAAACAGGACTTGCGTATCTGTGGAAAAACGGAGGCGCAGTTTTACCGGTAATCACAGACTTTATAGACATCTCAGCTTCCGGCGCTTATTATGTGGTAGCAGAACGTTCGGCTGTACCGGGTTGTAAGGATAGCTCCAATGTTACAGAGGTCACTGTTTATCCGTCGCCATCCGTATCTGTCAGCCGGGAAGGAAACAAACTATACACAGACGACTGGTATATATCCTATCAGTGGTTTATTAATGGCCAGCCTGTGCCGGGTACAGATGCTGCAGGCGCAATTTTTGAACCCGCCGGCGACGGTGATTATTCGGTTCGGGTAACGGATTCCAATGGTTGTGTCAGCACTTCTCCGGTTGAAAGGGTGCTGCTCGGTATTTCCGATGCAGTGAGCCAGTCGATTCGTATTTATCCCAACCCTGCTTCCGGTGTTTTGTATATCGAGTCTGCAAACTTTGTAGGCATCGGCTTGTACAGCATGGAAGGACGGTTATTGGGGCGCTATAACGGAGCGGGACTTCAGATTGATATCAGCCATTTGCCGGAGGGTCTTTATGTTGTCCTGATTTCGGATAAGAGCGGGTCATTGATCAGCAGGGAAATGTTCATAAAGCGCGACATGTAGCAGGAAATTAGCGATCTTCATGCTCAAGCCCCTCATATGTAATGTTTTGTATTTCATATGAGGGGCTCGATGCAATGAGCATCTGTTATGGTTTTATCTGTAAGTTACTGTGAGTTAATGTATGATTATTGCTCTAAAATTAATTTCTTCGATATCCTAACCTTTTACTAAAAAGTTGCGTCTTTCAGTGAGCAGGCAGTTAACAATAAGTTAATCAGCAAAAAAATCATCTGTTTATTTGGTGCCCTGATTTATTTTAACTTCTTTGCAAGATCACAGTAGCACAAGCTGCATTAACGAACTTAAACTCATCTCCTATACGAGCATATCTCTACCTACTATCGTCCGTTGTTTTGTTTCATGACGTGATAAGTATTTTATTTTTAAAGGTAGCAGTGTATGCAATCACTCCAACAATTATCAGACGCAGCGCTGATACACGCATTTTTAGAGGGTAAAGAAGAAGCCCTGCAGGCATTGATCCTGCGCCATAAGGATAAGGTCTATACGGCCATCTTTATGCTGGTGCGTGATAAATATCTTGCGGAAGACCTCTTCCAGGATGCATTCCTGAAAATGATCCGGACTATGCGGGAAGGCCGTTACAGTGAACAGGGGAAGTTCCTGCCCTGGGCAATTCGCGTGGCACACAATCTTTGCATGGATCACTTCCGCCGGGTGCGTCAGCAGGTACCGGTTACGCTGCCTGACGGCCGGGATATTGCAGCTTTGTTTGCCTACGCGCACGAAAGTCCCGAAACGGCGCTCGAGCGTCGTCAGACGCATACCCGCGTGCGACAGCTCATTGAAGCATTACCGGAAGAGCAGCGGGAAGTAATTATCCTGCGTATGTACGGGGACATGAGCTTTAAAGAAATATCCGGTCTTACTGGTGTAAGTATTAATACTGCGCTGGGGCGTATGCGTTACGGTCTGATAAACCTGCGGAGAATGATCACCGAAAAACAAATGGTGCTCCGGTAACGATCACATTAATGAGCCAATATGATAATTAGCTGATTAGCTAATATCAATCGCGAGGGATAATTAGCAGATCAGCTAATTAGGCTAATCAGCTGATTAAAACGATGCAATATGCTATATCGCTCCGGAATGCCGTATCTTGTGCCGTTCCTTTAATGTTACGCTGTGTTGCCGCAATTTTATCAACCTGTTATACTTGTTGCTTCAGAACAGTTGCAACTGGATGAAGATGTTTCGCGTCATATCGTGCAGGTACTGCGCATGCAGCCGGGCGATCTGCTGACGATTACCGACGGTAAGGGACAAAGCGCAACGGCCGGAATCCTGAATGCGGATAAAAGACGTTGCCTGGTGCAACTGCAGGAAGTAACCACACATACACGTAAGACTCCTTTCCTGCATATGGCAGTCGCCTTTACCAGGCACGCCGGGCGTAATGAGTGGTTGCTGGAAAAGATAACCGAGATGAGTGTGCATACGATTATTCCTGTATCAACCTCCCGCACGGTACGGGACAAGATCCGTTACGACCGTTGGAAGAACATGCTTGCAGCAGCTATGATACAGTCGCAGCAGCACTACCTGCCCGATCTGCCGGAAGTTGTTTCTTTGCCGCAATTACTGGCGCGATACGCACATGTAGACCAGAAGCTGGTGGCTCATTGCATGCCATCCTTCCCGAGGGCGCCGTTGCCTGAAATATTAAAACCACATAAAGAAACATTAGTGCTGATCGGTCCTGAAGGGGATTTTACTCCGGAAGAAATAGCTTTGTGCGACAGTGCCGGCTTTGCCGGTATCTCGCTCGGTCAAACCCGGCTGCGTACAGAGACGGCGGCGATGGCTGCCTGTGCTTATTTTAACCTGGTGAATTATGAAACTGCTTAAATACATTCTTGCCTTTTCTCTCTTATTCAATCTGCAGGCCACAGAGGTTGCTGCACGTCCGCTGAAGCTTGCCTTGCTTGTATATGGCGGCGGTGGTGACTGGTATGCGAACCCCACTGCGTTGAAGAATCTTGCTGCATTTTGTAACCGGCAGTTAAGTATGCGTCTTGAACAGGAGGAGGCGCAGGTGGAAACGGGCAGTCCCGAGATATTCAATTACCCGTTCGTCCACATGACCGGGCATGGTCGTTGGGCACTTACGGATGCCGAAGCGGAAAATCTAAGAGCCTATCTCGAAGCCGGTGGTTTTTTGCATATTGATGACAACTACGGATTGGACGAATACGTACGGCCTGCGATGAAGCAGGTATTCCCCGATCTTGATTTTGTAGAATTACCCTTCTCTCATCCGGTATACCGGCAGCCGTTTTCTTTTCCCAACGGTCTGCCCAAGATACATGAGCACGACAACAAACCGCCCAAGGGGTACGGACTCATCCTTGATGGCAGACTTGTCTGTTTTTATTCTACCGAGTGCGATCTGGGAGATGGGTGGGAGGATCCGGAAGTACATAATAATCCTGCTGCAAAACATATCCAGGCATTGCAAATGGGCGCCAACCTGGTCCGCTATGCCTTTGCCGGCGATTGATGGGGTGTCTGCTGCATAGTGCGGATAACTTTCTGTGCGATATTCCCCCAATAATAAGTATCATAAAAGGCAGCCGGTATGGCAGGCGGCGGTTCATTCATCGCCGCGAACAGTTTTTCCGTAAAAGCGTCCCAGTCGTTGTCGGGCGTGATGTGCAGATTACTGCCACAGACTTCCGGTATAATACCGGCGGCGCCGTACGCAGTGCTGATCACAGTTTTATTGTATCCTAATGCTTCCACTGCTTTTGTTTTGATCCCGCCGCCCGTGAGCATTGGGTTTATCATGATGTCGCAGCCTTTCAGGAAGGTGTCTACTTCCGGCAAAAAGCCGAGGTAGGTAATATTACTGGTTACAGCAATGTTTTGCTGCAGTGATTCCGGTAATCCTTTGCCTGCGATCAGTATCTGGTAGTCGTCTTTGCGAAAACGTTCCAGCCTGGGCACGATCTCGTGAAGAATATTTTTTACAGCTTCAATATTGGGGGGATAATTCATGGCCCCGAGGAAGTAGATCCAGGGCTTGCCTGCATCCAGGGGAAACTGACGGGCGAGCGCTATCCTTGCCGCTTCATGCCCTTCAGGTATACGATCTGTTATGGTGCCGTATGGTATCAGATGACATACGGCGGGATCCAGCATGAAATGCTCTTGTGCCCATTGCCGGTCTTCGGGAGTAATAAAGAGAATGCCGTCGGCCTGCTTCATTGCCATCCGTTCATAGACACGTAGAAGCCGCCACCAATTTTTCCCCAGTGTACGAAACCGTTCTGATTCAATATTATGGCTGCGCAGAAACCAGGGAATGCCCAGCTTCTTTGATAAAGCGATTGCCGAAATCGCCAGATATGGGTGGTCGCAGAAAATATAATTCACATCATACCGCCGGGCGATGCCTGCAATCCGGTTAATATTGTATAAAGGCAGGTAGCGTAGCGCATGAGCGGGATAAACCCGGTGTAATTGAAAGGCGCAGTTATTATCGTTGCCGTTGTTGGTTGTGCCGATAACATGATCCTGGCAGATCCTGCCCAGATGTTCATGCATGGATACAATACCCAGGTGTCCGCCGTTGGTAGGGGGCAGTACCCGGTAAGGTGTAAGACTGAGTATGTTGCATCTCTCTCCCATATGCGGCTAAAATAAGCATAAGGTTTTGTATTTGGTAATGTGGGAGGAGCGGCTATGCTTTCGGGGAATGAATCATGTATCAGTTGTGTAACAACCAACTGTTTCCGGTAAAATATTGTCTTGCATATAAGTACTGGTTATGAGTATAAAAGCTATTTTTATCAAAAGTTTAGAGGATACAGAAACAGCCGATGATCATTTTGCTACGGTATATTCCTGTTAAGAGGCGCTTGCTCAGAAAATTGTTTTGCCTTTGGGTAATTGTCGCATGTTGCATATGGGAAAGCTATGCAAAGGTAGAGATCATTGACGGAAAGGATGGGCTATCCAATAGCAGCGTGACCGCTATTACCAAGGACCGCAGGGGGCTGATGTGGATCGGCACCCGCAATGGATTGAATATCTATGATGGGTACATGTTTACCCGGCCATATAAGGAGCTGGGGAACCTGCCTATAACTTCCCTGGTATATGACACAGTACAGAATATCATCTGGGTAGGTACGGATAAGGGATTGTACGTGGTACAGGGAGACAACGGCGTCGTAAGGAATGTCCGGACTAACGCTGAATGGGGGAACAGTAGAGTGTCAGCATTATTACAGTTGCCGGATCGCCATATCTGCGTTGCATATCAAAACGGGCATATTGCCCGGATAACGCCTGCATATGAAGTCAGTGCAGTGACCTATATTACGACAGAGAAGGAGGATTTGTTGTTTTATGTCCGGCAAATGACCTTGATGCCTGATGGTAATATACTTTTCTGTACCGGTGAAAATTTTTTATACCGGTTGCGGGTAAAAGCCTGGGAAACGGAAACCATTTATATGGAGCAGGGAATGCATATCCTGTATGTCAGCCGGTATGATGACCTGCTCTTGCTTGGCACAAAGTCGCATGGTGTTCAGTTGGTTAATGCGTATGATTTTAACAATCGTACGCCGGCCCTGCTTAATCAGTTGAATGCAGTAAATGTTTCATGTGCTGTCGCAGCAAAACATAAAGACAGGATTTACGCCTTGTATTTGAATACCAGGCATTTTGCTTTTGATATGCAGTCTCAGAAAATCGACACTATTCATAAGGACTATCCTCCAATATTTAAAAGTAGCAGTGATAACTGCATTTTCCGGGATGAAAATGAGATTTTATGGATAGGTACGGAACGGGGCATCATTAAAATTATAGAAGAGAAAAAGCTGTTTGAGCGATCCTTATATAATCAGGCCAGTATGCGTGCTATTATTGAGGATGAAGCAGAGGATCTGTATGCCGGAAGTTTCTTCTCCGGTCTGTGTCATAATCCGAAGAAAGAAGGTGTATGGACATATTATGAGTTCATACAAATGGGGACTGAATATTACCCGGCTACACCTTTTTCCCTGGTTAACGACACTGCTGGATATATATACATTGCGTCTGAGTATTTGCCCTTTTTCAGGTTCAACAAGAAACAGAAAAAGTTTGAAACGGAATTTTATAACAGGGCAGCGCTGAAAAATATATCCAGGGCGTTCGCGCTGTACATGGATGATGAGCGGGTATTGTGGATTGGCAGCAACAGTGGTTTGCTGACATACGATTTGAATACCAATACCCTGAAGCATCATCAGAAAGACCCGTATGATATAGGGAATGTTGTTGTACGGCAAATCGCACCTGCACGGGACAAGGAGCAGCTTTGGATTGCTACGGATAACGGGTTGTTCCTGCTGCATAAAAAGCAGGGTGTTCTTTCCCGTTTATATACCGGCTCCGTTCCGGCACTCTCGAATAACGATATTTATTTTGTAGAGGAAGATAAGCTGGGGGAATTATGGCTGGGTACGAACGGTGGTGGGATTAACATTATTGCGGGAGATAGAAAGCAGGTTACCTGGATTAACAAGGAAAAAGATGGCCTGAGCAATGATATTGTATATGGGATCTTACAGCAGGGAAACGGGAACAGATGGATCAGTACATTTAATGGATTGAGCTGCTATAATCCCGTGGAAAAAACCTTTGTGAATTATTATGTGACAGATGGCCTGAACGATAATGAATTTAATCAGAATTCTTTTTACAAAGACGGGAGTGGGAAAATGTATTTTGGTAGCGTCCGCGGTATCTGTATGTTTTATCCGGATAGTATGGAGCAACAGGGCAAGCCCCCCTGTTCCCTTTTTATTTCACCTGTTTCTAAATGGAATAGCGAAACACAGGCATTTACAACCATCTCCGATCTTAACGGGAACAATGATAAGATTGTGCTGCATTCATCCAATGCATCTCTGGTCTTTAACCTCGGATTGACAGATTATACAGATCCGAAGGCCAACAGCTTTTCGTACCGTGTTAAAGGGTTGTTTGATGATTGGGTGCCCTTACAGGGGCAACCTGTCCTGCGTTTGAACAGCATTCCCTATGGCCGGTATACGCTTGAGATCAAAGCATTGAATGCACAGGGTATCCTCGCCGCCAATATGTTACGTTTTCATCTGTGGGTAAAGCTGCCGTTCTATAAAACCTGGTGGTTTTATGGGTTGATATTGCTGCTTGCGGGCGTGCTGATCTATGTTTTTTTCCAGTTACGGTTCCGCAGTCTGAAGCAGCTTCAGCAATTACGCGTACAGATTGCAAGCGATCTGCATGATGAAGTGGGCGGTCTGCTTACACGTATCACGCTGTTTTCGGATAACGTGCGCTTTGGCCGTAATACGGCTCCGGAAAAAGAAACAAAGATTGAAAAGATAGCCGCTCTGAGCAGGGATGCTACAACAACCATGAGTGATGTGCTTTGGGCGATTGATGCCCGTAATGATTTTGCCGGCAGCCTGGCCGACCGGATGCGCGAACATGCTGAAGATATGCTACTACCGGCCAATATCGAGCTGGTATTTGATGTGACGGAAGTGCACCAGAAGCAGAAAATTCCTTCAGAGGTAAGACAACAGTTGTATCTTATTTTTAAAGAAGCAATTAATAATATAGTAAAGCACACCCGTGCTACCGCTGTGCGTATCGCATATCAATATGATAGCCGGTACTTTTTGTTGCGGATCATTAATAACGGGACAGACAAGCCTTTTCGTACCACGGTTTCCGGGCAGGGATTGAAGAATATGGAAATGCGGGCGGCTAAGATCGGGGCAGGTATGGATTGTCATTTTCAGGAAGAGTGCTTCATTCTTACCATAGAAAAGGAAACTACATGAATATGTAGGTGTTATTTACGGTGCGGAATTGTGATTTTTGCACTACACTATAGTTGATGTGATACAATGGGAATCAGACTGGCGATAATAGAAGACATAGAAGACGTCCGGAAAAACCTGGAGGATTTTTTTCTGCAGCAGGAAGAAATAGCTGATGTGCTTGCCGTAGATAGTATGGAAGCATTCTTCGCACAAGTATCACCCCTTACGCTACCGGACATAGTGCTGAGCGATATCGGACTTCCAGGTATGAATGGCATTGATGGTATTAAAAGAATAAAATCCCTTTTCCCCGCAGCGGATATTATCATGCTTACTGTGTTCAACGATAGCGACCGTATATTCAAATCACTTTGTGCAGGTGCTATCGGCTATGCTTTAAAAAGTACACCATTACCTGAAATCAAACAGGCGATTTTTGAAATTAAGGCAGGTGGCAGCTATATGTCTCCGGCCATTGCCCGGAAAGTGGTAGAACATTTCGCTCCTGTAAAAAACAGTAGCGAATTACTTTCTGCCAGGGAAAAGCAAATTATCAGGGGGCTTACAGAAGGATTGAGCTACAAGCTCATCGCCGCTCGTTTGTCCGTCTCTATAGACGCAGTGCGTTTTCACATCAAGAATATATACAGGAAGTTGCATGTAAACAGTAAAGCGGAGGTGATCAATAAGGCATTCCGCGGAGAAATTGACTGATCTTTTTCTGGTTCTGACTGGCTGAAACCCTTTACAGCACTACTTCCTACATGCTTATGTAGTTGTTGCACATAATTGTTGCAGTTACTTTTGACATGTTGTTGGTTAAAAAAATACAGAACATGAAAAAAGCATTTACATTTATTTTTAGCGCAGCAGTCTCGTTGTTTTTTGCATTACCGGTTTTAGCACAGGTCAGGGATTCCAGCGCACAGTGGGTTTGGGTGCATGGAGAGCAGGTTGTTAATACGAACGGATCTTATGGTAGCCTGAAAGGCGTGCATGGTGTTTATAACACCAAAGGTACGACGACGCCCGGAAGCCGTCCGGGGTCACGGAACGGGCATATTACCTGGGTGGATAAAGATGGAAACCTCTGGCTTTTTGGCGGATACGGCTTTGCTGCATCCGGCACTGCCGCTAATTACCTGGCTGATATGTGGAAGTATGATCCTGATGCAGATACCTGGACGTGGATGAGTGGTGTGAACGAGGTGAATAAGAATGGCATATACGGGACTAAAGGCTCTGCCCACACAGATAATTTTCCCGGTGGAAGAAATAATGGCGCTTCATGGGTAGACGCAACCGGCAATTTATGGTTGTTTGGCGGATTTGGTTATGGCCGGACTACCACAACACAAGGGCAACTGAACGACTTGTGGAAATACAACCCACTTACCAGTGAGTGGACCTGGGTAAGCGGTGGCGATGCTGTGAATTCACAGGGAACGTATGGCCCGAAAGGCAGCGCTGCAACAACCTATGTGCCCGGCGGCAGAAATGCAGCAGCCGGGTGGGTGGATGATGCAGGTGATTTCTGGATATGGGGTGGTACCGGCAGAACTACAACGGCAACGGCAGGGGGATTGAATGATCTCTGGAAGTACGTGCCTGCTACCGGTGAATGGGCGTGGTTGTCGGGAGGTAATACAATTAATCAACCCGGCACTTATGGGACTAAGGGGAGCGCAGCCACTTCTTATATACCTGGTTGCCGCGGGTCTTTTGTTTACTGGAAAGACCTTGCGGGCAATGTATGGATTTTCGGTGGGTCCGGTTATGCATCTAACAGTACTGCCGGGCATATGAATGAACTGTGGAAACTGAACCCCGCTACACTGGAGTGGAGCTGGGAAAGCGGTGATAATACCGTACGGCGAACCGGTGTCTATGGTGATCGTGGTCTTGCGACTGTAACCAATGTCCCCGGCAGCCGGTATGGTGTTTCCGGGTGGCTCGATGTAGACGGGAATCTTTGGGTGTTTGGCGGGTATGGATATGCCGCTTCTGCTGTAGATGATTATCTGAACGATCTCTGGAAATATGATGTCACAAGTAAGCAATGGACCTGGATGAAAGGCTCTAATGTGGGTGGTACTTTTGGCGCTTATGGTACAAAAGGCGTCCCTGATGCCGCTAATTTACCTACGGCAACTTATTTCCAGCGTGGCTGGGCAGATCCGGAAGGTAATTTCTGGACATTCGGAGGCAGCGGACACAAGGATAATAATCCTTTTCATGCCTGGCATGCGGTATTATGGAAGCTTGCCCCTTTGCCATTAGTTCCTTCACAGCCTGGTAATTTTCTTGTGTACAGGGATACCGCGTGTACAGGAGAGAGTAGTGTAACTTACCGGATCAATCAAGTACCGGGCGCAACAAGTTATAACTGGACGTATACACCGACGACAGGTGTGACAATAAATGGTACGGACACTTCTGTAACACTTGATTTTTCCGCAAATGCAGGTGATGGGGTATTAAGTGTAATTGCTGAAAACAGCAGCGGTTCTTCCGTTCCCCGGACATTACCTGTAGTTGTCCGGAGTTTGCCGGCTGTACCGGGCGCATTTACAGCATTCAATCCTGCAGTTTGTCAGGGTCAGAATAATGTAGTGTATACAGTTCCTAACGTGGCGGGTGTCACTTATGCGTGGGGCTACTCCGGTGCGGGCGCTACCGTAAATGGCAGCGGCAACAGCATTACTGTTAATTATGGAGTTACAGCCGGAGATGGTACTTTAAGCGTGACTGCACAAAATATCTGTGGTACCAGCGCCCCGCGCACCCAGACGGTGACGGTAAATCCTTTACCGGCTCAGCCGGGTGTATATACAGCCGTTTCGGTTTCCGTATGCCGGGGGGAATCCGGTGTGGTCTATACCGTGCCTCATGTTGCCGGCGTTACATATGGCTGGACGTATTCGGGCCAAGGTGTGTTAATCAATGGCAGTGGTAACAGTATTACCGCCGATTTTAATGCTGCTGCTACAGACGGAACGTTGAGTGTGACGGCAACAAACACTTGTGGAACAAGTGCTCCGCAGACACAGCTTGTTTCAGTGCATGCGTTGCCTTCATCAATAATAACAGTAACCGGGGTAACGGATATTTGTACAGGAGATAGTGTGACGCTGACTGCTTCCGGTTCCGGCTATAACTACCAATGGAAGAACGGTACGACCGTTGTGGCAGGGACAGGAAATACATTTGTTGCCTACGTAACGGGAAGCTATAAGGCCATTGTTACCGATCCGGTCAGTAGTTGTGCGGATAGTACACAACCGGTTGATATTACGGTGCATCTCCGCCCGGTTGTATCATTGGACCAGAGCGACACTTCTTTTTGTACAGGCAGTAAAATACAGCTCGGGTTAACGGAAGATACAAGCCTGAACTACCGTTGGAAGAACGGTGTTACGACAATTCCGTTTGCTACAGCTCACTTCCTTGAAATAGAAGAAACAGGTGTGTATTCTGTCGTGGTAGGGCGTAACCGGATAGCTGATTGTGCGGATAGTACAAATGAGGTGTCGGTAACGGTACATCCGCTGCCGGTTGTGGAGATTAGCTGGGACGGAGAAATACTGCATGCTACTCCGGGATATGTATCGTATCAATGGTATACCGGTAGCCAGCCATTGGCGGGAGCCACTGATCTTACCTATACTCCTTCGGTAAAAGGTAATTATGCGGTTTCTGCAACGGACAGTAACGGGTGTAGTAACATTTCTGTACCGCACGAGGTAGAAAAATTAAGTGTAGAGCTGGTATCATTGGCTGGTCAGATTGCCGTTTTCCCTAACCCGGTAAGTGAAATGCTTTCAATAAAGGCTCCGGTTGCAGTAAATGCTATGCTCATGAGTGTTGACGGGAGATTGCTTTTTGAAGGAAAGAAAGTGACAGGAATTGATATGGCTGCATTTCCGGATGGCATATATTTTCTGCGTATTGCAGATGAAAGCGGTGTGTTGTTGACGCATGAACGATTGGTGAAAAGAAGCAGGTAGCCGGATTTATAATGAAATCAGCTTATTAAAATCAGCATATGCTATTGCGTATAAAAATAAGTCTTGTTAATCTTAGTGTAGTCGTGTTGTTTTCCTTTATTACAGCCGGGTTGTATGCTCAGATTCCTGTTATTCAATGGCAACGCACGATCGGGGGAAATGGAAATGACCGGTTGCAGTCTGTACAGCAAACTACAGACGGCGGTTATATCCTTGGTGGTTATTCTACTTCGGGAGTGTCGGGAGAGAAGACGGTTGCCGGGTATGGAGAAGAAGACTACTGGATCGTAAAGCTGGATGCTGTGGGTAACATTGAGTGGCAGACAGTAGCAGGAGGTGTACATATAGATATACTGTTGACAGTTATACAAACTGCCGATGGAGGATATCTGGCTTCGGGATGGTCTGTATCCGGCGTTTCAGGCAACAAAACCGCGGTTAATCATGGAGGTACAGCTATGGTGGGGAATGCGTCTAACGGACGTGATATATGGGTCGTAAAGCTGAGTGCATCCGGGGTTATCCAGTGGGATAAAACTTTTGGTGGAAGTTCTTATGATATGGGATGGACGTTGTGGCAGCATCCGGATGGTGGTTACGTCATTGGTGGGTTGTCTCATCAGGGAGGCGGCGGTAACAAAAGTGTAACACAATATGGATGGAATGATTACTGGGTCTTAAAAACAGATGCTACCGGGAATGCGATCCAATGGCAGACTTCCTATGGTGGCAGTAGTCATGACGGGATGAACGGTCTCTCCAAAGCTACAGCCGGCGGGTATATTATGGGCGGCTCGGCAATGAGTGGTACTTCAGGATCTAAGACGTCCCCCGTATACGGAGGTGAAGACAACTGGGTCGTGAAAACGAATGCTTCGGGAGCCATAAACTGGCAGATAACACTGGGCGGATCAGGATATGATGCCCAGGTGGGTGGCAGTATCATGTCGGGAGATAACGGTATTTTGCAAACTGCCGATAGCGGCTACCTCGTTGGCAATACCTCCAACTCTCCTGTGTCCGGTACAAAGACAGTACCCTCTTTAGGTGGGAATGATTTCTGGATTGTAAAGCTGGATACTTTCGGGAATATCCAATGGCAGGAGGTGTATGGTGGTACTGACGAAGAATACCTGGGTACTGTTCTGCAGACAACGGATAATGGTTATTTGTTTGCCGGGCATTCTGCCTCCGGAGCTACCGGAAATAAAACAGTTGCCAATATCGGCGATAAGGACTGGTGGATCATAAAAACAGATGTCGCGAGAAATGTACAATGGCAGATGGCGCTTGGCGGTACAGATGCGGACGAGCTGATGACGGTACGGCAAACGATGGATGGCGGGTATATTGCAGGAGGATATTCCAGGTCGGGTATATCCGGCAACAAGACAGAGTCGAATCGTGGGGATTTTGACTATTGGATCGTGAAGCTGGGGCCATGTGATACCACTCCTACCCGTATTGCCGCTTCATTTTGTTGGGGAGATGAATATCATCTTCCCGGCGGGCAGGGCGTTTCGTCACCGGGTGTATATTATGATACCCTGCGTAACGTATGGAACACGTGCGACAGTGTTGTTATTACATCACTGTCATATTACAATGACAATGTTCACCTGTTGTCAGGTAATGTGCTTGGGCCGGATACTGCTTTCTGTGCAGATGCCCCTTATACGCTCCGTGCAGCATACCCCGGGGCAACATATCTCTGGAATACCGGAGACAACACGTCAACATTTGATGTAACGACATCTGGTTCGTATTCGGTAACGATAACTTCCGCTAATGGTTGTATGGCGAGCGATACGGTCGCTGTTACAGTGTATGAAATCCCTGTAACAGACCTGGGCGGCGATCGTGGAATATGTGACCGGGATACTCCTTTAATGCTACAGGCCAATCAACCTGCAGGCTATCAGATACTATGGAATAACGGGCGGTCTGATACGGAAATGCGTATTGTACATACCGGTTCTTATTGGTTGCGGGTACGCAATAACGGATGCCAGAGTAGCGATACGGTCCATATTACGGTTGTCCGTACGCCAGAAATAAATATAGGCAGCGATAGTGTTATCTGTGAACAGTTCCCCCTTCGTATTGGCGATGAAGTTGCGGCGGCAACCTATTTATGGAATACGGGGGCAACCACTCCCTACATTCTGGCCGATAGCACGGCGGATTATATATTGTCAGTGAACCTGAACGGATGTATCGTACAGGATACCGTTGCTGTTACGGCAATGCCACCTCCCGATATTGACCTGGGAGGAGACCGGGATATTTGTCCCCGGCAGGTGATTCCGCTGGATGCTTTCTATACTGCAAACAGCTATTATTTGTGGCATACAGGCCATACCAGTGCTGTCCTTGAAGCTACTTCGGCAGGCATGTACCATGTAACGGTCACTTCAGAATACGGATGTACAGGTAGTGACAGCGTATTATTGACTCATTACCCGGAACCGGTAGTATCATTGGGAGAAGACACAACAGTTTGTGAAGAAACACCCCTGCAGCTTAAAGCATGGCATATCAATGCGGACTCCCTTATCTGGTCGGACGGCGCTACCGGAAATACTTTATTCATTAGACATGGAGGCCAGTACATCGTTACAGGTATTAATAAGTGTGGTACCGGAGCTGATACGATTCAGGTGAAACAGATATTCTGTGAAATCTGGGTGCCCAATGCCTTTACCCCAAACAACGACGGTAGCAATGATGTATTTAAAGTACTTGGCAATACCGGGAGGCTTGAAGGGTTTGGATTAGGCATATATAACCGTTGGGGTGAACGCATATTCTATACACGGGATAAATACAAGGGATGGGACGGACATCATAATGGGAGAGAAGTGCTGATGGGTACTTATGTATACGTACTCGAGTATCACATAGCTGGTGTGCCGTATCTCCGGAAAGGCAACTTCCATTTGTTGCGCTGATAACAGAAATATAACGGACAACCAGCGAGCTGCCTGAAACGAAACAGGCGATACAGTCTTTTGTTGTGTATAAACTAAGCGGTAGCACGTTATACTATTGATAAACCTCATTACAAAAATGAAATAAAGGGATTATGAAAAAATTATCTTACCGTCTGGCAGGTCTTGTGGCCGTTTGTTTGATCACAACTCTTCTGCAGGCGCAAACTCCCGATTGGCTTGCGTTGGTTTCAAAGAATGTCAATCTCGATTCGGCAATTTCTGCAGGGATTTTTGTAACCGATATTAATAATGACCATTACCCCGACGTGGTTACGGTATGGGGGGATAACAGCCTTACATCGCCCGACAACCTGAGAGTGTATATGAATGTCCGGGATACAGCAGGTCAGGATCCCTCGGCACGGATGTTCGTGGATGTAACCGGTGCTTCCGGTATTAACGCATCACCTGTTGCAGGTATCCCCAGTAAAGGTACTTTGATCGTTGCGTTGGCAGATGTTAATAATGACGGGAACGTAGACCTGGTAAAAGGTAATTATTATCATTCAGACCCGGCAATGGCTTCGGGGGACCGTTGTGAAGTTATGCTGGGTGATGGACAGGGGGGATTTGCCATTGTGCCGGACAACGGTCTTCATGAATTGGGTGTGATTAATACGATTGGCTTTAGTTTCCTGGATTATAACAAGGATGGCAATATAGACTTGTTCATAGCACGGTGGTTTGATCATTATGCCGTCAATCCGAATCAAACCAGTCCCGGTATCCTGATGAAAGGAAATGGAGACGGTACATTTACCGATGTCTCTGTACAGGCCGGTATTAATATACCGGAACCCATGTATGGCTGTAGTGTTGTGGATTGGAACAATGATGGCTGGCCGGATATAGCTACGGCGCCATATTGTCGTACGAGCGGGCAATTATGGAAGAACAATGGTAACGGAACGTTTACAAACGTAGCTGTCGCCACAGGCTATAATGCCCGTTACATGCCGGGCGACAACGGACAAGGCTTATGTATGTGGAATGCAGTGCCGGAAGATTTTGATAACGACGGCGATATGGATTTTTTCTTCACCTTGGTTCATGGAGGTAATGATGCCAATGAAGGCCGTTCGGCAGTGGCGTTGAATGGAGGGGTAGACCTTAATTACAAGCTCACAATAGACCGCAGCATTACAACCCGGAACCTGCCCAAATCAACTCATCACGGAGATTATGATGCCTCCTGGCTCGACATGGATAACGATGGATTGATGGATCTTGTGATGACACAGGGGCATTATGTGCCCGCTACTGACAGGATATATGTATTTCATCAACAGCAGGACCATACTTTAATAGATATTTCATCATCTCTGGGACTGATCAGGCCGGAACTTATGGACATGCACTCCCTCGAAGCCCTGGATTTTGATCTGGATGGCGATGATGATATCATTACGCGCAGAAACGGGATCCCGCGTAGTCTGCATCTTATTGAGAATCGTATCGGCCAGGATAATAACTGGACCGCTGTAACATTACAGGCGCCACAAGGGGTAAATAAAAGTTGTATCGGGGCAAGGATATACGTCTGGGTGGGTGGTGCGTATCGTATGAGGGATGTGTATGCCGGCCGGGGTAATGCTTCCGGACAACAACCCTTTGCATTGATATTCGGTCTGGGTAATCAAACGGAGATAGATTCCATAATAGTGGCCTGGCCGGATGAGGCAGGGACACGCACGACTGTTATTGATCCGCCTGTAAACCATTATCTTCAGATTACGGGAACCGGTCTTGCAGTGGGTGGTCAGGCAGCATCGGAGAATAATACGATTGTCTTAAAATGCTATCCCAACCCGGCAAAGGATTTTATCCTGCTACAATTGAGCGATAATGAGCATATAGAAAAAGTGAGGGTTTATGATGTGACAGGCAGAAGTATGACAAGTGTAACAGGATATAACAACAGTAGCGCCACCTGGTATTGTTCTGTTACAAACCTGCCGCCGGGACATTATTTTGTACAGGTAGTTACAGAGAAGGGAAATACGTACAGCCACTCTTTTGTAAAAGTGGAATAAGCAGTTTGGCCGTAAAGTCTTCAGTTATGGCTGGTGTATTCCAAATTGCCGCAGATGGTGTAAGGCATGCTTATACAGCAATTGTACCCACATCTCATAATTCAGGTCCCCAAAGATCGGATTGGTGATGATCGTGGTTTTATCCTGATCGAAAACAGCAAAAAAATCATCAATCTCCTGTTGCAGCTCATCCAGGGCATCTGTTATATGGCCGAAACGCACGGGCGGCGGGGTGACCGGTAGCAGCGGGTTTACGGTGTTCTCCCGGAACGGGTTGTCGTTCATCAGGAATGCCTGCATTTTCGAGAGGCGTTCTTCAGGTGTGATACATGTATGTTTGTCTTTCCCGTTGGCAATCCGGAATGAATCGCTCATATGCTCCACCATCTGTGCAACATTCATTTTGCCCCACGAGGGCTGTATCGCCGGGTCAATGTTGTGCAGTACGGCAATGTATCCCTGCTTTAAAAAAGTAGCTTTCTCCATATTGCTTATTTAATGTGGGAAATGTGACAAATGTGTTGAATGCGTGCATTCACATCCCCCCACATTTGTCACATTCCCCACATTTTTGTCACATTAATTCCTTTATCAAAAAATCCTGCGTCACCCCTCCGGCCTCTGCCTTATAATTCCTCACTACGCGATGGCGTAGCACGGAAGGGGCCATAGCCCGGATGTCTTCAATGTCGGGTGAATACTTGCCGTTGAGCAGCGCGTGGCATTTGGCGCCCAGTACCAGGTACTGTGACGCACGCGGACCAGCGCCGTAAGCCACATATTGTTTGGTGATATCCGGGGCATACGCCGAATCCGGCCGGGTTTTGTGCACCAGTTTTACCGCATATTCCAGCACATTGTCGGGTACGGGCACACGACGTACCAACGCCTGGTAATCCAGGATAGCGGTGGCATCCAGTATCTTGGAGAGGTCATGCTGCAGTGATCCGGTTGTGTTCCTTACGATCAGCACTTCTTCATCAAATGCAGGATAGTCCAGATTGATCTGGAACATAAACCGGTCGAGCTGGGCTTCGGGTAGCGGATAGGTGCCTTCCTGTTCGATCGGGTTTTGTGTTGCCAGTACAAAGAACGGCGCGGGCAGGGGATAGTTAACTCCGGCGGCCGTAACGTTACGTTCCTGCATGGCTTCCAGCAGGGCAGCTTGTGTTTTGGGCGGAGTGCGGTTGATCTCATCTGCCAGAATGATGTTGGCGAAAACCGGCCCTTTGACAAAGTGGAACTGCCGTTGTTCGTTCATGATCTCCGCACCTACAATATCACTGGGCATCAGGTCGGGCGTAAACTGGATCCGCTTGAAAGACAGGTCCAGCACATCTGCTACTGTTTTTACCAGCAGGGTTTTTGCCAGGCCGGGGACGCCCACCAGCAGGCTGTGCCCGTTGCATAAAACAGAAATGATCAGTTTATTAATTACATCTTCCTGCCCGATGATCACCTGCCCGATGGATTTCCGTATAGCATCAAAATGCTCTTTCAGGGCATGAACCGCTTCAATATCTTTTGTTTGTGTTTCCAAATCTTTGGGGTTTGTTGAACCGTTGAACTGTTGAATCGATTAAATGATTAAAAATGCCCGGTAAGTTCCGTTATTTTGTGAAAACGAACAAATGAAGCAGGATATTACACTTCAGGAAGCCCAGCGACAGGTAGATGAATGGGTACGTACGGTCGGGGTGCGGTATTTTAATGAGCTGACCAATCTGGGTATCCTGATGGAGGAAGTAGGAGAATTGTCGCGGATTATGGTACGCAGGTATGGAGAGCAATCATTTAAAGAAAGTGATCGGCAGAAAGACCTGGCAGATGAAATGGCAGATGTGCTCTGGGTACTGTTGTGCCTCGCCAACCAGACCGGGGTAGACCTTTCTGCCGCGCTGAGACAGAATTTTGATAAAAAAAATAAGCGCGACCACGAGCGGCACCGGGCAAACCCAAAATTAGATACCAAATGATAATTAGTGTGTTAACGAAAGTGCGGGGGGTATCGGGGACGATATTTTTGTAAAAAAGGTTGGGTACTATTGTTTTCTTAGATAATTGTTATGTACTTTAGCATCCTAAATGAAAATAACGAAATGAAAAAATTTTACACATTAATGCTGGCAACACTGGGGATTAGTGTTGCCGCTATGGGGCAGAGGTATGCTGATCTGGAAGTGACATTGAGTTCTCCGGCGGATGCTTCTACAATCCAATCAGGATCACAAGTAACTGTTATTACGCAGATTAAAAATTTAGGACCAGATACAGTCAGAACAACAGATACATTGTTGTATGCGTTCCGGTTAAATGGTCAGATTTTGCCATTCACTAATCCGGATAATCCTTCACAGCCTCCCGTGTCTATTTTCGGAGTGACATTGACAAACCCACTTCCTCCAGACAGCAGTTTTGAATTTTCTCCTTCTCCTTTTACGGTTACTTTTCCTCACACCAGTGATGGTAATCACCAATTCTGTATCCAAATAGAAGCTGTAAACGGAAGTGTTGATTCTCTGGCAGATACTGTTATTGCGAATAACCTTGGCTGTAGCAATGTTGTATTTGCAGGTGGTACAAACAGCGTCATGACGTTATCATTTGTTTCTTCTGATGCAAAAAGCAGTGTCTCCGCAATATTCCCGAATCCTGCCAGCACTTCTGCAACTTTTGCATTGAATCTTGTGCAGAATCAAAACGTTACGGTTAAGGTTGTTGACCTGGCAGGACGTGTGGTACTGCATGAAGATAAAGGCACAATGCCGAAAGGTGAAAATAAGGTTACCGTAAATACGAACGGATTAACTCCGGGTCTGTACCTGTACCAGGTTACTATGGGTAACCATACGGCTACCGGTAAGCTGAACGTGGCTAACTAAGCAGGTTAAGATTTCTATTAAAAAAGCTGTTCTTCCGGGAACAGCTTTTTTATTTAGTAGTAATGTGACGGAGTGTGGAAAGAGTGGTGACACATTCGTCTTCGTCACACATTCAAACAAAGTATAGCCCTGATAAGATCAGCGGTAAAGTTTGCTTTTTATGATCCCCCATTTATGCAAGCGGTGCGTACATGATACCCGCAGCACACCCAATCCGTATTTTACACTCCGGCTGAAATTAATGCTGGAAGCCTCTTTGAAGTATTTGGTCGGGCAGGTGACTTCACCGATGCTGTATCCTTTCATTAGGATTTGTGAGGCCATTTCATTATCGAAGACGAAATCGTCGCTGTTGGCACTGAGATCTATAGACCGGATAACCTCTGCAGAAAACGCCCGGTAACCGGTATGATATTCACTCAGTTTCTCTCCCAGCATAATGTTCTCAAACATGGTCAGGATGCGGTTCGCGATATACTTGTAGAGCGGCATCCCGCCTGAAAGTGCGCCTTTACCCAGAATACGGGACGCAAAGACAACAGGATAAATATCGTTGGCTATGATCGAAGATATAGCCGGCAACAGCTTGGGTGTGTATTGATAATCGGGATGCAGCATAATAACAATATCCGCCCCCAGTTCGAGTGCTTTTTTGTAGCAGCTTTTCTGGTTGCCGCCGTATCCTTTGTTCCTTTCATGCGCAACAATATGCCGTATCCCCAGTTGTCTGGCTACCTCAATGGTATTATCCGGGCTTTTGTCATCTACCAGCACTACCTCGTCAATCAGGTCAAACGGGATTTCATTATAGGTACGCTCGAGCGTCAGCGCTGCTTTATAGGCAGGCAGTACAACAACGATTTTTTTTCCGTTCAGCATAGCGCAGATATTACATTATCCGGTTTCAGGGCGTGAAATTAATCAAATAGTTGGTTTGTTCATTGCAGGTTTCTGCCGTGTGTACATGTTTTTCCCGATAGTGTTAATATGCTATTTTAGCGTCACCCTGAGTGGGCCGCATGCCGGTAACGACCAGGTTGCTGGTCGCTTTGGCCAAAAGCTGCTCTTCCATATTGTATACCCGGCATTCTACATGGATGATCTTTTTGCCCGTGCGGATCACTTCGGCCTTTGCCCGCAGCCGTTCCCCTTCCCTGATGGCATAGAGGAAGTCTACATTCAGGTTGAGTGTAGTATAATGATTTTCCGTGTCGAGGCTCACCACTGCCCAGCCGATCGCTTCATCTATTACCAGGCTCATCATGCCGCCGTGGATATGCCGGTAGGGATTCGTCATTTCCGGGCGTACACTTAATGCAATAACAGCTTTTCCGCGTTCCGTATGTTCCAGTGTAAACTGCAGCCAGTTGCCCGCCGGAGAGCGGGAATCAGTAACGGTCTTGCCATGAAAATGTTTCCTGATGTAATCAGAGACCTGTTCAGCAGGTTTATCATTATTATTCATCATTCAGATATTTTTTCTGCCGGCGGCGATAGCAAGGCATGCCTTTGCCAGAGCAGGAAGTACAAAAATACGAATACGCCGAATTGTACTTCAAGAGAGGCATCGGTCATCAGGAAAAAAAACAACATCAGCCATGTTGTAAAGAAGAAAAAACCGGTCCTGTTTTGCCTTATCCGGGATAACGGCGCGCACAGCCACCATAAAAAGAAGGCAAGAGATATCAGCCCGGCAGCAACGCCTATGGTCAGGAACTGGTTGTGTGGTACGAGCCGCTGTGCCTGGGGGATGTGCGGATACCGATGATCGTATGCGCGGCTCATTTCCGATAGCACATCTCCTGCGCCTACGCCGGTGAACGGATGCTGCTCTATCAGTTCTATGGCAAGCTTGTAGGAAACCATCCTGCCTACGTCGCTGAGATCGCCGGAAATATTGCCCTGCATATACTGCTGGTAAGAATAAATGCTGTACCCGACACGGTGGCTGAGCGTGGGTATGTAGCGAATGGCGAGCACCCCTCCTGCGGTAATAAGTGCAAGGGTTGCTATACCGGCTATACGATTCCGCCGGATGATCTGGTAAAACGCCCACATCATGGCGAGTATGTAAAAAGCGATCAGGCCGGTCTTGGCGGCAAGGATATGCAGATATACGGCAAATACAAGGATGCTGATTTTTACCAGTAAGCCTGCGTAACGTCCCCGTACCTCCGGCAAAATATATAAGCACCAGCCTGTGCTGAGCGCCACAGCCATGCTGAAACGTATGTGATCCCTGTATGTCGGGGTAGGTAAGACATGGGAGCGGGTATACCCTTCAATGTAAGCCGCAGGGTCTCCGGCCAGGAATGCCAGGCTGTATCCTATACCGGATAACAATATCAGGCACAGGCAAATAGTGTACCATTGCAGTTGCTTTCGTGAGAATGCAGGTAAAAGGCCAAATGCAAGCGGTAGGAGCAGAAACGGGAGTTTGGTTTGCACTCTTTCGTTCCAGAATGTCTTGTCGTCGCTCCAGAACCATGAGAGCGCGTACATGCCGATCCATAACATGCCAAGGAGCCACCACCGCTGGCGGAACCATGCGCTTACGGGTACCCCCCGAAGTGCGTTTATACCAAAAAGTATCATGGACAGGGAGAGTAATACACGTGAGCATAGAAACCCGCCTATCATGCATAATGCAAAGAAAACAGCCAGATTGGTTCTGGATAAATACGGGTGTTGCAGGTATATCTTCGCCACAGGAACAGGGGGTTTCCTTTCGTATAACGATCAGATCGATCTTTTAGTGTGACAAGATAGGTAATATTGTTTGCGTTTCTTTATAGAGATAGAGAGCCGCCGGAAATAAATTGCGGAGAAGAATATCTGCTGTAATTATCTTTACATGGTAAACCCTCCTTATGACAGAACGGATCAAAAAGCTGGAAACGTTCTTGCGGCAATCGCCGGATGATTGTTTCCTGAACCATGCGCTCGCCCTGGAATATATAAAAGAAGGGCAGGATGAGCAGGCCCGGTTTTTTTTCGAAAAGAACCGGGTGCATGATCCCGGCTATGTTGCTACTTATTATCATCTGGGCAAGCTGCTGGAGCGGGCCGGGAATACAGAAGACGCGCTTGCTGCATATGAAGACGGTATGCAACGTGCCAAGATTGCCGGCGATATGCACGCTTACCGTGAGCTACAGGCTGCTTATGAACAACTTGCTTACTGATACATGGAACTGCTGGAACAATTTAAACAAAACTGGAACCGGATAGGTGGGCCGGGTAACGACAGGATATTGCTGGCTGTCAGCGGTGGCTCCGATTCTATGGTAATGGCTGATCTGTTCATCCGTGCACAGATACCCGTTGCCATTGCGCACTGTAATTTTAATCTCCGGGGTGAGGCCTCGGATGGTGATGAAGCGCTTGTTAAATCGTTTGCGGAGCAGCATCAGATCCCTTTTCATACGATACGTTTTGATACAGCCGCAAAGATGGAGGAATGGAAGATGGGTGTACAGGAAGCGGCGCGTATTCTTCGCTATGAATGGCTGGAGCAGGTGCGGCTGCTGCATGGCTATATGCTGATTGCCACGGCGCATCATGCAAATGATAATGCGGAAACATTGCTGATGAATTTGTTTAAGGGAACCGGTATTGCCGGCTTGCACGGCATCCCCGAAAGGAACGGAAAATTAATCCGCCCGCTGCTGTTCGCCGGGAAAGCCACAATTGAAAATTATGCTGCTGCCCATGGTGTGACGTATCGTGAGGATGCTTCCAATGCCACAGACGCGTATCAGCGGAATGTGGTACGCCATCATATTATTCCTGCGATCGAAAAACGGTTCCCTGATGCCGTCATGCAAATACATGAAACCGCCGGCCGCCTGTCGGAGACGGAAATACTTTACCGGCGTGCCGTGGCTGCCGAAATAAAGAAACTTACGGAACACCGGGGACGGGACTGTTACATTCCTGTCCGCAAGCTGCAGCAAACGAATCCGTTATCTGCAATTTGCTATGAATTGTTTACCGGTTACGGTTTTACGCCTGCACAAATTCCGGCTATTATACAATTGATGGAATCAGCCACAGGCCGCTACGTGGCTTCCCCGACGCACCGGGTAATACGTAACCGGGATTTCCTGGTGGTGACGGATGTAGCTGCTGCAGGTGCGGATATGATCGTGGTCCCGGAAGCGCTGGGCACGATTCACACAGCGGATGGTGTATTCCGCTTTTCGGTTAAGGATAAACCTCCGTCTGTATTGCCGTCCGGCCCGGATATCGTGTGCCTGGATATGCGTGTGGTGCGGTTCCCGCTGATCCTGCGCAGATGGCGTACCGGTGATTATTTTTATCCGCTTGGTATGGGCATGAAAAAAAAGAAGCTGAGCCGTTTTTTTATTGATCAGAAGCTGCCGCTGCATGAGAAGGAGCGGGTCTGGATACTGGAATCGGAAAAGCGCATTGCCTGGGTTGCGGGTATGCGTTTGGACGAGCGGTTCAGAGTGTCTGCCGGTACCAGGCAGGTATTGGTGGTGGATAAAAATACGTAGAGACGTAGCACGCTACGTCTCTAACCCTGGTACAGTGGGTGCGGAAAAAATAGAGACGTAGCACGCTACGTCTCTACTGATATAACAATTACACAGATTACGCCAGTGTGATGCTGCTGTCGAGATACACGTCTTGAATGGTGTTGAGCAGTTCCACACCTTCATTCATAGGTTTCTGGAATGCTTTGCGGCCGCTGATCAGCCCCATGCCGCCGGCGCGTTTGTTGACCACTGCAGTCATTACGGCTTCAGCAAGATCGGAAGCGCCTTTGGATTCGCCGCCGGAATTGATCAGCCCCACCCGGCCCATATAGCAGTTTGCAACCTGGTAACGGCAAAGGTCTATCGGGTGGTCGGTAGTCAGCTTTTCATACACGTTTTTATGCGTTTTGCCGAAATTTAAGGCTGTATATCCCCCGTTATTGGTCGGTAGTTTTTGTTTGATAATATCTGCCTGGATAGTGACGCCGAGGTGATTCGCCTGAGCGGTCAGGTCTGCGGCACTATGATAATCCACTCCGTCTTTTTTGAAGGCGGGGTTCCGGAGGTAGCACCAGAGTACAGTGGCCATGCCCAGCTCATGTGCGTATTCGAATGCTTTGGCTACTTCCACGATCTGGCGGCTGCTTTCTTCAGAACCAAAATATATAGTAGCACCGACCGCGACAGCCCCCATATTCCAGGCGTCTTTGATCGTGCCGAACATGATCTGGTCAAACCGGTTGGGATAAGAAATGAATTCGTTGTGGTTGATCTTTACGATGAAAGGTATCTTATGTGCATATTTGCGTGCTACTGCGCCCAGTACGCCATAGGTGGACGCTACGGCATTGCAGCCACCCTCAACAGCCAGTTTTACAATATGCTCAGGATCAAAATAAATGGGATTCGGAGCGAAGGAAGCGCCGGCGCTGTGCTCAATGCCCTGATCAACCGGAAGAATGGATACATATCCCGTATTGGCCAGCCGGCCATTGCCGAGCAGTGCCTGGAGGCTGCGGAGTGTAGGGATGTTCCTGTTGGATGCAACCCATACATCATCTATTGTCCCGGCAGCAGGTGTGTGAATGTCTGAATGGGCAATGGTAGTGCACTTGTGTTCCAGGTAGTAAGCCGCCTTATCGGCCAGCAGATCCTGTATTTTTTGAGATGCCATAAGAAGGGGTATTTTTTAAGTCGTGCAAAGGTAAGCAATTAACATTTGAGAACAGCGCATCGACAGCCGGAAACGAATCGTCCGGCTGTCCGTTTTTAATGCTCCAGCGCTTTTTTTGCTGTCTCCAGATGTTCCGGATCAGGCAGCGATATCTGATCCTTTGAGGCGACAGCCCGGTTGGGTATAAACCTGTTGGTGAGATCCAGCGCCGGTCCGGTCATAAACGTAGTCACTAAAGCCATGATCACCAGCATGGCAAATATCTCAGGACTCAGTATGCCTAAGTCGTATCCTATATTGAGAACGACCAGCTCCATCAGGCCCCGTGTATTCATCAGCGCACCTATAGACAGGCTTTCGTGCCAGCTATGCCCTGTGAATTTTGCAGCCACGGTGCTTCCTGCAAATTTCCCCACTATAGCCACTGCGATAATGAGGACGCACATCTTCCATAGAGAAGGTTCATTCAGCAGACCGATCTCTGTACGGAGGCCGGTATATACAAAGAACAATGGCAGGAACAGGACCAGGGCTACATCTTCAACTTTTTCGACCAGCAGCTTTCGGAACCGGGTATGGGAAGGCATGATCGTACCTGCCATAAATGCCCCGAATAAAGCATGTATGCCGATCACTTCGGTTGCTAAAGAGGAAAGAAGCAGCGTCACGAAAAAAATTGCGACGACCGGCTTGCTAAGTGTTGCTTTATCAGAATATTTATCTCCCAATTTTTTTAAAAAGGGCCGGACTACTTTTACCATCAGCAATATATAAATGACAGCTACGGCTATGGTATAAAATGCGCTTAGTGGGGATCCCGCTTTTGCAATACCCACAACAGCCGCCAGCAGGCACCAGGCCGTAATGTCATCGGCGGCGGCACAGCTGATGGCTATCGTGCCCAGCTTTGTCCGGGACAGGTTTCGTTCCTGCACGATTCTGGCCAGTACAGGAAATGCTGTGATGCTCATGGCAATCCCCATAAACAGGGAGAAGGAGAGGAATGGTACGCCGTCGGGAGCAAACCTGCCGTAAGCAAAGAATGAGAGTGCAACACCCAGCGCAAATGGAAATATAATGCTCACATGGCTGATCATTACCGCCTCTCTGGCTTTGCTTTTTAGTGCATTCAGATCCAGTTCCATGCCAATCACAAACATGAAAAGGATCAACCCGATCTGGCTCAGAAAGCCAAGATTACCCAATGACTGAACCGGGAACAGGAACGATGAAAATTCAGGCGAATACATACCAAGTAATGAGGGTCCCAGGCATATGCCCGCTACGATCTCACCAATAACGGCAGGTTGTTTTATCAGCCTGAACAGCCGTCCGAAAACCCGGGCAACAAGAATGATCGTAATGATCTGTAATAACAATATGGCGAGCGGGTGGGTGAGGTTATGGATCGTTGTTTCCAGGAACTGGTCAAAAGCATTCAGTGTCCCGGTTTCCTGCAGGGTAGCCGTTTTCTTTTTTTCAAGATGTTGTCCCTGTTTTAAAGTAAGGTACATCAGACCCGAAAAAATGACCAGGGTGATTGTGTAAAAGCTCAGGTTTTTATATTGTTTCATCCATATGTTTACGCTGCAAAATAATTTTTTTATTTGTGGCAGCACATTATTTTTCAGATAAAATTATCCCGGCTGGTGTGGTAATAAGCTCAGGTTGGGAGCAAAAGATCCTCCGAACGAAGGATCTTTTTGCTCTGCTGTCATGCGGATAAGGGAGGTTGTTATCAATTGACTATGTGCTGCATATCCACTACGTAACCCGATCTATAAAACGTATACCATGTCGTTCCAGTGTTTTTAATACAGGTTTGTATATCTCCGGGGCTACGGGAATGTGCACACCGGGTATTGGGCTGATGCGTTCCGTCATCATCAGCTTTGCCAGGATGCCCATGGGTAGTCCTACTGTTTTTGCCATAGCCGACAGTTCGCGGTTTTCCCCTTTCAATACCATCGTGCTGGTAAGATTAGCGTGCTTCGTCTTGCCTGTATATGCTACTTCATGCTGCATCACGACCATATCCTGTTCCCATGGTTCCATATGCCATTTGTCTACAAGCAGGTCCTCCAGAATGTCAGCGCTGCTGTGTATGCCCGGTTTCAGTGGCGTATCTTCCCACAAGCCGAGTGCTGCCAGCATGCGTATTGTAAGGCTGTCCGGCTGTACGTGCAGCTTTCGTGCGATGAATGCCGGGAGACTGTCTGCCGCACCGGCAAAACCGGTCTTTTGCCGGATCCACGACCGGACTGTCATGTTGGTAGTATCGAACCGGTCGTCCGGTAGCGTCAGTCCCAGACGGACGACTGAATCCCAGCCTTTGCAAAAATTCGGATACCGCAGTGTGGCTCTTAATATTGTGCTGGTTTCAGGAATATCATACAGGTTGATATAATGCAGAGAGTCACGGTTGGGATAATAAGCGAGTGTGCCCACTCCCTCGATCCGGATACGATGTGCTTTGGCAAAAAGGCTTTCGTACGGTATCTCTACCAGCTTGCCATGCTCAAGATATTGCGCGCCGCCCATCCCCGCACGAACAATGTTGCGCGGGTTCCAGGATATTTTGTGCCGCCAGGGAGGATTCCCGTATTCCGGAGCGATGAGCCCGCCACAATATGATTTGTATGAAATAATATCACCGGCTACACGCCGGATAGAATGCATGATCTGGCTGGCTACCATGTGATCCAGGCCGGGGTCCAATCCCATTTCTCCCATAAACATCAGACCGGCAGCTCTTACTGCAGCGTCCATCTCCCGCATCTCCTCCGAAATGTAGGATGAGGTGATCAGGTTTTTTTTATACTGCAAACAATCTTTGGCCAGCAGGATGTGCAAATGCGGAGGCATTAGAGAAAGTACCAGGTCGCTTTTTCGTATTTGTTCCCGCCGCTGCCGGCTGCAGGTAATGTCCATGACTGCAATATGAATTCCCGGGAGATGATGTGTTTTCCCTGTTAGTAATTTCTCATCACAGTCGGCTATCGTCACTTCCCATTTGTATTTGCTCGCTTTGCCGGAAAGATAATGAATCAGAGCTGTTGAGGATTTACCAGCGCCTACTACCAAAAGTTTTTTCATACTTTTAAATATTTAAAGGTGAATCAAAAAGACTTAATTCCCAAAAATAAATAAAAAAAACAATGTATTATTTTAATGCATTTTTATAAGTCATTTGTGTTAGATATTTATTAGTTTATATGAAAACATTTATGTATTCAGAAGGCATTATTGATAAGTTGAACGATGCGTGCAAAAATACTATGGCAGAAGCCATTAGCATCCGTTTTACGGAGATCGGGCCGGATTTTCTGTGTGCTGTTATGCCGGTGGACGACCGTACCAGGCAGCCTTATGGATTACTGCATGGCGGCGCTTCGGCAGCACTGGCCGAAACGGTTGGCAGTGTTGCCTCCAGCCTGCTGATAAACCCGGTACAGGAGATCTGCGTGGGGATGGAGCTGAACTGTAATCACCTCAGAGGAAAAAAGGACGGTATCGTAACGGCAACGGCAAAGCCCCTGCATACCGGCAAGACTACACATGTATGGGACATACGCATCTGCGACGAACAGGAACGGCTCGTTTGCATAAGCAGGCTCACCGTGGCGATACGCAAACGTACCATTTAACACGTCAGAAATATTAAAAAACGGGCAGGAAGCGTTGTTCTTTTTTGATCTTAACTCCTTAACGCGCCTGATATTTTATTAAGGACAATTAAATTAGCTTCGCGTACATGACAGAGCTGGTAATTGCATCGAACAATGCCGGGAAGATCCGTGAGATCAGTTCCATGCTTGACGGGTTCCGGATACTTTCTCTGGCGGCTATCGGGTTTCACGGAGATATAGAAGAACCTTATGAGCGCTTTGAGGATAATGCAGCGGTAAAGGCGGAAACAATTCATCGCTTCTCCGGAAAGAATGTACTTGCCGACGATAGCGGCCTATGCGTCACATCGCTTGACGGTGCACCGGGTGTATTCAGCGCACGGTATGCCGGCGCTCCGCAGAATGAGCAACGGAATCTGGACAAGCTGCTCCATGAGATGAAAGGCAAGCGGGATCGTTCCGCTTTTTATAAAGCAGTGATCTGCCTGATATGGGAAGGGCGTGCTCTTTTTTTTGAAGGTGTTTGTCATGGCGCCATTGCAGATGCTCCGCGGGGCGATGGCGGGTTTGGTTATGATCCCGTTTTTATTCCGGCAGGCCACGAGCAGACTTTTGCTGAGCTGTCCCTGCCGGTAAAGAACAAGATCAGCCACCGGGGAAAAGCTTTGGAGCAGTTGTTGTATTTTCTTAAAACCGCTGCGGTGCAATGACCGGCGCTTGGCAGCAACGGGATAAGACCTTTGTTATGAAGTTTTCTATTGGCGATAAAGTATTACTCAAACAAACCGGGGAAGAGGGGACCGTGACGGGCTATCTGAATCCTGGTATGTATGAGGTGGAGGTCGCCGGCGTTGTCTTTCCCGTTTATGAGGACGCAATGGAGCATCCGTATCTCAAATGGTTTACAGAACAAAAAAAGAAGAAAAGAACTTCCGGGTCGCAGGAAATATTGCCGCCGCAACAAGGCAGCTTTCATCAGGGACGCCATGCTCAGGGTGTATTTCTTTCTTTTTTACCTGTATATAGTATCCGGGATATGGAAGATACCGTGGATGAGCTGAAGGTATACCTGCTCAATGAACTGCCGTATCCGGTTCGTTTTCGCTATGAAGTAAGGGTAGAAGAACAACAGATATTTTTTCATGAAGGTTCTCTGGCGGCATTCAGCCATATCTACCTGCACAATATTCCGTACGCAGATATGAACGACCGTCCGCGGTTTCACTGGCTGGTGGCAGATGCGGACAGCAGCAAAGGACTTAAAGAGAAAGACGGTATACTTCGTATCAGGCCGGCACAGTTGTTTCAGCGTATCTCCGAAATACAGCAAAACAATGAACCGACATTCAGCTTTTTGCTTGTTGATACATTTATTACGGCTGCGGCAGAACTTTCTGCTCCGGTTAAAAGCTCCCGTATTATTTCCGTACCACCCGTACGGCCGAATGCAAGTCCGTTTCAGGAGCTGCCCCGGTATGAGCTTGATCTCCATATCGAACAGATAGAGCCGGATTACAGGAAGAAAAAGCTGACGAATGCCGACATGCTTCAGATACAGACAGATTATCTGAGGTATTATCTGCGACTGGCCATTGCGCACCACTTCAGCAGGATGATCATTATCCATGGTCTCGGACGGGGTACCTTACGGGATGCCGTACACCAGGTGCTCCGGGAAACGCCGGAAGTAAGCCGCTTTGCCAATGAGTGGATGGGGCAATATGGATTTGGCGCAACGGAAGTTCATTTCAGCTACTGATGGACGTAACGTAGAGACAGCGCACGCCCTGTCTCTACTACATGCCCTGTCTCTACTACATGCCCTGTCTCTACGCTGCGATTTCAGATTTCCGGATGCAAACGACTACTTTTGTACATCGCATATGACGTCCCGGGAAACAATATCATTGGAAGCACAGTTTGAGGCGCTACTGGAAAGTGGGGATCAGGATGCTATGCGCCACTGGCTGGAAAATCAGAATATCAGCGATGTTGCCGGGATCGCAGATGAATATCCTGATGAAAGCGGTGAGCTCCTGTCCCTGATGTCGCTCCACCGTGCTACAAGTGTATTCAAAATACTGGATCAGCCGCTCCAGGAGAAGATCATCAAGTCATTACCGCCTGCCAGGGTAGCAGCGTTGCTGAATGAACTGCCTGCCGATGACCGGACTTCCTTTCTCGAAGAGCTGCCGAGCAAAGCGGTAAAGGAGCTGATACGGCTGCTCGACCCCGAAGAGCGAAAAATAACGCTCAGCCTGCTGGGGTACCCGGAAGGTAGTGTCGGGCGGCTGATGACCCCCGACTATATTGCCGTATACAAAGAATGGAATGTGCAGCAGGTGCTCGATCATATCCGGAAATTCGGGAAAGACAGCGAAACCATTGATGTTATCTATATAATAGATCAGGACGGGCGTTTTATTGATGACGTCCGTATCCGGGAATTCCTGGTTACAGATCCCGAAACGAAGGTTGCGGATATTATTGATGGCCGTTACATAGCGCTCAATGCCCATGACGAGCAGAGTATGGCCAACGAGGTGTTCCGTATGAATAACAGGGTGGCGTTACCTGTGCTGGATGACCAAAAAGTATTGCTGGGTATCGTTACTATTGATGATGTGCTGTGGATGACCAATGAGGAGTTCAGTGAGGATATGCAGCGGATCGGGGGCACAGAAGCCCTCGACGAGCCGTACCTCGAAATGCCCCTCCTCCGGCTGGTTCGCAAAAGAATGGGCTGGCTGGTGATACTTTTCCTGGGGGAAATGCTTACCGCTACCGCCATGGGGTTTTTTGAAGATGAAATAGCCAAGGCTGTGGTGCTGGCGTTGTTTGTACCGCTAATCATTTCCAGCGGAGGTAACAGCGGTTCTCAGGCAGCGACACTCATCATCCACGCGCTGGCTGTCGGAGATGTAGCATTGAAAGACTGGTGGCGTGTAATGCGCCGGGAGATTATTTCCGGGTTATTGCTCGGCCTGGTGCTGGGTATGATCGGCTTTTTGCGGATAGCGGTATGGAGCGCTATCGTGCCGATTTACGGGCCTTATTGGATGGAGATCGGACTTACGGTGGGGGTAACGCTGGTAGGGGTGGTGCTGTGGGGGACGTTTTCGGGGTCTATGCTTCCGCTTCTGCTGAAAAGGCTGGGAGCGGATCCTGCGGTATCGTCAGCTCCGTTTGTAGCTACGCTGGTAGACGTTACCGGTTTGATCCTTTATTTTTCAGTGGCCTACATCTTCCTGCAGGGACTGTTGCTGTAGCGGTACAAACAGGCAAAAAAAAGACATGCACATGGCATGTCTTCAGTTACTTCGTATGCGGAACAAACTTAGATAACTTTCACGTTGACGGCATTAAGCCCTTTCTTGCCGTCCTGAACTTCATACGTTACCTGATCGTTTTCACGGATCTCATCAATGAGACCGGAAACGTGAACGAAGATGTCCTGACCGCCATTGGCAGGCTTAATAAATCCAAAGCCCTTTGTTTCGTTAAAGAACTTTACTGTACCTTCTTGCATTGCTAAAAAAATAAATAATGAGGAACAAAGGTAAACTTTTCTCTGATATTTGTTCAATTTATTTTTTGAACCTTAGCTGGATATAGTTAAACTGAATCCGGGATACACAAAAAAATCAGCAGACATGCACATCCGGCAGCAAAATTTCATCCATAAGAATATTTACGCGCCATATGTTGAAAAAGCCACTTCGTAAGCGCATAGCTCTCTGTATTGGCTGATAAAAATGTTAACTTAATAGTTTACTTTCTTCCTAACCTGCTGATTCTCTTCATGATCCCGGGAATATTTTTTTAGTAAAAAATTTTTCAATGAAGATTTTCCGTATCTTTGCAGCCTGAAAAACTGTAAAAATATTAAAAACAAGCTGTAATGTCTCATTTATCCGCTGAACAAAAAGCGACAATATTTAAAGAATTTGGAAGTAAGGAAACCAATACTGGTTCCATTGAAGCACAGATCGCCGTACTGACGGAACGTATCAACCATCTTTCCAAACATCTGCAAAAAAACAAAAAGGATTTCTCCACGCATCGGGGACTGATGAAAATGGTAGGTCGCCGTAAGCGCCTGCTGCAATATCTGAGCCGCACCAACCTTACCGGTTATCGTGCACTGATCGAAAAGCTTGGAATCCGCAAGTAACGATATTATTTTTTTATAAGCTATTCCCAATGTATAACTACAATTGGGAGTAGCTTTTTTTGAAACAACCCCAAACTGATTGTATGACATTAAATCCGACTTCCGTCTCATTCAAACTGGATGATGGCCAGGAAGTAATAATAGAAACGGGCAAGCTTGCCCGCCAGGCCGATGGCGCCGTTACTGTGCGTCTCGGTAAATGTATCCTGCTGGCAACTGTTGTTGCCAACAACGAACCCAAACCCGGCCAGTCTTTTTTCCCGCTGACGGTTGATTACCAGGAAAAATTTGCTTCTGCAGGACGTATCCCCGGTTCGTTCTTTAAAAGAGAAGGCCGGCTGAGTGATTCCGAAGTGCTGATCTCACGTCTGATCGACCGTGCGCTTCGCCCGCTATTTCCCGAAGATTATTATTGTGATGTCCAGGTGATCGTGACACTCATATCTTCCGATCCCGAAGTAATGCCCGATGCGCTGGCCTGCCTGGCTGCTTCTGCTGCGCTGGCCGTGTCTGATGTTCCTGTACAGGAAATCATTTCCGAAGTGCGCGTAGCGCGTATCAACGGACAATATGTGATCAACCCTGGTCGTACGCAACTGAAAGAGGCCGATATGGACTTTATCATCGGCGCTACCGGCAAGAACATCATGATGGTGGAAGGTGAGTCGAAAGAGTGCCAGGAAGAAGACCTGATCACAGCGATCGAAACGGCACATACAGCTATCAAAGTGCAGATCAAAGCCCAGGAAGAACTGCGCGCCAAAGTCGGAGTACAAGGTAAAAGAGAATATGTCCGTGCAACGGAAAATGAAGAGATTAAACAGCGTGTAGACGCTTTTGCTGCACAAAAAGTATTGGATATTGCCCGTGCCGCATCTCCCAAGCACGACCGCAGCCATGCATTCAAAGACCTGGAAACGGCGTTGATGCTCCATTTATCGGAAGGGTTGCCCGAAGGTGAAAGTCTCCCTGATGCGACACGCGCCTTTGCCAAAAAATATTTTGAAGACCTGCAGTATTATACAGTGCGTAATATGATCCTCGACGAAAGCCGCCGGCTCGACGGCCGGAAGCTGGATGAGGTGCGTCCGCTGAATATGGAGGTAGATTTTCTGCCCTCTCCGCATGGCGCTGCATTGTTTACCCGCGGCGAAACACAGTCGCTGACCACGGTGACACTGGGCACAAGCGAAGACGAATTGCTGGTGGAAAGCGCCGCTACTTCTGATTATACCAAATTCATTCTCCATTATAACTTTCCTCCGTTCTCTACGGGCGAAGTGAAATTTCTCCGTGCGCCGGGCCGCCGCGAAGTGGGGCACGGCAATCTGGCCAAGCGCTCGCTGGCACAAATGATGCCGGGTGATGATTATCCTTATACCGTCCGTGTAGTTTCTGATGTGCTTGAATCCAACGGGTCTTCTTCTATGGCTACCGTATGCGCCGGCTCGCTGGCATTGATGGATGCCGGTGTACCCCTGCCCAAACATGTGGGTGGTGTGGCAATGGGGTTGATCTCACGAGCTTCCGATGGTAAATGGGCTGTGCTCACGGATATTCTCGGTGATGAAGATCACCTGGGTGATATGGACTTTAAGGTAACCGGTACCAAAGACGGTATTTGCGGCATCCAGATGGATATCAAGGTGGATGGCCTGAGCATGGATGTGATGCGCCAGGCGCTCGAGCAGGCACATCGCGGCCGGCAGCACATACTTGACGCCATGTATAATTGCATCCCGGCACATCGTCCCGAACTGAAGCCGCATACACCACGGGTAGAGCAGATCATTATTGACGCCGAATTTATAGGCGCCGTGATCGGCCCCGGTGGTAAGATCGTCCAGGAGATACAGCGTGAAACCGAAACAACCATTTCTATCGAAGAAAAAGATCAGAAAGGATATGTCAAAGTGTTTTCTGCCAATAAGGACGGTATTGATAAGGCTATGGCCCGCATCAAAGGGATCGTAGTTGTTCCTGAGATTGGTGCAGTGTATGAAGGCACTGTAAAGTCGATCATGGCATTCGGAGCATTTATAGAATTCCTTCCCGGAAAGCAGGGATTGCTGCACATTTCGGAAGTAAGCTGGAAACGCCTTGAGAATCTTGATGGTGTACTCGCCGAAGGAGATAAGGTAAAGATCAAGCTGGTAGGTACGGATCCGAAGACCGGTAAGCTCCGGCTTAGCCGCAAGGTGCTTATGCCGAAGCCTGAAGGATATGTGGAGCCTGAAAAACGTGAGCGCCCCGAGCGCCGTGAAGGCGACCGTGAACGCAGAGGCGGAGGCCGCCGCGAAGATGGTGACCGCCGTCCGAGGAACAACGGCAGTAACCGCCCGGATCATTCCGGAGGAGAACCATCACACCAGCCGCAAACGCAGCCTGGCGCAGATACCGCCCCTGCCGATGATGATGCAGATCTTGCTCTGTAACCACGACGCTTTATATAAGAACACAAAGAGCCGCCAGAAAAGGCGGCTCTTTTTATTTATTCCTAAATAAGCCGGCGCTCTGTGAGCGTTTATGATTTCACGTTGTGTATGTTAATATAATGTTAAAATAACGCTTTTTAATATAATATGCAAACCTTTTGTTAATAGCGGATGTCCTTATATGGTAAGGGTCTTTAAAATAATATTCAGAAATACAGGTCAGTTGTTATATTGATGTTTGTTTGGTATTATAAAAAGATTACTTACCTTTCATATCAAATCGTTTTTTAAACTCAAAAAAGTTTGCCTATGTTATTCTCAAGAACTTACCGGTATCAGTCCGCTATGCCCATGGAGGACATCAAAACTCGCCTGGTGGGCAAGCGTGTCAAGGTGCATAACCTGGATTTTGAAGTGTTGGAAAAAGACCGTCAGCTTAAGATTATTCCTCATGCCGAGCAGATAGAAGCGCTCAAAACGCTGCCTATTACGCATATTCAGCTTAATAATGGCAAAGGGTCCAAGACACAGGTAGTGATCAGCTCGAAGATGCGGAAGATAGATCAGGGAGGACCATTGCTGATTGTTATTTTCTGTACGTTTATGCTGCTCGCGGGTGTCATCGGCTTCATTGCCGGTCATCAGGAGTATGCCACCTACATCTATACTTTTTTTGGTCTCGGCCTGCTGATCTTTACTGTGTTCTGGATGCGTATGCAAACGGGATATTTCGATTACATCCGTAAGCTCCGTGATTACGTAAAAAAAGAAAGTGTAGCCTGACAAGAGTGATGAATGATGGGTTAACTGACTTATAACTCATCATTCATAATTCTCTCATCACTCTATATATCTTTTCAGGCTATCTATACCTACCAGCCCGGTAAATGAACGGATCAGTTTTCTTTCGTGGTCGTAGATGTTGATCTGCGGCAGGGATTCGTACCGGAACGTCTTATCAATAAATTGTGCGCTGTCTACACCCATAATAATGGTTTGCGTGAAAGCATCTACATGTCGCCCGTTGTTAAAATGCTCCAGATAAGGAAGCATTTGTGCTCCGGCCATCAGCACCAGTTTGCTTTTCCGGAAAAGGGCTATATGCTGCGTGAATAAGTCTGTCTGCTCTTCACAATGCCCGCAGGTAGGATTAAACATCATCACGAGCAGGTTGGCGCCGTTATTCAGATCTTGTTCCGTAACTACTTTGGTTTCAGAAACTGTTTTTTCCTTTTTTTTCCGGACAGATGCTTCGCCGGTAAGCACAGGTGCAATCAGCCGGATAGCGGGCATCGGTGACCCGGCTTGCTTGTAATCAACAGACGTTGTGTCTTCCGTACGTAAACTGCCGGATGGTGCGGTTTTTGTCTTTTTTTGTGCAGCGGTGAAAAAGAAGCTGCACAGGAATGACAGTATTAGTAATTTGCATTTCATGGAGTACGAAGATACTTTAATTAGCTGATCAGCACATTGACTCATTGATATAAAACTACACTATGTCAGTAACATCATCCAATATTCCCCTGGCGGAACGGATGCGCCCGCAATCACTTGAAGATTTCATCGGGCAGGAGCACCTGGTAGGGCCGGGAAAAGTGCTGGAGCAAATGATCCGGAACCGCTCGGCGCATTCCATATTATTCTGGGGTCCTCCCGGTGTGGGGAAAACTACCCTGGCGCAGATCATAGCCCATTCGCTGGACATGATCTTTTTTACGCTCAGCGCTATAGACAGTGGTGTAAAGGAGGTACGCGGCGTGATCGAACAGGCGCGTAAAGCAGGACATGCGCTTTTGTTTATAGACGAGATACACAGGTTCAACAAAGCGCAGCAGGACAGCCTGCTCGGCGCGGTAGAAAAAGGGATCATCACCCTGATAGGCGCCACTACTGAGAATCCTTCGTTTGAGGTGATCAGCGCCCTGCTCAGCCGTTGCCAGGTATATGTATTGCAGCCTTTGACGGAAGACCATATGAAGGCGATCGTAACGCAGGCAATGCAGAAGGATGAATGGCTCCGGGCAATGGATAAGGAGGTGACGGAATGGAGCGCTCTGCTGCAATTGGGCGGCGGCGATGCACGGCGTCTGCTTAACCTGCTCGAGCTGGTTGTTTCTGCCATGCCATCCGGGCCAAGGGAAATCACCGATCACCTGGTGCAGGATATTGTGCAGCGAAAAATGGCATTGTACGATAAAACGGGCGAGCAGCATTACGATATTATTTCAGCATTTATCAAATCCATCCGGGGAAGCGATCCCAATGCAGCCGTATATTATCTTGCCCGGATGATAGAGGGCGGGGAAGACCCCAAGTTTATTGCCCGCCGGCTTGTGATCCTGGCCAGCGAAGATATAGGTAATGCAAATCCGAATGCGCTGCTGCTTGCTACCACCGCCTTCCAGGCGGTGGAGATGATCGGGTGGCCGGAAAGCCGGATCATTCTCTCCCAGTGTACAACGTATCTGGCATCATCATCAAAAAGTAACGCTGCCTATATGGCGATCAACAACGCGCAGGCGCTCGTCGGTAAAACAGGCGACCTGCCTGTACCGCTGCATATCCGGAATGCACCTACAAAGCTGATGAAGACGATGGACTACGGAAAGGGGTACAAATATGCCCACGACTTCCCGGGTAATTTTGCGGATCAGGAATTTCTGCCGGAAAAGATATCCGGAACAAAATTGTACGATCCCGGCAATAATGCTTCTGAAAACCGCCTGAGAGAATATCTGCGCCATTGCTGGAAAGAGAAATACGGATATTGACAAGTGGTTGTTTCCGACTGCAATACGACCGGATTGTGTTGTAGTATATTCGCGATACAATCTCATGGCATCATTTTTTACCCCTTTAAGAGGTAACTAAAAATCAATAATTATGAAACAGTTTATTTGGGGCGCAGCTATTGTGGCCATAACCGGTATGGCCGCATGTGATAATGCCAATAATACCGATAGTAAAGAACTTGCAGAAGATATCAATGAGCGCAGGCTGGAGCATTCAATGCTTGAAGACGATGCCGAATTTGCCGTATGGGCGGCCGATGAAGGCCTCATGGCTATGCGGCTGGGGGAACTTGCCGTTACACGGGCCGCAGATCCGCAGGTGAAACAGCTCGCGGAGGCAATTGCCGGAGATCACAGCAAAGCTATGGAAGAATTGAAGTCAATCGCTGAAACGAAGGGTTTCGTATTGCCGGTTGTGATAAGCAATGATAATCAGGCGGATTATGACCGGATCGCGGCCAGATCCGGTGCTGATTTTGAGAAGGAGTATATTGACTATACCGTGCGCGAGCACAAAAAGCTTGTAAATAAATTCAGGGATGAGGCAGATGATGCAAGCGATCCTGATGTGCGGACATGGATCAATGAAAAAATACCTGTTTTACAGCAACATCTGCAACATGCAGAAGCGACGCAGGAAACACTGAAGAAATAGGTATGGATGCTATTACAATTAGCCAATGTCTCGGGTGGGGCATTGGCTGATTTTTTTCATCCAAAAATGTGATAAATGTGTTGAATGTGGGAAATGTGATAAACACATTCGTCACATTCAACACATTTATCACATTCAGGCAGTCTTACTTCTTCCGGATTTTCATCTATTTTAGCGGTATGGCAAACCGTGAACCTGTTTTGGAATGTGTGCCCAATTTCAGCGAAGGGCGCGATCCTGCTAAGATAGCTGCGATTGCAGATGAGATCAGGTCTGTACATGGGGCGCAGTTGTTGCATGTGGACACAAGCCCGGCTGCCAATCGGACGGTTATGACCATCGCCGGAGCGCCCGGTGCCGTTGTCGAAGCTGCGTACCGCGCTATCCGTAAGGCTGCCTCCGTCATCGATATGCGTCTTCAGGACGGGGTGCATCCGCGCATCGGGGCAACGGATGTTTGCCCGCTGGTGCCTTTGTATAACATGGAAATGGAAGAGGCGGTAGCTTATGCCCGGCTGCTGGCAGGGCGGGTGGGCCAGGAATTACAGATCCCCGTTTATCTCTACGAATATGCTGCAACGACTCCGTACCGTCGTGCTTTGCCGGATATCCGCAGAGGTCAGTATGAAGGACTGGCAGGAAAGATGATGCAGCCCGACTGGAAGCCGGATTACGGCCCGGCTGTATTTGCGCCGTCATACGGAGCAACCGTCATCGGTGCGCGGGATATATTGGTGGCGTTCAATATTTCTATAGATACAAAAGATGTGGGGAAGGCAGTTTATATTGCAGAGCGTATTCGTGAACGGGGATTTGTGCGGCGTGACGGCGGGGCCCGGATGCGTGTGCCTGGACTGTTGCCCAGAGTGCGGGCCATCGGCTGGTATATGGACGATTTTGAATGTGCGCAGGTCTCTATGAACCTGCTGGATTACCGGGCCAGCAGCCCGCTGCAGGTATGGGAAGCATGCAGGCAGCTTGCGGAGGAGGTTGGTGTGTCGCTGGTGGGCAGCGAGCTCATCGGCTTAATGCCGGAAACGTGCCTGCTCGAAGCAGGCAGCTATAGTTACAAACAACAAAAGGAGCCTGCCCCGTCTGATAAAGCATTATTGAGCGCCGCAGGGATCCGGTACCTCGGTCTTGATCAGGTGAAGCCATTCGATCCTGAAGAAAAAATACTTGAGCATGCCCTCCGCAGAGAAAGGGTAATTTGAAAATTTGGAAATGAGCTAATTTGAAAATGACCACATGATTTTATTTTCAAATTTTCAAATTTTCAAATTTTTCTAATCATTTTCAAACTAATAAAATGCGCTTTTTATTGTATCCTTTTGCTTTGTTGTACGGTGGCATTACCTGGATACGAAACCGGTTATATGATTCCGGGTTTTTCTCCTCGGTTGTGTTTGACGTGCCGGTGATCTCGGTGGGTAATCTGTCGGCCGGCGGAACGGGCAAAACGCCCCATATAGAATACCTGGTGCGGCTGCTGCAGCCGCATTACACGGTGGCTACGATGAGCAGGGGATATAAGCGGGCTACCCGCGGATTTATACTTGCAGATGATGCTGTAAACGCGCAGACGATCGGGGATGAGCCGATGCAGTATTATACAAAGTTTCCGGGCCTGGTCGTCAGCGTGGCGGAAGAAAGAATGACCGGTATCCCTGATCTGCTCACGCAGCGACCGGACGTGGAAGTGATACTCCTGGATGATGCTTACCAGCACCGGACGGTGAAGCCGGGACTGAATATCCTGCTGACGGAATACAGCAGTCCTTTTTACAGTGATCATGTATTGCCTTATGGCCGTCTCCGTGAGCAGCGTAGCGGCTACCGCCGCGCGGATGTGATCGTGGTTTCCAAGTGCCCGCCGGATATGGCGCAAAGTGAAGCAGAGCAAGTGATACAACGTATCCGGCCTTTGCCTCATCAGCAGGTATTTTTCTCCTGTATCCGCTATGGCACCCTTTATGATTTGTGGGAAGGAACACCGGTAGACCCGGCAGCACATTCCGTTGTATTGGTTTGCGGTATTGCGAATCCGGGTCCCTTGATCCGGACGGTATCACAAGCCGCTGAGAATGTCCGGGTAATGACGTTCCCCGATCATCATTATTTTTCAGACGGTGATCTGGAGAAAATACACACAGCCTTCCGGGAGTCAGGATCGAAGGGAATGGTCGTTACTACGGAAAAGGATGCGCAGCGGCTCCGTCTGCATGGAGAGAAATTGCGGCAATGGCAGTTGCCGGTAGCTGTGCTACCGGTCGAGGTTGGTTTTTTATTTGGTCAGGGATCCGTGTTCAACGGGAGTGTTATACGGTACGCGGAGCAAGCTACCGGGCGCATGACGGATGAGTTGGCATGATTTTCTAAATGAGTATATTCTCTTATCTGGAATAATTTAAAATGTACTAATTTTGAAAAATTAAATAAATCGTCAACATGAGAAAAGCACTATTATTTCTTCCGTCAATGCTGGTGGCTTTTGGATCTGTTACTTATGCCCAGATCACGATCACATCTGCAGATATGCCTGTGCTGGGAGACACACTCCGCTATAGTAATGTAAATGCGGCGTCTGCTGCATTGAACCTGAGCAACACCGGCGCTAATGTGGATTGGGATTTTAGCGGATGGACAGCCGTATCCCAGGGGGTGGACACATTCAAGACACCTTCGGATGCCGGCTTTGGTAGTCTGAATACAGGTGTTGGCTACAAGGTTGCCAACGAGATAAACCTGAGCGGGCAGGGGTTGCCGCTGTCACTTACCGACCCGCATATTTTTTATCAGGTCCTGAATAGTCCTGACCGTTATGTGGCTACCTCTTTCGGTGCTTTTCTGAACGGCTCCGCAGAAGCTGCTTACTACAGCGATCAAGATGAGATTTACTTTTTCCCACTTATATACAACCGGCGGGATACGTCTGAATTTCGCCTGGAACATGCTGTTTCACTCGGTTCCATACTCATGAAAGGTCAGCGCGTGACGGTCGTTGACGGATACGGAACGGTAAAAACACCTTATTTCACGACACCCGTAAATGTGCTCCGGATACGTTCCGAAGTATGGCAGACGGATTCCGTAGAAACTATATTGGGCCAGAAAATCAGCATTGAGCGCAGGTATGTGGAGTATACTTGGCGGGCAAACGGCGAGCATTACCCGGTAGTACGCGTCGGAACAACGGTCAGCGGGAATGGCGACGAAACTGTGGAGATGATTCGGTTCCGGGACACCAAAAGGGAAAACCTGCATGTGGCTGCAGCAACAGCGCCTGACAGATTATTTGAGCTGAAAGCCTGGCCTAACCCCGTAAATGATCACCTGCACCTGAATATTCCTGCAGCGTGGACAAGCTACACGGTTGAAGTATTTGATATGCAGGGTAAAGTCGTACTTACCTTCACGAATACTCCGGAGCTGGATGTGACGTCGCTTGCTACGGGCAGCTACATCGTTCGTGCACAAAATGGCGCTACCGCGGGTTATACGCAAATTACGAGATAATATTCTTTTTGTACCGTACCTGCATATGGTACTGCCAAACAGGTTGCTCTGATTAGGGAGCAACCTGTTTTTTTATTAAAGCAGAAGCAGAATTTATTTGATCCGGGCGCTTCAGTATGTGTGGTTTCGCCGTGCAGGTCTATGCCACAGTTTGTGTAAAAATTCCACAAATTTAGAATAATATGCCAGTTATAATACGCTCATTATAAATGCCGCACAACTACGGTACAAGCTTTGCCGATTCTGGGTATAATCAATTCTCCCCGGCTGTATTTATCTGGGGTATCAGGTAAACAAATAGCCGCTAAACAGGATCGTATGATAGAAGCACTGAGCACGACAAAAGTAGAACGAAGAAAAAGTATAGCAAACCAGTTGGAATTTTCGCAAACGAATACCAGTATGCAGGATAGTCGTTTATTCAGCATTTCAATACCGGTTCATGATGTGTCATTAAAAAGTGTTGTGAGCCAGTCTTTTGAGTACATTGCGAAGTTCCGGGCGCAGTTGATTTTGGCGGCGACTTTTCTGTTGCTGGCGGGAGCTGCTTTTCTGGTATACACATTACAGCCGCAGTTCCGGCAGTTTAATCTCGACAGAATGAACACTGCATGGGGCTTTGCGCTCGTTGTTACAACGCTCGCCCTGCTTGCATTTAAGTGTGGTTTTTACCTTTATAATTTATTCCTGTATTTACGTTATAAGCCCGTCTCATCGGTCACTGACGATTTGCTGCCTGCTTGTACGGTGATCGTACCGGCATATAATGAAGGGGAGCAGGTCTGGCACACATTATTGAGCCTGGCGGAAAGTGACTATCCTGCAGATAAGTTGCAGTTGATCGCTATTGATGATGGCAGCGCCGATGATACCTGGCTTTGGATGCAGCGGGCTAAAGAAAAATTAGGCGATCGTCTGGCCATTTATCAGCAGCCGGAGAATAAAGGAAAGCGTCATGCGCTTTACCGTGGATTTAATATGGCGACCGGGGCCGTTTTTGTAACGGTGGATAGTGATTCGGTTGTAAAGGCAGATACCCTGCGCAATCTGGTCAGTCCGTTTGTTACTAATAAAAAATGCGGCGCAGTGGCCGGGAATGTTCACGTGCTGAATAATGATAAAGCCATTATTCCGAAAATGCTGAATGTGAGTTTTGTTTTCAGTTTTGAATTTGTTCGTTCGGCTGAAAGTATGCTGGGTTCTGTGCTTTGTACGCCCGGCGCGTTGGCGGCGTATCGGAGGGAAGCTGTATTCGCCTGTCTTCCCGATTGGATCAACCAGACGTTTATGGGGCAACCTTCAGACATTGGTGAAGACCGCGCGATGACGAATATGATCCTGAAGCAGGGCTACCAGACCATGTTCCAGAGAAATGCCTATGTGCTTACCAATGTACCTGAAAAATACAAAGGACTATACAAAATGTTTATCAGGTGGGGGAGGAGCAATGTGCGTGAAAATATCATGATGGCCAAATTTGTTTTTAAGCAGTTCAGAAGCGAGTCTAAGGCTGGCACAAGGCTTTTGTTCATCAATCAGTGGATAAAGCTTGTAATGGCCTATCCGGCTCTTTTGCTGATGTTGCTTTTTATACTGACGCACCCGGTGCTGTTTATCAGCGCTACACTTTTCAGCATATTAATGCTATCGAGCATCCCGGTTTTGTTTTACGCAAAGCGGTATAAGCGTTTCGGAGCAGTCTGGGCTTATGCGTACGGGATTTTATATGCCTTCGGCTTATTCTGGATCACACCTTATGCCATTGCCACTGCGCACAGAAGGGGCTGGCTGACACGCGGGTTTTCATAAACAGCAGGGTGGTGTTTGTGATGTAATTATATGCAGCCTGTTTTTCGGGAGATATGCCGTAGATCACGTTGTAAGGGGATTTTTATCGGATATAACGATCAGTCCGACTGATATAATAATAGTTGATGCAGCTTCTTGCTGCCTGCATGGTTTTTATGTCTGCTGAAAAAATCATATCTTTGCTCTGATATATTCTGCTATCAGGTTTTACGAATTCCTTATGGTCGGAATCCGGCAATCTGCAACCACCAAAATAAAAACTGAAATTATGAGGAGGCTGGTCGTTTTACTTATCGGGATCTCCATATTTTCATGTAGTAAAGATAAAGACCCCCTCCTGACTTCCGCACTTTTTTCGCGGTAAAAATTAAGTATTTGATAATAAATATT
>CAZGPG010000023.1:0-58690 GCA_964527735.1 uncultured Chitinophagaceae bacterium | reverse complement strand
TTTTAACAACGAAAGCCTACTTTTGAATTAAGCAAACTTTGGGGAAGCTGACACTATGCTTTATGGTACCGCATCAAAAGGGCAGGAAAACATCACTATACGATCCGGACAAAATAAAAACATTACTCCCAAAGATACCGCATATGTTCATGAACTGACCAGGAACGCCCAGGAATATATACACGTGCATATTGACAGTGCCATACTGCTGCTGGAGCGGGCGAAGACATACAGCATGGCCATAAGCTATCCTGACGGTGTGGGACTGGCTTTGACTTTGACCGGCGAATGCTATGCCCGGAAAGGTGATTTCAATCAGGCATTAAGCATCACAGGCAAGGCATTGCCGTACATTCAAAGCGCCATTTATAAAAAAGAGCGGATGATGCGCGAATGGCATATAAATGTGGGCACCTACTTGTCCCGCCTGGGCAAGCAGGATTCGGCAATGCACTATTTTCAAAAAGCCATTCAACTGTCAGAAGCAGCTTCCGATACCCTCCGTTTGGTCCGGAGCTATCTCGAAACGGGCACCATGTGGCAATATGATGATCGTTTTGATTATGCTGTTGAATATCTGAAAAAAGCCGAGACACTTTCCTTAAAATCACAAAATGATTATTACCTGCCGGTCATCTATGCGAACTTAGCTATTATTTACAATGCTAAGGACGACACCATTTCCTATTTTCATTATGCCCGGAAAGCGTTGGTGATCGGGAAAGAAAAAAATGACATTTTCGTACAAAGAAGTGCTTACACGGAACGGGGCCTTTATTACCTGAAAATACAAAAATTCACAGAGGCGCTAAAGAATTTTACCCGTGCGCTTGAGTTTCGCGACTCCGGCAACCTGATGTCTTTAAGAACCGCACACTGGGGACTCGGGCTTGCCTGTCTTGGCCTTAACCGGCTGCGGGAAGCAGAGATACACCTGCTGGAAGCTTATGACCTTATAGAGCGTACTACCGGGATCAATAAAATCACTGCCGGCATAAATATGTCCCTGGCACAGCTTTACCGGGCTATGGGTAATCCCGGCAAGACATATGAATATATGGAGCGGTTTGCTTACCTGAGAGACAGCCTTAATCATGTCGAAAGAAATAAGATGGTGGATGACCTGGAAACAAAATACCGCCTGGCAGAACGGGAGAAAGAGCTTGCCCGTAAAGATCTTCAGCTAAACCGGCAGCAAAGCTTTATCAGGAACAGGAATATCTGGATAGCGTTTATCTCCGTGGGAGGTATAGCGATTGTGGTATTGTTGCTGACTACCCGCAGAAGCCTGAACCGCAAAATGCATATCATGCAGCAGGAAGAAGAAATAAAGCGGCTGAAAGCCATGATGGAAGGCGGAGAGAAAGAAAGAGAGCGTATAGCTGCGGAGTTGCATGACGGTATTGGCAGCCTGCTCTCTGCAGCTACTATCAACCTCAATAACCTGAGCGATGAATACCGGGAGATAGACAAAAACCCAACTTTCCAAAAAGCGGATATGCTTGTGAAAGAAATCAGTAAAGAAGTGCGTAAAACAGCGCACAACCTGATGCCGGATACGCTCCTCCTGCATGACCTTACAGAGGCAATCCGGTTATACTGTGATTATATTGCGAAGGACAGAGATCTGGTTATTGAAATACAACATTTCGGAGATTTCAATCTGCTAAACGAAGACTACAAGCTTTCCGTATATCGCATTATCCAGGAATTACTGCAAAATATAATCAAGCATGCACAGGCGACCAGTACTTTAGTGCAATTGCATATTGATGAATCGTTGTTGAGTATTACCGTTGAGGATAACGGCATCGGCTATGACCAGCACGGGACCTTCAACTCAGGTATAGGCTTGCGTAATATCAGGACGAGGGTTATGCAGATGAAAGGCAGGCTATCCGTCAATACTGAGCCAGGTAACGGAACATCCGTGTATATCGAAGTGGACCTTATACCTGGCGGATGATGAATCAGATGTGAGATATGAAAGTAGCGCAGTTCCCCGTTGAAGAGTACGCTGCGTTTTTACCGGATAAGTGCTGTCTTTTTTCATCCGGCGAACATTCTGCAGTAAAGCGCTGACATTCAATTATCTATTATGTAATTTTTTATCCGAATGAAATCTCATGAAAACGAAAAGCCCTGCAATGCAGGGCTTTCGTTTTTAAATCCAGGATTTGGGAGAATTTGGAGAGAGGTCCTGGAGAGAAAGAATATATAATAAGGCTATTGTTATCTATTTTTACGTTACGAAAACGGGCAATTAATCGTATAGCTGATCACTCCCCTTTCCTGCTACAAATTTCTAATAGATATGTTTGCAAGACAAGCGTTTTTTTACTGATTTTTTGATGTATTTTTACGTATTATAATACCGTAAAAATACGTGAGAGCATAAGAGTTATGGTGTAGTGCAATATTGGCCGGATTATGTGTTTGTAACATCTTTGTTTCAGATACGCATGGAGCGATTATAGTGTATAAAAGACATATTATGAATAATAACTCACAACAAATACGCATTGCTGTTGCGGAAGATGTCTCTATCCTGCGCAAAGGGCTCTGCCGGCTTTTATCATCATACACCGGCTTCTCTATTGAGATTGAGGCGGCCAATGGCCGGGAATTGCTGGACATGCTCCGGTCTTCCGGAAAGCATATCGACATCTGCCTGCTCGACATCAATATGCCTGAAATGGATGGCCATGCCACTATACAGGTGTTGAAACAGGAGTGGCCGCACATAAAAGTCTTAGTACTGTCTATCTATAATGACGACTACAACATTATCCGGATGCTACGGAACGGAGCAAATGGCTATATATTGAAGACGTGCACACCCGAAGAATTACATCAGGCAATAAATGCCGTATATGAACTGGGATTCTTTCATTCGGAGCTGGTAAACGAACACGTGCTGCATCTGCTCCAGCAGGGTAAACATACCAGGTCAAACCACATGCTTTCCGATAAAGATTATGAATTCCTGTCTTATTGTTGCAGCGAACTTACCTATAAGGAGATCGCAGAAGTTATGAAACTCAGCCCACGTACAGTGGAAGGATACCGGGATGCCCTTTGTGAAAAGCTGAATGTAAAGTCCCGAACGGGTCTTGTGATGTATGCAATGCGGATCGGTATAGTACCTTACGCACATCAGCTGCGTTGAGAAAAATGATCAGAATTTTACCATGCTGATCCATGTCTCTGTGATCAGGAAAGCAGCTTTTGACGCAGCAGGAATTCAAGCTGGCTGTTCGATACCGTCAGCTTCTTCTTCATCTCCTCTTCTTCCTTTTTCTCCAGGTATACTTTATAAGCCCGTTGAATGGTCTCATCAAGCTCCTGCTCATTCCAGGGCTTGGACAGGTAATGAAATATTTTTCCTTTATTGACGGCATCTATGACAGCATTCATATCGGCAAACCCCGTAAGCAATATCCGCATCTGGTCCGGATGTCGCTCAAGAATCGATTCCAGGAATTCCACTCCGGTCATACCCGGCATCCGCTGGTCTGTAATAATCACATGTATATCGTGCTCGTCCAGTATTTTTTTAGCATCTTCACCACTGATTGCAGTCAGTACCTTATACTTCAGGCGAAATGTCGCCTTAAAAGAGATGAGATTATTTTGCTCATCATCTACATAAAGGATATTAATCTTTCCCGTCGACATAGTATAGTATCAATAGCACAAAAAGTTTACAATCTCGATATACTCCTGTATACACAAATATAACCAAATTATTCACATCGAATAGGTGTGAAATAAATTATTTCACTTCTTTCATATATTTTTTAATAAATTTATTCCATAAGGGCATTATACTATAGTTAATGGCTGGTTAATCAGCCTGCAGAATCAGAGGATAACGTTATTTTTGCCTCTGGAATTAATGATTAATTTTGATACCTTTATAGTTTCATGTTATTCTGTAGTCATAAAATGAATTCCGGTATTGTTTTTTTTATAGAATAAATACGTTTTCAGGTAACAATAAAGAAACAGGGTATTAATTATTAATAATCTATAAGAATACAATAAGAATTGTTCTTACGGTATTATTATGATCGGCATCATCCGTTCAGACAAATGTGCTGTATGTCTCCTGAACAACAGCAATTTTAGGTAGCATATGGAGCGTTATAAGCTGGTGATAAAAGCTTTCAAAGCGGTGGATAACCCGGATGCATGTCACCGGTATGTGGAAGGGCATATGAAAGTGTTGCGGATATTCGGTATCACCATGATAACGTCAGCCAAGGCAGAATGGGTCAATGATCCCTACACGTACGTGATCATGGTAGAATCTGATGATGGAGAGAAGGTCTATGGCGGGGCACGGATTCAGCTCGCGGGGGGAGTTAATCCCCTGCCACTTGAAACAGCAGTGGAAGAGCTGGAGCCTGGTATCCACAAGATCGTGCAGGAATATGCTGCAAAAGGGACAGGCGAATTATGCGGATTATGGAATTCCCGCGAGGTGGCCGGGTTAGGTATCGGTAGCATGTATCTCGCCAGAGCAGCGGTGACGATCACCGAACAGCTCAATATGAGTACGCTCTTTGCATTGTGCGCACCGTCGACTGTAAAAAACAGTTTGCGCATCGGGTTTGAGATCGCTACATTTATGGGGAATAACGGTACGTTTTATTATCCCAAAGAAGATCTTGTAGCTACGACGATGATCATCCCGGACACGAAGAACCTTAGCACCACTGAGGCGGAAGAACGGGAAATCGTTATGGGACTCAGGCAGCAGCCGGTACAGTTCACAATCGATGAAGGGCCCAGGGGCCGGATCCTCGAGATAGATTATAAATTGCTGATTGAATGAAGAGTGGGAGATGTTATTGGTTAACTAACAGCGTTTTTTTATGCTCTTACAACAATTATCAGATGAGTTGGCAGCCCTGCTGGGCGCCGGTAATGTAATATCCGATCCGGATCAATTGACGGCGGCGGCGCAAACCAATTATCCCGCATCACAGCGGATCCCTCTTATCATACGCCCGGCTGCCGCAACGGAGCTGGCCGAATGCCTGAAGATCGCCCGGCGCTATGGCCAGCCCGTATATGTGGTGAGCCGGGGGAAAAACTGGGGTTATGGCTCCAGGGTGCCGGTACAGGATAACTGCATCCTGATTGAGCTGGACCGTATGGACCGTATTCTCGATTATGATGGCCAGCTCGGGTACATGACCGTAGAGCCAGGCGTCACTTTTCAGCAGGCATTTGATTTTCTGCGCGCGCAAAAATCGGAACTGCTGCTGGGCACCACAGGCGGCCCTGTAGATGCAAGTCTTATAGGCAATGCCCTGGAACGCGGTATCGGCACGGGGGTATACTCAGATCGCTTTTCAGCTGTTTGCGGTATGGAAGTTGTATTGCCCGATGGCAGCATCATTCATACAGGATTTGAACGGTTCCCGGGGAATATGGCGGGCAAGGTGTCCCGCTGGGGAATGGGGCCTTCTCTCGACGGGTTGTTTTCTCAATCCAACCTGGGTATTGTCACCCGTATGACGGTCTGGCTGCCGCAATGCCCTGCTTTTTTCCAGATCGGGTTCTATAAAACAGACAGCATCGCCAAGCTCACACAACTGATCGACCGGTTGCAGGCAATGGCTATGGAAGGGCTGATAAAGCCTGCCATTACGTTATATAACGATATACGGATCATGACTGCCCTTACACAGTTCCCTTTTCATGAAACGGAGCCGGGCGCACTTGATCCCGATGTGCTCATGGAACGGATGCGGGCATCGTCTCCCGTTGGCGCTATGGTTGGCCCCTGGAATGGCGAGATCACCATTCGCGCCGTAAACGAAGAGCACGCTTTGATACAATCCAGGCTGATCGAAGAACGGATCAGGGATCTGGTATATGATATATCTTTTGTTTCTGCTACCCGTGATGAGATCATGACGATACTGGATACGCATTACGAGCGGGGCGGAAAGACAGATGAGCCCATTACCATGCGGGGTTTTCTGTTGAATAAATACATCGGCATTCCCAGCAACGCGGCAATAGGATATGCATACTGGAGAAAGCGAACACCGGCGCCGGAAACAATGGACCCCGACCGGGACGGCTGCGGCATGCTATGGTTTTCCCCGGTGGTACCGTTCCGCGGCGCAGACGTGGAAAAAGCCGTCGGCATCATCAGGAAAATTGTGAAAGACCACCGGCTTGAGCCGGCTGTGTCCCTCCAGTGTATCTCTGAAAGAAGTATTCATATTATCGCATCCGTCAACTGGGATCGCGAAGTACCCGGTGAAGATGAAAATGCTGTTGCTTGCTACCGTGAAATAAACCGGCAGCTCAAGTCGGCAGGGTATAATCCTTACCGTGAAGCCACCATGGATATGCAGGAAAGCCATGGAGATAATGCATATGACCGGTTGCTGCTGATGCTTAAAGAAGCGGTAGACCCGGGACACATACTTTCACCAGGGAGGTATATGCCCCCATCGCCCGGAGCATCCGTTTATTCATAACAATAAGACCTTTTATCGCCTGATATGTCCGTAAAACCGCTCCCCTGGCTTTTAACCGCGCTGCTTTTTCTGATGACCGGCTCGAGTGTCAATGCGTTGCCGGTGATTACCTACCATACCGGTGACGGACGGGTGGACATCGGAAAACACATAGAAATACTCGAGGATACGGAAGACACCATGTCCCTTGAAGATGTGATGACCAATGGCACATTTCACCGGGTCAACCAGCAGGTGATCAACCTCGGCGTGAGCAACAGTACTTTCTGGATACGCTTTACGGTAAATAACCAGGCTGACCGGCAATTGCTGCTTGAATTATCGCAGCCCACAACTGATTATGCGGCGCTTTATATCCTGCATCCCGGTAAGGAGCCGACGATAACGGAGGAAGGAGAATTTCATGCATTTGGCGAACGCAAATACAAGCATCAGCATTACATCTTTGACCTTAAGGTATCTCCGCAGGAAGAGTGTACGTACCTGCTGAAGATCAAAAGCCGTGAGCAGATCATGTTACCGCTCTCCATCGGCACCCGGCAGAGTATTTTTGAATTCCTGATGACGAAGGACCTGAGCCTGGGACTGTTTTTCGGGGTGATCCTGATCATGTTTTCTTACAACCTGTTCATTTATTTTACCGTACGGGATAATACCTACATTTTTTATGTGGTGTACATCCTTTTGTTCGCGTTGTCGCAGGCATGCCTGCATGGGTATTCCTTCAGATTCCTCTGGCCAAACGCTCCGTGGATGGCGCAGCACGGTACATTTATCTTTCCCAGCCTGGCCAGTATCGCCGGCATATGGTTTGCCAAAGTATTCCTGCATACGAAAAAGTACGTTCCGCGTCTCGAACCGGTCTTATATGTGCTGGCCGGTATCTTTTTTCTTTCAGTGCTGCTCGCGCTCTTCGGCCAATATCAGTCGAGCTTTGTAATCATGCAGAACAATACACTGCTGACCTGTATTTACCTGATCATACTTGCTATTATAGTATTCAGGAAAGGATACCGGTCGGCGCAGTACTTCCTGTTCGCCTGGTCGGCATTGCTGCTGGGCGCTACTATACTGGTACTGCGTGATTATGGCATGTTCCCTTCCAATAATTTTACCAGCAACGCGCTGGTATTCGGCTCTGCAATAGAAGTGGTACTGCTGTCGTTCGCCCTCTCCGATAAGATCAATACCTTTAGAAGAGAAAAGGAAGAGGCACAAGGCCAGATACTGCTTGCCTATGCAGAAAACGAACGCATCATCAAGGAACAGAACCTGATACTGGAAACCAAAGTACGTGAACGTACCATTGAGCTTCAGGCATCCAATGAAGATTTGAATAAAACACTCGTAGAGCTGAAGGATACACAGACACAGCTCGTCGAATCTGAAAAAATGGCCTCGCTTGGTCAGTTAACAGCCGGGATTGCGCATGAGATCAACAACCCGATCAACTTCGTGACATCAAACATAAAGCCGTTGCAGCGTGATATAGGATTGCTCGGAGATGCGTTTGAAAAAATAGAGGAACTGGCCGTTTCAGAGATCTCCACAGAGGATAAGCAACAGCAGATAGCAGCAATCAAAGAAGATATTGAGTATGATTACCTGAAAACGGAGATCGAATTCCTGCTAAAAGGGATCAGCGAGGGGTCGACCCGTACTGCAGAGATCGTGAAAGGGCTGCGGGTGTTCTCCCGGGTAGATGAAGACGATTTGAAACAGGCAAATATTCATGACGGCCTCGACTCTACCCTGGTCATCATCAACAGCCTGCTTAATACCCATATCTCCGTAACACGTGAATATCATACAGAGATGCCGTTAATAGATTGTTACCCGGGCAAGCTCAACCAGGTTTTTCTGAATATCCTCACCAATTCCATCCATGCCATTAATAAACGCTGGGAAGAAAAGGAAGGCGGCAATATCCGGATACAAACCCTGCTGGAAGGGGACGAAGCAATTATGCTGCTTAGCGACAACGGCACGGGTATGGATACGGAAACAGCCAATCATATTTTTGAGCCATTCTTTACGACAAAAGATGTAGGAGAGGGCACAGGTCTCGGACTGTCTATCGTGTATAACATTATCAGGAAGCATAACGGCACTATTACGGTTCAGTCAGCTCCCGGAGAGGGCACAACATTTACGATCAGGATACCCGTCAGACAGCAAACTACTTAACGATGGAGGGGAGAATAAAAGTACTGTACATTGATGATGAGTCGAACAACCTGGTGGGCTTCAAGGCAACATTCCGGCGTGAGTATGAAATACTTACCGCACAGTCTCCTGCCAAAGCCCTGCTCCAGCTGCAGGCGCATCCGGATATAGCCGTGATCATCAGTGACCAGCGCATGCCCGGCCAGACAGGGGTAGAATTCTTCGAAGAAATACAGCCCATATACCCGGCACCGGTACGGATGCTCTGCACCGGCTACACCGACGTAAAAGCCGTTATAGCATCCATCAACAAAGGCCATGTGTTCCGGTATATCCAGAAGCCCTGGCAGGAAGATGATATGCGGGCGGCCATAGAAGAGGCTTACAGTTATTACGAAGCCACTTCACTGTTATCCCAAAAAAATACAGAGCTGATCAAAGCAAATACGGAACTGGATAAATTTGCTTACAGCGTTACGCATGATCTCCGCAGCCCTATTCTCAGCGTGCTTGGAGCCATAAATATTGCCAAATCAGCCAAGACAACTTATGAGATCCACGAAATGCTGGATATGATGGCGCAATCAATGGTCAAACTGGACGGATTTATCCATAACATACATGACTACTATACTATCAAGCGCGGGGAACTCAACATTACGGAAGTGAATTTTGAAGAATTGCTGGCGAGTCTGAAAGGGATCTACAAGCTCGATGGTGTCACTAATAATATTGATTTCTCTGTTCGTACAGACATTCACGGCTCCTTCCGGAGTGATGAGCTTGTACTCTATATCATTCTCAATAACCTTCTTTCCAATGCATTCAAATACCAGAAAAGGGATAAGGAATACAAATATGTGAGGCTCAGTATCGAAGTAGAAGATAACCATGCGTATATTGAAGTTCAGGACAACGGGATCGGCATTCATGAAGCATATCTCGAAAACATTTTTGACATGTTTTACCGTGCTACGAATGAAGGATTTGGCTCCGGGTTCGGGTTGTATAATGTAAAAGATGCCCTGGAGAAGCTCAGCGGCCGGATCGCTGTATCTTCCCGGAAAAATGAAGGAACACTTTTTGAAATAAATATTCCGGGTAAATAAAAAACAGCGCAAATAAACAGGAATGAAGCCGGTACAGCAATATCATTTTATTATAATAGACGACAGCCCTTTTGATTGTCTTATTGCGGAAAAGGTGGTACAAAATACACAACGCTATCTCTCAATCAAATCTTTTCAGGAAGCCCAGAAGGCGCTCGCCTATATTGCACAGGGCGGGAATCAGGACCGTCATGCAAAAAACATTATTCTCCTTGATATCCAGATGCCGGTTATGAACGGTTTCGCATTTCTCGATCAGTTTGAAACGCTGCCGGAAGAAACGACCGGTAATTATGTCGTCTTCTTTACGACATCTTCGATCAACACCAATGACATAACCCGCAGCAACGGCTACCGCTCTGTACGTCATTTTCTCAACAAACCGCTTACCACCATCAACTTCCAACAGCTTATCGACCAGCTCGTTTTTTAAGATCCCTGACTTATAGAAATGGACAGGAAAGAAGATGATAAAATGATACAAAATCAAAGGTCCATGGGCAGGAATATATTAATCACAGGCGGTACTGCCGGGTTGGGCAAAGCTATAGCAGAGCGTTTCGCCCGTGCAGGCAATACGGTCATTATTACAGGCAGAAGAAAAGAGCGTCTTGATGCGCTGAAAGCAGAGTGGGAGCAGGCATACAACGTGCCTGTCATTCCACTGGTATTCGATGTGCGGCATAAAACACAGGTTACAGCCGCCATACAGCAGTTGCTGCAATACACAGACAAGGTGGATGTGCTGGTCAATAATGCCGGACTGGCCGCCGGGCTGACGCCGATTGACGAAGGCGATACCGATGACTGGGATACAATGATCGATACGAACGTAAAAGGCCTTTTGTATATTACCCGGCAGATAACGCCACTGATGAGGGCTGCACGTAGCGGGCATATTTTCAATATCGGCTCTATTGCGGGCAAGCTGGTATACCAGGACGGCAATGTATATTGCGCCACTAAATTTGCCGTAGATGCCCTGACACAAGCCATGCGGATCGATTTACTACCCCATGGCATAAAAGTAACGGCGATCAACCCGGGTATGGTTGAAACGGAATTTTCGCTGGTACGCTTTAAAGGAGATGAAGAGAAAGCCCGGCAGGTTTACCAGCGTATTTACCCGTTGTATGCAGAAGATGTAGCAGATGCAGTATACTATTGCGCCGGCCGGCCGCCACATGTATGTATCAACGACCTGACGATCACTTGCCTGGCACAGGCCAATTCATTTTATACAGTGCGTACTGCAGAGCAAGAATCAAAGTAACACAATGTACACTTCAACCACCGAAATACGCGTTCGTTACGGAGAAACAGACCAGATGGGCTACCTGTATTACGGCTACTATGCATTGTATTACGAATCCGGAAGAGCCGAAGCGATCCGTCAGCTCGGCTTTACCTACCGGCAACTGGAAGAGATGGGAATATTTATGCCGGTGGTTGAGCTGCATGCACAATACTTCCGCCCTGCATTATACGACGACCTGATAACGGTAAAGACATTGCTGAAAGAATTGCCGGAGGGTCCTCAGATACGTTTTCATTCAGAATTGTACAACGAGCAGGGGCAGTTATTAAATAAAGGAGTGACGACCCTTGTCTTTTACGATCCGAAGCAAAAAAAGAAAGTCAGTATACATCCCGAACTGCGGCGCCGGCTGGAGCCGTTCTTCGCAAAAGATCATCATGCCTGAAGTCATTGAAATACCGGATGGGAATGTGCCCCTGGAACGTATGATCCGGGAAAGGCTGATCAGCATAAAACATACACTGGGATTGGCTGAAAGCTGTACCGGCGGCCGGATTGCCGACAGACTGACAGATACACCCGGCACTTCAGGATACTTACGGGGAAGCATCGTATGTTACCATGTTGATGTAAAGAAAGATATACTGAATGTTGCTGCGGAAACGATACGGCAATATCATGTAGTGAGCGAACCGGTGGCCATTGAAATGGCTGAAGGCGCAAAACGTGCGCTGAAGGCAGATTACGGATTTGGCATAACCGGGCTGCTGGGGCCGGACAGCGATGGCGATATACCGGCAGGCACGGTATGCATGGCAATAACGGACGGACAAAAAACCGATTCCGTAACTTTCCGTTTTCACCACGACAGACCGGGCAACAAAGAAGAAGCTGCCCGGGCGGGCATGCGGATGATATGGAAATTCATAAATAAAAAACTATGAGCAAGCTGATATTTCTGACGGGTATGCCTGGTGCCGGGAAGTCTTTCTGGGCAGAAAAAATATCCGGGGTTACGGGATGTCCCTGGATGGATATGGATACATTGATGGAAGCGGGCCAGCAGTTTTCAATAGCAGATATCTTTACCGCACGAGGTGAAAGCGGCTTTCGTCAGATGGAACGGGAACTGCTGCATCACATCATCTTAAACGAAAATACAACTACAATAGTCGCCTGCGGCGGCGGCACGCCGTGCTTCTTCGACAATATGCAACGCATGAAAGATGCAGGGATCGTCATTTATCTCAAAGCGGAAATAAGTACGTTGCGGAAACATCTGTTCCGGGAGGTTGAATCGCGCCCACTGCTCCGGCATCCGGACGGGCTTGATAAAAGGCTGCAGGAACTGATCACCGAAAGAAGCCCGTTTTATGAGCAGGCGGATTATATTTTCCGGGTAGAGAACCTTTCCCTTACTAACTTTACGGAAATTATCCCTTCATGTATAAACCAGCATTGATTACCGGAACGGCGCTCGGCGCTTTGGCCGTGATCCTCGGAGCCATGGGCGCACACGCTATCAGCAGCAGAATAACACCGGAGGTATTACAGATCTACCAGAAAGGTGTGGACTATCATTTCTATCATGTTTTTGCCATACTTGCGGTGGGTATCTTGTATAGCTTCTATCCCGTGCCGGCTGTAAAATCAGCCTATATCTGCTTCCTGACCGGAATTATCCTTTTCAGCGGATCTCTTTACCTGCTTACGTATCTTAAAGCGAACGGCGGCGGACTGGGTATATTTAATCTTGTGACTCCCGTTGGCGGTCTCTTCTTCATTGCAGGATGGATACTGCTGCTCGCAGGCATCATAAAAGGGAAATAATTGCGTCCGTTCCATCACCTTACTATTGTCTTCTTCGCCTGCACGGGGGTGCTTGCGGCGGGTTGCCTGCTCTATAACCTGTCCTGGCTGTTGCTGCTTGTTCCTCTTGTGTTGTATCTGCCATTGCTGATTGCCGGCTCGGCTTGTATCCGCTGGAATTTTTACCTGTACGCACATCATTCGGGGAGTAATCCGCAGCAGATCGCGCTCACCTTCGACGACGGACCAGCCAAAGAAACACAGGCGATACTGGATATTCTGAAAGAACAGCAGGCGCCCGCAGCATTTTTTTCTATAGGCAAAAATGCAGAAGCGCATCCTGAAATTGTACGCCGCTGGCACGAAGAAGGGCATCTTACAGGCAACCACAGTTATTATCACAAATGGGATTTTGATCTGCAGCGTACCGGAAAAATGAAGCAGGAACTGCAGAAGACCAATGAAGTGCTTACAGCCATTACCGGAAAAACACCAGCTATCTTCCGGCCGCCTTATGGCGTCACAAACCCTAACCTCGCAGCCGCAGTAAAACACTCGGGAATGCAGGTAGCGGGATGGAGCCTGCGCTCGTATGATACCGTGGCAAAAGACCCGGATATACTGCTGGAACGCATTCTGGCCAGACTGAAAGGCGGAGATATTATCCTGCTGCATGACTCTATGCCGGTCACAAGAGAAATTTTAACGCCGCTCATCACACGCGCACGCGAAAAGGGCTTTACCTTTGTACGTATTGACCAAATGCTCGATCTGCCTGCTTATGCGTAAACGCTTCGCTCTTCTTGCTGTTTCCTGCCTGGCGCTCACCACACAGGCACAACCCAATGGCTATACGCTGCTAAAAAACGCAGATGCATTCCGCCAGGCGCTCAACCAGGCGAATGCTTCGAAAGAATCGGTTGTCAGCGATTTCATACAGACCAAGCACCTCTCAATGCTGGAAGATAAAATCAGCTCAAAAGGGAAATTTTTCTTTAAAAAAGAGAACAGAATACGCATCGAGTATATCGAACCATACACCTACCTGCTGGTAATGAACGGCGGAGAGATCATGGTACAGGACGGACAAAAAACCAGTCGCATCAACACACGCAACAGCAAGGTAATGCAGTCTGTAAACCGCATCATCATAGACTGCATGAGCGGGAATGTATTCCGGAACGGGGACTTTTCCATAACAGTCTATGAAAACAACAGCTCCTACCTGTTATCACTGACGCCGGTCACGGATGTCCTGAAAAAAATGTTCAGCCACATAGACGTATTCCTGGACCGGAAACATCTTGATGTAACCCGCCTCACCATGACGGAAACCGGTGGGGACTTCACGGATATGGATTTTAAAAACATCCGGCATAATACCGCTGTGAATGATGCACTATTTAAAGTCAAGTAGCTTACTGATCCTGCTGTGCTGGATTGCAGGCTGTAAATCACCGTATAAAGCATTACAGCCCGTACCGGCCGCCGGTACACATGCTGCATTACAATTTAAACCAGTATTTGAGAAAGAACTCTACCGGTGTATGGTAAACGGAAGGTTCCTTTTTAAATCATTCCACCTGAGCGGGATATTATTACTCAAAGAATTTCCGGACGGAAATACAAGGGTTATTTTCCAGAACGAGATGGGATTTTCTTTTTTCGACTTCGGATGGGACAGACAGGAGAATTTTACTGTTTATCACATCATTCCCCAAATGGATAAGCCGGCATTGGTACGTACACTGGAAAAAGATCTCCGGTTGCTGCTGATGAAAAAGCTGGATACTGCAAAAGAAAGGCATTTCAGGAAAGACGGAAGACTGTACCACCAGTTTCCTCTTGAGCAGGGCAGCGTTTACTATATTGAAGAAAACAATACCTTGTCGGGCATAGAAAATGCCGGCAGGAGAAAGACAGTTACTACCATTACAATCTCCGGGAAAGAAACAGCGCAGGCATTACCGGATACGGTATTGTTCCGGCATCACAATGCACGTTTCATCATACAGCTCCATAAAATTACAAGCCATGCTGCAGAATGATTTTTATACCACGCACGACAGGCAGCCGGGAGATCATTCCCTGGCATGCCGGATCGTATTTAATGCCGGTCATGATATTTTCAAGGGACATTTTCCGCAGCAGCCGGTGGTGCCCGGCGTATGTATGATGCAGATCGTAAAAGAGCTGCTGGAGGAGCAGACCGGGCGTAAACTTGTCCTGCGGCAGGCGCTCCAGGTGAAATTCCTGCAGCTCATTCTCCCCGAAACAGAACCGGAAGTAACGATCAGTTGGTCGTCAGACGCAGATCAACTGACAGCAAATGCCGTATTCAAAAAAGAAGGAACGGCATTGTTTAAGATGAGTGGAGAATTAACAATTGATAATGGTTAATTCTCCTCCAGCCACTCCCGGATCACCACCGGATCAAGCTGGAAATAATTGGCTTTCCGTTCGATCACACCATTATTGATCCAGTAGATCGCAGGTAGCGAAGGTCCGGCCATTTGGATGAAATCCTCCGGCTCACGAAAACGGAGATGCGGTACATCGCGGGCATTCGTTTCTTTAAAAAAATCTTCTTCCAGTTCCGGCGGCCCTGCAATGACCATGTAAACAGGGATATCAGGATGCTGCCGGTGAATGATCTGCAACAGAAAAGCTGCCTTACGGCAATGAGGGCAACCCAGGCTCATGAAAGCAATCACATGCTTACCTTGCCGCAATTCACGATCCGGATTATTGGGTATATCGGAGCGATACAGCGGATCCAGATCAATAGATTCTTCCAACACCAATGGTTTGTCGCCGATGTTCATCGGATAGACAACAAAAGGAGTCGTCAATGCGGTAAGAGCAACAAGCAACGCCACAATGGGCATATGCTTATAAGCCCTGCCGGGATAGATAAAATACAGGATAACTGTGGCAGCGATCATCGCAATGTTCTTCCAGATCGAAGAAAGCGGACTCATGTAAATCCATTCTCCGAAGCAGCCGCAATTACCTTCATTGCCCTGATGCAAGAGCAACAGCAGCAGGTATATTGTAAAGACGACGAGCAATCCGGTCGTAAGCAGGTAGGTGAATGGTTTCAGGAAAATATGAAAAAGAAGAAAGCCCGCGATCATCAGTTCCAGGCCAATAAGCAGACGCGCCAGTATCGCAGCCAGGGTAAAACTGCTGATGCCCAGATCAAGCAAAGACCATTCAAACGTTTCTATAGAATCGATTTTACTAATGCCGCTGACAGCAAAAACAACAGCCAGGGCCAGTAGCAGTACAAAGCCGGTTATGTTTTTGAAGCTGAATCGCCGGTTGGATGGGGGAGATATGATCTCGTTCATACGGTCATTTGTAGAGACGCGATAAATCGCGTCTCATTGATTATATCGCGTTTATTAACAATGAGGAGACGCGATAAATCGCGTCTCTACGGGACATCTTAATACAAACGGCAAACTTCGTCCGTTTTGATATCGCCGTCCTGATCCGAAAAGGAATTCTGTTCGCAGAGAGATTTGGCTTTTTTCTTCGTATCACGCACCGTATAGCTGCGTGTGATGGAATCCGGCAGGCCTGGCTGCCCGCTGTATTTGATCTCGCACTGGCATATATAATCCCGTACACAGGACGTCATTCCGGCAGTAACCATGAAAAGCAAGACAGTCAGTAAAAGCGTATTGCGATGTCTCATCTGGTAATAATTTTGGCGTGGGATATTGAGCGGTTGAAGGTAATAGTAAAATTTAAAATACCCAAATGCAGGATTTTAATTTGAAAATGGGAGGATGTGTCAATCCCGGTTTGTACCGGGACAAGTTTTGAAAATGCCCATATTATGTAAGCAATAAGCATTACACTCATTTCCAAATTTTCAAATTGGCACATTAAATTCCTACCTTTAAGGCTGGTCATTAAGAGATTTGAGCATTAAACAGTTAACAAGCCTGCCCATGATCCTGCCGCAAACCCTGCTGGAAAATCTTGAACTCGTTGCTCAGCAAGTAGTAGAGGGCTTTATTATCGGGCTGCATAAAAGCCCTTTCCACGGCTTCTCCGTCGAATTTGCCGAGCATCGCCTCTACAACCAGGGCGACCCGCTCCGGCATATCGACTGGCGCGTGTATGGGCGCACCAACAAGCTGTTTGTAAAGCGTTTCGAAGAAGAGACCAATCTGCGCTGCTGTATGGTGATAGACACTTCTGCCTCTATGCACTTCCCGGAGGACCCTGCACGGCTCAACAAGCTCCAGTTTTCCTGTCTGGCTGCCGCTTCATTGCTCCAGTTGCTCAAAAGACAACTCGATGCGGCTTCCCTGGCGCTGTTCGACGAACAGCTGCATTATTTTTCGGAATGCCGCTCCGCACAAAGCCATTACCGGATGCTGACCCATCAACTGGATAAGGTGCTCCACAGCACACCCGGCAGGCAAACCAATGCAGCCGCAGCGCTCCACCTTGTTGCAGACCGGATGCACAAGCGCTCGCTGATCGTGATATTCAGTGATATGATGGATGATGCTGAGCATGTGGAATCGTTATTTTCCGCCCTGCAGCACCTCCGTTATAACAAGCATGAAGTGATCCTGTTTCATATTCAGGATGGGAAACAGGAACTGGCATTTGAGTTTGAGCAGCGCCCGTATGAGTTTGTGGATATGGAGAGCGGCGAAAAAGTGCGGCTGCAGACACACCAGGCTAAAGAACAATACATAACGCATATGAAGGAATTCCGGGAAATGGTTGCCCAGCGTTGTCATCAATACCGGATAGACCGGGTGGCGGCAGACCTGAGCGAACCGGTGGAGAAAGTACTCCATGCGTTTCTATTAAAACGAAATAAATTGCTTTGAAACCAATAAATGGTTGTACCTTTGCACCCCGTTAGTGCTTTTTAAGCCGGGCTGCAAATACGGAGGACTGGATATGAAATACAACCGGGAATTTGAAATAGCCTGGCAGGGGTTGAAAAACGGCCTGCACGAGTTCCGGTATGAGATTGATTATCAGTTCATGCAGGCGTACGGAAGTGCAATCGGGGATATTAAAGGTCTTTCAGCGAGGGTAATACTGAATTTCGATAAGAAAAACGGCTTCTTCCTGCTCCATTTTGATATTGACGGAACGGCCATTGTGCCCTGTGACCGTTGTGGCGATGATTTTTCCCTCGCGCTGTGGGATGAATTCAAGCTGCTGATCAAGCTCGCCGGCGAAGATGCCGGGGATGTGGATGAAGATGCTGATGTGGTATTTATTCCCCGTCATGAAACCGTAATAGACATCAGTAAGTGGCTGTACGAGTTTGTGTTGCTGAGTATACCGTTGCAGCGCCTGCATCCGGATAGGCCGGACGGCGAGCCGGGATGTAACCCTGAAACACTGAAACTGCTGAATCGTTTGTCCGAACCGGGTGAAGCCGTAAGGAATGATATATGGAAAGGGTTAAAGACCCTCAAGGAAAATAAAAAAGACAAAGATTAATCTAATTAAAAGCAAATAAGATGCCTAATCCCAAACGTCGTCACTCGCAACAGCGCGGAGCCAAGCGCCGCACGCATTATAAAGCTGTAGCTGCTACGTGGAGCATTGACCCGGTAACCGGCGAAAGCCACCTGCGCCACCGCGCGCACTGGGTTGAAGGAAAGCTCTACTATCGTGGAAGAGTAGTAATGGATAAAAATCCTGCTGCCGCTGCAGAAGGACAAAACCAATAACGAAATTCCAGACCTGAGCGTCAATGAAGATCGCGCTTGACATCATGGGCGGGGACTACACACCCGCCGAAGCAATAAAAGGCGTTGCACTTTTCCTGGAAGAGGTTGCCGACCCTGCCGTTCATCTCTTGCTGATAGGGGATGCACGTCTGGCTGCTCCTTATTTATCGGAACTCGAAGCCTATCGCCACCGGTATACCCTCGTGGAGGCAAGCCAGGTCATCGGTATGAATGAGCACCCGACCAAAGCCCTGAAGGAAAAACCAGACTCCAGCATTGCCAAAGGTTTTGGTATGCTGGCGCTGAAAAAGGCCGATGCTTTTATCAGCGCAGGCAATACAGGGGCCATGATGGTCGGCGCCATGTATTCTGTAAAAAACATAGAGGGCATCTCCCGCCCTACCATCGCATCGCCGGTCCCCCGTGAAGACGGCAGTTTTAATCTCCTGCTCGATGTAGGCGCCAATGCCGACTGCAAACCTGAGCAACTCGTACAGTTTGCACAGTTAGGTTCGTTGTATATGCAGCACGTAGCCCGGGTAAAAACGCCGCGGGTAGGATTGCTGAATATCGGGGAAGAAGAAGGAAAGGGTAATCTGCTGGCTCAGGCTACTTATCCCCTGCTGAAAGAAAATACACAGATCAATTTTGTCGGCAATATAGAAGGCCGCGATATTTTTATGGACAAATGTGATGTAATTGTCTGTGAAGGCTTCGTAGGTAATGTCCTGCTGAAGCTCGCAGAGTCCATATATCATATTTTCACTGAAAAGCGGGGCTTATCCGATCCATTTCTTGATAATTTCAATTACGAGATTTACGGTGGTACGCCTATTCTCGGTATTAATGAGCCTGTGGTCATCGGACATGGCATCTCCCACGCGATTGCCTTCAAAAATATGATCGATATGGCCTACCGGATCGTCCGGTCCAACCTGATGCACGCCTTCAAGCAACAGCAGTTCGCAGCCGCACGGCAATAAACGGTTGCGGAGAGATTTTACACATTATACTGGCTTTTGTTCCCTCCTGTTCTCCGGATAATAAATTATCTGTAGCTGCTGTGATTGCATACAATGTAACTTCTAAGCAGAAAATATTTATATTTCCATAAATATTAATCATATTTTATTTTAAATTAAACAATTAGCGTAGAAAATAATTTTCCTGATTATTTTTGTTAGGCAGCCCTGCCTGTCATACGGTGGTCTAAAATAATTATTTTATTTTCACACTTCCCATTTTGGGAATTATATTATCTTTGTCATGAGGATCATTGCAAAGAATACACTTATAGCATTCTGGGAAAAACCGGAATACAGAGATTCAGAGCAACAGCTCAAAAGTTGGTATAAGGTAATAACGGAACGCAACTGGGAAGACCCTCATGCTATTATCGGGTATTTCCGGGACGCAGACCAGGTTGGCAACGGAAGGATCGTATTTAACATATGCCGAAACAAGTACCGCTTGATTGTACAATTCAGGTATGATATACAAGTGGGGTATATCCGGTTTGTCGGAACGCATAAACAATATGACAGGATAACAGACATTAAAACGATTTAAAACAAAAAAAGATGATACAGCAGGGAGCAATAACCGTAAGGCCGGTCAGGACGAGCAAGGATTATGAACATACCATGCGGCTTATTGATTCTTTGTGGGATGCTCCGCCGAAATCCGAAGGCGCGGCGCTGCTCGAAGTGCTGTCCATCCTCGTTGACGAATATGAAAACAAGCGCTTTCCTATTGAAAGCCCTGATCCGATAGAAGCGATCAAGTACCGCATGGAACAGCTTAACCTTTCTCAGAAAGACCTTGCCCAATACCTGGGTGGGGAAAACAGGGTGTCGGAAGTATTGAACCGGAAGCGTCCGCTCACCCTGAAAATGATCAAAGCCCTGTATCACCACCTGCGCATTCCTGCGGAAACTTTGCTGGCATAGTAACCGCAGCCCGATCTTTTACAGTTTCTCAACCCAGAATTTTTTTTTAAAAAAAATAAGTCTACAAATTTGGTAGACTTATAAAAATGTATTTATCTTCGCGTTGAATTTTACAAGCACATGAAACACGCTTTGTTTTCCCCGCAATGGTATTCCCGCTTTTCCCAACCACGATGTTGTTGTCGTTGCTGTTGTTGATTTCCTGAATTTACACATTTTATTATTGTATTAGTCTGTATATATCAATTGACAGACTTATCATTTAATTATTATAATTCTCAAACATATTATAATGAAAAAAATACTTATGCTCTTAGGCGTACTGACGCCATTCCTGGTATTTGCCCAGTTAAATGAACCGGCTGTATTAAACGGCCACATTATTAATGAACAAAACGAAGCGGTGATACACGCTACCGTAGTCATAAAAGGTACCAGTACCGGCACGGTCACCAATGCCTCAGGTACTTTTTCGCTTACCGTAGACCAGGATCCGCCGTTTACCCTGGCGGTATCTTCGGCGGGGTTTGTCTACCGGGAGCTGCCGGTGCAGGCATGGCCCGATGCGCCACTGGAGATTGTGCTCAGCAGAGATCGCCAGTTATCTGAAGTGGCCGTTACCGCCCGGCGCCGCAGTGAGGCGGCACAGGATGTACCGATCCCGATCTCGGTGGTAGGCGGTGGCCAGATCGACGATGCGGGCGCATTTACGGTGAACCGTATAAAGGAAATTGTTCCCTCTGTGCAGATGTACACGTCCAACCCCCGTAATACCGGAGTGAATATCCGTGGCATAGGTTCGCCGTTCGGACTCACCAATGACGGGCTGGATCCGGGTGTGGGTTTCTATATTGACGGAGTATATATTGCCCGCCCGGCGATTGCAACACTTGACTTTTTAGATGTGGAACAGATCGAAGTATTGCGCGGACCGCAGGGAACACTGTTCGGAAAGAACACCACTTCCGGCGCTATCAGCATTACCACACGAAAGCCCAGCTTTAAACCGGGCGCTACATTTGAAACCAGCTATGGAAATTATGGCTTCGTGCAGGCCAGGGCGTCAGTTACAGGCCCATTTTCCAAAAAGGTAGCAGGGCGTTTTTCTTTCTCCGGCACACAGCGTGACGGTACCGTGTATAACCAGTATACAAGCACGTATATCAATGATATCAACAATCTTGGGTTCAAAGGCCAGATATTATACAAGCCTGTGAATGATGTTGCTATCACTGTGGCAGGCGATCTGAGCCGCCAGCGTCCTGTCGGCTATGCGCAGGTGCCGGCAGGGGTGGCAGTAACGAAAAGGGCGGCTTACCGCCAGTTCGGCGCCATCACATCTGATCTGGGTTATCAGTTGCCAAGTCTGAACGCTTTTGACAGGACAGTTGATCAGGATGTCCCCTGGCGATCAGGTAATGATCTCGGCGGTGTATCATTGAATGCGGATATAAAACTCGGCCCCGGTACATTGACTTCCACTACTGCATGGCGCTACTGGGACTGGGACCCTTCCAATGACCGTGACTTTACCGGTCTGCCGTCATTGACAAAATCACAAAACCCGTCCAAGCACAGGAACTGGTCGCAGGAACTGCGTTATGCCGGTGAGATATCTTCCAGGCTGAGTGGTGTAGTGGGTTTATTTGCGCTCGGACAGGAAGTAAAGACAAACGGTACGGAAGAATCAGGACCTGCTCAATGGCGTTTTTCCCAAAGCTCAACAAGCAGCTTATGGGCAACACCCGGTTTACTTGAAGGATATGGTATTGCTACAACAGCTTCCATTAAGTCATTAAGCGCGGCAGTATTTGCCAATGCCGACTGGGAAGTAGTAAAGGGGCTGCACGTGCTGCCCGGCATCCGTTTGAACTATGATAAAAAAGAGGCTGACTATAACCGGGTTGCATCCGGCGGGCTGAATATAGACCTGTATAACGGTTCAGCCGAGGATAAGGCCACGCTGCAGAGTATTAAAAACGGCGTTTACTCCAGCCAGGCTTATACAGCTACTGCTGATGAAACCAATTTTACCTACCAGTTGACGGTGGCATACAGGCCTAACAGGAAAATTAATGCATATGCCACCTATTCTACCAGCTACAAGCCTGTAGCGGTGAACGTGGCAGGTCTGCCTAATGTTAGCGGCCGGCCGGATAGTACCGTGGCTGTAATACGGCCTGAATATACTACGCATTATGAGCTTGGCGTAAAGACAACATTGACGAATAACTTCATATTCAATGTAACCTTCCATAATTCTGACATCAGGGATTATCAGACGAACGTTCAGGCTGCCCAGTTGGGAGTGAACAGGGGGTATATTGCAAATGCGGATAAGGTGAATGTACATGGCCTGGAGATAGATGCCAATTTCCGTGCAAACAGCAATTTCTCCTTCTATGGCGCCGTTGCGTATACCGATGGCAAGTATAAGAAGTTTACCAACGCACCTTTGCCGCTGGAAGAAACAGGGGCAACGAACGAGCAGGGACAGCAGGAAGCCTTTAAAGATGTTTCAGGCGGTGATCTTCCCGGTATATCCAAATGGTCAGGGTCATTGGGCGGTGAGTTCAGCACGCCTGTCACATTCCTGGGCAATGCTTCCAGATTCTTTGTTGCAATAGATGGCTTTTACCGTTCTTCTTTCTCCTCCAGCGCTACTCCCTCGGCCGTCCTGAATATTGATGGTTATGCGCTGTTTAACGGAAGGATCGGTTTTAAAGCCAGCCACGGCCTTTCGGTTTATGCATGGGGCCGTAACCTGTTGAATCAAAACTATCATGAGCAATTACTGGCAGCGGGCGGTAATGCCGGTCTGTATGCATCCGTACTGGGCGATCCGAGAACGTATGGCATAACGTTGCGGTATGCGCTCTGACCTCATTTATCACTGTTTCCATTTACATCATCTCCCTGCACTTCGAAAGAAGTGGCAGGGAGATTTGTTTTATTACCCCCTACATATTCCTCCGGTACTGCCCGCCTACTTCAAACAAAGCCTGTGTGATCTGCCCCAGCGAACAGTATTTCACCGTTTCCATCAGTTCGTCGAAGATATTACCGTTGGTGATAGCTACCTGCTGCAGACGCCGCAGCATCTCCTGTCCTTTATCACCGCTTCTTTTCCACAGGTGCTGCACCGTCTCTATCTGAAATTCTTTTTCTTCTGTCGTAGAGCGTATCACTTCCCTGGGAATAACCGTAGGAGAGCCTTTGGAGCTTAGAAAAGTATTCACGCCGATGATCGGGTATTCGCCGGTGTGCTTGAGCGTTTCGTAATACAGGCTTTCTTCCTGGATCTTGCCGCGCTGGTACATGGTCTCCATAGCACCCAGCACACCGCCGCGTTCGGTAATACGGTCGAACTCGGTATAAACGGCAGCTTCCACCAGGTCGGTCAGCTCTTCGATAATATACGATCCCTGCAGGGGGTTCTCATTCTTCGCCAGCCCCAGCTCTTTATTAATGATCAACTGGATGGCCATTGCCCGCCGTACACTTTCTTCCGTAGGCGTGGTGATGGCTTCATCATAGGCATTTGTATGAAGCGAATTACAGTTGTCGTAGATCGCGTACAATGCCTGCAACGTGGTGCGTATATCGTTGAAGTCTATCTCCTGGGCATGCAGCGAACGACCCGATGTCTGGATATGATACTTCAGCATCTGCGAGCGTTCGTTGCCGCCGTATTTATACTTCATTGCTTTAGCCCAGATGCGGCGCGCTACACGGCCGATCACGCTGTATTCAGGGTCTACACCATTGCTGAAGAAGAAAGACAGGTTGGGCGCAAAATCATTGATATTCATCCCCCGGCTCAGATAATATTCCACAAACGTGAAGCCGTTGGAAATGGTAAATGCCAGTTGTGAAATGGGATTGGCGCCGGCCTCCGCGATATGATACCCGGAGATGGATACACTATAAAAATTCCGTACACCCTTGTCAATAAAATACTGCTGCACATCGCCCATTACCCGTAGGGAAAATTCGGTAGAGAAGATACAGGTATTCTGTGCCTGGTCTTCTTTGAGAATATCTGCCTGCACCGTTCCGCGCACTTGTTTGAGTGTGTCTGCTTTGATCTTGTTGTAAATCTCCGCAGGCAATACCTGGTCGCCGGTAACGCCGAGCAGCATCAGCCCAAGACCGTCGTTGCCTTCGGGTAATTTACCGGCTCCTTCGGCTGCAGGCTTCCCTAAACCTACACTGGTGCTGTATATGGGGCAGGGCAATCCTTTCTCTTTGTAAATTGCTTCGATCTTCGCCTGAACTTGTGCTTCAAGCCCGTTTTCTTTGATGTATACCTCGCACTGCTGGTCAATAGCCGCATTCATGAAGAACGCGGTGATAGTAGGCGCCGGACCATTGATGGTCATAGAGACCGAAGTTTTGGGATCGGCCAGGTTAAAGCCGCTGTATAATTTTTTAGCGTCGTCGAGCGTAGGTACGCTCACACCGGAGTTACCGATCTTGCCATAGATATCCGGACGGTGGTCGGGATCCTGGCCGTAGAGTGTCACGGAGTCGAACGCCGTAGAAAGCCGCTTGGCCGGCATACCGAGGGATACATAGTGAAAGCGTTTGTTGGTGCGCTCCGGGCCGCCTTCACCGGCAAACATGCGCGTGGGGTCTTCCCCTTCCCGCTTAAAAGGATAGATACCGGCGGCATACGGAAATTCTCCGGGGAAATTTTCCGTAAGCGCCCACTTCAGGATCTCACCCCATGCTTCAAATTTCGGTACGGATACTTTGGGCACCTGCGTATGCGACAATGAAGCGGTATGGGTTTTTATCTTCAGCTCTTTATCGCGAACCTTAAACACATAATATTCGTCCTGGTACTGTCGTTTTTTGGCGCTCCAGTTTTTCAGCAAGTCGAGATTTTTAGGGTCAATATCGAGCGCTATTTTCGCATAGACCTCCTCCAGCTCCTTGCACAGCCGGTCACGGTCTTCAACGCCGGATTGCTGTACGGTTTCTATTGTTTTCCGGATGCTGAACAGCTTCTGTGCAATAGCAGCCTGCTCTTCCGCCCGCCGGTCGTATGCGCGGTTATTTTCCGCAATCTCACTCAGGTAGCGGGTACGGGCCGGAGGAATGATAAATATTTTTTCGCTCAGCTCGTCACTGGCCTGAAAAGTAGAGTTCAGATCTGCGCCTGTTTTTGACGCGATTACATCCATCAATGCACGGTACAGTGTATTGGTGCCGGGGTCATTAAACTGAGAGGCAATAGACCCGAATACCGGCATATCGTCGGCATTTTTATCAAACAGCTTGTGATTACGCTGAAATTGCTTTTTTACATCGCGCAAAGCATCCATCGCTCCGCGTTTATCGAATTTATTAACGGCAACAACGTCTGCGAAATCGAGCATGTCAATCTTCTCGAGCTGCGTGGCGGCTCCGTACTCCGGCGTCATTACATACATGCTTACGTCGCAGTAGTCGGTGATCTGGGTATCGCTCTGCCCGATTCCGGAGGTCTCGAGGATGATCAGGTCATATTGCGCGGCTTTCAGGATATTTACTGCATCATGGATATACCGGGATACGGCCAGGTTGCTTTGCCGGGTTGCCATAGAGCGCATATATACCCGTTCGTTCCGGATCGCGTTCATACGGATGCGGTCGCCGAGCAGGGCGCCGCCGGTCTTACGTTTGGAAGGGTCTACCGATATGATACCGATAGTTTTATCCTTAAAATCAAGCAGATAGCGACGTACTATTTCGTCTACAAGGGAGCTTTTGCCTGAGCCACCCGTACCCGTAATGCCCAGCACAGGGATCTCGGATACCGCAGCGAGCTCGCTGATCTTTTTCAGCATCGCCTTTGTTTCTGCCGCATCCGGGAAATTTTCGACGGCTGAAATCAGTTGTGCAACAGACCTGGCCGATCTGTCTGTTATATGTCCCGCCTCGCCGTTGAGCTGATTGCCCGTGGGGAAATCGCTTTGCTCCAGCAAGTCCTGTATCATACCTTCAAGCCCCATGGAACGGCCGTCGTCGGGAGAATAAATTTTGGTGATCCCGTAAGCGTGCAGCTCTTCTATTTCGTCCGGGAGGATTACGCCGCCGCCGCCGGCAAAGATCCGGATATGGCCGCAGTTCCGTTCCTGCAGCAGGTCGTACATATACTTCAGGTATTCCACATGTCCACCCTGGTAAGAGGTCATGGCAATCGCATTGGCATCTTCCTGTATGGCGCAGTCCACCACTTCCTGCACGCTGCGGTCATGACCGAGATGAATCACCTCCGCGCCATTGGCCTGCATAATGCGGCGCATGATATTAATAGCTGCATCGTGCCCGTCGAAAAGCGACGCTGCCGTTACAATACGGATCTTGTTTTTGGGTGTGTACATAAAACCTCTGTCGGTTCTGATTGAATGATAATAACTATTCGCCTGCGGGGTCAGTTTTTCCGGCACAGGCCGGTGTATCCGGGGTGCAAAGTTACGAAATGTATATGTTTCATTAAAAGCCGTCCGGGCTATGCCGGAAATGATGAATTTGATTGGTTGACCGACAGTTTTTTTCGTACCTTGCCGGGGTTTATTTACGGTGAATAGTAAATCAGAGGGATGGGATCGGAAAACAAACGGGTTGATCTGAGTTATCTGGAACAATTGTCGGGGGGAAATGCCGGTTATATTGCGCAAGTAGTAAATATATTTCTGGAGCATACAGGACAGGATCTCGTAACGCTTAACTCATTGGCGAAGAAGAAAAGGAACTGGGACGAGATATACCGGCAGGCCCATAAATTAAAATCAGGGCTTGGCGTTGTCCGGATAGAAGGTATGCTGGAGGATGTGATCCGTATAGAAGCAGTGCTTAAGGAAGAGGATCGGTCAGAAATACCGGAACTGGCAGCCCGGCTGCTTTATACATTCCGCATGGCAGAGCCGGAACTGAAAGCCATTGCCCAAAATGCAGATGAAGATCCTGTGTAAAACCCTTCAATCCTCTCCCCTCATCCTTCAATCCTCTCCCGGTATAACATCTGCACCAGCCCGTCGGCCAACCCTATCTTCGGTACGTAGATAACATCTGATCCCGCCCAGCGCATCACAGAAGAATAGATCTGCAGCGCCGGAACAATCACATCTGCGCGATCAGGACGAAGACGGTAAAGATGCATCCGGTCTTCAACCGAAACGGATTTCAGCTCATTGTAATAGTCTTTCAGCAGCTCAAGTGTAAGCGGCCTGCCTTCCTTTCGCTTGGAAAGGGAAAAAATTTTATTGATATTACCACCTGTACCGATAGCCGCTATAGGCTGATGAGATTGGGTCTGGGTTTTAATAAATCGTTTCATATATTCCCACTGCTCCTCTTTCACCTGATTATGCAGCAGCCGGATCGTACCGATATTAAAAGACTCTTTAAAAATGGTAGTATCACCGGAAAACAGGATGATTTCAGTACTACCCCCGCCAACATCAATATAGAGATAAGACCTGCCGGTATCAAGCTGTTCGGAAATATGGGTTTGATAAAAAATACCGGCTTCCTCCTGCCCGCTGATCACTTCAATAGTAAGCCCGGTCTTTTGTGCTACAGCAGCCAGTATAGCTTCCTTGTTTTTCGCATCGCGCATCGCCGAAGTAGCACACACACGCCAGGCATCCACCTTGTAAACATTCATGAGGTGACGGAATGCCTTCAGCGATTCGATCAGCCGCTCCTGCTTGTCTTCGCCTATAGCGCCGTCGGAAAACACGTCAAAACCAAGCCGCAACGGTATACGTAGCAGTAACAGCTTGGTATACGAAGTAGTGTCGTGATAGGGCGCCGCTTCTGATATCAGCAGGCGTACGGCATTCGAACCAATATCTATAGCGGCAAGGATCATCCTAACTTGAACAATTTGAAAGTGAAATAACGAAAAACAACAGCTATGGCAATATGGGCATTTTCAAATCAAGTTAGTACTTTTTATTGAGCAGATAATCATACACGGCCACTTGCGAACGTATTTCCGGCGCGCCGGCATCACGCACTACGTAATGGTTCTGCTGTTCATTGTCTAATATACGTCCTTTTACATTTTCTGCAAGCTGTATCTCCAGCATATCAGCCAGCTCCTGCCGGATAACAGGATCATATACCGGACATGCTGCTTCTATCCGGTGATCAAGATTACGCACCATCCAGTCGGCAGAGGATATATATACCTGTTGCTTTTCCCCCTGCCCGAAAACAAATACGCGCCCGTGCTCCAGGTATTCGTCAATGATGCTGATCGCCTCGATATTCTTTTTAAATGTTTTGTGCTGTGTGTAAGCGCAGCAAATACCACGAATAATCATGCGCACTGTCACACCCGCTCTGGCCGCTTCGTACAGATCTTCGATCAGTGCGGTATCAGAAAGGCTGTTCATTTTCAATATTACCGAAGCATCCTTATTTTTTTTCGCCAGCCGGATCTCATTTTTTATCTGCGTGGAAAAATAAGTCCGCATATTTACCGGTGACATCAACAATGCCTTGCAATGCTTCAGGCTATTGGTTTTCATCTGTGCCTGCTCAAGGGAAGTAAAAATCCGGCTGATATCTGCGGTGATTTCGGGCTTAGTAGTCAGCAGACAGTGATCTGTGTAATATTGTGCAGTATTTTCGTTCAGATTGCCCGTAGAGACAAAACCGTAATACTGCGTCTTATTAAACTCCGTTTTCTTAATCAGACATAGCTTGGCGTGCACTTTCATCTCCGGTGGTCCCAGCAATACAGTTGCTCCTTCTTCTTCAAGACGTGTCTTCCAGCGCAGATTGGCTTCTTCATCAAAACGTGCGAGCAGCTCCAGCATAACGGTTACCTGCTTACCATTACGCAGCGCATTAAGCAGGGCATTAATGATCTTGGAATCTTTGGCGAGCCGGTAACAGGTAATACGGATACTTTCCACGGAAGGATCTATTGCCGCTTCCCGGAGCAGATCTATTATCGAATCGAATGAATGATATGGGAAATGGAGCATTACATCGCGTTCTTCCATCACCTTCATAATCCGCACGGGCTGCCTGAGAAGCGGATGCACAAACGGCTTGGAGCGCGGCTGCATATCCGGGAACACCGAAGACGGGAACCCCATAAAGTCCTTAAAATTGTGGATCCGCCCGCCGGCGATCAGGTTGTCTTTTTTAGATAGCCCCAGCCGCTTGATGAGGTAAGCCAGCAGGCCGGGGTCGATTGCACGGTCATAAACAAAACGGGTGGCACGTCCGCGTCTCCTGTTCTTGAGTCTTTTTTCAAGCTCTTCGATCAGGTTGGTATTTATATCGTTGTCGGTCTCAAGTTCCGCATCACGTGTCACCTTGATAATATATCCGAGAAAGCGGTCAAAGCCAAAAGGCGCAAACAGCGCCGGGAGATTGAACCGGATAATGTCTTCCAGCAGCATTACGTCTTTCCGCCCTACTTCCGAAGGCAGTATCAGGAAACGGGGCAGCACTTTCGTCGGTATCTCGATCAGTGCATAGCGTTGCAGCATGGAATTACCGGTATTACCCAACACGCAGGCCAGGTAGATGGATTTGTCATGCAGCAACGGCATATCGGGTATGCTCTCGATCATCAGCGGTACAATCTGTGTACTTACCTGCGCATCGAAATACTGTTTCACAAAAAGCTTCTGCGTGCGTGAAAGCTGTCGCTCATTCTTGATGCGGATATTCGATTTCCTCAGCTCGCGTATCACTGTGGCATAGATGCTGTCAAATTCATGCTGCTGCGCCTGCACCGTGAGATGTATCTGACGTAATATTTTTTCGGGATTGTTCTCCAGGTGCACTTTGGCCGATTTCCCCAATCGTGCCATCCGGCTGAGGGTGGCAACACGCACACGGAAAAACTCATCAAGATTATTGGAAAAAATTCCGAGAAACCGCAGCCGCTCCAGTAAATGAACACCCGGGTCTTTGGCCTCCTGCAATACACGTGCATTAAATGCCAGCCAGCTCAGATCCCTTATAATGGTTTTATCGGGCTTCACAGTAAACTATGATAATGGTCTGCAAACAAATATAACCGGTAAAATATAACTACCGGAAAAATGAGGGAATAAAAACAAAATCTTTACAATTCCTTAATACGGGCAATCAGCGAAGTAGTGGCATAGCCCGGCACAAATGGTATGATCTCGACAGACCCGCCCTGTTGCAGCACAAAATCAGCCCCCGCAATCCGGTCAACTGTATAATCGCCCCCTTTCACCAGCACATCGGGACGGATGGCTTCGATCAGGCTGGCCGGCGTATCTTCTTCGAAAAGACATACTGCGTTCACACAGAGCAGGGACGCAAGCTGGAAGGCACGATCCGCTTCCGTGTTTACGGGACGGGAATCACCTTTCAACCTTTTTACGGAAGCATCGCTATTGACACCGGCGACCAGCACATTTCCCATGTCGGCAGCTTTGGCCAGCAGATCGAGGTGCCCGCGATGAAGGATATCAAAGCACCCGTTGGTAAAAACGATCTTTTTACCGGTAGTGCGCAAAGCGTTGCAATGGCGGACGAGCGCGTCCCGGGTAAATATTTTATGCGTTATCCATTGTATCCTGTCCATGTCTTTGTCTTTTACGGTTATATGCCGGTAATATCAAAAGCGCGGCAGCGCCCAGGATCAAAATAGTGAACGTCTGGGCCGACCACGCAACCCATCCGAACGCAAAGCCATACGCCTTGTCTATACCGTACACGACGAGTATATTCTGCACGGCGATCGGGTAAGCGCCCAGCCCGCCCGGCGTTACGATCATACCCAGGCTCCCGAATATCAGGACCGACAACCCTGCCAGTACAGAAAGCGTTTCGGTGGCGACAATACACTTAAAGCCTACATATATCTGGCCGAGATAACAAAGCCAGATCATAAAGGTATGAAACAGGAACAACCCGCTTCTCTTCATACGGAGTATGGCCATAATACCATCGCCCACCCCAGCCAGGAACAGACCGATTTTAGAATGCCGGATCTTTCTGTAGACAAAGATCAGCAGCACCATCATCAGTATGCCTGCACCTGCCGCGATGGCAAGCGCCGGCCCCTTCGACAGATATGCGCCAAGCTCATTATCAATATAATCAGACAAGATGCCAGCCTGGAGCAGAAATGCCAGTATCACAATGAGAACCAGGCAAAGCAGGTCGAATGAACGTTCGGCTACAATCGTGCCGATGATCTTATGCGCAGGTTTGCGCTCATATCTTGCGAGAATGGTGCAGCGGGCTACTTCCCCCATTCTGGGGACCAGCAAATTCACAAGGTAGCCGATCAGTACAGCACTTGTGATGTTCATCGTGGACGGTCTGATGCTCAGCGGCTCCAGCATCAGCTTCCAGCGCAATGCACGGAAGTAATGGGAAAGAAAACCGATCAGGAAGACAGGGATCAGCAGCCATGCCCTTTCCTTTACCTGTTCAAGCGATGCGAGGATCTGTGTTTTTTCCCCGGGTGTGATCCTGCTTACCTGCCACCATATCAACAGCACACCCAACCCCAGGAAAATTACATACTGAATGAGCAGCAGCAGGCTTTTTTTTGTCATTTAAATGTTTTTTCTCTGTTATACCGGTTGCAAGGACGTATGGGTTGATACTGCAGCAAGGTAGTCCATGTCGTGGCAGTACGAATATCAATGCCTCTGTGATCAAATACTGTTGTCCTCTTTCGGAAAAATGATTGCCGGCTTATACACCCGCGCCATTTCGAAATCCATTGTAGCATAAGCTATGACAATAACGGTATCACCAACAGATACCCTGCGTGCTGCAGGTCCGTTCATGCAAATGACGCCCGAGCCGCGGGTACCTTTAATAACATATGTTTCAAGACGTTCACCGTTATCGATGTTTACTACCTGCACCTTTTCGTTTTCAATCAGGTTGGCAGCATCCATCAGGTCTTCGTCTATCGTAATGCTTCCGATATAATGCAGATTTGCTTCTGTAACCTTTACCCGGTGAATCTTGGATTTAAGTACTTGAATGAGCATAGCGCGCAAAGGTACAAATAAGATAATTGTCAGTATCACGGATTTGTACGGATTAATCAGATGGCACGGATTTTGGAGTGTGCGGAATTTTAATCTGTGGAATCCTTAAATCCATAGTTGTCAGCATCACGGATTTGTATGGATTAATCAGATGACACGGATTTTTGAATGGCACGGATTTTTGAATGTGCGGAATTTTAATCTGTGGAATCCTTAAATCCGCCTGATCCGTGATCACGTTTTCAGCCCCGGCAGCTCCGAACGCGTAGCCTTGGCGGCAGGGTACCAGGCGGCAAGTATGCCCACCACCACCACCGTAGTTATGATCAGGAGTATGTCGGGCAGCAACACCACTACCGGATAAGCATCGATAATAAATGCGCCCTGCAGCCGGATCCATTTGAAGTACTGCTGACCGAGACACAACCCTGTTCCCAGCGCCAGCCCTGCCAGCCCTCCGGTGAGGGACCATAAAATACCCTCCATAATGAAGACAGAGCGCACCATAGCCGGCGTAGCGCCCATCGCACGCAGAATGGCCATATCTTTCTGCTTCTCCAGCACCAGCAGGGATAAAGCGCCGATCATATTAAAGGATGCAATCAGCAGCACCAGGAAGAGAATGGCATAAACAGCCCATTTCTCCGAACGCATAACCATATAAAGCATACGGTTTTGCTCATACCGTGTAGCGACCTTGTATTTGTCGCCCAGTATTTGCTGCAGTTGTGCTTTCACTTTGTTGCTATGCTCCGGATCATGCAGACGGAACTCAAGCGAGGAAATCTTGCCCGGCTCCTGGTAGAGGGCTTCTACAAGCGCAAGCGGCGCAAGGATAAAACGGCTGTCAAAATCATCCTGTATCCGGAAAACACCATCCGGCTTGAGCTGCAGCGACTGAAATGCCGCCTGTGGGTTCAAAGCAGGGTTTTTCTGCCGGGCATCCGGGTAATACAATACGATCCGGCTAAAGACATTATCTGCATGCAAGCCAAGCTGCCCGGCAATATGGGCGCCTACTATCGCTGTTGGTACCGGCCCTGCAAGAATGGAATCGCGTCCTTCAACGATCCACGGGCGGATATCGTTGACTGTAAAATAATGTTCATCCACCCCCTTCAGCGTTACAACGATCTGCTCATGATCGCTGTTTACCAGCACATTATCTTCGATCACACGGGAAACACTCCGGACGCCATCAACAGCACGGAGCTCCCGTATCTGTGCTTCCGGCAGGGTGAAAAATTTCCCTCTTGCGGCAGTAACGCTGATATCCGGGTAAAAAGCCTTGTACAGATCCCGGATAACCCCTTCAAAACCATTGAATACGGAAAAAAGCACGATCATAGCCCCCGCGCTCACGGCAATGGCCACCATGCTGATCCTGGAAAGGATCGGCACCGCATTCATGCCGCGTTTGCCACGCAGATACCGCCATGCAAGTTGCCATACCAGCCTGCTGTTCATCAGCTATGATTCATCGGTGGAAGCAGGAGGTGTCCCCTGTTTTTTTGTATCTCTTTCCTCACGGATCTGCCTAAACAGCTCCTCCATTTTAAATACATGATCCAGCGTATCGTCTGCAAAAAAATACAATTCAGGCACACGCCGCAACTGGTTCTTTACACGCATTCCCAGCAGTTTGCGCCATTCGCCGGTACGTTCCTTTATTTCTTCCAGCAACGCCGCAGGCTGCTCAATCCGGAAAAAACTCAGATATACCCGCGCTTCGAGCAGATCGGGCGTCATTTGCACCCGCGCTACCGACACCATCCCGCCCTTGATAACATTCATGCCCTCACGCTGAAACAAATCACTCATTTCTTCCTGTATCAGCCGACCTACCTGCTTCTGCCGTTTTGATTCTTCCATAAATACCGGTTTCGTAGATGGTAAAGTTAGGGTAATTTCAAGATTTGAAATTAACAGCTCCGGCATAGATTTAATCGTAAATTCGTGCGTCGGGAATTATTATATATCGAATCATCCCGTTGCTTTAAAAATAAAATTCAATAAAATGAAACAGGTACTGCTGCTGTTTTTTGCCCTGTTGGCCATTATACCGGCATCATATGGCAACGACCAGAAAAAGGAAAAAAATAAAAACGAAACCCCGGCGGAGGACGCCGTTCGCTGGATGACACTGGACGAACTGCAGGTGGCTATGAAAAAACAACCTAAAAAAGTATATATAGATATGTATACAAACTGGTGCGGCTGGTGCAAGGTGATGGATAAGAAAACATTTTCCAACAAACATGTGATCGCCTACCTCAATGAACATTTCTACGCGGTAAAACTAAACGCAGAGCAGCAGGAAAGTATCCGGTTTATGGGTAAGGTGTACGAATTTTCTCCCGAGCATCGCGCCAACCAGTTTGCGGTGGAACTGGCACGCGGGCAGATGAGCTACCCTACGAGTGTCTTTATCGAAGAAAATTTCCAGAATCCCCAACCCGTCCCGGGGTACCTCGATGTAACACAAATGGAGATGATTCTCAAATACTTCGGGCAAAATCTTCACCGTAGCGAGCCGTTTGATGTGTACCAGAAAAACTTCAAAGGGACGTGGCAATAACACCCGCCGTCTCGCCGGCCAAAATAAGATTCTGTGGTGTTATTTTTTTTCTAAATACTTTATCATCTTGTTTTAAAAAAGTATATTTTTGCATTTGTAAAAACGCATAATATGAAACAAAAAATATTTTCCGTATTCGCCATTTGCCTGGCAGGCATGATGACATTCGCGTCCTGTGACAAAATTAAAGACGCAATCAAAGTAGATTTTGACGCCACATCTTCCGATATCAGCTTTACAGTTCCGGCACTGGAAGAATCCGGGGAAGCAACGCTGGCAGAAGATCAGGCTTACCTGAATGTTGACAGCCTTATTAAGGCCCACAACGACAAGGTTGGTGTTGAAAACATCAAATCGGTAACAATAAAGAGCTGTACGATCACCCTGGTCAACGGAGACAGCCTGAATAACTTCTCCGTACTGGAATCCTGTAAAGTTCAGCTATCATCAGACAGCAAGCCGGATGTAATCACCATCGCTGAAATATCCGGCAACCCGGATACGGAAGCCCATACGCTGGAGCTACCCGTAAACAGTGATCTCGATCTGACTGCATATTTCAGTTCACGGCACTTCACCTACAAGCTTGTAGGCAAATCCCGCAGAGGTACAACGGTTGAGATGGAATGTAAGGTCTCCGTATCTTACCATGTTGTAGCAGGCTTGTAAAAACACTAAATTTAGTAGTGATGGATAAGGCAGCGGCGCACAATTGTGCGCCGCTGCCTATATTTGCCCTATCGCTTATGAAATACCTGATTGCAGGACTGGGCAATATAGGCCCTGAATATGATACTACCCGGCATAATATAGGGTTTGATGTGGCAGACGCATTTGTGATCAGGCATAACGGCGCCTTTCGCCTGGAAAGACATGCTTATGTCGCCGAATGCAAATGGAAAGGCAAAACATTTGTGGTGATCAAACCCACTACCTATATGAACCTGAGCGGTAAAGCGGTAAAGTATTGGATGGATAAAGAGCATATCCCTGTGGAGCGGCTGCTGGTGATCGTAGACGACCTGGCGCTGCCGCTGGATGCCTTGCGTCTCAGACCCGGAGGCAGCGCGGCAGGACATAATGGTCTGCGCGATATCGAAGCGGTGCTGCAGACAAATCAATATCCGCGCCTTCGCTTTGGTATCGGCAACGACTTCCCAAAAGGGCGGCAAGTCGACTTTGTACTCGGTCGCTGGCAACCGTCCGAGCTACCCGTCGTGAAAGAGAAAATACTAACGAGTACCGAAATCATCGAAAGCTTCGCAGCACAGGGTATTGCGGCAACAATGAGCCAATACAATAAGTAGAGACGGATCATGATCCGTCTCTAAATTGCCGGTCAGATTAATGAGCACTATGAAAATCACAGTAGCAGTAACGGGAGCAAGCGGCGCAATATATGCGAAGGTACTGCTGGACAAGCTCCGGCAAATAGAGGGGCAGGCGGCGGAAACAGATATCGTATGGAGCAGTAATGCGCATACCGTATGGCAGCATGAGCTGGGTAATACGGCATATACACAGTACCCGTTCCGCGTCTGGGATAAAAACGATTTTATGGCTCCCGTGGCGTCCGGAAGCTCCTCCCGAAGCGCACTGATCATATGCCCGTGTAGTATGGGCACCCTGGGGCGCATCGCACAAGGGATCAGCAACGACCTGATCACACGCGCTGCAGATGTGATGCTCAAGGAAAGACGGAAGCTGATATGTGTTGTTCGCGAAACGCCCTACAACCTGATCCACCTCCGGAATATGACGCAGGTTACCGAAGCCGGAGGCATTATCTGTCCTGCATCGCCATCATTTTATAACCATCCTGAGACACTCGAAGACCTCGCGGCGACCGTAGTTGACCGGGTACTGCAGCTATCCGGCCTGCCTGTTGACGGGTTCCGCTGGGGAGAATCCTGATCCTTATAACCTGCTGATGCACGAACACCTGAAAAACATGGAATACAATAAATCAATCGAACGGCTGCGCAGGATCATGGACGAGCTCCGGGCAGGCTGCCCCTGGGATAAAAAGCAAACCATACACACCCTCCGCCAGCAAACGCTGGAGGAAGTATATGAGCTTGCAGATGCCTTGTCCGGATCGGACTGGGAAGGTATCCGGGAAGAGTTGGGCGACCTGCTGCTGCATATCGTATTTTACAGCAAGATCGCTTCCGAGCAAAACAGGTTTAGCCTGGACGATGTGATCGAATCGATCTGCAACAAGCTCGTAAACCGGCATCCGCATATCTACGGGCACGTACAGGTAAAAGATGAAGCCCAGGTAAAGCAAAACTGGGAAAAACTGAAGCTGAAAGAAGGCAAAACATCTGTGCTGGGCGGCGTACCGGAATCGCTGCCTGCCATGCTCAAAGCCCTCCGCATACAGGAAAAAACCAGGCAGGTAGGGTTTGAATGGGATCATATCCACCAGGTGCGGGAGAAAGTGGCGGAAGAAATCACTGAGCTCGACGAAGCGGTAGCAGATAATGAACAGGAAGCGATTGAAGCTGAGCTGGGAGATGTACTGTTCTCAATGGTAAACTACGCCCGGTTCCTCAATATAGACCCCGAACAGGCGCTGGAAAAAACCAACAAAAAATTCATCCGCCGTTTTCAGCAGATGGAATCCATTGCAGATGCAGAAGGCAAAAAATTGCACGACATGAATCTGGAAGAAATGGATGGATTGTGGAACAGGGTCAAGACGGAAGAAAGTTGAAAACGGAGCATGAAAGTAGAAAATGAATTAACTTTCGATTTTCCATTTTCAACATTTCAATTAAATGTTCAGGCGTTATCCATACCAGGGCTGGTTGCTTGCCGTATTACTGCTATGGCTTGCAGCGTCAGGCTATTATTATCTGGCGGTACGGCAGGCGCAACCGGAACGGATCGCGCACCTGGTAGGCAAAGACCTCCGGGAGCGTATGGCCGGATGGTATGAAATACGCCGTGATACGGCCTTGACGGAACGGATATTCAACCGGCAGCTTACGCAACATGAGCTGAACAAGCTGCTCCGGAGACCATTCTATATAAATGCCCACGAAAACGGAGCATTAATATTCTGGAACAATAACCTGACGGAACTCAACTGTGATACGCCCGGCATCTACCTGGCGGGAAACGGATCCCAATCCGGAAGAAGCATTTTTTTCACACAGTGCGATACTGTTTCCTATGAACCTTTACGCACATTGTCGGTTATCGTACCGATAGCCTGGATATACCCCTTCGAAAATAATCACCTGCGGTCACACTGGCTCGCCTCAGCGCTTATACCGCCATCTGCAAAAGTATCCCGTCATCCGGCAGAAGGGTTTGAGCCGGTTTATGCTGATGCGGGAAAAACGGCATTCTACATGCAACTGCAGCCGGAAGACATGCCGCAGATCAAACCGGATCATTATATCATATGGATTGTTATTACTACTGCTATTGCTGTATTTTTCTGGATACACCTTGTTGCGCGGCATCTGTCAAAAACACGAAAATCCTATACCGGTCTGCTCTTTATAACTGTAACGATCATCTGTATCCGCGCAGCATTGTATTACGCCGGTCTCCCTTTTAACCTGGGAGAAGTTGAATTATTTTCGCCGCGACTGTATGCGTCCAGCACGTTATTGCCATCATTGGGGGATCTGCTGATCAACACCCTCCTGCTCGCCTGGCTGTGCACCTTTATTTTCATGCATATCCCATATCGTACCTTTATTCCCGGGATCTGGTCTGCTTACCTGCGTTATCCACTCTTTATATTGACAGCATTATGCCTCACGGCATGTACCTGTTATGCCGTGCATATCATCCGGAGCGTAGTGGCAGACTCGATGATCTCATTTGAAGTAAGCGATTTTTATGCCATTGACGGATACACAGTGGCAGGTCTTGTGGTAATTATGTTAACGGCAAGCATCGCCGCCATTGTCCTGCATATACTGAATGCACAGTTTGCCGGGCAGACAGACATGCGCCGCATAAAGTATCCGCTGATCATTGCAACGGGATTCCTGTATATTTATCTGGACGCACCCAATCACATAGCCGGACAGCCGCAATACTACCTGCTGCTATGGCTGGTGCTCTTTATAGGTATGCTGGACATAAAATGGCTGCAGATCAGCCGCGACCTGCTGGCCCCTAAAACAATCCTCTGGGTGGTTTTCATCAGTATCTCCACGACAATGCTGATGCAGTATTTCAATCATGAGAAAGAACGGGAAACCCGGAAGCTGTTTGCAGCGAAATTATTGCACCAGAAAGATCCGGTTACTGAATACCTGTTTATTGATATAGCCAGGGCCCTGTCCGTTGAGCCCAGGATAAAATCATTCATAGAACAGCCGGGAAGGAAAAGCCGGAAGGAACTGGAAAATCGTATAGAGGTACTATACCTGAACGGACATCTGAACAAATACCGGTCGGATATTTACCTGTATAATGCAGACGGACAGGGGCTATATAACACCCCATCCGTTCCCCTGTATGAAATGGAAGAACGCATCGCACAAGTTGTACCGGTAGATGAATCCCAGCTGTATTTTATCGAAAATGCCCCTGATAATCATTACTATCTTGCACGCATCCCGATCCGGGGAGACGATACCATGATTGCGGGGTACCTTTTCATTGATATGACCTTGAAAAAAGAAAACAATGAGACGGTATATCCGGAGCTACTGCAGCCGGGCAATATAAGCTCTGTACCACAAACCGTACGCTACGACTATGCCATATACAACAACCAGCATATGGTTACCCAGTACGGCTATTATCCCTTTCCCCTGAAAATACATCAATCAGGACAGGATACGCTCAATTATGTCTTTGAAGACAAAAAGAATATTTCTACATTATGGTACCGGGCCGACACGGACAGGTGCATCGTCGTAGTGCATCACGATTATCCCTGGCTGCGTCTCACAACCATGTTTTCGTATCTCTTCAGCGTACTACTCCTGCTTATGTTTGTTACCATTATACTGAGCATCTGGTTTAGCTACACTGCCATGGGGAAACGACAGGTACGTCTCGGCCACATGACATTAAGGAGGCGTATTCACTACACCATGCTGGGCATAGTGCTCGCCTCATTCCTGGTTATCGGTATCGCCACGATCACGTTTTTTAATAACCGCTATCAGGAGTCGAGCCGCAATAAGCTGCAGGAGATAACCCGGACAATAGAAAACAGTATACGGCAACACATGAACAGCCAGAAGGCAATATCCCGTCCGGAAGCGTTCTCAACGGCAATGCAGCAACCGGAATTCCAGTACTTAATCAACAGTCTGGCCCACCAGTACGGAATTGACATTAATATTTTCAATACGGCAGGTGTGCTGCTCACTACCTCCCGGAGCGCGATCTATGATAAGAAGCTGCTGGCCCCGCTGATGCGGGCCGATGCCTACCAGGAGTTCGGGACAAAAAATATTTCCCTGCTGCTCCAGCATGAAAAGATAGGAACCCTCCCCTATCTGTCGGGATACATTCCGTTTCAGGATAAAGCAGGCATTACAACCGGGTACATCAATGTGCCCTACTATGCTTCGCAGGAAGAGCTGAAGTACCAGGTATCCAATATCCTGGTTGCCCTGATCAACCTGTATGCTTTTATACTGCTCATATCCAGCCTCCTCGCAGTAATTATCACCAACAATCTCACGCGTTCCCTTCATATGATCATCGGCAAATTCAAACGTCTGAACCTGCAGCAGAATGAGCTGATCGAATGGCCTTATGACGATGAGATAGGGTTGCTGGTGAAAGAATATAATAAAATGGTGCAGAAAGTGGAGACCCATGCCCTTATGCTGGTGCAAAATGAACGGGAATCGGCCTGGCGGGAAATGGCCCGGCAGGTGGCGCACGAGATCAAAAATCCGCTCACCCCGATGAAGCTGAATATCCAGTACCTGCAACAGGCGCTGAAGCTGAACCATCCCAATGTAAAAGACCTGACGACACGTATATCCGGCTCATTGATCGAACAAATAGACAACCTGAGCTACATCGCATCCGAATTTTCCAACTTTGCCAAAATGCCGGAAGCACGTCCTGAATTACTGGAGCTGAACGAAACCCTGGAACGCGCCGTAGAGCTGTATCTGAATAAAAACAATGTTACCGTTACCTTCCATAGCTGGCGGGAGCCCCTCCGGGTACTCATCGACAAAAGCCAGTTGCTCCGGGTATGCACCAACCTGATCCAGAATGCCATACAGGCGATACCGGAAGGCCAGGCCGGACGGATCGAGATCATGCTCGGGCGGGAGCGGCAAAATGTGATCCTTTCATTCCGGGATAACGGAAATGGCATCCCTGCACAGGTAAAAGGAAAAATATTCAAGCCCTACTTTACAACGAAAACTGCCGGTACGGGTTTGGGACTCGCTATGACACGGAAAATCATCGAGTTCTGGAAAGGAAACATATGGTTTGAAACGGAAGAAGGGAAAGGCACCATTTTCTTCATCCGGCTGCCGCTTACCGGTCCGGAGCAGGAGGAACAAAAAACAGAATCATAAAAAGATTTACTTTTGGAATATAAAGGTTAACCAAAATTGCCGACTGACGGCAATAATCCCGTAACCGGCTTTCTTATGTATAGCAAAAGCATTATTGCACCGTATGCCAGGGGTTATCTGTACCCAATATTATGCGCTGTGTGTATGCTTGCCTGTGCAGAGAGCCAGCCACCCCCACAGGCAACATATATCCCGCCGGCCGGCCCGACAGACACTGCTCCCGCCAATTTCTATAAAAGAATGAGCGGGACCATTGCCGGCAAACCCGTTACGGTACATCTGACTTCGTTTAACGGACGGCATACAGTATATTGTTACTATAAGGGCCAGGAAACATACGTTACCCTTTCTTCTTTCGGAGATACGGCATATACAGGAGAGCTCCGATTCGACGAGCTATGCATAACAGACAGGCTTGCAGACAATGCCTTTCAGCCCTACTGGTTGCTCAGCATCCGCGAAGACTCGGCCTATGGTATGAGGATCACCGGAGAAAACATTCCCCCGGACGAGATTATATTGAAAGAACATTATCCGGAAGGAAGCTACCGTATGGAACCGATCTATCATTCACTGCGCGCTGCCTACCACGACGAATCAGATACCCCTTTTGTAACAAGCTCGCACCACCTGTTATGGCCGGGCAATAATCCTGATACTACCGGGTGCGCCTTCCTTGCCCGCCGGTTTGCAAACTTTGCCGGGTGCGGCGATCCTTCTGTATACACCAAATATGATGTCTTGCAGTGTATTTCCGAAAAAGATAAAAATTATTTTAGCGACTACAGAAGAATAATTACAGAGTCCGGGATGCAGTCGGATGAGCTGCAGCGACCCACCAACAACCACTCCCGGGACGTATTCTGGGATATTGCCGGAAACGAAAACGGCCTGCTGACCCTTGAGATCACCAGCAGCGAATACACAGGCGGGGCACACGGCAATTACACCATAAACTACTATTGCCTGGATGTGGCGCTCCGGAAAATATGGACGCTGCCGGACATTATGACCGTAGACAGTAATAAACTAAAGATGTTGCTCGATATGGCTGCACGGCGATATTTCCACACCGGCGATACTTCCGCTTTACAGGAGCGCCTGCTGGTCAACGAAATACCTTTGACAGAAAACATATACCTCACCCCTGCGGGGATCGTCTTTTGCTATCAGCCTTATGAAATCGCCTCTTACGCCGATGGTGTGATCCCGCTTTTTATATCTTACCGGGAGCTGAAGGATATGCTGCAGGACGCATTCAGGAAACGTATGCACCTGGACAGAACATACGGAGGGCATCTTATCTGACCGGCTTCTCCATAATACCATAAAACACCTTATTTTTGTTATTGTATCAATACACACCCGTATGGACGACAGTCATGAACAGTTAAAATACCCCATTGGTCGCTATGAGATCCCGGACCGGTATGCACCGGAATTACAAAACGAATGGATCGTAACCATCGAAGCGCTTCCCGCCTGGCTCGACGCCTGTATTGAAAACCTGGATGCGGCACAATTAGATACTGCTTACCGGCCGGGCGGCTGGACGGTCAACCAGGTGATCCACCACCTCGCCGACAGCCATATGAATGCATTCATCCGCCTCAAGCTCGCACTTACCGAAGACAGCCCCGTGATAAAACCATACAATGAAAAATTATGGGCAGAGCTGCCGGACTGTGATGCGGTACCGGTTAATATTTCCATTACACTGCTGCATGCACTGCATCGCCGCTGGGGACAGCTGCTCCGCAACATGCACCCGGAGGACTGGGAACGTAACTTTTACCACCCTGAGCAGGAACGCTATGTGCCCGTCTGGGAGCTGGCGGATATATATGCCTGGCACGGACGTCATCATACCGAACAGATACGGAAACTCAGGGAAAGAATGAACTGGTAACGGCAGATATAGTATCTTCCGCCGACTGAATTTAAACAACTTGCTGCCTCGTCCGATAAATAAAAGCCTCCTGCCTGTAAAACGTCTGCTGCTGCAACTGTTACTGCTGTGTGCATTATATTTTCTCAGCAGATGCCTGTTCACGATCATTAACCACAGCCATTTTGAAGGGCTTACGATACGTACGTTTACGGAGCTCTGCTTTCATGCGCTGCGCTTTGATCTCTCTGCCATACTGGCGATAAATGCGCTCTATATCCTGCTGCTCTTTCTGCCCGTCCCTGCAAGGCATACAAAAGTATGGGATGCTGCGACACGCTATCTGTTCGTGATCACCAACAGTATGGCATTGCTGTTTGAGCTGAGCGACTGGGCTTATTTCCCTTACAACTTCAAACGATCTACAGCCGATGTACTGAATATGGTAAGCCGGGAAGGAGATTTCCGGGCGCTGCTTCCGGGATTCCTGGCTGATTACTGGTACGTACCAATTGCTGCACTACTTTTCATTGGACTACTGATTTACTTCAACCGGAAAATCTGCCGGGCCACACCACTCAGTGAAATGAAAAACAGCATGCCTGACAAATGGCGTCCGCTATGGCAAACACTGCTGCTACTCCTCATTGCAGGATGTACCGTTATTGGCATCCGCGGAGGTTTGCAATATGTGCCGATCAACCTGCGTAATGCGCTGCAGGCAACGGAAAGTAAATTCACACCTATCGTGCTCAATACCCCGTTCAGCATTATCAACACACTGCAAAACAGGGATCTTGAGCCACTGGATTTTTACCCGGAAGAGCAGTTGCGCTCGTATATCAATCCCATAAGGGATTTTTCCGGAAAGCCATTCCTCGAAAAAAATGTGGTCGTCATTATACTGGAAAGTTTTTCGAAAGAATTTACCCGTCTGGGTACAGAGAAAAGCTACACCCCGTTCCTCGACAGCCTGATGGATCATGCGCTCGTCTGCACACAGGCATATGCCAACGCATTGCGGTCGTCAGAGGGTATTCCTGCAATCGTCAGCGGCATCCCTTCCCTGATGGACGAGGGCATCACAACAAGTATCTACGCCACCAACCGCATCAATGCGCTGCCCGGCTTATTGCGTGGCAAAGGTTATACATCCGCCTTCTTTCACGGTGGTACAAATGGTACCATGAGCTTTGATGTATATTGTGCAGGCGCCGGTTTCCACCACTACTTCGGGCGAAAGGAATACAATAACGAACGGGATTACGACGGTAACTGGGGTATATGGGACGAGCCGTTCCTGCAATATACAGCCGCGCGTATCAATGCAATGCCGCAGCCATTCTTCGCCGCGCTCCTGACATTATCTTCACATCCGCCATACAAAATACCGGAGCCATACAAAAGCATGCTGCCGGCAGGAGACCTGCCTGTTTACCAGGCTGTGGCATACACAGACATGGCCTTACGCAGGTTTTTTGAAACGGCAAGTACAATGCCCTGGTTCCGGAACACCCTGTTCGTGATCACCGCAGATCATTGCTCACCGGTCTCGGGACAGGAATACTACCGGCAGCACATGGGCAGATACGCTATTCCCATCGTTTATTTCGCACCGGGCGATACCATGCTCCGGGGAAGCTTCGGGGAAATTACCCAGCAGATAGATATACTGCCTTCCGTGCTCGACTACCTGGGATATGAAAAACCCTTTTACGCGTTGGGGAACACAATTTTCCGGGAGCATGCACAACGCTATACCATCAACTACAACAGCAATCATTATCAATGGCTCACAGGCGGATTCCTGCTGAAGACAGACGAAACAACAGCGAAAGCGCTGTACGCTTTTCCGGCCGACAGTATATGCCATTATAATCTGCTCCCCGAAGCGCAGTCTGCTGCGGATCAGCATGTAACGCCCTATTTCCGGGCCTTGCTCCAGGAGTACCGTTCCGCGCTTATCAACAACAGGATGTTTGCAGATTGAAAATGTCATTACTGCAATGTATCTTTATCCATCCAAAAACAGACTTGCTATGGAAAATGGATTATTACACCTTCACAACCTGATGCGCTGGGTCGTGATCATTCTTGCCGTACTTACCGTTCTCAAAGCGCTGCGCGGTATGGGCGGCAATAAATCATTTACTGCCGGCGACAGGAAAACGGCCATGTTTTACATGATCAGCTTCGACATACAGTTGCTCATCGGCCTTGCTGTGTATTTCCTTAGCTCAAAAGGCTGGTTCCGCATGCTCACCGCCGGCGGCGTTATGAAAAACGAATACCAGCGTTTTTTCGCCGTAGAGCACGCCATCGGGATGCTCATTGCACTGATACTGGTGCACCGCGGGTATTCCGCCGTCAAGAAAAACATCCCTGACGCAACAAAGTTCAAGCGGCTTTTCTGGTACTCGCTGCTTTCACTGATCATTACGCTGGCTATGATCCCCTGGCCATTCCGCGAATTAGTGGGCCGCCCCTGGTTCCCCGGTATGTAAGACTATATGCTGCGCACGTTAGGGCACAAAATGCATGCAATCTATATGCTGCTGACATTCGCGGCGAGCGTATTGATTGCTTTTCCTTTTTTTGTACTGATAAGCGCCCGGAATAATGCAGCGGCGCGTAAAGCGCTCTGGACCATTATCCATTATTGGGCAATCGGCTGGCTGTGGCTTTCCGGGATGCCGTTGCAGAGAAAAGGCAAAAAGCCGCCCCCGGGAAGGTATGTGATTGTACTGAACCATATTTCGTATCTGGATGCCATTGTGATTTTCCCGGCCCTCCGTAACTATTTCCGCCCGTTGGGCAAAAAAGAAATGTCACGCATCCCGCTGATGGGATTCATCTACAAACAGATTGCCTTACTGGTAGACAGGAGCAGCCGGCACAGCAGGACCAAAAGCATGCGCCTGATGTACCGGACGATCCGGAACGAAGCCGATATTGTCATCTTCCCCGAAGGGACGTTTAATGAAACCGGGACGCCGCTCAAAGATTTTTATGACGGGGCCTTCCGCCTGGCGATCAATACACAGACACCTGTGCTTCCTGTATTGCTGCCGGATACGGAACAGCGCTGGCACTACTCCGCATGGTGGAAAACATCCCCGGGACGCAACCGGGCCGTTTATCTCGACCCCATTCCGGTAGCAGGTCTGACGATGGATGACCTGCAGGAATTAAAAGAAACGGTTTACCGGGTCATGGAAAAAGAGCTGATCCGGTTGAAAGAAAAATATTAACGTGCATCCCTTTCTTCGGACTCCTGTTTCCAGTAATCCATCCATTGTTCGGGAGACCAGGCATCCGCAACATCAAACGCGCCGATCTTTGTACGGCGCAATGCAGACAGGTAAGCGCCGCAACCCAGCGCCTGACCGAAATCATGAGCCAGCGAACGAATATACGTACCCGTGCTGCAGGCAACACGAAAATGTACCTCCGGTAATTGCACCGCTGTTATCTCAAAAGCAGAAATGGTAACCGGTCGTGGTTCCAGCACAATAGCTTCACCTTTCCGTGCCAGCTCATAGGCGCGTTTCCCGCCTTTTTTTATGGCAGAATGCACCGGCGGCACCTGCTGTATCTCACCGGTAAATGCTGCTGTTGCAGCCATGATCTCCTGCTCTGTAATATGGTCGTAAGGTTTGTGATCCTGCGGTTCGCTTTCCAGGTCATATGTCGGTGTCACCGCACCAAGATGAAAAATGCCCGTATATTCCTTGGGCAGCTTTTGATATTCCGTGATCCTTTTCGTCCAGGGACCGGTGCAGCAGATCAGCAAACCGGTAGCCAGCGGATCAAGCGTACCGGCATGGCCAATTTTCACGTTCAGTAAACGGCGTAAACGATTGATCACATCAAACGACGTCCAGCGGTAAGGCTTGTCTACCAATATAACACCGCCTTCGCGCAAGGTATCCGGTAAAGGTTGTTGTTTCATAATCAGCTGATTGGCTAATTAGCTCATTAATATTTTTCGTACAGATTCAATGACTTCGGTAAGCCGGCTGCTGTCCTGCCCACCGGCTGTGGCCAGCGTCTTTTGCCCGCCGCCGCCGCCTTTGATCAGCGGGGCCACTTGTTGTTTGATCATCTTTCCTGCATCAAGGTCTTTTGATGCCGCAACCACTTCATCAATGAGTATCGCTACATGGGCTTTGCCTTCTATTGATGCGACAAGCACAACAAGATAATCTTTCAGCAGTCCTTTCAACTCAAAGCAAAGCTTTTTAAGCGCATCGGCAGAACTGACAGTAACCTGCTGGCCAATAAAATCAAGCCCATTGATCTTAGTGATATTGCCGGAAATCTCCTTCGCTATGGAACGCAATTCTTTTGCTTCCATCAGCTCCAGCTTTTTCTCCAGCGCAGCCTTATCTTCGATCAGTTTCGCAACTGTTCTCAGCGGATCATTTGTCTTCAGCAATTCTGCAATTCCTTTATGCTGGCTTACTCTGTCGGCGAAATAACGTATGGCAGCAGGGCCCGTCAGCGCTTCAATCCGCCGCACACCCGCAGCTACCGCCGCTTCCGAGACAATAGTAAACACCCCGATCATACCCGTGTTGCCCACATGCGTACCACCGCATAATTCAACAGAAAAATCAGGATCTATGGTTACCACACGGACAACGTCGCCATACTTCTCACCAAACAAGGCCATGGCGCCCAGCTTCATCGCTTCTTCCTTAGGCATCTCACGGATCACAACCGGGATGTTGGCTCTGATCTTCTCATTGACGATCTGCTCCACTTCACGGATCTCCTCGTCCGTCATTTTACTGAAATGAGAAAAATCAAACCGCAGCAATTCCGGGTTTACAAGAGAACCTTTTTGCGCCACATGCGCACCTAATACCTGTCGCAACGCCGCATGCATGAGGTGTGTGGCAGTATGATTGTATGTTGTTTCAAAACGCTGCTCTACATCCACTTTGGCAGTAACCGCGATATCTATATTACCCGGCAGATTGCTGATGAAATGAATGATCAGGTCGTTTTCCTTTTTCGTATCCGTTACTGCAATTTCTTCCGCACCAAATACCAGAACGCCCGTATCGCCCACCTGCCCGCCGCTCTCGGCATAAAAGGGAGTGGATTCAAGTACGATCTGGAATTGCTCTTTGCCCTTTGCCTTTACCTTCCGGTATTTCACCACCTTCGTTTCGATGAGGAAATCCTGGTAGCCAACAAAAGTTGTTTCAGGCACATCGTTTACGGTGATCCAGTCTTCCGTATCTACTGTCGTAGCTGCCCGGCTGCGGTTTTTCTGCTGCTGCATTTCCGCTTCAAAGCCGGTTTCGTCTACGGTCATACCGTGTTCCTGTACGATCAGACGCGTCAGGTCCACCGGGAATCCATACGTGTCATAAAGCTCGAACGCATCTTTACCGCCTACTACATTTTCCGGCTTTGCACGGGCAACAATTTCGTCCATTTTTTTCAACCCCTTATCAAGCGTACGCAAAAAGGCTTCTTCTTCTTCCTGTATGACTCTTGCTACAAAATCAGCCTGTTTTTGCAATTCAGGGAATACCTGTTCAAACTGTATGGCAAGTGAAGGTATCAGCCGGTGTAGCAAAGGCTGCTTATAATCCAGGTAAGAATAATAATAGCGCACGGCACGGCGGAGGATACGGCGGATCACATATCCCGCACCGGTATTGGAAGGTAATTGCCCATCAGCGATCGTAAAGGAAATGGCGCGGATATGATCGGCAATAACACGGAAGGCTACCGCTTCTTTGGAATCACTGTAATCGTATTTCTTTCCGGTAATCTTTTCTGTTTCGGCAATCGTACCGGCAAACAGATCGGTATCATAATTGCTCTGCTTGCCCTGCAGCACACGTACCAGCCGCTCCAGCCCCATGCCGGTATCGACATGCTTCGCAGGCAGCGGTTGCAGACTGCCGTCCTTCAGACGGTTGTGCTGCATAAATACGTTATTCCATATCTCGATCACCTGCGGATGATCTGCATTCACGAGGGTTTTACCATCTACAGCCTTTCGCTCATCCTCGCCGCGGCAGTCCACATGTATTTCAGAACAAGGGCCGCAGGGGCCGGTATCGCCCATTTCCCAGAAGTTATCCTTTTTATTGCCCGGCAGTATCCGGTCTTCGCTGACATACTGTTTCCAAAGGGTCAGTGTTTCTTCATCCGGGGGCAACTGTTCTCCTGCATCACCTTCAAAATATGTTACGTACAGCCGGTCTTTAGGGATGCCATATACCTCTGTGAGCAATTCCCAGCTCCAGGCTACTGCTTCTTTTTTGAAGTAATCGCCGAAGCTCCAGTTACCCAGCATCTCAAACATGGTGTGATGATAGGTATCAACGCCTACCTCTTCGAGATCATTATGCTTTCCGCTGACTCTCAGGCATTTCTGCGTATCCGCCACACGGGGGTATTCCGGCGCTTTATTACCGAGGAAATATTCTTTGAACTGGTTCATACCCGCATTGGTAAAGAGCAATGTAGGATCATTCTTTATCACAACCGGTGCGGAGGGAACAATATGATGGCCTTTTTCCCGGAAGAAATCCAGGAAACGGCTGCGAATTTCGTTGGCAGAAAGCATAAGAAACAGAACGGGTTATGGCTGCAAAAGTACGCCTGAAATATTCAATCTGAAAATTTGAGATGACATTAGCAAAAGGATGTCGTGGCGGACTCAAAAAAGATCTGTCATGGTGGGCCTGACCCGCCATCGCCTGCGGATACCACAACTAAAGATAACGGACGATCCCCGATCAAGTCCCCGGGGCGGGCTTTAATTCACTCCCCTCCTTCCTGTAGATATACCCTATGAACGTAAGCATCAGCATAACACCTGCTGCAATCCGGAGCCACAGCATGTCCGTCCATTGGGTAATGATCCAGTGCGCGCCATATAGCAGCAGCATTGCCAGCAGGTAGCTCCCGATCCTTCTCAGCGGGTATGGTATCGGATAATATTTCTGCCCCCACAGGTAAGACAGCGCCATCATCGTAGCATAGCACAGCAGTGTTGCCCAGGCGCAGGCAACATAGCCCCAATGGGGTATCAGCAACCAGTTGAACAATATGGTGATGCCCGCCCCGATCAGCATGATCCATGCCCCGAAATGTGTACGATCCGTGAGTTTATACCACACGGTAAGGTTGTAATAAATGCCGAGACATACGTAGCCCAGCAGCAGCACCGGCACAAGTCCCAGCGCATCACGGTAATCAGGCCCCACAAAATATTTCCAGACATCGAGAAACAGCATGATGCCGAGGAACATCACCGCCATCACGATCACAAACCATTTCATCACCCGCGCATAGGTATCCCGTGCATCCGCTTCTTTGGAAATAGAAAAAAAGAAAGGCTCCGCAGCCATTTTAAATGCCTGGATCACCAGGTTGATCATTACCGAAAGCCGGACGGCGGCAGTATACACACCCACCATCCGCAAGGTAGCATCTCCCGAAGCGGGGTACAGCTTCTGAAGCATCACCCTGTCGAGCGTGTCATTGATCACGCCGGCAAACCCTGCGATCAGGATCGGGAAACCATAACGCAGCACTTTTTTCAGTATGGCGGGATCGATCTGAGGCCGGTAATCCGCCAGCTCCCGCGACAACAGGAGCAGCGTCACAACCGACTGAAGGATGTTGGCAAAAAGAATAAACCCTACGCCCCAATGCCGTTCATACCATCCGGCAAAAGCGCTTTCAGGATATGAGGCCGCCCATTTGCCGGCAAAGCTGTACAGGAAAACGATGGAGCCTACATACACCAGAATGCCGGCAACCTTGGTAAAGGCATATTTACGCGGACGGTTTTCCCGCCGCAGACGTGCATAGGGTAATGCTGCGAGCGCATCCAGCCCGATGATGGCTGCACACCAGCTTACATACTCCATATGCTCCGCCACATTGATGAATGCAGCCAGCGGCGCACGGAAGGCATATAACAGCACACTGAAAAGCAACGTGCTCACCAGTATCGATGTAAGCTGCGTATTGTATAGCTTACGGCGGTCTTCATCCGTGCTGAAGCGGAAGAAGGCGGTTTCCATCCCGTATGTATAGATCACATTCAGGATGGGGATACAGGCATATATGAAAGCATATTTACCAAACTCCACCTGTCCGCCGGTATCGGTAAGGATATAGGTAAAATAAGGCGTGAGCAGGTACGTCAGCAGCCGTGCGGCAATATTGCTGAAGCCATACCACACCGTCTGTCCTGCAAGTTTTTTTAATGAAGCCAAGGTAAAAACGGAAAATACTTACAAAGTAAAAAACATTTTACTGAAAAACATCCGGGGCAATGACGATCGCATGAATCTGTCTACTATGTCATCCTGACGAAGGAAGGTTCCCACGTAATGTGTGTCTGTATTTTGTGAGATCCTTCCTTCGTGCCAATGACACATGTTTTTGTCGTTTGATTATCAATACTTACTTCTTTACAGAACCGACCTATACATACAATAGAACACAACCCGTCATTGCTTCGTCGTTCCTCCTCGCAATCTCCGTGTGAACATGGGATCGCTTCGGCTGCGCCTCGCAATGACGCCGCGGTAACCGGCATGCATCATGCTCAATTCGTACAAGCACGCCCCCTACTGTCATTACCGGATGATTGCGCCAACAGCGAATAAGGGTTCAGGATGACAGCGTTCTTTGATGTATACTTATCATTCATACAAACAAGATGCAGCAAAACATGGTAAAGTTACCTATTTTAACTATCCGGGCTGCCTGTTATTTACCTGTTGCTGTATCGCAGGCATCTCTACCGGATGAGAAAAACCTTTTCAATTGTACAAAATCCGCGTTAATATTGCGGTAAATATAAGCTGTCGGATGGGTGGAAAGTGTCTGGGCGCCTGCCGTCCAGCAAAGCACATCCCGCTGCATACCTGTTACGCTTTAAACACCAGCAATGACCAACATAAAAACCCCTATTGGCATTTTTGATTCCGGGTATGGCGGTCTTACCATATTTAAAGCCATCCGGGAAAAGCTGCCGCAATACGACTACCTGTACCTGGGAGACAATGCACATGCTCCTTACGGAAACCTTTCTCTCGAAACGATCTACCAATACACCCTGAAATGCGTGCAATGGCTCTGGCAGAGAGGATGCCCGATCGTGATCCTGGCATGCAATACCGCCTCTGCGAATGCATTAAGACGTATACAGCAGCATATCATTCCCCGGCATGCGCCCGACAAGCGCATACTGGGCGTCATCAGGCCTACTGCCGAAATAATCGGGAACTATTCCAAAACGGGCGTTGTCGGTGTCATGGGCACAAAAGGGACGATACAGTCCGGCGCCTATATGGACGAGATCTCCCGTTTCCATCCCGGCGTATCCGTATTCCAGCAGATATGCAGGTTATTGGTACCGCTGATCGAAGATGGGGAATACGATTCCCCGGGAGCCGACTATTTTATCAAAAAATACGTGGATGCGCTTATGGAGCAATCACAGGAGATCGACACAGTCCTGCTGGGATGCACCCATTACCCGGTGCTCGAAAAAAAGATCCGGCAGTACCTGCCCGAAGACGTGACGCTTGTATCCCAGGGCGGCCTTGTTGCAGACAGCCTGGCAGATTACCTGCAGCGCCACCCGGCTCTGGAGCAGCAACTGAGCCGGAACGGGCAAATGGAGTTCTTCACTACCGATGATCCGGAAGATTTCGACAGCCATGCTGCGGTATTCTTCGGCGCTCCGGTACAGTCGGCGCATGTGTCGTTATAATATCCTATTTGCTCACACTGGCGCGGAGCATCCAGGCCATTTTCTCATGTTGTTTTAAGAGGCCGGTTACAAAGTCTGCGCTTCCCTGGTCTTTATATTGTTCATCAAAATCATCAATGCACTCCCTTACCTTACGGATGATGCTTTCATGGTCAGAGACCAGTTCACGCAGCTTGTCTTCCGTTATAGCGTTGGTTTCCGCATGCTCCTTCAGCCCGGTATCACTGAGAAACTGCTTTAAGCTGCCGTTCGCAAAATGCCCCACCTTACGGATCCGCTCTGCCACCGAATCAATAATAGCCTGCAACTGGTTGTACTGTTCCTCCAGGAAAATATGAAGCGCATGAAAATCCCGCCCTTCAATATTCCAGTGAAACTTTAAAGTTTTCACATACAATACAAACTCATCCGCCAGTATCTCGTTCAGCGCATCCGCCACCTTCTTACTGTTGGCGACGGTAATGCCCGTATTGATCTTGTCTGCCGGTGTTGTTTTTGATTTTGTAGTTGCCATAATAAAGGTTTTTCTATGCTACATAATAAATCAATGCCAACAGGTTGAGTAGAGACGCGATTTATCGCGTCTCCCCGTGCCATGACAGAGACGCGATAAATCGCGTCTCTACACAAATCACCCCCCCTGCTACCCTGAGCATTGCCGAAGGGCGTAGGCGTGGAAGCTGTAAATCATAAAGGAAGAATCTTTGCCCGGAGGAACCGGATGAAGGGCAAACAAAGCGAGCACACCCGGTTTATGGAAATAGAAGGAGCGTGGGACTCAACTTACCGATCTGAAGGATTGACACGTCCTATAGTACAATAAGAGAGTTACCTGACCCGTCCTTGATTGACTCCGCTTCACGGAGATTGTAATAAAATAAGGCAGCCTCAATAATATTGAGACTGCCTGGTCCTCCCTGAAACAAATCGCTCTCTCTATTTTATTTTTACCAGCTTCTCCGTGCGGATTACAGCGCCGCTTGCATCTGTTGCCCGAAGCAGGTAAATGCCTTCAGAAAGCATGCTTACATCCAGCATACGCACATTTTCATGAGTCAGCACAACCCGTCCATCCATGGTGCTGATGGTTACATTTACAACGAACGGAGCCTGGATATAGACCTGGCTGCTCACCGGGTTGGGATAGATACGCACCTCGCCGGCCAGGTCTTTATCAGATACTGAAGTCGGGATCACTTCCTGGCAATCCGATGTGTCACTGCAGCTACCCACTGTTACAACAACAGCATAGTTACCGGTAGCTGTCGGTGTAAACGACGCATTTGTCGCGCCCTGTACCGGTTGGTTGTCTGCACAGTTGATCCATTGATAGGTAGCGCCTGTGGCCGCCGCAGTGGCAGTGCCGTTATCTACGGTAACATCTGTATTGATCTCACCGGCTTCCGTAAGTGTGAATACAAGTACGCTGTCGCAATTGGCAGATGACATCACTGTATCATAATACACCCCTGCCGCAGAGACGAGAGCGCCGCCGGGTAATGTATAGCCACCAGGACAGATGGCATCAGCTACATAAGTCTTCGTTGTATCAGAAGAACAATCTTTGCCGAGTTTTATTACCCAGAAATCCCGACCACCACGGGATGTGTCGGTTTTATCGCCGGTAATCCCCGAAACGGTATAACCACCAACGATATACCCTCCATCAGGCGTAGCCATAAATCCGCCAAATTTATCTACAGAATCGGTACCGATGGATTTTTCCCATACCTTATCACCTGCATGATCCAGTTTCAGCATCCAGATATGCCTGTCCGGCTTCTCTGTCAGCTTGTTGGTAAACTGGGCATTTGCCCGTGAATTGGATTCTCCGGCAATCACATAACCACCGTCTGCTGTCTCTACAGCAACGGGTAGTTCATCAATACCTGTACCACCATATACTTTATCCCACTCGATATCGCCGGTGCTGTTTAGCTTTACGATCCAGTAATCTTTGGTATTGTTCGACATCAGGTCTTCTGTTTTATCACCTGATATTTCAGATTCGGAGCCACCGGCAAGCAAATAACCGCCATCAGAGGTCTGAATAATATTATCCAGCATATCACTGCGGTTCCCACCTATAAGCTTCTCCCACTGGATAGTACCGGCAGCATCAAATTTCGCAACCCAATAGTCGTTGCCGCCACGGACAGTATCAGATATATCCATTTGGCCGGCTTCACCCATTGTATTACCGTTGTAATATCCACCTGCAATAAACCCGCCATCAGATGTAGCGACAATCGATTGCATATTGTCATCTCTTATGCCACCTATTACTTTCTGCCACTGAATAGCACCGGTGCTGTTCAACTTCAGGATCCAGTAATCGTATGCAACGGTTGAGCCGGCATGCCTGGCAATCGTCTTATCTCCATAAATTTCAGAACGGGAATAAGCGCCTACTATATAGCCGCCGTCCGCAGTGTTGATAATAGCAGCCGGGCGATCTGTAGTATTCCCTCCTATTGTTTTTTGCCACTGGATCGTATCCAGTGTAGCGTCGAGCTTGATCACCCAGAGATCCGCTTCAGGACCAGAGCCACGGCCGGCTCTTCCTTTGGCTGTATCATCTTTGTCGCCGGTTTTGCCGGAGCTGGAATTTGCCAATATAATATATCCGCCGTCAGGGGTCGGCGTAATGCTGCTCGGGTAATCGGAATCATCTCCCCCGATCGTTCTTTCCTTTATGACCGTCCCGTCTGCGCTTGTACGTACCAGCCAGATATCCAGACTACCCCGGGATGTATCCGTCTTTTCCCCGGAAATTCCCGAAACAGAGTGTCCTGCAAAAATATACCCGCCATCAGGGGTGAGGGTCATACAACTCATCTCATCACCGGCGCTTCCTCCGTAAGTTTTGTCCCACTCTATCACAGGCGCCTGAGCGCTAACCTGCATGGCAGAAACCGCCAGGAGAGATGATAAAAGTAACGTCGCTTTCTTTTTCATAATCATCATTTTTTTACGCCTACTCTTTGCAGGATTTTCGGCTTGCTCCTTTATGTTATCAAACTGTTTTTATCGTACCAGTGTAATATCTCCCTTGCGGAATACATCTGTTTTCTTACCCCCCTTAAACCAAAGCTCATACATATACACACCGGAGGGAGCCGGAGCGCCGCCTATCGTTCCGTCCCATCCCTTCATTGCATCTACCGACATAAACACCTGCTGCCCGTACCGGTTAAAGATCCGCAGGGTGTATTCCTTCACCGGGCATCCCGGCTCTACCACCGGCCGCCACACATCATTCCGTCCGTCCCCGTTGGGAGAAAATGCCGTAGGCAGCTCAATAAAACAATCACAGAATTCACGCATCACATGAAGCGTATCGCTTGCCACACAAAATGAATCACGTACTTCCACCCAGTAAGTGCCGGTATCACGTACATCAAAATAAGAAGCGCTGCTGCCGTCCTGCCATACGGCGGATGCTCCGGGGGGCACATTGGCTTCGAGGGTCAGATTTATCTCCTGGCGCTGGCACAGCTTCCGGTCTTCATATCCGAAGTCCTGGCGGAGATCGGCAAAATGTATTTGCACGGTATCGGAATGAGTACAGCCATCCTGGCTTACTTCCAGCCAGTACAAGTTCGTGGCGGCGTTTACAATATATCGCTCAGCCGTGCTGCCATCCTGCCAGCGGTGCTGCATTCCCGGCTTATCCGGGTTCAGCACGGGCGCCGGCGTGTTACAGATCACAGAGTCCGGTCCGAGGTCGAAAACAACATTCCCGCCGCGTATCGTAAAAGTATCTACCCGGCTGTGGCAGCCGGAACTCTTCACCCACCAGGTGCCGTAATCCGTAACCTGTCGGCTATGGCCGGTGAAGCCATCGTTCCATACGTAAGTATCATACCCCTCCGGCGCTGCAAGCTCCAGGTTGTCCCAAGCCACGCAGATCAGGGTATCCATTGCCCGGTAATAAAACGTATCGTGGTACGGATATACGACCTCTGAAGGTAATCCATATATGGCCCGCTGTCCCGGATGCATCGTAATGGCCCCTCTTTGATAATCACATCCAACACCGGAGCTATTCGGTTGATTAATCACATCCACCTGGGCCGTACCAACAACAGACGCATAAATCTTACCATTGTAGAGCCTCAGAGAAGTCAAAAGCCCGTTCCTTCCATTAAGTGGTGGATTAATATCATAAGCTGATGCAACTATCGTTGCTGAATCATGAGAGGTCACGTCATACTGCCGGACCGTTCCGTCGGAGGAGGAGGACCAGCCGAAATTACGTGTCCATACATACAATTTTGAGTTGTCCGGAGAAAAAGCGGCCCCGAAACCGATACCCATACTATGCACACGTACATAATCAGAAATTGTCCCTGTCCAGGGATCAAACCGGAATAGATGCGTGCCGGATGTATGTCTCCGGGTATTCGTTAGCCCGGTGTTGAACAAATTAGTATAGTTATGCGTTAACACCAGCTTACTGCGATCCGGACTCACTGCCATCTGACACTTACTATACCAAGCATAATCTCTGAATGGATTCAATCCGATCTCACCGGCTACAGATATTACGGGCGTATCAATACCTCCCGCATGTATCCGGTATGCTTTGAATTGCGGCTCCTGAAAAGCATGTACGATCAGCCATACATCACAATTATTCCCGGGCACGACTACCATCGCCTCGCTCAATTTGCTGCTATCCAGAATAATATTCTTCCGATCCGGAACCAGATCACCTAAACCACCGTTAAGACTCATGTCAACCACCGAATAATATAGTCCCGGCTGCCCTCCCTGCCAATTAAGGGAAAACAGATAATATTTCCCCGGAGAATCGATCACAGGCACAATCGAATACCCCTGAGCCGTACTCCCCCCACTGTTGCAACCTGCAATACTTTCCCCGTTTGTCATGATCTGATGATTCCTGTCAAAACATCTACCCGTATCATTTGGGGCACTCACAGGAATGTATTGGTACGCACCAGCATAAAATAACAACTGCCCCGTAGCGCTATCCGACACTGAAGCGCACTGCTGGGAAGCATAAATAGAAGTAACTACCGGCGCAGCTGTATTGAAATCATACCCGCCGTATTCACCGAACGCCCACACACTGTTCGCCTTCAGGAATCCCGGCAGCTCGTTATACTGCAACTGCGCAGCCACACGGTTGCCCGCATATGGAAAAAGGGCCATCAACAATATCCACAAGTACTTCATAGGGTTCAATTCTGATGTATATATCTATCAATAATGGTTATCTCAAATCATAAAACACGGATACATACACTCCATGTAAAAATACCCCTGTCTCTCCCCCTCATCACAAGTAGTAATACCCTAACACTTAAAATCAGGTAGAACTACGTATCTTTATTAACCTTTACTTTCTGCTAATTTTTCCGGATGAAA
>CAZGPG010000022.1:0-58697 GCA_964527735.1 uncultured Chitinophagaceae bacterium | reverse complement strand
AACGATATTTAGCTGACTTATTCAATTTTGGGTGTTAATTTGCGGAAGTCAGGAGGCGCGATGCATCGCGCCTCTACGGTGATAAACGGTCAATCCCCTGTTTCAGGGCAATCATTTCCTGCTGGCCGGTCGTAAAATCCTTCAGGCTCACCATTCCTTTTTCCCGTTCTTCATCGCCGGCAATGATCACATAGGCAAAGCCACGTTTGTTTGCGTATTTCATCTGCTTATCGAATTTGACCGCATCAGGATAAATTTCTGTGGCAATCCCTGCTGCACGCAACTGCCGTAGTACATGCAATGCATACACTTCATTATCACCGCCGAAATTAACCAGCATCACCCGGCTGCCAGTCGCCAGTTGCTCCGGGAAGAGCTGCAGCTCTTCCATCACATCGTATATCCGGTCAATACCGAACGAGATTCCGACCCCGGAAAGTCCTTTCAGGCCGAACAACCCCGTCAGATCATCGTAACGGCCGCCACCGCCGATGCTGCCCATCTTCACAGCTCCGCAGGCTACCTCCACGATCACGCCGGTGTAATAATTCAATCCGCGGGCGAGACTGATGTCCACCACAATTTCCGACTGCCACTCCGTTGCAGCCAGCTCGCCATGGTATTTCAATGCATCCTTCAGTTCCTGCACACCCTGCATACCGGTTTCACTTCCTGCCATAACAGAGGCCAGCGCCGCCAGCTTTTCATCATTCGTCCCGGTCACCGTAATGACGGTACGTATCTTTTCGATTCCTTCTGCCGTGATACCGCGCTGCGCCAGTTCCTGCGCCACACTATCCCACCCGATCTTATCCAGTTTATCGAGCGCGATGGTCATGTCCATCATCAGATCCGGCACACCGGCGATCTCAGCCAGGCCGGCCAGCAGCTTGCGGCTGTTGATCTTCACCTGTACCTGCGGCAGACCGAGCTTATGAAAAGCGCTCCGGTAAATGCACAGCAGCTCCGCCTCGTTGATCAGCGAATTGCTGCCCACTACATCGCAGTCGCATTGCCAGAATTCCCGGTAACGCCCTTTCTGGGGACGGTCGGCACGCCATACCGGCTGCATCTGGTAGCGGCGGAAGGGGAATGCGAGTTCGTGCTGATGCATCACAACGTACCGTGCAAAGGGTATAGTGAGGTCGTAGCGCAAAGCACGTTCCGTAACCACAGGCGAACTGTAAGGACGGGAGAGCAGCTTGTCCCATTCTGTCCGCAGTGTTTCCTTTTTCTGCTCCTGTTGTTCGTGCAATCCGTTATTCAGAATTTTAAAGATCAGGCGGTCGCCTTCCTCGCCGTACTTCCCGGTAAGTGTAACCAGGTTTTCCATAGCCGGCGTTTCGAGCGGCTGGAAGCCATAGGTTTCAAATATTTCACGCAGCGTAGTAAAGATATATTGACGACGGCGTACTTCTGCCGGAGAAAAATCGCGTGTGCCCTGGGGGATAGATGGTTTGGACATGTTTTATTAAATTACTAAGTCTGTAAAATGTTCACGTTTTTAAGTCTATCTAAAACTGTCTCCCAAAACCGTTTATAGCATGGGGAAATCATATTTTAGTATCACATCCCTCTCTCATCTCCCTTCAAAGGGAGACGATTATACCGTTGTACTTACCGGACTGCTGTGCCGGGAGCGATGTGATCGTCCCCCTTCGAAGGGGGAGCGAGGGGGATGTTGTAACTCCTGCACCGGGTGCATCTTTTTCGTGGTATTTATAATTTTAGATTTAAATTAAAAGTCGTTACTGTTTGCCATATTTCCGGATGATGGCTTCGCAGGTCTGGTCTATCATTTCATATACCGGCAGATAACCGTCTTCGTCGCCATACCAGGGGTCGGGAACGGAAGTATTCGTACCGGGGTGCAATTCGTTCAGAAAATAATCCACCCGGCTCAGGTCAGCGCCATTACCGGCAATACGCCGGACATCCCGGAATACATCTTCCGCCATGACGTATATTTTATCATAACGCATGATATCCCGGCTTTCGAAACGCCGGGCACGCTGCCCGGAGATATCGACACCATATTGCAGACACACCTCCTGCGAATGCCGGTGCGGCGGCTCTCCCGTATGATAACCATTTGTGCCGGCCGAATCCACGATCCAGCCAAGGCCATGCTGATCCACCTTATAGCGCAACAGGCCTTCTGCAATCGGCGAACGGCAGATATTACCCAGACAAACCATTAATATCTTCATAGATAACAAACGACAAGGCTGCAAAATTAAACCAATTTGTGCAGGCAAGAGAATCTTCACAATATTCTCCTGCCATATCTTTGGTAAAACACATTAAACTAAAACAATAATTCCCTATTCTACAAACCAGCTATCAACATTTTGACGTAGGTTTGCACCCAGTTTTACTATGCATTTATTGTTTGTTTACCGATAAATTATCATACATCTGATGAAGATATTAGTTTGTATTGCCCAGGTACCCGACACCACCTCAAAAATCGCATTCAGCGATAATAATACCCGGTTTAATACTCAGGGCGTGACGATGGTCATCAACCCCTACGACGAATGGTATGCACTGGTACGTGCCCTGGAGCTAAAAGAAAGCGGTGGCGCCACTGCCGTGCATCTCGTAACGGTGGGCAAAGCCGATGCAGAACCCGTGATCCGCAAAGCCCTGGCGCTGGGCGGCGATGAAGCCATCCGCATTGATACCGACAGCAGCGACCCTTATGTAGTAGCTGCACAGATCGCGGCATACGCGCAAAACGAAAAATACGACCTTATTCTTTGCGGTAAAGAATCCATCGACTACAACAACGGCGTTACCGGCGCTATGCTGGCCGGGCTGCTCGATGTAGACTATATCGGATTCGCTACCAAAGTGGGCATCAGCAACAACACTGCTACTGTAACCCGCGAGATCGAAGGCGGCGAAGAAATCGATACTGCAGCGCTACCGCTGGTTATCTCCTGCCAGAAAGGTGTGGCAGAAGCACGCATCCCGAATATGAGAGGGATCATGGCCGCCCGTACCAAACCGCTGAAAGTGGTTGCTCCTTCAGACGCTGCCCCGCTCAGCCAGATCGTTTCATATGAATTACCACCGGCAAAAACCGGAGTAAAAATGTTCAATGCCGACAATATCGACGAGTTGGTAGCGGCATTGCACAATGAAGCGAAGGTCATTTAACCGTTCTCAAGTCATTATTAATTAAATAACCACATTACATTCTACATTCCATGTCTATACTTGTTTTAGCAGAACATACAGAAGGGGCCTTCCGGAAAAAAACTTTCGAGCTGGTGCAATATGCCGCCGGCATTGCGCAGCAACTGGGCACAACGACTACTGCACTGGTACTGGGAGATATCGCAGACGATGCCATGCAGCAACTGGGCGACTATGGGGCCAATAAAGTGCTGCATGTAGCCGACGCCCGGCTGAATAACCTGAACGCCCGTACATACAGCAAAGCGGCAATCACCGCTGCAGGGCAGGAAAATACAAAAGTGATCGTGCTGTCGCACGACGTTACCGGCAAAACCGTTGCACCGCGCATTGCCGCCCGTCTGAAAGCGGGTATGGTAGCGGGCGCCATCTCCCAACCAAATCTGGACAACGGCTTTGCGCTGAAGAAAAGCGTATTCTCAGGCAAGGCATTTGCTTATGTCAACATTACCAGCGAACAAAAAGTGATTACCCTCATGCCCAACAGTTTCCAGGTAAAGAAAGGATCGGGTAGCGCCGCAGTGGAAAAGCTTACCGTTGCTTTTGAGGATAGTGATTTTGGTATCCAGGTAAAAGAAGTGAATAAAGTGACCGGTGATGTTCCACTCGGAGAAGCCGAACTTGTGGTTTCCGGCGGTCGTGGTATGAAAGGGCCTGAAAATTGGGGCATTCTCGAAGACCTGGCCAAATCACTGGGCGCTGCCCTCGCCTGCTCCCGTCCGGTAGCTGACAGCCACTGGCGTCCGCACCACGAGCACGTGGGACAAACAGGCGGCACCATTCGCCCGAATCTGTACATCGCGGTAGGTATTTCCGGCGCCATACAGCACCTGGCAGGCGTGAACGCTTCCAAGACGATCGTGGTCATCAACAAAGATTCCGAAGCTCCATTCTTCAAAGCAGCTGATTACGGTATTGTAGGCGATGCGCTGGAGATCGTACCGAAGCTGACCGAGGCGGTAAAAAACTTCAAAGCAGGTCAAAACTAATTTCTTTTCACCTTGAATAAAACGCAAGAGTTGCATGTTTATGCAGCTCTTTTTTTGTAACATTACGGCACTAATTCACTTGAGGTTGGCATTAATAAACATCCCTCTCTGTCTCCCTTCAAAGGGAGACGATCACTTCGCTCCGCAACCGGACTATGACAAGGAAACGGCGCAAACTCCCCCTTTGAAGGGGGGCAGGGGGGGATGTTGCAACCTGCTAATTAAACCATGACACAAAGCATACTGACATACGTAGTAATCGTAGCCGGCGGACAGGGTACGCGCATGGGAACAGCCATACCAAAACAATTCCTTGAGATACAGGACAAACCGGTTTTGTACCATACCATACGGGCTTTTACCGATGCCCTGCCCGAGGCAAAGATCATACTCGTGCTCCCGGCACACCAGATCAGCTATGCGCAAATGGTACTGCAGCACTTCGGTACACGGATAGACCTCACCATCATTGCAGGCGGAGCTACCCGCTTCCATAGTGTGCAAAACGGGTTGAAAGCCATAACAGAACCGGGTATTGTAATGGTCCATGATGGCGTGCGCCCGTTCGTTAGCGGGGAGCTGATACACCGGTGCCGGCAGCAGGCCATAGAAAAAGGCAGCGCTATACCTGCCATACCTGTTTCCGACAGTGTCCGCCAGACGGCAGGAGATCAGTCATCGCCGGTTGATCGCTCAGGCCTGCGTATGGTCCAGACACCGCAAACATTCCGGACAGAAATATTATTGCCCGCATTTGAACAGGAATACCAGGAGCTGTTTACAGATGAAGCTACGGTCTGCGAAGCCGCAGGGCATCCTGTTTTTCTTACCGAAGGCGCAAAGAACAATATCAAGATCACCACACCCGAAGATATTACTATCGCCGAAGCAATCATGACAACACGCAAAAACCAGGCATGAAACCGGTGCTTTACATACTGTTTTTCTGTTTTAGCTGTACATACCGTACATGGGCGCAGACACCAGACAGTAGCATCGGTGGCATCTCCATCGAGATGGACGAAGTGGTCGTTTCTGCTATCCGCGACGGCTGGGATGTAAACGCATTCATTCAGCGTATAAAAACAGACACCACTTTCTACAAAGCCTTCCGCTCCCTGCGACTCACCAACCATACAGCTACCAACGACATCCGCATACAAGACAAGAAAAACAACACCACCGCCGCCCTGTATAGCGTTACCGAACAGGAATACGATGGACAATGCCGATCGATGAAAGTGATCGAAGAAAAAACAACGGGGAAATTTTACAAACGCAACGGATCCTACCGGCACTTCACTGCCGCACTCTACGCACATTTATTTTTTGCTGAAGGAAAAATATGCGGTGAGACCGACATTATAGCCGGGAGCAGCGAAGCCCCTGCCAGAAATAAACTGGAACGGAGCAAAGGCCAGTTGAAGCAACTGATATTCAGCCCCGGCAGCAAGATCAGCGGCATACCATTCATGAGCGATAAAGCATCTCTTTTCGAACCAGAAACAGCCAAAATGTACGATTTCAGGCTTACCGCTGTGTCTTATGCCGGAGAACGCTGCTATCTGTTTCAGGCGATACCCAAACCGCAATACGAAAAAGATGTGGTCTTTAAAGACCTCTCTACATGGTTTCGCGCCACCGATTACTCTATCATGGCGCGCGACTATACACTTTCATACAGCACGATCGTGTATGATTTTGATGTACGCATGAAAGTGCGGCTGGAACCGGTAGACAACAAACTGTTACCGGTACGCATTGAATATGACGGCAACTGGGATATTGCCACGCAGCCACGTGAGCGGGCGAAATTTATTACCACATTCCGGTATTGACCCCAATCACCTTTCCAACTGTTACCAATAATATAAATACAATTTCTTATCTTTGGTTAGATGCATTGATGTGCAGATAAATGAGAAAAGTCATTGAAATGGAGTGCAAATATCATTTCCCGGCAGTGATCCGGAATTCATCTTTGTAATAAATTATTCATTACATAAATTATTTGACCATGACCACAAAAGCTCCCGTATCGTCTATCATGACAAAAAACCTGATTATTGCTGATATCTCTGATGATCTCCGGCATGTGAGTACCCTGCTGAAAAGAAACCATATCAGGCATATACCTGTTGTTTCGGGCGACAAACTGGTAGGGATAGTGAGCAAATCGGATATCCTGAGACTGAGCTTTGGAGATATATACGAAGGGCGGGAGCAGGCAGATGACACCATATTCGACCTGCTGAAACTCGAGCAGGTGATGGTAAGCGATCCGAAGACCGTAGAGACAAATGACACTATCAGAACGGTTGCTGAGATCTTTGCCCACGAAGAATTTCATGCCCTGCCCGTAGTGGAGGGTGGCAAGATCGTAGGCATTGTGTCCACTACCGATATCATTAAATACCTGCTGGAACAGTATGAATAAGCTAACAGTCCCGACTTATTAAGCAACTGAACTTCCTCCTCAAAAAACTGTGAGCACTTCCTGCATCCCTTTAAAATAATGCAGTACAATTTTTAAATATCTACCTTTGTCCGGATAATTTTAAAAGCTGAGTGAGACGGACAATTAAATATTACAGAATTATCTGGCTTAAGCATGACTTACCTGCCGGACTTTCTGTTTTCTTCGTTGCACTACCACTTTGTTTAGGCATTGCTTTAGCTTCGGGGGCGCCACTTTACGCAGGACTCCTGTCAGGTATCATCGGCGGGCTTGTCGTTTCTTTAATCAGCGGTTCACAGCTTGCCGTTTCAGGACCCGCCGCAGGCCTGACAACCCTTATTGCCGCTTCCATCATTTCATTGGGCGATTACAGGGTTTTCCTCCTTACCGTAATGGTGGCCGGTTTATTCCAGCTCATACTCGGACTACTGAAACTCGGAGTGATCGCAAACTACTTCCCCTCTTCGGTTATCAAAGGAATGCTGGCGGCAATCGGCATTATTCTTATTTCAAAACAAATCCCGTTGGCTATCGGCTACGACCAACCTGACTTTTGGACAAGCGGCTTTCTTCAGCTTTTTTCTTCCGACAATTTGTTAGGGAACTTTGGACATTTGAACCGCAATATCACAAGAGGCGCCGTATTGATAACAGTTATTTCACTTATCGTGCTGGTCGTGCTGCAACAGCCGTTTGCCAAAAAACTAAAAATAATTCCTGCACCGCTTTTAGTTGTTATCATCGGGATAGCTGCAAGCATGATCTTTACAAATACCTTCCCCGGCTTCTCACTCAAGCAAACACAATTGGTAAATATCCCGGCCAATATATTCTCAAATATTTCCTTTCCCGACTTTACAAAATTATTCTCCACAGCAGAAATATGGAAATACGGAACGGTTATCGGATTACTGGCAACTTTAGAAACGTTGTTATGCATTGAGGCCATTGACAAATTGGACAGGCGGAACAGGATTACACCCATAAACCGCGAGCTCGTTGCACAAGGGATTGGCAACATGACCTGCGGGCTTTTAGGGGCAATTCCAATGACAGCCGTTGTGGTGAGAGGCGCAGCTAATATTGATGCGGGCGGAAGAACAAAACTTGCTGCATTTACACACGGTTTTTTTCTTTTACTGGCCGTACTGTTTTTCCCTTTTTTGCTCAATAAAATTCCTTACGCTTCGCTTTCGGCCATTCTGCTCATTACAGGCTACAACCTGACAAAGCCCAAACTTTACCGAAGCATGTGGCGCTTAGGCTGGAAACAGTTTCTTCCGTTTTTAATTACCATCATCGTTATTCTTTCAACCGACCTGCTCATTGGTGTCAGTATCGGGCTTTTGATTTCCGTTTATTTCATTGTCCAGAACAATTTCAGAGCGGAATACAAAATTACCCGAACACAGCAACAGGGAATTGAAACGTACCACATCAAACTCAACACCAATGTGACATTTTTGAACAAAGTGAAGCTGAGAAAAACATTAGACGAAGTGCCTGAGTACAGTGTACTGACTATTGATGGGAGCGAATGTAATTTTATTGATCACGACATTTTGGAAATCATCAGTGAATACAGCAACAAGGCACACGACAGACATATTGAATTACATCTGCAAGGAATTGAGCAGGTAAATGTTACGGCAATGCATTGACGGCAGAAAAGCAATCCGGAAGCAATGCTTCGCGGTGACGAACGGGAATCCGTGACAATAAAAGAGCATACACTCGTTGGCAGGAGAGAGACGGTGAAGCGACTATCTATTAATACAACAGGGCTGCTCCCGATATGGCCAGCCCTGTTGTTATCATACACTGAAAAGCGAATTGAAACTTACTTAATCTTAAACGCCTTCTTCACCTTAGCCACATAATCCAGCTTTTCCCAGGTAAAGAGTTCTACTTTCACTTTTTTTACCTTCCCATCACCGGAACGGAATTCTTTGGTCACCGTCTGCGGTTCGCGGCCCATGTGACCATAAGCAGCACATTCGCTGTACATCGGCTGGCGCAACTTCAGGCGCTGCTCGATAAAATAAGGGCGCATATCAAACACCTGGCCCACAATGCGGGCGATCTCCCCGTCTGTCAGGTTTACATTAGCAGTACCATACGTATTGACATATATGCCCATTGGCTGTGCCACGCCGATCGCGTAAGACACCTGCACCAGCACTTCATTACATACGCCTGCCGCAACGAGGTTCTTGGCGATATGCCGTGTGGCATAAGCTGCAGACCGGTCCACTTTGGAAGGATCTTTGCCCGAGAATGCTCCGCCCCCATGGGCGCCTTTACCACCATAAGTATCGACAATAATCTTGCGGCCCGTGAGACCTGTATCGCCATGCGGACCACCGATCACAAATTTACCGGTAGGATTGATGTGATATTTGATCTTGTTATTGAACAGTTGCTTGTATTGCGGATAAGTTTTGATCACACGGGGAATGAGGATACCGATCACATCCTTACTGATGCGCTCTTGCATGGGCTTTTCATCGGCAAAATCATCATGCTGTGTAGAGATCACGATCGTATCAATACGCACCGGCTTATTGTCGTCGTCATATTCAAGCGTCACCTGGCTTTTGGCATCCGGACGCAGGTATTTCATCTGCTTCCCTTCACGACGGATGGCGCTCAGCTCACGGAGTAGCACATGCGCCATATCCAGCGCCAGCGGCATATAGCTGGCCGTTTCGTTGGTAGCATAGCCAAACATCATCCCCTGATCGCCGGCCCCCTGGTCTTCTTTCTTCTTTTTATCTACCCCCTGGTTGATGTCGGGAGATTGTTCGTGTATGGCAGAAAGCACACCGCAGGAGTTAGCTTCAAACATATACTCACTTTTGGTATACCCGATCTTTGCGATCACGTCCCGCGCAATCTGCTGTGCGTCAATGTAAGTTTTCGATTTCACCTCGCCGGCAAGCACTACCTGCCCGGTTGTTACCAGCGTTTCACAGGCGATTTTGGCTTCCGGGTCCCAGGCTAGGAAATTATCTACGAGCGCATCCGAGATCTGATCCGCAATTTTATCGGGATGTCCTTCGGATACAGATTCTGAAGTGAACAGATAAGACATTGAAAATATGCTTTTTTATAAGTTAGAAAATGAATGCGTGCAAAACTAATAAATGACCGGCATATAAACACATGAAATATTCAAAGCCCGCCGGCCTGAAATCATATATCCTGGAGACGTACGGAACAATCGTTTTTGCCGGAACAAGGAGAATTATTTAATTTTACCCCACCAAGAAAACATATGTACCACCGCCTGTCCTTATTTAAGAATTTCATCGAATGGAAAGCCTTTGGCGTATGCACCGCTATTGGCGAGAAGCTTGGTGTTGCAACTTCACGCATCCGCCTCTGGTTTATCTATATCTCTTTTATGACGCTTGGCTCCCCGCTCATCGTGTACATGGTCCTGGCCTTCTGGCTGAATCTGAAAAGATATATATGGATGAGCCGTCGCAATCCCCTGAAGTGGGAAGTGTAATCAGGGGTGAGGGGTGGATTGGGGCTTGATTATTCGCACGGATCCTGATCAATAGCCAATCTCCCAAAATTCATCATTCATAACTCATCATTCACATAGCGTAGCTATTCCTGTTTTTCAGAAAGGCGAGCATCCACAACACCAGGCTAATGCCGGTCAGGATCATAAGATGCCGGGAAACAGATGCAAGACCAAGGTTACGGAGGAATAGCTGATTCACACCATCCAGCGCCCAGTAAAGTGGAGAGCACATAGCCATATGCTGCACTGTTTTGGGAAGGATGTCCACGGGTATCCAGATGCCGCCCATCGCTGATAAGATCACCACCGAAATGGCGCCAAACGGTAAGGCCTGGTTGGTGGTACGGAACCAGGAGCCGATAAAATAGCCATAGGTCGTAGCTGAAAATGCAATAGCCACAGCTACCGGGATAACGGCCAGCGGATGCGCCCCCAGATGCAGCTGCGGCAACCCCATCCAGGGCAGGATATGCATGCCGATGCCCAGCATCAGGAAAAACTGCACACAACATACGATCACATAAAAAAAGATTTTACCCAGACTCACAAAACGGATAGCGCCAGGCACCAGCGACACCCGCAGCGCACTCCCTTCTTCCCGCTCCCGGATCATATTCCCGGCTATGGGTATCACAATAAAGAACATACCGAAGATGGCCCAGGCCGGCACGTTATGCTGCACAGAATTGACCAGCGTATTGGGCACACCGGTTTCAAACAGTACTTCTTCCCGCACCTCAAGCCCCTGAAACGCCTTTTCAGCAACAGCATCCCGCATCAGGCTGTCGCTGCCTTCCACACCACTGAGCCTGGACAAACGCTGCATCAGCAGGCTGGTGCCGGAAAAGGTGATATACTTCTCCAGCGCAGCAGTAACAGACATACGGAATGTGGGCTTGGTGGCCGGATCGAAATAGATACGAACATATACGCTGTCGCGGGGTTCGCGGGCGGGCATGGTTCCCAATCCGATCCTTTCAGAAATACGGTTAGCAATACGATTGGCTGTATTGGCTACTTCTGCCGTTGCTCCGGCCGGTATCACGATACCAACACGGTATTCTCCCTGCTGCAGCAGTTGCTGTAGTTGCAGCTCATCTACCGGCGCCCCCTCGAGGCTATCTACTACACGGAAATTCCGGCCTTCGCCCAATCCGCTTTTCACCTCACGGGCAAGACTACCCTGGTCGTTATCTGCCAGCAATAAATCGAAACGCATCTCCTGGTAATCGCGGAACGGCGCATCCTGTATAACGGCCATGACAATAATGAGTATGGCCGGCATGATCAGCAACAACGTCATTCCTGCCACGTCACGGCGCAGCAGTATCCATTCCTTAACCATTGTTGCTAAAATCTTCTTCATGGGTATCCGCTCAAAATCAAAATTAATCCCGTACCGTATGGCCGGTATAATGTAAAAAAACGTCTTCCAGCGTATCACAGTCCGGAGTGCCTTCAATCAGCTCACCGGGAGTACCGCTGACTATATATTTCCCATCGTCCACGATCACCACTTCATCACAAATTTTCTGGGCTTCGTCCATCAGGTGCGAAGTGTATAAAACCGTATTACCCTGCCCGTGATATTCTTCGAGAAACTCAAGAATCAACGCGCGCGACTGTACATCTACACCGGCAGTTGGCTCATCGAGGATCAGCATGGACGGTTCGTGCAGGAGCGAAGCAATGATATTGGTACGCCGCTTCATACCACCGCTATAGCGGGTTACCCGCTTATCTGCATGGCGAGTCATATCCAGCCGTTCGAGCAGCCGGGATGAGCGTTCGCGAATATTGGCGATACTGAGGCCGTATAACCGGCCGATATACATCAGGTTTTCGCGGGCCGTCAGATTACCAAACAACGCAATCTGCTGCGGCACTACACCGATCTCCTTCCGGAGCGCTGCCATATCGTTTATACAATCTTTACCAAAAATGGTTGCGGTACCGCGGTCGGGTGTCACCAGACCGCAAAGGATATTAATGGTAGTGGACTTACCTGCTCCATTAGGTCCCAGCAACCCTGTCACCTGCCCGCTACGGGCAGACAGGGAAAACCCGGAAAGGGCAGGCTCCAGTGCGCCGTTATAGCGCTTATGCAAATCATGTACCTCGATGGCTAAAGACATAGTAGCGTATAATTTGGAAATTCGGGAATTTGAAAATTTGAAAATGAAACACTCAATAACAAAACCCAGACATTTTCAAATTAGCACATTTTCAAATTTTCAAATTAACCTGGTTTTATCGCCTCTTTCGTAAACGTTACTTATCAACGATATCCCAGATCCGCTGCCAATCCTTCGGGTAATTCAGGAAGCATATTGCGGGGCAGCAGGAAGGATGTCAATTCTGCCAGCTCCCTGAATATATAATGCGAATCGGCTGCCGCCTGCAAGTATGCGGCTCCGCTGCTGCCGCCTGTACCGGTACGCTTACCGATCGTACGCTGCACCATATGAATATGGCGGTGACGCCACAGGGAAAGCTGCTCATCAACCTCAAGCAGTATGTTCAGCAACTCATACGGAAGGTGCAGCAAGGGATAGTCGCGGTACAGCATGATAAACAGCGCACTCCGGTTTGCCTCCCGGCTAAGCCGGCGGCCTTCCGGATATGGCTCCTGACCTGTAAACAGACTGTGAAACACAGATAGATTGGCCATTTCTGCCTCCCCGAGGCTTTGTTTGTACAATGCCTCATACTGATCCCAGAAAGGCGCTCCGCCTCCGGCCTTCTGCCAGTAATCCGGATCTTCAGTAAAAGGCATCCGCTCCAGCCATTTATTGATCAGCACCAATAACGAAACTTCAGATTCGGCCTGTTTCACCCGGTCAATATCTCCCTGGTTGAGCTGGGATAAATAATAGTCTTTGCCATGGCGTCGTTCGTATTCCAACCCGAGGGTTGCCTCTACCATCTTGAATTGGATGCTTTGAAAACCCGATGCCGGACGAAGCAGATCTCTGAAGTCGAGAAAATCAAGTGGTGTCATTGTTTCGATCACCCCCAACTGGCTGACAGCTATTTCCAGTATGCGGCAGACGCGCTTCAGGCGGTGCACTACGTTATATATATCCGGAGCATTGGCCGGAATAGTGTCTTGTTTAAAAACATTACGCACTACAGACAATTCGTGCAGTATCTGCTTAAACCACAGTTCATAAGTCTGGTGAATAATGATGAACAACATTTCATCGTCAGCGCGGATGCCTTCTTTGGCGCTTTCCGGCTGTTGTGCATTCAATATTTTATCCAACTGTAAATATTCGCTATAATATACAGGTGGGCGTTCTTTCTTTTCCATGGTGTGAAGTTAAGAAAGCGATAGGAAAATAGGAAGCGCCAAAATCAGGACGCATGCAACTTCCTCATTGGAAACGACTACGAACGCGAAATCTCCCGACAATATAAATCCTGTATATAGTGTTATGGCAGATTAATTGTCATGCTTTTTTCATTTTGTCTGTCAATTTGGATAATTTCGCAGGACTATTCATTAAGAAGTCACATTTACCTAAAAACATTCTTGCAATGGCATTTGATCTCGACCTGATCCAGCGCGTGTACCGGGAACTGCCCGGTAAAATTGCCGCGGCGCGTACACTGCTGGGGCGTCCGCTTACTTTAGCAGAAAAAATACTGTATTCTCACACCGCAGCACCTCCTGCCGGCGCTTACGAGCGTGGTAAAGACTACGTTAACTTTGCTCCTGACCGCGTAGCAATGCAGGATGCAACGGCCCAGATGGCACTGCTTCAGTTTATGACCTGCGGGCGCGACCAGGTTGCCGTTCCGAGCACGGTGCATTGCGACCACCTGATACAGGCAAAGGTCGGCGCAGATCAGGATCTTGCCACCGCCGTTGACGTCAACAAGGAAGTATATGCCTTTCTTGCCTCCATATCAAACAAATTCGGCATCGGCTTCTGGAAGCCCGGCGCCGGTATCATACACCAGGTAGTCCTGGAAAATTATGCATTCCCCGGCGGCATGATGATCGGCACAGACAGCCATACACCTAATGCCGGCGGGCTGGGTATGATCGCCATCGGCGTAGGCGGCGCAGATGCCGTGGATGTAATGGCCGGGCTTGCCTGGGAACTGAAACAACCCAAACTGATCGGCGTGAAGCTCACCGGGAAAATGAACGGATGGACTTCTGCCAAAGACGTAATACTGAAAGTGGCAGGTATCCTTACCGTTAAAGGCGGGACCGGCGCTGTCGTGGAATACTTCGGCGAAGGCGCCGACAGCCTGAGCTGTACCGGAAAGGCAACCATCTGCAACATGGGCGCGGAGATCGGGGCTACCTGTTCCGTATTCGCTTACGATGAAAAGATGGGTGATTACCTGCGCGGCACCGACCGTGAGGAAATTGCCGCCATGGCAGACGGCATCCGGGAGCACCTCCGTCCCGACCAGGAAGTGTACGACAACCCTGCTATCTATTACGATCAACTGATCGAGATCAATCTGGATGAACTGGAACCGCACATCAACGGTCCGTTTACCCCCGATCTCGCAACACCGATCAGCCAGATGGCCGCTGCGGTAAAAGAACACGGATGGCCGGAAGAAGTGGAAGTAGCCCTGATCGGTTCCTGCACCAACTCTTCTTATGAAGATATTTCCCGGTCGGCATCCATTGCCCGCGACGCCATGTCGAAAGGCCTGAAAGCCAGAAGCGAATTTACCATTACACCCGGCTCTGAAATGGTGCGATATACCATCGAACGGGACGGCATCCTGACTACATTCGACAAGATGGGCGGTGTGGTGCTCGCCAACGCCTGCGGCCCCTGTATCGGCCAGTGGGCACGCCATATCGACGATCCCAACCGTAAGAATACCATTGTTACCTCTTTCAACCGCAATTTCGCCAAACGCAACGACGGGCTCGCTTCGACACATGCTTTCGTAGCCTCCCCCGAGATCGTAACGGCGCTGGCGGTTGCAGGCAAGCTCAGCTTTAATCCGCTGACGGATAAGCTGATCAACGCCGAAGGGGAAGAAGTAATGCTGGAAGAACCGAAAGGATTTGAAATGCCGCCCAGTGGCTTTGCCGTAGAGGACGCTGGCTACCAGGCGCCGGCAGAAGACGGAAGTCAGGTACAAGTGCTGGTTGACCCGCTGAGCGACCGGCTCCAGTTACTGGAACCATTCTCTGCATGGGAAGGTTCGGACCTTACCGGCCTGAAACTGCTGATCAAAGCCTACGGTAAATGTACCACCGACCATATCTCCATGGCCGGCCCATGGCTGAAATATCGCGGTCATCTCGACAATATCTCCAACAACATGCTGATCGGCGCTATAAACGCCTTCAACATGGAGACCAACACAGTGAAAAACCAGCTTACCGGCGAATATGACGAAGTGCCCAAGGTACAACGCGCCTATAAAGGTTCCGGCCTGGGCAGTATAGTGATCGGGGACGAAAACTATGGCGAAGGCAGCTCCCGCGAGCATGCTGCCATGGAGCCACGCCACCTTGGGGTACGTGCCATCATTGTAAAAAGCTTTGCCCGTATCCACGAAACCAACCTGAAAAAGCAGGGAATGCTGGCCTTGACTTTTGCCAATAAAGAGGACTACGACAAAGTACAGGAAGATGATATTATTGATATCACCGGCCTGACTTCATTTGTTCCCGGCAAGCAACTGACTATGGTCCTGCACCACGCAGACGGCAGCACGGATGAAGTCCTGCTGAACCATAGCTATAACGAGCAGCAGATCGGATGGTTTAAAGCCGGCGGTGCGCTGAATGTTATCCGTCAGGAAGCTGCGGGCAGAAACAATTAAACATCTCACCCTTTTCGCAACAAAAAACGTATCTCTTTCCGGAGATACGTTTTTTTTGTTGCGAAACCAATGCTGCCGTATCCGGGAATACACGTAGGGGCGAATACTTATTCGCCCGCATATACAATATGCAATGCGAAATGGGCGAATATCAATTCGCCCCTACTGTCCCTGCTGCATCAGCATTTCCACCATGCGCCCGTCCCGGTTATAGATATCATTCCGGAAATGTATCTGCCCGCGTGGGTCTACAAATGCCGTGAAATAGGCTATAAATACAGGCACCGTCTCTTTCAGCGTCACATATTTCTCCTTACCCGCGTGCATGGCTTCCTGAATCTTCTCCGGAGTCCAGGCAGCGTCTTTACGTAATAAAAACTGCGCAAGCCGCTCCGGCTCCGACACACGGATACAACCATGGCTGAATGCGCGCGACTCTTCATTAAAAAGTGATTTAGCCGGCGAATCGTGCAGATAAATATTATGGCTGTTGGGGAACAGGAACTTCACAAGCCCCAGTGAGTTACGGGGCCCCGGCTTCTGACGCACCACGGGCAATCCCCCCCGGTTCCCCGTGGTTTCCATATTGTGATGTGCCAGGTAATTTTTATTTCGCTGCATCCCCGGCACGATCTCATTACGTACAATGCTCGGAGGCACATTCCAATAAGGACTGAATACAACATACTTGACATCGCCATGGAATACCACTGTTTTATGCACATTCTTCCCCACAACTACATTACAGCTCCATATAAGACTATCTTGCTGATATACGTGTAGCCGGAACTCGGGGATATTGACGATCAGATAGTCGGAAGCAACCCCGACCGGTACCCACCGGCTGCGCTCCATATTCACCAGTATCTGGGAGATGCGCGATGCAACGGGGACATTCAATGCTGCCACAACACCTTTGCCAATGACACCATCCTCCGTCAACCCATGCCGGTACTGGAAATTCTTCACGGCTTCGTTCAATGCATCATCATAAACATGTCCTGTAGTATCACCCGGAAAATCTCCCAGTAAAAACAAACGTTTCCTGATGGCGACAACCACCGGTGTGCTATCTCCCGGTTTAATGGACTTCTGATTCAGCACAATCTCCGGCCAGGGCACAGCCGTAAGTCTCCGGTACAGCTTCAGGAAGGTACGTAAACGCTCATATTGACGATAGACCGGTTCATCCCCCGAAAAGATATCTCCGTTCTCTTTTAAAATACTATCCAGATATTCCTGGTAGGATATCTTTTTACGGGGCAGGAACCACTGGACAGCACGGGCAGCCGTATCGCCCATCCCTTCCCAAACCGTATGTGCAAAGGCAAAATAACTGCTGGTAAGGAGCAGTTCCGTAGCGGCATAGTCCGCACGGGGCATATGGTCCTGTATCAGGCTATCCAGTTGCTGCTGATAAGGCAGCGCCCGCACTACTCCCTCATCGCGGATATTCCTTATCCGGTTCATGAGATTGTATGCCTGCTCGATCAGCTCGTTATCGTCAAACCAGGCATAGGCATATTGCCGGCCTTCGTAAAACCGGTGTACATCCTCTTCATAAGCCTTAAACTCCGGGAATACCCTCAGAAACGAATCAATTTCCGTGCTGTCGAGCACAACGCCGGTCTGGGTGCTGAAACTGCCGCGGATACTTTCATTCCATTCCTGCAAACTATCGCGCGCCGGAGGAGCCTCATCCGGTTTCTTTTCCGGCGCTTCGCATCCGCCAAATGCCGCCACGCTGCAAAACAACCATAACAGGGCATATCTTTTGATACTATATAAAATCTCCATATGATGCGTGTGTTTTATATTCCGGAAGGAACATAAATATATAATAAAAACGTTGCCAACAATACGATACAGTGAATAAGATAAAAAAATAAGGGCAGAACCATGTGTTCTGCCCTATGATTTGTTGCATCAGGAAGAGGATTATTCTTCTCCGCTTTCGCCCTCTGCTTTCTTCATTTTTTCCTTCAGTTCAGCCAGCGCACCGAGATCGCCCAATGTTGCTTTTTCCACCTTGCTCTGTACATTCTTTACAGCCTTCTTGGTGTTTTCAGCCTCAGAACGGGCATCTTTGCGTGCGGTTTCTTTCTCCTCCGCTTTTGTTTGTTCCCAAACACGGGTATGAGAAACAAGGATACGCTTGTCGTTACGATCAAACTCAATGATCTGGAACGGCAAGGTCTCTTCAGACTCAACGTTGCCACCGGCTTCTTTACGCAGATGACGGGCAGGTGCGTATGCTTCAAGTCCGTACTGCAGCTGTACCGTAGCGCCTTTGTCATCTTTCCTCGTGACATGACCTTCATGCACGGAGCCGATGGGGAACACGGTCTCAAAAGTATTCCAGGGATCGTCTTCGAGTTGTTTGTGACCAAGCGCCAGCTTACGGTTTTCCTTGTCAATGCTCAGGATCATTACCTCGATCTCTTCGCCGACTTTGGTAAACTCGCTCGGGTGATTATAGCGCTTGATCCAGCTCAGGTCACTGATATGGATCATGCCACCGATACCGGTTTCCAGCTCAACGAATACACCGTAAGGAGTGATATTCTTTACTACGCCCTTGTGACGGCTGTCAACCGGGAATTTATTTTCAATGGTTTCCCACGGATCTTCAGTCATCTGTTTGATGGAGAGGCTCATCTTGCGCTCTGCCTTATCAAGCGTCACCACAACTGCTTCATGATCTTCGCCCATTTTGAAGAATTCCTTGGCGTTGATCGGCTGAGAAGACCATGTAATTTCGGAGACGTGCACCAATCCTTCTACTCCGGGGAGTATTTCGAGGAATGCACCATAATCTTCGATATTTACAACCTTGCCTTTTATGCGTGCGCCTTCGTTGATATCTTCAGCGAGATTATCCCACGGATGCGGAGTAAGCTGTTTCAGACCAAGGCTGATGCGTTTTTTCTCATCATCAAAATCGAGTACAACCACATTCAGTTTCTGTCCGTTTTCCAGCACTTCGCCCGGGTGCGTCACACGGCCCCAGCTAATGTCTGTAATATACAGCAGCCCGTCCACGCCACCGAGATCAATGAATGCACCGAAATCAGTAACATTCTTGACGGTACCTTCCAGTACCTGGCCTTTCTCGAGCTGGCCAATGATCACGCTGCGCTGCTGTTCGATATCGCTTTCGATCAGCGCTTTGTGGCTTACCACAGCGTTACGGATGGCTTCATTGATCTTCACAACCTTGAAGTCCATGGTTTTGCCTACATACTGATCGTAATCCGTTACCGGTTTCACGTCAATCTGCGAGCCGGGCAGGAAGGTTTCCAGACCATTCACATCCACGATCAGACCACCCTTGGTCTTTGATGTGATGGTGCCGGTAACAACTTCTCCGGTTTTGTAGAAGTCTACGATCTTCTGCCATGCACGGGTTGCACGCGCCATTTTACGGCTGAGATTCAGATGACCGTGCCGGTCTTCTTTTTCCACAACCATAACTTCCACTTCATCGCCGACTTTGAGATCAGGCAAATCGCGGAATTCATTCAGGGAAATCAGCCCGTCCGATTTAAAGCCGATGTTAATGATCACATCGGTGTTTGTCAGGCCGACAATAATACCCTGCAACAGTTCAGCTTCGCCGATTTGTTTAAAGGTGCTGTCGTACACCTGTTCGAGTTGCTCACGCTTTTCTTTCGGATAAGAAGCAACATTGCGTTTGTCCACGCTCCAGTCGAAATCGTCGTGGGCGCTTTGCGGTTGAGAAATGATTTGATTTTCTTCCAAATTTTAGGTCCTCCTTTTGAGTAGATTTTTGGGACGGCAAAGGTACGATACATTACCGGAAAAAGAAAAACAAATACTTATTTAATATCTACCACAGCTGATATATACCATTTTGTTTAAATAAAGTGCCGCTTCCGGGCGCCTCATTGCATAAGCGACGCTCTCAACCGTTTGTCCGGGAAACCCGTGATAAGTACATAAACGGTTGCCGGTAATAGCTGGTGCACCAATCGTTCAAGCGAGGTATCGAGATGCCAGGTCAGGTCATGCGGTGTTATCTGGTATATGCTCAGAAAACCGGTCATGCAGCATACAATAATCCATATTTCTGCAGGTAGTGTACGCTTACGGAATACATGCCACAGCAATACCCCCGTCAATAAGAGCGTCAGCGGCAGAAACCGGCTTCCCATCAGCCTGAAAAAGTATTCCAGTATCGTCCACCCGCGCTCATAGTCCGTCAGCCGCGCTACGAATACTGCCTGCTGGTGCATCAGATCGTTGCCCGGCGCCATGCCTTTATGTATCATCCATACGGTTGCCGGCAGTGCAAATCCGATAAGCCATATCAACAAGTTCTTTTTTTGCGGAAGGCATAAGAGGAGAAACAGCACCAATATCACTCCAAATAAAACGCCTTCGTTTTTTGTCCATAAAGCCGCCCCCGTCAACATACCCGCTATGACCAGGAAGTGCTTATTACCTGATTGCCTGAAATAATGTACACATGCGAGTGTACACATAATAAAGAATCCAAGCAGCGTGTCTGCATACTGTGAAACGGCATTTTCGACAAAAGGATCGCTGACCAACATAAAAACCAGTACGCCTGCTGCTATAAGCGGATGTATCCGGCCGGCTTCCAGGAACAGGAAAGAAACAATGAGCAACAGGATCAACACACTGAACAGGAACGGCGCCAGTTCAGGGTATCCGCCCGTACACTTCCATAAAAACGCAATAATTGCCGGAAGTCCCAATGGATAATCGGGATGGCTGTTGATACCGGAACTATAGACCTGCTGCCAATGCTCCGGAAGTGTCAGATAACGTGCATGAAAATTCCATATCGCCCAGGCATCCCATCCGCCATACTTTTTAGCGAGCAATACCCCGCGTACACAAAGTAACGCAAGCCCCGCCGTCAATACAAACGCGGGAAGCCGGGACATGGCACTGACCCGCTGATATACTCCGGAGCGGCATTTCTGTGTAATCCGCCACAATACAACAGCACCGGCAATAACGATCATCACCGTCAATACAAACGGGATGTGCACAAGCAGGGACAAAAAGAACACGACGCTTATAATCGTCAGCACGCCTGCAATCCGGATAATGGCCAGTGATGACTGTTGCATGCTTATCCGGTTTGATCGACAAGATAATAATGGAATACAGTATCGCGAAAAGCGTGCATCAAACGTCCCTTTATTTCATAAACGCCTGTACGTATATCATCCGATGAAGCGGGGAAAATAATCAACAATGTATCCGGGTCCGGACTGCGTCTCAACTCTTCGAGCGTCCGCGGTATAAGGCCCAGCCTTGCCCAGGCAAGCAACTCCGGCCTTCCGGGCGCCGGATTGAATACCAGCGTAGCCCGCGGATGCAGCATGCCGAGCTCCTGCTGTAAAGTCGCAACCATCGTATCCATTTCCCGCTCCTCATGACTGCGCTGTTTTGCCTGAAAGGCAATAGCCGCCGAAACCAGGCAAACAACAATGATCAGAAAGAGAAAGCGGGGACGCATCATCTGTTGTCTTTTTGGGAGTTAACCAGTCTTTTCTTCCAGGCTGAACAGACTATCTACAAATTCTTCTTTATTGAAAATCTGAAGGTCTTCCATTTTTTCCCCTACCCCGATATATTTTACCGGGATACGGAACTGGTTGGCAACAGCCAGCACCACACCACCTTTGGCGGTACCATCGAGCTTGGTGATCGCCAGCGCGGTAACATTCGTTGCTGCCGTAAACTGCCGGGCCTGCTCAAGCGCATTCTGGCCCGTACTGCCATCCAGCACCAGCAGCACTTCATGCGGCGCATCCGGCATCTTCTTACCGATCACACGGTGTATCTTCCCAAGCTCATCCATCAGGTAAGACTTATTATGCAGCCGGCCGGCAGTATCAATGATCACCACATCGGCATTCCGCGCAATACCGCTCGCCACGGCATCAAATGCTACGGAACTCGGATCACTACCCATTTCTTTTTTAACAATCGGCACACCTGTCCGCTCGCTCCATATAGTAAGCTGGTCTACTGCCGCAGCGCGGAAGGTATCGGCAGCGCCAAGCACTACAGACTTGCCGTTCTTTTTGAAGTTATAAGCCAGCTTCCCGATCGTAGTGGTCTTACCCACGCCGTTCACACCGACCACGAGTATGACATATGGCTTTTTATCCTGCGGCACATCGAATGTGGCAAACGCTGTCGTCGGCGCATCCGTAAGCATACCCATGATCTCTTCCTGGAGTATGCTATTGAGCTGTGCCGTACCAAGATATTTATCCTTGGCCACACGGTCTTCAATACGCTTAATGATGGCCACGGTGGTATCTATACCTACATCAGCGCCCACCAGCGCTTCTTCAACCTGATCAAGCACCTCTTCATCTACTTTATCCTTACCGGCAATAGCTTTGGTGAGCCGGGAGAAAAAGCCTTCTTTCGTTTTCTGCAAGCCCTGGTCGAGCGCTTCTTTCTGCTCCTGCTGCTCTTTGTTCCGCTTGAAAATCTTATCAAAAAAACCCATAGCACACAATTGAAAATGGAAAATGGAAAGTTGAAAATAGAAAACTAAACATTAATAACGAGGAATGTCCCTCAGTTTCAATTTTCCGTTTTCAACTTTCAACTCTGAAAAATGCAACCGTTTCCTTCAGGCCGTCCATAAAACGTTGCGTAGGCTCATAGCCCAATAGCGTACGGGCTTTTGAGATATCCGCCAACGAATTCCGGATGTCGCCTGCACGCGGCTCACGCCATACCGGCTGATGCTCAATCCCCAGTATGTCCCGGATGGATTCATACAGGAAATTGACGCTGAAATTTTCTCCTACCGCAATATTGTACACATTCCCGAATGCCTCCGGGTTGTCGCTCAGCATGCTTTTGATATTAGCCTGTACCGCATTGTCCACAAAGGTAAAATCCCTTGTCTGCAACCCGTCGCCATTGATGTATACAGGTGTCTGCTCAATGATCCCCTGTACAAACAAAGGAATAACGGCTGCGTACGGCCCGTCCGGATCCTGTCTCGGTCCGAATATATTGAAATAGCGAAGCCCGATCACTTTCAGCCCATACAAACGGGCATATACATCCGCATACAATTCATTGGCTTTCTTGGTTACCGCATAGGGCGACAGCGGATTACCGGTGCGCTCTTCCACTTTGGGGAGATTCGGCTCATCCCCATATACGGAAGAAGAAGATGCATATACAAAAGAACGCACACCGGCATCCTTGGCAGCGGTGATCATGTTGACAAAACCCGAAATATTCACCTCGTTGGTCGTAACCGGGTCTTTGACCGACCGGGGTACCGATCCGAGCGCAGCCTGGTGATTTACATAATCGACATCCGCGCAGGCGGCACGACATACCTCCACGTCGCGAATATCGCCTTTGATAAACTCAAACGCCGGATGGCCGGCAAACAAGTCTATATTCTTCCGGGATCCTGTCGAGAGGTTATCCAGCACACGTACCTTCCCGGCGCCGTGATGCAGCAGGTACGCAACGATATGAGACCCTATAAATCCAGCTCCGCCGGTAATGAGAAATGTAGATTCGGTTATATCTTTTTGATGAAAGGTTGGCATCATGTTTAATTTATCTTTATTAGCTGATCAGCTAATGAGTCCATTGCGAAAGGCATTAGCTGATTGGCGAATCAGCACATCAGCTAATTTAATTACAAACTCCAGTAATCAAGCTCTTTCACCTTACCTCTGTATGTGCCTTTTACGTCTACGAGCAAGGCCTTCGGCTTGGTGATGGAACGGAAATAAGATTCGTCAAGCTGCGCATAAGCCTCATGGTTCACCGCTACGATCACGGCATCGTAATCGGTATCGGTCCTCTCCTGCAGGCCAAATCCATATTCATGCTGCAGTTCATTATTATCCGCGTACGTATCCACTACATGCACCGTAATATGATATCCCAGCAGCTCCTTTATCACATCCGCCACTTTTGAATTGCGTATATCGGCCACATTTTCCTTAAAAGTGCAGCCCATCACCAGCACCTTGGCATGCGCCACGTTCACACCGTTCCGGATAATTGCCTGAACCGTCTTCTTGGCCACATAAACAGCCATTTCATCATTGATCACACGACCGGCGAGGATCACTTTTGAATTGTAACCGAGCTGCTGTGATTTATAGGTAAGGTAATAAGGATCCACCCCGATGCAATGGCCGCCCACCAGTCCCGGAAAAAATTTCAGGAAATTCCATTTTGTACCGGCTGCTTCAAGCACCTCAAATGTATTGATCCCCATACGGTCGAAGATGATGGAAAGTTCATTCATGAGGGCAATGTTCAGATCACGCTGGGTATTCTCAATAATTTTAGCCGCTTCGGCAACTTTTACAGAAGAAGCCCGGTGGACACCGGCTTTGACTACCAGCTCATATACGCGGGCAATTACATCCAGCGCCGCTTCATCCGATCCGGAAACAACCTTGACCACATTTTCGAGCGTATGCACTTTATCACCCGGATTGATGCGTTCAGGCGAGTACCCGTATTTGAAATCTGTTCCCGCCTTTAGTCCGGACAAGCGTTCTATCACGGGCAGACAGTCCTCTTCCGTACAGCCGGGATATACGGTAGATTCAAAGACCACATAATCCCCTTTACGGATTACATGGCCAATGGTTTCGGAAGCTTTCAGCACCGGTGTCAGGTCGGGGACGTTATGCCGGTCAACCGGCGTGGGGACAGCTACGATGAAGAACTTTGCTTCTTTCAGCACTTCGAGATCATGTGTGAAACTGATATCGCAGTCCCGGAATGCGGCTTCATCCAGTTCATTGCTGGGATCTATACCCTGTCGCATCAGCGCAATACGGTCCGGATTTATATCAAACCCGATAACGGATATTTTACGGGCAAACGCAAGGGCAATAGGCAGGCCCACATAGCCCAGACCGATAACGGCCAGTTTTACTTCTTTATTAAGCAGTTGCTGATACATAGGGGTAGATTGAGGCATCGTTAACTATACTACGAATGCCGAAACGCGGGCAAAATTAATATATAATGAGCGAACAGACCGGGACTTTTTCACACAGTCTGTTTCCAGGCAGCCCATTTTACACCTGCCGGAAAATAAAAAAAGGAATACCTGCATGGCATTCCTTCGTTGCACTGTCCTGTGCCGGCATGATGTTACTCCTTTGTTCCGGGAGCTGATTTGGCAACGGTCTTTTTCGCCGGACGCGCCTGGCGTACCTTGCCGAAAGTACCAATTGCTATTTTACCTTTTTTGGTGCGTTTGTCGCCTCTTCCCATGACTTGGTTGTTTTAGTATGCAAAAATAAAAAAAGCAGGAGCATCTCCTGCTTTGATTTTCTGAGTAATGGCAATTTATTTTTTGCCGCTGCTGATCCTGGTAGAAAATTCCTTACCCGCCTTAAACTTGGGCACCTTGCGTGCTTTGATCTTGATCACCTCACCGGTTTGCGGATTGCGTCCGTTACGTGCAGCGCGCTCCGACACGGAGAATGTACCAAAACCGACAAGCGTAACACGGTCACCTTTCTTCAAAGAACCAATAACAGTGTTCGTAAAAGAATCCAATGCTTCGTTAGCCTGAACTTTAGTGATACCCGCATCACCGGCAATTTTGTCAATCAATTCTGCTTTGTTCATAATTGGCGTGTGTTTAGTTATTGAATAATTTTTTTGAGTGATAAGCAAATATACTTAGTCTGGCTACACTTTCAAATATGCAAGAAAAAATTTTTTGGGCGAAATCCCTGAGTTTTCAGGGATGAGGAGTGAGGGGTGAGGATTGAGGATCATCCCTCATCCCTCACTCCTCACCCCTGAAAAGCGTTTCCATAACGGTGCGGAATGCAATAAATCTGCCGCCAAACCGGCGTAAACCCTGCTCCCGCATGGCCGGAGCGTAATCCCGGATATAAGTGTCATATTGCCCGATATCTGCACAGAAATACTGTACGGTAAAGGTCGCTCCCTCCGTTTCATCCTGCTCCAGCAAATGGCAAAACCGGTATCCTGAAAACAAGCCGGTACCCATCATTTCCGGTATGTGCTCTGTATGCATCCAGCTGATCCAGTCGGCCGTTATAGCGGGTTCCGTTTTGATTGTAACGTTATATATGATCATGGCGTTAAAATTATAGCAGTCGGCAAGCGCCTGCCTACCCCTGTCATTTCTCATCTCCGGGAACGGTGCTTAATGCCTGATTATGAACTACTCGCTGCCATCCTCTTTCAGCAGAATATGTATGTCTTTGATCAGTTCGGCGACCGATTCCCCGTCCGTACCGTCGTAATATTTGCTCCTGATCCGGCCGTGACCGTCAACAAGGGCAAAATAGTTTGTGTGTATAAAATCGCTCTGGATATCAACCGTAGCCGTATCTTCACTGGCGGAAACCAGGTATCCGTACCGGGCTATATCATACAGTTCTTTTTTATCGCCGGTGAGGAATATCCATTGTTCCGGATTCGCGTCAAAACGCAGACTGTATGCCTTCAGGGCTTCTACCGTGTCTTTCCGGGGGTCTACGGTATGCGACAGGATCACAACATGCTTATTGCCGCGAAACTCCTCATACACCTTATTCATATTTTCATTCATCTTGGGACAGATGCCTTTACAAGTGGTGAAAAAATATTCTACCACCCGGATCTTGCCGGCCACATCCTTCTCTGTGACCGTCTTGCCATCCTGATTTACAAATGAGAATGGCCCGACGGTATGCCCCGGATTGCCCAGTACCCGCAGGGTCTCCTGCCGGGTGCGTATATCCTTGTTATAATACGCCATGAATACAGCGCTGAGGAGAATGAAAAAGCTGACGAGAAATATGGTGATTTTTTTACTATTCATAACCGGAATATTTGCCGTGCAAAGTTACGCAGTTGGAAGTAATAAAAGCAGGCGCAACAACTGCCGGGTGCATTTCAACTGCCTCAACTCACCCGTCAATATTATACTTCGACATTTTATAATAAAGTGTCTTTCTGTCGATATTCAGTAACCGGGCGGCTTTCGATTTATTATATTTCACGGCCTGCAGCGTTTGAGTAATCAGCTCTTTTTCATTGGCGGCCTGTACGGCTTTCAAGTCCGGGCCGGTATTTGCAGCTGGGTGCTCGATCGCCGAAACCATTTCTTCAGGAAGCGTGTCCACCGTAAAATGGGGCTCTTTCGACAGCAGCACAGCGCGTTTGATAATATTTTTAAGTTCCCGGAGATTTCCGGGCCAGTCGTACCGGCGAAACAACTCACGCACTGCCGCATCCGGCCCCAGTACATGTTTATTCAATTCTTCACTTGCCTTCCGGGTAAAATAATCGGTAAAGAGCTCGAAGTCTTCGCTTCTTTCTTTTAATGAAGGCAGTTTTATTTTAAATTCGTTGAGCCTGTGATAAAGGTCTTCCCGGAAGCTGCCATTCTTTACCGATAACAACAGATCGTCATTGGAAGCCGCAATAATCCGTACATCCACACTCACAGATCGCGTGCTGCCTATGGGCTGGATGACCCGCTCCTGTATGGCACGCAGCAGCTTCATCTGCACCTCATAGCTAAGATTTCCGACCTCATCCAGAAACAAAGTACCTCCGTGCGCCGCTTCAAACTGTCCTTTCTTATCCTGCAATGCACCGGTAAAGGCGCCTTTGGTATGTCCGAACAACTCACTGCCCGCCAATTCATTCGACAACGCGCCGCAGTCAATCGCAACAAACGGCCGGGTAACACGCTTGCTGTACCTGTGGATCATACGAGCTGCCTGCTCCTTACCGGTACCGCTTTCTCCCTGCAGGATCACCGACATGTCAGTTGGCGCTACCAATTGAATATATTCATACAAACGCCGGGAAGCTTCACCCTCTCCCTGAATAAAATCCGACGTATCCGGGGATATCCCTTCCTGCTTGCGCCCTCCACTGAACGCGTCATTCAGGATCATGAGCAGTTCCTCGGGATTCACCGGTTTGGTAATATAGTCAAAAGCCCCTGAGCGCATTGCCCGGACAGCCGTCCGTATATCATGAAAACTGGTCATAATGATCACCGGGAGTTCCGGGTTCCTGCTGTGTACGGCAGACAGCAATTCCAGCCCAACACCATCCGGCAGCCGGTAATCGAGCAGTACCAGATCGAAAGACCCTTTCTCCGCCAGCGACTTTCCGGATGCGAGCTTATGAGCAGCCACAGTGGTATGACCGTTTTTTTTCAGAAAGCTTTCAATCAGATCCGAAAAGCTGATATCATCTTCAACTACAAGAATATGAGCCATGAAAGATTTTCCATTTTGAATGTGCCCGGAGCACCCGGAAACATTAATCAGCCGGGAGCCTACTACATAACGGAGCCAAGCATCCGCACAATATCACATTACTCATCCCGGTTTCAATACTTACCATAAAAGTACCGGGTAGCAGGCATATAAAAAAGAAATCAGGGAAGAATCCCCGATTTCTCTCTTTTAAACCCCCTGAATGGTTCATCTTTAAATAGGCTGACCGTTGTGATTAAGACGCAACGTAGTGGTTTCCTCACCTCTCTTCAACTCTATTTCATAATATTCTGCAGCACCCTTCACCAGAAAGGCGGCTGTTACCACCCATCCTGCATAAGCCTCACCCGACAATGTGCTTTTTACTGCTTCGGGTAATGCATTTACATTCACCAGCCTTTTTTCATCCTGAATCCCCTGAGTCTGAACGTCCATAGTAACGGAGTGTATATGTGCCGACACATATCCGGCGCCCAACAGTGAAACTGTGCAGGCGGCCCAAAATATTTTCTTCATACTCATTGTTCTGTTTTAAAAAACTTAGCACTGATTAGCATATAACAGGGCCCCAATGTTGTGCCAACCTTGGGGTGGCTTATAATACGTTGACTTTAAGTTCACTTCATGTGCCTGCTTCTTTCTTTCGATTACAAACTGTTGAAAAAAACCTCAGTTTGTAGGGACAATCATGAGTGTTGGTTGGCATATTCTTCTGTATATGACAACAGTTCCTGCAACTGCTGCTCCATTTGGTGAAACTTTTCTGCGTCGGGCCAGGGCGCTTGCTCGTTCCGCAGAAGTATTTCAGTGTGCCGTAATGAGACCGATAATTTTCCGGCGCCCATCTGGCCAGTCCTTCCCGCCAGCCGGTGCAGGATATCAATCACTCCCTGCCTGTTTTCTGACGATACATATGCACGCAACAGGCGGAGGTCTTCACGGGTGGTGTCTGTGTAGCTCTTCAGGGTTTTCCGGATCAGTACCGGGTCGCCGCCGGCCATGTCGATAATCGAAGAAAAAGTTGCAGGCAGCGGAGCTGTATGTTCCGCTGCACCCGTTGCAGGAGCAGGAAGCATATCAAACAATGCAAGCAGTTCTTTTTCCAGGAAAGGCTTCATGAGCAAACCGTCAAACCCCTGCTTGCGGATCTTCTCTTTTTCATCCGGCATTGCTTGTGCTGTAAGCGCAATCACTCTGGTTGCCGAAAAGCCTGGTATCGCTTTCAGCGTTTCAAGCAACGCATACCCATCCATACCAGGCATCCTGATATCCATGAGAATGGTGTGTATTTTCTTATCTGCCGGCGCCTGCAACAAATCCGCTGCGCTGTGGAAGCATTGATGCGGTATACTATATTTCGTAAGTATTGCTGAGCAGAGATTCAGTATGAACGGATCATCATCCACAACCCAAACCTGCTCCCTGAAAGGCGTTGATACTTCATCATCACCGGATGTCTGCATGTCGGCAATCCTGGCTTTAGGCAGCGAAATATTCACCGTAAACACACTTCCCTTTCCCGGCTCGCTCTCCAGGAAAATGGCTCCTTTAAACGCATCGGTCAGTTCGCGTACAATGCTCAGCCCCAGCCCGGTACCCTGACGGCTGTCCGGGGCTACGCGCTCAAACTGCCGGAATATCTTCTCATGATCTTCCGGCGCTATACCTGCACCTGTATCGGCCACAGAGAATATGAAGGTGCCCCGCCGCGGAAAATCTATATGCTCCAACCGGAAAGTCACTTCACCCTTATCCGTAAACTTGATTGCATTGCCAAGCAGGTTATACAAGATCTGCTTCAGCCGGAAGGCATCCCCCTGATACAGGGATGCAGGCGCCGGGGCGCCGGGAATAAACGAAAATTGAAGGCCCTTCCGCTCTGCAAGAATGCTAATCGACGCCGTCACTTCTTGCAGTAATTGCTCCATATCAAACGGGGTGTTCTCCAGCGTCACCCTGCCGGAAGTAATACGGCTGTAGTCCAGTACTTCATTTACAGACTGAAGCAGGTGCTGCGATGACTGGTAAATAACATCCACATCGGCAGGCGTATGTGTTTCATTCAGCTTCATCTGCTCGGCCGTCCCTATGATCGTTTGCAGTGGCGTACGCAATTCATGGCTCATATTGGCGAGAAATCGCTCCTTCACCTTACCCAGTTGCTCTGCTTCCTCCTTGGCCGCTATAAGCTCAATACGATACCGGTTGCTTTTGGCAATATCTGCAAAAATGAGAAATAGCAACAGGCCGGCACCCGACATAAATATGAATACAATCAACTTCAGCCGGTCAATGCTTGTATTTACCAGCTCTGAGGCACGGATGTTCTTTTGCACCACCAGGTCCATTTCCTCCGTTTCTATGTCCTGAAGCATGATAAGTACCTGGCTGATGAGCACATTGCCCGAACGGGTGAGCTGCATCTGTTGCCTCAGCAGACCTTCGCGCTTCTGCTGCATATCCGATTCGATCGTTGCGATACCAGCGCTGATCTCCTGTATCAGGCTATCTTCCTTGGCGATAGCGAGTGTATCGATATGTATTTTCAGATCTTCCTGTATCAGCCGCTGCATCCGCACCACATCCGGCGCTTTCTTTCTCCCTACCAGACGATCCCAGAACGATTGTCTTTCCTCCGGGGTCCGGATCACAGAATCTACCGGCTCAATAATAGTGGTGGTCTTCATCTCAGTAGTAACCACGCTATTATCGAATCGTGAACTGTCTGCCGACAGCAGATCAGAAAGTCTGCGTATCTGTACCGAAAGCGTGTCGTTTTTTATAACGTCGCTCCGGAGTCGGATGTAATTTAACAACAGGCGGTCGCGCTCACGGAGCAGGCTTTTCATGGAATCTATCCGTGGAAGCTGGCCGGCATTATCATGGCTCATCACCCGGAGTGTATCCAGCATATGCTGCAGATGCTGTGACTCCTTCAGGAAAATATTGTACGGCTGGCGATCACTGATCAGGGCCTGCGCGCGCTGCAACTGGTCGAGCTTCACCACCTCCCGGAACACTTGATTCACAAACTGAAGTTTAGGGCTTGGCTCACCCATTGAATGCACAGTTTGCAGCATCCGGAGAAATGTGCCCTTGGTAAGCGCCCATGAAATGACAACGGCCGCCGCCGCCAGCAAGAAAGCGAAGATGACTTTCCTGACAATAGACCCGGAATGTTTTTTTTCGGAACGGATAGCAGACATGGTTATAATCTGTTCGGATGCGCTTAAAGGTACGAAACAGGTTTTTTAATGGAACAGAGCATAAAACGGGTTATAAAAATACGCTCACTACATAATTCATTGCAGTACTATCCGCGTTCTGCATCATGCTTTACCATAATCTGCCGTTCTAATGTTATTTTTGTCTCAAAATCACCCAGCATGACCCTTGTTGACCAATTAAGGAATGCCACTGTTGCCGCGCTGAAACATCTTTTTCCCGATACGGAAATTGCCGGCGCACTGATCACCGTCAACCAGACAAAGCCTGAGTTTTCCGGCGATTATACGATTGTGCTGTTCCCCTTTCTCAAGCTGTTGCGGCAAAAGCCGGATACGCTGGGCGCTTTACTGGGAGATTACCTGGTAAAGCATGGGGGCCTGGTAACATCCTACGAGATCGTAAGCGGATTCCTGAATCTTACCATACGGGAGTCATACTGGTCTTCATTCCTGCTCAATCATTTTAACGACCGGAACTATGGAGAAAGGTCCTGCCATGATGAACGGGTGATGATTGAATATTCTTCTCCCAACACCAACAAACCATTGCATTTCGGTCATCTGCGCAATAATTTTCTGGGCTTTGCCATGGCGAATATCCTGCACGCTGCCGGCAAGCAGGTCGTTAAGGCCAACCTGGTCAATGACCGGGGAATCCATATCTGCAAGTCGATGGTTGCCTGGCAGCATTTTGCCAACGGCGCTACGCCAGCCGGCGCCGGTGTGAAAGGCGATCATTTTGTAGGCGATTATTACGTCCGCTTCAATGATGTGTATAAAGAGCAGGTCAGCCAACTGGTGGCACAGGGTATGGATCAGGCAACGGCTGAACGGGAAGCCCCCATCATGAAAGAAGCACAGGATATGCTGCGGCGCTGGGAAGCAGGTGATGCTGAAGTCCGGCACTTGTGGAAAACCATGAACGGATGGGTATACGAGGGTTTCGACGAAACATACCGCCGGCTGGGGATCGACTTTGACAAAATGTATTACGAAAGTGATACGTACCTGTTGGGAAAAAGCATCGTAGAAAAAGGACTTCAGAAGCGCGTCCTGTTCAAAAAAGACGATGGCTCTGTATGGGTAGACCTCACAAACGACGGCCTGGACCAAAAACTATTGCTGCGTGGAGATGGTACGTCTGTATATATGACGCAGGACCTCGGGACGGCAGTGCTGAAGTACAACGATTACAAACTCGATCAGTCGGTGTATGTGATCGCAGACGAGCAAAACTATCATATGCAGGTGCTGAAGCTGATCCTGCAAAAGCTCGGCGAACCGTGCGCTAATGGTATCTACCACTTATCTTATGGCATGGTGGAATTACCCACAGGAAAAATGAAAAGCCGGGAAGGAACTGTCGTCGATGCAGATGATATGATTGACGAGATGATCCGGCTCTCACGTCAGCAAACGGAAGAGGCGGGCAAAACTGAGGGCTTCTCCGAAGACGAGCTGCAAAAGCTTTATGAGACCATAGGGCTTGGCGCACTCAAATTCTACCTGCTTCGCGTAGACCCGAAGAAGAAAATGATCTTTGACCCCAAAGAGTCGATAGATCTGCACGGATTTACAGCCACATTTATCCAGTATGCCCATGCGCGTATCTGCTCTATTCTGCGGAAGGAAAATATCCCCTTGCTGCCTGGCAAAGAACATTTCCAGTCTTTTGTGCAGACACAGACAATAGCAACAGCAGAGAAAGACCTGGTCCGCGAACTGGAGCAATACCCCCAGGTGCTCGAAAGCGCCGCAACCGACTACAACCCGTCGCTGTTGTGTAATTATACGTTCCGGCTGGCCCAGCTATTCAATTCCTTTTACGATCAGCACAGCATTGCACACGCCGAAAACAAAGAGAAGAAACTGTTGCGCCTGATGATCATTGTGATGACTGCACGTACCATGCGTCATGCCATGCAACTATTGGGGATCAGATTACCGGAAAAAATGTAGCGAACGATCCTTGAGTGACGTCAAAATAAAAATACAGACCGGTAAAGAATTCCCTAACTTCTTAATGGTTATTTCTCCAACATTGAGAGATTTAGGTGATGGTACAAAGGTAGGTACATAAAAAAACTACACAGGTTTCCCCGTGTAGTTTTTTATATAAAGGAGTTCAGATGATTTACTTTACTTCAGCAATCAATTTTTTGAACGTTTCCGGCTCATTCATTGCCAGATCTGCCAATACTTTCCTGTTGAGGTCGATGCCTTTTTGAGCCAATTTGTTCATAAATACGGAATAGCTCAATCCTTCTTCACGGACAGCAGCATTGATCCGCACGATCCACAGGCTGCGGTAATCACGCTTTTTTAGTTTGCGTCCTACATATCTGTAGGTATGGCCTTTTTCAAGTACGTTTTTGGCAACGGTATATACATTCTTACGCTTGCCATAGAAACCTTTGGCCTGCTTCAGTATTTTCTTTCTCCTCGCGTGGGATGCGACCGCATTTACGGAACGTGACATATACTAATGATTCAATTCGTTAATTAAAAACTATTTATAAAAGAGCGAAGGATTGTTATTATCTCAATCCGAGCATCCGCTTTACCAGGTTTTCGTTCGACGGGTGAACAAATGCAGCCTGACGCAGATGGCGCTTGCGTTTTGTTGATTTTTTGGTCAGCAGGTGACTCTTAAAAGCCTTGTATCTGCGGATCTTACCCGTACCGGTCAGTTTGAATGTCTTCTTGGCGCGGGAGTGTGTCTTCACCTTTGGCATGGTCTCAAATTTGGGATGGCAAAGGTAGGATATTTTTAAAATTCTCCAAAATATAATTTAACCAAAATCATTACGGCATCAGGTGTGCCTCTGTCGCCTGCGCCACTTCCTTGCTATCCGGCTCATTATAGCTCACGAAAGCCACTACCTGACAGTTTTCCGGCTTCCATGCAGGGTCTACCGGAAAAGCAAAACTCCGCTCATAGACGAGGCCCGCCGGCTTCACGGCGATACTGTCCAATACAGACGTACCTGCATTGGGTGTGATAATGTCACGCATTACGTGCGCATGGTTGTAAAACGTATCAATCCGCAGCCCATATTCCTGGGCATCAATTATATTATTCTCCACAACCAGAAGGGTAAGGCTGAGCTGCCGGCTTACATCTGCGGTAAAGGCGATTTTAACCCGCGCTGTTGCCTGTCGTTCATTTCCATCATAACCTCCTGTAACATAAAGATTAACGGGTGATGAAAGAGCAGTACGGGATGTCAGTATGCCGCCCCACTTATTGCTTTGATACAAATACTGGCCGTTATCGGGAATCCGGTCTATTGTGCCTGAAGGCAAAAACGGAACGCCTCCGAAAAAATTATTGCCAAGCTCTGTAGCCTTATCGTTCCGGAAATCCTGGATGGAAAGCCCGTCAATAGGCTTTGTCTGTGCCATACCATGGGCATAATAGCCAACTGCAATCACCCTGCCGGGATACTGTGCCTGAAATCCGCTGATCGCCTGATGCGCCTGCGGGCAGTTAGGGCATGTAACGCCGGTAAATTCTTCCAGCAGCACGACTTTGGGCTGGGCGGCTTCTACCGGCGCTGTGTACATTGTATCCGTTGCACGAACATTCGAAAAATCAATAGCGGGGCCTTTCTCTTCGCAAGACATGAAAAGCCCTGAAAGCAAACCGCCGATAGTTAGCAAACGCATCTTCATCCGGCAAATTTAGGGAAATGTTGAAAGTGTACAATTCCGTGGACAATAATCATTTCAACATTTCCAACAGCACCCGGTTTATTTCCCCCGCCGTATGTTGGAATCCATACCGTTGCTTCGCAACTTCTTTAGCTTCCTGAAGCATGGCTCTTATCGTACCAGAAGTTTCTGCAAACAGTATTTGCCTGCAGAAACCTACGGTATCTTCCAATTCGTGAAGTAAACCCAGCCGGCCATGCTCCAGCAGTGCCACCGTACCATCCCTGTTCACGCCTATCACAAGCTTCCCTGAAAGCATGGCCTCTACCGTTACCATGCCGAATGTTTCGCCATGAGAGGGCATCACAAATACATCTATGGCCTGGTGGAAGAGATTGACGTCTTCGTGATAAGGCCGGAAATGCACCTGGCCTTCAAGTCCGTGTTCGCGCACCAGCTGGTGCAGGTAATCGTGATACTCATTTCCCTCGTTCAGCGTCATATTGCCCATTATGAGCAAATGATCGTCCCGGTTATATTCTTTCTTCAAATGCGCCAGCGCACGTATCGCGAAGTCCTGTCCTTTTTTGGGATCAATACGTCCCAGCACGCCGAGGATATGTGCCGCCTCCGGCAGCCCTAATTGCGTACGTGCGTCAAAACGGGTCATGGTTGTATTCAATATCGCATCTGCATCGACACCGAGCGGAACGATCACAATTTTCTTTGCCGGCACGTGCGTCCTGGCGATAGTCTCATCTTTGAGATAAGACAGCGGACTGATCCAGAGATCGAGCATACTATACCGGAGACGATGGATCAGGTCGCGCTTGTGCACACCAACTTTCATCTGCTGCTGGTACACCAGCTTTATGTGGCGGTTCCGGAATCGCTTATATGCCGAAAGTGCCTTGATGTCTTTATTGAAAGGCGTGAATAATACGGATACCGGCGATCCGGACAGCCATTGCTTCAGCGTTCCGCCGGTTGCTTTCTGTCTGCCACCCAACTGCTGTACCGTAGCAACATCTGCACAATAACGAAACGCTTCGCGAAATACCGGACTTGTTTCATTCACCAGCATACGTACCTGCCAGCCGTAGTCTTTCAACATCAAAGCCAGCTTAAGAGTACTCAGCTCCAGGCCACCAAATCCCGGAGAGGTACATACAATACCGATTGTCTTAGGACGAGCGATTAGTTATGAATTATGAATGATGAATTAACGGCTCAGCGGTTATCCTGTCATCAGCTAATTATTTACGGGCAGCAGGGAATAATCCCTTGCATATTCCATCATTTGCTCAAAGAAGCTTTCGGGATATTCAATCTTCACATCAGTGATATCCGCTCCGCTTTTCACGGGCGCCAGACGAGGCTGAATAAATCCTTTATACGGCTTGATGTTGAGCTGCGCATAGCGTTCCAGTATTTCTTTATGCAGCTCCTGGTCAACCTGTACACCGTATGTCTCTACCAAGCTTTTACCGGCAGCAAAATCTCCTTCAGACTTGATGCGTTGTATTTCGCGAAGCAGGTCGCCAAACAGCACCCGGAGCTTTTCATAGTCGTTTACGCGTACGTAGGTCTTTCCGTTTTGCTTTACAAATTCAACAACGTTATCAGCCTGACCTTTTTCGTAAGCCCATTTGGCCACAAGCTGACGATTGCGCATATGCGCTTCTTCGATCAACGCACCCGGCCTGATACGTGTGAGCTGGGTCATGAGGCCGTTCATCATATAATTGTCGTACTCTGCTTTGCCCACTTCAATACTTTCAGCCACGCCGATGTCTACCAGCTTCTGATCAATGGCATAATATAAGGCTACGAGGTCTGCACGTGCTTCTTCAAGGGTGGAAGCATAGTTTTTTAATGTCTTGTCGGTAGTTTCCACACCAGGATTGATCTGGCCGGATGCGTGGCCGATACATTCGTGCATATCTGTGTGGAGGTCAGATGCAAGCGCCCCATATTTTTTGATGCGGGCCTTTACGTCATCATTCACTGCAAATTCATCCAGCATTCCGCTTTTTTCGCCTGCAACATTGTAGGCATGTACGATATTACTCAGCGATACGGATTTCGAGCCGTGCTCTTTACGTATCCAGTCTGCATTAGGCAGATTGATACCTATCGGAGTGCTGGGAGAGGCGTCGCCGCTTTCCACGATCACTGTAATCGCTTTGGCTGTAATGCCTTTCACCTCTTTCTTTTTGTGCTCCGGCATCAGCGGAGCATTGTCTTCAAACCACTGCGCCTCTCTGGCGATTGCAGCAATTCGTTTCGTCGTCTGCATATCCTCCATAGATACGATGCTCTCGAAGCTGCCTTTCTTACCAATCGCATCCAGATACACTTCGATAAATCCATTGATTACATCAAGCCGCGACTCTGTATCATGTACCCAGGCAATGCTGTAATCGTCAAAAGCTTTGAGGTCGCCGGTCTTGTAATAGGAGGCCAGCAATTCAAGCGCTTTTTTCTGCTTGTCATTCTCAGCCACCGTAACTGCTTTTTCGAGCCAGTAGATGATACGGTCGATAGCCGCGCCGTACATCCCGCCGCTTTTCCATACCTTCTCTATCACCTGTCCGTTTTCCTTTATCAGCTTGCTGTTCAGCCCCCAGGAAGGCGCATGGCCTTTGGTATCAAACTGTGCATAAAACGCATCTACCTCTTTTTGTGTTACCCCTTCATAGAAATTGACAGAAGAATGTACCACGTTATCTATATCCGGACGCTGATCTACCAGCTTGGGTTCAACAGCCGGATCAAAAATGATCTGCTTCAGACGCACCAGAAGGGCGTCCGTAGTTTCACCATCTGCAAGCGGCAGCCGGCTTGTATCGGAAGCCTTGAGTATGGTGGCAAAATATTCAAAGCTGCATTCAGGGATGAATTTATCATTCGCATAATGATGATGATATCCATTGCTGAACCAGAAACGCCCGCAGTAGGTTTCAAACTGTTTCCATTCATCACTATTCTTATCGCCGGTATAAGTGCCGTAGATCGTTTCAAGGGTTTTGCGCACCAGCAGTCCGTACTTGCTTCTCTGGTCGTAGATGATATCTCTTCCCGAGAGTGCTGCTTCGTAAAGATAATAAGCGAGCTGCTTCTGTTGCAGGCTCAACTGGTCAAAGCCCGGAGCCTCGAAGCGAAGTATCTGCAGATCGGCAAATGATTCTGCCTCTACCTTGAAATCCGGATCATAACCGGCAGGTTTGGAATCCTGTTCCGGTGCATTGGCGCCCGTATTACAGGCAGCAGTAAAAAGTGTTGCACTCATAAAAGCCATTGCAGATAATTTCCATTTTTGCATGATACAGTATGATTTGGGAAAAACTGCCTAAAAGTAACATAAAACCGGGTAAATTAGCTGATTGACTAATCGACTCGTTAATTGATCCTAAAAATGTGACAAATGTGTTGAATGTGACGAATGTGTTTATCACATTTCCCACATTCAACACATTTGTCACATTAAAACCATGTTAATTAGCATCTGTCGCTTCGCCATCCTGGCGAACAAATTCCGCCTGGGCAGTGATCTTTACTTCGTCACCGATCAGCACACCGCCTGTTTCCAGCGCCGTATTATAAATAAGGCCGAAATCCTTGCGGTTGATCTTGCCCGTAACAGTGAATCCTGCAAGGGTATTGCCCCAGGGGTTTTTGGCCATCCCACCATATTCCACATCCAATACCAGAGGCTTGCTGACACCTCGCATCGTGAACGTGCCATGCAGCTTATATGTATCATCACCGGCCTTTTCCATACGTTCACCTTCAAAGATGATCTGGGGATGGTTGGCGGTATCGAAAAAATCATTGCTTTGCAGGTGACCGTCCCGTTGTTCATTATTAGTAGAAATGGTATTCGGGTCTCCCGTAAAACGGATCTTCGCTGTGCTGAAGTCATCACCTTCCGTTTCTACATTGATATCAAATTTGTTTAACTGCCCGGTCACATTCGAGATCATCATATGCCGTACCCGGAACTGTACTTCTGAGTGGGCCGCATCTAACGCCCATGTAGTTTTTGCCATAGTTTTATTGTTTTTTAGTTGTTTAAATATTTATCGATAACACAAAGATCGCATGTAATGCGCTAAATAAAATTATCCTATGTTAGGAAAAAATACCAGATTCGGTAAGTCAGCCACACGCATTAACGGCGAAGACGGTAAAAAGCGCCGTTATCTCCGGCGACAAGCAGACTGCCATCATATGAAACGGCTATGCTGCGCAATGCAACATCTGTGAAACGGGTAAATTCCATCCAGTTCTGCCCGCCATCGTCCGAATAGATCACAACGCCGTTTTCGCCTACCGCATACCCATGCTGCGGATCCGGAAAAACAATATCAAGCAGCCGGTATTTCTTACGGGCCAGATCGTTGCCGTTACGCATACGCTCCCATGTTTGTCCCGCGTTGCCGGATTTATAAATACTGCCTTCATAGCCGCATACCCATATTGTATTCTTATCGGGGCAGTGCAGCGCGGTGAAATTGTCGCTGCGCAATGAAGTAAACATCCATGAATACCCCCCGTCTGTGGTTTTCAGGCAAACTCCATAACCTGCCATGTACCCGGTGGACCCGTCGATCATCTGTATGTCGTTTATTTCATAGCCTACGGAATCATAGCTCAACTGATGACCCGCCTCATCTATCCGGAAGAAAAAACCCTGATCGAAACTGATACCACCGGCCATAATCCCTTCATTTTCCCCGTTAAAGGCCAGCGCTTTGACGGGGAGGTAGCCGAGCTGGCGAAACTCCCAATTATGTCCGTCATCTACAGAAAACAGCAGCTTTCCGTCAAATCCGGTTATATAGATCCCACCCGAAGGCGCTTGTGCGATGCCGTATAATCCTTTTGCCGCTTCGGGGAAAGAACGATACAGCCAGGAGTGGCCTCCATCACGGGTTATGAGAACATCAGCGCGATGAAAACGGCTGCCACCCACCACAAAGCCGAGCATGTCGCTGCTAAAAAAGATGCGGTTGAAGCGGCCGTCCGTATACGGCCCGATTTGCTCTACCCGGGCCCATTGCAAAAGGTCTTTCTTACACCCGGCAAACCATGACAATGCCAGGATCAGCAGCATGTATACAAATACCCCGGAGTGTCTATACAGCTTGAGCATCATACAAGAACTACGTCTTTCAGTTTTCTGTGTCTTTCAGGATTTCATAAAAACGGAAACAGTCTTCAAAGGTATTGTAGAGCGGGACAGGCGCTATCCGGATCACATTTGGCTCCCGCCAGTCAGCAATAACGCCGTTGGCTGTGAGCCGTTCAAAAACTGCTCTGCCGTTCTCTTCAAACAAAAGGCTGAGCTGGCAGCCGCGCCGCGCAGGGTCGGCCGGTGTGATGATCTTAAATGCCAGATGATCCAGTTGTCGCAACAGGTACTCCATATAAGCAGTCAACTTCAGACTTTTTTCACGAAGCGCTGTCATTCCGGCTTTTGCAAACAGATCGAGCGAGGCGCGATGCGCCACCATATTAAAAACGGGGGCATTACTCATTTGCCAACCGGCAGCGCCTTTCTGCGGCATGAAACCTTTCGTCATTTTAAAACGATCATCTTCTTCGTTACCCCACCAGCCAGCCAGCCGGAAGGTCTTGGGGTTGTTACCGTGGTGCGAGTGAACGAAAATGCCTCCAACCCCACCAGGCCCGGAATTGAGATACTTGTACGAACACCAGCAGGCAAAGTCCACACTCCAGTCGTGCAGCTTAAGCGGCACATTTCCCACAGCGTGCGCCAGATCAAAACCGGCATAGGCCCCTGTCCGGTGGGCTGCATCAGTGATCCTTTTCAGATCAAAGAATTGGCCGGTGTAATAATTTACGCCCCCGAACATCACCACTGCAAGACTATCACCCGCTTCGTGTATGGCTTCGATGATATCGTCTTCTTCAAGGATGTATTTCCCCTCTTTGGGAGACAATTCGATAATTGCATCTTCAGGGTTGTACCCGTACATACGGACCTGTGTTTCCATAGCGTACTGATCGCTGGGAAAAGCACCGGCTTCCATCATAATCTTATAACGCTTTCCCTCCGGACGGTAAAACGAAAGCATCAGCAGATGTAGGTTTACGGTCAGGGTGTTCATAGCAACCACTTCATCAGGCGCGGCGCCTGTGATCTGCGCCAGTGCTTCCGAAAAATCATGATGATAGGAAAACCATGGGTTACGTGCCCGGAAATGCCCTTCTACACCATGTTTGGCCCAGTCTTCAAGTTCCTGATTCATCAGGTAGGAAACGCTCTTAGGCTGAAGCCCCAGCGAATTGCCGCAGAAATAGAAAACATTTTGTTCTTCGTGCTGCGGGAATAAAAAACGCTCACGGAAAGGATACAGCGTATCAATCCGGTCCTGGTTGCGGGCGTAATCCAGGCTGGCTTCAAAAGATTGGGACATATCGCGGATTTAGTTGCAAAAATAGACAATTTGAAAATTTAGTAGCAAGTCGGGAGTATTAAGTATCAAGTCGCGTGTCTTTAAAGTTAAAACAGCTTATTACTTGCTGCTTACGACTTGCTACTTATCAACTCCCTGCCGCTGAGCACAGGAAGAACCGGATGCTGGTCGGGCGTTGTGCAATAGTGCATATCCTGCTCCAGACCGAAGGCGGCGAGCCTTTTGTAATGCGCGCTGTCACGGAGCAGGCCTATAATGTCGCCGCCTGCTACTTGCCGTGCCAGGTGGCGTGCCGCCCTGACGCTGTCGCAATTGGACGAAAAGTGACCGGCAATACGCTCTGCAACCATACCCGCAAACAACGTGTCTTCAAGATTAAAACGGTCCTTCCAGGCGGCACAGCCCAATAAGACGTCCTTTTTCTGCGCCGTAAGGAAGTCACAAACAGCCGTCATGTTCAGGAACGAACCTGTAATGATCGTATCGGCATCCTGTACCATATGCAGCAGGCGTGTACCGTTTGTTGTAGTAAGTATCAACGTTTTTCCGCTCACAAACGAAGCAGGATATTCGAGCGGGGAATTACCATGCTGAAGACCGGGGGCGATCTGCCCGTCCCGCTCGCCGGCTGTAATACTATCGGGGAGCTGCTGTCCGAGCAAGATGCATTCTTCAACCGACGCAACCGGCAGCACACAGCGGGCGCCGTTATCGAGAGCAGCGGCGATCGTAGAGGTAGCACGGAACACGTCAATGATCACAACAATTTTGTCCCTGGTGTCATACAGGTGCAATAAAGCGGGAGAAAGGCAAACTTCAAGCCGGGGCAGCACGGTAGCGCTCATAAACAGGTATATCGGTTAAATGTGTGCACACAGCTAATGATCATTGAATGAACATAGACCGGGACACACGAACGGGAAGGTACAATAGGAAGGCCGGGCAAATGCCCGGCCTTCCTATGAAAACAATAAAAAAACAGTCAGTTCATAAAACCTCCGGGAGGATGTAGTATCAATACACCCACATATCATGCTCCTTGTTCATGAGCATTTCGGTAGTACGCTGGCTTTCATACAAAGCATCCATAGCGTTCATGCCGGGAATACCCTGGATATACTGATCGAAAGGATTACTGATCTTGATAATGCGGCTGGAGAAAAAACGTCCTTCGAAGTAATCATCCCATGTCAGGCGCTGCACATCATTTTCAGCATTAAACACTTCATACTGCGCCAGTGTATTGCGGGCATCCGGATAATATACCCAGAAAAGCGCAGATTGGCCACGAACCTCGTTGCTAAGCGGATCCCTGATATCCTGTACGGGGGCAACACCAATAATACGCACCACCATACGACCCAGGTTTCTGTCGAATATCCAGTCTTCTTTAATCCGGTATTTCGTAACGCCGTCCGGATCAAAGTCTTTCTGGGTCACCACATACTGAACTGTATTGGTTGTAGGATCATAGACTTCTGTCGTATCAACTGTACCACGTACAATCTCTTCTATTTGCTCTGTAGAAAGCGGCTGTGTAAAGCGATCATCAAAATTGGAGTATGCTTTAATCTGGCCGTTTTTAATGGCATGGAGCAGAATTTCTATAAAGTAACCGCCGCCGGTATATTCATCACCGGGATACCTGAAAGCAAGGTTTTGTCTTTCGAGTGTATTTATTTCCCGCCATACCCTCTTCCGCCACATGACATCCGCTTCACGTACCGGCTGCCAGGACAAAGCCTGAGCGGCACGCGGCACACGATCGTAAACGCCGTCTGTCACCAGTGAAGGTTTCCAGTTTTCGTTTACAGCGCCTGTTGGTCCACCGGTAGAGAGCGCCTGATCGTTAATATTCGGTGTCTGAGCAAAAGAAGCAGCACTGGCAAGCAACAATACGGCACTTGCTGCAATCTTCTTGTATGAACGTAGGATGATCATGTCCTTCTGTATTTGCTATTAGTAAAAGTAAAAAAACTTTAATTAAGTGTAAACGATAATGAGTTTAATGAACGTACTCTGCCGTCAGGCCCTCTTGCCTTAATATCATCGATAAAGACACGGTCTCCCGGCTTCAGGTCTGCCTGCATTCTCATTATATCCTGGTTAGCGGTAAATACGGCGCCTCTGGGATTCACCACTTTATAAGGCCCTTTGATATCAGGGTCTCTCCGCTTCATCACACTGTATGAGAATTCAGTAACAATATAACGTGCATCAAATTCAAAATTCAACAAGGCTGCAGCCGGTCCGATCTGGGGTCTGAATTTGGCTGAAGATATATATCCGCCTGCCTGTCCGCCAACCTGTGCGATCGGGTCGGGGATGTACTTAATACGTACGGGCAGGGAACCTACTTCTTTTGCACCACCCGAAGTTTTTGCCATAATAGCTACATTTACCCCCTGCGGTCCGCTGGGCTTCGTTACACGGATATTGTAAGTTCCTTTACCGCGCTCAGCATCTTGTTTGATTTCAGCATCCGGCATATCCAGGTATACGTCTTCAAGCGAATATCCTGCGGCAGAAACCGTTACCGGATTATCTACCCCGATATAAAACACGTTCATTTTGTCCAACTGGATAGAACCACCGGCAGACCCCACCATGTACTGGAATTCCCAGGGTTTTGTCTCTACCCGGTCTCCCATATTAATGCTGACCGTACCTTTAACTGTCTGCTGGCCTACACCTGTAGTAACCGTTTCCCAATAAGCAACGCCGTTTTCCACTTTTGAGATCTTACCGCCACCACCTAAGGTTGTTACATTCGGCGCAACACTTTTGTTATACGCAGCAAGCATAATACGGGCTTCCACCTTCTGTCCTACAAGAGCGTAGCTTGTTTGCGGCACGGCAATTGCCGCGATCTCATCAAATTTAAGCGTAGAGGAATAAGACTCATCAAACAGCTGCTTTACCACCTGTGCTTCCGAGTTGCGCACATCGTTCTGCATCTTGGAAAAGAGTGTGATCGCAGCCATCACCGGCATGTTATAAAAGGTACCTACACTCCATTTCCCTTGCGGGTTGTTGTCAGAACGCTCGGGGTCGGTAATACGCAGCGGAAGCGATGTAGCTGTCTTTTCACGGTCTTTTTCATCTACCGAACTAATCATCAGATCCCTCAGTAGCTCCAGCTTTTCTTTAATTTCATCACCACCATTATTCTCTACCAGCAGTTTGGTAGAAGCATCAATATTGGATTCTGCCTTGATTTCCCCGGACTCTGTATATCCTCCTGATTCGGTAATCACTCTTTCTTTCCAATCTTCCAGATACTGTACCATTTCATCAGCCTGGGTACGTACCACTTTTGCGCGGTCGTTGTATGGCTTTACACGGTCTTCACGTCCGGGTTGCTTTTCATTCTCGTCAAATAAATCATACAACTCCTGATTTTTCGACTGAATAGAAGTATTTGATTGATTAATACTCTGATTAATCGTTTTAAAAGCGTGTAAGATTTCGGATGAGACATTCAAGGCGAGCATCGCGGTCAACACCAAATACATGAGGTTGATCATTAGCTGCCGTGGCTCCTTAGGCATTGACATCCTGCAAAATGTTTTTTCTTATGTTAAAATATATTTTCTAAACACTAACATTGTTTCCCGGTATAAGTTCATTCAATACCCGGTCACAACGGCAGGCTCAACGTCCGCTTTGCATTGCAGAAAGCATATTGCCATATATCTGGTTCAGGCTATTCAGGTTCTTGGCAAGCATTGCGATCTGCTCTTTCGCATCCTGTGCATCGCTTGCGCTGGATGCCATAGCATCTGAAGCACTTACAAGATTACTGTAAAATCTGTTCATAGCTTTCAGGTGATTATTGGCATCCTGAAGCTCAACTTCGTATATCTGGTTAAGAGAACCCAAATTCCGGGACAGTACCTGTACCTGATCGTGGAAGCGGGCGGTATCATCTGCGGCGTTATTAAAAGAGCTCATGGTCTGAGCAGCGCCTACAAAAGTATTCTTCATTTCGCCCAATGCACCCGCAGTTTCACGGGCAGCCTCTGTATATGTATTGGTAGCGGCTGTAACGTCGGCAATATCCTGTATTTGCTCAACCGTTTGATTGAATTTCTGGAAATTATCACTCAACCGCTTCAGGTTCGGCTGATTCAACTGCGCCTCCTGCATCATCTTGTCAAGAGAAGCGATCGAAGAAGCTTTGGCATCTTTTGTACCGCTGCGGTAAGCTTCAATTTGCGGATTCTGATCGAGATTGGGATAGTAACGTTCCCAGTAGTAGTCTTTGTGAGGAGGAAGTATCCCCAGTAATGCAAAGATAAAAGCCTCGGTCATCATCCCGGCAGTAAGCATAATACCTGCTCCCTGCCAGTGCTGTAATTTAAATAAGGCACCTAACAGTACCACCGATGCGCCCAAACCAATAATCAGATTTTTAAGATACTTACCCTGCTTGGTTTCAAAAAACAGTGCTATGGAATTCATGTTGCTACTTTCTTTTAACTTGGATTGAAAATTTTAAATATACTGGTAGGGTTTATCTTCTGTTTGTAAGTGCCGGTGCAATTTGCTGATAGATACAACGGAAGCCGATATATGCCTTGGATGTATCGGCATATTCCCAGTCGCGTGTACCATTCTGCAGGTAAAATGCCACATCCCTCCAGCTACCACCGCGTACCACCATACGCCTTAACCATAAGGGATCATTCTCACGGATCACGTGACGGATATCCGGGTTGATGTCGGCAACAGCATTGTATGCGCTTCCATTATAAGGCGAGCTTGTCCATTCCGCTACGTTACCCGCCATATTGTACAGACCATAGTCATTAGGCCAGTAACGGTCTACAGGAACGGTATACAACCCGCCGTCAGCGGCATAATTACCACGCTGCGGTTTAAAGTTAGCGAGATAGCAGCCTTTTTTGTTAACCAGGTAAGGACCACCCCAGGGATACGGCGATTCATTGCGGCCGCCACGCGCAGCCCATTCCCACTGCATTTCGCTCGGCAGGCGGAACTCACCTTCAAAATACTGACGGTTCCTTTCACGCTCAGAGCGCCAAAGGGCGGTACGCCAGTCACAGAAGGCATTTGCCTGTACCCAGTTCACCCCTACCACCGGATAGTTGTTGAATGCCGAGAACCAGTTATACTGCATTGCTATAGGCTCATTATAAGAATACGCAAACTGACGCACCCAAACTGTCGTATCAGGATATACCGGCACTTCATGCTTACGGATAAAGTTTGTCGACGGCTGGTCAGGATGGCGCACTGCTTCCTGGTAATCGAATGTCTGATAATTGTAGACAAGCTTGCTGTTGTCGAACGCTTTCCGTCCCCAGCCCGACTGGTCGGCCTGTACATACAGGTTGGAAAGCTGATCCTGCACATCCTCATCCCGATAGTTGATACGTCTTCTCATATCAACACGCTGGGTGCCGTCCGGATTATCTATAAAATCTCCCAACTGTGTGTGGGCCATTGAATCGCGCACCCAATTGGTAAACTGACGATATTCCGCATTGGTGATCTCGGTTGCGTCCATGTAAAAGCCGGCCATCTGTGCCGTGCGGATCAATGCGTCATTTTTCCCACGCATATCCTGATCGCTTGCTCCCATCTTTAGCACACCGGAAGGCACATATACCATTCCTATCGGTACCGGCGCCTTGTAGTTCATCATGGTCGGAGCGCCAACCAACTGACCTCCGGAACCCGATTTTCCACAGCTTGCAGCCAGTGCGATAATCGCTACAGCCGAGATCTTCAGGGAAACTTGTTTCATACTACAGTTATTGTTGTTTTGCAATTGGCAAATATAAAAGTAATTTTTTTACGGTTTCAAATACCTGCGCATGTAAAACCGGCTCACAATATTTAAAGTTTTTTCCAAAAATGCAAGCATCCTGAAAAATTTATTGAAGAATTCTCCCTTCTGCCACTTTCCCTGCACCACATACCTGCAACTCATTCCTTACAACCCAAGCAACGGTAACGCCGCCTGCACATTGCTTACAGGCGCATAACAGGCCTGTAACGAACAAACAAATATAGGCGATTCTCCCGGGAAATATTTTTTTTGCAAAACCGGCAAATCAGATATTTCTTTTTTAGAAGTAAGTATAAACAGGTGCGGAAGATGATGAACTGCCAGTTCCTGCCGGTGCTGCAGCGCCTTTTCACCGGTCATGGCAACAAGCATTATGCCATAGGCCACACGCTGCAGCAGCGTTGCCCAATAACTGAAGGAAACCGTATAACGCAATGCAGTACCGGCCATACGCCCCATCATTTCCATAGCCTGTTCCTGCCATTCCGTTTCTTCCATACACAAGCTCAGCAGTAGCAGGTTGCCGGCCTGTACTGCATTGGCGGCAGGCAGCGCATGGTCATACAAATCTGTTTTACGCACAGGAATATCCGTTTGCAGGCTGGAAGTGTAAAAATAGAATACGCCGGACTCATCCCGGAAGTGCGCATTTGTTTCTTTCATCAGATCGCCTGCCATGTGCAGCCACTGCTCTTCTCCCGTATGCGCACCCAATTGTATCATAGCCCGGATCAGGTATGCATAGTCGTCAAGATTTGCCGTGATCCGCGCCACCCCACCCTTCCAGGTATGCATCAGCCCGTCTTCCGTCCGGAAATTTCCGGTCATCCATTGCATGTGCGCCGCAGCACGTTGCATATACTCATCCTTGTCCAGCACGATTGCCGCACGTGTCAGCGCCAGGTTAAACAATGCATTCCACGATAATAATATCTTATCGTCCGTAAGCGGACGTATTCTTTTCTCCCGCTGCTGCCACAACTGTTCCTTTACCTGTTTAATGCGCAGCTCCAATGTTTCAACAGAGATACCAAAATCCGCAGCAACCACGTCCGCAGGCACAGCCACATGAAGTATATTACGGCCTTCCCAGTTGCCGGATTCCGTTACACCGAAATACCGGGCTACCGCCTCGTCGTTATTGCCCAAGGCACTTATCCACTCTTCCCACGACCATGTATAAAACAACCCCTCCACACCCTCGCTGTCCGCATCCAGCGCACTGAAGTAGCCGCCGGCCGGGTCTTTCATCTCGCGCTCTGCAAAAGCGATGGTTTCTTCAATAACCTTCCGGTATCGTTCTTTCCCGGTAATACTGTACGCATCACAAAGCGACAATACCAGCAGAGCATTATCGTACAGCATTTTTTCGAAATGCGGCACAAGCCATGTATCGTCTGTAGCGTATCGTGCAAAGCCGCCACCCAGCTGATCATAAATACCGCCATCTGTCATCTTGTCGAGGCTGAGCAGGGCGTGATCGAGTGAATCTGTATGTTTCGTGAATTGATAATGCTCCAGCAGAAAGCTGATCGACATTGTACCGGGAAATTTAGGCGCACGGCCGAATCCTCCATGCAGCGTATCGGCTTGCTTCAGGAGCACCTCTGCCATACTCCGGCAGGTACGCATGTCCCAGCCAGACGCACTGTCGGCCGTGCCTGCCTGCGCAATCTGGTGCAGATGCCGGATCATCTGCTCTGTCTGCAACTGCACATCCTCCTGTCTGTTGATCCATATGTCGTGCATCTGCTGCAGCACCTGCATCCATGACGCCCGGTTGAATGCCGGGCGGGGCGGATAATAAGTGCCGCCATAAAAAGGTATACGTTCCGGCGTAGCAAAAACATTCAGCGGCCACCCTCCGGTTCCACTGATCGCCTGGACGGCGTCCATATACATATGATCCACATCCGGATGCTCTTCGCGGTCTACCTTAATGCAGATAAAATGTTCATTCATGTAGGCGGCTGTCTCCGGATCTTCAAAGCTCTCGCGCTCCATCACATGACACCAGTGGCATGCCGCATAGCCGATGCTTACAATTACCGGCTTATGCGCACGACGGGCTTCCGCAAAGGCTTCGTCGCTCCAGGGCAGCCAGTTGACCGGATTATGCGCATGCTGCAGCAGATACGGACTCTGCTCATGAATTAACTGATTCGCCACTTGAGTTATGAATTATGAATGATGAGTTATGAATTATGAGGTGTGGGTTCATCCATCATTCATAACTCATCATTCATAACTCTAATTATTTTTCAGTGCTTCGAGGTAATGCTCCAACGCCGAAACCATGGAGGGTGCGTTGGGGGCCGGAGCTTTCACATCAAGACGCAAACCTGCATCTTCCACAGCCTTGGAGGTAGTGGGGCCGAAAGCGCCGATGACCGTACCGTTCTGCCGGAACTGCGGATCATGCTGAAAAAGCGTCTGGACGCTGAAAGGGCTGAAGAAAATGATCATATCATAATGGCCATCACCCTGCATTACCGGAGTGATGTCATTAGACACGGTACGGTATAATGTTGCTTCGGTAAAGGTGATTTTTTTCTCTTCGAGATATTGGGCAATATCATTTTTGCCGTTGTCGGTAGCGGGCAGGATAAACCGCTCATGGTGCTTATGCTTGCCAATCACTTCCAGTAATCCTTCCGTAGAACCGTCGGCAGAGAAAAACACCTTACGCTTCCGGTAAAGGATAAACTTTTGCAGGTACAGGGCAACAGCCTCTGTAATACAGAAATATTTCATGTCCTGCGATATCTTTACCTTCAACTCTTCGCAAATGCGAAAGAAATGATCCACAGCATTGCGACTGGTAAAAATGATCGCGGTATATTCAAGAATATCTACACGCTGGCGCCGAAATTCCTTGCCGGTCAGGCCTTCCACACGGATAAAAGGATGAAAGTCGAGCTTGACATTATATTTCTTCGCCAGATCAAAATAAGGAGACCTGTCTGTTTCGGGGCGTGGCTGGGTGATCAGGATAGAATCGACCTTGAGTGTTGTCTTCTCAGTGCCTTTATCTTTCGTACGAACAACTTTGGCCATAAGGGAATTGAAAAGAGTTTAGATTAATAAAGCGGGCAGACACATTATAATCTGCACATTATCATATCATCCACCGCATCATCAGCTTTATTAATACCGCCAATGGTAATAGTTCCGAGGCGCAAAGGTACATAAAAAAATGAAACCGGCTATATTGAAAAAAAGATCCAAATATCTGCCAGGAACGCAGATAGCGGTTCAACATCAGAAAACCACCTGTAATAAGGGATATCACGACCACCGTATTCCGCCAGCCGGCATCGCCGAAGGCCAGCAGAACTACAAAAGGCAGCAAAGAAACGGCGATGATTTTATTGACCAGGAATACATTGAACAGGTATTGCTCTGTTGCTGCTTCTGCCCGGAATGCCCAGCCGCTGACCCGGATCACCAGGTACTTTATCAGGTAAACCACCGCTACCCCGGCTATCAGCAGGATCATCCATAAGGCAGGCGCCATACCCGTCCCCGGGGCCAGTGCCCGCACTACATAATAGAGGTACGCCCCGACCGCAACGGCAAAGAATATATTCATCAGGAAATTCGACTGCCCGGCCCCCTGCATTTGTTCGCTCAGCTGCCGGGGGCTGCGGATCGGGTTGAAGAATAACCGGGCCAGCGATTGAAAATAACGGCGATCCTGTGTCCGGATCAGTCCCAATAAAAGAAACAGGGCCAGCAGCAGATAAAAATCCGGCGTATCGTCGTGCATCACCCGCTCTTTGGATATGGCAGAGATCACAGTGCCCTGAGCCATCGGGTGATTCCGTATCAGGCTATCGGTAAAAGCCACCCCAGCCATCGGATCAGCAGGTATCGCTATATGCACCGGAGCGGAATCATTATCCTGCATATACACGCTGTCCGGTTGCCCTGCACATGGCAGCACAATCAGTAAGGACAAGAATAAAATGGCAACCCGGAACATCTGCATATACAGAATGCCAAAGGTAAGCATTGGATTTGGTTGATTAGCTTTGCAGCAAGAAGTCATTTTCGATTTATGGCCGGCATATATATCCACATTCCTTTCTGCAAACAGGCCTGTACCTATTGTAACTTCCATTTTTCCACCTCCCGCAACGGGAAAGAGACATTGCTGGAAGCATTACTCCGGGAGCTTGTGCTGCAGCGGCACTACCTTGAAGGCCATAAGATCGAAACCGTGTATTTCGGCGGCGGCACCCCTTCCCTGCTTTCAGCAGACGAAATACAACGCATTACAGAAACGATATTCACCCATTACCCGGTTGATCAATTAAAGGAATGCACCCTCGAAGCCAACCCGGACGATCTTAATATTCAATATCTCAAATCATTACGAAACACGCCTGTTGACCGATTGAGTATCGGCGTACAGTCGTTCCGGGATAATGACCTGCTGTATATGAAGCGCGCACATAATGCACAGCAAGCCGATTATGCCATTAAAGCTGCCCAGGACCAGGGCTTCACCAATCTGACCATCGATCTGATATACGGCACGCCGGGGCTTGGCGATGATGACTGGAAACATAATCTCGGCCAGGTTATCTTATTGGGGATCCCCCACTTTTCGGCTTATGCGCTCACCGTGGAAGAAGGCACGCTGCTGCACCACCAGATCAGACAAAAGAAAAGCCGGCCGGTGGATGCCGCACAAAGCGCCGCCCAGTTTGAAATAATGACGGAGCAGGCATCTCACATGGGGTATGAGCATTATGAAATATCCAACCTGGCGCTGCCGGGGCGCCATGCCATCCATAACACCGCTTACTGGCAGGGCATACCCTATCTCGGCATCGGGCCGTCGGCCCATTCCTTCAACGGGAGGTCGAGAAAATGGAACGTAGCCAATAATGCCCGATACACACAGCACCTGCTACGGGAAGGGCGGTTGCTGTATGAAGAAGAACAACTGACACCTGTTCAGTCGCTCAATGAATATATCATGACCTCGCTGCGCACCATGTGGGGCTGCGATCTTGAGAAAATCTCCCGGGAATGGGGTAATGATTTTGCTATGAAAATTGAATCGGCCAGCCTTCCTTTTAAGGAAAAAAACTGGCTGCGGCAGCAAGACCGCACACTTTTACTGACCAATGCGGGCAAATTATTTGCCGATAATATTGCGGGGACGTTGTTTTTGTAATTTCACTTTTATTGCCTGATAACCATCCTTCTGTTAAAAAACACGCAACTCTGTCATGCAATTAGTATTTTAGCCCCCAAATCCGTCTGATACATGAAATTACTGGATCGCAAAGTGGCGCTGATCACCGGCGCCAGCCGCGGCATCGGAGAAGCAATTGCACTCAAATTTGCCGAGCACGGCGCTGATATCGCATTCACCTATCTTTCTTCTGTTGAAAAAGCCCGGGCACTCGAAGAAAAACTGACCGCTTTTGGCGTAAAAGCAAAGGGATACCAATCCGATGCCGGCGATTATGCCGCAGCAGAACAACTGACAGCCGATATCGTAAAAGAATTCGGCGCCATTGATATCTGTGTAAATAATGCCGGTATTTCACGGGATAATCTCCTGCTGCGCCTCACACCCGAACAGTGGGACGAAGTAATCCAGGCCAACCTGAAATCCGTATATAATCTTACCCGCCAGGTGATCCGGCCGATGATGAAAGCACGCAGCGGCAGCATTATTAACATGAGCTCTATTGTAGGCGTAAAAGGCAACCCGGGCCAGAGCAGCTATGCCGCATCAAAGGCAGGCATTATCGGCTTTACAAAATCCATTGCCCAGGAGATCGGCAGCCGTAACATACGGGTGAATGCCATCGCGCCGGGCTTCATCGAAACCGACATGACAGGCTACCTGCACGAAGGCGGCGCTGAAAAATGGTTTGAAAAAATACCCATGCAGCGCTTCGGAAAACCGGAAGAAATTGCCAATACAGCCCTCTTCCTGGCATCCGACATGAGCAGCTACATCACAGGACAGGTGATCAGCGCCTGCGGCGGAATGAGCACCTGATTATTACGGAATTTGAAAATGATATTTTTCCCATAAGGGCATTCCCAAATTTTCAAATTTTCTAATTCGCTAATTATTACCCTAATTTTGCCTTTTTAAAAAAACATAGATGCAGAAAATACATGCTGCTATCACTGCAGTTGGCGGATACCTTCCCGAATATGTACTTACCAATGCCGAATTGGAAACCATGGTGGAAACCACCGATGAATGGATACAAACCCGTACTGGAATACGCGAGCGCCGTATTCTTAAAGAAGCGGGGAAAGGAACATCCGACATGGCGGCAGAAGCCGTAAAAAATCTGTTGGATAAAAAAGGCATCAGCCCGCTGGATATAGAACTGGTGATCTGTGCCACTACAACACCGGATATGCAGTTCCCCGCCACTGCCAATATCATTTCTGATAAAGTAGGCATGAAAAATGCCTTCGGATACGATATCAATGCTGCATGCAGCGGTTTTTTATACGCCCTTACTACCGGCGCGCAGTTTATAGAAAGCGGTCGCCACCGGAAAGTACTGGTTATCGGCGCTGATAAAATGAGCTCTATCGTAGATTATGAAGACCGTTCTACCTGTATCATATTCGGTGACGGCGCCGGCGCCGTGCTGCTGGAGCCGGATACGGATGGGTACGGGATCCGCGACTCTATTCTGCGCAGCGACGGTGCGGGACGTGCATTTCTCCACCAGAAAGCCGGTGGCTCGGTCAGGCCCGCCTCTGTCGAAACCGTCATGAACAAAGAACATTACATCTACCAGGAAGGGCAGACGGTGTTTAAGTTTGCGGTAAAAAACATGGCGGATGCGGCAGCGCAGATCATGGAGCGCAACAACCTCACCGCGGAAGATATTGCATGGCTGGCGCCGCATCAGGCAAACAAACGGATCATATCGGCAACTGCCGAGCGCATGGGATTATCCGAAGAAAAAGTCATGATCAACATAGACCGGTATGGCAATACAACCAACGGAACGCTTCCGTTGTGCCTTTGGGATTGGGAAAAACAGCTCAAGAAAGGAGACAATATCGTCCTTGCTGCCTTTGGCGGCGGATTCACCTGGGGAGCAACCTATATTAAGTGGGCTTACTGATCGAGTAATTCCCGGTTGCGGAAACCGGGATAATCTCTTAGCCGGGATACGATATCGGGCTGTGTACGGATCAGCTTATCCATAGCGAGCTGATGCCGCTGATGATGCACATCCGATCCGCAAAAATCATACAGACCCGCATCCAGGTAGCGGAGCGCATTGCTGCGTATTGTAGACCCATAGTAACCGGATACAGCTAACAGATTCATCTGCATCAGGACACCTCTGTCTTTCAGCCGCTGGAAAACGACCGGCTCGCTTTCAAAGGTATAGCGTTCGGGATGTGCCAGCACCGGGTTATACCCATGCGATTGTATCGCGAATATGATCTCATCAAAAATACGCGGCCATCCGGCCATAGAAACCTCTACCAGCACAAATTTCTTATCCCCCCCGAAAGTGAGCAGACCGCCGGGCAGTATGGTTCCCAGGAAGTACAGATCAAGAAAATATTCTGCCGCTACCTCAAACGATACCATTATATCGTTGGCCGCAAGCAACTCTTTCAGCACGATGTAATGATCCAGGATGTCATTTCCACTGTTATTATAAAACTCACCGTATACATGCGGCGTAGTGATCAGCTTGCTGTATCCCCGCGCCTGCATTCCACGGATAAGCTCAAGACTATCTCCGGGTGTTTGCGCCCCGTCATCAATCCCCGGAATAAAATGACTGTGCATATCACAGCCCAGAAAAGAAAAATCAGGAATCGCCTCCCGAATAGGCTGTTTCTCCTTTTTTTTGAATAATGACCACATTGTACGTGCTGATTTCTTTAGCAGAAGCGACCTGCAAAATACAATATAATATGCGAACGGCTACAATCGCTCGGCTATGCCAAGCCCAAACAGAGCATAATCGTAGACCACCGGGTCGTCGGGACGGAATATACGAAGCCGCTCTGTGAGCATCCGGGCATTCTGCCAGTTGGCGCGGTTGTCGGGCAGCAATTGCAAGCGCTCTGCCACACGCGCCACATGTACATCCAGCGGGCAAACGAGCTGGCGCATGGAAATCTTATCCCAGATACCGAAGTCCACGCCGTTGTCATCTTTCCGCACCATCCACCGCAGGTACATATTCAGACGCTTGCAGGCAGATTTTCGCTTTGGCGTGGCAATATGCTTCCGGGTGCGTTCCGGATGATCAGCCGAAAAAAAATAATCGTGGAAATATACCAATGCCCGCTCCGTCGTGTCTTCCGCATAACGGTCCTGAGGAACGAATGCGTCTTCGAGCGACTGATGAACGCTGTAATGGCGCCTGAAGAAATCAAAGAAATACAGGAGATCCGTAGCGTTGAATGTTCGATGTGCAAACCCCAGGAAACGCTTCAGGTCTGCTTCGCGATGTTGCAGCACGAACTGGTGCGGCGCGTCATCCATCCATGAAAGCAGGCGGCGGCAGTTGTTGATAATGGCCGTACGATTACCCCACGCAAGCATGGCCGCGAAGAAGCCGGCGATTTCAATATCCTGCTTCCGCGTAAAAAAATGCGGTATGCACACCGGGTCTTTCTCAATAAACCCGGGCTGATTGTAGCGCAACACCTTCTCATCCAGTAAGGCTTTCAATTCCTGATCACGACGGGTCATAGAAATGGGTGTTTGATATTATCGGACAATTGGCCGGCTTGATCGGCCAGTTGTCCGGAATCATAGTATTGTATCAATACGTTCCGGACATTCGTCCAAATAAACCGGTCATTTGTCCGAAGCAGGAGTGATATTCCGCTTTGGGAAATTAAACAGAATCGACGAAAGTACCGGCAGGACAAAAATGGATATGCTAAGCACCGAAGTCAGTATGTCCCCCCAGACTGTAGGGTGCTCGCCATAGGGTATATGCCCTCCCATGGATTCGATGCAATGCTGCGGCCCTTCCAGGAATTTTGAAAAAGCCGAGCAGGGATAGAAATGAGTATAAAGCGCGGAAGTAAGCTTCAGGCCCAGCAGCGTAATTACCAGGTAGGCGCATGTGCTGAGGAACGGGTAGCGCTCCATCAGCCTGACAAAACCCTGTGCTACAAAGCGCATGGCCAGTATCCCGATAAATACACCCACCCATATAAGAATGATATTGTCAGTATATGCATTTGCTGCGATCACGTTATCTATGGAGAAAGCAAGGTCCATCAGCTCAATAAGTATAACGGTAGCCCAGAACGGCCCGAACAGGCCAAGTGTTTTCCGGTACAGCCAGCTTTTTTTCCCCTGTTCCAGTTCAGCCCGGGGATCTTCGGGATCTTTCTTTTTACTGAAGAAGTATTTGGCTGCCAGTATCAATAAATAAATCCCTCCCAAGGGCTTGAACCACCATATCTGTATCAATATTGCCGCAAACAGAAGGCAGATCCCCCGGAAAATGTAGGCGCCCAGGATGCCGTAACGAAGCGCCTTGCTACGCTGTTCTTTGGGCAAGCTCAGCACCATGGTAGCCAGTACGGCTGCATTATCTACCGAAAGCAGACTTTCTATGATAATCAGGTTGAGGATCACGGAGCCGGAAGCCCAGGGATGTTGAATGATCTGCTGGATCAAATCATGCATATGCTCCATTTGAATATCGTATTAATTTCAGAAAATTTATGGCAAAGCACCAAAGGTAATACCTATTTGCATTGTACTGAAAACTAAAAAAGGACATATTCAATTAGCCAATGTGCTAATATGCCAGTCAGCTATTTATTCCCCGCAACAGACATTAGCTAATCAGCATATCAGCTAATTAGCACATTAATATCGTAATTTTGCTTCCCGTTATGCAATCGCAGAAAACAGTCGCCTTCCATACATTGGGCTGCAAGCTCAATTTTTCCGAGACATCCACCCTGAGCAGGATGCTGGAAGCTGATGGTTTTCAAAAAAAAGATTTTGACGACAACGCTGATGTGTATGTGATCAATACCTGCTCGGTAACTGATAATGCGGACAAAGAATGCCGGCAGATCGTGCGGCGGATACAGCGCCGCTCGCCCGAATCACTGATCGTGGTCACCGGCTGCTATGCCCAGCTCAAGCCGCAGGAGATCGCTTCGATACAAGGTGTGGATCTGGTGCTTGGCGCAGCGGAGAAATTTCATATCTCCCGCCATCTGCAGGAGCTGACCAAGGGCGACAGCGCCAAAGTATGCTCCTGTGACATTGACGATGTGCAGGGATTCCATGCGGCATATTCCCATGCAGACCGCACCCGCACCTTCCTGAAAGTGCAGGACGGATGCGATTACAACTGTACTTTCTGCACCATTCCCCTGGCACGGGGGCACAGTCGCAGCGACAGTATCTCCGGTGTGCTCGACCGGGTACGGGAACTGCAGGAGCACGACGTAAAAGAGATCGTGCTCACCGGCGTCAATCTCGGTGATTTCGGTAAAGGTTATAATGGCGCCCGCCGCGGAGAAGAGCATTTTTACGATCTGGTACAGGCGCTGGAAAAGGTTGACGGTATTGAACGGTTCCGTATTTCATCTATTGAGCCGAACCTGCTGAGCGAAGACATCATTCGTTTTGTAGCACAGTCGGGAAAGTTCATGCCCCATTTTCATATTCCGCTGCAAAGCGGCAGCAACCGGATACTGGGCCTGATGCGCCGCCGTTATCGTCGTGAATTGTATGAAGAGCGTGTTGCCATGATCAAAGAGATGATGCCGCACTGCTGTATCGGTGTGGATGTCATTGTCGGATTCCCGGGAGAATCCGAAGAAGATTTCCAGGAAACCTTTTCGTTCCTGCATGAGCTGGACGTATCCTATCTGCACGTGTTCACCTACTCCGAACGGCCGGATACACCTGCACTCGACATAAAGCCTTCCGTGCCGGTCACGAAGCGGCATGAGCGGAATAAGATACTGCGGAACCTTTCTTATCAGAAGATGCAGTACTTCACGTCGCAACATGCCGGCACCATCCGGCCAACGCTGTGGGAAAGCGCAAATAAGAACGGGATGATGGAAGGCTATACCGATAATTACATCAAAGTGCAGACATCATACCGGGAGCATTGGGTGAACCGGATCACCGACTGGAAAATTTAATGGCGGTGGCAGTGCAGATTCACGGGCTAAATATTAACTTTGCAATCTTGCTGACTCCGTAGCTCAGTTGGTAGAGCAGCTGACTCTTAATCAGCGGGCCCAGAG
>CAZGPG010000021.1:0-59076 GCA_964527735.1 uncultured Chitinophagaceae bacterium | reverse complement strand
TTTTAACAACGAAAGCCTACTTTTGAATTAAGCAAACTTTGGGGAAGCTGACATTGTGAGTGTGTTGCACCTTCTTTTTCCCTTGGATGGAAAAAGAAGCAAAAAGATCACCGGCTGGGATCCAATTGGCTAAAAAATGATTTCATTTCGCTAAACAAATCCAAACTTGAACTCCGCTTCGCTTCGTTCTTCGAACAGGGATTTGTTTGGCCGCTCCATTCCATCATTTTTTTACGCCATTGGCTCCAAGGCCGGAAGGTGGGTTGACCACGTGTTATGTGAAGCGGTTATTCCGGGAGGGATAGCCGCTTTTTTATTGTTTGTGTTGCACCTTCTTTTTCCATCCAAGGGAAAAAGAAGCAACCGGCCGTAGGGAGCTCATGAGCGCCGTTGAAAAATAATTGATTGGCGAATAAAAAGATCACCGGCTGGGATCCAATTGGCTAAAAAATGATTTCATTTCGCTAAACAAATCCAAACGTGAACTCCGCTTCGCTGCGTTCTTCGAACAGGGATTTGTTTGGCCGCTCCATTGCATCATTTTTTCTAACGCCATTGGCTCCAAGGCCGGAAGGTGGGTTGATCACGTGTTGTTTGAAGCGGTTATTCCGGAAAGGGGTGACCGCTTTTATGTATTAGCGAAAGTCTTTCTTATTTCGATTTCACTATTCTGTTTTCGTTTCTGACCAATAGTTGTGAAAGTATTTGTGAATTGTAACCTGTATTTCCGTGTATATTTTAATGAGGATAAACTTTTTCTTATTTGTTGTGTGTATCAGTTCATCAATATTGTCCGATAATTGTTTGAAAAAAGTAGCTTCTTCTTTTATCTTATCTAAGCCCCTAAGGTGATAATATCTTATTTCAATTAACGTTTCAAAATCATTTAATTGTTGTCGGGAGAAGCGTTTAAATCGATTAAAGAATTCCTCAAACGGAACCATATGGAAGAAAGGCTGGTATTTCCAAATTGAAGCGTTACTATCGTCACCATATCTGAGTAATGCTATTAACTGTTTTGGATCTGTGTGTAGTTTTTGAATCACGTCTCCAAACGATGCGTTTTCTTCTTTGTAGAAAAGCTCTTCTGAAATATCTTCTATACTGCGCTTTAGCTTTTCAAAATAATTGGAATATGGGCTGTTTTTGTTGATGTTGAGATAATCTCTATAGCTTATAGGGCCATGCCGTAAGTCGGATAATGTTTTATACTCGCGTTCAAGCGATTTCCGAATACCCTGAGAGAGATCGTTCGTTAATTTGTCCAAGTCGAATTGAAGTATGTTGTCAAACCATGTTAAGATGGTAAAGACGTTCAGGTAACTGCTTGCATGGTAAACACCTTTTTTGGCATACGAGAATAGTTTCCTTGCAGATGCCAAGTATTCTTTTTCATCAAGAGAGAGTGCTTGTTTGGACAATTTTTCCAACAATAAATCGTAAGGATGTTTGGCACTGTCAATATTGTAATATTTCTTTATAGAGTCGATATGCTTATTGGCATCGAATTTAGGGCCACCTGTAATATGCTCCCATGCAGATTCATAAAAATGAAAATTGCTATTGGGAAAATAGGTTTGTTGAAACCGAAATGCATATGATTCTTCGGTATTTTCGACGGTTATATCTTTTCTATTAAAGTCAAATAAGATTACAGGGCCATCAAGTCTATTTCTTTTTTTGTAAGAAATTTCTCTCTTTTTAAACTCAATGCAAATGGAAAAACAGAAATGGGCAAACCGTTCCATATCGTTCTCTAATGCTTGATATAAATCAGGTTCTGTATGCTTATGATCCTCCCCAAACTTGTATAATGGATAGAAGATGTCTTTGAAGATTAGTATGAAATAAACCAGCGTACGGAGGTTGTTCTTGTTTTTCTCATGGTAATCCTTAATCCAGGATTGTGATTGTTTCAAAAAAGAATAAAGCTGAATATCCGCAGAGACATACTCCTGTAATATGTTTTCAAAGGTATCCTCAAAAGCCTGTTCAAATTCGATCTGTAGTCCAATTATTTTTTCTTTTAGCTCGGAAAAAGTGGTGTTATTTTCATTGGTTGTCTTCGGTTCAATTTTATCCTCATTAGCTACAAGTATAACCTTTCGATGGTGTGTATCGGCAAGATGATTAATAAAACCAGATAGGGATTTAATAGAAAGCCCATCCCCTCTACGCTCTATATCATCGAAACAAAAAAGTACATCGCCGTATTTTCCCCAATCAAGTTCTTCATATCCCAAGTCCTTAAGGATATCATCAATATTACCGTTAAATACAGCGCTATAAAAAGAACGTCCAACAGCTTTAATCCCTCGCATTGCACCGGAACGGACAAGTGGGTATAATTCTAAAAATACTTTTTTGTGCAGTTCCTCAATGCTGTTTACTCCAAACAGAGAGATGTAGACTAAGTAATACTGCTTTGAATTGTCGTCAAGAGTTGGAACCTGGCGGATATGACTCTTTAGATGGTGGATAATGAAATGCGATTTCCCGATACCCCATGCTCCGCTTAATAGTATTGCATAATTTGACGGAACAGTAAGGTATCTCTCTATACCGGAAATGATATTTTTCATGCTTATGCCGTTTTTGCCTGATCTGGTTCGTTATGCTACACATATTTCAGCAGCTCTTCTACCAGCCTGAATACTGTTGTGGAAGATTCTTCTATAGCGGGGTTGTGGTGGTCGCGGTGATTGTAATTTTTTTTGGCGCGTTCAATAGCCAGTCGTTTTCGCTCTTTCCCTGTTTGCTCGTCTGTTCCATCCAGCAATTCAAAGAATACTTCATCTATGAGTTTGTCTTCTTCATTACGGTAGGATATGTTATGCGGCCGCAATAAGCGGTTTAACTTCCTGCCATAACTGCTTCGATGCATACTGCCGCCCTGATGGTCGTCAAAATGAAGTATCAGCCAATATTCAAATGCCTGGTTGGAATATGCCACGCCGAAACCTTGTGCTTCTGCCATGGCTATTGCATTGTTGAAGTCGTTGGCGGAGAAGTCGTCTTTGTCAAATACACACCAAACCTGGTCGTAGGTATGTCCGGTGGCCAACTGAATGGCCCGGGTAACTAATGAAACTGTATTGTATCCTGTACCTACAGATTTGATTACTGCGGTTGACAGCCTGAACTGTCTGAAGTATGAGGGCTCTGTATTGCCTCCCTCGCAGACAATGAGGATGGTTGGTTTTTCATGTAATGCAGGCTCAGCCCTTTCCAACGTTGGCTCTGCCCGGCGCCGGTCTTTCAGTTGTGCTTTGTGCCTGTCTCTTGCCGCTGCCTGTTCCGCTTTTTTGTCTTTCATTCTCATTATGGCGACAGGGTTTTATCGAGGTTGTCAAAATAGCCTAAATAAGGTACCGCGCCGTATTTCCCCCGGATGTAATTTTCTTCAAAAGCTTCCGTCTTTCTTACTGATACTGCTTTGAAGTCTGCGAGGGAGTATAATTTAGCCGCTCCGTGTTTGTCTTTCTCTGTAAACCAGATCTGGTCGCGTCTGAACAGGCCGGTGTTGAGCAGGTTTGTATCGTGTGTATTGAAGATGAGTTGTGCGTTTTTCGGGTTGGTGTTTTTTGAATTGAACAGGGTTACGATGCTTTCTACGAGGTTGGGGTGTAACTTGGAGTCGAGTTCGTCAACGACCAGGGTGTAGCCGTTTTCAAGCACATCAAGGATCGGTCCGGTGAGGGCAAAGAATTTCCGGGTACCGGAAGATTCATCTTCGTCCAGCGAAAACTGTACGGTGGACACGGCCTTTTTTGCGGCATTATACTGTGTATGTGTGGTGAGCACATCTGAAACAAACTCGACGCTTTCTTCCTTTGCCTCTTTAATGATCTGTTCTTTTAATGCTTTGGGCATATCCTGGGGCAGTTGGTCTATATCCAGTTTTTGTAAGCGGATATCCCGGATGCCAAGATCGGCAGCCCTGAGCAGCTCAAGGATTTTTGTCTTGAGTGCAGGGTCTTCGGTTTTGCTCATTGTGAATCCCTGGTAACCTGCTTCGTGCAATCCGGAGATGGTTTTCAGGTTTTTGAACCATTCAATGACAGTGATTGAGGTCGGCTCGTTGAACTGGGCCGCTACTGATAAGAGCAGGGCATTGTCGCGGACAAGCCCTTCTTTGATCACTGCGTTGCCTTTTGAAAAGTTTCTGGCGTGTACTTCGAATTCATTTTTATCGCGGTAAAACAGTTCAATCTCCTTCGTTTTCGGCTTATAATACAGCCATTCGGCAACAATCCTGTTTTTGTCTGCTTCAAAACCATAGCGGTACTGGACATCCCGGAAGAGAAAGGTTACTTCAAATTCACTCGGTTCATTTTCGGTCTCGCTGCTCAACAGGAAGGGGACAACGCCAATGGTGTCCCCTTTCAGGGTTTCTCTGGAACTGGTGATCACATAGTGTTTCATGAACATCAGCGCTTCGAAGAACTTGCTTTTGCCGCTGGCGTTTGCGCCGTACACCACGGCACTTTTCAGCAAGCGCAGGTTGAAGGGTTTATTTTCGATAATGTTTTCATGCTCCCGGGTATCTTTGTCATAATTGGAGGCTACAAGGCTTAGTGTGGCCTTGTCTTTGAACGTCCGGAAGTTTTTAACTGAAAACTGAATGAGCATTATTTTTCTTGTTTTTGCGTGTTTTGTGCAAAAATAGGGTTTATTTTTCTAAATCATGTATTTTATGCCTTGGGGGGGGACCTTCTTTTTCCCTTGGATGGAAAAAGAAGCAACCGACCGTAGGGAGCTCATGAGCGCCGTTGATTTTCAATGGTGTTCCTGAGGGCTTCGCCGTTAATGCAATTTCTTCCGAGGCCGGAGGTAGGTTGAGCCCTTATTATGTACGAGAAGCAGGTAGCCGGATCAGTGTGGCCGCTATTTCATCGCGCAGTTTTGGTGAAACGTTTACTTTGTCTGCAAATGCTTTCCATTTGAGCGGACGACCTTGCTGCGACAGCCACAGGTTGATGAGTTCATTGCCGTACCGGTCGGGCAGCATATCGGAGAGCAGGCCTTTGAATGTATCCATGGAAGGATCCGTTTTTTACGCAGGGCCGGAAAGCTGAAGCTGGTTCTGGCTGAACCAATGGTCTGTGTGAAAGGGGTGTATTTCAGATCTTCGCATTTTTTTAGTGATATAATATCCTCGTTCCTTTGCTATCCACAGGAACACCCTTCACGTTCTCCCCTCAAGGGGAGACGATTACATCGTTGTAATACAGGCGCCTCTGTCAGGGACAGGATGTGATCGTCCCTTATTACTCACCGAAGCTTTAGTGTAGGTGAGCTTCGGCGGATAATAAGTGAGGGAGGTGTTCTTATTGTTATAATGCCTTTCACGATGCGAAGATTTGAAATGCACCCGTGTGAAAGGGTTGCCGTAAAACACGGGTTGAAATCCGTATTTTTGTTAGCATTCCGCACAGGCAAAGAGATTTTTATGATAATGATGCTTACCGGAACTATTTCCGGGAGCTTTCGGAGCCAGTACCTTATTATCATCACAACCCGCTGACTTACCGGTTCCTGCTGCGGGCATATTATGAGGGGCTGCCGGAATAGAAAAGTGAAAAGTAGCGTAGGGTAATTATTGTTTCGGAATCACCAGTATCAAAAACGAGGTAGTTTATGAAAGCTGTTATTATCGGCGCCACAGGCGCTACGGGCAGGGAGCTGCTGGAGCTGCTTCTGGAAAGTAAGGAGGTGCAGGAAGTCGTTGCGCTGGTACGCAGGCCGCTCACCACAAAGCACCCCAGGCTAACGGAGCTGGTTGTGGATTTTGATAAAATGGGGGAATGGGAACGCTATGTTTCCGGCGATGTGGCTTTTTCGTGCCTGGGTACGACGCTGCGCACTGCGGGTAGCAAAGAGGCTCAGTACCAGGTGGATTTCGGATACCAGTACGCTTTTGCCCAAATGGCACGGGCGAATAATGTCCGGACGTTCGTGCTGGTTTCTTCTTCCGGCGCCAATCCGAAGTCTGCCTTGTTCTACTCAAGGATGAAGGGCGAGCTGGAGCAGGCTGTGGCGGCGCTGGGGTTTGAACGTTTCGTCGTCTTCCGGCCGGGGCCGCTGGTGCGTCCGGACACGGACCGGGCGGGCGAAAAAGCGGGTGTTGCTGTGATCTCTTTCCTGAATAAGCTGGGTTTGATGCGCAATATGGCTCCATTGGCAGTAAAGGATCTTGCGGCATTGATGCTGCGTTATGCCCTTAATCCCTCTCCTGGGCATACTATCCTAAAATCGGGGCGGATATTGCGGGAATTGGGGGTGTAGCGCTTTCTGTAAAATTCTTTCCGTAAGTCAGCCGGCTATACCCTTCTTGTTTGAATGGACTATAAGCGCAAGTATGGTCAGGCTGAGCACCGCGGCAAAATAACACCAGACGGAGATAAGATAGTCCTGATAAAATATCTGGGTAACCAGGTATGACCCCAGCAGTAGTATGCCTATAAACCTTAAATGTTTTGAACTGGAAATAAAAGGCGAAAAGACCGCAGCGATGATATACGATATCCCGCTATACCATTTATTGCCAAATGGAAAATCCAGATCATATTTTATATGGTGCCCGTCAACAACCGCAGAAACGGGATAAACCAGCAGGCAATAAGACAGATACAGTGAAGTACCTATGCCGATAGCCAGCAGGAAGCGTAATATTCTTTTACGTACCGGATTCCGCTCCGGCAACAGAACGAAAAACGGTACGTATGATGGCCATATTACCTGGGCAAAGACAAGGAAAACATACATGGATGTAGGGTGCCAATGTTCATGACCGGGAGTCGCTAAAGACAGCCAAAGCAATCCTTCGCTGAATTGCTGAACCGAAAAAAGTAACGGGACGCCTGCCAAAACCCGTTGCGGAGTAGTTGCAGACTTACGGATAGCTATTACACCTATGATTAAAAGTACTGCACTTGCAGTAAAACTTGCCGGGGCTGAAAAACACATATCTGTTTTTTGAAGATCCCCGACAAACTATCGAAAGACGACTACACCATGTTCCTATATCTGTAACAAGGTAATCTTATATCCTCAATAGTATATGAAAAACAATTTAAGATCCGCAGCCGCGCTGACTACCCGCCTTTCACACATGTCACGCTCAATTGTCACAAAACCATTCAACAAAATCAATCCATTTTCCTTTGCCTGCCGGGTGCATATCACAGTTCTCCGGTCTGCACGATCTCTGCCAGGATGCGGATACTGCCGGTGAGTTCCTTCTCGTTCAGATGCCCGAAGCCGATGCGCATGGCAGACAGGTTCCGTGTCTGGTAGAGCAGTGTCCTGGGGATGAAGAGGTTGTTTTTGGCGGCCTGTGCGCTGAGACGCAGCAGGTTGACGGGTTGTTTCCACCTGATCCAGAATGCCAGGCCGCCTGATGGTACCTGGAATCCGACCTGGTCGCCCAGTTCTGTTTGTAAGGTGGCTGCCATCAGATCCCGGCGCGCTCCGTAGGTTTTGACTGATTTTTTCAGGTGCCGGTGTATGACGCCTTCTTCGATCATTTCGCCCAGCGCCTGCTCCATCAGGATGTCGCCCTGGCGGTCTATGATACCCAGATATTTGCGCATTTCTTTCATCAGGTTTTCCGGGGCTATGATGAAGCCGGTCCGGAAGCCGGGGGCCAGTGATTTGCCGAAGGAACCTACATAGATGACCATCCCGTGGGTATCGGCAGTGGCTAAGGGCAGCAGGGGCTGCCTGTCGTAATAAAAATCATAATCATGATCGTCTTCCACGATGATAAAGCCGAATGTCCTCGCCAGCAGCAGGAGCTCCATACGCCTGGGAGCGCTGAGGCTTATCGTAGTGGGGTAGTGGTGGTGTGGGGTTACATACACCATCCGGACGGTCTGCCGGCTGCACAGTTGTCTCAATGCGGCGGTGTCCAGTCCCTCGGCATCCACCGGCACGGTGCATATGCGGGCTCCTGTTTTCTGGAAGATCATATTGGCCGAGAAGTAGCCGGGGTTGCCCACCACCACTACGTCTTCCGGCTGAAGCAGGATCTCGGAGATGATAAACAGGCTCATCTCGATACTGCGTGTAATGAGCATATTGCCGGTGGAGATGTGAAGCCCTCTGGAAAGGTTGAGGTAATGGGATAACTGCCGTTTGAAATACTCGCTGCCTTCGTGGTTGTAAAAGCTCATCTTCCGGCGGTTGCTCCGGCGCTTCATGTTGGCGCTGTAGAGGCGGGTAAGGTCTTCGATCCGGGTGAGCCGGATGTCAGGCGTGCCGTCGTTGAATACGTAATCGCATTGGGTATATTCAAAGGGGTTGTCGAGCAGGCTGGATTTTTCGAATGCGAAACCGGTAGCGGCGGGGTATTGCCGGGCTATCGCTGATGGTTGTTGCAGGCCGGGCAGTTGCCCGGTGATAAAAGTGCCTTTGTTGGGCCGGGTTTCTACCCAGCCCTGGTCAAGCAGTTCTTCGTACACGGCGGTGATGGTGTTACGATGGGTATCCAGCAGTTCGCCCAGCGTTCTTGTGCCGGGCAGCCTGGTGCCTGCCGGGAGCATGCCCCGTTGGATGGCCGATATCATTTGGTTGGCTATTTGCAGGTAAATAGCCGTATTGGTATTTCTGTCTATATGTATAAAGCTCCTGAACGGAATTTCAACCGGACTATCCATAATATGAAAACTGGCACCTTTGGACCATCCGGCAAGCTACTACATTTGCCCGAAAAGGGAAAATATGCAGCAAATACTGACTCAAATCACGGCGTCCGGAGAGTTGCATGCCAGATGGCTGAATACGTTATCTTTTATGGAAAATGCAGGCGCCCGTAAGATCTCCGCTTGTGAACATCCGCTTACGGTAGACCTGATGCAGTTAAAACATGCCGCGGAGGAGCATCGCCACGCTTATTACCTGAAGAAGCAGCTGCAAAAGCTGGATGTGCCGCATTACAGCCATTATCAGGATGAGGCATTGCTGGCCCCGGTGCTGACCCGGCAATACCTGCACCGGCTGGATGTACAGGCCTGCCGTTATCTGAAGGAACAGCTTCGGCTGAGCGGCAGCGCGCTGAGGTATGCCGCCTATCTGTTTGTTACGTACGCGATCGAGATGCGCGCCGATGCTTTGTATCCCGTCTACCAGGAGGTGCTGAAGGCCGGACAGTCGCGGGTGACGGTCAGGTCGATCATTGCCGAAGAGGAAGGCCATCTGGAGGAGATGATCGCCCAGCTGGAACGTTTTGATCCGGGCTGGCAGGGATATGCGGACCGGATACGGGGCATGGAGCAGGAATTGTTTACCGTTTGGCTGGATGCCCTTACTTCAGATGTGACAGCTTATGCGCACCGTACAGCAGCAATGGCTTAGTGCGCTGGACCGGCGGGCGCGGCAGGGTAATTTAAGAACGCTGCGGACAGGGGCGGGCGGGGCAGATTTCTGCTCCAACGATTACCTGGGGTTTGCGGGTGATGAGGCGTTCCGGGAAGGGCTCCGGCAGATCGTGCATGCGCATCCGGGATGCCTGGCGGGGGCGACAGGCGCGCGGCTGATCTGTGGGCATACTGATTTGACCGAAGCGGTGGAGGTGTTTATTGCCCGGCAGCACCAGGCGGAGGCGGCGTTGTTGTTCCCGTCGGGGTATAAGGCGAACCTGGCATTGCTTTCCTGTATCGCCGGCCGGCATGATACCATCCTGGTAGATGAGCTGGTGCATCGTTCGGTCCATGACGGATGCCGGTTGTCCGCGGCTGTGCAATGGAAATTCCGTCATAATGATCTGCAACACCTGGAAGAGCTGTTAAAGCGTGCCCGGGGCAATGTATTTGTGATGGTGGAAAGTCTGTATTCGATGGACGGGGATTTCGCGCCGCTGGACGCATTGGCAGGGCTGACCAGGCAATACGGGGCGGAGCTCATCGTGGATGAGGCACATGCGGTAGGGGTGTTTGGCCGGGGGCTTGTGCACCGGGATCAACTGCAGGATGCGGTGCTGGCGGTAGTGGTGACTTATGGCAAGGCATTGGGCGTTTATGGCGCCGCGGTTCTGGGCAGCCGGTTGCTGAAGGACTACCTGGTGAATTTTGCAGCGCCGTTCATTTATTCTACAGCTATGCCTGAAGTGCAGTTGCACAGCATCCGCCATGCCTATGCGTTTATGGATGCCCATCCTTTTTGGAGGAAAGCGTTGCAGGAGCGTATCGGTCATTTCAGAAGCCATGGGGTGCATTCTGTTTCCGCGGACGGCAGCCCGATACAGATTGTCCGGTTGGGATCCGCAGACAGGCTGCGCATAGCGGCAGCGGCTTTGCAGGAACAGGGCTTCCGGACCTATGCCGTATTCGTGCCTGCTGTTAAGGCGGGTACGGAGCGTTTGCGTATCTGTTTGCACCGGTTTAATATGCTGTCTGAGATAGATGGACTCTGTAAGGTTATTAAAAATTTTCAGTAATGAGTGAGCGTTTTTTTGTGACCGGGATCGGCACGGGTGTGGGTAAGACGATCGTGTCAGCATTCCTGACATGTTATTTCCGGGCCGATTACTGGAAGCCCGTGCAGTCGGGCGATCCGGATCACCCCGATAGCAGGACGGTCCGGGAGCTGACCGGTGGCGTGGCAAGGATCCATCCGGAGCGTTACTGGTTCCGCGCGGCGGTATCGCCGCATGAAGCCGCAGCTATGGAAGGTGTGAATATCGAGCTGAGCGGGTTTGTATTGCCCGATACGCGGAACGGCTTGATCGTGGAGGGGGCGGGGGGACTGTTCGCCCCGTTGAACGACAGTTGTTTTATGATCGACCTGATCGATGCCTGGGAGCTGCCGGCGGTGCTGGTGGTACGGGATTACCTGGGCTGCATCAATCATACGATGTTGTCGTTCGCTGCTCTGGCGCAACGGCGTATTCCTTTGGCTTATGTGGCGCTGAACGGCGCGTTTCGCGCGGCCACAAAGGATTTTATCCTGGCGCAGGTGCCGCCGGGAGTACAACTGATACAGCTTCCCAATTTCAGGAAGCCGGATAAGGACAGCCTGGAACGGGCAGTAGAACATTTTATAAAAGGATAAATACAATTATATGCATACAAATACTACAAAAGCGTTACGCCACGACTGGACTAAGGAGGAATTGCTGGAGATCTACCACAGGCCTTTGATGGAGCTGGTATATGAGGCGGCGACAGTACATCGCGCCTGGCACAAGGCGGATGAAGTGCAGCTCTCGACGTTGCTGTCGGTAAAGACAGGCGGCTGCCCGGAGGATTGTTCGTATTGCGGACAGGCGGCCCGGTATCATACGGACATCAAGGTGCAGGCTTTGCTGCCGGTGGAGACGGTGCTGGCTCATGCCCGGAAGGCAAAGGAGAGTGGTTCGTCGCGGTTCTGTATGGCCGCCGCATGGCGGGAAGTGCGGGATAACCGGGATTTTGACAGGATCATCGAGATGGTAAAGGGGGTGAATGAGCTGGGGCTGGAGGTCTGCTGCACGCTGGGAATGCTGACGGAGGCCCAGGCCCGGCGTCTGCAGGAGGCGGGCCTGTATGCTTATAACCATAATCTGGACACTTCGGAAGACTACTATAATGAGATCATCTCCACCCGTAAATTTGACAACCGGATCAGTACGATCCGGAATGTACGCGAGGCAGGGATCACGGTTTGTTCCGGGGGTATCATCGGTCTGGGGGAGACGCCGGAAGACCGTATCTCGATGCTGCGTACGCTGGCCAATATGGAGCAGCACCCGGAGTCTGTGCCGATCAACGCGCTGGCCCGGGTAAAAGGGACACCGCTGGAACGGAATCCAAAGGTGGATGTCTGGGAGATGGTGCGGATGATCGCCACGGCCCGGATCGTGATGCCGGCTTCGATGGTGCGGCTGAGCGCCGGGCGTATTGAAATGACGGAGGCCGAGCAGGCCTGGTGTTTTATGGCGGGAGCGAATTCCATTTTTACGGGAGAGCGGGAGACCTTGCTGGTAACGCCTAACCCGGGCGTTTTGGAAGATATGCAGATGCTGCATAACCTGGGATTGAGACCGATGGTAAAAGAAAAGGAAGCGGTATGCAGCAGGAACTGACAGCGCGCGATCGCAGGGTCAACTGGCATCCTTATACCCAGATGAAAACGGCAGGGCATATCCCGGTTGTCCGGGGCGAAGGGGCTTATCTTTTTGATGCGGACGGGAAAAGGTATATAGACGCAGTGTCTTCCTGGTGGGTCACGCTGCATGGGCATGCGCATCCTTATATCGCGGAAAGGGTGTCTGCGCAGCTCTGTACGCTGGAGCAGGTGATCTTCGCGGGGTTTACCCACCCGCCGGCGATCGAGCTGTCGGAGCGCCTGCTGGCGTTGCTGCCGGCGAACCAGGATAAGGTTTTTTATTCGGATAATGGTTCTACGGCTGTGGAGGTGGCTCTGAAGATGTGCATACAGTACGGGCATCTGCTCGGGCGTCCCCGGAAGAGGGTCATCGCTTTGAAGAACGGGTATCACGGAGATACGTTCGGGGCGATGTCGGTCAGCGGTCGGGGGACGTGGACGGCGCCGTTTGGTACTTTCCTGTTCGAGGTATTGTTCGTGGATGTGCCCACCCGGGATAATCTGCCGGAGCTGATGGCTTTTGTTGACCGGTATGCGGAGGATACAGCGTGTTTTATTTATGAGCCGCTGGTGCAGGGGGCGGGTGGCATGCGTATGTATGAGGCGGTGGCGTTGTCTGCTTTTATGGGTTATTGCCGCGCGAAGGGTGTGCTGCTGGTGCAGGATGAGGTTTTTGTGGGTTTCGGCCGTACGGGGAGGTTGTTCGCGGCGGATCACCTGACCGAGCAGCCTGACCTGATGTGTTTTTCAAAGGGGCTGACCGGTGGTACGATGCCGCTGGGGATCACTACCTGTTCCGCACGGCTGTACGAGGCTTTCTATTCCGATGACCAGACAAAGGCTTTGTTTCACGGGCATTCTTTTACGGCTAATCCGCTGGCATGTACGGCGGCGCTGGCCAGCCTGGACCTGTTGCTGGAGGGATCAACGCAGCAAAACATCCGGATGATCTGTGAGGCGCACGGGGCATTCCTGGAGCGTCTGGCGGCGCAGGGCGGGGTGAAAGAGGCCCGGCAGTGCGGGACGATCCTTGCCGTGGAGCCGGACTCCGGCGCGGGGAGTTCTTACTTTGATGGTGTGCGGGACCGGTTGTACACTTTTTTCCTGGACAGGGGCGTGCTCATACGTCCGCTGGGAAATGTGATCTACCTGGTGCCGCCGTATTGTATTTCGCGGGCCGACCTGGAGTATGTGTATGAGTGTATTTTAGAAGTGTTGAGTTTGCTGGGTTCCGGCTGAGGAGAGAAGTCCTCAGGTGGTACGTTGCAGGCCGTCGCCTGCCATAATGAAAGGCATATCCGCCAGCGGAAAGAGTATGAATACCATATCGGATTTTTTGCAAGAAGGGTTTCCGCGTTTTGTTGGCACTGATTTATCAGGTAGATAGAAAACCTTTAAAAGTACTGCACTTGCAGTAAAACTTGCCGGGGCTGAAAAACACATATCTGTTTTTTGAAGACCCCCGACAAACTATCGAAAGACGACTATACTATGTTCTTATATCTGTTACAAGGTAATCTTATATCCTCAATAGTATATGAAAACAATTTAAGATCCGAAACCGCGCTTGCATAACGCTCAATAACATACTGAACGATAATAACCGGCTGTCGCTTTATACACAAAATCAAAGTCTATCATTCCCTTTAATTTACGATAAGCTTATAACCTACACCGCGGATATTGATAATTTTCAGGCTCGTATCGGCTTCGAGCTTCTTACGCAGTTTGGAAATAAAAACATCCAGGGTCCGCCCTATGTAATCTCCCTCATCTCCCCAGACCGTATGGAGGATCACGTCGCGGGACACGATCTCATTGACTGCACGATAGAGCAATAAAAGGAGATCCGATTCTTTGCCGGTGAGTTCCATGACCTCATTTTTAAAGGATAACGTCATGTTCCGTTTGTCAAACAGGGATGCGCCTATGGTTATCATGTCCGGATCAGTTCCGGCCCGGGCCGGTTTTTTCCTGAAATACACGAAGATCCCCCCGCTAAGAACCAGCAGGGCAGCCGCGGATAAAGCAATCACAGCAGTATTGGCTTGTTTGCTCCCGGCAGCGGTATGGTCGTGAACACCGGCCTGCGTGGCCGCCATAATCTTTTCCGTATTCCCTGCCTGCAAAATGGTGAACGACAACTGATAACAACCCCTGGGCTGCACCCTGTGCCTGCATGGCACTAAATCCGTATTGGACTGAGCACCAACCAGGTAACTGTAAACCACCTGGCTGGCTGCACATTCTTCCACTTCCACCAGGTAACTCATGGCTATGCCTGTTTGCTTTACGATGCTGTCAATCAGTGCAACCAGCGCTTCAGGCTTAAACTGAAATTCCGACTCAAAACGGATCCGGTACCGGTCGCCATCCCCTTCTACCGGAAATACGCGTGACAGGCTGTCGCCCGACAAGAGCAGCAGCTCATGCCCGATCATTCTCATCGCAACTTTAATATGCCGTTCATCTTTACGATCTCCGGCAAGGACGGGACCGATGCATACGGACAGGCTGGCCCAGACAAGAAACATTATGCTAACATAGCGGCTGCTCATCCGGCAAAGCTATCGGATAATGCTGCAATTCGGAATGTTTTACATGCCCCTTTACATTATTTTACATTGTTTAACGCTTCGGAGCTGCCCATCCCCATAGATTTATGAAAAAATAAAAAGAACATGAAAAAGCAGCTTTTTGTATCGTACCTCGCATGGTTTTCTGTTTTTTTCGTTGCGTCCTGCAATGGGCAAAGCGATCCGAAACTTCCGGAAGAAAACAAAAATAAACCTGATGTATTTGCGGGCCTTCCGAAGTATTATGCCTACTTCTATGGGAAAGATTTTATGAGGAATGCCAGCGCGGCACTGCAGATAAGCCGAAATGTCCGCAGCATCTTCCAGGATAAAAAGGGTCATCTGTGGTTTGGCACCAACGGCGAAGGTGTTGCCCGCTACGACGGGAAGGCGCTCAGGTATTTTTCTGAAAAGGAAGGATTAGCCGGGGTGCAGGTGACCGGTATCATGGAAGACAAAAAAGGTAATCTCTGGTTTGCCACCAATGGAGGTGTGTCTTCATATGACGGTACTTCCTTTACCTCCTTCAGGGAAAACGACGGCCTCAGCGACCGGATGACCTGGTGTATCCTGGAAGACAGTAAGGGTACTATCTGGGCAGGCACCATGAAAGGTTTGTGCAGATTCGACGGAGCCGGATTCAGCGCCTTCCCGCTGCCCGGCTTCCCGACCTCCGGGATCATGAGTATGGCCGAGGACAGAAAAGGGAACCTCTGGTTTGCCATAGATGGTAACGGGGTCTGTACATATGACGGGCAGTCATTCAGCTATCTTACAAAAGAAGACGGTCTCGCGGATAACAGTGTGGTGCGTATTATGGAAGATAAAAGAGGCAACCTGTGGTTCGGCTCCATGCTGGGCGGATTAAGCAGCTATGACGGCACGTCCTTTACCGGCTTTACGGCAGGGAACGACATTGGCAGTAATGAAGTATGGACGGTTTATGAAGATAAGTCCGGGGATATCTGGTTCAGCTCCGGGGGATTCGGTGTATATCGCTACAATGGAACTACGCTGACCAATTTCAGTGAAAACGAAGGGCTCGATGTACCTGCGGTACAGTCAATTTTCCAGGACAGGGAGGGACGTTTATGGATCGGCGGCGGAAACGGTCTGTACCGTTATGACGGATGGAAGCAGTTTTACAACGTTACTAAAAATGGTCCCTGGGAAGGATGCTGAGATAAGGTCATAACTGTCTGTCTCCGGGTGTCTGTCTGTTGGGCGCAGGCATCTGTTTCTTTGTCCAACGAAATAAAAGCGTTCAATGCACGCAACATTGGCGCAAACCAACGAGCTCAGGCCGTTGCTGCATGGTTGTGTAATGGTGAACTTGCAGGGGGGAGTTTGCTTCGTTGCGCACGCAATGAGGGGAACAAACAACGGCGGCCTTTGTTTGGATGTGGTGGTGCGGTATCAGTTCCGTTAGTGTGCGGGCAGGCCGGTTCAGGAACCTAATACAAGCTTATAATCTTTGGTCTGCTGAAACTCTTTGAAGATGTTTCCGGATTTTTTCATCAGCAGATCATATTGCTTGCCACCATGGCTGATGCGTTTTACGCCTAACCTGCCTAATGTTTCGTAGTCCGGTAACCCGGGCGTAGTGAATACATTGAGCGGCAGATCTACGTCCGCTACAAATGTTTTGATGTCTGCTTCGGTTTCTATCAGTGGTACAAAGATGCCGTCCGCACCGGCTGCCTGATAGGTTTGTGCTCTCGATATGGATTCCTTCAGGCTGTCCGCATGTTTGGTGGTATAGGTATCTATGCGGGCGTTGATGAATATATCTGTTGCCGCTTTGATGGCTTTGATCTTTTCTGCCATCAGCGACGCATCATCCAGGGTGCGTTTGCCGTCTTTTACAGTACCGTCTTCGAGGTTGATGCCCACTACGCCGAGGTCTGTAAGCTGCCTGACATGGCGCGCCACTTCCTGCGGATCATTTGAATATCCGGCTTCAAAATCGACGGACAGGGGTACTTCCGACACGGCTGCAATGCGCTTTACAACGAATAGTACGGTCTCGAAAGGGATCTCTTCCCCATCTGCATAACCCAAGGCGATGGCGATGGCGTGGCTGGAGGAGCCCATCGCTTTGAATCCTGCCTGCTGCGCCAGTTGTGCTGTATGTGCATCCCATATATTGGCCAGGAGTAATGGAAGGTCATTTTGATGCAGTGATCTGAATGTTTGTAATGTGCTCATGGTATAAGTTGCTTTAGTGCGTGTAATGATCCATGTTACTGCATGGGTCGGATAATAGGAGTAAAAATATCATGCCCCGCCAAGTTGGGTGACGCGTGATCTGACCTGGATCCGTTGAAATATCTGCTGTTACAGGCAATTGACCTCTATTGCCGTTCAATACACTTGATAATATAGCCCCCCTGTTCAGTAAATACATTAGGTAGTTTTCGGGTACCACCCTAATTTGATGTCGCAATTTGCGATATCAGTTACAGGAAGGTTGCGAAATTCTTCATCATAGCGGTGATCATTTTCTTTGGTATCCCCAGTTCACACGCTGTTTTCTCCCAGTAAGGAATGGATTCCTGTACTTCAGACACGATCTTCCTGAAGTTTTTTACCGTGTATTGCTCCGCAATGGCAGCCAGATCGCTTAATGCAATAGCAGTCCGCTTTCCATTGACCGACAGTGCACGCGATCTTGTTTTGATGTTCAGCTCCGGGTTGAGGGAATAGGTGAGGTCGTACGCCGGCGCCAGCCCCCAGGTATCGGCGGATTCATCGTAGATGAAACTCTGATTCTTCAGATGGTCATCGTGGTTGGCAAAGACGAGGTTGAATACCATGCGCCGGAACAACTGCTCTATGTCCCGGTGTGGGCATTTCAGAGAGATGGCCAGCTGAAACAGGTTTTCATAGCGCGATACCTGCGGATCCCGGAAGTCCAGCCCGGCGATGCCGCAGGCAGTCAGCGCATGTTTTTTCCTGCCGCCCTGCCGGTCGAAACGGAGTGTGGCAAAATGTTTTCCGCCGATCATTTTTGATGGCATCATGTTAATACCTGCCTGTGTGGCTGTGAGGTAATAGCTGTATTCTACCAGTTCCCTGCTGTGGGATAATGATTCATCAACGGCCAGCTTAACCAGGTAATGATCGTAATGATCACTGCATTCCACATCCCCGGGAATGATCGTCCCCCGGGTTTTGTGCTCGGATACCAGGATCTTGGGCCGTGCACCACCAGCCGATGTGCCGATCCTGAATATGTTTAATAAGGCAGTATGGTCTAATGTGCTGTCTTGCGTTCGTTTTTTCAGCTTCAATACTTTCCCGGCAATGTCTGCAATCTCATCAATGTTGATCGTGTCGTGGACGGAGATTTTTTTGGAGGGTACATATTCCAGCGCACCCATGCCGCGTGCGCCTACATACGTCAATTGTTCAAGTGCCGGGATTTGATGCATATCCCGGTTGTTGCTTTCCATCCATGCTTTGAAGATGATGTTGCCGAACAGATCGGGCAGGGAGTCGGCGATCATGGGCGGCAATGCCCGGAAGGTATCGTTGTTGTACCTGTCGAAAACCTGTGTGTGCCGGATCTTTTTGAAGATATAGGGGAACAGACGCGGGTAGGGATCCTCTTTCAGGAATGCCTCGTTATATTGAAAAAAAGAAGCCCCCCGGTCGGCATCGAAACCGAGCAGGCCGATCTCCCGGCCGAAACAGTGTACCGCGATCAGGTTATTCTTTGACATAGCTTACTCAGTAGAGTGATTCCTGATTATTGTTTTGTATTTCCGTTGCGATATAGCTGTCGAAGCCGGCCAGCAAATCGAAATGTTGCAGTACCTTTAGCAGGGTGTCCATAGTCGGGTTTTTCCCTGCCTCAAGGTTCTGGATCGTTATGCGCGACATGCCCAGTTCCCCGGCCAGTTGTTCTTGTGTGAGTCCGGCCATGTTCCGGAGCATTTTTGTAAGCTCGCCGGCATGCTCTTTCACCGTCTTAATCGTGATATTGTCGAACATTAAATGTTTATTATAATATGCAATTTAGCTATTTTAATCGAAAATGAATATTATAATAGGTATTTTAAGGGATTTTTTTGAAAAAAATATCAAGGATAGATTAATATAACAGACCGTTCCTGCGCCTGTCAGGAGGTTTCCTGATTAAACAGATTTTCGTCGGAATAGAAAACACGATCGCCCACCAGCCGTGCTGCGGATGTATATGGATGTTCATTGGCTTTGCCCGCTGCCATGATATGCAGTACTGTCCAGCCTTTTGCCTTCAGATAGTCGGATACTATTGAGCGGTGGCATCGCCACCATACTGCTTCGGAGCACATATAGGCTGTGGGCTCTTTGAAGGCAATAGCCTCCAGTGTTGCTACTTCCTTTTTGAACGCTTCCGTTTCCATATAATCGGCATAGCCGCGGAACGAATCATTGCGCCAGCGGTTGTTCTTCGAATTTATCTGCACCTTTCTCCTGCCGCCCAGGCCTTCGAGGTGACTATAGCTTATCCCGTTCTTTCTTAATGCTGTTTCTAAATTTTCTTTATTAAACTGAGGGTACTTCCGTGACCCGGGAAAGCGGCGGATATCTGCCAATGCCCTGATGCGAAAGGAATGCAGCATACTCATAAAATCATCCATGGTGTGCGTAGAGTGCCCTATGGTATAAATGGTATGTGACATGCATCAGGCTATTGTAGCAGGAAATGCTGCAGCAGCGCCATCGTCTTGACATCGCGGATCTCACCGGCCAGCAGCATCTGTTTTGCCTTTTCGTAAGAGATGACGACCGGCTCGATCTCTTCACCTTCTTCCGCCAGTCCTCCGCCGGCCTGCTGTTTATCCTGCAGGTCGATCTCGGCCAGGAAAAGGTGGATGCGCTCCATGCAAAATGCCGGGGATACGTAGGCGCAGCCGATATTTTTAAGGTTGCGGGGCTGATAGCCGGTCTCTTCGAGCGCTTCCCTGATAACGGTTTCTTCCGGGGATTCTCCTTCGTCCATGATGCCCGCACAGGCTTCGACCAGGTATCCGTTGCCGTCTTCGTGCAGGTGTACGGGCAGGCGGAACTGGCGGGTCAGCAAAAGCAGGCGTTGCCCGGGATCTGCCAGCAGGACGGATACCGCATCGGGACGAAAGTAAACTTCACGGTGCTGTGTTTCCGGCTCGCCGTGCCTGTTTTGTTTTTCGAATGCTATACGCTCCAGGAGATATCTGTCGTCTGAGAGCAGGGTTCTTTTTCTGATATGGATTGCAGACATGGCGCTGGTGATTGCTGTGATATGCGTAAAATTCGTACCACAGTCATTAAAGATAGCAAATCCGTTAACCCTTACCAAAGGCCCTGTCTGAGCATTAACAATAAAGAGCAAACAAATGAAAACGTATTGCACAACACCAATCGGTCGTTTACGGCTTTATGCCTTTTTAGAAGGCATCTCATTACTTGTTTTAGTTTTTATAGCTGTTCCGTTAAAATACATTTCCACAGAAATGTAATAACTTCGGCGTAGAAGAAGCTGTATGTTTGAAGATGCCGGAAAACCGGATCAATAATATCACAAATGAAAGCAGCCGTTTACAGCCAGTATGGTCCTCCGGAGGTAGTCCGGATTACGGAAGTGCCGAAGCCTGTTCCCAAAGACAACGAAGTGCTGATAAAGATCCATGCAACGACGGTAAACCGTACCGATTGCGGATTTCGAAGTGCGGAGTATTTTATTGTCCGGTTTTTTGCCGGGCTGTTCAGGCCTAAGTATAAAATACTTGGAAATGAATTCGCCGGAGCTATAGAAGCTGTTGGTAAGCATGTAACGATGTTCAAAGCAGGGGATAAGGTGTTTGGCTATAACGATGCGCAATTTGGAGGCCATGCGGAGTATATGACGTTGAAAGAAACGGATTCGTTAACAATCGCGCCCCGTGATTTCCATTATGACGAAGCTGCGCCTATGACCGAAGGAGCGCATTATGCTTTGTGCAACCTCAGGGCGGCTAAGATTGCCGCAGGCCGGCGTATCCTGGTCAATGGGGCTACCGGCGCCATCGGGTCGGCAGCTGTGCAGCTTGCCCGGCATTTCGGCGCTGAGGTAACGGCTGTTTGTGATACCAAGAATATCGATCTGGTAAGATCGCTCGGCGCTGATGAAGTAATAGATTATACCCGGCAGGACTTTACAAAGATCCCCAGGACTTTTGATGTAGTGTTTGACGCTGTGGGCAAAAGCTCTTTCGGCAAATGCAAACCGCTGATGAAAAAGAAAGGTGTTTATATCTCTACTGAATTGGGGTATATGTCTCAGAATCCTTTTTTAGCGCTGATTACGCCTTTGTTGGGCGGAAAGAAAGTGCTATTTCCCATCCCGACCATCAGCAGGGAAGATGTGGTCTTTCTGAAAGAGCTGGCAGAGGCGGGTCAATTCCGGCCTGTGATTGACCGGCATTACCCTCTGGAACAGATTGTAGAGGCCTACCGGTATGTGGAGACAGGGCAAAAGACCGGAAATGTGGTGATCACTGTGGGATAGCTGTGGTTTTATGTGCCGTTGAAAATCAGAATTCCAGTTTTCTGAAATAGTATTTTCTATCTGCTCCGGTGATCTTCCGGTAGGGCTTACAGGGATTGCCAAAGGCAATGATGTTGTCGGGAATATCTCGGGTAACGACGCTGCCTGAGCCAATGACCGTGTTGTGGCCAATATTGATCCCGGGGTTAATAACGGTGTTCCCGCCAATCCATACATTGTTCCCGATTGTTATGGGGAATGCATATTCCCGGCCTTCGTTTCTTTTTTCTGCGTCCACAGGGTGACCCGCAGTAAACAGGGAAACGTTCGGGCCGAACTGTACATAATCACCAATTGTTACTTTGGCGCAATCCAGGATCGTACAGTTGTAGTTTGAGAAGAAATTATCTCCAATCTCAATGTTATATCCGTAATCGCAGCGAAATGGGAGCTCAATCTGGCTGTTTGCTCCGATCATGCCCAACAACAAAGTCATGAGCCGGTTTTTTCCTTCGATATCTGACGGCCTGAGGTTGTTGATTTCAAAAATGATTTCTTTTGCTTTTTGCCGCTCTTTGACAAGCGCCTTGTCTAAGGAGAAATAAAGCTCGCCCGCCAGCATCTTTTCTTTTTCAGTTTTCTTGTTCATGAATTCCGGATCAGGGGTTTGGAAAGCCAGGAGGAAGCGATAAAGTTAAGCGAATTATATAATGCTATTTGATCCCGGCTATTAACAGGCAGGGCTGCCAGGTTGCCGGGCAGTAAAAATATGTCATCTTCCGCGGGGTAATCCTGTGCCCGCAAATATATTGCTGATTAACAGGTTGAATGATGACCTTATTAGACTATTTCGATAATACAATAAGGTTGAAGCATGAAAAAATCTATATATGGAAAATATGGTAGCCGTCAGACAATCGTTTGAAACAAATATTATCTTGCCTGTTGATTCGAATATCATACCTATATGCAGGACCGTGCATCGGCGAGCAGGCATCAGGAAAATTTCAACGAAAGTATTATAGCAAATGACGCAGATACGTTAAAGGATATCTATGCGGCTAACTTTCCGGCAATAGAACGATACATCCTGGCCAACCAGGGCACTTCCGACGATGCGAAGGATATCTACCAGGAAGCATTCCTGGTTTTATGGCGGAATATACAGCTCGGCAGATTTGTGGCCACACACCGGGGGAGTGCAGGCGGCTATCTCATGCAGGTGGCCAGGCGCAAATGGATTGATGTGTTAAGGAAGGAGAAGAAAATGAGGTTTTCTGAAATAAAAGAGAATCATGAAGCGAATGTAGCACCGGTTGATGAGCATACTGAAGAGGACCGGTATCTGGACCTCGTCAAAAAACACTACAGCAGTATGGGGCAGCCCTGTAAAGAGCTTTTGTACAGGTTCTATTTCCGGAAAGAAAGGCTGAGGGAGATCGCTGCTTATTTTTCCTGGACGGAGCCTACCGCCAAAAACAATAAATACCGCTGTCTGCAAAAGCTCAGAAATGCCGTGCTGAAAGCGATATGACGTACGAAAAACTGACTGATGGAAAAGAAGCATATTAATCCGGAAGATCTTGCTGTCATTGAGCAATACCTGCAGGATGAGCTGACCGGAAAAAAACGGGATCTGTTCCTGCGCCGCATGGATCAAGAGCCCGGGTTCAGGGAAAAAGTGCAGGAAGTGAGGCTGCTGCTGCTGGGGATCGCGGAGTCGTCGTTGGAGGAAAAGCTGGATCATTTTCACAAAGACAGTATTACATCTGTACCGGGGAAGCGTGTCCGCCTGGTCTATCCGGCGATTGCCGCATCCCTGCTTCTGCTCGTATCACTGGGTGTATGGTGGCTCAGCAGGGAGCCGCACCGGGAACATGCGCTTTATACCGCTTATTACAAGCCCGACCCCGGGCTGATGACCGTGATGAGCGCAGAAGAAGACAATTATGATTTCGAGCGGGCTATGGTCGCTTACAAAAACGAAGAATACGATAAAGCCATTTCCATCTGGAAGCCCCAGCTGGCCGGCAAGCCGGGAAACGACACCCTGGTATATTTCCTTGGGGCGGCTTACCAGGCCAGGGGCCACAGCGACAGCGCTCTGTACTATATCCGGGAAGTAGCTGGCCAATCCGCCAGCGCTTTTTATAAGGATGCCAACTGGTACCTGGCCCTCCTGTATATCCGGATGGGTAAAAATGATGAAGCCAGGGAATGCCTTTCCAGATCCGGACATAGTAAATCCGGAGCCTTGTTGAAACAGCTTGGAGGATAGCTTTGCCGTTATGGGATACCGATATATATACCTGCTGCTGACCGGTGTTTTTTTGCTGCTGATCCCGCTTTGGGCACAGCAGCAGGAGACATTGCACGGCATTACTGCAATAGAAGCTGCTGCGGGAGCAGGTAAGACTGATGAGGCCACAGCCATGCTGGAAAGCGATATCAGGATATGGTCGGAAAGGAACAACACAGATACTTTGATCGCCTATCTCCCGCTGAAAGCAAGGCTGGTAAAAATGAAAAACGGCGCCGGGGCTTCGGCCGATGCAGTGTATCAATACCTGGAAATGCTGTCGGCAAAAAACATGAATGCCTTGCAGACGGTTACGGCCTGGCACAATGCGGCTATTTTCTTTGAAACCGGCTATGAGCTCCCGGAAGCTTACAAGGCCATGTCACGGGCATTGGCATATGCGGAGACGCTGGACAAGGACAGGCAGCGCTATGCTGCGGAATGTGAATACAACCTGGGTGTGTTTGCTTATAAAATGGGCAATGTGGCGGTTTCCGAAAAGCACCACCGCCGATCGCTTGCGCTTAAATCTGCTGATCCTGCCGTTAAAGCAGAGCAGTGGTACTATTCCTGCAACGCCATGGGATCCATCTTATGGCATGCCTCACGGTACGACAGCGCACGGTACTATTATTCCGAAGCGCTGGAGGCCATGAAAAAAATGCCGAAGCATCCGGTAAATCAATATTATCGTCCCGCCCTGGTCAAAAACAATATGGTGGCCATATACCGGGAAGAGGGTAAAATGTCGGAAGCGCTGGCAATGGCTTACGAAGTCATAGAAGATTACCGGAACTTTCTCCGCATCCCCGGCGACGAAGAGGGTAAAAGACAGTATGCGGAGGAAGGGTGGTGCGGGGCTATAGATAACCTTGCGGGTATCTATCGGCATATGGGGAATTACAGGAAGGCTGAGGATCTGCTGCTGTATGCTTACCGTAAAAAGCAACAATTATCGGCAACGGAGGACAACCCGGGCACGGCGATATCCGAAATCCTGCTCGGCCAGTTTTACAGCAAAAAACGAAACTTCGGCAAGGCGGAAACCTTCCTGCAGAAAGGGCTGGCAGGGCTGAAAAAGACCCGTGGCGATTATATTTTCTGGGAGGCCGATGCCCTGCATAGCCTGGCGGTGCTGTATGAACAAACAGACCGCACCATGGAAGCTGCCGGGAGCTATGAAAAAGCTGAGGCGTTATACGAAAAGGCTTATGGCGGATCGTATGACGATATGTACATGGACTTCCTGAGAAACCAGTCCTCATTCTACGCCAGGCAAAACCGGCGCTCCGAAGCGTTCCGGACGGCCGGAAAAACAGGCATATACCTGAAATCTGCCGGAGCAGAAAACACGACACAGGGCTTCCGTCACCTGCTCAACCTGGCAGAGATCCATTACCAGACCAGTCATTACCGCCAGGCTATCCGGTACAGCGAACGGGCGATGGCGCACCTTGACAGGATGTACCGTTCGGGAAACAGCTTCCTGGATTCCGTACAGGCAGAGATGCATCAGCCCAGGGCCATACTGATCCAATGCAAGTCTGCCTACGCATTGCAGGCAAAGAAAGATTCCGTATTTCTCACCAGTATTTACCGGCGCCTCGAAGCGGCGCTTGCCATACTCGAACGACGGAAAATGCTGATTGATGACCAGGACGACATCAACACACTGATGGAGCAGCATAAGGAACTCACCGGCTTCTTTTCCCGTATTGCACTGGACCTCTACGATAAAAGCTCCGGCCTCAACTACCTTGAAGAATTCGTTAATATCCGTGAGAATGCTTTGTACGGCAGGATCAGAAGCCGCCTGAACAAAGAGAAGGCCATACGGTTTTCCCGTGTGCCGGAAGCTGTACTGGCGGATGAGCAAAAACTGAAAGCCGCTTTGCTGCAAGCCCTGGAGCCCGTGGCCGGAAGCAGTGATCAGATGGATGTATATCGCCGTAGCGTCAACGCCTGGGAGGAGTATCTGGACAAGATCAAGCGGGATTACCCGCAATACTATCAGCTCCGCTATGCCACCTTGTTCCATTCGCTGCCGCAGCTCCACCAGCTTATTCCGGACAGTACCACGCTGGTGCGTTATTATATGACAGACACATCCCTGGTCGCGCTGGTCGCGGACAAGCACCGTAAAAAGCTGTTCCGCCTCAGTGTGCCCGGACTGGAAGAGAATATCCATGCCATGCATCAGTACAGCATGGATGCGAGCCGGTTGCTTCCGGTATTATACGAGCTTTACCGTATGCTGTGGCAGCCGCTTGAGGGCGCGATACATACACAGAAGGTGATGGTGATCCCCGACGGAGCCTTGTACCGGATAAGCATGGACATGCTGCCGGTGGAATTACCCGATGATTTCTCACAGCTGAAAGACAAAAGCCTTCTGGCCAGGCATGCTTTTTCGCACCATTACAGCCTGTTCATGCTCGAAGCTGTGGAGCAGCAACGGCATATGAGGAACAATTACGCCGTATTTGCCCCCGGTTTTTCTGATGAGCTGAAGGAGCGCTACAAAGGCACGATAAAGGATTCTATGCACCTGGACAGAAAATACCTGACCATGCTGCCGCAACCTGCCAATGCCGGCATGGCAAGGGAAATAAAGCGGATTATCGGGGGGCAGCTATTCCTGGACGCTTCCTCCACCGCACAGACATTCCGCGATCAGGCAGACAACCATAAGATCATCCATATCGCAACGCATGCGGAATACAACAATACACTGCCGGAGCAGTCGGGGCTTTATTTTGCTAAAGATGCAAAAGGCGGAGACAACAATTTCTTTTCTCTTAATGATATATATGGATGCACCATGAACGCCGAGTTGCTGCTGCTGACAGCCTGCGAAAGCGGCAGGCCGGGCTACCAGGATGGAGAAGGGCTTGTATCGCTGGCGCACGCATTCAACTATGCCGGCAGCGAAACCATTCTGACGGCTTTATGGAAAATAGATGAGCAGGCGAGCGCTGCTATCTCTAAAATGTTCATCCGCAATATAAAGAACGGCCTGCCCTCTGACGAAGCGTTGCGACAGGCAAAGCTGACTTACTTATCTGTTCATGAAGGGCGGTTGCTCGCTCCGGCTTACTGGTCGGGACTGGTATTGCTTGGGCGCGCTGCGACTATTGAGCTTGATGATGATAGCTTTTCCCATCTTTGGTGGCTTATCCCGGGCGGAGGTGTTTTGATATTAATGATGGTACTGCTCATTGCATTTCAGAAAAGAAAATAGCCGGAAGCGATGTCTTGCAACATCTCCTCCGGCAAGCGTAAACAGGGGAGCGGAAAACTAACCGGTAGCCGGTTTATTCTTTCAGCAGCCGTGTTGTTGTTACACCCTTGGATGTCAGTATGCATAACAGGTAAACGCCTGATGGGAGATGCGCAACGGAAAAGGATCTCTGAGTTTCCGTTTGAACCAGCTCACCGGTGATACTGTAAATATTTATGGTCTCTATTTTTTCGCTTGTGCCGATATTCAGGACAGAGCCCGAGGGGTTCGGATACACCTGTACATCTGCAACCGGAACGTTATGGCTTAAAATCCCGGACGGCGGTTCCGTACCCGCAATTTTATACAGCATGCTTCTATTATTGTCGTCCTCATAATTGTCTTCAGTAAAATACAGGGAGCCATTGTTTTTCACCAGCCTGTTTACACTCGAAACGGTTGCCGGGGGGCCATCTGCATGCTGTACAAGCTGTGTATTCCCGGCAGTGCCATCGGTTACCCAGAGGTCATTGTGCTGATAAAGGGCGCCGCCCGCATCAAAGTTGGCAAGAAAATACAATCTGCCGCCGGCTTCTGTATAGCCGTGAGGTCTGCTCTTGCTTCTGCCGCCGGTGAGCTCTTTGACCAGGACGGCATTCCCCGGCGTGCCGTCTGTTTTATAAAGTGAATATTCGTAAGAGGGAGCGGTATAGCCGGATACTTTCCCGAAAAAAAGACTCCCGTTATATGCATATGCCTCGATGGCGCTGTCTTCAAATAATACCGTTCCTGCGGCCGTACCGTCCGAAACCCATAAGTCTTGCGGGTTTGCAAAATCGAACCCGGCATATACCGTAAAGTATAGTTTGCCGTTCCAGGCCCTCATGCTGCCCGGAAAGGAGCTGGCGGTTCCCGGGTTGATATCTTTTACCAGTACCGTGCCGGCCCCCGTACCATCGGTAACCCACAATTCACCGCCTTCGCCGGCGCTTAATGCCATGAAAAAGAGTTTGTCGTTTACGACTGTAAAATACGCAGGATCACCGTCGCCTGTCGTATGGATGTCTTTCAACAGTACCGTACCGGCTTCGGTACCATCGGTTACCCATAGCTCCGTTCCATTGCTGCCGTCATCTGCTCCGAAATACAGTCTGCCGTTATATATGCCGGTTTGCGGCTGGGTGGCCGGAAATGCATGACCGTTGCCCGGGTTGATATCTTTTAGCATGACGGTGCCGGCTTCCGTTCCATCGGTGACCCACAGCTCCCGTCCGTGCACGCCATCGTCACCTGTAAAGCAGAGTTTTCCGTTGAGCACACCTATGATACGATAGCAGCCTGTGCCGGCAGGATTGATATCCTTTATCATGACGGTACCGGCTTCTGTGCCGTCGGTGATCCACAGCTCCATATTTTCGCTGTTATCCAATGCCCTGAAGCAGGTTTTGCCATTGTATTCAGTAAATTGCCCCCCGGTACTTATAGGCACTTCCTTCAGCAGTTTTGTGCCGGCTGATGTACCGTCAGACAGGCAGGGATAGCGGGGGCCGACCGCCTCTCTCCTGGCAGAAAAGAAAATTTTCCCGGCGGAAGCCGCCATATGTTGTATTTCCTGGATGCTGGTGTCTTCTTTTATCAATTCGGGGGTTTGAGCGCCTGCAAATCCGCCTGCCAGCAACATCAGGGCCGAAAGTGTCATGTACTTTTTCATCACCATTTTATTAGCTATATCGCAGAAATGGCAAAAGGTCATCAGCAAATTATTGGGGTGACCGGTGTGAACTTTGGCAACAAGTGCTTAAACAGAAGCAATATTGTATTTAGCATCTCATTTTTCCTTTCTTTATTTTCAGCATTTGCAAATGCTCTGATTGTTTTTTCTCCATATAGCTCAAGTTATCCACATAATTACCTTGTTTTCACAAATGTCGCGGATGAACATTAATTTTGTGTACCTACATACAATTTTATATAGAAAAAATAGTAAACTGGAAGCAATGGAACTGACGTATTATGGCCATTCCTGTTTCCTGATCCAGGCAGCAGGCAAGAAATTATTGTTCGATCCTTTTATTACCGGTAACGAGCTGGCTAAGGATATAGATATCAACAGTATACAGGCAGATTACATACTGGTCTCACATGGTCACGGCGATCATACCGGCGATCTGCTTGCGATAGCGCACAATACCGGCGCTATGGTCATTGGCGCTTTCGAAGTGATGGAGTGGGTGCAGCGGCAGGGATACGACCGGGTGCATGGTATGAATTTCGGCTCGTTCCGGTTCGATTTCGGGCGGGTGAGCTTTGTACCGGCCTGGCACAGCAGCGCCATGCCCGATGGCAGCTATGGCGCCAATCCCGGCGGATTTGTGATAAGCACCAGCGATGGCAGCTTCTATTACAGCGGTGATACCTGTCTGATGACCGATATGCAACTGGTGCCGCATTATGCGAAGCCGGACTTTGCCATCATGCCCGTCGGCGGCAACTTCACTATGGATGTGGATGACGCCGTGGTGGCGTCTGATTTTATCAAGTGTAACAAAGTTATCGGTGTCCATTTCGACACCTTCGGCTATATAAAAATAGACCACGACGCTGCGCGGGAAACCTTCCGTAAAGCAGGAAAAGAGCTGATCCTGCCGGAGATCGGGGAAACGGTAAGATTAATGAATTAATTTGGAATTTGAAAATTTGAAAATGCAGATGCATGAGGCTCATTTTCAAATTGTCTCATTTTCAAATTTTCAAATTGAATGTAAAATATGTCTAAAGTAATTGCAATTGCCAACCAGAAGGGAGGAGTGGGGAAGACCACTTCTGCCATCAACCTTGCAGCCAGCTTGGCTGTGCTGGAATATAAAACCCTGCTGATAGATGGGGATCCCCAGGCCAACAGCACTACGGGGAATGGCTTTGATCTGAAGAATATTCAGCTGAGCCTGTATGACGCTATGGTGAATGAAACGCCTGTCAGCCAGATAGTGCTCGAAACGGAAACACCGAATCTGTTTCTGCTGCCTTCTCATCTGGATCTCGTCGGTGCGGAAATCGAGCTGATCAACCAGCCCAACCGGGAGCATATACTCCGGAATGCGCTTGAAGAAGTGCGTGGGCAATACGATTTTATCATTATCGATTGTTCTCCGTCGCTGGGGCTTATTACGGTCAATGCCCTGACGGCCGCAGACAGCGTGGCGATCCCTGTGCAGTGCGAATATTTTGCCCTGGAAGGACTGGGCAAGTTGTTGAACACGATCAAGATCGTACAAACAAGAATCAATACCAATCTGCAGATAGAAGGCATCCTGATGACGATGTATGATGGCCGCCTCCGGCTGAGCAACCAGGTGGTAGAGGAGATCAAGAATCATTTCGGCGACCTGGTGTTCAACACGATCATCCACCGTAATACCAAGCTGGGAGAAGCCCCCAGTTTTGGCAAACCTGCGCTGATGTATGATGCCGACAGTACCGGTGCCGTCAACTATCTTAACCTTGCCAAAGAGATCCTGCAAAAGAACGATATGACGCGGATCAAAAATGAGGACAAAATCTTTGAAACAGACGAGCATGGCACAGACCAATAAAAAGCAGGCTTTGGGAAAAGGCATCAGGGCCTTATTAAACACTATTGACGAAGACCTGGGTAAAACGGAAGGTGTGCCACCGGCGGTGTCCGGACAAAACCTTTCCGGTACGATCAGCCGCATACCGGTCGATCAGATCAGTGTGAACCCGAAGCAGCCGCGTCGTGATTTCGATGAGCAGGCGCTCAGGGAGCTGTCGGAGAGCATTGCACTGCATGATATCATACAGCCGGTAACGGTAATCCGCCTCAGCAACAATAAATATCAGCTTATCTCCGGAGAACGCCGCTGGCGGGCATCCAAAATGGCCGGATTGAAAGACATCCCGGCTTATGTACGTACGGCTGACGATCAGCAATTGCTCGAAATGGCATTGCTCGAAAACCTGCAGCGGGAAAACCTGAATGCTGTTGAAATTGCGCTCAGCTACCGTCGCCTGATGGATGAGTGCGATCTTACCCAGGAGCAGGTGGCCGAACGGATGAAAAAAGAACGGAGCACTGTTGCCAACTATCTCCGCTTGCTAAAGCTACCCCCCGATATCCAGAAGGCATTGCGGGATGGCTCCCTCAGCATGGGGCATGCACGTGCTATCACCGGCCTCGGCCAGATAGACCAGCAGCTTTATGTATTCCGGGAAGTGCTGGAAAAAGGTCTTTCCGTACGGCAGGTAGAGCAACTGGTGAAGCAAATGCTGGCCGAAAAGGACCCCGGTAAAAGTAACACGCGCGACGCAGCAGCTCAACTGCCTCCTGCTTACAAACGCATTGAGGACTCCATGGCGTCCCATTTCTCTACCCGCGTAAAGCTGGACCGGAAGAAAAGCGGGAAAGGAGCTATCCTGATCGAGTTTTACAACGATGAAGATCTGGAGCGCATCATGAATGCCATGCAGTTGTAGCGCGTCCTCCAAAAGTATGTCATGACGGGCTTGACCTGCTATCGTCTGAAGTGATACAATGCCTATACCGTCTTCTAACAGATGATCCCGGTTCGGCAACAAATCAAAGATCCGACGCAGTTTTATTGATATATGTCAAATAATTTGTTGTCCATTTGTTATTAATGGACAATCCACTTGTTATTCCCGAACTGTTGTTTACATTTGCTATTTAGCCATAGCGATTCTGATAATAGATATTATATACGTTAGTTTTCATGGTGATAGGGTTTATAGGGGCTGGCCTGTTCTCAGGCTGGCTTTTTTAATTAGCTAATCAGCTCATTAAAAGATCAAATTAATGTGGCAAATGTGTTGAATGTGGAAAATGTGATAAACACATTCGTCACATTCAACACATTTGTCACATATTCAAGCACATCAGCTAATTTCAACCATTGTTATGAGTACCAGCTCCGGTAAAGTCTGCAATACTCCCCCCAACTGGCAGCGACAGGCTCATGAACGGCGGAAGGTATACGACCGGATGCTGAAAAAAGGAAACCGCAATCAGATGCTGAAAGCATTACCGGAGCTTCATGAAGCAGCATTCAGCCGGATAGATTGTCTGGAGTGTGCCAACTGTTGTCGGAATTACTCCCCCCGTTTCAAACAGCCCGACATCCGGCGTATTGCGAAAAAGCTGGGTATGCGGGAAGGAGACCTGGTAGCGGGTTACTTACGTCTTGATGAAGATGGTGATTATGTGGTGAAAAGCAGTCCCTGTCCTTTTCTTAATGCGGATAATACCTGCAGAATTTATGAAGACCGGCCTGGAGATTGCCGCCGGTACCCCTATACTGATGAAGATGTGCTATTGAAGCGCGTCAATCTGACCCTCAAAAATGCAACAGTCTGCCCGGCAGTTTTTCATGTGCTGGAAGCACTGGCCCGGCAGGAAGGGTAGTCGTGTAAACTGTGCCTGTTGCGGTGCGGGTATTACCGGTATATATGTACTCCCTGCGGGTTGAAAAGTTTCCGTAATGAATCAAGCACATGTGCCGTATCTGCGGCCGGTGTGCTCATCGGCATGACAACGTAATAGGTCAAAGAGTCTTTTGTTCTCATCCGTACGGTATTGCCGAAGCTGGTCAGTTGTTTTTCCCTTTTATCCGCACGCAGGAGGTTGTCATATTGATTAATGACCACCTCGTAAGAAAGCAGATTGCCTGTAACGCTGACAGGTTCCGTGCTGCTGCCGGGAAGAGGGGTTTCCTCTGTTGCCGGCCCGGGTTCCATAATGCCGGTATCCGGCATGTCATAAGGGTATTCGGCTTCCGGCTCCGGTAATTGCGGCGCCATGACCGGAGCCGGTTCAGGCGCACTTGCCGTGGTTTGCTCGGAGATAAATTTTATCCCGAAAATAATACCCGCAGCGACAATCGCCACGATCAACAGCCAGATAAATGTTCTGGTCCGGTTGGCCGACTTGGCCCGTGTGATGTCCTGGTTGGTATGGCGGGGTGTTATCTTTTTTTCCTCTTTTTCTTCGGTCTTTTTTGCAATTCTTACGGTCGGGATGGCCGGTGGTGAATACTGCAGGTGCGGATCTGTTATAAACCGGATGATATTATCCTTCTGTACAAAACGCCCCAGGGCAGGGATAATTACTTCCCGGCCTTCCAGCAATTCTGCGCGGGCATGAATACTGAAATCACGCAGCGCATTGGATGCTTTGGCGATGCTGATTTGCTCATTGACCGCAATGAAATTTGCAAGATTATCATCAATGGAACCGGTAGGAGTAAGCTGCACTTCATATTCCGGCCCTTTCAGCGTTTCGCCGTCGGGTGCGGCAGGCCTTTTCTTCAATGCGAGGTTGCCCAACCCGTGTATATAGCAAAAGTTGTTTTTCAGTAAAAAAAGTCCAATGTAGCGCGTAATATCCATGTGATCGGTTCTGAATTGGGATGTAAATTAAAACATTACACCTGAATTCGGGGAAATTAAGTGATTCAGCTAAAATTTAAGCCGCAGTCCTCCATATATATTGAATCCGTAAGCAGGGTAATAATGCCAGCGCTGATAGCTGTTATTCAGCAGGTTGTTGATATTCAGGAATGCCGACAACCGCGGTATGATCGTATATTCTGCTCCGCATCCCAAATCCATAATGGCTTTCAGTTTTATCGCCCTGCCGGTAATATCCGTTGCGTATATCTGATCGAGCGCCATCAGATAGCCGGTAATGGTAAGGTTGGGCATGGGGCTAAACTGGAAATCAGCTTTCAGTTGAATACCCGGCTCGTGCCATACATGCGTGAAGGTACTGTTATAATAATTAAACCAAGAGCCGCTCAATCCCAGTGCAAAAATACGGGCTACCTGGTAGCGGACATTTGCCTGGAGGGAAACGGCGTTGATTGTCGGATCGGTTATGATGTCGAACTGTTTGCGGTCGATGGGGTTATTGATAAACAGCGGCATGTTCCGGAACTGCCACCAGCTCACACGACCAGCCACCATAATGTTATTGCCGATATTGGTTTGTGCATCGCCATACACTTCGTCCGTCCTGTTTTGTAACAACAATGGGCTGAACAATGACGGTGTAACAAACGGATTCCGCAGGAAGAAACGTTCATAGCTATTCTGATGCAGCAATGCTTTCCATCCGCCTTTGACTGTAAACTGACGGATTTGTGCGGAGGCCATGATGTCGGGCAGAAGGTAAGAATTGTTGTAGCCAACGGTAGGAGCGAGATAGACATGACCTTTGAAGAAGTCTCTTTGGAAAGAAATCCCGGTATTCAGAGCAAACATGCCTGCACTATTTCCGATTCCTGCAACTTGCAATGCAGTATAGCTGCCCGAGAGGTCTATGTGTACCCGGATGCTGCTGTCGATATCTTTGGAGAAAGGCGCCGACACGGTGATCTGCTGCTCGCCGTCTATCCGGCTGCCGCCAAAATAAGACGCGCTGATCTGCGGCTGATAGCGGATACCGGAAGCATTTTCCGATTCATTTTCTGCACCTGCCTGAAGGCGTACGCCCGTCAGCACCTGCTGCGGTGGCGTAAATCCCGGCATGGCGGCATGATCGTATCCGTACTGGTAATGACTATTGCGCAAGCCGCTGATGCCTGCATGCCAGGCATGGCCGGCGGTACGTAATGTGCCGGTGGCTTCTACGCCGGTGAGCATGGATTCCTGGAATTTTATGATGCCTTTCTGGGAAAGATGGTGGAGGTGAATGGCCGTCTCATAATTTTCTCCCTGCAGGCTTCCGATACCCGCATCTATGTACAGGGTTGAAAGATTGCCGCCTCCCAGCTTCAGATAGTTGGCAAACGGCAGGGCGCCCGTATCCCGGCCCAATAAAGCCAGTGGCTTCAGGGGTTGGGAGCGATAGGTAAAGTTCAGTGTCTGTACCGGCACATCATATTGCATGCGGCCTGCGGATGTATCTGCAGGAGGCAGATCCGGCGCCAGCTCTGGTTTTTGAGCTTGTTGTATTTCCGGCCGGTATGACTGGACCACCTCAATCGTATTGGTCCGCATCGTATCACGCGCTGCGGCTCTTCCTTTTCGCTGTGCGAAGGCCGCCTGGTGCCCCAGGATAATAATAATCAGTATGGCGGTAAGCTGTTTGTTCATGTGCAGCCCTTTAGTCTTCAAGTTTACTTGCGTTCTTTTCCAATTCTTTCACTGCATCCAGCTTGCGTGCAGCTTCTTCTTTCAGTTCCGGTATTTTCGTATTCTTTACCACACTCTGCAGGGTGGCCCTGGCATTGAAGTAATCTTTCTGCCGGGTAAGAATATCGCTCAAAAGGATGTATGACTTTACAATCCAGTAATCCTGGCCCGCAGATTTCTTAATCGTTTCGCCGGCCATATTTTCCGCATCTTTCAGCTTGCCCTGCTTCAGGTATATTTCAGCTACATGATACCGTGCTTCTGCACTGATGGCGCCGTTACGGGCAAGGATGAGCTGACGGAACACGCCCAGTGCCGTATCCGTATGGTCTTGCTTATACAGCGCTTTCGCTTTGTAAAACAAGGCTTCGGTATTGGCGTTTTCATCTAATCCGGGCAGTGTGACCAGCGTATCTGCGTACCGGGCAGCTTCCGCAAACCAGTTCTGGTGATAGCTGCTTTTCATCATGCCGGTATAGGCGAGCCGGAGGCTGGCCTGGTTCATGGCGTTGGTGCGCAGCGAGGTGTAATGACGGAAAGCCGTAATGTAGTCTTTATGCTGATAGGCGATAGTTGCTGCTTTGGTAGCGCTGCTCTCTGAGAAATCGTTCCGGGAATGAGCCAGAACTGCTTCGTATCCGGCCAGCGCTTCCTGGTATTCCTGCAGATGATAATGGCTTTCGGCTTTGTAGAAATTGGCTTTTACTGTAAATAATCCATTGGGGTATTGATCCAGGTATTGTGCCATAGCTTCTTTGGCTTCTTTATAGGCTCCGGCGGCATACCGGGTTTCGGCAGCGGCGTAATAAGTGGAGTCCAGCGTCTGGCCATCGGTATCGGGCAGGTCATGCTCTTTGAGCAGCAGGGCGTAGGCGCCGGGCTGATTGGTTTGTATATACAGGCTCTTCAGCGCATCCAGCGCCGCAATGCGTTCGGGAGAAGCAGGGAAGTCCGTTACTACCCGCAGGTAGGCGGCAATGGCATTGTCGCTATTGTTCAGCTCCTGCCAGGAAAATCCTGTCTTCAGCAGGGCGGCGGCGGTCTTCCTGTTTTCCGGTCCGGATATCAGCGGCTGCAGTATTTCTATTGCCTCTTCATGTTTATTTTCATCCAGCCGGGTGAGCGCCAGTTCGTAACGGGCATCCGGCTGATAGGGAGATGCCGGATCGGCGTTAATGATCGTCTGGAGCAGCGTTGCTTTTTCTGCCGTTTTGTTTTGCAGCCCCAGCAGGATGCTTTTTTGTAAACGTGCATAGTCAGCATCGGATGTATTGCTGATGGCGATCACTTTATCGTATAATACGGCTGCCTGCACAAATTGCCGGCGCATGAAAGCCGCATCTGCTTCGCGCAGCGTAGCAATAACGGTCATTGAACCGCCACCTGCTGCCTGCGCTTCCCGGAACCAGGACTGCGCCTGATCAAACCGCTCCTGCTGCAGTGCAGCATAGCCCATGGTCATATAGGCGTTCTGCCGTGTGGCGACAGGACTTAAATGAACGATGCGCCGTTCGTCCCGGATATGGTCGAGGAACAGACCGGCATAGGCAATGGCAGAATCATATTGCTGCATCCGGTAGGCGATCTCGCTCATCCAGAATGCGGCAACCGCACGGTATGCATCATCTGCCGGGTATTGCAACGATTGGTTGAGCAACAGCCAGGCATGCTGTATATCACCCGCCTGCAACTGCTGCACGGCGTAGCCATAGGCCACTTTCTGGTATACCTCCCGGGCTTGTCCTGAATTCCGGTCTATATCCTGGAGGTTGCTATATGCGGCTTCATAATTATTGGTCTTGGCCAGCAGGCTGGAAAACAGGGTCTTGGCTTCCGCTTTGTACGGGGAATTGGGATATAGCCCCAGCAGGGCACGGATATGCACTGCTGCCTCATCGTGGTATCCTGTTTCATGGGCCAGCTTGCCTGCCAGCATCAGGGCCGCTTCCTGCTGCCCCGGGTTGAATTCCATGCCGGCACAGATCGCGAACGCGTTGCGTGCGCTGTTCTTGTCGCCGGTTTTCACGTAGCAGTCGCCCAGCAGGTACATGGCAGTTTGCCCGAGCGCATCCTGCGTATTGCTGAGCTGCTTGAATTTTTCTATCGCTTTTGCATATTCATTGATACGATAATAGCAGAATGCCATTTCGTACAGCTCTTCTTTCCGTATCCGGTCTGTATGTTCGTAATAATGTTCAAAATATTTCAGGGCTTCCCGGTAGTTTTCCTGTTCAAACAGGCATTGTGCGGCCAGCAGGTGTAGCTCGTTATCATAATATAATTTTTCCGGTTCCCTGATCAGTTTCAAGGCTTCCGCCAGCGCTTTGTCGCGATCCCCGGTGAAGTAATACAGTTCGGCTATATAATAGGGAACCACTGCTTTGTATTCCGGCAGGCGGGCAATACGTTTAAAGCTGCTGAGTGCAGCTTTATAGTCTCCTTTGTTGTAGGATAATAATCCGTGATAGTAATTGCCTGCATTGTAGTAGGCGCCCTGTACTTCACGGATGGTTGCAAACAAGGGTTCTGCCATATCAAACTGCCGAACGTTGAAGTAACTGTAGGCAAGCTCGAATTTGGCATCAGCTATTTCACTGTTATCAAGATTAGCGATCCCGGCGGCTTCATATAGTGGTATCGCGTCTGCCAGGCGATTATGCATGAAGTAATAGCGGGCGAGCGCTACGGAAGTACGTTGCTTATATACAGGGTTAGCAGTGATGCGGATGAACTGCAGTGCCGTATCTGCACACCCCGGCACATTTGTCTTTAGCAGGGCAACGGTACGGTACCAGGCGGCTTTGTCTGTTTCTGATGACAATACAGCCGGTGTATGCCCCGCCGGCGATTGCAGGAAGCGCTCCGCCGATTGAACAGCCATGCGGTAATGCCCCTCCCGGAATTGCTCTTCGGCAAGTACCAGCGACTGCGCACGGTGCCGGAAGGGTGCATGTACCTGTGCGTGCAGGTGAGTGCCCAGGGTCGTCAGCAATACTGCAGCGGTCAGGCGCCGGATGATGAGAAATATTTTCTGTTGCTTCATCAGCAGGTATTACGGTTTTTTAGAAATTCCATGTCAGGTTTGCGCTCGGAAATACCGGTAACTGGTACACCCTTGTATTGGCAACGCGGTCTACATAGAAAATATTGTTCCGGTTGTACAGGTTGCTGACGGCTAAGGTTGCATCCAGGTTTGAATTTTTGGAAATTCCGAACCTTCTCCTGACAGAGATATCCAGGCGGTGATACCAGCTCAGCCGGCCACCGTTAATTTCGGAAGCATACAGCAGTCCGAGCTGTCCGTTTTGCTGTGTATAATTAGTGCCGATGCCGTTTTGCAGTACATTGATATCTTCATAAAATCCCTGGGTCTGTGTAAAAGGGAACGGCGAGCCAAGGTTATAACGCCCGGAAAATTCCCACTCCTTATTCTTACCTGTGGTATAAGAGCTTACCAGGTTCATATTGAACCGGCGGTCGAAGGGAGGAGCGAAGGTTTGTTCTTTACCCTGATCGTCGAGCGTCGTAAAGGTCACATGTTGATAAGAGACGACCCCCCACAGGTACAAACCCTGGTAGTTGTAACGGGCAGACAGATCTATACCATATGCTTGTCCGTTACCGGCCTGGAAGTCCGGATCGGAGGTTATGCGTTTATTGCGGTTCAGCTCAATATGACGTGTGAATTTCTTATACCAGGGTTCGATGTTTACTTCCACCCGGTGAATATCTACTTCAATACCGCCCACCAGATGATATGCCGTCATCAGGTTGGTAGGGACCTTGCTGCCGTCTGTGTTATAGATCGTCTGGTCGGGGCTGAGCAGGAAGCCGTTGAAGAAGTTGACAATATCGCGGTCGCTCTTGGTGCTGAGGATATTCTGGGAGTACATACCAGCAGCTCCTTTGAGCCTCACGCCTCTGCCGACGTTATATTTCAGTCCGAGTCGCGGTTCCGGGGATACCTTCGATAATGTAGCATAATACATCATCCGGACGCTGGGTTCCATAATAAACTTCTCATTGAAATTTTTCCGGTAGGTGGCATACAGGGCCGCTATAGTGTTACGGCGTTCCAGATCTGTTTCAGCGCCCAGGGAGTTGACATAGTTCAGAGAAGTGTGCAGGCCGCTTACTTCCACACCATATTTCAACTGGCTGTAGCCCGGCAGGAAATAAGTGAAATCAATGGCGCTTTCAAATCCGTCAATGCCGCTGGTGCGGGGGCGGAAATTGGCTTCATTATAATCCATCAGGTATTTGGAATAGGCCAGCCGTCCGCTGATCAGGGCGTCGGAACTGCCCGGAGATATTACAAATGTAGCGCCGCCGCCTGTAGCCTTCCATCTGAAGTCAGCCGAGGGAATATCCGTTTCCGGTATCAGCATTTTTGCTTTGTCATCGAAGTTGAAGCCGAACAGGTTCAGCTTGCTGCCATTACTGGCATTGAAGGATACCTTCCCGTACAGGTCAGTGAAGCTGTAGGGAAGTCCGTTATTATAAGGCGATCCCAGTCCGCCGTACAGGGAAGTGGAGGTCTGGTCGAGGTAGCTGTGCTTGGCCGACAGCAGAAAAGTCGTGCTGCTGCCGCCTTCCGTTTTCGGTTTGGAGATCGGTCCTTCGAGCATTACCCTGCCCATGATCGGTGAAGCGGATACCTTGCCGGAAAGCCTGTTTTTATTACCGTCCTTGGTACGTACATCCAGGATGGCAGAGGTACGGTTGCCATATTCAGCATTAAACCCGGCGGTATGAATATCCACACTCCGGATGGCATCGGTTTCGAAAACAGAATATAGCCCGATCGAGTGGAACGGATTATAGATAGTAACGCCATCCAGCAGGATGCCGGTCTGCGACGGAGCGCCGCCGCGTATATACAATTGCCCGCCCTGGTCGCCCGTAAAGATAACGCCGGGCGTTACCTGCAGGAACTGGGCGATATCAGGTTCGCCGCCTGTGCTGGGCAGCATCTTCATTTCACGGGGGGTGATTGTGAGTGAACCGGCTTTTATCTGGGTTTGCTGCTCGGTCTTCCGTGCGGATACCTCTACAGACTGCAGCTCATGCTGTCTTGGGGAGAGGTACAGCTTTTGCGTTACAACATCATTCCCCCTGATACGTACCACTACACGGGTGGTGTCATATCCGATCATGGTAGACGCAAGCGTATATGTTCCTTCCGGTACGGCGCGGATCGAGAAATATCCGTTCAGGTCTGTTTGTACTCCTATGCCGGTCCCTTCAATAAAAACGCTGGTGTAGATCATTGGTTCACCATTCCCTTTTTCGTAAACGAACCCTTTAATCGTACCGGTCTGTGCATAGGCGGCTATAGACATAGCCAGGAGCAATGAGGATAAAATGCCAAAACGTTGTAGCATGGGATGTATATATAATTATAATGTTAGCTGATGAAAGCCGCTTTGTTTTTGACAAAGACGAACAAAGATAGGGATTCAGGAATTTTGGTCAAATTTGATTAATCTGCTTAATTTGAAAATTTGGGAATTTGAAGATTTGAAAATGAAGACAATATGGGGATTTGAAAATTTTCAAATTTTCAAATCCCCATATTAAAGGTGCTTTTTCTTAATTTGCCCTCATATGAAGATATTTTCAGCAGCACAGATACGCGCTTGCGATGCTTATACCATTCATGCAGGTCCTATGGCGTCTGCAGACCTGATGGAGCGGGCCGCTGCAGCCTGTGCCGACCGGATTATGGCGCAATACAGCCGCGAGCAGCCGTTTGTAGTGCTTTGCGGCATGGGTAATAATGGTGGCGACGGGTTGGCCATAACAAGGATACTGCACCGGAACGGCTATGGAGTGAAGGCTTTTGTGGTGAAATACGGGCAAGAATTTTCCGGTGATTGCCATACGAACCTGCAGCGGCTCCAGTCCATGGATGGCGGGCTGGTGAGCCTGATGGAGCCGGGAACATTCATCACGGATATCCCTCCGCATATCGTGATCATTGATGCGATTTTCGGGACAGGACTTAACCGCCAGCCGGAAGACTGGATTGCCGCCCTGATACGGCAGATCAATGAATTGCCCAATCCAAAGATCGCTATCGATATGCCTTCGGGCTTGTCGGCAGACAGCATACCTGATCATGAGATCATTGCTATCCGGGCAGATCAGACGTTTAGCTTCCAGTTTTATAAGCGGGCTTTTCTGCATCCGGAGACGGGTGTCTTTGCCGGTACGGTGCATATTGTTGATATCGGTCTTAACCGGACATTTATCGAATCCACACATACCAGTTATTATATAACGGAACGAGCGGAGGTAGCACAGGTGCTCCGGCCGCGCAATGCATTTTCCCACAAGGGTACTTATGGTACGGCATTAATGATTGCCGGCAGCCATGGCATGATGGGCGCTGCACTGCTTGCCGTGCGTGCAGCGGCCCGGACAGGCGCGGGTAAAGCACTGGCAAGAGTGCCGGGTTGCGGATTGGTCATCATGCAATCAGGGCTGCCGGAGGCTATGTGCACCGTCAGCGGCGACCGGTATGTGCAGGATATGTCGGGCTTAAAGGCAGACGCTATCGGTATCGGCCCCGGTCTGGGTACGGAAGAAATGACATTGCATGCCTTCGCAACCTTTTTGGAACGCAACAAACAGCCGCTGGTGCTGGATGCCGATGCGCTGAATATGATTGCCCTCCAGCCAGACCTGCTGGGGAAATTATCACCGGGATCTATTCTTACACCTCATCCCAAAGAGTTTGAACGCTTGTTTGGAAAGACGGCCAACAGTATGATGCAGGTGGAGCAGGCGCGTTTCCAGGCGATGCGCTACAACTGTATCATCGTGCTGAAAGGGCGGTACACAGCCATCGCAACGCCCGAAGGCGTCTGCTGGTACAATCTTACCGGTAACCCGGGCATGGCTACCGGTGGCAGCGGCGATGTGCTCACCGGCATCATCACCGGCCTGCTGGCGCAGGGATATTCTTCAGAAGAAGCAGCGCTGACCGGTGTATTCCTGCACGGACTTGCCGGAGATCTGGCCCTGCAAGAAGAATCCCCGGAATCATTGATTGCCGGGGATATAATCAACCATATCGGAGCAGCATTCCGTTCACTACGCGCATGATAGATCATGTTCGGTGTGTCTTATCTTAATAAATACTTGCTTTGTGTGTGTATTTACCCTGGCTGGTGTGTAGATTGATGAAGTACATACCGGCAGGCAGATGCCGGATGTCCAATGTGATCATCCGGTCATACAGTACATCCCCTGCCATTTGTGTCAGCATGTTTTTCCCCGTTATATCCACTACGTTGACGATGCTTTTATGGATATCATCCGGCAGCCTGTCCAGGGAAATATATATCACTGAACGGGCAGGGTTGGGGAATACATCCATTTTTACAGCGGATTCCTGAATAGGGTCAACGGAGGCGGACTGATCAAAGATGATCCGGGCTATATATCCTGCAGCATAAGTACCGACAGGCATGAAAGCGGTAAAAAGTCCGCCGGCCACGGCTTTGCCATCGTCCTGTATGGCCAGGCAGGTAACGGCCTGACTGAAGCCGAAAGTAGATGGGAACATCATATTCCTGGTGCCGTCCGGGTTGAGTACTACCAGCCTTTCGGCTTTGACGGTGTCATGTTTCTGGAACAGGCCGCCTACCAGCAGCTTACCGTCCGGAAGTTCTTTTACGGCCCACACGGAGTTTTCAAATCCGGTTGCCGTCTGGAAAGAAGAGTCCCGGGAACCATCAGCTTTGAGCATAACGATACTACGTGCGCTTTCTGCTCCAAAATTCAGAAAATTACCTCCAACAACGATATTACCCCCAGCCATTATTTCAATTGCATGGATAGTGCTTGAGCCCCCGAAACCAAAATCTCTCTTAAATGTATTGTCAATCGTTCCGTCGCTATTCAGACGTACCAGCTTTCGTATTCCCTGCGTACCGTTATAGGAATCAAAGTTGCCGCCAATCAGTATTTTCCCGTCGTCCTGAAGGGTCATGACATATACCTCACGGTTAATAAAGCCGGAGCCTGTAGCGAAAGATGGGTCAATGTCTCCGTTCGTGTCGAGCCGGACAATACTTTCGGCAGTGGCGCCATCATACTTATTAAAGTATCCTCCGACTATGATTTTCCCATCGTCCTGTACGATGAGTGCGGAGACTGTACCGATGCCGCTGTTTCTTTCAAACCCGGCGCCGGTTTTAAAACTGGTATCTCTGCTGCCATCCGGATGAAGACGTACAAGTCCTGCCTGTGGCGTACCATCATATTCGGTGAAATTCCCGCCGGCAAGAATTTTTCCGTCAGCCTGCACCGCCAGGGCAGCTACTTTTGGGAAAGTCGGTCCGGTAATATCACCTGTTGAAAATGTCTGATCGAGGGTGCCGTCGTTGTTGAGGCGTGCAACCCTGGAAAGACTGGTAACGCCATCGAAGGAAGTAAAGCTTCCCCCGGCTATGATTTTTCCGTCCGGTTGCAGTACGAGCGTCTGTACGTTCGGATTAAAGCCATCACCGGTTTTGAATGAGGTGTCAATTTGCGGGAGGAATGTCTGGGCTGCCGCCTGGAAAGAAAGCAGGGACATCATTCCTGTAATGATTGAGTATGTAGTGATTTTTGTCATAAATATCTGTTTAATCAGAAAGGATACAATATCAGGCAAAGTAATGATCATAAATACAAAAACACAATACCGTGATCACGGTATTTTCTGTAAATATGCAAATATGAATGGTGGTGTTTATTCCATGACTCTTTTCAACTGGTAGGGCGGCGCGGGAGATACGATCAGCGGATATTTCTCCAGCGTTACATCCGAAGGGTCCAACCCGAACCCGCGCTCTTCTGAAAGACTGAATTTTTTCAGGATAAAATAACCGCGCATCACCAGTCGCTCCCACAGCGGCAGCGCATTGTCGCGGCTCAGGAATTTCTCCATCACGATAAACCGGAAATCCCCCGTTACATTATTCCTGCTCAGCGACTCATAGCGGCTGACGACGTTGACTTCCTTGTTCTGCACCATATCCTCCACCACCTTCCGGAACATCGACTGGATGCGGTGCTCCACCCGGAAGCCCAGCCGGAACTCTACCCGTATGATCTCGTTGGGAACCACGGTTTGTACAATGTATTCAGTTGTGTAAGGTTCGTCCAGCACATCCACGTGCACCAGCCAGTAGATATCGGCGCGTTTGGGTTTCCGCTGCAGGATGGAGTAAATGATCTTGTGCTCGATCTCCCGGGGATTATTGGCGCTGGTGAGATACACCAGGTGCGTGGCGTACTTGGGGATGCTGCGGTCGTTGCTCAGCTCCTGGATGACAGACACATAATCCTCCAGCCGTACAAACTCCACATACCTGTTTTTGATGCGCCGGGCCTTATGCCAGGTAAACATAACGAGGAAAAGAAACCCTGCGATCAATAGCGTCACATAACCGCCATGGCGGAATTTTTCGAGATTGGCCACCAGCAGGGAAATTTCTATGCCGAGGAATATGATCAGGTACATCCCGATCCAGAACACATGCACACGCCGGATGTGCATAAACCAGGCAAACAGGCAGGAGGTCATGATCATGCACAGCGTGATGGCCAGCCCATAGGCGGCGTCCATATTCGAAGACTTGCGGAAGTAAAGCAATACACCGATACAGCCGAGATACAGCAGCAGGTTAATGCCGGGAATAAAAGACTGTCCGCGTTCTACGGTGGGGTAATTGATCTTCATCTTCGGCCATACATTGAGCTTGATGGCTTCGCTGATCAGGGTAAAGGAGCCTGAGATCAGCGCCTGACTGGCAATAATAGCAGCGAACGCGGCAATAAGGATGCCGGGGATGATAAACCACTGCGGCATGAGCAGGAAAAACGGATTCTGCTGGCCGGCATTCCACAGATCGCCTTTTTGCGTGAGCAGGTAGGCGCCCTGGCCGGTATAGTTGAGCAGCAGGCAGGCTTTAACGAAGATCCAGGAGACGCGGATATTGCCTCTGCCTGCGTGCCCCAGGTCCGAATATAATGCCTCTGCGCCCGTGGTGCACAGGAATACGCCGCCCAGCACCCAGAAACCGCCGGGGTATTGTGTGAGCAGTTCAATGGCATATTGTGGATTGAGCGCCTTGAGTATGCTCCAGTCGTCGCTGATATGGTACACGCCGAGAACGGCCAGCATGGAAAACCAGACGATCATCACATAGCCGAATGTCTTTCCCAGCAAGGCAGTGCCGAATTGCTGGAAGAAAAATAAGGAGGAAAGGATCACGAGGCCAATCCCTACAATAGTTTCGTCGTCGATACTATGTAATGCCGGTATATTGCGTAAGCCTTCAACGGCAGATATCACAGAGATGGGCGGAGTGATCATGCCATCGGCCAGCAGCGCAGCGCCGCCGACCATAGCGGGGAAGATGGCCCACCTGCCGCGCCTGCGGATGAGTGCAAAGAGCGAGAAGATGCCGCCTTCGCCTTTGTTGTCGGCGTTCAGGGTAAGTACTACATATTTAATGGTGGTTTGCAGCGTGAGCGTCCAGATGATGCAGGATAGCGCCCCTATGATCAGGGATTCCTGGATGATCCTGCCGTTGCAGATCGCGTTGAACACATATAAGGGAGAGGTGCCGATATCGCCGAATACAATACCCAGCGCGATAAGCAGGCCGGCAGCGGAGGCCTTGTTCTTGGTGTTTGCCACAGGGAGGGCATTTAGAATGCAGATGTAAAAGTAGGGAAGATTTGGTGTTTTAAAATTAACTTGCCGGATCAATTTTCAAGCTGCCTTTGACCCGCATCGGACTTATATCGGATACGCACGGATACCTGGATGACCGGGTGTTCCGGCATTTTGAGCCATGTGATGAAATATGGCATGCCGGCGATTTCGGGACGATAGCAGTGGCGGAGGCGCTCCGGGCATTCCGGCCACTGAGGGCTGTGCATGGCAATATTGACGGGCCGGAGATACGTCATCAATATCCGGAAAACCAACGCTTTGTCTGTGAGGAAGTGGCCGTATTTATGACCCATATCGGCGGTTATCCGGGGCGGTATGCGCCTGCGGCACGAGCGGAATTACAGCGGCAACCGGCACAGCTATTTATCTCCGGACATTCGCACATCCTGAAGATCATGTTTGACGACAAACTGAAATGCCTGCATATGAACCCCGGCGCCGCAGGCCGCCAGGGCTGGCATAAGGTGCGTACGCTGATACGGTTTGTGATAGATGGGAAGGATATGAAGCAATGTGAGGTGATAGAATTGGGGAAAAAGTGAAGCAAGCGGGCAGATTGTTATTGCGGCGTAATTATCCGGGAAATAACTTTGTATCGTGGAGCCGGATAGCAATGACCTCGACAGGCCCACGCTCTCCCGGGTGTTAGCGTAGCGCACCCGGGAGTAAGTATAAAGCGGATTTGCAATCCGCATATCCGGGTTCACAGAACCCGTTTTATTCGTCTCCCCTGATGCCCTCCGGAACATCAGGGGAAGCATGGAAGTATGTTTGTTCCCTGTTCCCCAAAATTTCCTGCGCAGGAATTGTCCGTTTCCTGCGCAGGAAATTTATTTTTCACCGCAGGAAATTCAAACCCGCTACCGGAGTGGGTTTTCGGGGCTGTTTTTCAGCGCAAAAGAAGCCTCGGTCACACAGGCCATGATCTCATATCCGCTGAGCAGGTTCATCCGTGTTTTTTGAGGTGTTGCCGGGTTAGCCATCACAGCATCAAGCAGGCTCCAAAGCTCCTTCAGGCTCTCAGCACGGTTATATAACCGGGTAAACTCGTGTATCACTTCGGCAGGCTTCTGTGGCGGCATGCCTGCCGGTAACTGCATGGGCAGGCGTAAACTGTCTGGCGTAAGCGGTACATACAACCGCAGCCAGGCAGCGATAAGCGAACGGAAATACTTGCCGAATCTGAGCAGCCGCCCGCGGTTGCTGCCTTCGTTGTACTCGTTTTCCACAGTGCTGGTGACCGCAAGGTGTTCCCATTCGTCCCATTGCGTGAGCAGACTGGTATCCATGCCGTAGTCGAACAGGCTGCAGACGATTTCGACGGGCTTGCGCCGTGCCCGCTCCTGCAGCAGTATGCCGCTGCCAAACGAGGGGCTACGATGGATGTCTTCCGCATTGCGCTGCACAAAGGGATGCGGGCAGAAGATGGAGGGAGGCCGGTTGTGGGATGATGGTTGAGTGGTGCGGCGCGATGGTTGTGGTTGGTGTTGCGCTGCCTTTCCTGATTTTCTCTGGCTCATAAAACATGATTTGTCTGCGGCTTCCCGTTTTATGGATATGCCGCAGGGGTGAAATAATGAGCTTCCTCTGTATGGTGTGCCGGATGTGCCCTGCGGAACATTCGGGGGAAGCATTTATCTATACTTATTTATGCTTCTGTACCACCGTCCTCAAAAAGCTCGTGTAATTTTTGCTGCAATATTTTTTTGTCCGGTAATTGCGTCTTGTATTCCGAAATCATTGCAGGCGAAAGGCTTCGGCTCAAAGCATATTCCACTACTTCGTTTTCTTTGTCTTTGCAGAGCAGCATACCGATACTCGGCTTTTCGTTCTCTTTTTTTACATCACGGTCCAAAGCTTCCAGATAGAAATTTAATTGCCCTAAATGTTCCGGTTTGAATTTATCGGCTTTCAGCTCAAATGCTACCAGGCATTGCAGGCTGCGATGATAAATCCTGTGGTTCAAATTGTGACACCACTGGTGACACAATTTTATTGTTTTGATTATCAGTGTTTTGAAATTGTGTTCCCGGTGAGGACACAATTTTATTTTCCTGATTATCTATTGATTTTATTTGTCGCCGCACTGAGGCGACAAATCCGGAAGAAGCATAGATTTCATAAAACTGCACCATTCTGTAAAGACCTCTACGGTTAAAGCCTTTTAGTTCCGGATTGTTCTTTTGAATGAAAGCCGCCAACTCATCCACCGTTTTGTCTCCCCATTCGGCAACGGATATTTTTTGCCTGATGTATGCTCCGATGTTCCAATACAGGTTTATCAATTCGACGTTTACAGCTTTGACCGCATTATTCCGCGATTGCTGTATGAGTTGTATAATATCTGTAAATCGTTTGTCCATATGCTATCTATCCGATTGCACCGTTTGTTCCCGTTGATTTTTGCTGAATTTCCGATGCGAAATTCAAAGCGATTATACTTCAAATAAGTACGAAGGGTCACAACAATAAATGATCAGGATAAAGATAGAAAATAAACACAATCAGTTAATAAGCATATGATTATATTTTTAGTACAAATAAAATTTGTGGAATATAGAAATATTGATGCCTGTGATGATTTGTGGATTTGTATGCTGTTCCGGATGTTTCCAGCGCATCCGGGAATGCAGTACTTTGTAAACATGGAATTCCGGTATTTTATTTCTGATTTCATAATTTTCTTAACACGAAAACCATTATTATTGCATAAATCAGTATTATATTTCTGATGGAAATAAAAGAATTGGGTATCATAATGGGAAAAAGGAGGAAAGACCTTTCACTGACCCAGGAAGACCTGGCGGAAATGGCGGGTGTTACCTCGAAAACATTATATATGCTGGAGCACGGCAAAGGCAACCCTTCCATAGATACATTGCTGAAAATTATGAATGTCCTGGGATTGGAAATTTCCGTTTCGGTTAAAAAGGTTGAAGTATGACAGGCGCTGTATATAATAATGGCGTACTGACCGGAAGATTGGGCATAAAAAGCATGCGGACTGAAAGGATACTCCATTCTTTCCATAGCAGGGCACTGCAGACGGAAGCGCTTATACACAAGTCTTTTTTACCTCTGCAGGTACAGGATCTTTATTTTGCCTGCCTCACAGATAAGCTGCGTCGCTTGTTATGATAAAAACACGCTCCGCAAACGCATATCATTCGCTCTTTCCCCACATTAGTATTACCTTTGCAACTCCATTTAAAACGATATTTCTCTATGCATAACGGTTATTTCCACTACCTCGAACCGAAGAATGAACCGGTATTGAATTACGCACCGGGCAGCGATGAACGTAAAGCATTACAGGCTGCAGTTAAAGAACTTAAAGCCACGCAGCGCGACATCCCGATGTACATCAACGGACAGGAAGTCCGCAGCGGTGATAAAAAAGAGATCCGTCCGCCGCATGAGACCGGCCATTTACTGGGGCATTTCCATGCGGGCGGCGAACAACATGTGAACGATGCGATTGCCGCGGCGCTGGCAGCGCGTGAAGCCTGGGCCAATACAAGCTGGGAGCACCGTGCATCCATTTTCATGAAAGCCGCCGAGCTGCTGGCTACCAAGTACCGCTTTCGCATGAACGCAGCAACCATGCTGGGGCAAAGCAAAAATGCTTTCCAGGCGGAGATCGACAGCGCCTGCGAACTGATCGACTTCCTGCGTTTCAATGTCCATTATCTCACACAGATATACAACCAGCAGCCGCTGTCTCCGCAGGGGATGGACAACCGGATGGAGTATCGTCCGCTGGAAGGTTTTGTGCTGGCGGTGACCCCGTTCAATTTTACGGCCATCGGCGGCAACCTGCCTACGGCGCCGGCCATGTGCGGCAATGTGGTAGTGTGGAAGCCCGCTAATACACAGGTGTATTCCGCCAGTGTATTTATGGAGATCCTGATCGAAGCCGGTCTGCCGGCGGGTGTAATAAACCTGGTGTATCCGCCGGGCGCCGTTGTAGGTAATATCTGTTTTGAACATCCCGATTTCGCCGGTGTACATTTTACCGGTTCTACGGGTGTGTTCCAGACCATGTGGAAGCACATCGGTACGAACATTGCCAAATACCGTGCTTATCCGCGGATCGTGGGTGAAACAGGCGGTAAGGATTTTGTCTTTGCACATCCTTCTTCAAACGTAGATGCGGTGGTGGCCGGACTGGCTCGCGGCGCTTTCGAATACCAGGGGCAAAAATGCTCTGCTGCGTCCCGCGCCTATCTTCCTTCCAACCTGGCTGAAGAAATAAAGAAAAAGCTGGTTGATGAAATAAAGACCATGAAGATGGGACCGGTTGACGATTTCACCAATTTCGTCAATGCCGTGATAGATGAAAAATCGTTCGACAGCCTGGCGAAATATATTGATGGTGTACAGCAAAGCGGTGGCAAAGCAAAGATCATCTGCGGCGGCGGGTACGATAAATCCAAAGGCTGGTTTATTGAGCCTACGATTATCGAAGCAGCCGATCCGAAGTATGTAACGATGTGCGAAGAGCTCTTTGGGCCGGTGCTGACAATCTATGTCTATGATGCCGGTAAATGGGAAGAAACGCTGGATGTTCTGGATCAGACCTCGCCATACGCGCTTACAGGCGCCGTCTTTGCTACGGACCGTTATGCCATTGAGCTGATGACGAAGAAGCTGGTGAACAGCGCGGGTAATTTCTACATCAACGACAAACCTACCGGCGCCGTAGTAGGGCAGCAGCCATTCGGCGGCGCCCGTGCTTCAGGCACGAATGATAAAGCCGGTTCGGCGCTTAATCTTTACCGCTGGCTCAGCGCCCGCACCATCAAGGAAACATATGTGCCGGTAACGGACTACAGGTATCCGTTTCATCAGGAGGAGAAGTAATCGTTCTAATTAGCTAATGTGATAATTAGCCGATAGCCTGTCTCGGGTAATTTCAATATTAAAGGAATCATTAGCTAATTGGCATATCACTATTGTCCGGGGAAATTCAAAGAAATCGAATTTCACTCGCTTTGTGACCAACTCAGCTTCCGGCCTTGGAGCCAATGGCGTTTAAAAAATGATGGAATGGAGCGGCCAAAACAAATCCTGTCCGAAGCGCGCAGCGAAGCGGAGTGCAAGTTTGATTTGTTTAGCGGAATGGAATCATTTTTTAGCCGATTGGATCCCAGCCGGTGACTTTTTGCTTCTTTTTTGTCCAAGAAAAAAGAAGGTGAAACATAGGATGTCAAATCGAGCGGTAGCATTTCGAATAATGATAAAGCAAATTGAATAACAACTACATAGAAGTATATCAATAATTTTTTACCGGACAACAGTGATTGGCATATTAGCTAATCAGCACATTGACATAAGCATGGATATAAGTAAAAACTTTGATCACCGCACTGCTGCGGAACGATGGTACGAACACTGGAACAAGGCCGGATATTTTCATTCGGAACCCGATGAGCGGAAACCATATACCATCGTGATGCCGCCGCCTAATGTGACCGGTGTGCTGCATATGGGTCATGCGCTCAATAACACGGTGCAGGATGTGCTCATCCGCCGTGCGAAAATGAGCGGCTATAATACTTGCTGGGTGCCGGGTACAGACCATGCCTCCATTGCTACGGAAGCGAAGGTAGTGGGTATGCTCCGTGAAAAAGGGATTGACAAAAACAAATTGACACGTGATGAGTTCCTCGGCCATGCCTGGGAATGGAAGGAAAAATACGGCGGTATCATCCTGCAGCAGTTGCGTAAGCTGGGCTGCTCGCTCGACTGGCAGCGGACTGCCTTTACGATGGATAAGGAATACTATGCCGCCGTTATTCGTGTATTTGTAGAACTGCATAACAAGGGGCTGATCTACCGGGGCGTGAAGATGATCAACTGGGATCCCAAAGCGAAGACCGCGCTCAGTGACGAAGAAGTAATCCATAAGCAGACCCAGTCGAAGCTGTATTATGTCCGGTACCGGATAGAGGGCGAGGCAGATGAATGGATCACTATAGCGACCGTAAGGCCGGAGACGATACTCGGCGATACTGCTGTTTGTGTGCATCCGGAAGACCCGCGCTACGCACACCTCAGAGGAAAGCATTGCTTTGTGCCGCTGCTCAACCGGCGTATTCCGGTCATCTTTGATGAATATATCGATCGCGAATTTGGTACCGGTGCTTTGAAGGTGACTCCGGCGCATGATATCAATGACTATAACCTCGGACTGAAGCATAAGCTCCCGGTGATAGATACGCTGAATGAAGACGGTACGCTCAGCGAGGCTGCAGGTTTGTATATCGGTGAAGATCGCTTTGCCGTTCGTAAAAAGATTGTGAAAGACCTGGAAGCCGCCGGCCATCTGGTGAAAGAAGAACCGTACAGCAACCAGGTGGGCTTTTCAGAAAGGACAGATGTGGTGATCGAGCCGCGGCTGAGCATGCAGTGGTGGTGTAACATGGAAGGATTGGCCAAACCGGCATTGGAATCGGTGTTGAATGATACGGTCGGATTTTATCCGCCTAAATTCAAAAACCTGTATCGGCACTGGATGGAAAACATCAAGGACTGGTGTGTGAGCCGCCAGCTCTGGTGGGGGCAGCGGATACCGGCCTGGTATGATACGGACGGGAATGTTTATGTTGCGGAAACGGAAGAAGACGCCGTGCGTCAGTGTAAGGAGAAAAATCCTGCTGCATCCGGCGACCTTCGCCAGGATGAGGATGTGCTGGATACCTGGTTCAGCTCCTGGCTTTGGCCGATGCAGGTATTCGGCTGGAACGAATCGCCGGATAACCCCGACCTGAATTATTATTACCCCACCCAGACACTCGTTACCGCACCGGAGATTATCTTCTTCTGGGTAGCGCGTATGATCATGGCCGGGTATGAATTTAAGGGGGAACATCCTTTTGAACGGGTGTATTTCACCGGCATTGTACGGGATAAGCAGGGACGGAAGATGAGCAAGTCGCTTGGCAATTCGCCCGACCTGCTGCAACTGATAGATGATTATGGAGCGGATGCCGTGCGCCTGAGTGTTTTGATCTCTTCGCCTGCGGGCAATGATGTGCTGTTTGATGAAGCGGCGCTGGATCAGGGCCGGAACTTTTGCAATAAGATATGGAATGCGCTGAAGCTGGTTAAAGGTTGGGAAGCGCGTATCGCAGAAGATGAAAAGGTGCAGTCCGGCTTTGCGCTCGACTGGATGGAGGAAACGATCAATGCAGCCACTTTACGTCTGAAGGAATGGGAGGGCGAATTTAAACTGAGCGAATCGCTGAAGCTGGTGTATTCCCTGATATGGAATGACTTCTGCTCCTGGTATCTCGAATGGGTTAAGCCCGCGCAGGAAAGCCCGGTATCCCGCGAAGTGTATGAAAGGACAGTTGTGTTTTTTGAAAGGCTGCTGCAGTTGCTGCATCCGTACATGCCTTTTATAACAGAGGAAATGTATCACCTGCTTCGGGAGCGCAATCCCGGTGATGATCTGATGGCCTCATTAATTCCTGAAATGGATTATCGTGGTGAAACTGCCGTAAGTACTTTAAGCCCTGTGATTACAGAAGGCGGCTTGCTGCAGGAGATCATTACAGCCGTACGTGATGCACGGGTAAAAAACCAATTGAAATCCAAAGACCCGGTATCGCTCCGCATAGATACGGCCAATCCGGCATTTTATGAAAAGGCAGGGTATATACTCAGACGCCAGGTGAATGCGGATGAGATCACATTTGCCGGTACGGCGTTGCCCGGTCAGATAGCGCTCGTAGTGCAAACCGAAAAGATCTATATTGAAGCTACCGGGGGCGTTATTGATACGGCTGCGCAGAAAGCGGAAATGGAAAAAGAGCTGGATTATCTGCGTGGGTTTTTGAATAGTGTAGAGAAAAAACTTGGTAATGAGCGTTTTGTGCAAAATGCGAAAGCCGAAGTTGTGGATGCCGAAAAGAAAAAGCAGGCGGATGCACTGGCCAAAATACAAGCTATTGAAGAAAGTCTTAGCTTGCTGTCGTAAATTTACAGGGATGAAAAGAATAGCTTTTTTATTGCTGGTAATGATCAGCCTGTCGGCTGTATCTTGTGAAGTATCTGCACAGCAGGTGATCGCCACGTTCGATAAAGACCCGCGCAAGGATACGGTAAACCGGAATATCACTTACCCGGTAGTGCTGGGCGCATCTCAATTGTCCGGCGGGTATATCGGCAAGCAGTTGTTCGATTCATTGCTGCAGCAAGGTGTGCAGGCGGCGGATTCCGGTAATAAGATAGCAGGTTTTGTTTTTAATTATATGGAGCGGAATATTTATGAAGATTCCGTAGGTAATATCATTCCTGTTACAGACCTGCTGATGGAGTATTGTCCCGGCAGTTTTCTGACTCCGAATGTGGCTGCATCTATATACACACGTACCAAGCGGGGAGACACGGCTTTTTTTGATGATATCCGGGTTGTGTTGCCGGATGGTAAAGAAGGCCGCGGTAAGGGTATGAAATTCGTCATCGAGTAGAGACGCGATTTATCGCGTCTCCCCAAAAACGCGATGTATCACATTTTACCATCCGCATGGTCATATCCGGATCACCCCCAGCTCGATCGCTTTTTTGATTAAGCCTGAAATATTTTTTACACCCAGCTTGAACATGATGTTCTCCCGGTGATGGTCTGCCGTGCGTTTGCTGATGAAGAGTTTTTCTCCGATCTCTTTACTGGTATAATTCTCAACGATGAGCTGAAGCACTTCTTTTTCCCTGCTGGTAAGCGTATATACCGGCCCCGAATTCTTTTTGACGTTCGATTTTTCTTCTTCCATCTTTTCCCGGACCATCGGGTCCAGGTAGGTCTTTCCGGCACATACTTCCCTGATAGCTTCTTTCAGTTGTTCTTTCCCGGTTGTCTTCAGCAGATAGCCCGACACGCCGTATTTGAGCATGGTCTTGATATAATAGTTGTTGTTCAGGTTGGTGAGCGCCATAATGAAGATGCGCGGATACTCCTGTGAGATGATCCTGGCCAGTTCGTCTCCCTGCATACCCGGCATGTTGATATCCAGCAGCAGCAGGTCGGGCTGTAACTGTTTAAGTCCGTCGAGCAGTTCTTCGCTGTTATGCCAGGTGGCAACGACCTCTGTTTCCGAATCATAGCGCAGCATATCCCGGATGCCTCCTGCGATCATCGGGTGATCGTCTGCTATGGCTATTTTAATACTGTTCATACTATGGGGTTTGTTGCTTCTTTTTCCAGGTCAAATTCGATATACACCGAAGTGCCTCTGCCCGGAATGCTGTTTATGGATATATTGCAATGATGGCCTTTTGCCCTCGAGTGTATGTTGTGCATGCCGATACCGGGGGATCTGTCATTTTCGTCATACCCGCCGCCGTTGTCTTCTACAGTAATGCTGAGCAGGCTCCGGCTTTTCTGCAGTTGTATCAGCACATCCGTAGCTTCTGCGTGTTTGATGATGTTTTGCATCAGTTCCTGTATGATCCGGTACGAAGTGAGCGCCAGGTCTGATCTGAGGTCTTTGAAATCGCCGGTTGCCACTACTTCTATATTCAGCTCCCGGCCTTCTTCGATATTGGAGCAGAATATCTCTACCGCTTCGGGAAGCTCGTGAAAATGCAGGATGTCGGGACTGAGGTTGTGCGCTATGTTCCGTACTTCGTTGCTGATCTCGTAGATCAATCCCCCCATTTTTGCAAAGGCGGGATCCTCCGGGAGCGCCGGATACATACCGGCAATGGTATCAAGGTTCATCACTGCTACCGACAGCAGCCCGCCTACGCCATCATGGAGTTCCCGCGCCATGCGGCTGCGTTCGTTTTCCTCGCCGGCTGTCATGGCCTTCAGCCGGTCTATTTCTTTTTGTTGTTTCAGGATGTGCTTTTGCTTCCGGGCATTCCGGTAGATCAGTAAGGCGATGAGCATCGTGATGCACACGGCAGCGCTGGTAATGGCGATCCATACGTTGCGGTTGCGCACTTTTGCCTGCTGGATCAGCAACTGCTGGTCTTTCTCGGCGATGCGGTAGCGGGTTTCTAATTTGTCCACCTCATTATCCCGCGCGGACTTGTGCAGGCTATCCGATATACGGGCGTAATGATGCAGGGCAAAAAAGGCTTCGGGATAATTGCCAAGCGCCTGGTAAATGCCGGCTATTTGCCAGAATAATGCAGCATTGGGGTATCCCAGCCCTTCGTCTTTATCCATTATATCCATTGCACGTTCACTGTATAATGCGGCTTTTTGCAGATTGCCGAGATGATAATAGCTCAGTCCAAGGATACCGTAAACATCCAGCAGGGAGTTTATGTCGTTACTGTCACAGAGCTGCAGTGCACCCAGGGCATATTGTACCGCAGCTTCATAAGCGTGGGTGTATTGTGCATGTATTGCCCGGAATACATAAGCCTGCCGTTTCACTCTTTTATTAATGTTTATTTCTGGCAGGGATAATAATTTGTTCGTGTAGGCAAGGACCCGGGATCTGTCGTTCAGGTCGTTGTACACGAGCGTGTAATTGATGTACACTGTTGCGAGCTCATCGTTGTCGTTGCTGCGGATGGCAATCGCTTCGGCCTGCTTCAGGTAATGCAGCGCCTTTTCGTATTGCCGGTCTGACCGCCAGTTTATGGCAATGTCCAGGTTGAATGAATATTCGCCATAGCGGAAGTTTTTTTTCCGGCTATAATCCAGCCCGTACATCAGGCAGATGAAAGCCGAGTCGTGCGCGCCGGTTGTCGTGTAGTAGTTGCCTGTTGCTTTGTACCATTGCAGGTACAGGGATGTGGATTGTGTCTGCCCGGTGCTGTATTGTTTTGTCCTGTCCAGGATGGCTCTTGCCTGTACATGCTTCCCGTTATTAATGTAGATGAGCGCTGTGCTCAACCAGGCGCCTGCTACGTGAACGGAATCGTTTATAGCCAGTCCGAGATTCCTTGCCTGCTGCAGCAGGTGCAGGGCGCTGTCTGAATTGATATTCGTTATTTCGCCGGCCATACGGATCAGTTCGGCTACTTTTTTGTGCTCCTCCATAGTGCCGGTCCGCTCCATGTCTATATCATATTGTATCTGCGCATCGCCTTTTCCCGGAAGGATTAAGAAGGCAATGAAGCACAGGATACAGGCAGGCAGCCGTTTTAATGATGCGGAACCCGGGAACATGGGGGAAAGTTACGTTAATTTGGAAATTTGAGTATTCCGGGGTGATTTTTCAATGTAAATCAAATTTCCTTGTGCTGTCGCAGATGTTCACAGAACCTGCTTTATCTGTTGTACGGGCCCTCCGAGAATGTATGTAGAGACGCGATTTATCGCGTCTCTATGCTGCACGAACCTGTTTTCTTTTCGCCGTTGCGGGGCGTGGGGTACCGGCGATCGTTGTTTTTCTTACCGGCGATTTCGCCGGCGCCTGAAGCGGGTAAGGTCTGTTGAATGCTTCCTGTGTCATCTTGAAAAGTGATGCAAGCCGGCGGATCATCTCTTTCGAGAACCCTTTTTTGTAATTGATGATATCCGAGATCAGGCCGGGGCTTACATTGAGCTTACGTGCAAGGTCAACGGATTTCAGTTTGTGATCTTTCATTAATGACAGCAGCAGCTCAACCGGATTGAGGTCATTAAAAATATTGTGCTCTTCATCGTATTTTTCAATCAAGATGACAAGCAAATCAATTTCTTCCTCAATGCTTTTGCTTTTCTTCTTTTTGGAAAAATCCAGGTCGTGAAGGATCCGGCAATATTCATCATATTGCTCGTCTGATTTAATGACTTTGTATTTCAATGTTCCCATATTGTATATTTTAATAAACAAATACTGAATATTGCTTGTTGCCGCTGCAGAGTTCATCATAGGCATTATGTGTACCTATCCAGCATACGTATAGCCTGACAGAGGTTTTGCCAAAAACATACCAGCAGATCATTCTGTAGTTATTGCCGCCGATATCAAACACTACTCTTGAGCTGCCTTTACCTAATAAATCCGCTGCAGGAAATGCCTTCTTTATATCAGCAGGCGTTTCCCAATCAGCCCTCTTAATTCTGAAGATCCAGTCGTCAAAAGGAATTTTACTGCCGGCATTTGCCAAAGTATATTCCCTGATTGTTTTTTCTTTGATTAAATGAACTTTCATGCAAGTTAGTCATTTTTTTCAGAAACTTCACGAAACGTGAAAAACTTCACGCTTCGTGAATGTGTATTTACATTAAGGTGCATAGCTCAACAAATTACAGCCTGTTACCGGTGCGGTATCGGGTTGTGTTTTTCAGGGCAGTGCCCGGAAACCGGTACGCATTAATAAACGCAGGATGCGGTTATTCCGGACAGCCATGCATCATTTATACTTTTTATCAGGATTATCGCGGTGGTGATGTATGGCGGTTATGAGCACTAGCGATCGTTCGTGATCTACCTGATAAACGATACTGTATGGAAACTGCTTTACATTGATCTCAAAGTACGATCCGCGGATATTTCGCCATCCGTAAGGATTGGTGCAGATTAACTGAATCGTTGCTTCTATATGGCTCACATAGTTTTCTGCTGCGGCCTGGCTACGTTCCATATACCATGCTACAGCCTTTTCATATTCTTCCTGTGCTTCAGAAAGGTAGATGTGTGTGTAACGCCGCATAAAATTAAAAGAGGCGGCTATCCTTTCAGCAGCTCAGCAATACGTTGTTTGCTTTCTTCGGCTGTAACCCCCCGGGACGTGCCATTTTTATATGCTCCCGTGCGTCTGTCAAGCTCTGCGACAAAAGCATCACTATACACTTCCTTCGATGCTTCCTGTTCTGTTGCAAAAGCCTTTGCCATGGATAGTAATACTGCTTTCTGCGCCTCATTGAGCCGGTCCAGATAATACTGTAGAATCTGGCTGTCTGTATTCCCGGATGGCGCTCCCATAACCATAGTCATTTGATACAAATTTAGTTCTTTTAAACAATTTGATTTTCATTGCCTGCAGCAGATCCCTGTTATCCCTTTTACCGGAATCCATGGGGTGATATTTATTTGTATGCTATTGTGTTCTTTCAAAGCGATTGCTTCCAATAACTTCCGAAAGGTCGCGTTATGATTAACAGACCAAAATTAAATCATTGAAATGAAAAACAAACACTTATGTAATTATGTTTGTTTGTTTTATGGAGTTTTGGAAATATAAATGAGGGGATGAATGAGTGGGGAATGTTATGGATGGCGGTGTTTGTTTGTAGTGGTCAACATGTGGGACAGCGGATTGATACCAGTCCGACCTTTAGCAGATATTTAGTAGACCCTTAGTTAACCTTTAGTTACCCCGGCGGAGCCGGTTTTTATTCCTCAGGTTTCTTTTTTCCTAACTGTTTCGGATTGTTCTTTCCTTTTAAAGCCGTTTTTGCGTTCAATGGGGTCACTACTTTTTTGCCTGTTTTAGCTTCTAATTCCAGCCGGGCCACTTTGGCTACATTACCGCCTTGCTGCGCTACTGTCTCAGCCCCCTAAAATGCTGGACGAAAATTGTAAAACAATTTAGTCACAG
>CAZGPG010000020.1:0-73179 GCA_964527735.1 uncultured Chitinophagaceae bacterium | reverse complement strand
AAGTTAAGGGGTTTACCTTACTTTAGATTTCACGAACTTCGGGGAACCCGACAGACGGGCCGGATCGCAGAACTGCAAACCGCTCCGCAGGCTTTACACGTGTACCTTCTTTCGGAATTGCCGGGAAAGCCGGAGCTGCAGGCACTGATCCGGGAGAAGCTGGGACGGCTGGAGCTGGGTAATACTACCGTGGAACTATTGGAGCCAGAGACGGTGGATGGTGTTTTGAGCGGGGTGAGGGAGGAACTGGAACGGCATTGATCATGTTTGGTTGACCGGTAGTTATTTCTGTTATGAGTTTAAACGCTTTCCGAAAAACCGTTTAACTTTTTCCTTGAAAAACGGATACTTACAGTTGCTCGCGAATCTTTGTTCCGACAACATCTTTTATCGCATTCACCCCGCCAAACTCGAAGCATTCATCCGGGATGGCGGGTTTCTTCCTTATCTTACTCCTTACAAATTTCTTAAATTCATTTTGTTGTTCAACTGTCGCCTGGTAGTCAACAATGAGAAGGCCTTTTGAGTAGCTTTCCATAGCTTTCATCCACCGTTTTATTAACTCGTTAACATGCTCGTCACGAAAGCTATAACCCACGATGAACAGCTTATTGTACTTGCCATAGGTAGAGTAGTCTTTGAAATTTCTAAAGTAAAATTCAAATGGATATTCATTCATCTTAGTTGACTTGCCTCCTCCTGTTATAATAGCTGGGTACAATGTCCACTTTTCTTTGTGTATAGTGCTGTAGACGTTGTTAATCAAAATATCCTCACTTTTGATCTTGATAGCCTTATTTCTCTCGTAATCATAGAACATTGAGAGTGATCCGTGTAGGTGGTGCAATTCTATGCTCGCAGAGGAATAGTGTTCACCATATCGATTATCATTCAATGCAGGATCAAAGTCATACTTTGCTATTTGTGTTCCCTTAAAATAACCTGTGGGAGAGCAGAAGTCTGTAAAACGTCCACTTCCTATCTGTTCAAGTAGAATTGTTTCTGCAAGCAAGTCGTAATTTAGTGTAAATACATATCCTTTGGAACAGTTCTCCAACTGGTTCTTTAAAAACGCCGAAAACTTGTCTAATTTTTTCTCGATAGCCACCTTGGTAACGTTGCCGTGTATGAGGCCAAGTATTTGAAAGATATATTCATCGTATAATGCTTTGATAATCTCTTCGTGCTTTATTAAATCTGGATTAGGAAGGTTAAATTTTGAGAGCAGTAGCTTACCCGCCTGCGTTTCTATGAATCTGCGGTACTTCTTTAAACTTCCGTATGCGTCTTCAAGGAGAGAGAAGTTAAGTTCGAAATCGTCGAAACTCAGGTTGGATTCACCTCCACAAAGTTCACACAGGTATGCCTTTTTGTCCCCGCTGAGACTTGAAATGAATTTGTTAGTTATCTTCTTTAGTGAGAAGTCTGGCAATAAGGCAATAGACAAGCCGTTACCAAATAAGAACAAGGGTTTGTTGTCTTGCGCAAGCATACGAAATATGTTATACGTAAAATTATGATATTATATGTGATTCAGCAAAAATCAGAAAGCGCTATATGCTGTTCGAATTGTTCCGGTGTCATTTCGTAACCTGTTTCAGAGTGTCGGGAAATTTTTAACCGTAACACAACACAAACAGAATTCATGTAATGATAGACAAATGCGGGGGTGGCTTCCCTGACCGGGTTTATTTCTAATCCGGGTCAACGATCGGTTGTTTGGGAAGTCAACCACTTTATGAATACTCATGAAATGTTCCGTTTATTCTGATCTCCACTGTTCGATACGATTAAAGCCATCATCATTGTCATAATCACGCTTAACGGCATTAATGATCATCTTTTCAAGCATTTGTTTCAACTGTTCTTTAGTGTAAAGTATTTCCTTGTCTGTTACAAAATAATCATTGTCGTCCAGTTTGCGGGCAAACCTGTAATAATCCATTTTATTGCGGCAGGTAACGACGGTGTCTCCCCTAATGTCAATGACCCTGAGAAAAAAATAAGTCCTGGATTGATGCTCGTCTGTCCTGATGGTGTATATGTCACCTACCTGCGGGTGGGCGATAAATAATTTCTTTTCTTTCTGAGTGTTGATGTTGGCATAAATGCCCATCAGAATCGCACATGCAAGAAGAATCGGGGCGGTGTACAGGTAAAACGGCGTTCTTGTGGTCTTTTCATAGTGTTGCTTGATTGTCATCAGCATCATAGGGGTTCCACAGCTATTACATCTTATTTCGACGTGCTTATCGCCAACAGGAAGAACTGGAATAAAGAAGGCATGATAGTACTTTCTGTATACTTTAACCTGCATATCGTATCCTCCGCAGGCTTTACAATGCTGCTGTTCGTGCAGGTATTTTTTTATTCTGGCTGTTCGGGTACCGTAAATAAGAAACATAATAAATGTTATGATAGTCTAAATTACATATATTCCACAAAGTAGAAAATGATCTTTCTAACCTCTTTAATAAGATAATATAATGGTAGATGTACACTCAAAAGAGGTAAGAAGCTACCATGTGAGTAAAATCAGAGGGAAGGCATTTTTAATGCTGAGGCGCAGCGTCTGAAGAACCGCCAGGGAAGAGGACAACAGAATCAGAAAATGAACAGGCCGCAACGCGCATGAGGTCATAAATCAGAAACGCCGTCGTTTTTTCCACCGTCCACGTTCGAATATATATGGAGATTCCCTCTGTCTTATGTTTGTCTGCAATAGTTGTTTTGCTATTCGTTGCTGTTCCTGTTTTAGATGGATAAAATGCTCAATGAGGCCGCGAACGCTTGATGACCATTTCCCATTAATAGACGTATTTATGAACGCATTGCGTGATATTTCAGCAAGTATTGCATATCTGTCAATTCGTTGGGGAAACAAGCAATAAAGATGATTTCGTATATCGTTAGTATCGTTTAATATTTCTAACCCTTTAAAGTCAAAAATAACCGGCACTGAACTGTGAAGCCAGGCAGAAGGGAAAACCTCATCTGTAAACTCAACTAAAAAAACACCTGGTTTATCGGTGCCGCGAAAATCGCTTCTACCTTTAAGAAACCGGGGATAGTCCCATTTTAAACGTGTGCCATCTACTACCCAAACCATGTTTTCGTAAAACTTCTCGCGTGCGGTTTGCTCTTGCGGGTCAATATGTGAATGCTGAAATTCAATCACGAGATTATCGGCAGTACGAACATCCGCAATATGTTTTTCACCGGTCCGTTCATCAGGCATAGAGATTTCCTGCCATTCAACAGCGTAATTATTTTTCCAGGAGCGGTGCCATTCTGTTTCTGGTTCCCACCAGGGGTCGCAAATTCGGTTTCCCTTATGTGCCCAATGGTTTATTTTCCGGTCCCCGCATTTTGCGATTAATGCTGAACCGCAACTTGGACAAACACCTTTCACTCCTTTAGTCGCTTCGGTCTTAGTACCATTAACAATTGCATATTTCATTGTAAGCCATCTATCATCCGAAAATAAATGTTTATTTTCGTACGACAAACCCATTCAACTCCTTCACCATGAGATAACCCGGTTTATCCCTCAACCTGTTTGTTCATGCGTCTGTATACCGTTTCTGCTGTTATAAGATTCCGTCGGCTGTTGCTGTTGTTATTCGTGTGCCTGCTGTCCGTTACCGCCTGCCGGGTAGCCTTTGCCCCGTCCTATGAGGCAGAGATAGACCGGCAGGTCACCGCCGCCGCCAAACTCACCAACCGCCTGTACCTCGACATGATCGAACTCCCGGCAGATGCCGAAATCAACTCCATCCGCATGCAGAACGAAGCGCGGAAGAAAGGCCGGGATCTCCTTGCTATGACAGATACTTTGGATAAAAAATTCAGGCAGTACAGAACCTATCACCGGAAGAAAGACTTCTTTAGCCGTGGCGAAGCCGAATCCTACAACGACTATATAAAAGACTACTGGAAGCGCCTGCTGCTGACGGAGCGCCACCTCAACCGTAAAAATCCATACCCCGTTCAATCTATCACTATGCCAACAGAAAACAACGAACTGATCCGTGAGCTGACAGATATGGTACGGGCTACGGTGAAAAGGAACAAACGTAAAGCCGCTGCATTGGTAACGACCTACATGTCCGACAAGCAGGCCCGGCTTACACGCCTTTATGAACGGTGGGCGAGGGGAGAGATAGACGAAGCATTTTTCCAGGAGCGTCTGCAGGACGAAAAAGCGATGCTGGCTATGGAACTGACTTCACTCAAGGTGACGGGGAAGGTGGCTGCGGAGGAGTTGGTGAATGGGATATTGGGGTGGTGGAAAAAATAATAAGGCGTATCATTTAAACGAAGACTTTATTGAATAAGAAACACTAAAATAAATAAAAAACCTAAATAACAAAAAATATATGTAATTCCCGGCTCTTTTCAATTCACCGCCGCCGTCTTCTCATCCGCTACCTCAAAACTCACCAGCGCCAATAATACTACATCCGCAGTAGCCTTAAACATTTTCTCTACCGTGGAATAATTGAGAAAAACTATTGCGTCCGGAAATTCACTCTGAAATTTCAAAAACTTATCAGCACACCATTGTGCTTTATACGCAACAATCGGTGAAATCGAAATGATATCATTTAGGGAGACCATTTTGCCGTCAATTGACCATTTAAAATTCATTTGGTCACTTGTTTTTTGGTAATGATTTGGATGGAAGGGTAGTGTAATTAAATAACTCAATAAGAGGTTCCTTCAAGCCTACTGTGCCTATACGAAAGAGTGAAAAGAACTTCATGTTAAGTTGGGCATTTTCAATTCTGCTAATGTCGCTACTCCAAATGTTGATCTCGACTTCTAATTCAAGCTGCAGTTTTTGCTTACGTTTTCTAATCTCTATTATTCTTTTGCCCAAAGCTATCCTTTCAGCAAATGCCCGCTTTAAAATGTCGCCACGACGTCGTTTGATAAGAGGGAGTTTATTTTCATAATCAAATAGGTTTACCAGTTCAAGTGCAAATCCATTTCCAAGTTTAACTAATGTGAGAAATTCAAAATTCTTTTTACCATTCTCGATCCTGCTGAGCTCAGTTCTTTGGATACCGCATAGTTCGGCAAACCTTTCTTGAGTTAACCCGAAGACTTCCTTTCTTAAAAAAACAATCCTTTCCCCAAATTTTTTCTGCTCTTCAGCAAACCCTGATTCCATAGCTATCGTGGATTTGCGCGAAAAGTCCAGAAAAATTATTGTAGTAAAATTGTGACAACGCTCACATTTTCAAAACTGTTTCTTATATTTGCATTGAAACTACAAGGCATAGCATTGAATAAAGCATGTTTAGATGTAGTTTTGCGATGCTTCAATAACTAATTCGAAGTCTTCGCTTTGATGAATCTCGACTTGAAACGTGAGAAATTTCAATTCCAACGAGAGCACAAAGTGAACGGACTCACGACCCGGGCGTGGGTTCCTGTCACTTATCGTTGGAAGGGCTATTCTCACGGCCTCAAGTCGGTAAGTTGATGGGCCCACGCCTTTTTGTGTGCCTCACTTATTTGCCCGCCTTTTCAGGCCGGTCAAAGATTCATTTCCTGAGAACCTATACTGCTTAGTATGGCTCAAGCCATAAACCCGCTGCATTTGCGGCCCTGGCGGAGCTATGCCCTCAATTTTCTAATCTCAAAGTAAACGGAGATGAATGCACAGGTACGCTATATACTTACCATAAGCCTGCTTTTCCCGTTGTTGCTGTATGCCCAGGGCGAGCAAAATATCTGGATGGTCAACGGTGTCCCCTTAGGCGGCACACGCAACGGGATAGACTTTACAGGCGGTGCTCCCCAATTCATCCATTTCGGCAATCCTCCCTACAACTTTACCGGTAGCATATCCGCCAGCAATGCCATATGCAATGCCGCAGGGCAACCGCTTTTCTTTACCAACGGCAGAACGGTTTATAACCGCACCGGGCAGGTGATGCCCCACGGCGCTGACCTGATCTATCCCGGAGGAGGTACGGGTTACAGCATGCCGCCGGTCATTATGCCTGTACCCGGTCAGGGCAGCCGCTATGCCATTTTCACCCACCGAAATGGCGGGCTGCATTATACGCTTGTGGATATGGATGCCAACAACGGACAGGGCGCCGTCATGCCGCAGTATAAAAATGTATCGCTCAACAGCTTTGCCGGAAGAGACGGCATTACCATGAACGCAAAAACCGTTTCTGTACAAGGCTGTGCCGGCAACTGGCTGGTATACCGCTCCCGGTACGCGAAGGAGTTCCGCGTATTTGCAGTAACGTCCGCCGGCGTACAGCCCGGTCCGGTGATCTCCGAAGTAGGTCTGCTGCCCGTAAGCGATTATGAGGGCAACGTGTATCAGGGTGTATTGAAAGCTTCCCCTGATGGGCGCAAGCTGGCTATTGTTGCCAAAGGCGCTATTGAGGTGTTTGAGTTTGAGAAGTGTAGTGGAAGGGTGAGTAATCCGGTATTGGTCACTACAGACGGGGATTATTATTATGGCGTCTGCTTTTCGCCCGATAATAGTAAGCTCTATGCCACCACCTACGCTGACTCGGGCGGCAGGTTGTACCAGTTTGACCTGACCCGGCCTACACCGGCGGCCATCAGGGCTTCCAAAACACTGGTGTTCGAAAACCCCGTTTATTGGGTATTGCATTTCTTTGGTTGGGATCCATGGGCGGATCCCCTGGCAGATCTGAAGAACGGTACGGATGGTAAAATATATTTTAGTAATGGCCACTTTAACGGCACCAACGCATTTAGAGGACCATCGACACTTGCTCCACGGTACACCGGCGGACTTCATGTTATCAACCACCCAAACTTACCCGGACGCGCATGCAACCCCGCACCGAATATTATTTGGCACCCGGGTAATGCTGGTATAGATCTGCCACCGGACATTGTGATTCCTCCCAAACAGGATACGGTATATAACGGTGTAAAGCAGGTAGCCGCCTGTTTCCGCGACAGCATCACCCTGCAGGCCGGTACTCCGGGCAGTTGCTATCACTGGGACGATGGTAGTGATCAACCTGCCCGTATTGTCAGCCGCCCTGGTATCTACTCGGTACAATACACAGATGGTCGTTGTACGCTGCACATAGACAGCTTCGAAGTCCGATTTGCACAGCTGCCGTATATCGGTCCCGAAAATTATAGCTGTCCGAATGAACCAAATGGCAGCATTACCATTCTTCCTGCCGATAACACAGGCTTCAACTATACCTGGCGGAACAGCGAGGGGCATGTCATCCGACAGGCGGGAACTGATTACAGTGATACACTGGCCGGAATAGCTGCCGGTCGCTATTCAGTACAGCTTACTACCACATCCGGCTGCGATACTACGCTGTATGCTGAAGTATTGCCTTTACCGCTGCCACCCGTTTCGTTTGACGGTGATACGATCATCTGCAAAGGAGATCCTCTGTTGTTTACCAATACTTCAGACGCACTTATGTGGAAATGGCTTTTGGGGAACGGAGATACTGCAAGAGAACGTGCCGTTACACATGTTTATGCGCGGGCAGGAATATATAAAGCGCTGCTGATAGCGGAGAATATAGAAGGGTGCAAGGATACGGCCGTTAAAAACATCTATGTAAAGGAACTCAGTCTTTCGCTCACCGCCACACCCGATCTGCTGAACATGGGGGAATCTACGCTGCTGCACACCTCAGCCCCGGAGCCATACCGTATCACAGCCTGGCTGCCGGAGCAACTTTTTTCAGATCAGTCGGCCTATAGTCAACAAACAGATGCTGATACCACCCGTACCTACACGGTGATGGGTGAGTCTGACTATGGCTGTGTAGACACCGTATCGGTACTGGTTACCACTCATCCGGTGTTGTTTTTGCCGACAGCGTTTACGCCCAATGGTGACGGGCGCAATGACATGTTTCGTCCGGCTATAGGAGGCGCTGCCGTAACTGTCAGCAGCTTTCACATTTTCGACCGCTGGGGTCGTGAGGTATGGAGCGGGCAGGGGAGTAGTGATGCTGTAGGCTGGGACGGCAGCTACAACGGCGCTCCGGCAGAGGTAGGTACGTACTACTATACCATAGAAGCAGAGACCCATACCGGAAAAATGATCCGGCAAAAAGGAGATGTGACACTGCTACGGTGATGGCTTCGACAAGCTCAGCCACCGTCATTAAAGGACGGTCACCGAGCCTGTCGAGGTGCATTCCAATGCCGATGCTGTCCCTGATGTTCCGAAGGATATCCGGGACGAACAATACACGGGGTCTCCGACCCCGGTTCGAAACAAGTGACGCAGGATTGCAAATCCTGCGGTATCCGTATTCCCGGATGCGCTACACTAACATCCGGGAAAGCGCGGTATCCACACAACGTGGGATCCCTCCTTCGTCGGGATGACAACGTTGTAAAACATAGTTTCTATGACCGTGAAAACACACAAACCATTTTTTTAAACCTTTCAAAAACAAACAAAAATGAAACCAATCAAAATGCTGCTCCCCTTGCTGTTTGGGAGTCTGCTTACCCAACAAACAACAGCAGTACCATACACAAGCAGCGCTACTCAATTCAAAAAGTCCAGTTCGCTGCACTTTATAGAAAACAAAGGCCAGATCGTAGATCAGCACCACAACCCACGCCCGGACATAGACTTCAAGATCCCTGCCGGCAACGGCCTCAACATCTTCATCGGCGCAGGTAAGATCCATTACCAATGGAGCAGGGCAATTGAAAACGGAAATCAGGATACAGACAACACGGGCTCATCCCTCAATCCTCACCCCTCATCCCTGGTGATGTATCGTATGGACGTCACCCTTCTCAACGCCAACCCAGCCGCGGAGGTAGTCACCGAAGAGCGGCAATCCTACTACGAGCAATCCTACACCACCCACACCGGTCCGGATGGCGCTACGGCACACACTTACCGGAAGATCACTTACCGGGAGGTGTACCCACACATAGACTGGGTCTTCCGTATCAACGACCAGGGCAAGCTGGAGCACGACTTTATCGTCCGCCCCGGAGGTAACGTCTCAGATATCCGGCTGCAATATTCTGGAGCAGACAGCCTCCGATGTAGCAGCGACGGCAGTGTAACGGCCGTCACTCCTTTGGGTACAGTAACTGAAAGTACGCCTTACTGTTTCCAGGAGGACGGAAAGGCTGTATCCGGAAAATTTATCCTTGAAAACAACACCCTCGGATTTGCAACTGCCAGCCATCATGGGATACTGACTATAGATCCGGTATTAGAATGGGGAACCTACTTTGGCGGTGTGGGTACGGATCAGGTCAATGGATTAAATACAGATGTATGGGGTAACTGTTATATCACCGGACAGACATCGAGCGCCGCTAATATTGCTACCACTGGCAGCTATCAGGATACGTTTACTGCCGCAACAGATGCCTTTATTGCGCGGTTCGACAGACGGGGCACTTGCATATGGAGCACTTATTATGGCGAAAACGGCAACGATATCGGCTACAGTGTCGCCTGCAATACCTTCGGCCATGTTTATATGTTTGGCAATACGGGAAGTAAAAACAGCATGGTCACACCGGGCTGTCACCAGGCAACATTCGGTGGCGGTTCAAGGGACGCATTTCTTGTACAGTTCGATACGAGCGGACAGCGCATATGGGCTACTTACCTCGGCGGCTCACGGGATGAATACCAGACCGGTGAAACCACATGTGACCCGTGGGGTAATGTTTATGTATCCGGCGCTACCAACAGCTCGAACGCCATCAGCACCACCGGCGCACACCAGGAAGCCAAGCAGGGCAGCGCTACCAGTAATGACGCTTTCCTGATGAAATTTGACAAAGACGGTAACCGTATATGGGGTACTTATTTTGGTGGCAGTGCACATGATTATGGCAATGCAATCGCCTGCGATGCCACGGGCAATATCTGTATTGCCGGCAGGACTACCAGTACAAGTATCACCGGTATAGCTGCTACCTCACATCAGCCGGGTCTGGGCGGTGCTTACGATGCCTTTCTGGCTATGTTCGACAGTGCAGGCCATTGCCGTTGGGGAACGTATTATGGCGGTAGTGGAGAAGAGTCGCAGCAGGCCGCCGTAATCTGCGATCATGACGGTCATATCTATCTCGCAGGCACCACCGCCAGCACAGATAGTATAGCTACTCCCGGCAGCTACCAGCCGGTACTGGTGTCAGGCGGGACGGATGCCTTTCTGGCAAAGTTCGACACGGTTGGTAACCGTATCCGGGGCACCTATTTCGGAGGCAATCTGAACGATCAGGGGTTGGCACTGGATGCGGATGTCAATGGCAATGTTTACCTGGCCGGCCTTACAATGAGCACTACTGGTATTGCTGACCAGGGAAGCTTACAGCCTGGCAACGGAGGCAGCCATGATGCTTATGTAGTAAAGCTTGACAGCGCCGGACAGCACATCTGGGGCACTTTTTACGGTGGCAGTGAGGTAGATTACAGCCAGGGGATCAGTGTGGATGCCTGGGGTAATGTATATATGGGTGGCCTGTCGCGTAGTATTACGGATTTTGCCACGGCAGGTGGATATCAGGCAACTCACGGCGGCGGAGACGATGGCTTCCTGATACGGATAAACGATTGTAACCTGACGCCTCCCGATACTATAATAGGTGCTACATTTATTTGTGCGGGTGATACGGTCAGGTATGCAGTCCCTCCTGTTGCCGGTGCCATTGCTTATGTATGGACGCTTCCTTCCGGTTGGACGGGCAGTAGTATCACAGATAGTATAACAGTTGTCTCCGGGATGAGCAGCGATACGATACGTGTGTCTGCCGGATTCTTCTGCGGGAGCAGTGCAGAGCAGGTGCTGGCTGTTGCGGTAAGCCCGGGGGCGGCAATATCGGCTTCCGGGTCAGCCCCGCTTTGCGCGGACGACAGTATTTTATTACAGGCAAATACAACTCCGGGAATATCCTGGCAGTGGCTGCATAACGGAACGGTGATTGTAGGCAAAACAGATTCCATGCTGCTTACACTGCAAAGCGGAAGTTATAGTGTAAGCACTACCATTGGCCATTGTACGGACACCTCAGACCCCATAATCATTCATCCGTTGCCGCAGCCTGTAGTTACGCAAGATGGCAATAAGCTTAGTACGGAAGCTCATTATACGGCTTACCAATGGTACTACGAAAGCCAATCCATTACCGGAGCCACACAATCCGTTTATACTTATGCAGCAAAAGGCGCTTATAGTGTGGTGGTAACGGATACCAATGGTTGCACCGGTATGTCCGGAGCGTTTACGCCCGTAAGTGTCGGGGGGCTTTCAATAGAAAGCAGTGTTTATGTTTATCCTAACCCGGCACAATCTGTTATTCAGGTTTCGGCAATGGCTCCTGTATCTGTTACCATCAGAAGTATGGAGGGGAGGGCAGTGCTGCGTGCAGAACAGGCAGGCAGCATAGACATCAGCAGTTTGGCAAATGGTCTGTACCTGCTGCAGGTAACAGATCTTAGTAGAAAAATAATACACGTTGAGAAACTGGTGAAGGCTGTGTGGTAATAACTATTAAACACTATCTGCTATGAAAATACTCAAATGTCTGAACTGTGATACATAGGGTTATATGGCTTTATATCATAGAAATCATAAAAATCAAATAAATCACAGTTCAGACACCTTAGCATGACGTAATAGACCCTTGTGAAAACAAAAATTCATTTTTAACCTCAAAAACACAAACCAATGGTACAATTTGAAAAAGATGCCCTGGTAATCCGTATACCTACCGATCAGCCACGGCATAAGCTATACGAAATACAAACCGGCCTGTTGGAAATACTACAGCGGGCTACGGCGGATACCTCCAACTACCCCGAACATTATTCCCTCTGGAAGATCTATGACCTGCAAAAAGAGCTGATCCCGGAACCAGAAATGCAGTCCGGCCTTGGAGACAATGGCGTTAAAAAAAATGATGAAATGGAGCGTTAAAAACAAATCCCTGTTCGAAGAACGCAGCGTAGCGGAGTTCAAGTTTGGATTTGTTTAGCGAAATGGAATCATTTTTTAGCCATTGGATCCCAGCCTTGATCTTTCGCTTCCTTTCTATCAAGAAAAAGGAAGGTGAAACACAGAATTAGTCATACAAAAAGCGAAAAGCGCCCTCGACAAGGCGCTTTTCTTCAACATTCACCTTGCATGAATTCTACAACACAAACAATTGCCCGCTCAGCACATTGCCATCCGGCAATACAACCTTCACCACATAAACACCTGTCTGTAACCTGTCCACCGGAATAGCGATACGCTGTGCTCCGCCAGCAGATATGTTGCTGCTACTGTTTCGCAACACCTGTCCGCTGACCTTATCCAGTACATTAACCAGCACTTTTCCGGTTTGATTAGCATTGAACAAAGCATAAGTCGTACCGTTTGCCGGATTGGGGGCAAGGCACAGGCTGCTGTTGTTTTTACCGGTAGAGCTACGTTGTTGGAGTTCAGGACAGTAATCGGTTGCCAGCGGACACCAGTCTGTCCAGTCATTGGTCCAGTCTGTCTCTCCGAAAGCACCACGGTATTCTATTCCGTCTTCGTCCGTATCGAAGAACGCATTGTTTAATGCAGCGGGTGAAAAGTCCGCAAACCCTATTTCATTCTCCGTCAGTTCAAATACAGGACGGTTGCCGGTACCACAATACGATTCATTACAAATAGAGCCATCATAACCTGTGGGGCCCGGTATACTATTGTTATCTAACTGAGGACATCCGCTCATTCCCAGCATCCAGTCACTGATGGTTGGTGCACAGAACATAGTTCCCAGTTGGAAATCCGCCGGATTGCTGATGAAATCATTGTCATTCTGGTAGAACGAGCTGAATGCAAACTGGACGTCATTACTATGTACATTGAAAATGGTCAGACTGTCCTGAACGAATAACCCCATGGGGTGTCCTCCTATAAAGCTGTTATAGATGCTTCCCGTAGCATTATGTTGGAATTTTACACCGGTAATATTTCCGGTTTCCTCCTCTTCGTCACAATACAGAGGCCCGAAGAGGCTTACATTGCTCAGCACCGGGTGCGTCTGGATACCTGTAGCATACGTAGGGTTAAATGGATGGTTCTCGATCAGTATCCCGTTAGAAAGCTGCGGAGTCGTGCTGTTGTACGCATTCGGATCGTTGCGCAACGATAGCAGGAATTGCCCGGGCGAAACATTCCCCCTGCTGAACACATAATCGCTGTTGATATTATTGAACCCGGCAAGATACTTCAGCTCCACAGCGCCGCCGATCATGGCAAAACCATTGGTCAGTGAACGGGTGACCTGTACGTTCTCTACAACCGTACGATTGCCCACGCAGGCAAGGGTAAGGCCGTTCACATCGGTCTCTCCCACATCCTGTTTCCCGGCATAGTGTATCTGCAGATGCCGCAGTACACCCGAGCTGTCGGTATTTGTTGCACCGCCGGCCAGGAGGTTGCAACTGTTCCGGTCGAGCGTGATGGTGCTGTTGGGATTGATGTTGTTCACGCCATTACCGGCGATCGTGATCCCTTTCCAGTATCCGGGCGTCCGGTTACTCACCAACTGATTGGTCGTAAAGACCACGGGGTTATTGCTCGTGCCGTTTACGTTGAGCCATGCCCCGCGTTCTACCTGCAGCTCGGCATTGGCATCGGCAAAGATCACCGTACCGGCGGGGATGGTCAGCGAAAAGCCGCTGGTCACCCGTACACAGCCCTGCAGGAAGTAACAGTCTTCCGTGAGGGTGGTGTGGGCGGTAATGTCCGTATCAAGGTCTTCACAGTCACATGGTTGTGAAGTCTGTGCATATGCGCCGCCCGTGGCGGCAAATGCAGCCACGCAGGCTGCAATTAGTAGATTTTTCATAATTTTAGTTTTTGTTAGTTAAATCAGGTCAGCTCATCCTCCGTCGCGGGAGGAGAGCTGATTTTTTATTTGTGGAAGGCATTGTACCGGCCCGTGATTACGGCTGCCGGTATACCAGGAGGGGTGGGGGCATGGCCGGCCTTCACGGCGCGCAGCCCCCCGCCCGCCGGTGGGTAGCGCGAGGCAAACAGGAATACCACGATCGCCGGAAGGCATGCACAGGCCCCGGTGCTGGTAAGAATACCTGCGAGGGAGTGGGGCTGTGTATCTGTGTGTTTCATGGTCTGGTGTTTACGGCTCATAGATAGTCGCTGATGTAAAGTTGCGCCGCAACACCCTTACGCTGTTTGCATATTTGTACCCTTTTGTTGCAAAAGCGGGTCTTATCTTTTTGTCTTCCGGTATTCGGAGGGCCGCTGCCCCTCATTCTTCAGAAAGGCATTGCTGAAATGAGCCATGCTCCTGTAGCCCAGCTCCAGGGCGATATCGTCCAGCTTCCGGTCGCTGCCGCTGAGCAGTTCCCGGGCTGTTTCCATCCGCAACTGAGTCAGGTATTCCTTAAACGTTTTCCGGAAATACTGCTTCATCAGCCCGTGCAGCTTTTTTCGGGTCATGTGCAGTGCCGTTGCCACCCTGCCTGCTGTAAGTGGCTCGGCGAGCCTGCCGATCAGGTAGGCATGTATGAGATAGGCGTTATTGGAGGTCGCCAGCCGCTCCTGCTGGTGTTGGTACAGCGCCAGGATCAGCCCGGAGACCGCGAGGCTGATCGTAAAATTGAGGGAGTCAGGAGGGCCTTTGTAGCGGGTGATCGGGTGCAGCAGCTTGCTGATCGCCGGTGTAAGCGGCTGCGGAGGGTAGGGGAGCCCGCTGCTGTTGCGGCTGAGTATCCGTTCCACCTCGGCTCCCAGGCTGGGGAACAGCTTCAGGAATGCGGCTTCGTATTTTTTCTCGATCAGGATCACCGTCGCCTCGTAATGGCCGGCTTCCAGCTCTATCAGCGACTCCTGGTTGCTGCCTGGCAGCAGCAGTGGCGTATAATAGTGCCCGGCCCGAAACTGCAGTGTGCCCCTGACGCCTGAAAGCCTGCCCCAGGCAAATCCGCGGTGCTGGAAGGCGATGGCTACCGTTGGTTGCCGTACCACAGGCACCAGCCGTGCGGGAGTGGCGAGCCTGACGTAGATACGCAGCGCCCGGAAGAATTCACCGGTGATCCGTTGGGCGTGGATACGGTTGTCGCCATAGCAAACGCATTTCCAGGGAATGCCGGGCCAGTGATGGTTGCCTGGCGGTGGCTTGTCGTCCATAGTGATGCGGGCAAGGGTCTGGATGTCGGGGGTAAACTGCAGATCCATCGTTGTACTGTTTTGAGGGTGAACAAATACAAATGGCCCTGCTGCACCAACAGGTACAGCGTATGCCCCGGGGTTATGGATTGAAAGATAAAAGTGCCGCCTCCCTCACTATATACGCGACACCGCAAAAAGCCCCCGGGCAAAGACCGGTACATGGTTTCAGGTGAATAGTTATTCAAAGATAAGGATATATTTTAAATTCAGATACTGCACGGCGGTCGTTCAGAAGCGGGCGTGTGCGGAGAGTAAAGTTCCGCACGATACTTTATCATCAACATCACAGATTAACCGGGATTACACAGATAGCACGGATTTTTGTCCGTGGAATCCCTTAATCCGTCTAATCCGTGATGCAGACTAATGAACGAACCTTTATGATGGCTATCACCACAAATTCTTAATCGCACAGTGGTCAACCCAGCACCCGGCCTTGGAAAAAAAGTATAGGACGTATATAGGATGTATATAGCGTGTATATAGGAAAGCCCTTACTTGACCCGTTTACCGAACCAGCGTCACTTCTCCCCGCAGCATCGTTATGTCTCCGCCGGCTCCTTCCATTTCCATCATATAGAAATATACCCCGTTCTGGGCAGCGCTGCCCCCGTAAGTACCGTCCCAGCCTTTAAGGGCATCGCTCCCGAAGGCCGACCATACCGGTTTGCCCCAGCGGTCGAAAATGTAGAACTGCATAATCCTTACCGGAGCGCCTGCCGAAGTCCAGGGACGGAAATGGTCATTGCGTCCGTCGCCGTTCGGACTGAACGCAGTAGGCATCAGGAAACGGGAGATCACTTCAATGCTTATCTCCGCGCTGTCCCTGCACCCGTATGCCGAGCTGCCCTGCACCATGATGCTAAGGGAGCTGTCGGGCCGGATAACCTGGCTGTGCGCATGCTGATCAGGGAAGAACGCCGCAGGCAGCCATTCATCGATTGTATAAAGATCGGAAGCCGAAGTTTCCAGCACAACTTCCTCCCCATTATTAACGCGGTCGGCGTTTGCCCTCAGCTCAAGCGAAAAATTCCGTACATCCGCATAATGGACAGCCGTATCTGCGCAATGCGCATTACGGATAATAAGTGTAACAGGATAAAGACCCGGAGCGGCATAAGCGTATGTGGCATGGTAAGACCCGGATCCGGCATCGCCCGCTCCAAACAACCATTGCCAGGTATCAAAAGCGCCTGTCGAGCGGTTTGTAAAATGATAACTGTCTCCCACGCACCGGATGGGAGCCGGGATGTCGAATGCCGCTTCCGGCACTTCCTTTCCGCTAATGGTAAAATAAAGTACGGTATCGCAGCCGGCAATCGTTTGCAGCGCTGCACGGTAACGGCCCGGGCTTAGTCCGCCCAATAGCGCACCCGTACTGCCCGAATCTCTCTGTAGCAGCGTGCCGTCATCCTCCCGGAACCAGGTATAAATCAGATCGCTGCCGCCACCAACCGGTGTGATCCTTGCCTGGCCGTCATTCGTATTGGTACAGCCCGCACTGTCCACCTCCAGATCCACCTCCGGAATACCGGAGAATGAAACCCTGAACGAATCGATGGAAATGCGGCACAGCTCATCTGTCTGCTGGTATTGAATCGTATAAATACCCGAAGTATCCACCTGCAGCGTACGCGTTGTTGCGCCGGTGTTCCAGATATAATTTATCCCCGGAGATACCGCCTCAAGCATGAGCTTTCCGCCGGTGCAGGCAAACGTATCCATAGCGGAATGCAGGGTGTCGGTCTTTACGTATTCCGTCAGGTCAAACTTGAAGCTGAGCACATCCTGCCTCCCTGTACTATTGGTCTTGGTAGTTCCAAAGCTTCCGGGGGTAGTGGGGAAGCTATTCAGGATGGTACAGACGGAATGATAGGCGATCCCCCTGGGGTCAAAACGGTGTATGGCTTCATGGAAATGCACATCATTCACGGTGCTTATACTGGTTACGGGACCGTAAAACGTTCCGAAAAGCAGGCTGGAAAAATTGGCTTCGAGCACGCCAAACCAGATCCTGGTTGCCGAAGCCTGAAAGGCATTCGGGGTAAGCGGATAGCCTGCACTGTTGATATTATACTTATCCAGTCCCAAGAAGACATTGCCGCAATGATCCACCATGAAAGCAGTAGGAATAGCGCGGGAAAACGCCGTCTGCAGGTTCCCGATGCGTGTACTGTATAGAGAAGTATTCAGCTGGGGCGATAATTTATCCAGGAACAGGTCGCTGCCCGGCATGGCGTACACGCCTGCAGAAACCGGGTAATTGCCCATCGTGCGCCCGAGCACATATACATGATCCAGCGGGTCCACGCTCACCTTGTAAGCCTGGTCGGCAGAATCCGTGCCCAGGTAAGTGGAATGCATGATGGCGCCCGTCTGCGGGTTGATGATCGTAACAAACCCGTCCACTGTCCCGCTTAAGCCGGTGCGGTAGGCACCGAAAGAAGCAGGGAAGTTAGGGCTGGCGGTTGCCCCGCAGAGTACAATCTGCTTTTTATTGTTCCGGGTGATGCTGTAGCCCACGTCCTTTAAGCTTCCGCCCAGGAATGTGCTGTATTGCAAAGCGGAACAATCGGGGGATAAACGAAAGAGTACGGCATCGGCCAGCCCCCCTCTGTAAGTGGTCTGGGGTGCGCCTGCTGTTACCGGGAAATCATTTGATTCCGTGCTGCTTACCACCCATATCTCGCCGTTATCGCCCAGCACCACATCGCAAGGACTCATGAATGATGCAGCCGTATTGAAGGTTCCGGTCGTGCTGCCAGTGGTAGTGTAAATATTTTCTCCTGCGCTCCCGCCTACATATGTAGCGCCGATCAGTGCAGTGCCTGTGCTGTTGAAATGAGCCACAAATATATCCTTCGTGCCGCCCAGCGTACGGTCGTAGGCATTGGAATGAGTAGGCAGGTTGGTAGAGTAGGTAGTGCCTACGACTACAGCTTCTTCCTGATCGTTCACTATAATAGTATGTGGTTGCTCCTCTCCCGTTCCACCGTAATACGTACTGTACAGCAGGTTTGCCCCTGTGGCGTCAAACTTGTTGATGCCCAGGTCGAAGCCGCCCCTGTATGTTAACTGATAGGCGCCTGTGGTTACCGGCCACCCTACCGACCGGGTCTGTACTGCCGTATAAAGATTCCCGCTGTTGTCATAAGCCGTACCGTAGGCAAAATGATCGTCACCCGTGCTTCCGCTGAATGTGGCGAAGATCACGGAAGGATCGATGACCAGCGGATAGTTTTTATCATACCCTTCGGGTAATTCGAACGAAAGCCGGTTGCCTTTCAGCAGGTACCGGCAGGTCACCGGCACTTCAATGCCGTCTATTTCCTGGTAAGCGTATGGAGCTTCTTCAATTACTTTATTGACCGAAGTGTTCAATTCCAGATGTCCTTCTGCTGTAATCTGCGGCGCCACGCCCTCGAAAGAGAGTAATATCTGACCGGGATCTGCGTGAGGCGCTATGATAAAATCGTACTTCAGTGCATTGTTATTACTATAAACGGATACATCGATCCCATCGTACACGCCCTGCTGTAGCACTGCTGCATAAATACCTACTTGCCCTTTCCATGTCGCAGGTTCATTGCCGGTAATATAGTTATGATAATGCGGGCGCTTTTCTGCTGGCTGATAGCGTACCGTTTTTGCTGCATGTACAAAATCAACCCGGTAGGCATGATGCCGGATCAGCTCTGCTTCAGGATCCGCTCCTCTTTCATGGTGGAAGCGGTTCAAATCCTCCCCGCTTACATAATGATAAACAAAACCTTGGTCTGTGAGGAACATGGCTCCGTCGGGAATTGTGGTTTTATATCGGATATCCTTTACCCATTGGCCTTTATTCTCGATAAACTCAAACCGGGCGCCAGATTGTCCCTGCACCGATCCGGTCTCACCATGAGCGAATGCATCCGGAGCCGCATATAAAAATGCAGCCAGTAATGTTTTACTTAATAAAGATTTATTGCGTAGCACGGACATTCAGATTACATTATTCAAAAATGAAAAATCCCGGCAGCAAACAGAAAGCTTCTGCTTACTGCCGGGTAATAAAATAATGCTGACTAATCTTTTACTATTCTTATACGGGAAATTTTCTCACCAACATTTACCTCGAGCAGATATACACCGGTTGCAAAATTACTGATATCAAGCGTGAAATGGGTGCTTGTAACTTTTCCGCTTAACAGCGTTTCTCCGATAAGCGACAGCAGCCTGAAATTCGCCTGTGAGATCTGGGGAGGTATAGTCACATACAAGGTACTGGATGCAGGATTGGGGAACACCTTGATGTCTTCCTGCGCGGTATGCCCGACCCCTACAATGCCTGTCACAACATAACATGCCGATGTATCAGTGCAATTGCCGGAACTGACCGCCACCGCATAATTTCCATCCGCTTCCGGGGCAAAAATCTGCTGAACGGCATTGGGTATAATGCTATAGCCATTGTCACAATCAAGCCACTGATAAACAGCTCCGGACAGGTCAGCAGTCAGGATAAGCCCCGACCTGGTAACAGATACATCCACCTGGTCAATAGTCAGGTCAATCGTTACCAGGCTGTCGCAGCCATCCGTATTTGTGAATGCCTGCGTGTATATACCAGATTGTGTAAAAGTATCCGCGCCGGCGATATAGCGTTTGCAGGCGGTTTCGCTTATGGTGTCCGCAGTATTCAGTATGGTCAGGTCCAGTGTTACGAGGCTGTCGCAGCTTGCTGCAGTCTGGAACATGTGGGTGTACACCCCGCTCTTGGTATAAGTAGCCGTATCCAGGGTGTAGCTGTCGCAGACACGTTCCGTAAGCTGCGTATGAGCGCTTTGGTTGATCGTCAGGTCCAGCGTTACGGTGCTGTCGCATCCGGCAACCGTTTGGAGTACCTGCGTGTACGTCCCGGAGGTATTATACGTAACTCCATTAAAGACAAAGCTGTCACACGCTGTGTTGGTAATATTGCTTCCCATCACTGCATGGCTGATATCCAGGTTCAGGGTGAGCACACTGTCGCAGCCTGCACTGTTCACATAAGTCTGGTAATAGCTGCCGCTACTGGTGTATTTCTGACCATTCACCGTGATGCTGTCGCAGTCGGTTAAGCTCATTGTAGAGCCTGTCGGGGTACAGATATTCTGGCTTATTTTCTGGATAAAGCCGGCGCCGTTGTAAGCAGTAGTAGCCAGGGTTACCGATGACACAGTGGGATTGAGGGAGAACTCCGCTTCGCCTGAGAATTTTCCTGCTGTATGAATATTATAATCTTTATCCACCGCTATTGAATAAGCCAAAGTTGATGTTGACGTTTTACTGCCCATTTGCGTTACCCATAGAAATTTACCATCCGGATCCAGTTTCCAGATGTACACACAGTAATTCGTGCCGCCGTAAGGAGTAATATTATGGGTGCCTGTGCCCGGATCAAAATCTACCTCCTTTGAAAAATATCCGGTTGTATAGATATTGTTTTGTGCATCCAATGAGACCGACACTGCATCATCATGAGTGGTGTTGCCCAACCGGGCCGCCCAAACAAAATGCCCGTTTGCATCCAACTTGGAGATGTATGCGTCATTCGAGCCGGCGGATGTAGGGGTGCTGCCTGCGCCAACCAGTTCATGCTTACCGGAGGGATCCGGATCAAAATCTACTGTACCTTTAAAAATACCTACAGAATATACATTGCCTTGGGGATCCACAGTTATCCCGTTGCCCTGGGCGCCTCTGTTGGATTCAAAGGCTTTAGCCCAAACCAGCGCTCCGGCTGTGGTCAGTTTCATTACAAAAATATTTGTCTTCTGGACAGAAGTCAGGATGTTGGCTGTGGTAACACCCCCCAACTGGAAGGTGACATTGTGCCCGTAAACGCCCGTTATATATATATGCCCGTTCCTGTCCGAAGCCAGCCCCAGCCCGGTAACAGTGCTGCCTACAGTAGCAGAGGTATTACTTCCGTTGGCAACAGCCGCCCATTGCATGTCCCCGGAATTATTGAACTTCAAAACGTAAAACATAGCTACGCCTACCTTGGTAAAACTGCCATGTGTGCCAAAGTTTACATTTCCCTTAAAATTACCTGTCACATAAACATTGTCGTCTTCATCCAGAGCGAGCGCTCCGGCAATATCCGCCGCGGCACTTCCGAAAGTCTCGACCCAGGCGAAATTTCCCGCTGTATCGAGCTTGGCAACCATAATGTCCACAGCGCTTCCGTTTGATGCATAAGACTGGTTGGCGCCGCCGATGTTTACTGTAATAGTGCCGCTGAAGGTTCCGGTAAAATACATATTTCCCTTGCCGTCCAGCTTCACGGAAGTAAGATCGCTGGCCGAAGTATTAGTGATTTTTTTTGCCCAGACGCAATCGCCCGAAGCGTTGAATTTGGCATAAAAAAGTTCAAACGATGTCCCGGCAGATGTCAGTACCAGCGGGCCTGCAAGTCCCCGGTCGAAGGATACTTTTTCTTTAAAGGTCCCTACTGCATAAACATTCCCCTGGCTGTCCACATCTATTGACCTGACATGTTGCTGGTCAGTCAGATCTACAGCGGTTACGCCTTTAACCCATTCCAGCGTTGCGCTTTGGGCTATCGCGTTTACCGAGAAAAGAAAAAGAAGGCCGCATAAACTGATGATTTTTTTCATAAAAATATTCATACCATAAAAATTTTAGTGGGTTTAAGGCAAAAATGACGAAAAGAAAAAATTACAACCGCACACTTAAACGTCATAATTATATTTGCAATTCATTATTTGCTGATTTTTAATAATGGTTTATGTCAAGTATACAAGAATTTAAAAAAATGGTGCCTGTGGATGTTTTTGGGCAAGTGTCCGGAATTTTCATCGCGGTGAATTCGATCCATATCTTTATATTTAGAGTGCATTTTTAATTGCTGCCAGCCTCAATGAATAATCGGAAAATCAGGAGGTATGCTCTTCTGGGTATAATTGTTTTAACGCTGCCCTTCATTGGCGAAAGGGGGCGCGTATCCGCCCAGGTAAAAGTAACGGTTGAAACGGAAGGGAAACTATATGCCCCGCTACCCGATACGGCTTATATCCTTAACCAGCTCAATGGTTATAATGAACTGGCCTTAAAAAATCCGGACAGTGCGCTCCTCATTTTCGAAAATCTGCTGGCTCAAAGCAGCAGCATAAAGTTTCATTATGGCATGGCTGTAGCGCTTCTGAAGATCAGCAGCATCCATAAAACCCTTGGATCGTATGAGGAAGCGTTGCAGGCTTGTGGAGAAGCGATATTCTATCTGCGCCAGTCGGATGCAGGGCGCCGCCTGCTGGCTTTTTCGTACAATCACATGGGGGTTATCTACAAGTCATTAGGTGAAAATCTTAAAGCGTCTCAATTTTTTCACCTGGCGATACGAACCATCGAACAGTTTCCGGAATCCACGCTGAGCCTGGCAAGTGTGTATTCAAATATTTCATCGCTGATTACAGACGACAGTCTTTCCCTTCATTATCTGTATCTTTCTGATTCTATTGCACGCGCCACAAAAAATTACCGGGATTTAGGTCTTACACTGATAAATATTGCACTCCGGTATAACAGGATGAATGATCCGGGGCAGTCCCGTGCATATCTCCAAAAGGCTTATGAGCTGGGGCAGGATCAGAATGATACACTGCTGCAATTTCGTGCCCTTGTAAAGTTTGGCGATCTGGCTATGGTGGAGGGAGAGGCACAGCAGGCATTGTTTTATGTCAGGAATGCCTATCGCCTCAGGCCGGATGGCGATCCGGATGTGTTCCAGCAGAACGCGAATCAATACCTGATGGGACATATTTACTTAAAGCTGAAAAACTATGAAAAAGCAGAATCCCATTTTCGTGAGGCGCTGAAAACCTCACGGGAACTGGCTATAAAAGACCAGGTAGCAGAAATACACAGCAGCCTTTCCGATCTGTACGCGGCACGGCATGATTACGCAAAGGCATTTGCTCATTTGTCTTTGTTTACCAGATTAAAGGATAGCGTAACGAACCACCGGGTCGCCAAAGATATTCATCAGCTTGAAGTAAAATACCGTACCGCAGAAAAGGACAGGCTGATTGCCCGGGCGCAGCAGCAGTCGGAACGAAAGAACCTGCTTATTGCCGGCATTGCCGCCGTTCTCTTGCTGTTTTACTGGTATAGCCGGCAACAGAGAAAACTGTTGCGCCAGAAGCAGGAGATCGGCAAATTGAAAAGTGTCATGAAAGGCGAGGAGAAGGAGCGCGGACGTATTGCGCGGGAATTACATGATGGTATTGGCGGCATGCTCGGGGCCGTCAAAATGCAGGCAAGCAGGATGAAAGAATACCAGAGCCCGGCGGAATTCCGGGAGCTCATGGAGATGATCGACGAAACGGCCCTCGAAGTGCGTCGTACTTCCCATAACCTGCTGCCGGATATCCTGGAGAAACATACGCTTGAAGAAGCGCTGACGCTTTATTGCTCGGCTATTAATAAAAATGCCGCGCTCCGTCTTGAACTGGATTTTCATGGCGAAACGGCTGGTCTGGGCAAGCCGGTGAAACTGATTATATACCGGATGGCGCAGGAACTGATCCAGAATATGATCAAACATGCCAACGCCACCGTTGCCTATGTACAGGTGATGCGTATCGGCAACCTGCTCAGCCTTACGGTAGAAGACAATGGTGTGGGATTTGATACGGGCAAAGTCCGGTCCGGCATCGGTCTGATGAACCTTACGCACAGGGTGCAGGCGCTGAAAGGCTACATGTCCATTAATTCCATAGAAGGAGAAAGCACGGTCGTTTTTATTGAATTTGACCTGGAAAAGCTTAAATTAGAGGATTCGTAGATGAGTATAACCATATCCATAGCAGACGATCACCCGATGGTCATAGTCGGTTTGAGGAACATGTTGCAGGATTTCCCCCACCTGGAAATTTTGGATACTTATCGCAACGGCGCTGAATTGCTTGCCGGACTGGAAGAACAATTACCTGATATCCTGATCCTGGATATCCAGATGCCGGATCAGAACGGTGAAGAGCTGGCTCATATCATCAGGAAGAAATACCCGGACGTCAAAATGATGACGCTTACTAATTTTGACAGCCCCGCTTATCTTTCCGCCATGCTCCGCCAGGGCGTGCTGGGATACCTGCTGAAGACCACGGAAAAGGAAACACTGGCAGCCGCGATTGAAGCCGTTTATTCGGGTAAGGAATATATAGAGCCATCGCTGAAAGAAAAACTGGACCTGCTCACATCCCGCGTTGACCGGATTGCAGACGCGAAAATCAGGCTTACAGACAAAGAAAAGGAAGTGCTTTCCCTGATTGTGGAGGGTTATACGGATAAAGAGATCTCCGCCAAACTATTCCTGGGCTTGTACACTGCCAAAAATTACCGCACCAAGCTGTTGGTGAAAATGGATGTTAAAAACACGGCAGCATTAATCCGCAAAGCGCTTCAGATGGGGCTGGTGTCTTAAGTACAGGTAATATCAGTCCGGTATCTTCTCTTTCTCCACCATCATCACCCCCCGCAGGTTCCGGATCTGGTACCAGCTAAAGTCCTGGTTGGCTTCCAGACCGTCTCCCCACATTGTTTGCGTGGCGGTGGTGATGGCCACAGGCTTTTCGGTATAGAATTTCTGGATGTCCTGGTTCCAGATCAGCTCTTCCGTTTTGAGCATGTCGCCTTTTTTATTGATCACTACCACGCTGTCGCGGATCAGCACATTGCCCTGCTGCTCATAGTAGCGGGCGTAGCGGGCGGTCAGGGTGCTTTCGATCAGCATGCTGTCGTTAAAAAACTCCACTTTCAGGCCCTTTTTCATATCCGTATATGGCGGCCGCGACATTTCATTGCGGATAAACTCAATAGAGTACAACCGGGCTTTTACCTGTCCGTCTTCGCTATAAAGGATCGTAACATCATGGGCCACGTCTTCCTGCATAACGGTCTTGGTCACCAGCGCATGAATGTCTTCCATTTCATTCCGGCATGAGGTAATGATCAGTGCAATGCAGATAAGCCAGATCCGGGAGCGCATATGAGAACCATTGTTTAATTTGAGAATTTGAAAATGTGCCAATTTGAAAATGAAGGAAGATATGGTTACATAATACGGGCATTTTCAAATTTTCAAATTCCCAAATTTTCAAATTATTTAATCATACTTCCGCTTGACAAACCACCGGTCATTCAATGAAAGCCCGACTGTGAGCCGGTAGAAGTTTTCGCGTATCAGGCCATTGGCCTCAGTGCCCCGCCGGCCTATCTCGAAGGCGGTATGGATACGGTCTGTAGTCCTCCTGAACGGCAGACTGGCGCCTATAGTTACCGCATAATAATTAATGTCTGTCTGGCGCAGACGTACATAATCGGTGCCATAATAGAAGCCGGCCCTGTACGTAACGCGCTGGAAGTATTGCCGCAGGCTCGTGGGGTTAGGGGTAAAGGCGCCTCCTACGCTGATACGCATGGCCCTGTCATTGACGGAATCGGTGAGATTAAATGACCGGTATTGGTTCCACTGGGTAAGCGAAAAATCTGCGCCGGCGCTCCATACTTCATTGCCGAGCAGCTGCACCCCGAATCCGTATGAAGCCGGCATTACTACGGTGCCTTTATTATCGATGTTGTTATAGCTTGTATCCCTGTCTATCACGCCGCCGAGCGTGCGGAAATTGATCCGGTAGTCGTCGCGCGTGATGTTCAATTCCTGGTTCAGCGTGAAGGTGGCGCCCAGTCGCAGCTTCAGCTTTTCACTGAGCGGTGTTTCGTAGAGCGCGCCACTGCTCCAGTACAGTCCGCCCGTCTTGTCGTACCGGGAAAATTCGGAGCTCAATACCTCATCCGTTCCGGTTTGCTGCAATACGCTGGAATAGCGTGTGGTGCCGAACAGGTATCCGAAGTTCACGCCAACGCTGAAACCGCCGTAAGTGCCTGCCGCGCCGATGAATGCGTAGTTCAGGCCGCCGTCTCCGGAGTATACATAGGAATTTGTGCCGCCGAGATCCGGTATCACGGAGTCCTGTTCGATACGGTAATATACGCGCGACTGCGGCTTCAGCCCCAGGTTGATGCCCGCATGTTTCCCTACCGGTATGCCTATATTCAGGTAGGAGAGAGAAGCCGTCCCGGTGGTATATTCTTCACCTCCGCTCCTCAGTGTGCGTGAAGAGCCCGACAGCCCGATCTCGTATGTGGTGAGCCGGAGACTGGCGTAAGAAGCCGGATTTTCTGAGTTGACGGCCACGGGACTGACGAAGGCAGCGGTCTGATACCCCATGCCCCGTGTCATCACATTGGTCCCGGTCTGGAGATCGCCGATCCCGAAACGGGTATAGGGTATATTCTCTTTGTTGGAGTTTTGGGCTACCACAGCATGGCAGGGCGACAAAAAGAGCAGACAACAGAAAAAGCGCTTAGCGTATTTGAGGGACATTATGCTTTAAGATTAGGTTTAGCCCCTTTAACGATAAATCAGGGTCTGCAAATATCTTACTTTTCAATTTGCCTTCAAAGAATGGTGCATCACCCCCCGTTAAGACCGCGTTAAAGTCAGGATATTGTGCGGCAAATGCCCCGATCATGCCATCTATCTCAGCCGCCATACCGTTGATGGCGCCGCTGCGCATGGATGTTTCAGTATCATAACCAAGCAGCAATACCTCTCCCGAAACCGGGACGAGTGGCAGCTTGTCGGTATAATCGTGCATGGCCCGGAGGCGCATCTGCATGCCCGGAGATATAGCCCCGCCCCGGAATGCTTTGTTTTTCTGGATCAGGTTGTAAGTGATGCAGGTGCCCAGGCTGATCACCAGGTTGTTTTTGTCCGGGAACTGTGCATAAGCGCCTGCTACCAGCGCCAGCCGGTCGGCGCCGAGTGTCTCGGGCGAATGGTAGGCATTCATCACCGGCAGCCGGGTCTGCATATCCAGTGTGCGGAAATAGCGGATCTGATCCCGGAGCATTTGTTCGATCGAAAGCGGATAGTTGACAACCGCACAAAGAATACCGGCATCGGGCTGGTGAGTAGTTATAATAGATGATAAGACGGTCTCTGCTTCTGCTTCCTGAAAGCTGAATTTTTCCAGCACTTGATCATGGGCATCAAAAACAGATGCTTTAATATAGCTGTTGCCCCAGTCGATACACAAATTTCTGGCCATAGTATTTTATTGGTTCAATGAATAAGGGGTGACAAAATAGTATAAAATTCCTTATCGTCAAATAAACAGCGGCAGGGAATCTTATCCGCGTGTATATATCGCTCCTTATTTTTCATAAGTTTGCATACTTTCCGGGAATAGCAATGTGCATAGTTGTTTTGCAGGAGTATGTGGAAAATGATAAGTGGATATCGTAAAACACATGCAGGCATACCAGTTTATGAATAAGCACACAGACCTGAATATCTACTCCCGAGCCAGTGATGCAGTGGGGCAACGCTGGAAACTTATTGCATTTGCTATTATACTCGTGGGGATTTGCCTGCGGTTATATCATTTCATCGACAATCGGTCGTTGTGGGAGGATGAGTTATTCCTCGCTTCCAGCCTCATCAGCATGGATTTTGGTGAATTGGCCATCGGGCCGCTGGATTATGCTCAGCGTGCCCCGCCCGGTTTTTTGTGGGCAGTGAGATCGTGTGTAGTGCTTTTCGGGAACCACGAAATGGCATTGCGGCTTTTCCCGCTGGTATGCGGCATCCTGTCTCTTTTTGTATTTCTACCCGTTGCGCGATACTTCCTGAAGCCTGCGGGAGCGCTTGCTGCCATCTGTATACTGGCTGTAGCGCCGCCTCTGGTGTATCATTCGGTAGAAGCAAAGCAGTATGGCCCGGAATTGCTGGCGACCATTCTGGCGTTGTGGCTGTACGCAAAGTACCACGACAAAACCGATTGGCGTAGCTTACTCGCATGGGGAACCGGCGGGGCTGTCCTGCTCTGGTTTTCATTTACTTCCCTGTTCGTGCTGGCAGGTATCGGCTGTTGCGTTGTGGTGGCCAATCTGTTGCGATACCGCCGGCATGTGTCCGTCCGCCCGCTGCTGCCTTTTCTGATGTGGGGCATCAGTTTCGGGCTTACTTATTTCTTCGTGATCAGCCGGTATGCCGACGAAAGCTGGCTTACTTATTTCTGGGAACGGCGGGGCGCATTCTTTCCATTGCCGCCTGCATTCCTGGCCGGGATAAAGTGGCTGCTCCATTACCTCTACTCATTTGTTTATTATCCCCTCGGGCTTACCTGGTTTGAAGTAAATTATGAGCGTGGTTACAGTGATCTGTATCGCCTGCTGATGCGTATGCCTTTTATTCCTTTGCTGCTGCTGTTTGCCGGCGGTGTGGCTATGTTCCGGTACCAGAGAAAACATTTCATCCTGCTTGTTATGATTGTAGCTGTTGCCATTACCGCTTCGGCTTTTCGGCTGTACCCCCTGCACGAGCGGCTGAATGTGTTCCTGGCTCCGGTGGGCATCGTGTTTGTTGCCTTTGCCTGTGACTGGATGTGTGCATTCCGCAGCAGAGGGCTCAGATACGCTATTGTGCTTGTTTTGTTGGCTGCTCCGTTGACGAATACCGTGCTGACCATAGCAGACACAAGGCGTTTCGGCGGGTATAAAAAATCATATCAGCGGGAGGCCTGGATGTATGTGCAGCAGCATTACCGGGAGGGCGACCTGGTATATGTCTATTGGAACGATCTTCCGGGATGGAATTACTACAAACAGGCGTACCGGTTGGATATGCGTGTTGTTGAAGGCAGGGATGTCCGGCATATTTCCCATGGATTCCCGGATTATTTTCAAAAGCTGTCCCCGGATATGCATGAGATGAAGCAGCACCGGCGCGTATGGATTGTGTACCGTCATTACAACGGCATGAAGACGGGCGACTTTGAAGGACAGCCGGAATGGTACTACAAAAATGTAAATGCGGTGCAGCAATTGCACGCATACCTCCTGACCCTGGGTAAGGAAGCACAGGTCTTTTATCCGGAAGATGGCGGCAAGTCTGATATATATGTGGGCTTATTCCTGTGGTATTGAGCCTTTACGCTGAGGTGATTTAAAATGTATTGATATTCAATTGCCTGTTTTGACTTTACATGGAATTAAATTAATTTAATGTATTTGCTTGTTAAAGGTTATTTATGATATTTCGCTTGGCCAAAGGTTTTTTTTCATAGTATCCACTTTAATAGGGTAATTACAACATATTTTTTTGGCTATTTAAAATTATGTCTGATTTGTATAACTTTGCCTTTTATAATGCAGTTACTCTTATAAATTAATAACCCCCTTAATTTTTCTTATGAAAAAGTGTTTATCTGTATTACTTGTAGCGGGTATGGGAATATCCCTTCAGGCAAATGCCCAGAAGTATCTCGGCGTATCAGGAAGTAGTTATTCGGGATTCAATCAGGTGTATCTGAATCCTGCCTCAGCCAGTGACTCCCGGCACAAGCTGGTTGTGGATCTGTTCTCCTTGAATGTGTATGGTAACAACAGTGTGTCGAAGGCTCCGTTCAATACAATGATCAAGGATTTCGGCAACAATGACAACGGCTTTCCGGTGGGCAAATATTTCTCCTGGACCGGATCGGAGCCGTTGTCTGTACAGCTGCCCTTTCTTGAATTAAAAGGCCCTGGCATTCTGTATGCGATCAACAATAAGCATACCATCGGCCTGAGCACACGCGTGCGGTTTATGACCCAATTGAATGATGTCAGCTCCAACATTGCCGGTTTGTTTGCCCAAGGACGGACGTTTAATCAAAATGATAATTATGCGGTGGCAGACCAGAATGGGTTCGATCTCACCACGCATCTGTTTTCAGACATCGGCCTGTCCTGGGGCGGGCTGTTGCTGGATAAGGGTAAGCACGTGCTGCATGGTGGTGTTACTGCCCGTTATTACAGCGGCATCAGCTATTACAACCTGAACAGTACTGGTCTGGACGGACGGTACGAAGGGGCAAACGACTACGTACAGGTCAATGACATGGACGTAAGCTTCTCTGCCAACACCCTCGATCCGTCAGATCGTCTGAAGGACCTCACTAATGGTTCCGGTTTTTTTGACTTTATGTTTGGCGCCAATAGCGGGCGCGGTATTGGTGGCGACCTCGGTTTGATGTATGAGTATCGCCCCAATGTAGAGCAGCATCGTTATGAAATGGATGGCAAAAAAGGTTTGCTGAATCCGGGTGTGAGCAAGCATAAAGTGAAAGCAGGTGTTTCCATACTCGATATCGGCAAAATCAAATACAGCACGGCTACCAAGTACAACGCCTCCACATCAGGTGTGCTGGTCGTAGACAGCATCAGCAAGAAACTGACCAATGTACAGGAACTGGAAGAAGAACTGGACAACAGCGGCTTCAGACTTACCAATACAATCGGTGAGCAGAAGATTGCATTGCCTACCACGCTGGTATTCCAGGCAGACTATAACATTTGGAAAGGCTTTTTTGTACACGGTGTGTACATGCAGAACTTGTCAAAAGGTCTGAATCCGGGTAACAACTATTACAACCAGGTTACAATTGCACCACGGTTCGAGTCTAAATTCGTAGATGTCGGCGTGCCGCTTACTTATAATATGATGAGCTCTGAAGTCAAGGCAGGTCTGGGTGTACGCCTGTTGTTCCTGACTGTCGGTACGGATGATGTAATGGCCTTCGTAAACGACAACTCGAAAGGGATGAACATGTATTTCGGTATGCATCTGCCGATCCTGCACAAAAAGAAACCCAAAGATTCTGATGGCGATCTTATTTCGAACAGGTTTGATAAATGTCCGTTTGAGAAAGGTGTGCCCGATCAGAAAGGTTGTCCTGATCCGGATAAAGACGGTGACGGTGTGCTCGATAAAGACGATCTGTGCCCGGATGTATTCGGTTCGAAAACAGCCCGTGGCTGTCCTGATGCTGACCTCGACGGCCTTGCTGATGCAGAAGACCGCTGCCCTACAGAAGCTGGTCCGATAGAGCTTCAGGGTTGTCCTGACAGGGATAATGACGGTGTTGCGGATATTGATGATCTCTGCCCTGATGTGCCGGGATTGCCACAGTTTAAAGGCTGCCCTGATACAGACGGCGACGGCGTGCCGGATAATGAAGATAAATGCCCTGAGGCTGCCGGCCCTGTAGCGAATGAAGGCTGCCCCGATACGGACAATGATGGCGTTCCCGATCATCTCGACAGATGTCCCACTGTTCCGGGCACCGCAGAGAACCAGGGTTGCCCCGAGATAAGGGCAGAAGTGAAAAAGCGTCTGGCCTTTGCAGCTACTGCCATCCAGTTCCAGACTGGCAAGGCCGTGATCAGCACGAAATCGTACAAGCTGCTGGATGAAGTTGTGGGTATCCTGAATGAGTACACGGATTATAACATGACCATTCACGGATATACCGACAACGTAGGTAAGGATGAAACGAACCTCCGTTTATCGAAAGAGCGCGCGAATGCAGTACGTGAGTACTTTATCGGCAAGGGTATCTCCGCAGACCGGTTGATTGCCGACGGATTTGGCGCTACCAATTTTGCGGCTGATAATAAAACAGCTGCCGGAAGAGCTAAGAACAGAAGGGTAGAAATGGATCTGAAGCTGAAATAAGCAGATCTGCATATAAAAAAGGGATGGCCGCCATGTTGGCGGCCATCCCTTTTTTAGCCGGAAAATTATGCGGATGAATTATTTCCTGATAGTGGCTTCGGCAGGCTCAGCCGCCGGGCTTCGATTGTACTCAGCCACCGGCATTAAACAACGGTGGCTAAGTACAATCAAAGCCTATCGTTTAAACGTGTCATTAGAGGTATTGTATGATCAACTTCGGAAGATTATGCCAGGTATGCCGAATACATCCATACCAGCTTCTCCTGCTCGCGGATATAATCGCTCATCAGGGCGTTGGTACCCTCATCGTTAGCTTCAGCGGAAAGTTCCAGGATATCCCTTTGGAGCGTGATAATGATCTCAAAGGCGTTGAGTATTTCCGATACCGCTTCGTTACCATCGGAAATATTTGTTTTCTCCTTGATGGTGGCGTTTTTCAGATAATCGGAATAGCTATGGAACGGAGTGTAACCCAACGTCAGGATACGCTCTGCAATTTCATCGTTTTTCACTTGAAGATCTGTGTACAGCTCCTCAAACTTTGCGTGCAGCTCAAAAAATTTGTCGCCTTTGATATTCCAGTGGAATCCGCGGTCATTGATATAAAATAACTGGTAGTTTGCCAGGAGGATATTGAGCTTGTCTGCCAACTGTTTGCTTTTGGCCTTATCCAGTCCGATTAGGGATTGCTTCTTTTTCATATGCTTCAGTAATTTGATGGAAGAATTGATTTCATTTTGACGAGATACAGTTATCTGCAATTTACTGAATTTTGCGCTCCGGCAGGATATATATTGTCAATAGGGCTATTAATCTTCCCGGGATGTGGCATTAATTGTAAGGTCCTCAGTGGTGAAAAAATAAACTAAGAAATTACAAGGGGAACAAGCTTAACGGCTGTCTTTTTCCACTGCTACAACCGCCTTCAGATTCAGCGTTTTTGCGGCTCTCAGGGCTTCAATTACAGCCCCCCAGTGCGCATGCACATCCCCGTTGATCACAACTGTCGGGTCTGCATCCTGAGATTTGGCTACCATCGACGAGATAGCCGCCGTCAGTGAATCCGACGCTGTAAGGCGGGTGCCTACATAAAACCGCTGCAACGAATCAACCGTTACCACAACGGTTTGTTTGGCTTTGGTATCCGTTGTGGCCCTCGGGTTACTTACCTTAACAAGGTTCGGGTTGGCCAGCGTGGAAATGATCAGGAAGAAAAACAGCAGGATGAACAGGATGTCGTTCAGTGCTGATGTATGCGGGTCTTTGTCGGCACGCAGGCGTTTTCTCAGATTCATGGCAGCACATATTTATCGGGTTGGTTCCTGTAGAATATCTAAAAATTCAACCGAAGCGGCTTCCATACGGTTGACGTTCTTGTTGATCTGGGCGTCGAGGTAGTCGTAAGCCATAAATGCAAGCAGCCCGATGATCAGCCCTACGGCGGATGTGACCATCTTGGTGTAAATGCCTCCGGCAATGCTTTCCAGCGAGAACCCCTGGTGCTGTATATTAAAGAACAGGATGATCATACCGGCGATCGTGCCCAGGAAGCCGAACATAGGGGCGATGCGTGCGATGGTGGCCAGCATGCTCATATTTTTTTCCATCTGGTATATCTCCAGCTTGCCAACGCTTTCCATAGACTTTTCTATGTGTTCAACAGGCTTTCCGATGCGGCCGATACCGCGTTCGATCATCCGGGCTACCGGTCCGTATGTGTTTTTGGATAATGAACGTGCAGCGGCGAGATTCCCGTCCGTGATATGCTCCCGGATGCGCGACATAAAACTCGGATCGGTCACAGATGCCTTGCGGATCACCAGCAGTCTTTCCACAAATACGTAAGCAACCAGCACGGAACATATCAATAAGGGGATCATCAGCACGCCTCCTTCCATCAGGAGCGATATCAGGCTGATCTTTTCAGGGGCAGGGCTGACCGGAGCGGCAGCTTGTGCTGCGGTATCTATCTGAAGCAGTAATACGGATAATAAAGACATGCCGGAATATTTGTACCGCGCAAATGTAGGGAATTTATCAAGTTGATAGTATAGAGCGCGAGTTGTAATATAGAACGCCCGGACAACTTTAACTTAAGAACAGCATGGATCTGCTTATGTGCGGGACAATAATGCACGGTGCACGGCCAGTACTTGTGGAATGATGGCCTGTGCTTCATCATTGTGGATCACAAAATCACAGCGTCTCATTTTTTCGTCTTCATCCATCTGTCGCGACATACGTTCCAGTACTTTTTCACGGGATATTCCGTCGCGCTCCATCGTACGGCTGATGCGTATCTCCCGTGGGGCGGTCACACCGATCATTACATCCATCTCTCCGTTACTCCCGGCTTCAAAAAATAGCGCCGCTTCTTTCAACGCATACGGCGCCTGCTGCTGAGACATCCATTTCTTACCATGCGCAATAACGGCAGGGTGGGTGAGTGCATTTATTTTTTGGAGCAGATCCGGATTGCCAAAAACAGCAGATGCAATAAAGGGACGGTTCAGCTTGCCGTCCCTGTACGATTCTGTTCCTAACAAGGATGTAATTCCTTTGATCAGGTCTGCATCAGCTTCCATCAGCCGGCGGGCTGCTTCATCCGCATAAAAAACCGGTATGCCCAGCACTTCAAATACTTTGCATACAGTGGTTTTTCCGGACCCGATGCCACCCGTGATACCGACTTTGAGCATGATATATAATTTGAAAATTTGAAAATGTGGTAATTTGAAAATGCCCTTATTGTTACCCAAAACGCATTCATCGTCTCATTTTCAAATTTTCAAATTGCCACATTGGCCCGATCAGTTTTTGACAGCTGTTGCTTCCGCTTTCTTACGGTAAGCATTAGTCAGCTCCATAGATACGGCAGAGCGCTCAATCGTCATGAAGGTACCGCGGCTGACTTCCACCTGCAGCGTATTGTCTTCATTGATCCGGCTGATGACCCCGTGAATACCTGCGGTGGTTACGATCTTGTCGCCGGTGTTTGTGTTTTCTGCAAATTTCTTCTGCTCTTTAGCGCGTTTGGCCTGTGGGCGGATCATGAAGAAATACATCACGGCTATCATGCCCACCATCAGCAGCAGCGGCATAAATCCACCGCCGGATTGTTGGGCTTGTAAAAAAACAGTTGCAGTTAAGAGATTAATGAACATTGATTGTCGGATTAATTGTGAAAGTTTATTGTTTAGATATAATTTCCGCTTTAATATACAGAGGTATTGTACCCCTGGCCGTGTTGGTCTGTACGGCAACAGATTTCTCTTCGTAGCCTGTCTGTCCCGTCGATCTGAAATTCACTTTCAATATCCCGCTTTCGCCGGGAAGCACAGGCTCTTTCGGATAATCGGCAACAGTGCATCCGCAGCTTGTCGTAACCCCGCTGATCAGCAATGGTTTTTTGCCTGTGTTGGTGAAAGTAAACCCGTGCGTTACCTCTTCCCCTTCATAAACACGCCCAAAGTTATGAACAGTATCCGGAAATGTCATCACAGGCATTTGTTCCAGGACACCGGCAGGTGTTTCACCAGCGCTTCTGGGGTTCTGTACCAGGTTTGCCGGCAGCAGTTCCGGGTTTTTTCGTGCACCTTCTTTTTCATTACAGGCCGACGCAAATATCAGCATTATCAGTGCAAATGTATACTTTCTCATCCGGGGAATGTTTACAGGTTCATTTGCGTGTACGCTCTTCCTTGTGTATTTTATTTTCCTTTTCCAGGTCTTTCAGAATATTGTCCAGTACGCCGTTTACAAACTGGCCGCTTTGCAGGGTGCTGTATTGCTTGGATATTTCAATGTATTCATTGATGGTGACGCGAGTGGGGATCGTAGGGAAATACAGCAGTTCGCATACGCCCATACGCAGCAGCAGCAGGTCTACGAGCGCTACACGTTCAGCATCCCAGTTGATCAGCCGGGGCTGGATCAGCCCCATACAATATGCTTCCTTTTCAAGCGACGTACGGAGCAGACCGTGCGCATACTCTTTCTTTTCTGCAGAAAGCAACTGGAGGAAATTGGTTCGTCCCGGTACACGGAAGAAGTTCTCTATTAGCATAATGATCATGTCCCGGTCGTCTTCCCATCCCGGCAGCTCATCGCTGAAATACTCCATCAGCCCTTCATTTGTGCGCATCTGCTGCTCCCAGATAAACTGGATGATTGCTTTTTCAGGTGCAGGGTCGCGTACCGGCAGGCTGGTATATGTCTGATATTCGGTTGTTTGTGCCAGTTGCTGATATATTTTCCGGATCCACGAATTTTCCAGGTACTGTTCCAGCTTCCGTTCTTTTATTGCGGCTTTAAAGGTCTCGTTGGAGAGGATCTTCCACAGGAATTCATTCCCCGCGATCTTGGTATTGACATGCAGATCGGCATCGGTGGGCAGGTATTTCCCGGCCCGGTTGCGGGCATCGGCTTCGGCATATTGCGCGATCCGTGTAATGTATAATATACAGATAGTAAAAAGGTCCAGCGTACGATCCAGTTTATCATCGAGCATACCGGAGCCTTTGCTCCGGTTTGTTTCCTGTTTGCCGGAGTCGGCGGCATGGAGAGCATACAGGGTTTGCATCACTTTTACCCGGATATTTCTGCGACTGATCATACGTTACAAAGACTCTTTAAGCGCGCAAAGATAGGAATTACGCCGCAACCCTGTTACCGTATATCTGCATGAAGCAGTTTTTCTTTTCCGAGAAAACCTTCCAGCTGGTCGTTGATCTGCACCGGGCCTACGCCTGCGGGCGTACCGGTAAAAATCAGGTCGCCTGTATTCAGTGTAAAAAAAACGGAGGCATAGGCAATGATCTTGTCTACGCTGAAGAGCATATTTCCGGAATTGCCCTGCTGTACTGTCTTGCCGTTTAGCAGCAGGCTGAAGTCCAGATTTTGTATCTGTTCTTTATCTGCCAGAGGTACAAACTGTCCTGCCACAGCGGAGCCATCAAAAGCTTTGGCGATCTCCCAGGGCAATCCTTTTGCTTTCAGTCGTTCCTGCACATCACGGGCCGTGAAGTCTATCCCTATGCTTACGGTATTGTAATATTTATGGGCAAAGCGTTCCTGTATGAATTTCCCGTTCCGGCTGATCCTGACGACCAGTTCGCATTCATAATGCAGGTCTTTGGTGAACTCCGGGTAATAGCAGGCCTTGCCGGGCTGCAGCAAAGCTGTCTGCGGCTTCAGGAACAATACAGGATTTTCCGGTACTTCATTATTTAATTCTTTGGCGTGGGCGGTATAATTTCGTCCTACACAGATTATCTTCATAAACAAAAGCGGTTTCAATGGCGCGTGTAAAAATAAACTTTCCGGATCATGATCCCTTATTCCGTACTACGATACCTGTACGGATCGGGGATGTTAATTATGGCGGGCATGTAGGTAATGATGCATTTCTCTCGCTGATGCATGAAGCGCGGATGCGGTGGCTGCGCAGCAAAGGGTATGATGAGCTGAATGCCGGCGGCGTCAGCCTGATCATGGCGGATGTAATGATCGCGTACAAAGCCGAAGCATTTTATGGGGATGAGTTGGAAGCAGTTGTGTATGCAGATGAGATTACAAGTACTTCTTTCGACTTGTTATACCGTTTCTCGACCATGCGCGACGGGGTATTGAGGGATGTGATACATGCCAAAACGGGCATGGTTTGTTTTGATTACCAGGCGCGCCGGATCCGGCCGGTGACGGATGCATTACGTTCTTTAATCGGAGCATAGGATTTTTGGAAAGAATTTTTATCTTTGCACCCGTTTTGGCGAGGTAGCTCAGTTGGTGAGAGCGCAGGATTCATAACCCTGAGGTCGGGAGTTCAAATCTCCCTCTCGCTACTTGAAAATCAAAGCCTTACAGTTTTTATACTGTAAGGCTTTTTCTTTGGTACAACATAGGTACAAATGATCTTGATTTCCCGGCCGGAGCCGTGCTGATAATCAAGACGGTAACGACGCTGTTCCGGATGACATCATACCTTGTAGATACAGAACTACCATGAACCGGTTATTTTTTTACAAATCTGCGTACCGAAAGGAGATGCCCGGATTCATCGGTAATGTAAAGCAGATATAACCCGCTTGAAAGGTTCCCGGTCATAATCTTGTTGCCGGACACCGGAGCCTCCAGCAATTTCCCTTCGAGTGATCTTATCGCTAACCTGACCTGTCCATGTCCTGTAGTATGGACGTGCATAAAATCTTCAGCAGGATTAGGATAGATATTGATTTCCCTGCCGGCGCCATGTACCTCATTTACCGAAACATTATTGACCGTATAGTGAGCCGTGTCGCTGCATCCATCCTTTGTTACCACGACACTGTATTTCCCGTTTTTATTGGCATTCAGCGTAGGGTTGGTTTGTCCCGGGAGCGTAGTGTCGTTTAGAAACCATTGCCAGGTATCATAGTCACTGCTGCTGGTGCCGAGTGTAAATTCATCAACGGTGATGAGCACAGGTTGTAATAACAACCTTACATGTAACGATTGCGGTGCGCTTGTATCACAACCTCCATTGGCAATTACGGTAATAATACCTTCCGTATTTCCTGTCGTAACTTCAATCGTATTGGTAGTGCTGCTGCCGGTCCATCCGCCGGGTAATTGCCAGGTATAAGAAGCAGCCCCGGGTGATGCCGTATAGGTATAGGTACCTCCTTTGCAAATGGAATCGGGGCCTGAAATGTCAATTGAAAAAGGCAGGGGGCCGCATAGTTTAACTACAAACATATCGGCAGCGCCTGCAGAAGTAAGGGTAACTGTATCCGGGCCCGGATCAAAATCGCCTGTTCCGCCCAAAAGTAATCCGAACATTCCTGCCACGTATACATTCGTGCTTCCCGTAGCTATTGCGTAGCCAATATCAGGGGCACCTCCTCCCATCTTGCCGGCCCAGAGATAGTTTCCGCCCGAATCATACTTGGCAACAAACACATCGCTGTTTCCTGTTGGGGTAAGTGTTGCGGTATCCGGTCCGGGGTCAAAATCGGCTGCACTGCTGAGCCCGCCTGTTATGTATATACTGGCTGCAATATCCACTGCGATTGCCTGCCCCAGGTCGGATCCTGTTCCGCCTATACCCTTTGACCACTGATAGTTGCCATTTGCATCATATCTGGCCACAAATATATCATTGCCGCCGCCGGATTTAAGCGTATCGCCTGTGCCGGGATTAAAATCTGCCGATCCCTGGAAATACCCAGTCAGGTACACATTGCCGGCAGCATCTAAAGCCACTCCTGTACCACGATCCGTGCTGCCGCTTCCGATACTTTTAGCCCACAGGTAATCGCCATTAGTATTGTATTTGGCTATAAACGCATCATTCCCTGCCGCGTATGTAAGATTAACAACAGCCGTACCCGGATCAAAATCTGCATTTGCATTGGAGAAATACCCGGTTACATATACATTCCCGGCAGTATCTACAGCTATTGCCTGCCCCTCATCAGCGCCACTGCCGCCTATGCTTCCGGCCCATACATAATTACCGCTTGGATCATACTTAGCTACAAACGCATCAGAAGATCCTGCCACTGGCGTAAGCGTTGCCGTGCCTGATCCCGGGTTGAACTCGGCTGTGCCCCAAAAATTCCCCGTTATATAAACGTTTCCTGCAGGATCCACGGCTACTCCCTGACCCGCCTCTGCCTCGTTGCCTCCTACATTTATTGCCCACAGGTAATTACCGTTTGTGTCATACTTAGCCACAAACGCATCAGTGGCTCCTGCAGTGAGTGCCGCCGTCCCCGTGCCCGGATCAAAATCGGCAACATCCCCGAAAACTCCTGTGATATAGATATTACCTGCAGCATCCAGGGCTATACCGTTACCGGCCTCATTAAATGCGCTTACACTGGTACCCATACTGATTGCCCAGACATAGTTGCCGCCGGCATCGTATTTGGCTAAAAATATGTCCTGCCCCCCATTGGAAGTCAGCATGGCCGTTCCCGTCCCCGGATCAAAATCCGCCGATCCCTGAAAATATCCCGTAACATACACATTGCCGGCAGCATCAGCAGCAATTCCCCGGGCATAGTCGTTACTGGCATCCCCCGTATTTATTGCCCATTCAAACGAAGGCGCCTGCCCAAAGCTAATAAGGCCACAGCATAACATGATGCCGGATAATAGAATGCTCAAATTGAATAGTTTGTTCTTCATTTTCTTTAATGTTTTAAATGATGAGCAGAATAAATTTACTGTGTAAAAGTAGAACGGGTATTTGCCTGAAAATTAGGTAGGGGTACCTATTTAACGGGTATAAAATTTACCGATAATAGAGGGGGTAATTCCCATAAGTGAAAATGTTTCTGATTTGGATTAACTTTATTTGCCCGGGAAAACTAAAATGGCCCTGAAATGAACGGACGTTCCATCATATATCTGTGCCGGATACTCCTGCTGATCTTCCTGGCAGGCATGACGCCGGCCGGGGCGCAAATCAGCTATCCTGAGAAAAGGGCAGCAGATGATGATACCCGTGAAGAGATTCGACAGCTCATGGATCAGGCCAACGCCAAATACCAGTTGGATATGGACAGCGTACTGATCCTGTTCAATCAGGCACAGATGCTGTATCACCAGAATGGTGACGTGGATGGCGTGGTGTATATATCGCTTCGCAAAGCTTTTGTATTCATCAATATCGGACAACTCGCACAAGCCAGGGCGTTGCTGAATCTGACCAGCGTATACTGCAATAACCACCTTACGGAGCGTAAACCGTTGCTGGCTCTGAGCTGGCACAAGCTGAAGGGAAACCTGTTTTCCCTTCAGGGGCAGCCGGATTCGGCATTCATACACCAGGAACGTGCCATTCAGATAGCCGGGGAGATCCGGGATTCCTCTATGCTTATTGTCCTTTACCTCGACAAGGCTGTTACCTGGATCCAGAACCGGCAGATCGCCAACGCTATTCAGGAACTGGAGCAGGCTGAAAAAATCTCATTAAAAAGTAATAAACCCCGCGACCTGGTCTTTGTGTATCTCACGTTTGCCGACGCTTACTCCAAAATTAAAGATACGGTACAGATGAGACTGTATACAGAAAAGGCGATGGTATATGCAGACAGGGTGAATGAAAAAAGGATCATCTACGGACTCCTCGCTAACCATGCCCAGAAAACAGGAGACTACAGGAAAGCTGTTCATTACGACAAACAGGCGCTTGCTTTGGCCGATTCTTCTTTCCCGACCAGCCTGGTAAATCCGCTCGCCAGTATCAGTGTCAGTTATGCCAACTTGGGGGATTATGAAAAGGCCAGGGAATATGGTGAACAGGCGCTGCAACTGTTGGAAAAAGATGATCAGATCACCTATTCCAGCGCCGACGTGTACAGGGCTATGGCTGGTGTATACCTGGAGCTCAATGAGTGTGGCAAGGCCATGCAGGCGCTTCGCATTTATCTGGCGATGAGCGACAGTCTCAGTAATATGGAACGGAATACCAACATCGCCCAACTGGAGGCCATGTACCGCTCGGCTGATAAAGACAGGCAATTATTAAAACAACAGGAGGCGATCCGGGCAAGAAATACATGGATCATTGCCTGTGTGACCGGTATCGGTATTGTGATCCTGTTCCTGGTGATCGGCCGCAGGAATGCAAGAAAGAACATAGCCATGCTCTTCCAGCAAAAGGAGATTGAGAAACTGAAGGCAAAAATAGACGGAGAGGAAAAAGAACGGAAACGACTGGCCAGGGAATTGCATGACGGTATCGGGAGTCTTCTGTCTGCGGCCGCAATCAAGATCAATATTCTGGAAGACGGACCGGATACAGCAGGGAAAGCCGAATCATTTGATCATATCCGGCAACTGATCCGGAAGATCGGAGCGGATGTTCGTGAGACGGCTCACAACCTTATGCCTGATGTGCTGTTGAAAAACAATCTTCCGGAAGCGATCCGGCATTATTGTGCCTATGGCATGAAGCATACACATATCGAATACTCGGTACAGGCTGACGGGGATTTTTCACAGCTGCATCCCCGGTTCAATTTGTCATTATACCGCATCATACAGGAGCTTATCCAGAACGTACTGAAACATGCAGCGGCCAACAGCCTTTTTATAGAATTGATCAAAAGTGATCATTTGCTCACGGTCACCGTAGAAGACGATGGCCGGGGAATGCCGGCTGAAACCACTCCGAATGGAGCGGGACTGTCCAATATCAGTGAACGGATCCGTGCGTATAACGGCAGGTTATCTATCAATACTTCACCCGCCGCCGGCACTTCCGTATTTATTGAATTTGATATGACAGGTATAGACCACGAAAATTCGGAAAATCATATTTACTTTGAGGAAGATAATGTAAAAGAAACCTGATTGCCAATGAAGATCAAACTTGCCATCACGGACGATCACCCTGTTGTAAGGGAGGGGCTGCATGCCATGCTTGGCAGGTATGAGCAGTTTGAGGTAACGGGCATTTACAAAAGTGGGGGAGAGTTGCTGAACGGGCTGGCGCAGACTTGTCCGCAGGTACTATTGCTGGATATCAACCTGCCCGATCTGCAGGGAGACGAACTGGCGGAGATACTGAGCAAAAAATACCCGGAATTGAAGATACTCGTACTGACCAATCTTGATAGCGTATACCATATCCAGACTATGATGGAACATAAGGTGCAGGGATATGTGCTGAAAGATATCGGTAAAGAAGAACTGGTGCTTGCAATAGAAACGGTATACCGGGATAAACACTACTTCGATGACCGGATCTTTTCCCGGTTGGAAAAAAACGAGGAAGAAAAAAAAACGTCTGCTGGGGAAAGGGAATCGCCTCAGCCGGAGAGAAAAGGAAGTATTGCAGTTTATCGCGAAGAATATGTCTGCAAGTGAAATTGCGCAAAAGTTATTTATCAGCAAAAGAACGGTTGAACATCACAGGGCGTCTATTATGAATAAACTCCGGGTAAAGGGTATTCTAAACCTGATCGAGACGGCAAAAAGTTTACATTTTATTCGTCATTGACAAATAAAATGTGCTGCTGCCCGGGGGAATTTATCTGTACTTTTGACCCGTTATGCAGGATGAGGGATATATCTCAACAGGTGAGGGACAGTTACATTACCTGAAGTACGGAAACGGGCCGCATCTGCTCCTGGCCTTTCACGGCTACGGTGATGATGCCCGCAGCTTCCGGGTGATGGCGCCGCTGCTGGAAAAACAATATACCCTCATTTCAATAAACCTCCCGCATCATGGCGGTAGTCAATGGCCGGACAATCCGGTTTTCGGGAAAGAAGTGCTGCGTACGCTTGTTGCCGGTCTGCTGCAGCAAAGCAGCAGAGACAAGCTTTCACTGATCGGGTATAGTATCGGTGGACGCGTATGCCTGAGTATCATTGAGCTGATGCCCGACCAAATCGAGAAGGTGGTGTTGATTGCGCCAGACGGTCTGAAGCTGAACCTCCTTTATTATTTTGCTACCCGTACGATGGCCGGCCGTAGTCTGTTTCGTAATTTTTTGACAGGCGGTAAAAAATATAACCGTCTCATAGACGGGCTATATAACTTCAGTCTGATAGACCCTTCGCGGTATAAATTCGTGATGCGCTATCTTGATAATGAAGATCAGCGGCAGTTACTGCTCAGGGTATGGCCTGCCATGAGTATGTTATTGCCTGATATACGAATAGTGAAGGCACATATCCGCAGGTACCGCATCCCGGTGGATATTTTTATGGGACGGTATGACCATGTGATTCCGCTGAAGCTGGCACAGCAATTCCGGAAAAACATGCCGGACCATGTACAGGTGCATGTGCTCGAAAAAGGACATGTTATGTTTGATACCGCTTCGGTACAAAAAATGGCAGAATGCCTGTTGTGAATATGATACCGTATGCCATAGTCTTTATATGCTGCCTGCTGACAGGGATATACCTGCTGCTTATGTTGCTGTACCGTTATGGCTGGCGTCGTCATGCATCATATGAGCCTCCTGCCGGATACCGGCCTCATACCCGGATCAGTGTGATCATTCCGGCACGTAATGAAGCGGACAACCTGCCCGCCTGTCTGTCTTCCCTGCTGGCACAGCAGTATCCGCGAGACTTTTTTGAAATAATTGTGGTGGATGATCATTCGGATGACGGTACGGCTGCTATTGCAGCAGCATTTAATGATGGTCGTATCCGTTGTATCCGCCTGGCGGATTACCTGGCGGCGGGCGAGCAGGTGACGGCTTATAAGAAAAAAGCGCTGGCCACAGGGATTGCCCAGGGTAATGGTGAGCTGATTATTACGACAGATGCCGATTGTATCGCTCCGGAAAACTGGCTGCATATGATAGCGGCATATTATGAACAATACCAGCCGGTAATGCTTGCCGCGCCGGTTGATTTTACCGGCAATGGAAGTCTGGTACAGGTGTTTCAGTCGCTCGACTTTATGTCTATGCAGGGGATAACGGCAGCGGCGCATTATCTGAAATTGGGTAATATGGGAAACGGCGCCAACCTGGCCTTCAGCAGAGAAGCCTATAACAGGATCAATGGTTATGCCGGTACGGAACATCTGGCTTCGGGCGATGATTTTTTGCTGATGACCAAAATGCAGCGGACATTCCCCGGCAGGGTACACTACCTGAAATCATCTGCAGCCATTATGCGTACTGCACCGCCGCCGGACTGGCGCAGCTTCCTGCAGCAGCGTATCCGCTGGGCGTCCAAATCCGGCAAGTACGGCGACACCAGGCTGGCGGTGATACTGCTGTCGGTTTACTTGTTTAACCTTGCTTTTATCCCCGCAATATGCCTTGGTATGATGTGGCCGGATTATGGGTGGTTGCCTGCAGGTATGTTGCTGGTGAAGGCGACGTCAGAATTATATTATTTGTATCCGGTAGCCGGATTTTTTGAAAAGCGGCGACAGTTATGGTTATTTCCATTCTTACAGCCGCTGCATATTTTGTATATTCTTACAGCCGGTCTGCTTGGCTTCGTAGGGGTATACCAATGGAAAGGCCGGCGCATACAGACTGCGCCGGCCGGTTCAACAAAGGGGGAAAATATTATTCAGGGCGGTTGAAATAGCTTGCGACCTTCGCGATCTTCCTGTTCTCTACCGTGAAAATCGTCCAGGCGATTTGCTGCCAGTATCCGCCCGACTTGCTTTTGCCGGAGGTTAGGAACTGAACATACACCAGGTCACCGCTTTCTTCGATATAGAGTATTTTTTCTTTTATGCCGGGATATTTCCGTTCGAATGCTTCGAATATGGTGGGTATATCTTCTTTATTGCGGGTAACAAATGAATCCTGGCGGTTGTCGAGAAAGAACGCCTGATCGGTATATAAAGAGGCAATTTCCTGCCATTGGCGCTTGTTGAATAACTCATACATGCGCTGTATCGTCTCTATATTTGATTGTGGTGCCATCTGTTTCATAGGCCGGGTTTCAAAAAAGACGTTCCGGGGGTACAAAACCCCTATTTTTCATCATGTTTTTTGTAATGACTATTAGTAATGTTATATATAATTTGTTGGTTATTAATTATTTTGTTGCTTGTGGCACTTATTGTTCTGTTGTTTTTATTACCTGTCTCCCGGTTTTTGACAAATGCTTGTACTTTTGACTGATATTCAGCAAGACAGTACTTTTCAGAAACTTATGAAGATATCTTTTCACGGCGCAGCCCGTACAGTAACCGGTTCCAAGCACATCATACATCTCAATCCCGGGAAAAAAATCCTGCTCGACTGCGGGATGTTCCAGGGAATGGGTAAAGAAACCATTCGGTTGAACTGTGAATGGGGATTTGATCCGGGGAAAATCGACTATGTGGTTGTTTCTCATGCACATATTGACCATATCGGCTTATTGCCCAGGTTGATAAAGGATGGGTACCGCGGCAAGATTTTTTGTACCCCTCCCACAGCTGCCTTGGCAGAAATTCTGCTGCGTGATTCTGCCCGGATCCAGGAGGCGGATGTAAAGCATGTCAACCGGAAGCGCGACCGTGATGGCCGGGAACCGATCCAGCCCTTATACACGGAGGAGGATGCTGAAATGGTCTTCGATCATCTCGAATCCATAAACTATAACCAGCCGGTACGTATCGACCCGGATATTGAACTGCTGTATACGGATTGCGGGCATATTCTGGGCAGTGCGGCCGTACACCTGAAGGTGCGGGAGCATGACCGTGAAGCCCGGATTACATTCAGCGGGGATATAGGCCGCTATCGTGATGTACTGTTGCGCTCGCCGGAAAATTTCCCCCAGGCAGATTATATCATTATGGAGTCCACTTATGGCGATAAGCTCCATGAGCTTCCCACACCTGCAACGGATGAATTGCTGGGGTATATTGAGCATACCTGCCTGGAGAAAAAAGGCCGGTTGATCATTCCTGCATTCAGCGTAGGCCGTACACAGGAGATTCTGTACATGCTCAACCGCCTGGAACTGGAACGGCGACTGCCTGCGCTGAAATATTATGTTGACAGTCCGTTGTCGGTAAACGCTACGGAGATCGTGAAGCGTTTTCCCGAGTGCTTCAACAACCATGTGCAGCAGTTGCTCCGGAAAGATGACGATGTATTCAGGTTTGCCGGACTGGAATACGTCCGGGATGCTGAAGATTCAATCCGGCTGAATAACATGCGTGAACCATGTGTGATCATTTCTGCTTCGGGTATGGCGGAGGCCGGCCGCGTGAAGCACCATATCATGCATGGCGTGGGTAATCCTGCAAATACGATATTATTTACGGGGTATTGCGAGCCGGCTTCGCTGGGCGCCCGTCTGCGCGGCGGTGCAGAACTGGTTAGTATTTTTGGCACACAATACCAGGTACGTGCGGAGATAGCTGCGATAGACAGCCTCAGCGCCCACGGCGACTATGACGATATGTCTCAGTGGCTTGCCTGCCAGGATCCGGCACAGGTGCGCAAACTGTTTTTAGTACATGGGGAATACGATGTGCAGGCAAGATTCCGTGAACGGCTTATCCGCAAGGGATTTATTGATGTACAGATCCCGGATATGCACCAGGAGATCGGGTTGGGGACTTTGTAGCTGTGTTGAATGTGACAAATGTGGGGAATGTGTGATAACACATTCCCCACATTAAATACATTAAATCAGCCTAATCTTTCAGGAATGATATGGTGTGTATTGTATTATCAGCATTCAGGACCTGTATCCGGTAAATACCCGGTGCAAGGTGCCGTACCGGTACGGGAATGGCCTGATCTGTAACAGACTTGTGTGTAGCCTGCATCATGACCTGGCCCAGGTTGTTGATGATTGTGTAGCTAAGACGCTCTCCCGAAGTATGACCGGCCTGTATGTGCAGCTGATCTGTAACAGGATTCGGATAAATGGTAACCGGCGCCTGTGCAGCAGCGATATCTCCCGACAGCCCGGTGCTGAATTCTTCATAATAAAACAATTTAACCTCGTCAACGTTCATCTCGTTATCGTAGACTGTCAATGAAACAGGGTTGTCAAAGCTATTATATGCAGCTTTCCCGTAGACAGTATCCCAGGCGCCGCTCCAGTTATCCCGCATAAAAATACTGTCAGGCAGGTTACTGGCATTAAGGCGCCTATGCTCTTCAGATACCAGATCCCATGCGGTACCGTTCCATTCATGGCTGAGCAGGAATATTTTTTGGTTACCGGTATAACCTATAGTGTCTTTGCTCTCATTCTCCCATCCGCTTCCATGGTCTTCCAGGTAAAGAATTGTTTCGAGTTGCGCTCCGGCAGTATAGGTCACCTCTATCCGGTATTCATTCTCCCAGTTACTGCCATCCCATTCACTATACGTGAGCGCTACAGGGGTGTTGATCCCTGCTGTGTATGTATAAGCTGTTTTGGAATCATTTTCCCAATTGCTGCCGTCCCATCTGACAGTGCTGTCAGACAGTACTTGCTGTCCGTTGTATGAAATATAGGTTTTGTATGTTGTATCCCATACCGACGATCCTGTGTTCCAGTCCAGCTCATAGCTGGCAATTACCTGATCCTGTGTGTTGTAAATCCATACTGTTGCTTCATATTCATCTCCTTGCTGCAATACATTGCCTGAAGGTGAATAAGCAATGTATTCGCTGCGATAAGGTGTCGGAAATCCTGTGTTATAGAAATATGCCGTATCATAATCGACAAATTCCTCAAAGAAAAAAGGAAAATGACGTTGCGTATTATACTCCATGTAATTAAAATCAAATACAGAGCCGTTGGAACCACTGTATGTGTATACAACAGAATCCCTCAGGCCGACACCGCCCGGATAAAATGCGGCTTCTGCACGTAGCCTTTGTGCTGCTGTCGTTTTGCGGGCAGGCATATCCGCAGCGTTTTGCATTACCTGGATTTTGCTCAAAAGTTTTTGTGCTGTGGGCGATTTTTTCTGATCATGACGGAATTTAAGATTTGCATTTCCTCCGGTTTGTGCCGACAAGATACCGGCGGAGCATAAAATAATTGCGATTAATGTACATAGTTTAGTCATAATATTGTTTTTAAAAAGGGGTGAAAAAAATGTACCATTTGGGTATTGGTGCAAATCTACCGCTAATCATTTAATATCGGCGCTTTTTAAAACGGCGTCTCTTCATCCTGCTTAAACGGCGTGCTGCCATTTATATCATCATCGTCCCATTTTACGTCGTTGGCTTTGGAAGGGAGCGTCTGGAAGCCGCCGGGCACGAACATCTTGGACCCGCCAAACCCGCTGGAGTCGCGGCGTATGCCCGCCATGGGGTTGTCCGGGGTAGGCGTGAATCCGCCACCACCGCCGAATCCGCCGCCAAAATTGTCGTCCGGCAGGTCTACAAATTTCTGATACTCTTTAATGAAACGGACTTTTACCGTATCGGTGCTGCCGTTCCGGTGTTTGGCTATGTGGATATGGGTTTCACCTTCGATCGGGTTCCCCATCTCATCGTTGTTGATACCGTAATATTCGGGGCGGTAAAGAAACATTACCATGTCTGCATCCTGCTCGATCGCACCGGATTCCCGGAGATCACTCAGTTGCGGTACTTTCGATTCTTTTCTGCTTTCCACTGAACGGTTCAGCTGCGAAAGCGCAATGATCGGCACTTCCAATTCTTTAGCCAACGCTTTCAGGTCGCGGGATATTTTGCTGATCTCCTGTTCGCGGTTGCCGTTATTGTTTAGTCCCGCCTGCATTAATTGCAGATAGTCAATCACGATCAGCTGAATGTTGTGCTTTTGCTTGAGTCTGCGGGCCTTGGCACGCAGTTCAAAAATGTTGAGCGCTGCCTGGTCGTCAAGGAAAATGGGAGCGGAAGCCAGCCGGCTCATACGCTGCGTCAGTTGCATGAACTCATGCTCCTGCATACGTCCTTTGGTAATGGCCTCCATGCTTACCTCTGTAACCGCCGCCAGCATACGTTTTACGAGCTGTCCGGCGCCCATTTCAAGCGAGAAAAATGCAACAGGAAAAGGTGTGCCGGCGTTCATGGCTGCATTCATCGCCAGGTTGAGACAGAATGCGGTTTTACCCACGGCAGGGCGCGCTGCAAGAATGATAAGATCGGTTTTCTGCCAGCCTGAAGTAAGCCTGTCGAGTGGTGCAAATCCGGTAGGTACGCCCGTGATGTCATCTTTTTTGTTCTTGGCCTCTTCAATTTCCTGAATGGTGCGCACCATTACTTCTTTCAGGCTTTTGAAGTTTTTGCGCAGGTGCTTGTCCGTGATCTCGTACAGGTTCGATTCTGCCTTGTCGAGCAGGTCAAACACATCCGTGCTGTCTTCGTAAGCGTCCGCAATGATCTGGCCGGAAAGACGTATCAGCTCCCGCTGCACGAATTTCTCCATGACGATACGGGCATGGGCTTCGACGTGTGCGCTCGATACGACGCTCATGGTAAGCCGGGTGAGATAATAAGCGCCACCGACGATTTCAAGCTCATTGCTTTTTTTCAGTTCTTCCGTTACGGTAAGCAGATCAACCGGTGTGCCTTTGTCGAACAGGCGCCGGATAGCAGCATATATTTTCTGGTGCGCATCTACATAAAAACAATCTTCGCTCTGGATGATCTCAAGCACTTCCGCCAGTTTGTCTTTTTCAAGCATTACAGCACCGAGTACGGCTTCTTCAAGCTCATTGGCCTGGGGGGGGATTTTGCCATATACGAGTGTGCTGAGGTCGGGTTTGCTTTTACGGCCAGTGCCGAAGTCTTTTTTAATGTTTACTGCCATTTATATTTTATGAAGTATGTATGATGTAATAAAAACTGTCGGATTGTCCTCGTAATGCCGTCCGTTTTGCTTCCCTTCGATTACCTGTTAACCTGTCGGGTTATGTTAAATCTGTATTAAGAAAACGTTAGCTCCATTAACGGGAGGGCTAATGTAAATCCGAAAATCCTAACTCCAAGCATTGATCCCGTATTTAATTTTCATCTTTTTCTTTCAGGCTATACAGCATTTACCCACAGTTTATGCACACAAAATTCAGCAATTTTTATGATTATTAACAGGAAACTTACACACAAATAAGTATTCAACAAGTATTCCACAACATGGTGTTGATAAAAAGCTTTTCAACATTAGTTTCATGGAATGATACAATTTGCTATCATGTTAGGCTATCTTTACGCAAATTTTCTAAATAAGCATGATCATTTCGTATAAATGGTTACTGCGCTATCTGCCCGGGCCGGTGCCGGTAGCTGAGTTGAGCCGGATACTGACTGCCATCGGACTGGAAGTGGAAGCCGTGGAAACCGTGGAAGCAGTAAAAGGAAGTCTGGAAGGACTGGTGACGGGTATGGTGCTTACCTGCGAAAAGCACCCGGATGCGGATAAGCTTAAAGTTACTACAGTAGATACGGGCAGCGGTGCGCCGCTGCATATTGTTTGCGGAGCATCTAATGTAGCCGCCGGTCAGCGGGTGATTGTAGCGCCTGTGGGCGCCACGGTACACCCGCTTGAAGGGGAGCCGTTCCGTATAAAAAAAGCAAAGATCCGTGGGGCTGTCAGCGAAGGAATGATCTGTGCCGAAGATGAGATCGGCCTGGGAAAATCGCACGATGGTATCCTGGTATTGCCGGAACATGCGCCGGTAGGTATTCCGGCGAAAGAATGGTTTAAGATACCGGAACCGGATTATGCCATTCATATTGGTTTAACGCCGAACCGCTCCGATGCGATGAGCCATATGGGCGTTGCAGGAGATATCTGTGCGTACCAGACACACCATACCGGTAAGAAATGGGAAGTTGTACAGCCGGTAATACCAACATATAAACATAGTGACAGCACTCCTTTCAAGATACACATAGAGGCCAGAGAAGCATGCAGCCGTTATGCAGGTATGCGCATCTCCGGAGTACGCGTGGGGGAGTCCCCGGCATGGCTCCGGCAATGCCTGAAGACAATTGGTGTGCGTAGTGTCAACAACATTGTGGACGTTACGAATTTTGTACTGCACGAGTACGGGCAGCCGCTGCATGCTTTTGATGCCGGCCGTATCAGCGGAGGTGAAATACATGTTCGCTTTCTTCCGTCAGGTACTTCTTTTATTACGCTTGACGAAAAAGAAAGAAAACTGCAAGGCGATGATCTGATGATCTGCGATGCAGCGCGTCCCTTATGTATCGCGGGCGTGTTTGGGGGATTGAGCAGTGGTGTGACAAACGCAACAACCGATGTGTTTCTTGAAAGCGCTTTCTTTCATCCGGTTTGGATACGCCGTACTTCGCTGCATCACGGTCTTCGTACAGATGCCGCCCTCCGGTTTGAAAAAACGGTGGATGACAGCTTGCTGATCCCTGCTCTTGAGCGTGCCGCTGCCCTGATATGCGAGATTGCCGGTGGCCATGCTTCGGAGCTTACAGACGTTGTCGCCGAAACGCCTGCTACTGTTCGTATTACCTGCACGTATGATTATATCAACAGGATCTGCGGTAAAGAATTTTCCCCGGAATCTGTTCATGGCATTCTTCAGGCGTTGCGTTTTGAAATAGAAAAATCGGATGCAGTTTCCTTTACGGTCATAGTGCCGGGCAACAAGCCGGACGTCCGGCAGCCGGCGGATATTGCTGAAGAAATACTCCGTATCGACGGGCTCGATAATATTCCGGTGCCGGACAGGCTGAATATTTCACTAATGAAAAGTGTGCCGGACGACCGCGCCATGCAGGAACGCATCGCCAATACCCTTTGTGGTGCAGGATTTCATGAGATCGTTACGAATTCTATTGTGAGCAGCCGTTATTATCCCGGCAGGGAAGACCTGGTACATATGCGCAACAGTCTCAGCTCAGAACTGGACGTACTGCGGCCTTCCATGCTTGAAAGCGGCCTTGAAGTGATACGTTATAATATTAACCGGCAACAACCCGGCCTGGCCTTGTTTGAACAGGGCAAGATATATACCCGGGAAGCCGGCCATTATCGCGAATCTCCAGTGCTGGCCATATGGATCGCCGGCGAATTGCAGCCTGCCCGGTGGAACCGGAAGCAGGTATCAGCCGACATCTTTTACCTGAAAGGTGTTATCCGGCATTTGCTGGATGCGGATGATATAAGCAATGTTACGGAAGTACATGACCACACTACAATGAAAGTGGAATGGAAATGGAAGCAAAAAACAATTGCATCAGCGATGGTGGCATCTGCTGCCGTGCTGCAGCAATTTGACCTGAAGCAGGATGTATATTATGCTGTCATTGACTGGCCGCTCTGGGTACAGGCGGTATCTGCCGTTAAGATCCGGTACAGTGGTATACCAAAATTTCCGGCCGTACGCCGTGATCTGGCGGTAGTGCTCGACAAGAACGTTACGTACAGTGAATTGGAGAAAGTCACCGGGCAGCTGAAGCTGGAAGCGATACAGTCGTTTGAGCTTTTTGATGTCTTTGAAAGTGACAAACTGGGGGATCAAAAAAAATCGCTGGCGCTCAGCTATACATTCCGCCTGCAGGATCGCACACTTACCGATCAGGAAACGGATGCAATGATGCAACAGCTGATCCGGGCATACACATCGGGACTGAACGCACAAATCAGGGAATAGATGGAATTGCTGGCCAACTTAAACGAACGGATAGACTTGCTGTTACGGAAGTATACGGCAATGCAGGCGGAAAACGACCGTCTGCGGGATTTGCTCGCCGGCCAGACAGCACAAATAACAGAGCTGAATACGACGCTTGGTGCAATGGAAGAAAAAATGCTGGCCATGCAGATCGGGCAGGGTGTTACCGACGATAAGGAAAAAGAAAAATTAAAAGGTCAGCTGGATAAGCTGATCGCTGAAATTGACCATCTGCTTATTTCACTGAATGACTAAGGGCAGGATCATTATACTGTTTTATCTGGCGCTGGGCTGCACGGCCATCGTTTCATGCAATACCGAAAGAGATCCGTGTCTGCAGCCCCAGAACGTTTTTCTGCGGATGCAATTTCTCCGAAAAGCGGCTGATACAGGCACCGCCTTTGTGGATACATTGCTGCCCTATATGCGGCTGAATCCCCTCGATCATCCGCTGCCTTACATGTCTGCCGGTGCGCAAAATATTGGTGCATTCAACATAAGGCTGAACCCCGATGCCGACAGTAGCCGGTGGTATCTCCAAACAGATTCTTCAGAAGCGCACCGGCGTGATACCATTACTTTTCATTACGAGCGGGAACTCCATTTTATATCAAATGCCTGCGGCTATACTTATTATTACCGTCTGAACGAAGTACGATCTGCTCCGCGTACGCTGGCAGATACGTTACATAGCATAGACTCTGTGGTCATTACGCAGAGAGAGGTGAACAATGAGGCAGGGAAAACACATGTAAATATCTATTTTCACAGAAACTAACTGGTGATACGCTACGCATACATAATCGTCTTGTTGTTTTTCTCCCTTCCGTCGCTGGCGCAGGAAGATACCACGCATATATACGATATCTTGTATCAGCAGGAAGATACTTCATTAAACAACCGGCAGGATACGGTTGTTGCAGATTCTCTTGTCGTGCCGGCAGATTCTGTTGTGGCGCTACCGGTGATACAGGCTCCAAAGATACGGCAGTTACGGTTGGGAGTGGATATCAGTAAGCCAATTGCCGCGATATTGCTGAAAGACCGGATGGGTATTGAGCTGATGGCCGATTATTACTTCCGGAAAGAGTTGTATCTGGTGGCAGAAGGTGGGGGTGGGAATGTACGTTATCATTATCCTGATCTGAGCTATCATGCTTCTAACGCCTTTTTTCGTTTTGGGATAGACAAAAGTATGCTGCCCCGTACGAGCCCCGATGATTGGGATATGGTATTTATCGGTGCCCGTTATGGCATAGCGCTGGTACAGCTGAGCGCTGCAGATTATATTACAAAAGACCCCTTCTGGGGGGAAACCTCCGGAACTTTGTCTGCACGTAATTTTACCGGTCACTGGTTTGAAGTGACCGGCGGCATGCGTGTAGAAATGATAAAAGGATTCTTTATCGGATGGAATGTCCGTGGGCGTTTTCTGCTTAACCGGTCGGCTTTCCGGGAATCGGCGCCGCTGTATATTGCCGGTTACGGCAGAGGGGATAAAAACGGCATTTTTGATTTTAATTTCTATCTCAGCTATGCACTGCGGAAAAATTGACCTGTAGAGACGTTGCGCGTAGAGACGTTGACCTGTAGAGACGTTGCATGCAACGTCTCTACAGGTCAACGTCTCTACAGGGTTATTTGGTTTTTATACTGTCCAATATGGATATGCTCCCGGCAGAATGTGTACTCACGTATGTCATTCGACGCTACGATCACCAGCCTGTTTTCAGTATATTGTTCTATCCATGACTGGTATTGGTGCACCCCGGCTTCGTCCAGATTGGTGCAAGGCTCGTCCAGCAGCAGCACAGGCGTATCTGTAAATATGGCCTGTGCCAGTTTCACTCTTTGCTTCATTCCTGAAGAGTATTCACCTATGGGCTTTCCTGCATCTTCTGTCAGTCCCGTCCATTCGACAATATTGTCGGGTGTGATACCGGGCTGAATGGATTTGAAGGCGAAATGAAAATTAAGAAATTCACGTAAGGTAAGCTCTTCGACCAGTTCCATGCCGGGCGCACAATAGCTGATGAGGGAGAATATCTGTTCGGGGGCTACCGTTATATCATTATGCCGATAGCTGATCTTTCCCGCTGAGGGCGCCTGTATGGCAGCAATGAGACGCATTAAGGTGCTTTTGCCGCTTCCGTTGGCGCCCAGCAGGGCATAGCTGCCCGGCGCCGTAAAGGCATAGCTGATATCCTTAAATACCCAATGGCGCAGAAAGCGCTTGCCGGTGCGTTCAAGGGAGATCTTCATTATGCCGTCGTGTATAGCCCCTCATTATGCCGCGGCCGGTGTCGCGGATGAAGGTAATGATCTCATCACGTTCGTCTGAAACCGGTATCTCCGCTTCGATGATATCCATTGCTTTGGATACATTATAGCCGCGGACGTACAGTATGCGGTAGATATCAAGGATATGATTGATCTGCTCAAGCGAAAATCCGCGCCGTTTTAATCCTACGGAATTAACCCCGGCATAGGACAGCGGTTCCCGTGCTGCTTTTACAAAAGGGGGGACATCTTTACGGACAAGCGACCCGCCGGTGATAAATGCATACGAACCGATCCGTACAAACTGCTGTACTGCTGTAAGGCCTGCCAGTACCACATTATCACCGACAATGATATGCCCGGCAAGGGTTGTATTGTTTGAGAAAATGCAGTTCTCACCGATCTCGCAATCATGTGCGATATGTGAGTACGCCATGATCAGGCAGTTGTTGCCGATGCTGGTTTTATTCCGGTCGGCAGTGCCCCGGTTGATGGTCACACATTCCCGTATGGTGCAGTTGTCGCCGATTATGGTCAGGGTATCTTCTCCCTTGAACTTCAGATCCTGCGGGATAGCAGAGATAATCGTACTTGGAAATATCCGGCAGTTTTTGCCGATCCGCGCCCCTTCCATGATGGTTACATTGGATCCGATCCAGGTACCTTCCCCGATCTCCACGTTCTTATGTACCGTAGTAAAAGGGTCAATCTTTACATTCGGCGCGATCCGTGCGTCGGGATGTATATACGTAAGTGGATGGATCATTTTTTATCTTTTGGGACGATTTGTGCTACCAGATCGGCTTCTGTGGCCAGTTTGTTTCCTACGTATGCGGTTCCGCGCATTTCGCAGATCCCGCGTCTGATCGGGTTGGTCAGCTCCATTTTCAGAATGAGCGTATCGCCCGGTACTACTTTGTGTTTAAAGCGGGCTTTGTCTATTTTGATAAAATAAGTGTCGTAGTTCTGAGGGTCGTCATAATTATTCAGCGCGAGGATACCGCCGGCTTGCGCAAGCGCTTCTATCTGTAATACGCCGGGCATCACCGGGTTGCCGGGGAAGTGTCCCTGGAAAAAATGTTCGTTGAATGTAACGTTCTTTATCCCCACCACATGGCTGTCGCTCAGCTCGATGATCTTGTCAACCAGCAGGAATGGGTACTTGTGCGGGAGCGATTTCTCGATATGATTGATATCGTAGATGGCCGGTTGAGTTGGGTCGTATTGCGGAATATCAGAGAGGTGCTTGTTCTTTTTGATATACTGTTTGATCTTCTTTGCGAATTCCACATTGGAAGCATGTCCCGGCCGGTTGGCAATGATGTGCGCTTTAATAGGATACCCGACCAGCGCAAGATCCCCGACCACGTCCAGCAGCTTGTGCCGGGCGGGCTCGTTGGGGTAATGTAATTGTATGTTGTTCAGGATGCCTTCCTGTTTTACTTCTATATGCTGTTTGTTAAAGACCCGGGCGAGATGGGTAAGCTCTTCCGGGTGCACCGGCTTATCTACCACTACAATGGCATTGCTCAGGTCTCCTCCCTTGATCAGGTTGTGTTGCAGGAGATATTCCAGTTCATGCAGGAAGCAGAACGTCCGGCAGGGGGCTATATCATCTTTGAATTCACTGATATGCTTCAGCGTTGCGTGCTGGGTGCCGAGAATCGGGGAGTTGAAATCAATGAGCGTGGTAATCTGGTATTCGCTGGAGGGAACGGCCAGCATATCTACGTTCTTGACCGGATCGTAAAAGTGAATATTGGTATCTATGGCATAGACGATACGCCGGGCTTCCTGTTCCTGGATGCCGGCCTGTACGATGGCATCAATGAAAGCTTGTGCGCTGCCGTCCATAATAGGCACTTCGGGGCCGTCGATCTCGATGAGCACGTTATCTACTTCCATGCCTACCAGGGCGGCCAGCAGGTGCTCGATCGTGCTGATCCGCGCCCCGTTATGCTCAATGGTGGTGCCACGGGATGTATCAACGACATAATCCACATCTGCTTTTACTACCGGGTTGCCCGGAAGGTCAACACGCTGAAAGCGGATGCCTAGCCCCGGATTGGCCGGTTTAATCGTGATATTCACATTCTGGCCGGTGTGAAGGCCTACGCCGGAAAGTGAAACGGCTCCCTTAACGGTTTTTTGATTCTGAGCGGAGGTGTTTTGTTGCACAGCGTTCTTTTTTATGATCTCGTTGTACCGAAATCCTATATGTGTTATTTTTTTATTAAAATGTTGTGATTATTTAAAAGACTGCTAAGCTCTTCCACAGTTTCCTCCAATTGTTGCAGCCTTTGTTGTAATACCGGCAAATTTCTAAAAATTGCCTGACTTTTCAGGGAACTTTTATAATCAAATGCCGGTGAGCCGTTTAAAGCGGCATTTTCGGCAGTGACGGATTTTGAAAGTCCGCTTTGTGCATTGATACGGGTGCCGTCAGCAATCTGGATGTGCCCCACAATACCCACCTGCCCTCCGATGATACAGTTACGGCCTACTTTTGTGCTGCCCGAAACACCTGTTTGTGCGGCAATGACCGTATTTTCCCCGACATTCACATTGTGTGCTATCTGTATTAAGTTATCGAGCTTCACGCCTTTACGTATGATGGTAGCGCCCAGTGTGGCGCGGTCTATGGTAGTATTGGCGCCGATCTCTACATCGTCTTCGATAATTACATGGCCGATCTGCGGTACTTTCCGGTAGGTGCCGTCTTTCTGAGGGGCAAAGCCGAAGCCGTCGCCCCCGATCACGGTACCGGCATGAACGACAACACGGCTGCCCAGCACGCAGTTGTTGTATATCTTGACGCCGGGGTACAGGATGCTATCATTGCCGATAACTGCATAGTCGCCTACATAACAGCCCGGATAAATATTCACCCGGTCGCCGATGATAGCATGCGCGCCGATATACGCAAATGCACCGATGTAGATATCTGTCCCTGTGACTGCGGTCGGTGCAACCCAGGAAGGCTGCTCAATATCCGGCTTCCGGCTGTTTAGCGCCATAAGCTCATTATACTTATCCAGCAGGAGTGCAAAGCTGGTGTATGCATCTTTTACCCGGATAATGGTGGGTGATACCCCCTCCGACAGGAGGGCAGATTCGTTCAGGATCAATATTGCAGCCCGGGTCGTGTATATGTAATCTTCGTATTTCGGGTTGGCGACAAAGCTTAGGGAATTTTCTGTAGCTTCCTCAATACGGGCGATATTATTGACTTTTGCCTCAGGATTTCCCTCAATAGTTCCCCCAACCAGAGCGGCTATCTGTAACGCTGTAAATTGCATGTTTCTGTTTAGAATTGTAATCCGGCATCATCCGGCTGGTTAATCCTTTCCCCAGCCTTCCGCATTTACCGCATCAAATATAATGGTACAACCTGTATTAACGTTCATTTTATCATTTTATTGGCTGAATATATTGTCTTATAAGGCGATGAGCACTCACATTGACAATCTTTTTTTAATGTATTAAAGTTTGTAAGAGATTTGTTTCTTTATTGTTTGGTCATTTTATAACAGATTTTATTGCTGCTATAATAAAAGACGCAAATAAGCGGCTGTACTCCTATGCCGCGGACTATTCTTTTTTCAGCATCAGATCAGGGTATGTTCAATCTTTTTGTTATTTATCACCGGTTTGTCGTATGGCAGCTTGCAGACTTTTTGTTGCAAAAGATGATCCCGGCCAATTGGCCGGGATCACGCCATATCCCCCAACATGGCGTCTTTCTTTCCAGGATACTCTCCGTTTGTTTATCGCACTATTTCTATTCTTTCTATAGTCGTGCCCACAGCTGTCTGTACGCGGATCATATAAACCCCGGACGGCAGTTCTGATGTTGTGATCGTATGCTGTGCTGTGTTTGGTTGTGATTGATATACAGTGGCGCCAAGCATACTGTACAGAGCTATATTATGAATGACGCTGCCGCCCGTACTTTCGATGAACAGTATATCCCGCGCAGGGTTGGGGTAGAGCCTTACTGATCCGGGGCCGGCTAATTCATCTATACTCATACCTTCCATGCCGATCGGGAAACAGGCGGAAGTGTCCGGACAGTTATTAAGCGTTACCGCTACTGCATAAAAGCCGCGTTCTTCCGGTGTGAATGAAGAGCCTGTAGCTCCGTCTACCGGCTGCATGGTGGCGCAGTTGATCCACTGATAAGTATCCAGATCCGTTATATTGGCGGATAAGGTGCTTCCTGATTGTGTAACACCCACGTCAATAATTGCTACATCCAGTGTTGTTACGACTACGGTATCGCACCCGGCAGCAGCAGATACGAGATCGGTATATACGCCTGATGTGTATACCCTGCGTCCTCCGGGAAGGAGGTAGGCCGCGCCGTTACATATCCCTGCGGTCACGTGCACCGTGTCGGGAGGAGTGACGGTTAAGCTGATGGTATACATGCTGTCGCAACCGTCTACACTGCGGAACCCCACTGCGTAGATGCCCCCGATCGAAACGGCTCTGCCATCGGCCAGGGTATACCTGCTTCCCTGGCAGATCGTATCCGAAATATTGATCGAATACCTGGGGAGCTCTGCAAGTACGGTGAAGACAGTGTCCAGACATCCTGTAGGTCCGGTAATCAGACTGGTATACGTACCAGCCGATGATACTGTCCGGTTGTCTGGCAACCGGTAGTTGGCGCCTGCGCAGAAAGTAGCGTTAACTGTCGATGACACAGGGATGCAGCCCTGGTATTTGATGAGCCAGTAGTCTGCGCCTCCCTGTGTGCCTTCTGTCTTGTCTCCGTCTTTGTCAGAAGCAGATGTACCGCCGGCAATGTATCCGCCATCCGGTGTCGGCACGATTGCCGCCAGGTTATCGTCTTCGCTTTTTCCACCTACGGTAATATCCCAGGCAAATTTATCGCTGTCATCCATCTTCACAATCCAGTAGTCCTGGTTGGCGCCGCGGGCGTCCTCCGATTTTTCTCCGGATTTTTCTCCCGCAGACCAGCCGCCGAAAATATAACCTTCTTTGCCCCCGGCTACGGCATGTGCAGAGGTAAGATGATCATCGGCCGAAGAACCAAAAGCCATATCAGAGGCAAAACCTCCGTCATCTTTGATGCGCACGATCCAGTAATCCAGCCCGCCACGTGTACCTTCGGTGCGGTCGCCTGATTTGTCGGATGCCGAACTGCCGGCCAGGAGATAGCCTCCGACGTTTTCATCGGTCACAATATTAGACAATAAGTCATCTTCGCTACCGCCAATGGTGGCGTCCCATTGTTTGGCGCCGGTGCCGTCAATGTTTATCACCCAGTAGTCGAAGCCACCCAGGGAAGCTGCTGTTTTATCGTGCCCTGCGTCCGCATTACTGTATCCGCCGAGTATATAATCCCCTTTGAAAAAAGCAATGTCCTTTAAAAAGCCGGAGCCTGCGTTACCGCCAAATGTACGGTCCCATTCGATCGTAGTACCATCGCTGCTCAGCTTTACTACCCAGAAGTCAGTGCCACCTTTTACAGCCTGGCTCTTTTCTCCTGAAATACCGGATTGTGACCAGCCGCCGGCAATATAGCCATTGCCGTCAGGATCGGGATAAATAACAGACAGGTGATCATCGGCGCTACCACCGACCGTACGCTGCCACTCGATATCGCCTTTAGCATCCAGTTTCAATATCCAGTAATCGGCTCCGCCACGGTTGCCTTCCGTTTTATCTCCACTGACCGGAGAATATGAATATCCACCGACGATATATCCGTCATCTCCGCCTTTTACCGGTTTTATGGACTGTAAAAAATCATTTCCCGAACCGCCCAACGTCAGTTGCCAGTCCGGATTTCCTTTGTCGTCCAGTTTCAATATCCAGTAATCGGCGCCGCCTTTTGAATCGTCTTTTTTGTCGCCCGATTGAGGCGAGTATGAATAACCACCGGCGATATAGCCATTGTCGGCATCTGTCGGTTCGATTGCCGTCAGCGTATCGCCCAGGCTTCCGCCCAGAACTTTTTGCCATTGCTCAGTGGGCACCTGTGCCTTTACCAGTACGGGAGCAAATATGCACGCTATTCCCCCGGCAAGCGCCCATATGCATTTTGTGTATCTCTTTATATGTATAGTCATAATTCCGGATGTTGATGTTGTAATAACGCCTGCTTTTTTTCGGATTTTCGGCAAACTTTCTCTGTGTAATTATTGATTCGTTGCTTTTATCAGTCGTTCTGTGTGCAATGATTGTCCATTTTCATTCATGATCTGGAGGAAATAGAGTCCTGCCGGCAGCATACTAATGTTGATTTGATTTACATTTTCATGTCTGGAAATGACCTTGCCTTCTATACTCCTCACCGTTGCGTGCACCGGTCGGGCGGAATGGATATAAACGATATCCCGGGCAGGATTTGGGTAAATGGTAATGCTTTCGCCGTTGTCTCCGTAGGTGTCAACAGATACATTGTTTACAGCATAAGGCCTGGATATATGGCTGCAGCCATATTCATCCACTACTCTTACTGAATACACACCGTTTTCGATAACAGCATATGTGGGATCGGTTGCGCCGGTTATCAACAGGTTATTCATGTACCACTGGTAGCTCGTGAATTGCTGTATGGTGCTCAATGTGATGCCCTCCACTTGTACGTCAATGATGGGTTCGGGGTATACGCCTACCTCTTTGTATATGGTATCACTGGCATTGCATGAGCCGTTAGCGACCAGTGATATGACGCCGCCGGCATTGTCTGTTGTTACCAGTATGTTGTCTGAGGTGCTGTTGCCCAGCCAGCCTACGGGAAGTATCCAGGTATAGCTGTGTGCACCGGCTATGGGACTAATGCTGTACGTAGAAGATGTACCTGCGCAAAGCGAATCCATCCCGCTGATTGTCCCGGGGTTTTCGACCGCCGTACATTCAGACAAACGAAGCAGGAATCCGTCAAAACCGCCGCCTAAAAGAGGCTGATACCCATTAGGCGTGCTTATTCCCCCGCCATTGGTAAATCCGGTTACGTATATGCTGCCAAAGCGGTCTGCGGCAACGTTCCAGCCGGCATCATAGCCCGGACCGCCATAATAGGTGCCCCACAGCCGTACGCCGTCCCGGTTGAATTTAGCAACATACACATCATTGCCTCCTTCGAGTGATTGCTGCAGCGCTCCGGCGGTTGCAATATTGTCGGGGCTGGAGGTGTAACCGGTTATATAAATATTCCCCCAGGGGTCGGCTGTGGCGCCATATCCGTTTTCCAGGCCGGTGCCTCCGAAGTAGGTGCCCCAGATGCGATTACCTGTGCTGTCAAATTTTACCAGATAAGAAGTGTAGCCGCTAACCAGCGCAGGCTGGTGGCTGCCCGGAGTTGCAATACCTGTATCACTTGTTGTGTAGCCTGAAAGGTACACGGCATTGCTGTCGTCAATCGCTATGCCGGTACCAAAGGTCTGACCCGGCTGATCTCCGCCATAATAGGTACCCCACAATTTGCTGCCGTCGGGTGCAAACTTCACGATGAATGCTTCCGAACCGTTGGACGGTGTTATTGTAGTCTGATGACCGTTTGGTGTGGCAATGTTGCCGGTGCTGCCGGTTTCGCCTGAAATGTATACATTGCCTGTATTATCGCATTTTGCAGTCCAGGTAAGATCGGATCCGGTGCCTCCGAAATAAGTTGCCCACTGACGATTACCTGCGGTGTCAAATTTTACAAGAAATCCATCCTGGCCTCCGCCAATGGCCGGTTGATGCACACCGGTGCCGGAGGAAATGTCGTCGGTGCTTGATGTTCTACCTGCAAGATAGATATGTCCCTGCCTGTCGCTGGCAACACCCCAGCCCTCATCCATGCCGGTTCCTCCATAGTAGGTGCCCCAGATGAATGCGCCCGAAGAATCGAATTTTGCCAGAAAGGCATCGCTCGATCCGCCGCCATAAACGCTCTGATAAATATTGCTTCCGCCGGATATGGCTGCACTGCTTGCTGCCTGCCCGGTGATGTAGACATTGTTTTGCTCGTCGCAGATAATGCCCCAGCCGCCGTCACTTGACGCACCACCGAAATAGGTAGCCCACAGGCGATTGCCCGCTGCGTCGAATTTTACAAGGTAAGCATCGCCGTATGTGGCGCTTGCGGGACCGCCATAGCTGCCCTGATGCGCTCCTGTGGTTGCCAGGTTGGTGCCATTGCTCAGTGTACTGCCGGTCATATATGCCGCGCCTGAGTTATCAACAGCTACGCTGCGCCCATAATCCATTCCGGTACCTCCGTAGTAGGTAGCCCATTCCAGCACGGGGTCTATAACCAGTGTGCCTTCATATGCTGCTACATCAAAGCTGAGTATATTGTCATTAAGGCGGAAACGTGAATCTATCTTTCTCCCGCCGGCAATAAAGCTCACCGGGGCTGTTTCAGTTACTGTTCCCATGGGCGTATAGGCCGTCAGGCTGCCGTTTTGGTTTAGCTGTAACCGTCCGGCTCCGTCATATTGCAGCCGGATATCCGAAACCCTGCCGCCGGGACGTACCACGAAATCGTACTCCAGCACACCGTTACGTGTATACAATACCCAGTCAATATTGGGATAAATTTCTTTGTAAATAATCTTCCCCCAGCTCTCCGCCTTAAGATGGGTGCTACCCGAGTAGTAATAATACTCGTAATAAGCAACAGGATCTGCTCTCAATATTTGTGCATCCGGATTGGCGCCAATAAGGGAAACGTCCATCCGGTAAGTCTTCGCGTCAGTGCTTCCATGCTGCTCCGGTGTTGCCATCCACTGGTAATGCAGTGCGCCGTTACCGACGAACATATTCAGCCCATTGGCGGCGGCAAGGCGGAAGTCAATATCTTCCCGTTTTATTTCATGCTGATCTTTCACCTGTCCCTTGTTCTCCACGAAGTAAAGCTGTGCCGTCTGCCTGCCGGTAACAGGAATTCCGTCCATCTTTGCGCTTGTTTCGTTTATTCCGATGAGCAGTGCAACAGGTAAAAACAAGGTAGAAACAAATGTATTTGTTTTTCTCATAATGATTATTTCTTTAAAAACTATGCCTACCAAAGGTATTTTTGCTGACCGACGTCAGGATAGTATGTTTATACCATAATTGTTTTTGCTATGCGTTTTCCTGGAATTATTATTGTAGATTAGAATATGCTTTTTATTTCCCGTATGGTAACATATATGCGTTTGCTATTGACATGTATAGCGATCGCCTGCTGTGTACATGCGACGGCCCAGCAGGTACTGAGAAAGGGAGCAGAAGGCAGTTTGCAATTGCAGACAATGGCGGATACGGCTACTATCATGCGTCTGATACGGGCTGGTGATGCTATCCGTGATACACTGCCCGATAGTGCCGGCCGGTTGTTTTACAAGGCATTGGTATATAGTCGTGAAAGCGGATTCAATGATGGTGCAGGATGGGCAACACTGCGATTGGGCGTTTTGTACACAGAACAGGGGAAAAGTGAGGAAGGCATACGTATATTTCGTGACTTACTCGCAGGCGGTCCTCCTGTTTTTCAGGACAGTTCCTTGCTGTCCAGGATTTATATCCAGGCATCTCAAGTGTTCGGAAATACCGGAGATTTCCGGAATACGGCATACCATCTCTATAAGGCGCTGGAAGAGGTGGCCCGGAATAATCTCGGAGAACCGGAACATCTTGTAACGATATATGGGAATCTGGCAAGCCTTTTCGGACAAATGGGGCAATACGAGGAAAGTTTTTTTTACCTCGAACAGGGAGAACGGATTGCGCGGAGAAAAGGTTACGATCGCCAGCTTGTACAGTTGCTCAATATACGGGGAGCGGCACAGGGGATGACCGGGAAGTATGATGAGGCGCAGGTAAGTTTTGAAGCTGGCTACAAACTGGCCGCAGCACAGGGAATGAAAGCACAGCAAGCGCTCCTGATGAACAGTCTTGGCCGGGTATTCCTGTACAAGAAAGATACGGCGCAGGCAATGGTCTGTTTCAGGAAAGCGGAACAACTCAGCCGCGATAGCCGTATCCGCATGATTCGTATCTCTCCGTATTTTCCGTTGGGTTATACCAGCTTCCTGCTTGGCGATAACAAAAATGCGATCCGTTATCTGGAATATTTCCTAACAGAATCTGAAAGCATCGGCATGCCCGTGGATGTAAGTAATGGGCATAGGATACTTGCGGATATATACACTAAAACCGGGGAGTATAAAAAAGCATTTTTGCATGAACGCCGGTACAGCAAAATCAGGGACAGCCTGATGAGTAAAGAAAATGTACAGGCTGTGCGTTTACTCGAAATTAGATTTCATACAGCGGAAAAGGACATGGCGCTTGCCCGTAGTGCGCTCCGGCTTACGCGGCAGGAGGCGCAGCTTAAGATAAAGAACTTGTGGATCGCCAGCATTGCCGGCGGAGCGCTGCTGATGACAGCTTTTATGATTAGTCTGTACCGCAGTTACCGTAACCGGCAAAATTTGCAAACGGAACAAATGCGCACCTGGCAGCAGGAGCAGGAGATCAGCCAGCTGAAAGCGATCATGAAGGGGGAAGAGCAGGAACGTGCGCGTATTGCGCGTGAACTGCACGACGGGATCGGTGGCATGCTGGTTTCGGCAAGCCTGACACTGGGCGCTGTGAAAGAAGAGAACCCAGAGGTGGCGCATATCCGGAAACTTGGCGATCTGAGAAGCATATTGCATGATATAGCTTCTGAGGTAAGAAAAACTGCACACAATCTGATGCCTGACGTGCTCATCCGGCATAGCCTCGAAGATGCGCTGGGTATTTACTGTGATAATATTAATGCCGGCAATCAGCTGGAAATAGAATTGCAGTTCCAGGGAGATTTCTATGGACTGGATAAATCTGTTGAGCTGCTGCTGTACCGGATCACGCAGGAACTGGTGCAGAATGTGGTGAAGCATGCACGTGCCACATACGCAGCTATCCTCATCCGTGAGGATGGGGGAAAGCTGAGCATCACAGTGGAAGATAATGGTATCGGTTTCGATACAGACCGGGAATACGATGGTATCGGGCTGCAGAACCTCCGTTACCGGGTACAGGCGTTGAAAGGGGAGATATCCATTATGTCTGCTCCGGGCAGGAATACTACTGTTTATATTGAATTTGAACGGGAACGCTTGTCTGGTAGCTGATAGGAAAAGATGTAAATTTGTACCGGCAAAATGTATGCAGATCCGTATAGCAATAGCAGATGACCATCCATTGGTAATCGGAGGGGTGCAGAATGTACTGCATCGCTACCCCCACATTCGGCTTACCGGCACTTACCCCGACGGTGCATCGCTGATGGAAGGGCTGGAAAAGGTATTGCCGGATGTCTTATTGTTGGATATACAACTCCCCGACCAGACCGGGGATGAGCTGGCCCCGGTGATCATAAAGAAATATCCGCAGCTTAAGATACTTACGCTGACCAATTTCGACAGCAGCCTGTATGCGCAGAATATGTTCCGGCATGGTGTGCTGGGGTATATTCTGAAAAATGCAGAAGAGCGGATGCTGGTCTCAGCGATCGAAACTGTATTTGAAGGAAAGGAATTTCTTGATCCGGCAATGAAAGAGAAGATGGAACATGCAGCGCTGCGGATTCAGAAAAGAAGTTCTTCCAAATCCACGCTCACGCTCAGGGAAAAGGAAATATTGCAGCTCCTGGTAAATGGCGGTACCTGTCCGCAGATTGCTGAGCAATTGTATCTGAGTGTTAATACCGTTGTGAATTATCGGGCCAGTATTATGCTCAAGCTGGATGTAAGCAATACCGCCGCATTAGTTAAAAAAGCGCTGCTTAGCGGGTTGGCGCAATAATCAGGAAATGTAGGGGCGAATTGCATTCGCCCAATATAATCCAACACCCATCTGATGAATTGCATTCGCCCTGTTTCGTTTTACAGGGATGCCTGATAGAAAAATGATTATCCTTCTGTATAAATCAGATAGTGTTTATGTACCGGCCGGGCTGTGGTTTGGTTGACCAGGGTATTTTCAATATCGGATATATCGGATACCGTTCCGTCTTTCAGCGCAATCAGGATCCGCTCATCGGTTGTGTCATATGTATTATTGGAGGTGATACCTGTAAATGCAAAATAAGCTGCTTCCTTTTCGCCGATGTCCAGCCGGCGCATGATCTCTTCCGTTTTGATGGCTAACATTGTTTCCTGTGGCTCCGGACTGAATATTACCTTATAGAGTTTTCTGCGGATCAGCATCCGGCACAGCTTTGAAAGTACCGGATCAGGATGCTCCTGCCATATTTTAATAGAGACCAGCACATCCGTATCGTCCATCATGCAGAACTGTTCGAGATGTATCGGGTTTTCCCGGAAATCATCTGAGGTTATCCGGCCATAGAGAAAATGACGCAGAGCGGGTGTGGCAAACAGATCCGCATGGTTGCGGGCCAGTTCTTTAGCGCGCTTGAGGATGTTGATCAACAGGTGCTCTGAGCCGAGCACGGTTTTGTGCAGGTATACTTGCCAGTACATCAGTCTGCGTGCAATAATGAATTTTTCGACCGAATGAATACCTTTTTCTTCTACGGCCAGCTCTTCATCCTGTACGGTAAGCATCTGCAGGATACGGTCATAGCCGATTACGCCTTCCGATACGCCGGTATAGAAGCTGTCCCGGTTGAGGTAATCCATCCGGTCTACATCCAGTTGGCTGGATACCAGTTGGTGCAGGTATTTTTTAGGGTGGGTATGCTCGAATATTTCGATCGCCGTATCCAGGATGCCCCCGCTTTCCCTGTTGATACGCTGCATGATGAGCCGGGAAATGTTTTCATGAGTGATACCTTCCACAAGTGAATGTTCCAGTGCATGAGAGAATGGTCCGTGGCCTACATCATGGAGCAAAATAGCCATTCGTGCAGCCGTACATTCTTCGGTTGTGAAGGGGACATTTTTAATCTTTAGCTCATCCAGGGCTTTGCCCATCAGGTGGCAGGCGCCCAGGGAATGATGAAATCTGGTATGTTCTGCTCCGGGATATACGAGGTGTGCCATGCCCATTTGCCGGATGTAACGGAGCCGCTGAAACCAGGGGTGTTCTATTATCTGCATCAGCTCCGGCTCCGGGAAGCGGAGAAAACCATATACCGGATCATTAATTATTTTTCCTTTGTGTGTTGGCATTCTGATCAAATTTATTAGCCAATTAGCAAATGTGCCAATTAGCTAATGTTTGTCGCGAGGGATTATTTAGCTAATCAGTCTAATGGTTTCATTGGCTGATAAAAGCTAAAGGTTTCCGGCTTTCTATCTGCTGTTGTTCCAGTCCTCCAGCGGTATTTGCGGCGCCTGCTCTTCAGGGGCATCGTTTTCCGTGTCATAGTAGCTGTTAGCCCGCATAAGGCTGGTCTCATCGAGGACGTTGCAATCGTCATACCCCTCCGGTTTCTGAAACTGTACGTCTGCATCCAGATCCAGATTTTTGTCGGCATAAACTTTCTTCATGAAATAAGCCCAGATCGGGAGGGCCGCAGCAGCGCCCTGGCCTAAAGCTTCACTCCGGAAACGCAGGAACCGGTCGTCGCATCCCACCCAGGCGCCTGCCAGCAATTGCGGTGTATAGCCGATATACCACGCATCGGCCTGCTTGTTGGTAGTACCCGTCTTGCCTGCCATTTCTCCACTCAGATTATAACGGTATCTCAGCCGTTTTGCAGTGCCGTAGTCTACAACGCCCTGCATCATGCGAACCATTTTAAATGCGGTCCCGGCGCTGATAATCTCTTTTTGTTCGGATACGAAACCTTTGACCAGGTTGCCGTTTTTATCTTCGATCCTGGTGATAAATAGCGGGCGGGCATGCATACCGGCAGCGGGAAACATGGTATAAGACCCGAGCATTTCAAACAGGGAAATATCGGAAACGCCCAGTGCTGCGGAGGGGTATTTTTCAATTTTACTGGTGATCCCGCATTTTTCTGCAAAATCAACAAAAGCATTGACGCCTACCTGCTTTAAGATATACAGGGCAGCATTGTTGACGGAAAATGCCAGCGCCCGCTGCATGGTAATCTCCCCGTGTTTTGACCCGCCCGCATCGTAGGGCTTGTTATTAAACATCTGAGCTTCTGTCTGCACCATACCACAGGGTGAAAATCCGTTGTCCACCGCAAGGCAGTAGAGCAGTGGCTTGATCGTGGAGCCTACCTGGCGTTTGGTATTCACGTTTACATGATCGAACTGGTAATAATCGTGATTGATACCACCCACCCATGCTTTTACTTCACCGGAATAAGGATCCATGGCCATAAAGCCGGTCTGGAGGAAAGTTTTCATATACATGATAGAGTCCAGCGGGGTCATGACTGTATCCTTATATTTCTGGTTGTTCCAGGCAAACACCTTCATAGGTACCGGCGTTTCAAACACTGTCTTTATTTCTTCTTCGCTCAGCCCCTGCTCCTTCAGTGCATAATAGCGGCCGGAAGTTTTCATGGCGGCGTGTATCACTTTCATATGGTTACGCCATACAGAGCCGTCCCGGTAGCCGGCCTGTGCTATGAATTGACGCTGCAGCTCAGTCATATGCTGCTCCACTGCCTGCTCGGCGTAGCGCTGCATGCGGGTATCTAACGTGGTATAGATCCTCAGTCCGTCTTTATAGATGTCATAAGGCTTTCCGGTAGCCGGGTTGCGGGTATCCTTCATGGTTCTCTTTACCTGCTGCTCCACAACCTGTCTGAAATAAGGGGCAATACCTTCGTGATAGTCCAGCTTGTGGTAATCGAGTACGACCGGGAGCTCTTTGAGACGTTCTGCTTCCGCGCGTTCCAGCATATTCGACTTTACCATCTGCTCCAATACTACGTTCCTGCGTGCTTGCGAACGATCCGGGTGCAGCCGGGGATTGTAATATGTATTGGCCTTCAGCATCCCGATCAGTACGGCTGCCTCATCCACGGTCAGCTCATCGGGTGTTTTGTTGTAGAAGGTCAGTGCCGCATTTTTGATGCCGTACACATTATCTCCGAAGGGAACCGTATTCAGATATAATGTAATGATCTCGTTTTTTGTCAGGTTACGTTCCAGCTTTACGGCCATTACCCATTCCTTCAGCTTGATAACGGGCATGGTGAAGATACTGGGACGCTGACGGCCGAAGAGGTTTTTAGCCAATTGCTGGGTGATTGTGCTGCCGCCGCCCTGCTTCCCCAAAAAGAACACAGCCCGTGCAATTGCCTTGCCGTCAATCCCGGAATGATCATAAAACCGTTCGTCTTCGGTAGCGATCAGGGCGTTGAGCACATTGGGCGAAATTTCGTGGTACTTGCTGTTGGAGCGATCCTGCACATAATACCGGCCCAGCAGCGCGCCATCTGCGGCATATACTTCAGACGAGAGATTGTTGCTCGGATTTTCATACACATGCTCGGGCGGCATATTGCCCGTCCAGTTAAAATAAAAAGCGAGGACAACCAGGTTGAACAAAATAAAACCGGCAATAAACAACTGCCATAATATCCGTACGGAACGTTTCATGAGGTGTATACTATGACCAGGCACAAAACTATCATTTTTCGGCTTTGCCGGAGCGCTTTTTTTAAAACACCATTATATGGCAATGAAAGAATAAAATATGCATTTCGGATAGTTGGGTTTGTGCATGATACGCGTTGGAAATTATTTTTTCTGATGATCAGACCTGGTATGATTCACGCTGTTTAGTTTCTTTGTACCTTTCCTTCCATTTGAGGAAAAACGTATAACAGATAATGGCACAATTGATTCGTAAAGAAGATGCGCTCGAATACCATGAACAGGGCAGGCCGGGCAAGATAGAAGTGATCCCGACTAAAGCAACAAAAACCCAACGTGATCTTGCTCTGGCCTATTCACCGGGTGTGGCCGAACCTTGTAAGGAAATACACAAAGATGTGGAGGCCGTATATCGCTATACCGCAAAGGGCAACCTGGTAGCGGTGATCAGCAATGGTACGGCTGTGCTTGGGTTGGGTGATATAGGTCCCGAGGCCTCCAAGCCGGTTATGGAAGGGAAAGGGCTGCTGTTCAAGATATTTGCTGATATTGATGTATTTGATATCGAGCTGAATGCGTATGGAGTGGATGAGTTTGTCAACGTAGTGAAAGCGCTGGAGCCTACATTCGGTGGTATTAATCTTGAAGATATCAAATCCCCCGAATGCTTCGAAATAGAGGAGCGGTTAAAGAAAGAATTAAGTATTCCCATCATGCATGACGATCAGCACGGCACGGCGATCATCTCAGGCGCAGCGCTTCTGAATGCGCTGGAGTTGGTGGAAAAGGATATTTCAAGGGTGCGGTTTGTGGTCAGTGGGGCCGGGGCGTCGGCGATATCGTGCTGCAAAATATACATTGCGCTGGGTGCGGATGTTGCCAACATATATATGTTTGACAGCAAAGGGCTGATCACCACCCGGCGGACAAATCTCGACGATAATAAAAAAATATTTGCAAAGGATGTGCAGGAAATGACGCTCTCGGAAGCGATGAAGGGTGCGGATGTTTTTATCGGCTTGTCGAAAGGTAATATTGTTTCGGGTGAAATGATCAAAGCAATGGCGGACAAACCGGTGGTCTTTGCGTTGGCCAATCCTGATCCTGAAATACCATATGAGGATGCAGTTGCTGCCCGCCCGGACGTGATCATGGCTACCGGCCGCAGCGATTATCCCAACCAGGTAAATAATGTGCTCGGCTTTCCCTATATTTTTCGCGGGGCGCTGGATGTACGTGCTACCGCCATTAACGAAGAAATGAAGCTGGCCGCAGTAAAGGCGCTGGCGCAATTGGCGAAAGAGCCGGTACCGGATATAGTCAATGTAGCCTATAAAGAAAAAAGTCTGTACTTCGGTCCCACCTATATCATTCCCAAACCGATCGACCCGCGGCTGCTGGTAACGGTAGCGCCTGCTGTGGCGCGGGCCGCAATGGAAAGTGGTGTGGCCAAAAAGCCGGTTGCCGACTGGGAAGCTTATGAAGCGGAGTTGTATCGCAGGCTTGGTTCGGATGATAACATCCTCCGCTTCCTGATCAATAAGGCGAAGCAAAATCCCAAACGAGTGGTATTTGCAGAGGCGGAGAATCTGAAAGTCCTTAAGGCGGCACAGATTGTGCGGGATGAAAAAATTGCTATTCCCATCCTGTTGGGAAATGAGCAGAAAATAAACCGGCTGATAGCAGAGAACGGTCTTCAGCTTGCCGGCGTCACAATTATGGATCCGCGTAGTGAGGCACAGGAGGAAAAGCGCAGAGCGTACGGCGATTTGTTTTTTGAAAAACGCAAACGCCGCGGGTACAACTTGTATGAAGCGCGTAAAATTATGCGCGAGCGGCCTTATTTCGGTTGTATGATGGTGGAGGCCGGAGAAGCAGATGCATTATTATCCGGGCTTACCCGGCAGTATCCGGATACCTTGCGCCCGGCGCTGGAGATCATTGGTATGCATGAACGCGCAAAGCGGGTTGCCGGTATGTATATGATGCTTACCCGGAAAGGCCCTCTGTTCTTTTCCGACACCACTGTAAATTTTAATCCGACAGAAGATGAGCTGGTAGATATTACCCTGCAGACTGCCCGTGCTGTGGCCAGTTTTAATATCAGGCCGCGTATTGTAATGCTGTCATATTCCAACTTTGGTAGCAGCGCTTCTCCTGAAGCCATTGTTATGCGCAATGCCGTAGCCCGTATCAAAGAATTGCATCCGGATATCATCATTGATGGAGAAATGCAGGCCGGACTTGCCTTTAACAAGGATCTGCTCCGTGAAAATTACCCGTTCTCCGATCTGGTGCAGGAGTCGCCCAACGTACTGATCTTTCCGAACCTGGCGGCGGGCAATATTGCTTATCATCTGTTGCAGGAAGTAGGGGGAGCAGAGGCAGTAGGGCCTATTTTACTGGGATTGCGGAAACCGGTGCACGTGCTCCAGTTGGGCAGCTCAGTGCGGCAGATAGTAAACATGGTAGCAATATCCGTTATGGAGGCACAGGTAAAAGAACAGGATTATTAATAGTTAAAATGTGACAAATGTGTTGAATGTGGAAAATGTG
>CAZGPG010000019.1:0-77033 GCA_964527735.1 uncultured Chitinophagaceae bacterium | reverse complement strand
ATATTTATTATCAAATACTTAATTTTTACCGCGAAAAAAGTGCGGAAGTCAGGAAGCAGATGAAATACGCAAACAAACGTGGCTTTGCCTATGTGATCATTGCCGGCGATGAAGAACGGGAAAAAGGAATGGTGAGCCTGAAGGATTTTACGACCGGCCAGCAGGAAATGATTGCCCTGAAACAGGGGATTGACCGTTTATCACCGTAGAGGCGCGATGCATCGCGCCTCTACCTGACCAATTCACCTTCCAGTTCCTTCACCACCGTTTCATTTACCTTCAGGTTGTAGATGGCCGTGTACAACCGTACCAGCGCCTGCACGTACCCGTTTTCGGCTTCGCGGGTTTCCAACGTCGTCGAGATGCCTACCTTGAACCGCTCCTGCTGGATGTCGAGATTTTCTTTGGCGTATTTAATATTGTCCATTTCCAGTTTGTACGCTCCGACAGATACGCTGTAGTTGCTCCACGCAGTACGGTATTGCCTGCTTAGTTCGGTGTTTTGCCGCTCGTACAGCAATTCATCGCTTAGCGCCTGCAATGAGGCTACTTTGGCTGTGCGCCGGATGTTGCCGCCCTGGAAGATCGGAACATTGAGATTGAGCGAACCGTTCGGGCCGGTGCTCCGGTTGAATAGTGCAAACCCTGCCTGGCTGGCCGTGCGGGTGTAAATATATCCTCCGTTCAGTGCGAGGGAAGGCAGGTAAGCCGAGCGGGCTATTTTCGCTTCGAGGCGTGATACTTCGGCGCTCCGGCGTGCCAGATCCAGTACAGGATTGATCTGCTTCAGCAGCTCCTTGTCTTTGGGCTGCAGGTGGGTGGTAATCGCTATCGTATCGTCCACCATATAAATACGGTCCGCTTCTTCTCCCATGAGCGCATTCAGCAGGGCATAAGAAGCAGTCAATGCAGCTTTCTGATACAGGGAGTCGGACTGCCGTGCATTATAATCCACCCGTGCCTGGAGAAAGTCCACTTTGGCAGATGCCCCGGTTTCATAGTTGGCTTGTGAAAGTATCATCCTGACCTTTGCCAGGATCAATCCGGTATCAATGGCTACCAGTTGCTGTTGTTGTAATACGACTTGAGCATATGCCTGTATGACTTGTGAAACGGTAGCCTGTACCTGTGCCTTGAGCTGCACCTGTCCGATCTCTTCCAGTTCGTTCAGTTGCTTTTTCCGGTAAAACATGCGTCCGCCATCGAATAATGTCCAGTTGAGCAGTACGCTGCCGCTGATGGTTTCGGAAAGCGCATTATCCACGTCCTGTATCCTGCCGTCGGCAAATTCAATATGGGTGTTGGCGCTGCCTGCACCGTAAGAGCCGGAAGCGTTCAGGTTGGGCAGCATGCCTGCGTTACCCGCTGTATTGTTGACGGTTGCCTGGTCGGATATTGTCCGGGCGATCCGGATATCGAAATTATATTCCAGTGCTTTGGCGATGGCATCTTGCAGGGTGAGCCGTTCCTGCGCCTGTATATCAGGCGTGATCAGCAGGCACAGCAGACCAAAGGTGATGGCTGTTAGTCGGTTCATTAATCGTTCAGTTTGTCTATGGCTGTTGCCGGTTTGGTTTTTCTTCTCGACAGGAGTGTGTACATAACGGGTACAACAAACAACGACAGCAGCAGTGAAAATAAAAGACCGCCCACGATCACGATCCCTAACGGCATACGGCTGGTAGACGCCGCGCCCAGCGACACCGCGAGGGGCAACGCTCCGAACATCATGGCAAGCGTCGTCATCAGGATCGGGCGAAGGCGCATGGCGGCGCCTCGTATAGCGGCTTCCGTTTTGTTTGTGCCGCGTTCGAAAACCTTATTGGTATATTCAACGATCAGGATACCGTTTTTGGTAACCAGGCCGATCAGCATGATCATCCCGATCTGGGAGAAAATATTCAGCGTCTGATCGAACAACCAAAGTGAAATTACGGCGCCCGCTATAGCTAATGGTACGGTAAGCATAATGATCATCGGATCTACAAAGCTTTCAAACTGTGCGGCCAGGATCAGGTAGATAAGCACCAGCGCCAGCACAAAGGCAAAGAGTACGTTTGAAGAGCTTTCCTCGTAGTCCTTAGACGCTCCGCTCAGTGAAGTGGTGAAGCTGTCGTCTATGATCTCTTCTTCCGACAGCTTGTCATAAGCAGCACGCATGGCAGCGATACCATCTCCGATCGTTTTCCCCGGCGCAAGCTGTGCGGAGATCGTTGCAGATTTATAGCGGTTGAAGTGATATATCTGGGAAGGGCTGGTCGTTTCTTCGAGCTGTACCAGGTTATCCAGAGAGATCATTTCGCCGGATCCATTGCGTACATAATAGGTATTCAGGTTTACCGGTACTTCACGATTGGGGCGTGAGACCTGTCCGATCACCTCGTATTGCTTGCCGCTCCGGGTAAAATAACCAAGCCTGCGGTTGCTTAATGCAAGCTGGAGGGTTTGGGATATATCTGCTATGGATACCCCCAATTGCGATGCTTTTGCCCGGTCTATGGAAACAGCGATTTCAGGCTTGTTGAATTTCAGATCTACGTCAACTCCCTGGAAAACCGGGCTTTTGTTTGCTTCATCGAGAAAGTGAGGCAGCACTTCTGATAATTTTTCAAAATCAATGTTCTGGAGTACATATACAACAGGAAAAGCGCTCCCGCCCCGTTGTACTGAGATTGTCTGCTCCTGTATGGCAAATGCACGTCCGAAGTTGAATTGCTGTACTGCACGGTTCACCTGCTGGGTGATCTCATTTTGCGTACGTTCTCTTTCGTCCGGTTCTTTCAGTCGTACATTCAGGAAGCCGGTATTGACGGCTCCTGATCCGGTAAAGCCCGGTGCAGTAACAGACAGGATGATCCGTCGTTCCGGTACGGAATCCATGATCATTTCCACGACACTGTTCACATACTGGTCCATTGCGTCGAAGGAGGTTCCTTCCGGAGCAGACAGTTGCATCCGGAAGCGGCTCCGGTCTTCCAGTGGCGCCAGCTCGCTTTGTAATCCGCGCCCGATAAGAAAGATGAGCGAAAGTGAAGCCACCATACCGGTAATCGCCACCCATTTGTGCCGCATCACCCAAACCAGCCCTTTTTTGTAGCCGCGCTCCATGCCGAGGAAAAACGGTTCGGTTTTGACGTAGAACCAGGATGGTTTGTGATTCTTGCGTGTGAGCATGACGTTAAGCACCGGGGTGAGCGTCAGAGATACAAAAGCGGAGATAAGCACAGCGCCGGCCACAACGACGCCAAACTCACGGAATAGTCGTCCGGTAAAGCCTTCGAGGAAGATGATCGGCAGAAATACGATTGCGAGTGTAATGGATGTGGAGATAACGGCAAAATAGATTTCTTCGCTGCCCTCCCTTGCCGCGCGGTGCTTCTCCATGCCCCGTTCTATTTTCTTGTAAATGTTTTCTGTAACCACAATGCCGTCGTCTACCACCAGCCCTGTCGCGAGCACAATAGCCAGAAGGGAAAGCACATTGATCGTAAACCCGCACATATACATGATAAAGAAAGCGCCGATCAGGCTTATCGGTATGTCAATCAGTGGACGGAGTGCGATCAGCCAGTCGCGGAAAAACAGGTAAATGATCACAATGACCAGGAGGAAGGCGATTAACAGTGTTTCTTCCACTTCGAAGATCGAGTTGCGGATACTAATGGTATTATCCATCGCTATATCCACCTTGAAATCTTCAGGGATATCTTTTTTCAGTTGATCATACCGTTTGTAAAACTCGTCTGCAATGGCTACATAATTGGAGCCTGGCTGGGGAACAACCGCCAGGGCGATCATGGGAACGGCGCTCTCTTTCAGTACGGTCTCTTCATTTTCCGGTCCGAGCACGGCTTCGCCGATCTCCCGGAGATGCACGTCAATCCCGTTTTCTGTTTTAACGATGAGGCTATTAAAGTCTTCTTCCGTAAAAAGCCGCCCCAGGGTACGCACCGATAGTTCCGTGTTGCTGCCGGATAATTTACCGGCGGGTAATTCCACATTCTGCCGGGTTACTGCCTGCTCCACATCTGTGAATGTAACACCCTGTCCTGCCATCCGCACCGGGTCCAGCCAAAGGCGCATGGCATATCTTTTTTGTCCCCAGATCTGTATGCTGCTCACTCCGGGTATGGTCTGGAGCCTTTCTACCAATACGTTTTCCGCATACTCGGTAAGTTCAAGCTGGTTGCGGGTGTCGCTTTGCACCGTCATAGAGAGGATCGGGCCGGCGTTCGCATCTGCTTTTGATACCACGGGAGGGGCATCGATATCCTGCGGCAGGTTCCGCGTTGCCTGAGAAACTTTGTCACGTACATCGTTGGCTGCAGCTTCCAGATCTATGCCCAGATCAAATTCGACAGTGATATTACTGCTGCCCTGCGCGCTCGTGGACGAAATGTTTTTGATACCCGCAATACCGTTGATGGATTTCTCCAGGGGCTCAGTGATCTGGGATTCCACAATGTCCGGGTTCGCTCCCGCATAGGATGTCCGTACGTTGATGATCGGCGGATCAATGGACGGATAATCCCGCACCCCCAGGAAATTAAACCCGATAATGCCGAATATAACAATAATGATATTGAGTACAATGGCCAGTACGGGTCGTTGCAGGGAAATGGAAGGAAGGCTCATGCGGTATCGTTCTGCTTAAATCAGTGCCAAATATACGCAGTAAGTATGTACGGGTTTGAACAGGAACGTTAAATAAAATGGAATGAGGCGATTGTGTAGTGGGGTACTGCGCCAAATAGACCGATAACCGGTTTCGATTTTGGGAATCGTTTTTGTCCCGTTAACTTTGAACGTATTAACTTAACCAAATAAACATTTTAACTATGGCACATTCACTTCCTGCATTACCGTACGATTTCGGTGCGCTCGAGCCGCATATCGATGCACAAACCATGCAGATCCATCATGGGAAACACCATCAGGCCTATGTCGATAACCTGAATAAGGCGCTGGCCGGTACAGATGGCGAAGGTAAATCGCTCGAAGAGCTGATCGCAAATATATCCAAATACCCTGCTGCGGTACGTAACAATGGCGGCGGTCATTTTAATCACAGCCTCTTCTGGACTATATTGTCCCCCAACGGAGGACAACCTTCCGGCGATCTTGCCAAAGCAATAGATGATACATTCGGTTCTCTGGATGGATTGAAAGAAAAGGTAAATGCAGCAGGCGCTACACGCTTTGGCAGCGGCTGGGCATGGCTGATCGTAAAAGACGGAAAACTGGAGGTTACCTCTACGCCTAATCAGGATAACCCGCTGATGGACGTGGTTGAAGTGAAGGGTACGCCCATTCTCGGGATTGATGTTTGGGAACATGCTTATTACCTGAAATACCAGAACAAACGCCCTGACTATCTTGCAGCTGTATGGAATGTGATCAACTGGGAAGAGGTAGGAAAAAGGTATCAGGCAGCATTGTAAACGGCAGTAATCTGTCAGCAGCGAAGCCGTGCTCCCGGGCGCGGTTTTGTCGTATATATGCCTTGCATCAATCCGTGCATACTCATTGGACCAGTCCTGTCTGTACCGCTTTTTTAATAAGCATTGCCGTGTTTTTAACTCCCAGTTTGATGATCAGATTGAACCGGTAGTTTTCTATTGTATCTATTCCCAGATGCAGTTGTTCGGCAATTTCTTTGCTTGTATACCCGTCTACCACCAGTTGAATTACCTCTTTTTCCCTGGGCGTAAGCACGGGATACTCTGCGCTTACCCTGTTCGCTTTTAAATGCTTCTCCTCTATCTGTCGTTTAATGGACGGCTCTAAAAACTCCTGATAACCGTAAACGGTTTCTATAGCCGTAACAAGCGTTTTGGGGTCTGTACTCTTCAACAGGAAGCCCAGAGCACCGTGCGACAACATATTTTTTGCATAAAAAATACTGTCGAAATTGGTAAAGGCAAGAATGCGCAGCTCTGGATATCTCTTCAAAATCAAGGGGACCAGTTTATCTCCTGTTTTTCCGGGCAGTTGTATATCCAGCAGCAGCACATCGGGTAAAGCTTTTTCCAGGCCGGCAAGCAGCTCTTCACCATTCAGATAGGTATGCGTCAGGGTTATGTGTTTTACATTGGAAATAATCTTCTGTACACCATTCACAATTACCTGATGATCATCTGCTATCGCTATGCGTATATTCATATGTCAATCCTGTGTTTTTAATTGTTTAAGATCAAATTTTATATATACGAGTGTTCCCATTTTTTTTCCGGATTGTATAATAAATTCCCCGTGTAATATTTTTACGCGCAGCCTTATATTTTGCAGGCCCATGCCTCCGGAACGGTTTTCCGTATGGTCAAATCCTTTACCATTATCTTCCACCAGCAGGTTCAGCATATTATCCCGTTCATTGATCTGTATGAGTGCATGTGTAGCCTGGGAATGCTTCAATATGTTTTGCAGTAATTCCTGTATGATGCGGTATACAGAAAGCGAGAACGAATGGTCCAGGTGAGACAGGTCGCAGTGCACCCGCAGGTCTATGAATAATTTGTTGGTATTGTTAACAGTATCACAATATAGTTTTAAAGCCTCATTGAGTCCGTGATGTATTAATATTGCAGGCATCAGGTTATGGGCTGTCTCACGGACCTCGTTACACGTTTCCGTCAGCAGGTTCAGGATTTCCCTGAAGTCGTTCGTAGGCGGCAATAGCGGTTCGTAGTAATACTGCAGTATGCTGAAATTCATTTTTACCGTAGCCAGCCTGCTGCCTATACCGTCATGCAGTTCACGTGCTATACGTGAACGTTCCTGCTCTTCCCCTTCCATTATGGCTTTCAACTGTGCGATTTTTTGTTCCTGTTGTAAAATGTGTATATGTTTCTGCTGTACCTGTTGCCTGTGTCTGTTGGCCCTGTATAAGCTGGCCAGCAAGCCGGTCAGCAACAGGGCGCCTGCCGATATGCTGCCTATCCAGATGTTCTTTTCTCTCAGAATATTTTGCTGCTGTGCAATTTCCCTGTCTTTCTCAGCTGTTTTGTATTTGACTTTTTCCTGTTCCAGCAGTTGGACAGCCTCCCTGTTCAGCAGCTCCTTATAGAGTTCCGTGTAGCTGTCCTGGTGCTTATATGCCTGCCGGTAATCACCTGTAGCTGCGTAGATTGCGGCAAGTGTCTTATGGATATTCACCATGGCATCTTTATTATCCGCAGGAAAGATATTCAATGCTGCCAGTAATGTCTGTTCTGCTTTTTTATAATCCCGGCCGGCATAATAAGCGTCACCCAGAGCGGAGTAAGCCTGTGCTGCATAGGTGCTTCCTTTCAGCTCTTCGGCTGTCTTCTTCGCCTGGTTGCAATAAACGATTGCCTTGGCAAATTGTTGCTTCTTTATGTAATACCGCCCTATGTTTATCATGGCCAATATATCTTCAGGCTGGTATTCGCTGCTGTTGCCACGTAACTGCAATGCCAGCATGGAATAGTAGAGCGTTTTTTCCATATCGGTAGTGAAGTATGTGGTGCCCATCGTTATGTATATACGGGCCAGTCTCACTGAATCCCTGTTCGCCCGTGCGATCCGTTCCGCTCTTTTCAGAAAATCTATGGATGCTTCTATTTGTCCTACCCGTCCCCAGATACTGCCGATATTGGAATAGGTAGTGATGATAAGCGTGCCGGGAACAGCCGGGTTATGAATACTTTCCAGGAGTACCTGGTAATCATAAAATATAGCCTTCCCATATTCCCCCATATAGAAATATAGCGTCGCTATTTCTGAATACAGTTTTGCCAGTAAGGATTTATCAGACGAATATGCGGCATAAGGGAAGGCTTTTTTTAAAAACGGGACAGCTGTTTGATAATGACCCATATGAGCATAACAGCGCGCTATTCCCGTCAATGCAAAATAGCAGCCGTCACTAAAGAGGATTTCCCCGGCTTTCCGTAAGGCAGCATTATACAGGGTTAACGCACTGTCCGGCCACTGTTCCCTGACGGCATGCGCTATCCTTATGGTATTAAGTATTGTGGCTGTGTCTGTCTGGTACTGCCGCAGGGTAGTACGCGTAATCGTTTCAAGATTGCTGTGGTAGGTATGCGGCAACTCCTGGGCATTGCTCCTGCATGCCACGCTGTACAGGAATGCCAGTGATACTATACACCTTGCTGAAAGCATTTTACAAAGTTCAATAATGCAGGAGATAGTTGGGATATATATTTCATGACGCATTGTGAAATAAAATATGGGCGAAACTCAACTTATCTGGGAAATACCCCATCGATAAATTTGCCTGATCTGAAAATGCTGATTTAACAGCCTTTTCAGATGATAAAGATAGGGCATGTATCTGGTCCGGCTTGCAAACACTTCTCTTAACATTTAAAAACAGGAAAGACATGATGAAACTGCTAACACAAAAAATGAAATTGCTGTTATTGGTCAGTGCAGCACTGTTCTGGCCGGGTGCTGTGCAGGTATATGCGCAGCACTATATTTGGGCAAATGGTATTGGCGGTACGTCGGAAGATATCGGCAATGCCATAGCGCGTGACGCCAGCGGCAATATCTATATTGCCGGTCAGTTTTCCGGTTCTGTGGATTTTGACCCCGGCACCGGTACTGCTACGCTTGTTTCCAATGGTGCTGCAGATATATTCGTCGCGAAATACGATGCCGGCGGCAATTATATATGGGCAATAAACATAGGCGGCACATCCGGTGATATGGCCAACGCAATAGCTGTTGATGGGGCAGGCAATGCCTATATTACAGGCCAGTTCTCCGGTATGGTTGACTTTGATCCCGGCACAGGCACTGCGAATCTTGCGGCTGGCGGTGTGTTATGGGGGGCATTCGTTGCCAAGTACGACGCCAATGGCGATTACGTATGGGCTATGAACCTGGGTGCGGGTTTGTTTGATATAGGGTACGGCATTACGGTTGACGCCAGCACTAACGTATACGTTACGGGATATTTTAGCGGTACGGCAGATTTTGACCCCGGACCCGGCACTGCCGAACTGATTGGAGGCAGTACCGCAGATATTTTTATTGCCAAGTATAACACTGATGGCGAATATGTATGGGCAAAGGGAATAGGCAACACTTCCTCTGACGCTGGCTATGGTATATCTGTTGACGCCGGCGGTAATGTCTATGTTACAGGCCAGTTTACCGGTACGGTAGACTTTGACCCCGGTACAAACATCGCAGATCTTACCTCTGCCTCTACAGGTGCCACCGATATTTTTATTGCCAAATATGACGTCAACGGCGACTATGTATGGGCAAAGGGTATTGGTGCAAATGGTGCGGATATAGGCTATGCCATAGCCGTTGAAGGAAACGGTAATGCCTATGTGACAGGGTATTTTACACGTACCGTGGATTTTGATCCCGGTGCAGGTATCGCCAACCTTGTTTGCAGTGATAGCGCTTCCGATATTTTTATTGCCAAGTATGACGCCGCCGGCAACTATTTATGGGCAAAGAGCATGGGCGGTGCCGGCGCAGGTTCCGATGTAGGCTATGCACTTGCGCTTGATGCAGATGCAAGCGTATATTTTACCGGCTATTTTACGCGTACTGCAGATTTTGACGGCGCTGCCGGTGTAGCTAATCTTATATCCAATGGTGGGATCGGTGATATTTTTATAAGCAAGTATGATGCTGCCGGTAATTATGTATGGGCAGAAAGCATAGGTGATGCCGGTGATGATATAGGCCGCGGTGTGGTTGTTGATAATGGTGTTTTATATGTTACCGGCCAGTTTACAGATGCACCGGATTTTGATTTCGGAGCGGGAACAGCTACCATTGCCTCCAACGGTGCCAAAGATGTTTTTGTGCTTAAAATGCAAAAAGATTACTGCATGGTGGCCACCGACCTTACGCAAAGCGCATGTGACAGTTTTTCTTTCAATAACGTCACCTATACAGCAAGCGGGGTGTACAAAGACACTTTTACAAGTATTACCAGCTGTGATAGCATTGTTACACTTACGCTCACGGTAAATACTGCTACGGTAAACCCTGTTGTTACCGGCCGGTATTGCGACTCCGTAACTATAAACGGCATTACCTATACCAGCACGGGCATTTATGTGCAGTATTATCAAAACTCTCTGGGCTGTGATAGTAATATTACCTATGATATTGTAATCAACAGCGTGCAGGCGTCGGTTACAAGAAACGGAACAACACTGACTGCCGGCAATGCCGGTAGTTATCAATGGATCAACTGTGACAGCAACACGCGGATACAAGGGGCTACATCGCGCAGCTATACTGCGGTAAAGAACGGCAACTATGCAGTGATTGCCGCTTCCGATGGTTGCACAGATACTTCAGACTGTGTGCTGGTAGATGGCATTACAGGTATGGATGACGTTAACGTAAACAGCAATGTCATTAAATTATACCCCAATCCGGCAAGCAGCGAAGTGATCATAGATGCCGGCAGGGATATACAGCATGCAACGATCCGTATAAGCAACCTTTTGGGACAAACACTCATGAGCAGGACGGAACAACGCGGTACACATATTGTGTTGGATATGACTCCATACACAAATGGTCTCTATGTCATAGAGATAACGGAAGGCAACAAAACAGATAAAGTAAGGATAATAAAACAATAGTATAGAAGTCTGCGGAGTATGGTAACAAACAACGATTGAGATGAGTCGAAGTGCTGTAAAATCTATTATCCTGTTCCTGCATGTTTTGTGTACGAACCTACCGGTGCGGGCACAGGTCTATAATCCTGTCACCCATCTTTCGGGAGTACAAAATATCCACGGTGTTAATATAGCTGTAACGCCAAGCGCTACCGGTGCCGGCACACATATGTCCTGTGGAGAAAGCCCTTATTGGATAGGGGGCCCATCCCCGGGTACCAATCCCGGTAGCTATGCATTTTCCTTTTCGACGCCGGTACAGAATTTAAGGCTGCGTTTTACCGCTATAAATGAAGGAGAAATTATCTCTTTCACCCTGAACGGATTACCGTACACGCTTACCACGGCAAACCTTTCTGCCTACTACGGCTCTTGTGCACAGGGACAGGCTGTAATTGCAGGTGGTAATCTCGTGGTTCCCTCCGGCACACCGTTACCGGCTGCCGGAGGGGAAATCACCATATCCGGAAATATAAGTACAATACAGGCTCATGCCAACGGCGTTGCCAACGGTTCCATCTTCAGTATAGCTTTTGAAGGGGCTTATGATACGGTATGTCATGGCGACACGTTAAAGCTGTCAGGTACTGCCGTTGCCGGCGCGACTTATTCCTGGACCGGTCCTGCAGGTTATACGTCCGGCTTGCAAAATCCCTCAATACCCGATGTACAAAATGCTCACGCCGGCCTCTATACACTAACGGTAACTTCACCTTCGGGTTCCTTTACTACCGCTACGCATGTTGCCATCCTGCCGTTGCCGGTAACAAAGATTGTGTACCAGGATCCGCTTTGCAGGGGAACGGAACTTGCACTTTCAGACACCGCAACAAACCCGGCTATCACCTATTCATGGCAGGGGCCATCCGGCTTCAGTTCTACACTCAAAGCACCCGTAATACCCAACATACAGACCGCTCATTCGGGCGTCTATTCACTCACCACTACCCTGGACGGCCGGTGCTCATACCAGACACAGGAGGAGATGAATGTGCTGCTACCTTCATACTATAACTTTTCAAAAGTAGTGTGCGCCCATGAAGGATATAAATTTAACGGAAGGCTGCTTACGGAGACCGGTACTTACTATGATACGACCGTTGCTGCAAATGGCTGTGATTCCATCATTATGCTGGACCTGGTAGTGTTACCGGCGCCGGAAGTGCATATTACAGCCAGCCACGATACCGTTTGTATAAATGGTTCTGTTTCATTAACCGCCACCGGTGCCATGCGTTATGCATGGTACGGCGACAATGAACAAATAGCGGAAACAGAAGCAACAGTGCTGGTGACTGCAGATAGTACGGATAAGGTTATAAAACTTGTAGCAACCGCAGAAAACACCTGTACTGATACCTTTTACAAAACTGTTTACGTAAAAAGCTTTCAAATAACACTAAAAGCCAGCAGCACATTGGTAGACGCTGGTAACAGCATTATGCTGGAAACAACGGGCTCAGAGTTGTACACGGTGGCCGCCTGGTATCCTTCCGGGCTGTTCAACGATCAAGCGGCATATCGTCAGCAGATACGTATGGATACAAGCGGACACTTTATTGTGGTCGGCAAATCCGTACATGACTGTATAGATACTGCTGCAATAGCTATAGAGGTAATACCTGCCGTTTTTATGCCGACAGCCTTCACGCCCAATGCCGATAGCAGAAACGATTATTTCCATGCCCCCGCAGACAACAATACCATTACCATACATGCATTCCGGGTGTATGATAGATGGGGAAAGCTGGTATGGCAGGCCAGCGGCCATATCGCTGCAAGAGGTTGGGATGGTACCTGTAACGGTCAGGCAGTACAAGCTGGTGTTTATTTTTACGTTATAGATATAGAAAAACTGACAGGGACAAGGGTGGTACACAAAGGAGATATAACCTTGATAAGGTAAGATGTTGTGTGCACGGTTTTTATAAGTAATTTATGAAAACTCCCCTTATGCGTATTTTAGGAATCATACTGCTTGTGGTCGGAATAGCCATGATGATCATCAATGGCTTCAGCTTCCAGAAAACTGAAAATGTAGTGGACATCGGCCCGCTCGAGATTAATAAGAAAGAAACCAAACGGGTCAACTGGCCTGTTTACGCCGGGGTTGCAGTGACCATTGCCGGTGTGGTACTGGTGGTAGCTGGTAAAAAACGTTCCGATTGATGCGGCAATTTGAAAATGGGATAATTAAGGGTAATGATTGCGATAACGCGGACATTTTCTAATTTTCAACATTATTTCATTTTCAAATTAGCGATATGGTACACCCTGGCCTGTATATAAACCACACCCCCGGCAAGGGACGCGGCATATTTACCCGTACGGGTATCCAGGCGGATACAACACTTGAGACTGCTCCCGTTATCGTTATGACGGCGGGAGAGCGTACATTGCTGGATCAGACAACATTGCACGATTATATTTTTGAATGGACACCGGACGGGCAGGATATGTGCTGCATGGCCCTGGGGTACATAGCTGTGTATAACCACTCTTACACAGCCAATTGTGAGTACTTCATGGACTATGAGAAACGGATGATCACCATCAAAACCATACGGGATGTGGAATCGGGCGAAGAACTGACCATCAATTATAACGGGGATTGGGATAACGGGGATGAGGTGTGGTTTGATGCCCGCCCGTAGGGGCAATCCTGTGTGATTGCCCTGGTTATAACGGGGATTGGGATAACAGGGACGAGGGGTGAGGATTGAGGCGACTGATTTTTAATCCTTTCATTGTCGCCTCAACCGCTGTACTTTTACGCCATGGCGCTCCGAATATTTACCGATATGACAGGCAGGGAAGTGCATATACCCTGGCCCCCGCAGCGTATTATTTCGCTTGTGCCTTCACAAACGGAATTACTGGCCGATCTGGACCTGGAAGATCAGGTTACCGGCATTACGAAATTCTGTGTACACCCGGAGCGTTGGTTCCGCGGCAAGACCCGTATCGGGGGGACAAAAAACATTCATCTGGATCAGATACAGGCATTGCAACCCGATCTGATCATCGCAAACAAGGAAGAGAACGAGAAAGAGCAGATTGAGGCGCTTGCCGCCTGCTGCCCGGTATGGATAAGCGATATATATACCATTCCCGATGCGCTCCGCATGATACAGGAAGTAGGGATAATCACAGACCGGGAAATTCAGGCTGCCCGGATTGTACAACAGGTAGAAGACGGATTTGCGAGCTTACAGCAGGCTGCGATTCCCAAAAGAGTAGCATATTTTATATGGCGTGATCCCTGGATGTGCGTAGGGCGTGATACATTTATCCACGACATGCTGGAACGTATCGGATGGCAGAATGTTTTTGCTGATAAAGACCGTTATCCTGAAATTTCCCCGGAAGCGCTGATAGCAAGTGATCCGGAACTTGTATTGCTGTCGTCCGAGCCATACCCATTCCGGGAAAAGCATATCAGCGAGCTGCAGACAATACTTCCCAATGCCAGGATTGTGCTGGCAGACGGCGAGATGTTCAGTTGGTACGGCAGCCGGATGATACAGGCCACTGCCTATTTGCAGCGATTTATTAAAGCTGATTAATATCAGGATTCCATTTCCACACCAACAAAATAGTTCCACGCACGCAACGGCGACAGGAAGCCGGTGAATCGTTTCTTACGCGGGATGTGTTTGCGTGCTATGCTCAGGAACCCTTTCAGGAATCCGGCAACCTGTATTCCTTCATCCTTGCTCAGCGCTTGTCCGGCATATTTCTGTTTCAGATATAGATTCATAAATGCGCCGAAATTTGTTCCCAATGCGGGGTCAACGACCGTGAGCGCATAGCGCATCGGCGTCAGATGGCTGCGCGGCATACCGGATTGATGCAGCCAGAAGGTTGCAGCGCGATACGCCCAGTATGCTTTTTGCCCGGCAGGTTTTGCCAGCGTATAACGCAGCAGGAAATACCGGTATATCAGTAAAGGCGCCAGGAATATGAGTATGATCACCGCCAGTGCGATCCAAAGGGCTGTGATGGCCATTTGTTTTAAAGATACCGGTTGTTCCTTTTCTTCTATAGCTGCTTTTTGTTCCTGCGGCCCCAGGTCTTTCTGTTTTACATACACTTCATCAATCGGCGCCGGAGCAGGCAGTCGTTTGCTTAAAGCGATGCCGGTTTCATTAGTTGCCGGTTTCATCTTCCGGATAGCATCGGCATAGGAAACAGCCGTTGCATCATCTCCTTTTTGCACTTCGGAGAGTGGGATCTCAATGCTGTCTTTGTGTATTGCAGCAATATGTACATCCATGGAGATAGGGGAAGGCGGCTTTACCTCGTATTCTTTATCGTGGAATACCATACGCCGCACATTCAACGTAAGGATCTTTTTGGCAGTATCTACATTGGCCACGATGCCTTCGGCTGCCAGCCAGGCTTTGGGCGGCTGCATGGGTGGTGTCTGGTCGGGCTGGGGACTTTCCCGCGCATCGTCGTTACCGACGGTGGTGTCGAAGTCGAGCCAGCCGAAGCCGGGGAAGTAGACCTGTACCCAGGCATGCGCCTGATCGGCATAGTACCAGTACCAGCCTTTGTTTTTATCGCTGCGGTCAACAGTGAGAAAACCGACGGTGATGCGCGATGGTATGCCCAGTGCGCGGAGCATGAAGAGGGTAGCGCCTGCATAATAGGCACAGTATCCCTGCCGGTTTTCAAACAGGAAATACATCAGCTTCGAAGCGCTGGGGATGTCGGGGATGCCGGGATTGTCGGAATAGCGGAAAAGCGGATCGCCGTTTTCATCTTTAGACAGGAAATAGTCGCGGATGGCGATCACCTTGTCTACGGCTGTTTTTGCGTCTCTTGTAATGGAATCAGCCAGGGCAGAAATGACATTGAATTTCGTATCGTCCGGCATGTCGGTATAATAAGCCATGAAAGCAGAATCCACATCGTCGTAGTCTTTTGCCCGGCGCAGGATTTCAAACCGCTGTTCCTGGAACATCTGTATCTGCGGGTCGTCGGCATTGTACACAAAATAGGCGCTATTCAGCTCACTGGCATAGCTTTTTGCGCGGAAGGCCGTTTTAAATTCTTCCCTGAAATCTTTTTCCACAGTGATCGGCTGTACAAAATAACCAGTGCTGGGAGCGAGATAAGTATGCGGGGAAAGCTTTCGTGTGTACACCTGTATCTCCACTGTTTTCCGGAGCTGAGGCCCCATGCTGTTGCCAATCACGGATGAATCGGTACGGGTATTGAACAGCGGTATGGCTGCGGGATCCGGTTCAAACAGGTCATTCTTCGGGATCAGCGAATCCCGCTCAAAGGTCTCGGTAAGGGTATCGAATTTGGTGTAGTGAAATGCCGTGAGGTATAACGGATTGGGAATGTCTGTGCCTTCAAAGTAATTGTCGATATAGGCGCAGAACAGCAGCTCGTTGTTCCGCCCCAGGCTGCCGCTCAGGCGGGAGTAATCCTTCAGGTCGAAATGGCCGTTCTTGTCCTGCTGCAGCATGCTGTTCTCGCCTTCTTTGCCGCCGCCGCCGTGGTTAGCCACAGTTTCCTTTATTTCGTCCTGCATGGCGTAGATAATGCTCCCGAGCAGCAGTACGGCCAGGATACCGAACAATGCCAACCGCCGGCTGAGAAACCACCAGAACTTCTGTGATTTGTCTTTATAATTATAGATCTGCTCTGCAGTGAAAATGATATACACCGCGTACAGCACTGCCGGAGCAAAAGCCCGCAGCAGTTCGTCGACGCTATCGGTTTTCATGCGAGAGATCACCAGTATGCATCCGCTCAGCAGCAGGGCTGCCAGCAATACCGACCAGTATCGTACGCGCAGGAAACCCCATCCGACCAGCCAACCCAGGGAAAAAAGGATGGCCGACACCTGGAATGCCCGTGCGATGAAAAACGCATCGAACTCTCCCGAGCCGGAACGGTCGAGCCCGGCGTAGCCGAGGTAAAGTACAAAGACCAGCAGGGCGAACGTAGGCAGGAAGCGGAAGCGGAACATATAGAAGACCGCTGAGGCGATCATGCCTGCCGATAAGTACAGTGTTTGCTGCAACGCCTGGTTGCGCAGAATGGCGTAATAGGCATTGGCATAGTTGAGCAGGTAATAACCCACCACTGCCGTTGGCAGCAGCAGGAAGATGATCCTTGCAAGCAGTTCGTTTACAGGGGTTGCGCGCTGGATGTTCATGCGTGGACTCCGTGTTTTTGACCGATAGCGGCAACGGATGCTGCCCGGGCAATCAAATGTAATCAATTAAGCAGGGAAATGGATGAGGGCGGGGTGGAGGGATGCTTAAAAGTTTCTTAAAGCGGATACTTTCAGATGCTTTCCCGGATGTTAGCGGAGCGCATCCGGGAAGTGAGATAATGAAGGATTTCCAATCCTTCGTTTTAATATATGTAGGCTTTCGTATTTTAGGTGAATTACAGGCCGTCCCTGATTCCCTCCGAAAAATCAGGGACAGCGGGAGACAGCAATTCTGAATAGTTTTCCGGTAAATAAAAATGAGTGGAAACGACCGGATTTACATTGTTCGATAGTATTATATTTGAACATTCAATTTCATTTTCCAGATTATAAACGACATGAGACTGATATTCTTGTTTTTCTTTGTCCTTATTTTATCATGTACATTTTCCCATGGCATGCTTGCGAGAGCGCAGGATGGGGGGATCGATAAGAAGTCATGGAATCCGGCGCTATATCTCGGCGTTGGCGTTGGCTTGGATTATGGAGGTATTGGGCTTAAGGGTAGTTTTGAGCCGATACCGTATCTCAGTGTGTTTGGAGGTGTGGGAAATAATCTGGTCTCAATCAGCGGCGGTGCGGGCATGGCGATACATATGCTGCCTGCCCGTAAGGTGTCGCCAAAGTTAATGGGGATGTACGGTTATAATTCTGTCCTGATAATAACGCAGCATGGTTTTGGTGGTCCGGTGAATGATTATGTAGAGTCACAGGGTGTCAGTGTCGGAGCAGGCATCGATATGAAATGGTGGAAACGCCCGCATAAACTAAGCGTGGCCGTTTTATATCCGTTCAGAGACGGCACGTTTATGTCAAGGTACAACAGGATGTATAACAAGCCATTTCTGATGCCGGTTCTGTTTAGTGTTGGTTGGAATTTCTCTATATTGAATTGATTGATTTAGCGAAATTGAAAGTAACAACACACATATTCCCGGGAGCGCATCACGGTTTTGATTTTCGCGTACCCGCTTTCCCGGATGTTCCGAAGGGCATCCGGGAACACAGATAAAGCAGGATTTGTGAATCCTGCTTTATAATAAAAACTTGTATTTTTTACCGGGGGCTCCGACTCCGTTCAATCCTTCGGTTTTATATATGTACTCCCTGTTGTTTGAGGTGGATTACAGGCATTAAACAAAGATTAACTAACATGATGAAAGTTGTTTAATTTGGTGTATTTGTCGGAGTTATTATAAAATAGCGGGTATGGGAAATGTGTATAAGGTATATGACCAGTCGGGCGTTTATTTTGTAACGAATACCGTTCATCAATGGGTGGATGTGTTCACACGTCAGGAGTATGTGGAGATATTGTTAGAGAGCTTGCGGTTCTGTCAGGAGCACAAAGGACTATGTATCTATGAGTGGGTAATTATGACCAACCATATGCATCTTATTATCGGCAGCGAAAAGAATAACCTGAGCGATATTCTTCGTGATTATAAGAAATACACGGCTACGCAAGTCACAAAGGCTATTAGTGCAAATGCACGCGAAAGCCGCAGGAACTGGTTGCTATGGCTATTGAAAAACGAAGATACTGTCACCTTCTGGCAGGAAGGGTATCATGGTGAAGAGATCAGGACGAAAGCGTTTTATGATAGCAAAGCAAGGTACATTCACCTGAATCCATTGCGGGCGGGTATTGTAGTAAAGGAGGAGGAGTATCGTTACAGCAGTTGCGGTGACAGGTATGGAGTGAGGGAAGGGCTGTTGATATTGTCTGAGTTCTGACCGGGTCGGAGACCCGGGATTATCAGTCGTCCCGGATGCCCTCCGGAACATCCGGGACAGCGGGATAATATGGCGGCTTATGAAAGCGGGACTGCTTATGACAGGTTGGCATATACGGAAACTCCGGAAAGCGCAAGCCTGTGCGCTCCGGAAAACAAGCTTGTTGTCGGGAAAAATGTAACTATGTTTTCCCGAAAACATAGCTATGTTTTTCCAAAAACATAAGCATGTTTTTGATGCCGCTTGCCGCACCTGATTATCAATGAATTGCAGTGGTGTGTTTCAGGTTGTTCCGGCCTTTATCTGTTCGTATGTTTTTCTGCCAAACTGTCGGAGTATAGTGTTGAATGCGCTCCGGAATATTAGCCATAGCGGGTATTGAAGCAATGGCCCCGACAGGCCCGGCCACCGGGCTTTGATGAACTCAGCTACCGACATTAAAGACGATGGCCGAGCCTGTCGAGACCATGTACGCTACCTGCGTTGAATCACCAGCTTCTGCACATGATCCCGTTCTTTCAGGTGTACCCGCAACAGGTATATCCCTTGTGGCAGATCTTGTACGGAAATAGACGAGCTGCCGGGCTTATCTGCTATTGTTACGATCCTGCCCTGCATATCGGTAACAATAACCCGCAGCACGTCCTCCGGCTCATCGGTAATTATCCGGATATGATCATGAGCAGGTACCGGAGCGATGGTTATGGGACGATGCTCTTCTCGTAACCGGGCTACGGATTTGGATATGCCGTCATTGTCACATGGGCCGCTCGCCAGTTTTAGTGTATAGTCTTTGTCGGTATAGCACCGGATACTCCCGGGTGACTGGAAACGCTCATCCTGTGGTTCCGGACAGTTAAGGCAGGCTGGCGTCAGACCTGTATAAAGTCCGCCGATCCTTTCGGCATAAGCCCCCAGCGTATCCCAGCCCCAGTTTTCAATGTATTCATTTCCATTCAGGTTTAAGTGCCGGGTATAAAACGTTCGCAGATTGGCCGTGTCGTATTGCCGGATGCGGATGGAGTCCACCACAAAACAAAAGTTACTGTCTGTGGCGTTTCCGTCAAGTATTGCAGACAACATCGGGATACAGACAGTATCTCCTTCTGCAACATTGAATACATAGAGCGGTGTAAAGCGGTTGAAAAATGAATTGAAAATAAAAACGGTGTCGGCTGTTGCATAAATTTTAGTCACTCCATGATCATTGACCCGTAATCCCTGGCTAAACCAGGGTTCCCGCACCAATGCCTCCGCTTCGATTATTGAAGCGCGGATCCCCTGCACTGTATCATATCCTGTGACTTTGTAGTGGAAAGAGCCAAAGCTCATGTTGTAATACCACGATGCGCCGCTGTCAGCAAAGTCGGTTTGTGCGCTGCCTGCTTGTGAAAACAGGAGAAAAAGAAAAACAGTAAAGATGTGTTTCATGCTGATTTGTATTTGATGGATATTACAAGATAAGATTATTTTATCTAATAACATATTTGTTTCGGGAAGCCGTCAGAAAATATTTTGCTGCGCAGCAAACAGAAGCAATAATTTTGCCGCTACGGCCGGAAGATAAGATACACTGATCAGTAGCGCTTCTTTACGGGCAAATGTGGGAAAATGAAAAAACTAAAAAAAGTTCTCTGGCGTATGATGATCATAATGCTTTGTGTAGGTGCAGTGCTGATTGTGGCCACTATTTTGTTTATGCGCCAGCCTCAGTTTGGTAAAGCTCCTTCGGGGCAGCGGCTCGAGCGCATTCTGCAGTCGCCCAACTATAAAGACGGCGCTTTCCAGAACCTCAGCTTCACGCCCTCGCTTACCGAAGGTTATTCGTTTACAAAGATCTTCTTTGACTTCCTGTTTAAAAAGATACCGGACAGTGCGCCCATCAAAAAAATTCCTTCTGTCCGCACCAGCCTGCACAATCTGCCCGATAATGCGCTTGTATGGTTTGGACATTCTTCCTATCTCATGCGCACGGAAGGACTGAACATACTTGTAGACCCGGTTTTCAGCGGCAGGGCATCTCCCGTACCCGGCTTTACAAAGGCATTTAACGGCACCGATATATATACGGCAGAAGACTTCCCCGAGATAGACTATCTGGTGATCACGCACGACCATTATGATCATCTTGACTACCGGACCGTAAAAAAGCTGAAAGAAAAAGTGGGGAAGGTAATATGTGGATTAGGCGTTGGAGCACACCTGGAACATTGGGGGTATCCGGCCGAAATGATCATCGAGAAAGACTGGGATGAAACAGTGCAGCTCACGGAAGGCGTGCGACTGCATACGTTCACTGCACGTCATTTCTCAGGCCGTGGTTTTAAACGGAACAATACACTTTGGATGTCTTTCCTGCTCGAAACGCCTGTACTGAAAATTTTCATGGGCGGCGATAGCGGCTATGACACGCATTTTGCCCGGATCGGTAAGCAATACGGGCCGATAGATCTGGCCATTCTTGAAAACGGTCAATATAACAAGGCCTGGCAGGCGATACACTGCCTTCCCGAAGAGACGTTGAAAGCGGCGCAGGATCTGCAGGCGAGACACGTAATGCCCGTACACTCCGCTAAATTTGCATTGGGTCTCCATGCTTGGTACGAGCCTTTGCGTGAAATCACACGGTTGAATCAGACATGTCAGATACCATTGATTACCCCTACGATCGGAGAGGTGGTGTATCTGAGTGATACCGTGCAGACCTTTGGTACATGGTGGGAGGCTTCACCGCAATAAGTACGCATATCGGCAGATCATACAAACAAACTATTCAGTATCACGGATTAGGCGGATTATGAGATTCCATGGATTAAAATCCGTGCCGTCCATGTAATCCGGACAAATCCGTGATGCATAATTTGGTATCAGTATATTGCAGACTCAAAGCGCAAAAAATAATTGATCCTTATGCAGCAGTCACGGGTATTGGGGATAGACATAGGCGGCACGAACACTGCCTTTGGCATAGTAGACCGCCGGGGTCGCATACTTGAAAAAGGAAGGATGCCCACAACCGGGTTTGATACGGTTGGCGCCTATATCGCTGCATTGCAGGAGGCGATCACTCCTTTGCTCGATAAGGTGGGACGCCTGCAGGTAATGGGATGTGGCGTAGGCGCTCCCAACGCTAATGTGTATACCGGTGAGATCGTACATGCTGTCAATCTCCCCTGGAAGGGTACAATACCGCTGGCGAAATTATTACAGGAGGCTTTTCATGTGCCGGTGAAGGTTACGAATGATGCGAATGCAGCAGCACTCGGCGAAATGATGTATGGCGCTGCCAAAGGATTGAAAGATTTTGTGGTAGTGACACTCGGCACGGGGGTGGGCAGCGGATTTGTGGTGAATGGTGCACTGATGTACGGCCACGACGGATTTGCCGGTGAGCTGGGTCACGTGATTGCAGTACGTAACGGACGCACCTGCGGCTGCGGACGGAAAGGGTGCCTGGAAACCTACGCTTCTGCGACGGGTATTATGCGGACGGCAGAGGAATGGCTGGCGCAGCGCAGTGATGAAACGGTGCTACGTCAGGATGCGGGGCAGGTCACCGCAAAGCAGATACAGGAAGCAGCGGCACAAGGCGATATGCTGGCATTGGAGATCATGTCGTATACCGGCAGGATATTGGGAGAGACGCTGGCAGATATAGTGGCCATCACATCTCCTTCGGCTATCATCTTCTTTGGCGGCCTTGCCAAAGCTGGTGAATTATTGCTTGGGCCCGCACGTAATCACATGGAGCAAAACCTGCTGTATGTATACCGCAATAAAATCGCTTTTCTGAATTCCGATCTGCCCGATGCTGACGCTGCAGTATTAGGCGCCAGCGCCCTGGCATGGTAACGCCGTAATTGTTAATTGTTAATTAGCCCATTAACCATTAATCATTACTACCGTAGCAGCGTCACATTCCCTTGTTTATGCACACGTTCCCCGGTGATGCAGAAACCATCGGCTTCCCACACGAATACTCCCGAAGGCGGGAATTCCCCGTTTATTTTCCCGTCCCACTGCTTGGCAGGATCTGTAGTGGTAAATACCATATTTCCCCAGCGGTCGTAGATGCGGAAATAGTTCAGCTTGATGATCTGCCTGTTCATCAGGCCGAAGGTATTGTTGCCGTTAATACCTTCGGGTACGAAGGCATTAGGAAGCGTTAGTTCGCCGCAGCCAACATATAATCTTACGGTATCCCGTGCGGTGCAGCCCAGTGTATCGTTCAGTCCGGTAACTTCCAGGTAATAGGTGATCGTATAAGCCGGCCGGGCAATCGGGTTGGTGATATTAGGATCAGAGAGAAATGCTGCCGGGCTCCACCGGTAAGCAAAATTTCCGGTGCTCTCCGATGTGAAAGGACCTCCCAGCACAGTTTTTGTGCCGTCGGAAACAAAACGGTCGGGGCCTGCATCGGCAACAACTTTGCTTACATCCACCGTGAAAGAAGTATCCCATATGCAGCCATAGCTGTAGTCGATACGGACGGTATATTCTGTTGTATATGCCGGCGACAGAGATATAAACATGCCTGTGGTATCGGAAATGTTGTAATCGGGACTCCATGTATACCTGATGGCTCTGGGCGACTGGATAAAATAATCAAGAACATCTCCCTGGCACAGCACGGTGTCGCCCGGCGTCAGATTGATTGCGGGCGGCAGGAGCACTACGATCTGCTGGCATTCTATGGCTGCGTCAGCGGCGTCCTCGTTGATGGCCAGGTATACATTATATGTACCGGGTGTGCTGTATGTATATACCGGCGGCTCTGCTTCTGTAGAAGAGGCAATGCTCGCATCGGTACATTGCGGAAAGAGCACACGGGAAAGCGTACCGTTCCCGTTTGTGGCAAAGGCATAGAGCGTATCTCTGATCCGCATGATACGGCTCATGGATGAGGTTGCAGACATACCGGCAACAATATCCAGTACAGATGCGGTATACAGGCCGGTCATGGCCGGGATATCAACGCGGGTAAGGCTGTCGTTGGCCTGGTTGGTAATAAATGCTGCAAAGCTGCCGCAATCTCTTGCTATCACAATATTGGAAGGGGCAAACAATGCATTGTTTATATTGCCTACGTTGATCCCTATAGGTGTATCCCCGAGAAAATTGCCGGTAGTGATAACGGACAGCGTATTGCTTTGCCCGTTTGTGATGATCATGAACCAGTTACTGTTTTCCCGTACCAGTGCCATATCGGTAGCTCCGGTAAGCCCGCCGAGATTGCCAAAAGAAGCAAACAGAGGCGTATGATGCAGGTTGTTGCCGAAATCAATGCGTATCAGCTCGTGGCTGCCGTAATCTACCAGGAACGCGTACCAGTTGGAGCTGTCCTGTTCTACGATCAGCCCACGCGGTGTGTGCATCATATTCCCCGGGTTGCCGAAATTGATGCTGTTGGGTACCCTTGTAAGGTCATCGCCGAAGTCTGCCCTGAAGAATGAAGCGGTAGCGGGTGAGTTGCCGCCGGTAGCCAGCAGCGACCATCCGGTGACCGGATCTTTGACAATAGCCAGCGCATTTGCATCTGCCGGGATGCTGTTATTGAGTGTCCCTAAATTGGTTATCGCCGGCTCATTGCCCAGGCTGGCGCCAAAGTCAAGCCGCAACAGGTTACTTCCTCCTTTATTGATCACGAAGCCGTAATACAGATCGCCGTCTTTTACAATCTCAATCGCCCCAGGGTCATTGAACCCCATGCCTGCGCCGAATGCGTTGCCCGAGGGCGTATTTTCCAGATATCCCGAACAAAAGCCCCAATAATAGCTTGATGCCTCTGTGACATGGCTGGTGATCTGCACCGGTTGGTTAATACACACAGTATCGGGTAGCGTAAACAGCGTCTGGGCGTATAGTTTATGTATACCAAATATCAGGAGCAATGTGATAAAGGAAAGTTTTCTTTTCATTTTGTTCTTTTTGTCTGCCGGCAGCATGGTCGCAAAAATACCACTATACCCGAATACTGAAACATTTCCGGTGATTTTTAGTGTATGTTGCCCGGGAAAACGACTGCTTTCCAGAGGGCTAATATAATAAGTTCACCTTAAAATTTTATAACAATGCTTTTTTTTATTTTCTTTATCCTCAAATAAATGGCCCATGAAACGGAATTTCGTAAAAACAACAGCGCTATTTGTATGTGTTGGTTTTTTATGTATTGCGGGTATACCTGCCCCGGTACAGGCAAAAGAGGGGATATGGCTCCCTCCGGCAATTAAGGGTCGGGAAGCTGATATGAAGGCGATGGGGTTGCAGATCCCCGTTGAGCAATTGTATAACGACGAAGGCACGGGGCTGAATAATGCGGTCGTATTGTTTGGCCGGGGATGTACCGGTGAGTTTATCTCGTCGCAGGGCCTTTTGCTGACGAACCACCATTGCGGCTATGGTACTGTGCAGGGATTAAGCAGCACCATAAACGATTATTTTGCCCAGGGCTTCTGGGCTATGAATATGCAGGAGGAAATACCCTGCCCCGGCCTGACGGTCACCGTTTTCCGTAAGATGAATGACGTTACGGAGCAGATATTGGGCGGTTTGCCCGACACGCTGAGCGCTCACCGCCGGAACGAAGTGATTGAAGGACGCATAGCAACACTCGAAAAAGCTTATTCGTCCGGGACGATCGAGACAATGGTGAGACCCTATTTTAATGGTAATCAATATTGGGCGATTGAGACGGAGACCTACAGGGATGTACGGCTGGTAGGATTCCCACCGAATGGGATCGGCGCTTTCGGCGGTGATACGGATAACTGGATGTGGCCCCGGCACAACGGGGACTTTGCTTTGTTCCGGGTCTATGCAGGCAAAAACAATGAGCCGGCAGATTATGCTCCCGAAAACCGCCCCTACCGCCCCAAACGCTTCTTTACGATCAATGCCGGCGGATATAAGGAGGGTGACTTTACAATGGTTTACGGGTTTCCCGGAATGACCCAGGAGTATATCACCTCCAGTCAGCTCAATCAGGTTTATTCCATCATTGACCCGGTACGTATCGAAGCCCGCACACAGAAGTTGAAAGTTTGGAATGAACGAATGGAGCAGTCACGGGATGTATTCATCAAATACACCTCAAAAAGAGCCGGTGTTGCGAACGGGTGGAAGAAATGGCAGGGAGAGCTGAGAGGCTTGAAACTGAATAATGTCATGGATAAAAAGCTCACTTATGAACAGAAATTTCAGGTGTGGGCTTCCGGCATGGGGCGGCCGGATGATGCTGCCGATGTGCTTGGACATATAGAAGCAGTGGCATTGGCGGCAGACAGCGCTGTCAACGGTAATGAATATATACGTGAAACAGTGCTCGGAATAGAGCTGATACAGCAGGGGGCTTTGCTGAATGATTTGTTGAGCCAATACAGGGCAGGCACAGCTCCTGCCGCTGCAGGAAGAATTAAACAGGCATGGGACGGTTTTGTTAAGAATTATGACGTAGAAACGGACCGGCAGCTTTTTGAAGCGATGATGCCGCTTTTCTTCACAAGGGCCGGCAACTGGGTGCCGGCGTCTTACCGGCGTATGTACCGCGAACATGGAGCTGATTTTGGGAAATGGGCGCGGAATGCATATGCCAGGTCGCTCCTGACTTCCGGAACGGAGCTGGAGCAACTTATTGATCGTGCCGATCCTGCCGACAGCGTCAGGATATTGGAGGACCCGGCGTGGCAGCTATATACTGAGATCAATAAAGTACGGACCGACCGGATCAATCCGGTATTATCCAACTATTACAGCCGTCTGGAAGAACTGAATGCCCGGTATTTGAAATACAGAATGCAGAAAGACGGTGCGGCGGAATATTATCCCGATGCCAATCTTACCCTGCGTATTACTTACGGGCAGATCAAGGGGATCGACCCTGAGGGCCCGGCGGAATATGCCTGGCAGACCAATATTGATCAAACGGTAGCCAAGCATGAGCCGGAGTCGCATGAATTCCATATACCTGAGAAACTGAGAGCGTTGCACGCCCGGAAGGATTATGGCCGCTGGGCGGCGAATGGAACCGTTCCCGTCAATTTTACGGCCGATAACCATACGTCGGGCGGGAACTCGGGAAGTCCCGTGCTCAATGCGCGTGGCGAGCTGATCGGTATCAATTTTGACCGCATCTGGGAAGGCACTATGAGCGATCTCTATTTTGATCCGAACCTGTGCCGGAATATTTCTGTGGATATACGCTATACGTTGTTCATTATTGAGAAATTCGGTAATGCGGGATGGCTGCTTAAAGAGATGAAAATCGTACGGAAGTAGGGGCGAATCATTATTCGCCCCTACACCCGGATGTTAGCGCAACACATCCGGTACATCCCGCACAGCATAAATGAGTATGGCGACCACTGACAGCGGTCGCCATACTCATTTATGCTGTCTTACTTACTGAAACTCGCTGTCCGGTATGTTTTTATTCACCTCGACCGTTTTTACTTCTGTTTCCAGCATCATACCCGGCCCTATCGGTATGCGGGTGATGTAGGGTAACCGGTATCCGTTTGTGCCGGGTACTTCGCGGTAATCGCTGTACTCAACACTTACAGACACAGGTCCCTGCGGGGTTTCCACATTGCTCACTTTTTTGACCAGAAGACCTGTTGACGCTTCATAATATTCCGTTACGACAGTGCCCTGGCTGTTGACGGCCTCCAGCATATAAGCGTCTGCACCGTTGATCTGGTCCATGCCTTTTATAGTGCGTGTAATGCCATATTTCTCAGGGAAGAGCGGAGACAACAGATCGGCAGATTCACGACTGTCTGCGATGTCTTCTTCGTTCATATCTATTTTCTGTCCCCCGGCTTCCTGGAAACTCTTATCCCCGTTGAGCACTTTTTTCTGAACGACCATGCCCATCTGGCTGACCATTGTTTTCATCTTTCCCGGTGTCTTTTTTATTTCAGTAATACCGATCTTAATGCCCTGGATGTCGCCTTCGCTTTCGGTTTTGATATCACGGATGCTGCGCAGCGCTTTTTCACCACCGATGGCATTTGCGTATTGCTTCAGGATATCATTTGCGGTAATCCCGGCCGGCACTACGGCAGCGGCTTTAATATTGACCGGCCGGCCGTAATGATCGTAAAAGCTGATATTGCCGTCGGCGTCAAAATCTGTTAGCTTATCCGCCACTTCATGCCGGTTGCCTACTACAATGACATTGGCTTTGCCGGGGGTGATATATCGTTGTGCAATCTGTTGTATGTCTGCTGCCGTTACTGCCGCCAGATTTTTCAGGTAGTTGCGGTAATAATCTTTCGGCATATTATACCGTTCGATATTGATGGCATACTGTGCGATACGACTGGGGTCCTGCAGCCCGATAGCAAACCCGCCGCTCAGGTATGCAATTGTGTTCTGTACGGTTTCTTCGGATACCGGCTCGTCTTTTACCCGGTTCATTTCTGCCAGTATTTCCCTGATCGCACTGTCGGTCACACCATTCCGGCAGTTGGCAAAGGCTGTAAACGAGCCTGCCAGTTCATCGGCTTCCAGATCGCTGTACGACCCGTAGGTCCATCCGTGCTGCTCCCGCAGATTGAGGAACAGGCGTCCCTGCGAACCGCCGCCCAGTATGGAATTTGCAACACGGGCTTTGATTACGTCGGGGCTCCCCGGCTTCAGATCTATGGGATAAGAGACGTTGAATACGCTTTGTACTGCTGCGTCGCGCGGCACAAAAGCAACACGTGTGCGCTCAGGAGGAACAGGTGTGTTGTAGCGGGCCACCGGCACGTCTGCTTTCTGCCAGGATCCGAAATATTTTTCTGTAAGTTCACGGGCTTCTGCAACTGTGATATCACCGACGATAGCCATGTATGCGACATTCGGGCGGAAATATGTTTCGTAATATCCCCGGCATTTTTCCAGGGTGATATTATTGACGCTTTCTTCTGTTGCGATTGTGCCATAAGGGTGCTCCTGGCCATAGTTGATCGCGGCAGTTGCATTTTTCAGCATGGTTTCAGGCTCATTCCTGCCTATCTCAAGGGCTGATAACGATCGTTTCCTGATTTTATCCAGCTCTTCCTGTTTGAAGTCTGCATTCATGGCAATGTCGCTGAGCAATGCCAGTAATGTGGCCTGATGTTTTTTGAGGCTGCTCCCGTACAGGCCGCCATCGGATGCGGAGATCCGTGCGCCGACAAAATCAATTTCTTCATTCAGCTTTTGCTTGTTGCGCGTGCGGGTGCCGCTTACCAGCAATTCGCTCATCATTTCCCGGTAGCCGGCCATGTCCCCTTCGAGGGCTGGTTTAATATCCAGTTGAATGGAGTAGGAGACTACGGGTAATTTGTGATTTTCCACAACGAACACCTTCAGTCCGTTCGGTAACGTAAACGTGGCCGGGTCACCCAATTGCACTTCCGGAGCGGGGCCGGGATTGGGACGTACACTGCGGTCGAGCGTCTGGGCAACGGCACAGATCGACCATGTAACAGCCAGTATGGATAATGTGATCTTTCTCATCTTGTTGCTTTTTTTGCTGAAGTCCGGTTGTTGCTGCCGGGTTTCAATAGAATGTTTTGATGTCCGGTTTGCGGAGGATTTGTGTTATACCCCGGAAACTTAGGGATTACTTTCTTCCGTTTTTGGTAAATAATGTACGACGAGCCTGTTTTCTTTCGTAAGATATTTCCGGGCTACCCGTTGCAGATCTTTCCTTTTGATTTTGGTGTAGCGCTTCAGCTCGGTATTAATCAAGTTAGCATTGCTCCAATAAGTATGGTAAGTGGCGAGATTGGTAACGATACCGAGTACCTGGCGGTTTTGATTGATAAAGTCATTTTCCGCCTGGTTGATGAGCTTTTTAAACTCTCTGTCGCTTATTGATTCGTTCTTGATTTTTTCTATTTCTGCAAACATGCTGTGTTCCAGCGAATCAGGAGTAACACCCGCATTGGCGATGCTCAGCATCATTACGATGCCGGGATGCTCGTTGGGTATAGTGAAGGCGGTAGCTTCAAGCGCTACCTGTTGCTGATCCACCAATGAAGTCCGCATGCGGGAGCTGTTTCCCTGCGCCAGCAATTGTGTAATGAGCTGCATAGCGTAATAGTCATCAGTACCAGGTTCTGGTGCATGATAAGATACTATAACAGCCGGGAGCTGTATGTTGTCGTGGAATGTGACGCGTTTTTCTGCAGTCTGCTGCGGCTCCCGCACTGTGGGGCGGGGAATTGGCCTGGTGCCCTTGGGAATGTCTCCGAAATATTTGGCAATCAGTTCACGGGTTTTGCTGATATCTATATCACCACCGATAACCAGCACTGCGTTTTCGGGTACGTAAAATGTCTTGTAAAATTCCATGAATTCACCCAGCGTCGCCTGGTCTATATATTGCTCTTTCCCGATGGGTGTCCACTGGTAAGGATGAACGGTGAAATGGTTTTCGTAAACTACATTCATCATCTGCCCGTAAGGTGTATTATCGTAACGCTGCTTTTTCTCTTCTTTTACGACTTTCCGCTGGGTTTCAACGCCTATTGTGTCAATCTTGGCGTGAAACATCCGTTCAGACTCCATCCACAGCCCCAATTCGAGCTGGTTGGAGGGTAATATCTGGTAATAAAATGTCCGGTCCTGCGAGGTATTGGCATTGAGTTGTCCGCCGTTTGCCTGGACGAGCTTCATATATTCGCCGCGGCCGATGTTTTCACTGCCTTCAAAGAGGAGGTGCTCGAAGAAATGGGCAAAGCCGGTACGTTCCGGGTCTTCATCTTTTGAGCCTACATGATACATGATCGACACGGTTACTGTAGGGGTAGAGCGATCCTCATGCAGGATGACATGCAATCCGTTGGGCAGTGTGTATTCTGTAAATTTGATCTGACCCGTTACGTTGCTGCTTATCAAAAAGAGTCCCGGCAACAGGGCACATAAAGCGCGTCGCATCATGATGTTGAATTCTGTTTTGCTACAAAAATAATCTTTGCGTTGAGATATACCGGTTTACGGAAAGATTTCACCCGAAAATTCACCTTTGTATTTAATCAGCTAATTAATTTGAAAATTTGAAAATGTGCCAATTTGAAAATGCCTATGTTATGTAAATAGCAGGCATTACACTCATTTTCAAATTCCCAAATTTTCAAATTGTCTAATTAAAAATCATCGCCCTTCTCCGGCCGCATCTGTGGGAAGAGCAATACATCCTGAATGGAATGCTGGCCGGTGAGCAACATGGCCAGGCGCTCAATGCCGATCCCGATCCCTGCGGTCGGCGGCATGCCGTATTCCAGCGCACGAAGGAAGTCGTGATCAATGAACATAGCTTCGTCATCGCCGCGTTCCAGTAGCGCAGCCTGAGCCTCAAACCGTTCCCGTTGATCTATGGGGTCGTTCAGTTCACTATAGGCATTGGCGATCTCCTTGCCGTTGATCATCAGCTCAAAACGTTCTACCAGCCCGGGTTTGCTCCGGTGTTTTTTAGTGAGCGGACTCATCTCAATGGGATAATCAATAATAAACGTAGGCTGGATATAATGAGATTCGCATTTTTCACCGAAGATCGTATCGATCAATTTGCCTTTGCCCATGCTGTTGTCCGTCTCCAGGTGCAGTTGCCGGCAGACATTGCGCAGCTCTTCTTCTTCCATACCGCTGATGTCGACCCCAGTATGCTGTTTGATGGCATCATAAATTGAAACGCGGGCGAAGGGCGCTTTGAAGCTGATGGTATTGCCATCAATGATTGTTTCGGTAGTCCCGTTGGTAGCGACGGCCGTTTGTTCGAGCATTTGCTCCGTGATCTCCATCATCCAGAGATAATCTTTATAGGCCGTATAGAATTCCAGAATGGTAAATTCCGGGTTATGGGTACGGTCCATGCCTTCGTTACGGAAGTTACGGCTGAATTCATAAACCCAGTCGAAACCGCCGACGATGAGTCGTTTCAGATATAATTCATTGGCGATGCGCATATAGAGGGGGATGTCCAGCGCATTGTGATGCGTGATAAAAGGGCGCGCGATTGCACCGCCGGGAATGCTTTGCAGCACAGGTGTGTCCACTTCCAGCGCTCCGCGTTCGTTGAGGAAAGAACGGATGGCATTCTTCATTTTGGTGATCTTCACAAATACATCCCGTACGCCCGGGTTCACGATCAGGTCTGCGTACCGCTGACGGTAACGAAACTCCGGATCCGCAACGGCATCAAACACTTCCCCGTCTTTCTCTTTCACAACGGGCAGTGGCCGGAGGGCCTTGCTCAACAGGGTGAAAGATGTGACGTGTACGGATGTTTCTCCTGTCTTGGTGGTGAAGACATACCCCTGCACACCGATGATGTCACCCAGATCAATCAGTTTTTTCCATACCGTATTGAACAGTGTTTTATCCTCGCCGGGGCAGAGATCATCGCGTTTGAGGTAGAGCTGTATCCGGCCGCTGTTATCCTGCAAGACAGCAAAATTGGCCTTGCCCATGTCGCGCACCATCATAATGCGCCCGGCAAGGGCAACGGACTGATAATCATCCGCTGTTGCTTCGCTGAACCCTGCTTTGATGCCGGCACTTGTGTGCGTTACTTCATATAACGGCGCAGGGTAGGGATCAATGCCCAGAGCCTGCAGCTCATTCAGTTTTTCTCTTCGTATTACTTCCTGTTCGCTGAGTATTGTTTGCATAGTCCTGTGCCGGATGAAGCCGGCTTATACGGTGTTATATAATAAAAATAAGCTGCAAAAATAAGCAGAGGAAATGTAATCGGGAAGATTGTTTACGAAATCCTTCCGGAAGCCGGTGATTACATCGCCGGCTGCAGAGTGGCGGATGAAGGGATTTTCTCCACCCTGCTTTTCAGAAAGGCGATCACTTCTTCGTCGGAGCCGAACCGGTCGCCGATATTCACAAAGTGCCGGGCCAGCAGATCGTAACGCTTGCCCATCAGCCAGATGAAGACGTGCAGGAAATGGATGCCGTCGAATACGATCGCATTGTTTTTGATGTATTGGTCGAGTGTCTTCCTGAAATATACCGGGTGCTCTGTCCAATGCAGGTTTTGCTTCTGATGGTGAGAAATATGGTACCCGTCGTTCCAGCATTTGTGGTTGTAGTCGGTATTGATACAGGTAATGCTGTTCTTGAACGGGTTGCCCGGATCGTTGGCGCATACGAAAGAATGCTGCGCCCAGTTGCCCATCATGGCGATCAGCCGGTAGAGAAAGAATGGGATGATGAATACCACCAGTGTAGCCGGCCAGTTGATAAAGCTCATCCCTATGCAAAACAGGATAAAGAGCAGCTCGCCGCGCACGGAACGGTAAAGCAGGCGCTTTCTTTTCTTTCTGAAAAAATAAGCGCACAAATGATAAATACCTGCAAACAGGAACACCACGAAATAATGCAGGAAGCCTTTCAGAGAATCGCGCTGGTAGGGCATTGTACTGCTTTCGTCGTCCTCAAGATTGTTTTCTGCATGGTGCATCCCGATATGATGGGTGTAGTAGGTTTCGGGAGAATGCCCGAACAGAGGCGCGATCACCCAGGGCAGGTAATGGTTCATGAAATTATAATCCTTCTTGAATAAGGTTCGGTGGCTGGTGCAGTGCAGCATCAGTCCGAAGGGGCCTTTAAAGGCAAAATTGTTCAGGTATTGGTATGCGATGGCGGTAATCCACCAGGCCCAGCCGGTAACAAACGGCAGGTAGAGCATGATGGCAAGCGGTATCAGCGTCAGGCTGATCTGGAGGGTGAGGTAAGCAAATGGGAGGTCGCGTTCATCCCGGATGAACTTTAAAAAAAAGCGATCGGTAGCATTATGGGGGGATGGCTGAAAAACCGGATCTGTGATCGGGCCTAATGATTTCATGGAGTTATTGATCGTTGTACCCGGTGAAAAGTACGATAATAATTCCGATCATCCGGATTATTTCCGGTAATTAACATTTTTCTGGGATGTATTTAATCATCCCATTAATCATTCCATGGCATAAAATTATCCTATGACATAATTATTGTCCGGCATTTGCAGTGGAGCCGCTGGCCTCTATAGCAAACAAAAAAAATAAAACCGGCTTTTTACGGCCGGTTTTAAATGAACATAAGTATGGATTTACGCCCCCCTTTGCTTTAATCCAAAACTCATGGTCGGACAGCAACACAGGTTTAGATATGCTGCTGTATTTTCTTTTCGAAAGCAGATTTCGGGGCGAGCCCTACCTGCTTGTCTACTATCTGTCCGTTTTTCACAAATAACACGCAGGGAATATTGGTAATACCGTAATTCACGCTCACATTCGGATTTTCATCCACATTGATCTTGCCTACGTTGACTTTCCCTTCATACTCCTTTGACAAAGCATCAATGGTTGGACCCAGCGCCAGACAAGGGCCACACCATGGCGCCCAGAAATCAACAATGGTAAGTTTGTCGGAATTGATCACTTCTGTTTCGAAATTTGCATCAGTGAATACGGCTGCCATTTTATACGGTTTGTTTAAAAGTTACAATGAAAGGTCAAAGGTAACATCATTTATTTGTTTGCAGCAATAAAGGATACTTATGGCAGCATAAAATTTTAGTCCGGTTCTGAATTTTAAGTTTTCATTGTGCTTTTTCGGACGGCGCCTGCAAGTGTGATGTATCATATTTCGTTCTATCCGAAAACCGACCATAATACGTACCTTTGTTTGTTTACATTTACCTGTAATTATGGCAGAAGTGCTGGAAAAAGTAATAGAAGAACACCGGCAGGGTGAGGCGTTTGCGCCCGATGCGCCTGATGCGGATAAAAATGGGAAGAAATTCTACATAGAAAGCTATGGATGCCAGATGAATTTCAGTGACAGTGAGATCGTAGCTTCCATTCTCCGGGAGCAGGGATACGGCGCTACGCGGAACTTTGAAGAGGCCAGCCTCGTGCTGATCAATACCTGCTCCATCCGCGAAAAGGCAGAGCAGACGGTGCGGAACCGGCTGCAGGCTTTCCGCAAGGTTAAGGAGCGTAATCCGGGTATGATGGTGGGCGTGCTGGGGTGTATGGCAGAACGCCTGAAAGGGAAATTCCTGGAAGAAGAAAAGCTGGTGGATATCGTTGTCGGGCCAGATGCCTATCGCAGTCTTCCGGGGCTGATTGAAGAAGCGGAAGGCGGTCAGAAAAGCGTGAATGTGCTGCTGAGCCGCGAAGAGACTTATGCGGATATTGCGCCTGTGCGCCTCAATAGTAATGGCGTTACTGCTTTTGTAAGTATCATGCGGGGGTGCAATAATATGTGCACCTTTTGCGTAGTGCCATTTACCCGTGGGCGCGAAAGGAGTCGCGATGCAGCCAGCATTGTGGCGGAATGCCGGCATTTGTTCGAAAACGGATTCCGGGAAGTGACGCTGCTGGGGCAGAATGTGGACAGCTATCATTATATGCCCGCTGCGGCTGACGGCGCCGGAGATGCGGTAACATTCGCCCGGCTGCTCGAAATGGTGGCGCAGATATCACCCTTGCTGCGCGTGCGTTTCAGTACTTCCCACCCTAAAGATATTACGGATGATGTATTGCATACAATGGCAGCTTATGAGAATATCTGCAAGTACATCCACCTGCCGGTGCAAAGCGGGAATACGCGCGTACTGCAGCTGATGAACCGCACTTATACCCGTGAATGGTACCTGGCGCGTGTAAAGCGTATCCGGGAGATCATGCCGGATTGCGGACTGAGCACGGATATTATTACCGGCTTTTGTACGGAAACGGACGCCGAGCACCAGGATACGCTTGACGTGATGGAGCGGTCGCGTTTTGATATGGCTTATATGTTTGCCTATAGCGAACGTCCTGGTACGCTCGCTGCCCGCCGCTACCAGGACGATGTGCCCGAAGAGGTGAAGAAAAGAAGGCTCGAAGAAGTGATTGCCCTTCAGGGCCGCCATTCAAAGGAAAGCTACCGGAGCGATATCGGTAAGGTGTTCCGTGTGCTGATCGAAGGTGAGAGCAAGCGTAGCAACCAGCATTGGAGCGGCAGGAACAGCCAGAATAAAATGGTGGTATTCCCTAAGGACAGATATGATCTGAAGAAAGGGGATTATGCGGATGTCCGGATCGAGGATGCAACAAAGGCGACACTGCTGGGGACGATTGTAATTTGAAAATTTGGGAATTTGAAAATTTGAAAATGAGCGCACAGGAATGATATATTTAGTAAACATATCATTTTCAAATTTTAAAATTAATAAGATTATTCTTTCCTGAAAATGGATATACAAAGCATAAAGAACAGGTTTGGCATTATAGGTAATGCGCCCGCATTGAACCATGCGCTCAGTACGGCTGTACAGGTAGCCAATACAGATCTTACCGTGCTGATCGTAGGGGAGAGCGGTGTGGGAAAGGAGGTGTTCTCCCAGATTATCCATACGCTTTCTGCACGGAAGCACAATCCTTTTATTGCGGTCAACTGCGGCGCGATCCCAGAAGGTACGATAGACAGCGAGCTCTTCGGCCACGAAAAAGGGGCATTCACCGGTGCGGTAGACAGCCGCAAAGGCTATTTTGAAACCGTTAACGGTGGTACGATCTTCCTCGACGAGATCGGTGAAATGCCGCTTGGCACACAGGCCCGTTTGCTCCGCGTGCTCGAAACCGGGGAGTTTATACGGGTTGGGTCTTCCAAAGTGCAGAAGACGGATGTAAGGGTGATCGGCGCCACCAATCGTGACCTGCTTGATTATACCCGGCAGGGGAAATTTCGTGAAGACCTGTATTACCGTCTGAGCACCGTGCCGATCCGCGTGCCGTCCCTGCGGGACCGTCCGGAGGATATACCGCTCCTGTTTCGCAAGTTTGCTTCCGATTTTGCAGAGCGCTACCGTACCCAGTCCGTACAGCTTGATGCCGGCGCGTTGCAATTGCTGGTGAGTTATGGCTGGAGGGGCAATGTGCGCGAGCTGAAGAACATTGCGGAGCAGGTATCCGTGCTGTCTGAAGATAAAAATATTACAGCCGATGCACTGACCCGCTTCCTGCCTGGTAATGACAGCTCCCGCAGCCTGGCGCTACGCCCCGCAGGTCAGATGATTCCCGGGCAGCATACAGAAGAGTTTACCACAACCGAGCGCGATATATTATACAAGCTGTTTTTTGATCTGAAAAAAGACATCAACGACCTCAAGCAGATGATGTTTGAGATGGCCCATGGCAGAGGATTCACCATGTCGGCGGTGAGTGATAATAACCTGCTGCCGGTGTATAATAATGCGGCAGAACCGGCTCCCGGCTACGGAGGAAGCGCTACGCCGTTTGTGATACAGCCGCAGGATACTGTCGATCATAATGACGAAGTGGAAGAATCGCTGATGCTTGCCGACCGGGAAAAGGAATTTATTATCAAAGCGCTGAAAAAGCATAAAAGCCGGAGACGTGATGCGGCAAATGAACTGGGTATATCTGAGCGTACGTTGTACCGGAAGATTAAAGAATATGGGATTGATGAGTAATTTGAAAATGAGTTAATTTGAAAGTGTGACAAATGTGTTCAATGTGATTAATGTGGGAACACATTTGTCACATTGAACACATTAATCACATTTAAAACCTAATCATAAAACCCTTGAAGCATATTTTTTCATCCATCCTGCTTTGTTGCTGCGTCCTGCTGTCGGGCTGTGGCGTATATAGCTTTACGGGAGCATCTATTGAGGGAAAGACGATCAATATCCGTGTGCTGGAAAACCGCGCCCGTAACGTAGTGCCTGCGCTGAGCGCTTCTCTGACAGATAAGGTGCGCAGCCGCATCCTCTCGCAGACCGGACTGGCGCCGGTTACTACCGAAGATGCGGATTATGAAATATCCGGCGCTATTACCGGATACGACGTCACAGTAACCGGGGTGCAGAATACACAGCAGGCAACGCAAAACCGGCTTACAATCACCGTTAATATTACCTTTCAGAACCGGTTGGATGAAAAAGCAGGATTCAAGCAATCTTTTTCGAGATTTGCGGACTTCCCTGCTTCGCAGACGGTACAGAGTGTAGAAACTGTTCTGATCAACACGATCGGCGAGCAACTGGCAGATGATATTTTTAATAAGGCATTTGTAAATTGGTGATTTTTTTAGTTGTGAATTATGAGTTATGAATGTGTTTGATGTGGGAAATGTGACGAATGTGTTTTTGTTCGTATTGTCACATATACTATGTTAAGCACATTGAACACATTTGTCACATTCAACACATTTTCAAATTAATTGCATAATGGTTCATGCAGATAAGATACATAAATGGCTTTCCCGGCCGGATACATACGCAGAGACAGATGCACCTGCGGTAGACTTGCTGGTGGAGAAATACCCTTATTTCATCCCGGGGCGTTACCTGGAGGTGATCAGGTCGGGCCGGAAGGAAGCGTTTACACCTGCCGTCTTAAACCGGATGCACTTATTCAGCGGTAACTGGCTGCTGTATTACCGGATGATGCAGGAGGAAGCGGCCGGCATTCCGCATTCCGAAGTCCGGGATGGTGTGATGCCTGCTGAGCAGCCTGTACAGGAAGGTGTTGTTGCAGATGTTGTGGCGCCTGTTGCAGATGATAACGTGTCTCAAACAGAGCCACTGATAACGCCGGTCTATGCAGAAGATTATTTTCTGCACCAGGGTATCCGGGTTCCGGATGAAATTCCTGACGAGCCTCCGGCGGCCGCTCCGGAAGCGCAGGATGATAAGGATAAGTCGCTTATGGTTGTGATGAGCTTCAGTGAATGGCTGTCGTTTTTTAAGGAAAAAACAGAAAAGGAACGGCAGGAAGCAGATGGGCGAAAAGCGCTCAAAACCATGTGGCAGAAAGAAAAACTTGCAGCGGCTCTGGAAGATGAGGCGGATGAGATACCCGACGAGGTATTTAATATGGCGGTTAACTCCATCAGCCGCGAAGAAGACCTTGCCAGTGAATCGCTTGCGGAAATTCTGGTGCGCCAGGGAAAGTATGAAAAGGCGATTGATATGTATCGTAAATTAAGTTTGCGTAATCCTCAAAAAAATGCTTACTTTGCCGCCCGGATCGAGAAGATTCAAAAAGAAAAGAGATTATGATTATCCTGATAACAGTACTGATTATATTGGCATGCCTGGTTTTAGGTTTTTTTATCCTGATACAAAATCCTAAGGGCGGCGGCCTGTCCGGCGCATTCGGAAGTCTGGGTGCTCAGGTTATGGGTGTAAAGCAGTCTACCGATGCCATGGAGAAAGGGACATGGACAGCCATGGGCGTTATTGCCGGGTTGTGTATCATTGCCGTTATGTTTTACGAAAGGCCGCAGAGACCGGCTTCGCTTAATCAGCCTGCTCAGCAAAGCGCCCCTGCCCAGCAACAGGCCCCTCAGGGAGCACCGGTTCAGTAATAATAAATAAAGGAGATGAGGGGTGAGGATTGAGGGATGAAAGATATTCATTGTCACCCCTCAATCCTCACCCCTAATAATACCCCAGATAAAACTTCGTCTGCGGCAGGTACTCAATATTTATTTCGTCTCCTTCTTCCAGGCTGTTAAACTCTTCCGCACTGACATCAATGCTTAATTTGGCAGCCGAATTGAGATAGAAGTAAAACATGTTGTTGACCTTCATGTACTGTTTACGGGTGATGCGTACCCGTTCCACTATTTTCTGATTCTGCCTGATATCTGCCTGCAATTTTCGCAGATTGCTATTGTAGACGATCCCTACGACCGTACCGCTGAAACAGACGAGGATGGACACTCCCAGGAAGTAATAACTGTAAGAGAACGGATCCGGTACATCTTCAACAGCTCTGTACCAGGAAAACAGGAAGGGGATAAGAAAACATAACAAAAGCATTACCCGGATAACTTTCAGAAACTGCTTCCGCTCACGCCATTCCTTTTTCTTCAGGAATATCCGTTCATCCGCATTCAGCGGTTCTTTATGCCGGATTAATTGCTGTTTCATGTCTGCCTCCGGGTTAGCGGGACCTCAATACCTGTCAGTTACTGGTTACGTCCAGCCGCTCCACTTTATTGATGCCGCCCAGTTCTTCCAACCGTTCGCAAAGCTCGTCCAGTTCATCGCGGTCATGCACATATACCATGATGGTTCCTTCAAAAACACCGTCTTTGGAGTCAATGCTCAGCGAGCGCATGTTCATTTTCAGTTCTCCTGAAATCACGTTGGTTATCTTCTGTATCACGCCCACATCGTCCAGTCCGATGATTCGTACACCGCTGAGGAACGATATCTCTTTGTTTTTGGCCCATTTCGTCTTCACGACCCGGTGGCCGTGATTGGCCAGCAGTTGTGCGGCATTCGGGCAGTCTGTACGGTGGATTTTCAATCCTTCGCCGGCGGTGACAAAGCCGAACACATCATCGCCGGGTATGGGCTGGCAGCATTGGGCGAGCTTATATAATATCTTGTCCGAACTTTCGCCGAAAATAATAAGCTCGGCATCTTTTGCTGTTTTATGCCGGCTAAGGTCATCTTCCGACACAAGATGCCGCGTATCCAGGTTCACTTCCCGTACCGGTTGCTGGAGCTTGTCTCCCGACACGGTAAAGTCCTTCAGCTCCTTTACGTCGATATTGCCTACGGCAACGGCATAAAACAGATCGAGCTGGGATGGCTTTTTGAAGTATAGGCAAAGTTCGTTGATATTGTGCTGGGACAAAGGTGCCTTCATGTGGTCGAGCTTCCGTTGGACTGCTGCTTTTCCATCTTCCGCGATCTTGCGTTTTTCTTCCTTCAGGTAATATTTAACGCGGGATTTGGCCTTGGCTGTTATTACAAATGTCAGCCAGTCTTCAGAAGGCTTTTGTTTGGAGGAGGTGATCACTTCTACCTGATCACCGCTTTTCAGCTTATGACTGAGCGGCACCAGGCGGTAGTTAACTTTCGCTCCGATGCAGCGGGCCCCCAGCTCCGAGTGGATGTCGAATGCGAAATCAAGCGCAGTGGCGCCTTTAGGTAACACCCGCATTTCTCCTTTGGGGGTGTACACGTATATTTCTTCTGTAAAGAGGTCGAGTTTGAAATCCTGCAGGAAGTCGAGCGTGTCGGTATCCGGATTGTCGAGGATGTCGCGCAGGTGCTGCAACCAGGCATCCAGCTTGCTTTCGTGCTGGTTGCTGGCGCCTTCTTTGTACTTCCAGTGCGCAGCCAGGCCTTTTTCTGCTATTTCGTTCATCCGGGCAGAGCGGATCTGCACTTCCACCCATTTCCCCCCAGGGCCCATAACGGTTGTATGCAACGCTTCATAACCATTGCCCTTGGGCACGCTGATCCAGTCGCGCAGTCTGTCCGGGCTGGGCGGATATATGCTGGTGATGATGGAATATACTTTCCAGCAATCTTCTTTTTCGCGTTCGGGGGAAGAGTTCAGGATGACGCGAATGGCAAACAGGTCATATACTTCTTCGAAAGAGACATGCTTGGTGCGCATTTTATTCCAGATGGAATGAATGGCTTTTGGCCGGCCGAATATATCAAAGGTCAGGCCATTGCGCTGCAGCTCATCTTTGATCGGGCGGATAAACTCGTTGATATATCGACTGCGTTCCCGGCGGGTAGCCTGCAGCCCCCTGGCGATATCAGTATAGGTTTCGGGCTGTGTGTATTTCAAGGCCAGGTCTTCCAGCTCGGATTTTATTTCGTACAACCCCAGCCGGTGTGCCAGGGGGGAATAGATATAAGTGGTTTCGGAGGCAATCTTCAATTGGGTTTCCCGCTTCATGCTTTCGAGTGTCCGCATATTGTGCAGCCGGTCTGCAAGCTTTATCAGGATCACACGCGGGTCTTCGGCGAGGGTCACCAGTATTTTCCGGAAATTTTCGGCCTGTACCGTAGTGTCGGCCTTCAGGTCTACGACATTGGATATCTTGGTGAGACCGTCAATGATGCGTGCATAGTTGGCTCCGAATTCACGGGTGATGTCATCGAGGGTAAGTTCTGTGTCTTCAACGACATCGTGCAGCAATGCGCAAACTGCCGAAGTGACGCCCAGGCCGATCTCTTCCACCACGATCCTTGCCACGGCCACCGGGTGCAGGATATAGGGTTCCCCCGATTTCCGGCGCATGTCTTTGTGCGCATCTGCGGCAATTTCGAATGCCCGGCGTAAAACGGTTTTATCACCTTTCTTAATACGCTGTTTCAGTGCACGTAACAAAGCCCTGTACTCCCGGAGTATCAGCTTTTTTTCTTCTTCTTCGTCTAAATTATATGTTGTTGCAAATACGGTCTGCATATGGCGGTTCTCTCTATCTCTAAATATACGAAATTACACGTAAAGAAACAATATTGGGATGGAAGTAAAAAGGCAGGAAAATGAGTTGAACAGGGCATTTTTTTATTGCTTTGGAAAATATATGTTTATAGCAGTGTAATTATTTTTTTAGATTAATCTAAAAATATAGTTTTGCCGTGCAAATATTCAAAATTAAAGATGAAGCATATTTTTTTCTTTTTTGTTTTCCTGTTGGCTGTTATGCGTCTGGGTGCCCAAGGTATTATTAAAGGACGGATATTCAGTGAACAAAGCCCTGTACCATTTGTTACAGTGATGCTCGCCGGTACGCAATGGGGGGCAACAACCGATACGGCCGGTTATTATATCATTAAAGATATCCCGGCAGGGAAATACATATTGAAAGTCTCTGCCGTCGGTTTTGTAGCGCAGCGGGAAACGATCACCGTGCCGGAAGGCGCAACGGTAACAAAAAATATAGAGATAACCCCCGATCAAAGCAGCCTGAATGAGGTGGTTGTCACCGGAACGATGAAAGAGATGAGCCGCCTTGAAAGTCCGGTGCCGGTGGAGGTATTCACGCCGCAATTTTTCCGAAAAAATCCGACACCGACGCTGTTTGAAGCAGTAGGAATGATCAACGGGGTGCAGCCGCAGCTTAATTGTAATGTGTGCAATACCGGTGACATCCATATCAACGGGATGGAAGGCCCATATACCATGATACTGATAGACGGAATGCCGATCGTAAGCTCGCTCTCCACGGTCTACGGGCTGAACGGTATCCCGAACAGTCTGGTGGAGCGGGTGGAAGTGGTAAAGGGGCCGGCGGCTTCGCTGTATGGCTCTGAAGCGATGGGTGGCATCATTAACGTGATCACGAAAAATCCGTTGCGGGCGCCGCTCATAAGCGCTGATGTATTTGGTACAAGCTGGGGAGAATACAGCGCTGACGGTTCCGTAAGATTTCGCGCGGGGAAGGCGACCAGTCTGCTTGGCGTTAATTATTTCAACTATCAGAACCCGCTGGATAAAAATAAGGACGGATTTACTGATGTGACGCTCCAGGACCGGATTTCGCTATTCAACAAATGGAATTTTGAGCGGAAGGATAACCGGCTCGCCAGCGTTGCGGCGCGTTATGTATATGAAGACCGTTGGGGCGGGGAGATGAGCTGGAATAAAGAATGGCGCGGCAGCGACAGCATATACGGCGAAAGCATTTACACCAAACGGGTGGAGTTGATCGGGCAGTACCAGTTGCCGGTGCGCGAAAAGATCATAACGCAGTTCTCGTGGAACTGGCACAACCAGGATTCCTGGTACGGTAACACGCCATATATGGCCACACAACAGGTGGCTTTTGCGCAGGCATACTGGGACCGGAATTTTGGCGGCGGACATAACCTGCTTCTGGGCACTTCATTCCGTTATACTTATTATGATGATAATACACCCGGTACGGCCTCCGCAGATACTATACGCCCGGTCAACCAGCCGATGCAAACGCCATTGCCGGGTATTTTTGTACAGGATGAATGGCGGATCAACGGCAAGCATACCCTGCTGGCCGGCTACCGGTATGATTACGACCGGCATCATGGCAATATTCATTCACCGCGGCTTGCCTATAAATTTTCACCTCATCAGCACCATGTGCTCCGGGGGAGCTTCGGTACGGGCTACCGGGTTGTAAACCTGTTTACCGAAGATCATGCGGCGTTGTCGGGTGCGCGTGAGGTCGTGATCACGGAACAGCTCGATCCGGAACGTTCCTACAACAGCAATCTGAACTATGTGCTGAAACTGCCAACGGAACATGGGATCTTCGGGTTTGATCTTACCGGGTTTTATTCTTACTTCACCAATAAGATCGTTGGTGATTTCGATGCCGATCCGCGCAAGATCATTTATGACAACCTGAAGGGACATGCCGTTTCGCAGGGCGTTTCTCTCAATGCGGATGCGACTTTCCGATTTCCGCTCCGGCTGCTGGCCGGCGTGAGTTATATGGATGTATACCTGAATGAAGATGATGGTACGGGTGTGCTGCGTCGTGTGCAGCAATTACATGCGCCACGCTGGTCGGGTAACTTTATCATCAGCTATGCTTTCCCTGGCCAGGTGACGGCAGACTTCACCGGCAAATGGAACGGGCCGATGCGTTTGCCCGTATTGCCGGATGACTACCGTCCGGAATATTCACCCTGGCATTGCATTGCCAACCTGCAGGTGACAAAGCGTTTCAGCCGGGGGATAGAGGTGTATGGCGGCGTGAAGAATCTGTTCAATTTTATTCCCCGGGATCCGATCATGCGTCCGTTTGATCCGTTTGATAAAACGGCGGATGATCCGGTTGGCAATCCGTATGGATACACCTTTGATCCGAGCTATAACTATGCATCGCTGCAGGGTGCGCGGGGATTTTTTGGGGTGCGGTATCAATTTATCCGCCCGTAGGGGCAACCACAAGGGTTGCCCCTACAACGGGGTTAATTGCCGAGGTAAGATTTCAGGAGATTACACCGGCTGGTATTGCGCAGCTTGGTGATGGCCTTGTCTTTGATTTGCCGTACGCGTTCGCGTGTCAGCGAGAATTTCTCTCCGATATCCTCAAGGCTCATCGGGTGCTCTACGTTGATGCCGAAATACAGCTTGATCACATCGCGCTGGCGGTCGGTAAGCGTACTCAGCGAACGTTCGATCTCACAGCGCAGGGAATCATGATGATCGAGGTCTGCATCGGTGGCGTCGGCGTTCGGATTTTCCAATACATCGAGCAGGCTGTTGTCTTCGCTGTCTACAAACGGAGCATCTACGGATACGTGCCGTGCGGCCACGCCGAGGGTTGTTTCTACTTCTTCGGTACCGATCTCCAGCAGCTCTGCCAGTTCTTCGGTAGAAGGCTCCCGCTCGAATTCCTGCTCCAGTTGCGAATAGGCCTTGCTGATTTTATTCGACAGTCCTACTTTGTTCAGCGGCAGCCGTACGATACGCGATTGTTCGGCGAGGGCCTGGAGTATTGACTGGCGGATCCACCATACGGCGTACGATATGAATTTGAAGCCTCGTGTTTCATCAAAACGCTGTGCTGCCTTGATCAGTCCGAGATTACCTTCATTGATCAGGTCACTGAGCGAAAGGCCCTGGTTCTGATATTGCTTGGCCACGGATACCACGAAACGGAGATTGGCTTTGGTAAGCTTTTCCAGGGCCCGCTGGTCGCCTTCCTTGATTCGGATTGCAAGCAGTACCTCTTCTTCCGGTGTGATGAGATCCACTTTGCCGATCTCCTGGAGGTATTTTTCCAGTGACTGACTTTCACGATTGGTAATGGACTTCGTGATCTTTAGCTGACGCATGGACATAGACGAAACGTTGAGTTAGTTATGTGATGAATGATCAAAAGCATATTAGGGCATCCGGAGATGGAGGTATTCCGATGCGCAAATCTAAGGGTATGAATCATTCTACCCAAAAAAAATTAAGATATTATTAACAGCGGAGCCCCAACCTTTTGGACGACGCCCTTTTAGCTAAAAAATAAAAATTACCCTGAAAATTTTGAATGTTCATTCCTTTTTCTATTATTGCAATAAATGCGGGGAGGAAGAAATTGCCTGATCGTCGGTTTGGGAAACACGGGAATCGGGTATATATTGCGTGCGTTTACGGACATACCCGCTTGTGATAATTAAATGTTTTAAAAATAATAATGAATGGCCAAGAAGATAATGTATTCACTGGAATTTCCGGTACGCTGCTCGCCTACTATACTTTATGAGTTCCTGTCTACGCCGGTGGGTTTGCAGGAATGGTTTGCGGATAAAGTAGACCAACGGGAACAGGTGTTTAACTTCACCTGGAACGGCGCCACAGATATTGCGGAGCAGCTTGAGGCATTTGAGAATGAATACGTACGTTATCGTTGGGATTATTACGATGAAGATGAATTTTTCGAGTTTCGCATAGAGCAAAGTCCGGTAACCAACGAAACGATCCTCCGGATCACGGACTTTGCAGAGAAGAACGATATCAAAGACCAGGAACGTCTCTGGCATTCCCAGGTCAGCGACCTGAAGCATCGTATCGGAAGCTGAGTTAATTTGAAAATTTGAAAATGAGCTAATTTGAAAATGCTCAGATTATTGCAGGCATTGTCTCATTTTCAAATCTTCAAATCTTCAAATTAATAAAGACCTGCTTTCTTTTTTTGCGGGTCTTTTTTACCCGGATAATAAGACAGCCTGCGGAATTTTATATCCTGTCTGATTCCGTAAGTTTGTATTTTGTAAAAAATCGCCTGTTCTGTTGCTAAAGAAACTGGACATACTGATCATCCGGAGCTTTATCGGGCCTTTCATCGTTACTTTTTTTGTGACGCTGTTTGTACTGGTCATGCAATTTTTCTGGGTGTACATGGACGAGCTAATCGGCAAAGGGCTGGGTCTTTGGATGATTGTGCAGATGCTGGTGCTGATGTCTGCTACGCTGGTGCCACTGGCCTTGCCGCTGGGTATATTGCTTTCGGCGATCATGACGTTTGGCAGTATGGGGGAAAACTCCGAGTTGGTGGCTATTAAGTCGGCAGGCATCTCGCTGAACCGGTTCATGCGTCCGTTGCTGGTCTTTATTATGTTTATCAGCGGGCTGGCGTTCCTGTTTAATAATCACGTGATCCCTATTGCCAATCTCAAGGCGCTTTCCCTGCTGTATGATTTACGTAATTCCACACCAACGCTCAATATCCGGGCAGGGCAGTTTAATAATGACATTCAGGGATTCTCCATACGGATAGGTGAGAAAGATAAGGATGGGAAGACCATACGGGATATTATCATCTATGACAAAACCCAGGGATTCAGTAATACGAAGCTGATATTGGCAAAGGAAGGTATTATGATACCTTCCCCTGATAAGCAGCATCTGATATTCCGTCTTCACGACGGCTGGCGGTATGAAGAAGGAGGGCGACAGGAGGGCAGCAAAGGCAGCCGCTCGCAGACGCGGATGCACTTTGGCCAGTGGGATAAAGTATTTGACCTGTCTTCATTTGGTGTAAACCGTACCAATGAAGACCTGTTTAAGGGCGCTTATCAGATGATGAATCTGAACCAGCTCCATGTGACGATTGACAGTATGGAGTCGCAGCAAAACAGGGCTGCGGAACAGGTGAATAATTTTCTTTCGCCTTATCTCACGATCATTTCATTGGGAGAAGAAGGGAATGACGTACGAAACCGTATGAAGGAGGTGACACAGGCGCCCCGTAAATACGACAGCAGCTTCTTCGAGCAGGTAAGCGCGGATAAAAAGGCAAAGCTGGTACAGCTGACGTCAGGCAACTGTCGTAACATGAACGACCTGGTGCGGATCGCTGCCAACGACCGGAAGATACAGACCGAGAACCTGTATAAGTATAAAATTGAGTGGCACCGGAAGTTTACCTTATCCTTTGCCTGTGTGCTGCTGTTTCTCGTAGGGGCGCCGCTTGGCGCCATCATCCGGAAGGGCGGGATGGGCATGCCGATGGTAATCGCTATTATATTCTTTCTGGTATGGTATATCATCTCCATAACCGGAGAAAAGCTTTCCCGTTCCGGCGCATTGCCGGCGTGGGAAGGCATGTGGATATCTACCGTCATGCTGCTGCCGCTTGCGCTGCTCCTGGTGCGCCAGGCGCGGAACGATTCCCGGATATTCAGTAAGGAGTGGTATGTACGTGTATGGCGGCGGTTCCGTAATATCTATCTTTTCAGAAAAAAATAAACCGGTGCAGCAACAACCGTATACATCATACAACCTGTTTTTTTTCATCCCCTTCTTATGCTGGGTGGTCGCAGGGGGTGTCTGCCTGACATTGTATGACAAGCAGGAGCTGTTCACGGCTGTAAACCTGCGGCATACGCCTTTCCGGGATATTGTAATGTATTATGCTTCCCGGATGGGAGAAGGGGGCGTTATTGTTGTAGTGCTGCTGGTGCTGATGGGAGTCAGTACATTCCGCAACTGGTGGTACTTTACTACGGCATTATTATGCAACGTGGCGCCGGCGCTTATCACACAGGTGCTGAAGCGTATTTATGAATCGCCGCGGCCCTTGCGTTATTTTAATGATGCCGCCTGGATACATGTGGGTATGGACTGGCCAAGGCTATACCATAACAGCTTCCCTTCCGGTCACAGCACCGGGGCGTTCAGCTTTTTTTGCTTTCTTGCCTGTTTCCTGCCGCAGCGATACCGTTTTGCAGGCACGATATTCTTCCTGATGGCTTTGCTTGTTGCTTTTTCACGGTTATATCTGGCTGCTCATTTCTTTGCGGATATTTATGCCGGAAGCATTATGGGCACCTGCCTGGCTCTTTTGATCCTGATGGTAATGAATTATTTCCGCCCCCGGTTCTTTAAAACAAATGATCCTCTTACCACAACCGGCGCGTCATGATGATACATTCACTGATACGATATCTTGTTATCATTATCGGGGGGGCTTTGCTTTTCATCCCGTTCCTGGGGCAGGTGCATCTGTTTGACTGGGACGAGATCAATTTTGCAGAATGCGCGCGTGAGATGATCGTCAGCGGAGACTATCTGCGTACACAGATCGATTTCCAGCCATTCTGGGAAAAGCCGCCGTTATTTATCTGGCTGCAGGCATTGTCTATGAAAATGTTTGGAGTCAATGAATTTGCCGCCCGATTTCCTAATGCGCTTGCCGGCATCATTACATTGTGTACTTTATTCCATGTGGGCAAAAAAGTAGTGCATGAGCAGATGGCCGGGTGGTGGGTATTGCTGTATGCGGCTACCTGGCTGCCACATTTTTATTTTAAATCGGGTATTATAGATCCGTGGTTCAACCTGTTTATTTTCCTGGCCTTTTACCAGGGATACCTTGTAAAGTTTGCCTCGCGCAAAATGCTTCATGCGCTGCTATCGGGCGTTTTTCTCGGGCTGGCAGTAATGACGAAGGGGCCGGTCGCCATCCTGGTAGCGATACTTGCCCTGGGCGTTTATATCATTATCAACCGTGGGCTGTGGGGATACCGGCTCCGCCAGCTTGGGGGGATTGCCGCCGGTACGGTTATGGTCGGCGTTACCTGGCTGATGCTGATCCTGGTGGCGTATGGGTGGACGTATTTTCAATGGTTTTTTACGGAGTTTATTACCTACCAGGTTCGTTTGTTTCGCACAGAAGACGCCGGGCACGGCGGGCCGTTCTTCTATCATTTCCTGATCCTGTTGCTGGGGTGCTTCCCGGCTTCCGTGTTCCTGTTCCAGCGTAGCCGCCGCAGGATTGCAGACGCTGAGTCTGTCCGTGATTTTACCCGGTGGATGTGGATCCTTTTTTGGGTAGTGTTACTGCTGTTCTCGATCGTCAGTACCAAGATCGTTCATTATTCTTCGCTCTGTTACTTTCCACTCACCTTCCTGGCGGCATTGCAGATATCCCGTTTGTCGGAAGGGCGGATGCGGTTAAAGCCGCTGGTGCGGAAATTGCTGCTGGCTGTGGGTATTTTGCTGGCCATTGCCATTACTTTGCTGCCGGTTGCCGGGGTTTATAAGCACGCGCTGATACCCTATATCAAAGATCCGTTTGCGGTAGCCAACCTGGCAGCAGATGTAAGCTGGCATATCGCGGAGTCATTTATTGGCCTTGCTTACCTGGCAGGTGTCATTACAGCCGGAGTGCTGATGAAGCGGCAGTTCCGTAAAGGCATACTGGTGTTATGTGTGGTGCAGATCGTGATGATACAGGTGGCGGTACTGCATTTTACACCGAAGATTGAGGCATATTCCCAGCGTGCCGCGATTGAATTCTTTAAAGGATTCAGGGGAGAGGATGTGTACGTGCATGTATTGGGTTATAAAAGCTACGCCCATCTTTTTTATACGGAAAAGAGCAAGCCGGTCAACCCGCAGTATTATAATGCTGACGGTAAGGTAAATGAGCAATGGCTGCTGACCGGCGATGTAGATAAGCCTGTGTACTTTTCATGCAAAGTGACAGCGGCAGACCGTTACCGGGGAATGCCTGAATTGCAGGAGATAGGGAGTAAGAATGGCTTCGTTTTCTTCAGGCGCGGGCAATGATGCCGGTTTTATTGGTGCTATGACATGGATATGCCCAAATTCCAGAATGCTCAAATTAGTCTTGCGACAGCCTCACCCGGCCGGCAAGCCAGCTTCCGGCAAGCGGCGTCAGCCAGCTACTGAGTAATGCCTGTTTTGAGGTTAAAGTATTATCAAACATCAGCGTGTCTTTGCTGATGTACCCATTGTCTATCGCGTACTGTATCTGGCCATAGGGAAGCATCTGTGGCTTTTCGTTAATCAGGAAGGTGATCGTCATCCTGTCGAATAACTGTACATTGTATTGCCGTTCGATGCTTTTGACGATACGCACAGAGCTGTCTGTACTGCATCCGCCTACGGCGGTTTCCGTTTCGTCGGCTATAATGATGATAAACTGCCGGAAGAGCAATCCAGCCCAGCCGTTCACCTTGTCACCATGCGAAAGCCACTGCGTATAGAATTGGTACAGTTGCTCTTCGATCTCACGCTCTTCCTGGTCGCTAAACGGGCGGCTGCTCTGGTATATCCACACCCGTGCCTCGTCGGCAAAGTCTGCGGGTATCCGTTTTTTCCAATCATTCATATCCATCCGGCAAAGGTAAGATTTGTATGCCTTACAGGAAGGCGAGGGTAAGAATAACTGTTATACCGGCATTGATTATAATAATATCGTCATTGCCTTATTGTCTAAGGATATTTACAGTCACCATCTGTGACCGCCTTAATGTTTCGAAACCCGTAACTTCGAATAAAATATTAAACCATGAAACGAAACGCTACCGCCGTCTGGAACGGCTCAGGTAAGGAAGGAAAAGGACATCTTACAACACAGAGTAACACGCTCGACCAGACACAATATTCGTTTGTCAGCCGCTTTGAAAGCGGTATAGGAACCAATCCTGAAGAATTGATGGCAGCCGCTCATGCAGGATGTTTTTCGATGAAGCTTTCTTTTGTATTGGGTGAGGCGGGATTTACTCCGGATACCATCACGACCAATTGCGAGATCTCCCTGAAGGATGGCGTGATCACAACCAGCGCCTTATCGGTAACGGCAAAAGTACCGGGTATCTCTGCTGAAAAATTCGAAGAATGTGCGCAGGACGCTAAGGAAAACTGTCCGGTATCCAAAGCCTATAGTATGGAAATTACGCTCTCGGCCAGCCTTCAATAATTTAATGGTTAATGGTTAATTAACCATTAACCATTGATAATTGTCTTGAAAACCGGATCATTTTCAGCGCCGTGATGGCCGCTTCGCGTCCCTTGTGTCCGTGTGCCCCGCCGAGACGCTCCCAGGCCTGTGCTTCGTTGTCTAAGGTCAGCACACCGAAAATAACGGGAATAGGCAGATCTGTGTTGAGCTGTGTGATGCCCTGGGTTACGGCCTGGCATACATAATCAAAATGAGGTGTACCGCCGCGGATCACTGCTCCGAATGCGATAATGGCTTCCGGGTTATCCTGCAAATGCTGGGTTTCCCGCCATAAATGATTGCATGCAAAAGGTAGTTCAAAACTCCCCGGTACGGCCAGCTTATGGGTAATGGTCGCCTGTAACTCATCGCAAACAGCAGTACAGCCGGCAATAAGTTCTGCTACAATTTTATCATTCCACTCTGTATAAACAACAGCTATGCGCATTGGTACGCCAGATTGCAGTTGCGTAGTGTCGAGGAGGGAGTGGCTGTTTGTTGATTGCGCCATTATCAGAGGGGTGAGGAATGAGGATTGAGGGGTGAGAGATTCATCCCTCAATCCTCACCCCTCAATCCTGATTAGTCTAATGTGCCGAGCCTTGCCAGATACTTGTCAATGTCCCGTGCCTGCATACTTGTTGGATATTCATCCCGGATGCGGGCATAGGCTTTTTTGGCATCTTCGGGTTTGTTGTTCATCTCGCAGGCTACACCCAGTCGCAGGAGATAGACCGGCGTAATCAGCAGATCACCTTTACCGGAGGTGGCCTTACGGTATGCATCGATCCCTTTCTGGACGTTGCCGGCTTCCATATGGGCATCACCCAGCGATCCCTGCGCTACTTTCTCTACCATAGTGCCTTTGCCCTTGAATTGCTCAAGATATTTTACCGCATTCGGATAATCTCCCATTTTGAGATAGCAGATACCGGCATAGTAATGGCTCAGGTTTCCGGCTTTTGTGCCGCCATAGGAGCGGATCACTTTGAGGAACCCTGCATGCTGCCCGTCGCCGTTGAGCGCCTTGCCTACGGAGTCTATATCAAAATAGCGCTGGGCATGGTATATCGCGTTTCCGGCTTTGGTCTCACGTGGTTCCTGATACAATTTGAAATAACCGACAACACCGGCGACCGCGACGAGCAGTATGGTGATGATGGTGTTGATCCGTTTTTTATTTTGTTCGTATTTGACCTGCAGGTTTTCCAGCGTCGTTATGCCGCTGTCTTGTGCTGATGTGCCGGGTCTGTTACGGGCTTTATTTGCCATATACTCTTGTATATTTATTTTTTAATTTGAAAATGAGAGAATTTGAAAATTTGAAAATGGATGTAATGTAATAAATACCTGTGGCAATACGGGCATTTTCAAATTAATCTGTTATGAACGGATACGACTCGTCTACGTATACATCCTTGTACACTTCGCTGTCGTCCGGCCAGGGGCTTTCTTCGGCAAACTGCACACTTTCTTCCACTTCACTGCGTACCTTTTCATTGATGGCCTCGATTTCTTCTTCGGTAGCCCATTTTTGCTCCATGATCGTTTTCAACACCTGGTTGATCGGATCCTTTTCCTTATAATCTTCCAGCTCTTCCTTAGTGCGGTATTTGGCCGGGTCGCTCATAGAGTGTCCTTTATACCGGTATGTTTTGATCTCGAGGAATGTAGGTCCTCCGCCTTCACGGGCACGGCGTACGGCGCGTTCAATGGCTTTATGTACTTCTTCGCAGCTCATGCCGTCTACAGAATCACCAGGCATATCATAAGCATCGGCGAGGCGGTAGATGTCCAGTACTTTCGATGTGCGCTCAACCGATGTACCCATTGCATAATAATTGTTTTCGCAGATGAAAACAACGGGCAATTGCCACAGCACGGCCATGTTGAACGTTTCGTGGAGCATACCCTGCCGTGCGGCTCCATCGCCGAAAAAGCAAAGGGTGGCACGATCCGTACCATGATACTGCTCGGCAAATGCAATGCCGGCGCCAAGGCCTATCTGGCCGCCCACGATGCCATGTCCGCCGAAAAAGCGCTTTTCTTTCGAGAAGAAGTGCATAGAGCCGCCCTTGCCTTTGGTGCAGCCGGTGGCTTTGCCGTAAAGCTCTGCCATACAGGATTTTGCAGAGATACCTTTAGCTATAGCCAGTCCGTGATCGCGGTAAGCGGTGATCATATTGTCGTCGTCACGGATAGCGCTCATAGCCCCGGCCGCCACAGCTTCCTGCCCTATATATAAATGACAAAAGCCGCGGATCTTCTGCATGCCGTACAACTGGCCGGCTTTTTCTTCAAAGCGGCGCAGGAGCAGCATTATCTCATACCAATACAGGTAGGTTTCTTTTCCGAACGGAGTCTGCACGATTTTTTTAAATTTGTGCGAAAATATAAAAACTTTCGCTTCCGCCCCAGTAACTTGACTATCATTCGGAAAATATCGCTCGTCCGCTATCGGAATTATGATATTTCATCATTTGATTTTTCTGCCCCCGTTACCTGTATTTCAGGCCCGAACGGAAGCGGAAAGACCAATCTGCTGGATGCAGTCTATTACCTGTGCTACACGAAGAGCTACTTTACCGGCCACCAGCACCATGTGGTACAGCAGGGAATGGACGGTTTCCGGCTGGAAGGTGTTTTTGACCGTAACGGCGCCGCAGAAACGATATGTTGTAAATGGAAACAGGGGAAAAAAGAAATATCGGCAGATAATGTGCTGTATGACCGTATCTCGGATCATATCGGGAAGCATGCAGCCGTAATGATTGCTCCGGACGATCTGGCGCTGATCAATGATGGAAGCGAGCTGCGCCGTAAGTGGGTGGACGGTATACTCAGCCAGGTCGACAGGGCTTATCTCGAAGCCTTGCTGCAATACCAGCGTGTGCTGCTGCAGCGTAACGCATGGCTGAAGCAGCAGGCCTTTAACCCGCATCCGGACAGGGTAGCGCTGGATTTTTATGATGAGCAGCTTGCCCGTAACGGAACTTATATACATGAGCGGCGCGCCCGGTTTCTGGAAGCTTTTATGCCATTGCTCCACGATTTTTACGGGAAGCTGTGTAACGGAAGCGAAGAGATCACCCTGGTCTACGAATCCGATCTTTTGGTAAACAGCCTGGCTCATTGGCTGAAGGAAGGGTTACGGGCTGATCTGCAGATGCAGCGCACATTGCGGGGGATTCATAAAGACGACTTGCTGTTTATGCTGGATGGTGTGCTGGTACGGCGTTTTGGCTCGCAAGGACAGAAGAAAAGCTTCCTGTTTGCGCTCAAGCTGGCCCAGTATGCGTACCTGGCCGGGGAGCTGGGCTATAAGCCGGTCTTGCTGCTCGACGATATTTTTGAAAAGCTGGATCAGCACCGGATAGAATCCCTGCTCCGTATTATCCGCAGCCCGGGATTCGGGCAGGTGCTGCTCACAGATACGCACCCTGCCCGTGTACGGGAGGCATTTGGTGAGGAGGCCTCACTTGGATTTATACACCTCTGATCCTTATCTTCACACGATGCAAAGACCGTTATTATTGCTGCATGGCGCTCTCGGCGCTTCCGATCAGCTGCGTGATCTCGCAGATAGCCTGCCTTCATCACGTGAAGTACATCTGTTTGATTTTCCCGGCCATGGTGGAACGAAGATGCCGGAGGCGCCGTTCTCTATTCCCTCTTTTGCAGCGTCGCTGCTGGATTTTATAAAAGCGCAGGGATGGAGAGAAGTGGATATTTTCGGTTACAGTATGGGCGGATATGTAGCCATGTACCTTGCGAAATATCATCCGGCTGTGGTGCATAATATTATTACGCTTGCCACCAAATTTCATTGGGATGATACGACGGCAGCAAAGGAAGTGCAAATGCTCGATCCGGAAACGATACAGGCGAAAGTGCCTGCATATGCTGCGGCGTTGGCAAAAAGACACGATCCCAACGACTGGAAAGAAGTGTTGAAGCGTACTGCCGGTATGATGCAGGAACTGGGCCGGGACAATATACTTGATGAGGACGATTACCGGACGATCAGCAAGAAAATATTACTCCTGCTCGGTGACCGTGACAGAATGGTCAGCCTTGATGAAACATTGAAGGTTTACCGGTCGCTTCCTGAGGTGCAGCTCGGCATCCTGCCCGGTACGCCGCATCCTATCGAAAAGGTGGATACGGAGTTGCTGGACTTTTATGTACGTCGTTTTTTTAGTAGCAAGTTGTGAGTTACATGCAAGCTGATTTGAACAGCGTATTAATATTGAAACTGCGGAAATGGTGTATTGTTTTTTTTCAACCTACAAACCAACACTTCAAAAAACAAGAGCTATTTTTTTGCAGATATTTCAAAATATAAAACGTGGGATTGTACTAAATTTTTATATTTGCGGAGATTAAAATGGATTAATGAACTAAAAAGAACTAAAGACATATAAAATATAGCGTTTCGCTTTAAAAGTCCTGTCATAGAAATCTTGCAAATTTTCTACAGAAGCACAGGAGAGTAAAAGTGGAAACGCCTGCGGTAAAACGTGGGCGTTCCTTTTTGCCTCGTGCTTCGGGTTTTGCAAGAACCTCTATGACGAGCAAAGGGAATTGTCCACGTTATTTTTTTGCATATATCTGAACGTAAATCTTTAAAAACAAATATCAATATGGCAATCAACTTACAAAAAGGTCAAAAAATTGACATTGGACTTAGTAAAATGACCATCGGTTTAGGATGGGATCCAAACGAAGGAACAGGACATGAATTTGACTTAGATGTTTCTGCAATTATGATTGATGAAAAAAGGTTTATTCCAAGCGAACCATTTTTCGTGTTTTATGGAAATTTAGACTCGTCAGATGGTGCAGCACATCATACTGGAGATGATCCAACAGGAGGTAACAGTGCTGATGGAGACGATGAAAGCATTCAGTTAGACTTGTCTAAGATAGATAATAGAATTCAAGAAATTCTATTTGTAGTTACAATAGACAAATTTGAAGAGAGAAAACAAAACTTCGGCCAAGTTCGTAACTCGTACATCCGTATCGTAGATGATAGCAATGGACAAGAAGTAGCAAAATACGAATTGGGAGAAGACTTTTCTATCGAAACAGCAGTAGAATTTGGGAGGTTATACAAACGTGGTAGTCAATGGAAATTTGAAGCTTCGGGTATTGGTTACAAAGAAGATTTAGCTTTCTTTTTATCAAAATATTATAACGGACAAATCATCAAATAATCATTATGGCAATCAATTTACAAAAGGGTCAAACTATCGACCTGCGCAAAAATGACAGAGGTGAAAGTATTTATGACCTCTCCAAAGTAACTATCGGATTAGGCTGGGATGTCCGCCAAAAACAAAGTGGTTTTTTCGGAAAACTTTTAGGAGGTAAGGAAGAAGAATATGATTTAGACGCGATTGCTTTTTTATTGGACAGCAACGGCAAAGTTGCCAATCTTGGTAGAACGGTGCAAACTCAAAATGGTAGGCAAATGGGGCTTTATGAGGGAGATGTTATTTTCTTTAATTCAATGAAGCACCCAAGCGGACATATTTGGCTGACAGGTGACAATCGTACAGGAGCAGGTGATGGAGATGACGAACAAATTATTGTGAAACTTGATCAATTAGACCAACGCTATCAAAAAATTCTTTTTGTTGTGTCTATTTATCAGGGAAGACAGAATAATCAGCATTTTGGAATGGTTGAAAACGCCTTTATCCGTGCTGTTGATACGAAGGGAAAGGAAATAGCAAAGTACAGTTTGTCTGGTGATGCTACAATGAATGGAATGTGTTCTATGATTTTCTCTGAAGTTTACAGACATAACGGAGAATGGAAGTTTCGTGCTATCGGGGAACCTTATCAGACAGACAATTTTGTAGATATTCTTAAAAATTATACTTATCAATAAAACTAAATTATGAGAAGACTACCCGTATATCTTTTATTAGATACATCAGGCTCTATGAGTGGAGAGCCCATCGAAGCCGTTAAGAATGGTGTTCAGGTAATGATTAGTTCATTACGTCAAAATCCACAAGCGATTGAAACCGCTTTTTTGAGCGTAATTACATTCGATAGTACTGCCAGGCAAATTATTCCATTGACTGATTTGGGAAGTTTCCAAATGGTGGACATTCGTGCAACAGGAACAACCGCTTTAGGTGAAGCCTTAAAAGTTGTGAGCAATTGCATTGACAACGAAGTTGCCAAAACTACTGCCGAAACCAAAGGCGATTGGAAACCTTTGGTATTTATTATGACCGACGGTATTCCTACCGATGACTGGCAAAGCGGATTAAGAGAATTTCAAAAACGTAAAACAGCTTATAGCGTGGCTTGTGCTGCTGGAAGCGGAGCCGATACCAACGTTTTGAAACAAATCACTGAAAATGTGGTAAGCCTTGATACCGCAGACAGTCAAAGTATTGCCAAATTCTTTGCTTGGGTAACGGCTTCTATCGGTGTCTCATCTACAAAAGTAGAAGATTCCGGTAAAGAAGTTACCGGATTGAATGAACTACCGCCGCCTCCATCAGAATTAAATATAGTAGTGTAAACATTAAAATCAAATAAAATGAAAACATTATCAGAGTTGAAAAAAGAAATATTGGCAGACGGAATTATAGATGCTAATGAGGTTAAAGAGTTAGAAGCTATACTTTTTGCAGACGGAAAAATAGATGAGTTAGAAGCTAAACTACTCTTTGAGTTGAATGATGCTGTTTCGGGAAAGGGCAATGACGGTTCTTGGCCGAGTTTATTCGTAAAAGCTATTTCAAGCCATGTTTTGGATGATGATAATTCAAATGGTGAAATAGACGAACAGGAAGCTAAATGGCTTTATGACAACATTAAAGGTGATGGTCAGATAGATGAAACAGAGCGAAAACTGTTGAATCATCTAAAGTCTAAGTCAAACAATTTTCCTGAAATTTTAGAAGGGTTGTTATAACAGACAGAAATGGCAAAAGGGAAAAAGTATGGTTTCTCCTTCTCTTGGGGAAGAGCTTTAGGTATTACGTCCGTAAAGCAAAATTTCGCAAGAAAGACAGGTATTCCTACTTCAAAATCAGGAATAGAAAGAAAGTTGGGAAATCAATTTCTTAAAATGCTATTCGGAAAAAAATAAAAATGAGAAGACTACCGGTTTATTTTTTGTTAGACACTTCCGGTTCAATGAATGGAGAGCCTATTCAGGCATTGAATAATGCTTTGAGCGGGATGATTAATAATTTACGTTCCGATGCCCAGGCGGCGGAAACACTTTGGATTAGCATTATCACTTTTGACCGGGAAGTAAAAGAAATCGTTCCCTTGACTGCATTGGAGGCTTTTCAATTACCTGAAATTACCTGCCCTGAAAGTGGCCCGACTTTCACAGGAAAAGCATTGGAAGTATTGTATGGGAAAGTTGGCAAAGAGATAAGAAAAGGGTCTCCAACACAAAAGGGTGATTGGCGACCTCTTTTATTTCTTTTTACGGACGGAAAGCCGTCAGACATACAACTATATAGCGAAATGACACCAAAAATAAAGTTGGTAAACTTTGGTGCTATTGTAGCGTGTGCAGCCGGGCATTCGGCAGATAATGCCAAATTATTGGAACTGACAAGTGATGTTGTGCATTTGGATACGGCAGACAGCTCTACATTGAAACAATTCTTCAAATGGGTTTCGGATACCATCGAACAAGGCAATAAAAGCATGGGAACAACTGACAACATTACTTTACCTCCTCCTCCATCAGAAGTACATTTAGTAATCTAAAATTTATGAGCAGACGTTTACCAATCTATTTCTTAATAGATATTTCCGAGTCAATGGTTGGCGAGCCTGTTCAGCAGGTTGAAGAAGGCTTATCCACTATTATTCAGACATTAAAAACTGATCCAGTTGCAATGGAAACGGTGTATGTTTCCATTATTGTATTTGCAGGGCAAGCCAAAACTTTAATTCCATTACAGGAAATTGTCAATTTTTATCCCCCAAAATTTCCTATTGGCAGCGGTACTTCATTGAGCAAAGGTTTAGGGCATTTGATGTATGAACTAAGGAGAAACATCATAAAAACCACTCCCGAACAAAAAGGTGATTGGAAACCAATTATCTTTTTATTTACCGATGGTGTGCCAACAGATGAAACAAGCAATGCAATAAGGGAGTGGAAACAAAACTGGCAACGTTCTTCCAATATGGTGGCTATTTCCTTTGGAGATGAAACCGATAATAAAATATTAGGCGAATTGACCGAAAATGTTTTGTTGTTTAAAAATACAAATGCATCTTCTTACAAGGAATTTTTCAAATGGGTTACAGCTTCCATCAAAACAAGTAGCGTAAGCGTAGAAAATAATGCAAGTGGATTTGAACTTGCTGGTTTGGATAATGCAGTCATTGAAAAAATAGATGTAACCAAAGAACAATCCAAAGAATGGGTGGACAATAATTTCGTGGTGCTTTCCGCTAAATGTCAAAATACGAAACGTTCTTACCTGATGAAGTATAAAAAGAATTTATGGACAGAAGATTTTGGTGGTGGGCTTGCGTTAGATACGTTGTATTACAGACTTGTCGGAGCTTATCAAATAGACAATAGTTATTTTGAATTATCAGGCGAAAATACTGTTACCCAAAAGATAAACACCGAAGAATTAAGAGGTGCTCCTACCTGTCCATGCTGTGGTAACCAGTTTGCATTTGCGGTATGTAGCTGTGGTAAATTACACTGTATAGGCGAAGAAGAAATAAGCACCTGTCCTTGGTGCAACAAAACGGCAAGTTATGGTTTTGGCGGTGGAGATTTTGATGTTAATAGAACACAAGGATAAAAACCATATAGAATGGCTGAGGTGAAATTATATATACAAAACTTGTTTGTTCAAAAGGGAATAGCGATTTCTGATAAAAGACAGCAATTATTTGAAGAATTTGTCCAGAATGAGGGCAACAATCAAGCCGTAAAAATAATAATTGAACAACAAATATACCTGATGAATAAATGGAAAATCAGAAACAGGATTGAGGACATTATTGCTTTGCCAATCCTTATTCCCAATGCAACCGAAGGGAAAGAATATAAAACTGAAATTGACTTTGAGAAGTTGGGATTAAATGATTTGGTTTTTGTAGAATGGCAAGGTATGGAAGAAATCGGATTGCAATTCAACAAAGAAACAGACACGATAGAAGGCATTCCTGCACAAAGTGGAGAACTAAAGTTCATACTGCTCTTTAAAGTGATTGGTGAGGATGAAAATGCCGCACCTAATGAGAAAATAATTACACTTGTCGTAAATCCCGACCCGAAAACATTATGGAAAGATATTCCCAGCGATAAAGAGGCGATATTTTGGAAAGAAGATGATGCTAAAGCATTTGGAAAGCTAGGGGATAAGCATGTTGTTGTGGCCTCCAATCGTGGGCGTTCGCACGAAAATGTAGGTTCGTTTCGTGATGATGATTTTGCTTTCAGATATTTTAAAAGAACGGGATGGTCTGTTGTTGCAGTTTCTGATGGGGCAGGCAGTTATTCACTTTCAAGGAAAGGTTCAGAATTGGCGTGTAATAAAATTGTAGATTATTTTGAAAACCATTTGGACGAAAAAGAATTTCAAGAGTTTGAATCTAAACTATCGGAATTAGAACAAACGAAAGATGAAATCTTGCGGAAGGCAATTGAAGTTGAGGCTAAGCAAAAACTTTATAAGTCAGTATTATTTGCTCATAACGAAATCAAAAAAGTAGCCGAAGAAACATATCGGTCTTATCCCGAATTGTTTGACAATCCCAAAGCAAAGAGCTTAGCCGATTATTTCCATGCAACCTTGATTTTTGCTTTGTTCAAAAAATTCGATTTTGGTTATGTGGTTTTAACTTTTGGTGTTGGGGATTGCCCAATAGCGATCATGAATAAAGAGCAAACAAATACGTCATTGCTCAACTTTTTAGATGTGGGGGAGTTTGGTGGAGGAACAAGATTTGTAACTCAAAACGATATTTACCAGCAAGATGCCAAGCCTTTGACTATGGCTCAACGTTTGAGTTTGTACGTGATTACTGATTTCAGCTATTTATTCTTGATGACTGATGGTATTTATGATGCCAAATTCGTTGTAGAAGCTAATTTGGAAAAGCATGAAAAGTGGGTTGAATTTCTGGATGATTTACAAGGAAAAAATGAAGACAAATTCAAAGTGAATTTCAATCCTAAGAATAAAAAAATAGCTGATGAATTGGCTCACTGGATGGATTTCTGGAGTCCAGGCAATCACGATGATAGAACATTAGCCATAATTTTTTAATTCCTGAATTATGATTACTAAGACAGTACAATCCATCATAAACCAAGGCAGGACTTATCAATATATTGATAATGGTGAGCCCAAACAAGGGGGTATGAAAGATGTCTATTTCAGTCCGGACAAAAAATATGTGGTTGCTTTTTATAGAGATAAACAGGATTTTAATTCTAAAGAAAGACTAAAAAGAATTGTTACCCAATATTTTGAAAGTTTCTTTGTCAAAGACCCTGTAAGCGGAGCATTTTACAAAGAACTGTATTCTTGGCCCACCGACGTAATCGAAGATGGAAATAGAACGGGTATAATCGTTCCGTTTTATAGTAGGAACTTCTTTTTTAAGAAAGGGTACTCCAACAATGATCTTTTAAAAGGAGGAGAAAAAGAAGGTAAGTGGTTTGCCAGTGCAAAGTTTAGGGTTACTCAATCAAGGTCGAGGTTAGATTCATCGGAGTTAGGCAATTGGTTGAGTTATTTTCAGGTGTGTGTAAATATTGCAAGAGGAGTAAAACGTTTACATGCAGCGGGTTTGGCACATTCCGATTTGTCGTATAAGAACGTGCTGATTGACCCTATTAGTAAAACAGCAGCTATTATTGATATTGATGGCTTGGTTGTACCTAATCTTTTTCCTCCTGATGTTATCGGAACAGCAGATTTTATAGCTCCAGAAGTTTTATCAACCAAGCATCTTTCTAAAAACGACCCGAACAGAAAATTACCCAATCGGCTAACCGATTTGCACGCTTTGGCGGTATTAATTTATATGTATCTTCTCTATCGTCATCCTTTGAGAGGTGGAAATTATTTCGGAGCAATGGATACCGAAAAAGAAGAAGATTTGCTGATGGGTGAAAAAGCCCTGTTTGTTGAACATCCGACAGACACAAACAACCGAAATTTCAAAAGAGAATATGGAGATAATCTTCAAAAATTTGCTCCTTGGACAGATTTACGAAAAACGCCTTACACTATAACTGGGCCCTATTTAAAAGAGTTGTTTGACCAAGCATTTATCAAAGGGCTTCATAATCCAATGCAACGACCAACAGCAAGCGAATGGGAACAAGCATTGATAAAGACCAACGATTTGAAGTTGGAATGCAGCAATCCGGCTTGTGAGCAAAAATGGTTTATATACAACAATACACAAAATACCTGCTGTCCTTTTTGCGGAACAAAGTACAAACATTCTATCCCGGTTTTAGATTTTTACTATCAGTTCAAACCGAATGTGTGGAAGCCTGAAAATCAACGGTTAGTCGTTTATGATAACTCTACACTTCATCAGTGGCATACAAACAGAAATGTAATCCGTAATGAACGATTAACCGATACAGAAAAGGTGTCTGTAGGTTATTTCTCATTTTTTAATGGCAAATGGGTTTTTGTCAATCAAAAATTAAACGCTCTATCAGATAAAACCGAAGGGAAAGATATTCCTGTTGGTTCTATGGTGGAAATTACCAATGGTAAACAATTGTTGCTTTCCAAAGAAGAAGGGGGAAGAGTAGCTGTTATCTCAATAGCAAATATCAAATTATAAATTTATAAGCGATCAAAATGGAACAAAGTCTTTTACAATTACACCCCGGATTGGTATGGGGATTTGGTATAACAGTGATTATTATGTTAATGTTAGACCTAGGGGTATTTAACAAAAAAAGCCATGTAGTATCCTCGAAAGAAGCTACAATCTGGACAGTCGTCTGGATTTCCTTGGCAATGATATTTTCAGGGGTTGTATATTATGTTTTCAACCAGGATGCAGGAGGATACGATTTGGCTATTGAGAAATTTACTCAATTTCAAGCTGCTTATTGGATTGAAAAAGCATTATCGGTTGATAATCTTTTTGTTTTCATTTTGGTGTTTTCATATTTTAAAGTTCCAAGAGAATTACATCATAAAGTATTGTTTTGGGGGATTTTAGGTGCATTATTATTCAGGGCTATTTTCATTTTTGCTGGTGTGGGAATTATTAATGTTACTTATTTGCCCGGATTTGAATTATTTGGAAAATCTGTCCAGATAAATGTTGTGCTTACTCTTTTTGGATTGTTTCTCATTTATGCAGGGATTAAATCTTGGGGAGGTGGAGATGATGATGAAGAACAAGATTTTGCGAACTCTGCCGGTGCTAAATTGGTAAGAAAACTTTATAAAGTTAGCGACAATTATGATGGAGATAAGTTCTTTACTGCAAAAAATGGCGTAAAAATAGCGACCCCTCTATTAGTTGTAGTTGCGGTAATTGAGTTTACAGATGTACTATTTGCAGTAGACTCAATTCCGGCAATTTTTGCTATTTCAAAAGATCCGTTTATTCTTTATACCTCTAATATTTTTGCGATTCTTGGTTTGCGTTCATTATACTTTTTATTGTCGAACTTTATCCACATGTTCAGCAAACTTCCTTATGGTTTAGCATTTATACTAACGTTTATTGGGTTGAAAATGATCATTTCTCCTTGGTTTCATATTCCATCTCCGATTTCATTAGGAATTGTTGGAGGGATCCTTGTTGTTTCTGTTGTTATATCATTGATGTTCCCGGAAAAAAAGGAGGAAGTGGCTTAAACAGAATGTATAAAGTTGTTGAATTTTGGCGTTTTTTCTTCAAGTAAATTGAAAATATAAGCCCTGTTTTCGAAAATTTGCATTCACGATATCAGAACAAACATGTTACGGCATTTAGACAAAGCCGTTAAAATGTAGCAAGATGCAACTTACGTCTTGCCACTACCGGCTTTTTGTTACTGAAAATCTTACTTACCCAGAATATACGCGAAGATCAGCGGTGCTACGATCGTGGCATCGCTTTCCACGATGAATTTCGGTGTGTTGATATCCAGCTTGCCCCAGGTGATCTTTTCGTTGGGCACGGCGCCGCTGTAGGAACCGTACGATGTGGTGCTGTCGCTGATCTGGCAGAAATAGCTCCAGAAAGGCACATCATGCCATTCGAGGTCCTGATACATCATCGGCACAACGCATATCGGGAAGTCGCCGGCAATACCGCCGCCGATCTGGAAGAATCCGACGCCTTTACCGCCGGAGTTGGCGCGATACCATTCGCTTAGCCAGATCATATACTCTATTCCGCTTTTCATGGTAGACGGCTTCAGCTCGCCTTTGATGCAGTAGGATGCGAAGATATTGCCCATCGTGCTGTCTTCCCATCCGGGCACGATGATCGGAATGTTTTTCTCCGCAGCCGCAAGCATCCAGCTATGCTCTACAGGTATTTCATAGTGCTCTTTCAGCGCACCGCTCAGCAGCAGCTTGTACATGAACTCGTGCGGGAAGTAGCGTTCCCCCTTGTCGTCTGCATCTTTCCATATTTTATGGATGTGCGCCTGTATACGGCGGAAGGCTTCCTCTTCAGGGATGCACGTGTCGGTAACGCGGTTGTATTTATTTTCGAGCAGGTCCCATTCGTCCTGCGGACTGAGATCGCGGTAATTGGGTACGCGTTTGTAGTGCGTATGCGCTACCAGATTCATGATATCCTCTTCCAGGTTGGCGCCGGTGCAGCTGATGATGTGTACTTTATCCTGTCGGATCATCTCCGCCAGTGAAATGCCCAGCTCTGCGGTGCTCATGGCGCCTGCCAGCGTGATCATCATCTTGCCGTTTTCGAGCAGGTGCGCTTCATATCCCTTAGCGGCATCTACCAGCGCAGCGGCATTGAAATGCCGGTAGTGATGCTCGATAAATTGTGAGATCGGGCCTTTGTTCATAAGTTTGGTATTTGAAAGGTTTTTTGAGGAATATGTTTAATGTGACAAATGTGTTTAATGTCATGAATATAAAATCACATTAAACACATTTGTCACATTAAGCACGTTTTTTTCGTATGCTATTCTACAGACGTACTTTCTGCAACGAATTGTTTGGCCCATTCCGTAGTAATGGATTTCGGACGCTCGAGGGGGAACCCCAAGGCGCGATCCCAGCAAAGGCTGGCCAGTACGCCCAATGAGCGGCTTACGCCGAACAGCACGGTATAAAAATCTTCTTCTACCAGGCCATAGTGCTTGAGCAAAGCGCCGGAGTGCGCATCTACGTTTGGCCACGGGTTCTTGATCTTACCGGTAGCCTCGAGGATGGCAGGCGCTACTTCATACACATTCCATACCGTTTGTACAACCGGATCGTCCGGGCAGTGTTTTTTTGCAAATTCCATCTGGGCCGTAAACCGGGGATCTGTCTGGCGCAGTACGGCATGGCCGTATCCGGGCACCACCTTTCCTTCCTTCAGCGTTTGTTTGATGTAATCGCTGATCTGTTCTTTGGAGGGTTGCAACGTACCCAGGTTTTGCTGCAGATCTTCGATCCAGCGGATCACTTCCTGGTTGGCCAGGCCGTGCAAGGGGCCTGCCAGGCCGGTCATGCCGGCGGTAAAGGCCAGGTAGGGATCGCTCAATGCAGAGCCTACGAGATGCGTAGCATGCGCAGATACATTACCGCCTTCATGATCGGCATGTATGGTAAGGTATAGCCGCATCAGCTCATGAAAGCCGGGATCATTGTATCCCATCATGTGCGCGAAATTGGCGCTCCAGTCGAGCATTCCGTCGGGGTGGATGTGATCGCCGTTCTTATATTTGCGGCGATAGATATAAGCTGCTATACGCGGCAGCCGGGCGATCAGCGTCATGGTGTCTTCGTATACGTACGACCAGTGATCTTTCTTGCTGATACCCTCGCGGTATGCTTTTGCAAATTTCGACTCTGTCTGCAGGGCAAGGATGGCAACACAGAATTGTGTCATCGGATGAGTAGACGAAGGCAACGATTCAATAACATCAAATACATGATTGGGTACGTGTGAGCGGCGCGCCCAAACGTCTGAAATATGCTCCACATCTTCGTGCGACGGCACTTCTCCGGTCAGCATCAGGTAAAAGAGACCTTCCGGCAGCGGTTCGTTGCCTTCAGGGGCTTTGGGCAGCTGGTTTCTCAGCTCAGGGATCGAAAATCCGCGGAAACGTATGCCCTCACCGGCGTCCAGTAAAGAAGTTTCAGTGACCAGCCCCGGAATGCCGCGCATGCCCTGGTACACCTGTGCCAGCGTAACATCACCTATTTTTTTATTTCCGTGTGCGGCAATCAGCTCTTTGATTTCCTGAGATTGTTGATCGGCAATTTCCCTGAACCGGTCTTTTACGTAGCCCATATGAAGTTTTGCGTTATAAAGAGGGGATAAACTGTGAAAAAATGCAATTGCGCTCCAAAGGTAACTAAAACGATCGTTTATGTAAAGAAGAGTGTGTGTTATTTAATTATAGACGATAGCTATCGGGATGCATTTATGGGCTGTGCAGCAAAAAAAGCAAAGACTGTTAAAAGAAACTTAAAGGCCGTGTTTTAATTTGAAAATTTGGGAATTTGAAAATTTTAAAATGGGCAATGTTTACGATAAAATGGGCATTTTCAAATTTTCAAATTTTCAAATTCCCAAATAGCCTATACTTTTGCAGTCCATAAAGGAGATGAATTATTATGTTTGATAATTTAAGCGAGCGGCTTGAGTCTGCTTTTAAACAGCTCAAAGGTCAGGGCCGTATCACGGAGATCAATATTGCCGCAACGGTGAAGGATATACGCCGCGCCCTGGTAGACGCGGATGTGAATTATAAAATTGCCAAGGATTTTACCGACCGGGTAAAGGAGCAGGCGATGGGGGAACATGTGCTTACTGCGGTTTCTCCCGGCCAGTTGATGGTCAAGATCGTAAAAGATGAGCTGGCCCAATTGATGGGAGGAGTGGAAAGCGAGCTGAATATAAGCGCTAAACCTGCTGTTATTCTGATCGCGGGTTTGCAGGGGAGTGGTAAGACGACCTTTTCCGGGAAGCTGGCTCATTTCCTGAAAAGCAAAAAAGGCCGTAATCCATTGCTGGTAGCGGCGGATGTGTATCGCCCTGCGGCGGTGGACCAGTTGAAGGTATTGGGTGAGCAGGTAAAAGTACCGGTATACAGCGAACCGGAAAATAAAGATGCCGTTGCTATTGCTCAAAATGCAATAGCGGAAGCAAAGAAGAATGGTAACAATGTAGTGATCATAGATACTGCCGGTCGTCTTGCGGTGGATGAGGTCATGATGACGGAAGTGGCAAATATAAAAGCAGCCGTACAGCCGCATGAAATACTGTTCGTAGTAGACTCGATGACCGGTCAGGATGCCGTTAATACAGCCAAGGCGTTTAACGACCGGCTTGATTTTTCCGGGGTGGTACTGACCAAGCTCGATGGCGATACCCGCGGCGGCGCAGCGCTTACGATCCGCTACACGGTAGATAAGCCGGTCAAGTTTGTGAGCATGGGGGAGAAGCTGGATACGCTGGATGTGTTTTACCCCGAGCGTATGGCACAGCGTATTCTCGGGATGGGGGATATCACTACGCTGGTGGAACGCGCGCAGGCACAGTTTGACGAAGTGCAGGCCAAGAAGCTGGAGAAAAAGATCCGCCAGAACAAGTTTGACTTTGAAGATTTCAAAGAGCAGTTGCAGCAGATCAAGAAGATGGGCAACATAAAAGACCTCCTGGGTATGATACCCGGTATCGGTAAAGCGATCAAGGATATTGATATCAGCGATGATGCTTTTAAGGGTATCGAAGCCATGATCAATTCGATGACTCCCTATGAACGCAGCAATCCCGATACGATAGACGGCAGCCGTCGCAAGCGTATTGCCCGGGGGTGCGGTAAGGACATTAATGAGGTGAATGCGTTTATGAAGCAGTTTGAGCAGATGCGTCAGATGATGGGGCAGATGGGCAAAATGAAAGGGATGATGCCGGGAATGGGCATGCCCTTCCCGAAACGTTAAAGGAAAACAGTATTTACAAAGGTATTTTGCTATTAGTTGTATGGAAACACGCTGTATTATATATGGCGTGTTTTTTGTTGGAATGATCTTTACTTTGCTATAACCTGGATCAAAAACAGTTATATGAATAAGATAACATCATTTTTAACGCTCCTGCTCATGACAGGAAACACTTCCGTAAACGCACAAACGGAAAAAGACAACCTGATGGTGGGGGCCAATCTGGCCAATATCCAGGCAACTTTCCAGTCGGGTACGAGTACGGTAGGCCTTTCGATCAACCCCAAGCTTGGGTATTTTGTCCGTGATAACCTGGCTATAGGCGCCGGTATCAATCTGGGTCTGACGGGTGCGGCGGGTGTAACCACACTTAATTATGGCATTCTGCCGTTTGCCCGGTACTACTTTACGACCGGCACTTTCGAATCTAAACGTACCCGCTTTTTCGGAGAAGTGGATCTGGGTGTCAGCGGTATCAACACATTTGCTCCGGCAGGGAATACCAGCACCAACGGATTGTCGTTTAGCGGAGGGCCCGGTATGGCGTACTTTATTACGCCTAATGTCGGGTTTGAAAGCTTGCTGAAACTGCGGGGGATCACTGGATTTGGCACCAGTACGTTTGCCTTCCAGCCCGAGCTCAACCTGGGCTTCCAGATCTACCTGCCTACGGCAAGGGCTAAAAAGATCTACCGTGAAGAAAAACAACATATGGAGCAGCTCCGGGACGATGATTAATTAAGGAACTATGAGTTCTGAATGATGAATGTGTTGATGTGATGAGTGTGTTGTCCCATTTGCCACATCAGGCACATTCATCATTTATAATTCATCATTCATAATTCATTTCCGAATTTTCACATTGACTGATTACATTTGCAGCTATGCTGGAAAAATTTCTGGACCACCTGGGGCGTTATTCGCTGATGCTGAAAGGCATGATCAAGAAGCCGGAAAATGCAAAGGTTTACTGGATCGAATTTATGGAGCAGTGCAATGATATCGGCATCCGTTCCCTGCCGATCGTACTGATTATTTCCGTATTCCTGGGTATGGTGCTTACCGTACAGACGGCTTACCAGCTTGTCAGCCCGCTGGTGCCCAAGCCGGTTGTCGCTCAAATTGTCCGGGATTCCGCTATTCTTGAGCTTTCTCCTACTGTTATCTGTATTGTGCTGGCTGGTGTCGTTGGTTCCAAAATCGCATCGGAGCTGGGTAATATGCGTGTCAGTGAGCAGATCGATGCATTGGAGATTATGGGCATCAATACCAAAACATATCTTGTGCTGCCCAAAATTATTGCCGCATTGATCATGGTGCCTTGCCTGATTGTATTGTCTATTGCAGTTACGATCTGGGGTGGGTATATGGCCGGTATGTTTTCAGATATACTGACCAAGGAGCAATTTGAGCAGGGACTGACTCAGGGTTTTTTACCGTATAACCTGTTTTTTGCCATCACCAAAGCGTTTACGTTTGCATTCATCATCTCCAGCATACCGGCGTATTACGGGTATCATGTGCGTGGAGGAGCATTAGAGATAGGCCGCTCTTCTACCACTTCTGTAGTGGTAAGCTGTATCCTGATCCTGCTTGCGGATTACGGACTTACCATATTGATGCTCTGATCTTCATCTCCGTCCTTTTTCTTCTGCTGGTTCCCGTTATCCAGGATGCGGATGCTCGTCACGCCCGGAGCCGCCGGGATTATGGCGTATTGGTTGATAATGCCGAACAACTGCAAGGTGATTTGTTCCCGTACTTCCTGCAAGCTACCCCGGCGGACCGGATTAGGCAGATGGTAGGTGATCATCAGTTGCAGTGTGTTTTCTCCGAAAGCTTCCACCGTCGTTTCGACAGGCCTGACCACCTGGTCGTTTTCCCGAAGGGTCTTTCTGATCTGTCGGGTCATTTCAGCTAAAACATCTGGTGCCAGGCCATACTTGATGAGTACCGGAGTCCTGATGCGGTGGGTTTTGCGTATGGTGAGATTCTCCAGATTTTCATCGATCAGTTTTTTATTGGGGATGACCAGCAGCGTGCCGTCAGGACTGCGGAGCCGGGTGCTGCGAAATCCGACCTTGGTAATCACTCCTTCAAAATTGCCAAGCTTTATACTGTCGCCGGTATGGAATGGTTTATCTGCCAGAATGGTAAACGATGCAAACAGGTTCTCCACCGTTTCTTTGCCGGCCAGCGCAATGGCGATACCGCCAATCCCCAGCCCGGTGATCAATGCAGGTACGTTTACGTGAAAAACAATCCCCAGTACCATGAATGCGCAGGTGGCCCATATGAGCAGTTTGATCACATCGCGTAAGAGCGGTAAGATGCGCAGCCGGTCGGCATCGCCTTCTGCACCGGCCTTTTTATACTGCTGATGGAAGATGAAATCAATTCCCCGGGAAATAAGAAGCGTGGTAAAAATAATGATGCAGAAGATAAACAGATGGTCTATTACTTCTATCAGCCGGATATTAAATGATTTCCGGTTGATCAGCATCAGGTTAAACGGCTGATCCAGCCGGTGTACTGCTGCGTACAGTAAGATACACTGGAGCAGGCGCTGTACCGGATTAGCTGTCATTTCCCTCAGCACCGGCCGCTCTGATGCATCCGGAAACCAGCGTCTGAACAGAGCAGCGCATGTCCTGAACACGGTATAGACCAACGGTTTCATCAGGAAAAATGCGACAACCACCAACAGGAAAAACCATATGTAATCTGTTACCGTATTGCCGGCTACCTGCCGCTGCAGGAAGCTCCAGTCTATATTTAAAAGCACTTTGTTCATACTCCTGAAATGAATATAAAGATAACCTGTCCACAGCATACAAATTTCCTGCCCGCAGAAAAAATCCGGTAAGTGTATCTGTTTCTGTTATTGGAGCATATCCGGAAAAAAATGCCCCGCAAAAGATCGCTCTTGCGAGGCATCGGAACAGGTGTATATCAGACTGCTACGTTAAACTCGCGTAAAGCATCATTCAGGCTGGTTTTCAGGTCTGTGGAAGGCTTGCGTTGCCCGATAATGAGCGCGCAGCTTACCTGGTATTCGCCTGCGGGAAATTTTTTGGTATAGCTGCCGGGGATCACCACGCTGCGGGCGGGTACGCGCCCCTGGTAGGTTACCGGTTCGGCGCCGCTAACATCAATGATTTTGGTGGATTGAGTGAGCACTACATTGGCGCCCAGCACAGCTTCTTTTTCCACGACCACACCTTCCACCACGATGCAGCGGGAACCGATGAAGCTGCCGTCTTCGATGATCACCGGCCCGGCCTGCAGTGGTTCCAATACACCGCCAATGCCTACGCCGCCGCTCAAGTGCACGCCCTTGCCGATCTGGGCGCAGGAGCCGACGGTGGCCCAGGTGTCTACCATCGTACCTTCATCGACATAGGCGCCGATATTGACATAAGAGGGCATCAGTACTACATTCCGGCCAATGTGCGCGCCGTAGCGCGCTACAGCATGGGGCACGGCGCGGACGCCCATTTCGGCATAGCCTTTTTTGAGCAGCATTTTATCGTAAAATTCAAACGGCTCTACGGACCATGTCTGCATCGGTTGCACGGCAAAATAGAGGAGGATGGCCTGCTTCACCCACTGCTGTACTTCCCAGCCGTTTTCGGTAGGTATTGCTACGCGGAGGCGGCCTTTGTCCACCTCTTCCAGTACGGCGCGGACTGCATCTTTATATGTATCCTGTTGTAATAGTGATTTGTCCTGGTAGGCAGCTTCGATCAGCTCTTTCCATTGTGCTTGCATGATGTCGTCTTTAGTTATTCAGCCGCGAAAATAAGAAAGCGTACATGGAATTTGCAGGAAAAATTGTGACGGCGACAAGAAAAAAATGCAAGAGGATTTGGAAAAATCATCCCACTGCGTATCTTTGCACTCCCTTACCGCAAGGGAGCAGTTCTTTAAAAAGGGAAGCATAGCTCAGTTGGTTCAGAGCATCTGCCTTACAAGCAGAGGGTCCGCGGTTCGAATCCGTGTGCTTCCACGCTTTAAAAGCACTTCAGATTATTGAATTTCAATAGTTTGAGGTGCTTTTTTGTTTTGGTCTGTTTGTGCATTTTTTTAATGTATGGCTGAAAATGAGCTGAAAAACGGGCTTTTACTTGCACGTACCTTGCACCAAATTTCCAGTTAGTTCCTGTAAGACCTCATACAATCCCTACTTGTATGAACCTTACGTTCAAAATTATCCTTGACACAAGGAAGCCGGGAGCGGATAAAACCTTCCCTGTCAAGATCAGAGTTTATAATCAGACCATTTACCGGGATCTATTCCTAAAGATCAAAATCACGCCCGAATACTGGGATGAAACAAAAAGGATCATTTTAGACACGCATCCCTTTCATGAGGAGTTCAATGCTAAAATTCTTTCTACAGTATCAAAAGCGCAAAAGCTGCTCTTGCTACATGAATTAAATGAAGATCAGCATGTACATCCGGAAGAAATAATTGCTGCTATACAGAATAAAACTCCTGTATCTAAAGAAGCTTCAACCCACTCCATTATCCAATATGGCCGGGAGCAGGCTTTAAAGTTGGGAAAAATCGGCAGGGCGGGCAATTCTATTGTTTATACCACAGCCATCAATAAGCTGCTATCCTTCGTCAAAAAGGAGGATTTTACTTTTGAGGCGCTCACTTATACGGTGCTGGACAACTGGAATGCAGCTATGCTGTCCGAAGGGCTGAAAATAAATGCCATCTCCAATTACATGCGGACGACCCGGGCGATATATAATAAAGCGATCCGGGAGAAGCTGGTGAAACCGGAGCATTACCCTTTTGATTCTTTTAAGATCAAAACGGAAAAGACGCGCAGCCGCAATCTGCCACTGGACGAAATACAGCGTTTACTGGCTGTGCCATTGGAGCCGGATACCTCCTTATGGCATTACAGGAATGTATTTATGCTGTCTTTCTGCCTGATCGGTATCAATTTTGCTGATTTGGTCACTTTAAAACGGGAAAACATCCGGAACGACCGGATCGTATTCTCCCGGAAGAAGACAGGCAGGATATACAGTATTAAGCTGCACCGGCGCTCATGGCAGTATCTGCATTATTATATGCAGCAGCAGGCAGACAGATCAGGGTTTATATTCCCGTTTGTGCCATCGTCTGATGATCCCCTTGTTTTGAAAAAGGCGATCACGCAGGCATTGCGCAATACCAACGAAAATCTGAAACGTATAGCCAGGGCAGCAGGCGTTAATACTTCTATCACCACTTATTACGCCCGGTATTCGTGGGCTAATATAGCCAGGTCACTGGGCTATTCCAAAGATCAGATTGCAGAGGCTTTAGGCCATGAATACGGCAATCGGGTGACAGGTATCTATCTGGATGATTATGATCTTTCCATTATTGACGAAATGAACAGCAGGGTTATCGAAGCCGTGTATGAAAAAGAAAAGGCAGGTAGTGTTTAGCTCCTGCCTTTCTCTTTGTTTAGCTGTATTCAGGTTGTTGCTCATATTCAACTGGTGGCGCGTACTTCAATGTGGTAGTATTTTTATTGCTGCCACATAACATATTCCGGAGGGTGTTGTAATTAATCCCTGTTTGTTGGGATGCCTGCCGGATAGAATCGAAATATTCACCCGTTTCTGTGTCAACGATACCTTTGGCGTAATAATGCGTTCCTTTACGGGAGTTAAAAAGTCCTGTACTGCTGGCATGACGCATATTCTCAGCATGTGTCGCCCATTCCAAGTTCTCTACCCTGTTATCAGCCTTTCTGCCGTTGATATGGTTTACCTGTGGCTTGTTGTCCGGGTGCTCATAATGTGCTTTTTGCCGCAACCGGCACAGGCATATTCAGTATCCGGTTATCATACCGGTAGTCTTCCATCAGCCGGTGAAACTGCGCCGCCAACTGCTCCTGCAACACCCCGACCTGCTCCGACAATTCCGGCAACGCATCTCCTGCAAAATGAAAATGCGGTGAATACCGTCCGCAGACATAAGCCTGCTCCAGCCTTTCGGGCAACCGGGGGAGCAGATCGCCCGAAGGCATCCGGAAGCTCTTCAGCGCAGGTGCGTAACGCAGTGTATGCTTCATCAGGTCTGCCAGCGTGTGCGTGCGTACCTCCCGACCAGTGACCGCGATGATAAACGCCCGCAGCAGCAGCTCCACCGACTGGTGCAGCATGAACGCTGACAGGCCGGCATCCTCCTCCGGCGAAAGCATGGCGGCGCATTTTCGGAACCCCAGCGACCGCCGGTAGCCAAATGCAAACGTCTCCCGCCCCTGCTGCTCCGTACGCGCTACCCGCAGCGGGAGCGGCAGGGGCAGCGACACCCCCCCGTTGTCGTACACCAGCCACTGCGTCGTAAATACCGTGTTATAAAACAGCTTCCCTTCGTCTATTCCCTGGCAGACGTCGGCGGCGGGGTAGAGCGACCAGCCGTATCCCGTGCGGTTCCAGTCAGCGCCATCAAGCATCACCTTGTATTCATGCAGGGAATGTGCAGCTCCGGCATCGGGGATGATATATAGGCTGCGGTCTTTGCAGAACACCATATCGGCGGGTACGATCTGCAGCAGGGCATGGAGCGTTTGGCGGAGCGGCTCCGGCAGTGGTTGTTGGTGTACAGGATATATTGCGGTATCCATGATCTTCCGTTTTTCATCAGGTGAGCGATGTGCGCACCTCCGGCGCTGAAGATGATGGCAATGAATCGGGAGCGGCTTTGGATGCGAAAGCTGGGGCATGAAAAAGCGCGGTGCTCCACTTAACCGTAACGGAGGCCTTAGGAAGCCCTGAGCACAGATAAGCAAGCCCGCGCATATTGCAGGCAATCTAACTTATCTTCTCGTGCTCATGAAATTTCCTAAGTTTCCGCCACAAGATTCAAAGCGATTGCTTCAACTGATATTGAAGGTTCGCGATATTTTATTGATAACGAAGATAGGGAAAGAAGATAATGCAGGCAAGTATTTCGATTTATATTTCTTGTTGAAATTCAATTGAATTATCATAGAACTGAAATTACATTCCGTATATTGAAATGTGGAAACTGTGTTTTTCGCAAAGAAAAGTACATAATGTGGCGTAGTAACGCTCGACGGGAATATATACGCATGTAAATACACAGATTTTACAGAATATTCAAAATCCATTTGATACTATGTGGGAATATTTTACATTTGTAAGGTGCAAAATAAGCCGAAGGAAAACTTCGCTTATTCGTAAAAATGAATGAGATAAGCGAAGATTTGTAGCGGGTATATGCAAGTTATAGCCAATGGTAGGACGACCGAACCGTAACAAAAAAACGAACAGACAATGACATTAAAAGAAGCCGTATTAAAAAGTTTAGAAGACATTAACGACATCACAAATTATTTGGCGGTGCTTAATCACATAAATGACAAAAACTACTATGACTTTGGTGGAGCAAAAACACCAGGCTCGACAGTTTCGGCAGTTTTGGGCGACTTCATTCGTAACGGAGATACAAGAGTAAAGAGAATTAAACAAGACGGTGGAACTTACTCTTACTATCTGACAAAAAACGAGCAAAATATTGGAATTGAGATATTGAGTGGCGACACAGAAACTCAAATTGTAAAACCAATCAAAATAAATAAGTCAAAAACATACGAAGAGAGAGATTTGCACAAACTTTTGAGTAGTTATCTAAAAAATACAGACACTTACTCAAAGACTATTTTTCACGAACAATCAAACGGCAAAGACAATAACCAAATTTGGACACATCCAGATATGGTTGGAATTAAGTTCTTGAATTTACAGACAAAAGCAAGCCAAAACTTTTTAAAATCAATAAATCGTGTTGACACTTTTAAATTGAGTTCATACGAACTGAAACGAGAAATAAACAGTGACAGTGAGCTTAAAAAAGCATTTTTTCAAGCCGTTTCAAATTCAAGTTGGGCGAATTATGGGTATTTAGTTGCGTTTGAGTTTAGCGACAGTTTGAACGAAGAAATGGCAAGACTTAATCAATCTTTCGGAATTGGAATTATCGAACTAAACGCAAATCCATATCAAAGTAAAGTACTTTATCCTGCCGTTTTTCGGGACTTGGACTTTAAGACAATTGACAAACTTTGTAAGATGAATAAGGAATTTGAAAAATTCATCGAACAGACTGAAAAACTAATGACTGCAAGTGAAAAATATGTATCAGGAGCAGAAAAAGAACTAGACGAATTTTGTGACGGCTACTTTGCAAACGACACAGAAGTTGAAAATTATTGCAAAGAAAAACATATACCAATCGAAGAACAACAATTAATATAATATCTATGGACTTTAACCTTTTAATTGGCTCACTTCAATTAGCATTGGCAGCTTTTCAACTGAAGCTCGACCATTTCACAAGACCTTCAAACCGTCAAGAAGAAAATGAATTAAATAGTTTCTATGACTTAGGTGAAGCAATCCGAACACTCGAATATGCTTTAGCTGAAACAGTTTCATTTGTTGGACAAACAAACAACAGAGAACCTAATCCAAGACTGGCTTCACTTTGGACAGACGCATCAAGTAGTATCAGAAAAATCGGTGACGGTGCAGACTTGGCTGACTTGACCTTCGAGAAAAATCTTTACTGGAGAAATCCTGAGTTTTATCGGGGACAAAGTGAAAACAAACTACATCGCATTTCTCTCGACAATGTATTAGTTCAACTAAGACATTTAAGGACAACTTATGACAAACTTCAAAAAAAGGTGAATGGATAAAACCACTGGCTATAATAACTAAGCGTTCGTCTTGCCCGTAGGGCATGAGATGAACGCGATGTTGAAC
>CAZGPG010000018.1:52983-77113 GCA_964527735.1 uncultured Chitinophagaceae bacterium | reverse complement strand
GCATGGGTAGAGACGTTGCATGCAACGTCTCTACCCATGCAACGTCTCTACGGGGCGCACAGGATTATGAAACAAATGTGATCCCCTGCCTCTGCACCTTCGTATCACACATGGCGCGCACAGCCGTGGCAATCGCCTCCGCATCATAACCACATTCGCGATACAAATCTTCGGGCTTGCCATGCTCCACGATACGGTCGGGGATACCAAGGATCGTTACCTCAGGCGTATAATGATGGGTAGCCATAAACTCCAGCACAGCGCTGCCAAACCCTCCGGTTACCGTACCATCTTCCACTGTGATGATCCTGTTAAATTTACGTGCTACCTCATGCAGCATGGTCTCATCCAGCGGCTTTACAAAACGCATATCATAATGCGCCGGCTGCAATCCTTCCGTTTCCAGTATCTGGCAGGCTTTTACAGCAAAATTTCCCGGATGTCCGATTGTGAGTATAGCCACATCGCGGCCATCTTTTATTTTGCGACCGGTGCCCGGCACTGTTTTTTCGAAAGGCGTCCGCCAGTCCGACAAAACACCCTGCCCGCGCGGATACCGGATAACAAACGGCAGCTCGTTATCGTCCAGCTGCGCGGTGTACATCAGGTTACGCAATTCCGATTCATTCATCGGTGCGCAGACGATCATGTTGGGGATACAGCGCATATACGCTATATCGTACGCGCCATGATGCGTTGGTCCGTCTTCACCCACAAGGCCGCCCCGGTCAAGACAAAAGATGACCGGTAATTTCTGGATGGCTACATCATGGATCACCATATCATAGGCACGCTGCATAAACGAGCTGTATATATTGCAGAACACCGTCATCCCCTGCGTGGCAAGCCCGGCGCTGAGCGTTACGGCATGCTGCTCGGCAATGCCGACGTCTATGGCGCGATCCGGCATAGCCTCCATCATAAACTTCATGGAACAGCCCGAGGGCATGGCCGGTGTAATACCCATGATCTTTGGATTTTTTTCAGCCAGCTCTACAATGGTGTGGCCAAAAACATCCTGGTATTTGGGCGGCTCCGGCACCGGAGATATTTTTTTATTGATCTTGCCGGTGATCTTGTCGAACGTGCCCGGAGCATGCCACAGCGTCTGGTCCTGCTCCGCCAGCTCATAACCTTTGCCCTTAACTGTCTTGATATGCAGCAGTTTGGGACCAGGTATGCTGTTCAGGTCCTTCAGCGTCTCCACAAGCTTCAATACATTATGTCCGTCCACAGGGCCGAAATAACGCAGCCCAAGCGCTTCAAACAGATTGCTTGACCGGGAGATCATTCCCTTCAGCCCGGCTTCCATCTTGGAGGCCATCTCGCGCTGAAAATCCGGATAGGGCAGTTTCCCCAACAGCTTCCAGACATCATCGCGGAGCTTGTTCCATGTTTGGGACGTAGTAATGTCTGTCAGGTATTCTTTAAGCGCCCCTACGTTGGGATCAATAGACATGTTATTATCATTCAGGATAACCAGCAGATTGGTATTGCTCACGCCTGCATGGTTGAGCGCCTCGAAGGGCAGGCCGGCGGTCATGGCGCCATCGCCGATCACAGCTACATGGTTACGATCTTTTTCCCCTTTGTACTTAGAGGCGATCGCCATACCCAGTGCCGCAGATATGGACGTGGAAGAATGGCCTACGCCAAAGCTGTCGTACGGACTTTCGGTACGCTTCGGGAAGCCGCTCAGTCCGCCATATTTCCGGTTGGTATGAAAAACCTTTCTGCGTCCTGTAAGTATTTTATGGCCATAAGCCTGGTGCCCTACATCCCATACCAGCTGGTCATCAGGCGTATTCAATACATAATGCAGCGCTACCGTCAGCTCCACTACACCAAGGCTGGCGCCGAAATGCCCGCCATGTACGCTCACACAATCAATAATGAACTGACGCAGCTCATTACAGACCTGTTGCAGCTGCGATTTATCGAGTTTCTTTAAATCTGCAGGCGTATCAATCCGGCTGAGCAGGGGGCCGGCGGCTATTTCTTGCATGCACACTATGTTTGAAAACCTTCAAAAATAGGGAAAATCGACGGCTTGATGATTTCAGACAAAAGAATAAATAAAGATTCATACCTTTTTACATATCATTCAAAGACATGCAGGCATCTATATGCATACCTCTATGTCAAAACCGCCAAATGGTCTATCTTCGCCCGCTAATACACAACATCACGCTGCTATGAACCGCACTATAAAATCTGCGCTTATCTCTGTATTTTATAAAGATGGCCTCGAGCCGGTAGTGCGCAAACTGCATGAGCTGAACATCAGCATATATTCCACTGGTGGCACACAGTCCTTTATTGAACAGCTGGGTATCCCCTGTACAGCTGTGGAAGATGTGACCGGCTACCCGTCCATCCTGGGCGGCCGCGTAAAAACCCTTCATCCGAAAGTATTTGGCGGCATTCTTGCCCGCCGCGACCTGCCTGCCGATCAACAGCATATACAGGAATACGAGATCCCCCTGTTTGACCTGGTGATCGTTGATCTGTATCCTTTTGAAGAAACGGTGGCATCAACGAATGATGAAGCAGCGATCGTTGAGAAAGTGGATATTGGCGGCGTTTCCCTGATACGGGCGGCGGCAAAAAACTTTAAAGATGTATGTATTGTCGCTTCGCGCAACCAATATGGCACGCTGTTGGACGTACTGGAAAAGCAAAATGGCGAAACATCTCTTGAAGAACGGAAACGATTTGCCGCAGCGGCTTTCACGGAATGCGCTCATTACGATGTAGCGATCGCCGGTTATTTTAACGGGAATAATGGTTCAGACAGCTTCCAGTTGTCGGCTGCTCATAAACAACCCCTTCGCTATGGCGAAAACCCCCACCAGACGGCGGCATTTTACGGAGATATTGAGGAATTGTTTGAAAAGCTGAATGGGAAAGAGCTTTCGTACAACAACCTGGTGGATACCGATGCTGCGGTGCAGCTCATAGCAGAATTTGAACCGGAAGCGGCTGCATTTGCGATCATCAAACATACCAATGTTTGCGGCATAGCCATACAGGATGATATAACGGCTGCCTGGGAAGCCGCACTGGCAGGCGACCCGGAAAGTGCATTCGGCGGTGTACTGATCACCAACCAGACCGTGAACCTGGCCGTTGCCGCCAAGATCAATGAGTTGTTTTTTGAGATCCTGATTGCGCCTGCATTCGATGAAGATGCCCTTCAGTTGCTGAAGAGCAAAAAGAACCGGATACTACTGCAGCAAAAACAACTCTTCCGGCCGGCACAGGAGTATAAGCGCATCCTCAATGGCGTGCTGGTGCAGGATGCAGACCCCGGCAACTATGAAACCTGGACGGAAGCCGGCGGCCGCGCATGTTCGGAGACAGAAAAGAATGATCTGCTGTTTGCCAATATTATCTGCAAGCACCTGAAATCGAACGCTATCGCACTGGTTAAAAACCGGCAGCTGATCGGGAAAGGATGCGGACAGACAAGCCGGATAGACGCCCTGCGCCAGTCGCTCGAAAAAGCCCGCCAGTCGGGATTTACAACAGACGGCGCCGTGATGGCCTCGGATGCCTTCTTCCCGTTTGACGACTGTGTGCGTATGGCTCATGAAGCAGGTATCATGGCGGTGATACAACCCGGCGGATCGGTAAGGGACAACGATTCCATCGCTTTCTGTAAAGAGCACGGCATGGCCATGGTAATGACAAAGATCCGGCATTTCAGACACTAAGTTATATGGCTTATGGTTTCCATCCTGATAGATGATGAATTGTTGCTCCGCACGTACCATCCGGATGATGCAGCAGCATTGTTTCACGTAATCAGCGAATCCAGAGCGCACCTGAGGACCTGGCTGGGCTGGGTAGACCGCACTACAAAACAGGAGCATTCCCTGCAGTTTATACAGCAGTCATTACAGGATATCAATACCCAGCAGTCGCTGACATTGGGCATTTTTCGCAACCGGGAGATCATCGGCGGTATAGGGATGCACAACTGGGATCAGGAATTAAAAAGAGCACAGATCGGATATTGGATTGCCAAAGACTTTGAAGGGAAGGGAATTATAATAAGGTCTGCCCGGCGCTTCCTCGACTTCCTGTTTCAAAAACTGAATCTTAACAAGGTAGAACTACACTTTGCGGTCCGCAATACACGCAGCGCAACCGTGGCGCAAAAACTCGGCGCAAAAACGGAAGGCATCGTCCGCGCAGGATGCCTGATTAATGGAATACCCGAAGACCTCGTTATGACTGGTATTCTGCGCAGTGAATGGGAACGGGGGGAATTGACACGCTCCGTGCCACATATTTGACAGCTTCAATGTCAAATCACTATTCTTCTCTGTACTTCATGCTTCAGGGCGAACATTCTTCAGGGCGAATTCAATTCGCCCCTACATTTTTCTTTCGGGAAATAATCGCAACTTTAACCCATGTTACAACTGCGTTCCTATCCCTTTGAGCTGGCATTCGAATATCCGTTTACTATTGCCAAAGGAACCAAAACCCATCAGCCTACACTGATCGTATCTCTGGGCATGGGGAACCTCCGCGGATATGGAGAAGCGCCTGCTATCAGCTATTATCAGGTAACGGTTACCGCCATGCAGGAAATGCTGGAGGCCAAACGACAACTGATCGAACGGTATGCCCTCACCGATCCGCAACGCTTCTGGCATTTTCTCCACCACCTGCTGCCGGGACAGCATTTCCTCATTGCCGCGCTCGATATTGCCGGATGGGATTTGTTTGCACGACTCCGCCGGATGCCGCTCAGCCAACTGCTCGGCATATCCGGAGCCGCTCCCGTGACCGATTATACGCTGGGACGTGACGCGGCAGATATCATGCTGGAAAAAATGCTGGCCCATCCCTGGCCGGTGTATAAGATCAAAATAAAAACAGCCGATGACATCAGCCTCATCGAACAATTGCGCCGCCATACAAGCGCCATCTTCCGGGTGGATGCCAACGAAAGCCTAAGCTTTGAAGACGCAAAACGCCTCTTGCCGGAGCTGGCAAGACTTGGCGTAACGCTGCTCGAACAACCGCTCCCAAAAACAGAAACCGAAGCGATGCAGGTATTGAAAAAAGATGCGCCTATCCCGCTCTTTGCAGACGAAAGCTGTGTGGAAGAAAAAGATGTGGCGGCCTGTGCCGGAGGATTTCACGGCATTAATATCAAGCTTACCAAATGCGGAGGCATCACACCCGCCCTGCGGATGATACGGGAAGCCCGGCAGCTTGGCCTGAAAGTGATGCTCGGCTCCATGTGCGAAAGTACGGTCGGCACCGCAGCCCTGGCACACCTGATGCCGCTTGCGGATGAAGCGGATGCCGACGGGCCTCTGCTGCTGAAAGAAGATGTAGCTGAAGGGCTGAAGTTCGAAGACGGCGTCATCAGCATTAGTCCGGGGCCTGGCCTGGGGATTGTGTTCAAAGGCAGATAGTTATAATTTAACCGCGCTATAACCGCATGAGTGAAAAAAACTGAATACCTTTGATGGTCAGGCAAATGTGGACTGCGATGATCGCGTTTGTATTATTTATTAACTTAGTCACACTACCGGGATGGGGTAAATCAAAATTCCATTATGACAAAACTATCTGCTACCGAACGGATTGATGCGGTGAATATCGGCTTAATGCTGGTCTCATGTTGTGTAGCTGTAATGATACCTTTCGAGTTATTCCTGTTCAGCTACGCCATACTCGGGCCCATGCACTACCTGACGGAAATATCCTGGCTGCATGACCGTAATTATTATACCAAAGGCAGGTACGATGCCTTGTTCCTGCTGATCATTGGCGTGCTGGTGTCCATCACCTTCTTCAATTCCGTATACCGGCTTGAGATAGAGATCCCTGCCCAGTTCAATACCCAACTCGCATGGGTCGCTTTGTTGTCGTCTTTAGTATTTGTGCTGGTAAAAAATACGTTTTACCGGATTGCAGGCATTTTTCTTATCATAGTCACTTCACAGCTTTCTTCGCATTTCTGGCTTTTCCTTTCGGTATTTCTGCCCACGCTGGTGCATGTATATATATTCACCGGCCTGTTTATGCTCTACGGAGCGCTGAAGAGCAAAAGCCGTCTGGGTGTTTTATCGGTTGTGATCCTGGTGTTATGTCCTGTATTGTTGTTTAATGTCTACCCGGATACCATATTCTTCCAGGTGACCGATTATGGCAGAAATGCCTACATCGGGGGAGAACAGGGTGTAGGATTTTTTCAGATGCACATCCAGTCGCTGGTGAGCTTTTTCGGCTATCAGAAGGAAGGCACCAATATGGCTTACTGGCTGAATGAAGTATTCCACTCCAAGACAGGCATCCTGATGGCGCGGTTCATCGCTTTCGCCTATACGTATCATTATCTGAACTGGTTTTCCAAAACCCGTGTGATACAGTGGCATAAAGTACCGAAGACCCGGTTTGCGATTGTGATCATTTTCTGGGTGATCAGCATCAGCCTGTATATATACAACTACACGCTCGGGCTTTTATGGCTGTTCTTTCTCAGTTACCTGCATGTGTTGCTGGAGCTGCCGCTCAACTATACCTCAGTGATCGGCATCGGGAAATCCCTGAAAGAACGTTTCGTGAAACAGCCGCAACAGGCGCAGCAGCCACAGCCGGCAACAAATGCCACAGCACGGGCACAAACACAGAAAAATACCCGGAAACGGGTATCATCGTAGAGACGCGATGCGTCGCGTCTCCCTTGTACCATGACGGATATGATGGAGACGTAGCATGCTACGTCTCTACGCGTCTCTACGGCGGTTGATTATACCGGATCCACATCCGGCAATATCTGCACGGCCGAAAAACCTTTCATATGGGTGATCTGCTGCCGGCGTTCGCGGATCAGTGATTTCGCCTGGTGTAAAACCTGTACATCTCTGGAACATTTGATCAACACTTCCTGTATATACTGATTGCGCACACGGGCCACCAATGCGGGCGCTGGCCCCTGTACGGTTATGTGCGCAATAGATTGCAGTGCGTCTGCCATGTGCGCTGCAGCTCTTGCCGCTACCGTTTCATCCCGGTGTTTGAAGATCACACGTATCAGACGTACAAAAGGAGGATAAGAAAATTCCGCACGTTCACGTATCTCCTGTTCATAAAATGCCGCAACATTGTGCTCCTGCACCCACTTCAGCACAGGATGCTGCATATTGTATGCCTGGATCAGCACACGGCCGGCGCCATCCGTTCTGCCGGCACGGCCGCTTACCTGCTCCATCAGCTGAAAAGCCCGTTCATTCACCCGGAAATCAGGATAACTCAATAAGCTGTCGGCGCTCAGGATACCCACCAGGGCAACCTGGGCAAAGTCGAGCCCTTTAACTACCATCTGGGTACCGACAAGAATATCTATCCGCTGTTTTTCCAGCTTTTCAAGCAGTTGTACCAGACTGTCCTTGCCGCGCAGGCTGTCGGTATCCATACGTGCTACGCGCGCACGCGGGAAAGCCTGCCGCACTTCCTCCTCTATTTTTTCGGTGCCGAAGCTTTTGCTGATCAGCCGGTTGCCGCCGCAGGCAGGACAGGTGTGTATCACAGCGCTCTTCAGTCCGCAATAATGACAATGCAGCTTATCCGTGATCTTATGATAGGTAAGTGATACCGCACAGTTTTTACAATGAGGCACCCATCCGCATACCGTGCAGAGCTGGAACGGCGCATAACCCCGGCGGTTCTGGAAAAGGATCACCTGTTTCTTTTGCTGCAGGGCTTCCGCTATCGCCTGCTGCAGTTCCGGCGTCAGCAGGGTAAATCCCTGCGTTCGTGCAACAGCCAGCGATGCCGCATTGATTAATTCGATGGCGGGCATACGCACACCCTGATAACGCTCTTCCAATAATATGCGGGCATACTTCTCCTGTTGCGCATTATAAAGGCTTTCCACAGAAGGTGTGGCAGATCCCAGTATCACTTTTGCGCCATGCAGGCCGGCCAGATATATAGCCGCATCCCGGGCGTGAAAGCGGGGCGCCGGCTCTTTTTGCTTATAGGAAGCGTCATGCTCTTCGTCCACAACGATCAATCCGAGATTATGGTACGGAAGCCACAATGCAGAGCGCGGACCGGCGATGATCCGGTAAGCGCCACGCTGCACCTTCTCCCATATTTCTACCCGTTCATTATTGCTGAAGCGGGAATGGTACACGCCCAGTTCCTCGCCAAAATAGGCGTAAAGGCGGCTCACCAGCTGTGTGGTAAGGCCTATTTCCGGCAGGAGAAAAACAACCTGCTTACCTGCGGCAAGATATTCCCTGATCTTATGGATGTAAAGCAATGTTTTGCCGCTCCCGGTAACACCCTGCAGCAGCGCTACATTTTTCTCCGACAGTCTTTCGCTGAGCTGATCGTAAGCAACCTGCTGCGCAGGCGTGAAGACAATGGCACGCGCCTCATCGTTTCCGGTATAAAGAAGCCGGTCTGCTACTCTTTCTTCTATAATAAATATGCCTTTCTCCGCCAGAGCCTTTATCTGAGCGGCATTGGCAGACGTACGCTCCAGCAGGTCTGCCTGGCGCACATAATGATGCTGCATGGAAAGCTGTATATACGCCATGAGCAGCTCAAGCTGTTTGGGTGCGCGCTGCAATGTATCGAACAGGGAAGAAAGCGCTTGCTCGTCGCTATACTCCGGCGCAAGACGGATGATCCGTTCTTTGCGGGGACGATAGGCCGTTTCAAGAGCATCGTTGATGACCGCCACTTCCTGCTCCAGCAATTCATAGATCACCTGCGAAAGGGCGCGCTGCCCGACAAGACCACGCAGTTCGCTCAACGTCATTTCCTGCTTTTGTTCCAGCAATTCCGCCGCAGGAGCTGTTTCCAGGCTCCATTCATACAGCACATCTTCATGCTGCGGCATCCATTGCAGCCGTGTTTCTCCTGCAAGCTTCAGATGGGCCGGCAAAGCCGCCTGCATCACTTCCCCGGGTGTAGCCAGGTAATAATCTGCGATCCAGCTCCAGAAGCGGAGCTGGATATCATTCACTACAGGTATATCGTCGAGTATATTCCGGATGGGTTTTACCTGATAGGCTTCGGGCTGATCATCATGTACGCGGACAACAATACCGGCATACTGTTTATTACGGCCCAGCGATACTTCCACGCGCATACCCGGCAGCAGCAATCCCTGCATTTCCGCAGGAATCCCATAAGTAAGCGGCCTGGGCAGATTAAGTGGCAATATAACATCTGCGAAACGTTGCGTTTGCTGCATGATCGTCGCAAGTTAGGGCGAACAGGGGGATTTGCAAATTCCGCACATACTTATTCCTTCCCCGCTACCACGATCACAATCTCTCCTTTGGGCGGATGTGCTTCGTACCAGGCGGCCAGCTCCGATAAAGCGGCCTTGCGGGTTTCTTCAAACATCTTGGTTAGCTCCCGGCAGACGGCGGCAGGACGGTCTTCGCCACATACTTTCGCAAGCTCATGCAATGTCTTTACCAAGCGGTGCGGGGATTCGTATAATACGATCGTACGCTCTTCCGCTGCTAATTTGGCCAGCATGGTCTGGCGCCCTTTTTTTAACGGCAGAAAGCCTTCGAACACGAAGCGGTTACACGGGATCCCCGACTGCACCAATGCCGGCACAAACGCCGTAGCGCCGGGCAGACATGTTATGGGAATCTCATGCCGGATACATTCCCGCACCACTAAAAAGCCCGGATCCGATATGCCCGGCGTACCTGCATCTGTGAGTAATGCAAGCGTCTGCCCCTCCTGCAGCCGGCTGATGAGCAGCGGCAGTATCTTATGTTCATTATGCTGATGATACGGCGTCAGTGGTTTCTGTATCCCATAATGCCGCAGCAATACACTACTGGTACGTGTGTCTTCGCAAAGAATACCATCCGCATTTTTCAATACCTCTACCGCCCGGTAGGTGATATCCCCCAGGTTTCCGACAGGCGATGGTATCAGGTAAAGATGCATAACGGCTATGCTTCCGTCAGCGTAAAGTCGAACGACTCCATCACAGGGTTAGCCAGCAATTTTTTACAGGCTTCCGTTGCGATCGTTTCAGCTTCTTCGCGGCCGGCCGCTTCTATATGCAGGGTAATGTGCTTTCCGATACGCACATTCCGCACCTGGCTCAGCCCCAGGTTGTGCAGGCTGCTGTTGACTGCCTTTCCCTGCGGATCGAGCAATTCTTTGAGCGGCATTATATTAATATGAGCTATGTAGGTCATGCTGGGAAGATTTTTGTATGATGCTTGGGTGCAAAGGTAATCATGCTGCGGCATTCTCTTCGGGAGAAATTGATGCCGGCTCCCGGTACACCAGCGAAAGCAGGATATACAGCATAAAAACCAACGGCACGGCAGCCGCACCCAGTATGGGAAGCGCTGCAATTCCAGCCGCTACAAGAATGATTCTGGGCCACAGATGTGCCATACTCCATCTGGAAGGCATGAGTTTAAAGAACGGGATCCGGGATACCATGAGCCAGCAAAGCAGGCCAATAATCACGTAAATCGTCCATTTATCCTGAAGCCACATGCCGGTTCCGTATGGATTATAGAAATTGACAAGGGGGAACGAGGCCACCAGCAGCCCTACCGCAGGTACCGGCATTCCTGTAAAGCCACTCCCTTTCGCAGGGCTTACATTGAAACGCGCCAGGCGCAATGCAGCAAAACAGGCAACCAGGAAGGCCGGCGACATAGCGAGCATGGAAACATCGAACGCGTCTTCTCCCAGCATCCAGGCAGCCCACAGCATTTTGAAGAGGATCATAGACGGCGCCACGCCAAAAGATACCACATCGGCCAGCGAGTCCAGGTCCTTCCCGATCGGAGAATATATTTGTAATGCCCTTGCCGTAAAGCCATCAAGCAGATCGCAGACTGCAGCAAGACCGATAAAGACCGCTCCCCAATAAGCGCGCTCCGTACCGGTAACGTAATAATATTCTCCGTTGATCAGTACCTGAAAGGGCTGTGCATCCAGTATGAACACAACAGCGATGCAGCCAAAGAACAGATTGGTAAGCGTAAGCAGATTCGGTAAATGCTTCATGGGCAGTAAAATATCAGGCCGCTAAGTTACTTGGATTTAAGCATGTAGGGAATGTGACAAATGTGTTGAATGTGGGAAATGTGATAAACACATTCGTCACATTCAACACATTTGTCACATTTTCAAATTCTCAAATTTTCAAATTGACTAATTAATCACTCCGGTACTACCAGGCGGAAGCCGTTCCCATGAATGTTCACGATCTCCACACTGCTGTCCTGCTTGAGATATTTACGGAGCTTGGCAATATAAACATCCATGCTTCTTCCGTTGAAGTAAGTATCGCTGCCCCAGATACGTTTCAGAGCAGTCTCACGCGGCAGCAGATCATTTTTATATTCGCAGAGCATGGTCAGCAGTTCATTCTCTTTGGGAGAAAGCGTCTGTGCCTGCCCGTTGATCTCAAGTGTACGAAGCTTGCTGTTGAAGTGATAGGAGCCGATCTGCCATTCTACCTGTGCATGTTGCTTTTCCTGCAGCTCCTGGTTGCGTTTGAGCACAGCGCGGATCTTATGCAGCAGCACTTCGCTATCGAAAGGTTTGGTGATATAATCGTCCGCACCCAGCTTGTACCCGCCCAGGATGTCCTCTTTCATGCTTTTGGCAGAAAGGAAAAACAGGGGAATATCCGGGTCTACATTCCGGATCTCTTCCGCAAGCGTGAATCCGTCCATATTGGGCATCATCACGTCCAGCAGACATATGTCAAACTTTTCACGGCGGAAGGCGGCCAGACCGAGTATACCGTCGCGTGCGAGCTCTACCACGAAGTCATTCAGTTCCAGATAATTTTTCAATACCTGCCCGAAGTTGGTATCGTCTTCAACAAGCAGTACTTTATATTTTTCTTTTTCCATTAGAAAAAATGAGTCTTTGGGAATAAATAAAATAACTTTCTCACTATGTTCCCGCTACATAAACAATGCCAAGCCGCAGCTCCGGATGATGCCTGAAACGGGAAGACCCAATATTAAGACAAACATAACGATAAAAATCTTCTGAAAATACCGGTGTGGCCAATTTAATTTGAGAATTTGGAAATGAGCCAATGGAGGGTAATAATTTTGCAAACAGGCACACTGTCAAATTCAATTATTAATTAAAAATGATGGTATAGTTATTGTATACCATTTATATTGTAATTTGTGCATATCATTAATGAACCCCGATCATTAATAGTTAAAAAACTTCATTAAAAAAACGCTTATGAAACAGAATGTTTTGACGATCGCTGTAATGGCGGCATTAATAGGAAGCGGCTGTGTCAGCCAGAAAAAATACAAACAACTCCAATCGAGCCACAATCAGCTTCAGCAAAGAGCGCGTGAACTGAATACGAAAAATCAGGAATGCCAGGGTGAGCTTTCTGCCTCAAAAACGAGGATCAACAGCCTGGAAGATCAGCTGGCCTCCGAACGATCTAACCTGTCTGCACTGCAGACTGCACTGGACAAATGTCTCACTTCGACGAGCCAGGGCAATGTAAATATTTCCAAGCTGGTGGACGAGATCAAATCCTCCAACCAATACATCCAGCATCTTATCGCCGCCAAGAACAAAAGCGATTCGCTCAATATGCTGCTGACCAACAACCTGACCCGCTCGCTCAGCCGCGAAGAATTACAGGATGTAGACGTGCAGGTGCTGAAAGGGGTTGTATATATCTCACTTTCAGACAACATGCTGTATAAATCCGGCAGCTATGAAATATCCGAGCAGGCCGGAGCAACTTTGAGCAAAATTGCCAAGATCATCAAAGACTATCGCGATTACGATGTACTGATCGAAGGTAATACGGATGACGTACCCATTTCCCGGCCCAACATCCGGAACAACTGGGATTTGAGTACGTTGCGTGCTTCTTCGGTAGTCCAGGCATTACAGAACAATCATGGGGTGGACCCCAAGCGCCTCACTGCAGGCGGCCGGGGCGAATACAATCCTATAGCCAGCAATGCCACCGAAAGCGGAAAGGCCCGGAACAGGCGTACCCAGATCATCATTACGCCCAAGCTGGATCAATTCATGGAATTGATCGAGAAGGCTCCGGGTAATGAAAATGAAAACAAATAAATAACCTGCGACGCAAATCATCCGGTAATGACAAGGTGAGTATTGTCGGGGCCGTTAGTAGTTTGTCCCGAACCCGATTCTGGAAAGGATCCCATATAATGCGTGTCCGTATTACCTGGGATCCTTTCTTCGTGCCAATGACACATGGGGTCCGGTAACAGGTTTTCGATCATTCGAGGTCTGTTACATCCCCCTCACTCCCCCTTCAACGGGGGACGATCACATCGTTCCCGGATGTAAGCATGGTATGCACAACGAGACAGTCGTCTCCCGTAGAAGGGAGATGAGAGAGGGATGTGTCATTGCCGGATGATTGCGCCAACGGCGAATTAAAGTTCAGGATAACACCGTTGACTTTTTTAAAACAGTCTCCTTTTTAATGCCGCCTGTTACATTAAGGCTTGTTAAATGCAATTCCTTTTCTTTGAAGATTAAGCTATTTTTCTATTTTTGTCGCCGACGAATGCTACGGCACGTTGTGTTTAAAGAAAATAAATTTATTACCAATGAGTTATCGCAACATTAATAACATCCTCGGATGGGCTACCGGCATCTTCGCATTTATCATCTACCTGCTGACGATGGAGCCTACCGTCAGCTTCTGGGATTGCGGAGAATTTATTGCCTGCGCTTATAAAGTAGAGGTGGGTCACTCCCCCGGCGCTCCGTTCTTCATGTTGCTGCAACGCATCTTTGGCCTTTTGGCGGGTGGGAATGTATTTACTGCCGGTCCTTCAGAAAATGTAGCGGCGGTGATCAACGCATTTTCCGCCCTGGTAAGCGGTCTTACGATCCTCTTCCTCTTCTGGACGATCACCCATATGGCACGTAAGCTGGTGATATCCGGCGATAAAAAGGGGCCTGAAGGCATCCAGCTCTTCCTCGTGATGGGCGCCGGCCTTGTAGGCGCGCTTGCCTATACATTCTCCGATACTTTCTGGTTTTCTGCCGTGGAAGCGGAAGTATACGCCACTTCTTCCTTCTTTACAGCGCTCGTATTCTGGGCTATTCTCAAATGGGAAGATATGGCGGATAATAAATACGCAGACCGCTGGCTGGTATTCATCGCCTATATGATGGGCCTGTCTATCGGCGTCCACCTGCTGAACCTGCTTACGATCCCTGCCCTGGCAATGGTTTACTATTTCAAACGTTACCAACCTACAGTGAGAGGCGGCATTGCTGCCTTCCTCATCGGGTGTGCGCTACTGGCGCTGGTGCAGTTCGGCGTCATTCAGGGAATTCCCTGGCTGGCGTTCAAGTTTGAGTTCATGTTCGTCAACGGATTCGGACTTCCATTCGATACCGGGGCTGTATTCGCGCTGCTGCTGATCGCCGGTGCAGTAATCGGGACCCTGATCTATGCCCGCAGAAAAAATTACTACCTGCTCCATACAGGTATGCTTTGCCTGATGTTTGTGCTTATCGGCTTTACCAGCTATTTTGCTCCGGTGATCCGTTCCCGTGCGGACGTAGCCGTAGACATGACCAATCCTGACAATGCGGATCGCTTCCTGTCTTATGTGAACCGTGAGCAGTTCGGCCAGCAACCTTTGCTCTGGGGTCCGGATTTCAATACGCCCGTTGTTGATTATAAGGAGCGCGGCAAACTGTATGATGCTGTGAAAACCGAAAACGGTAAAGACAGGTATGTAGTCGTGGGCTCCAAGCCCGACCCCGTATTCGATCCTTCGGGGATGCGGTTCTTTCCCCGTATCTGGAGCAGCAATAATCCCAACCACGCGGCTTTCTACAGGAACTATCTCAACCTGGGACCAAATGAAGATCCTACTTCCGCAGACAACTTCAAATTTTTCTTTAAATACCAGGTAAACTGGATGTGGTGGCGCTACTTTATGTGGAATTACGCCGGCCGCCAGAATGACGTGGAAGGCCAAGGCGAGCCGCGCGCAGGCAACTGGATCTCGGGTATCAAATTCCTGGACAAAGCGCGCGTAGGCGACCTGGATAAGCTGGGAGACGGATATGGAAACAATAAAGCCAGGAACGAGCTTTATTTCCTGCCGCTAATACTCGGTATCATGGGTATGGTGCTCCACTTCAACCAGCACCGGAAAGACGCCTTCATCGTGATGCTGCTCTTTTTCTTCACAGGCATTGCGGTGGTGATGTTCCTGAACAACACGCCCATTCAGCCACGCGAACGCGATTATGCCTATGCCGGTTCTACCTATGCGTTTGCCATCTGGATCGGGCTTGGCGTGCTGATGGCGCAGCAATGGATGCAAAGAGCCATAAAAGGAAAAGCCGGCGCATTCCTGACGGTTGCCATTTGCCTGCTCGCTGTGCCCGCACTGATGGCTAAAGTGGAGTGGGATGATCATGACCGGTCCAAAAAAACACTGGCCCATGCATCTGCATTGAATACGCTGCAATCCTGTGCGCCCAATGCCATTCTGTTCACCTTTGGCGACAATGATACATACCCACTCTGGTATCTCCAGGAAGTGGAAGGTATCCGCACAGACGTACGCGTTATTAACCTGAGCCTGCTGGGTATTGACTGGTATATTGATCAGCTCAATTACAAGATCAATGATGCAGATCCCGTACCCATGATCTGGACCCGCGACAAATACATCGGAGACCGCCGGAACGGGCTCGCCTACTACAACAATCCTGCTGTTCCCCAGGATAAATACATCAGCCTGGTGGACGTCTGCAACTTCATCATTGATGAGAACAAAAGCAGCCAGCTTCAAACCCGCAGCGGAGAATATGTAAACTATATCCCGACCAAAAATTTCTTTGTGCCCTCCCTGTCTAAAAACGAGCTGGTAGCTGAGGGATTACTGAACGCTGAAGATACAGGCCGGGTCATCAATGAAATGAGATTCAATCTCGGTAAAGATGCCGCATACAAGGATGACCTTGCCGTAATGAACATCGTAGCTGCAATAGCGCAGCAGGGATGGAAACGCCCCATATATTTCGGCGGCGGCCTACCCGGTGATAATTACCAGGGTATGCAGGATTATCTGAAGCTCGAAGGTATTGTTTACAGGCTCGTGCCTTACAAACACTTCGGCGCCGGTGGTACAGGCAGGCAGGATATCGGGTTTGTAGATGTAGACAAAAGCTACGACCTGTTCATGAATTATAAATGGGGCGGCGGAGAACGCCATGATGTATATTTTGACGAGAAGAACCGCATCATGTTTACTGCGTATCGCAACAATGCCCCGCGCATCGCAGAAGAACTTGCCCGCGCAGGACGCAAGGAAGATGCCAAAAAACTCCTCGATCATGTAGACTCCTCCATTACCCAGGAAGCCTACGCGTACAACCCGTACATGATCGGCGGCTTTGATCCTTCTGCCTATTTCATGGCGATGGGGTATTACAATATCGGCGATAAAGAAGGCGGCAGAAGGGTGAGCAAGCAGTTCGTCAAAAATCTCGAAGCCGATATCAACTGGATATTAAGCCTGAGTGAAAGCAGGCGGGAAGTGATGGTCAGTGACGTACAGCGTAACCTGGGCATCATTAATGCCATCGGCGGACTTGCCTTTAGCGGAGGCGACGAAGCTTACGGTAAAGAACTGGAACAAAAAGTACAAGGGCTTGCCGAAAAGATCAGCAAGTCCATGGGCCCTCATGTGCTGCAGCAGCAACGTTAAGCAATCATGCAGCAGCAACGTGAAATAAATTTTATGCGTGCAGCCATTGAGCTGAGCCGGAAAAGTCTTGATAACGCAGCCGAAGGAGGACCCTTCGGCTGTATTATTGTACAGCACGATAAAATCATCGGGCGGGGCTGGAACCGTGTTGCCGCTACCAACGACCCCACCGCACATGCAGAAGTAGTGGCAATCAGGGATGCCTGCAGCCATATAGGACAATACCAGCTACACGACTGCGAAATATATACCTCCTGTGAGCCTTGCCCTATGTGCCTGGGCGCCATCTACTGGGCACGCCCGCGTACCGTCTATTTTGCAAATACCCGTACCGATGCCGCTGCAATAGGCTTTGACGACAACCTGATCTATGAAGAATTGAAAGCGCCTGTGGATCGGCGGATCATTCCTATGACTATGCTCGGCAGGGATGAGGCGATCCGTGTATTTGAAGACTGGAAGAAGCGGGAAGACCGCATTGCTTATTGAAAACCTTTGATCTTTATAACCCTGTTGCTCACACAAGGCCCAACTCTATCGCCGATTTCAGCAGGCCGATCGGACTTTTGGCATCAAACTTCCGCATCAGGTTAAATCTGTGTCTTTCCACAGTGCGGATACTCAGGTATAGTTGATCAGCTATTTCCTGGTTGCTGTATTCCTTTACGATCAGATCAAGCACATCCTTTTCACGATTAGTAAGTCGCGGCGCTTTGAGCTTTTCGCTCCCTTCGGTTTCCATTCTTTTCCTGAAATTCAGAATATTACCCAGCATCTGCTCCTTCAGCGAAGATTCTATATATTCTCCTCCCTTATATACCGTATCAATAGCTTCCACCAACGTAGACTGGTCTATGTTTTTGAGCAGAAAACCTTTGCACCCGTTACGCATCATAGACTTTACATGCGTCGGCGCATCCAGGCTTGTGATAGCGATTATCCGGATGTCCGGATAAGTGGTAGTAATGAGTTGTGCAAGCTCCTTTCCATTTATATCCGGAAGCAGTATATCCAGCAGCAGTATATCCGGCTGCTCTTTCTTCAGTCCTTCAAGAAGCGCGTCTCCGGATACAAAAGTGCCGGTAACGCTGATGTGCCTGTAGGGCAGCAGCATGTTCATCAGACCGGTAATGGCCAGCGGATGATCGTCGGTGATAAATATGCTGATGGGCACGAAGCGGTAGTTGACATCATAAATATACCCAAAAGAATCCGGAACAAATCATTCCGGATACAGCACCGGGGCATCGGTGGTGAACTCAAGGCTCACGCTCGTACCACGTCCGTTACTCTGAATGCGGATACTGCCGTTTAATGCAATCATTCTTGATTCTATACTCTTAAGTCCCGTGCCTTCATTCATTTTTTCTGCATTACCGGAGGGCAAGCCGATGCCATTATCTTCCACATCAATACCAAGCTGATGGTTGCTATAGCTCAATTGCACAAATGCTTCCGTAGCGCGGGCATGTTTAATGATGTTTTGCATCAGCTCCTGGATGATACGATAGACCGCCAGCTCAAACTGTACCCCGAATCTGGGGATCTTATCGAGCTGCTCATAAGTGATAGTAAAAGGGACTTCTTTCTTCAGGTTGTTGAGGAAATAATACACGGCTTCGGCCAATCCTTCTTCCAGCAGCATATCGGGCATCAGGTGATGCGCCGCCTTCCGCAGCGACTGGGTCGCTTTGTCGAGCTGTATAATGTGCGGGCGGAGTGATTCTTTGTGCAGTATTTCCTCATTGCTGCCCAGGAGCGATGATAAGTTCATTTTTACCGTAGAGAACTGGATCATGATACCATCATGCAGATCCCGTGCAATACGGCTTCGCTCTTTTTCTTCCGTATCAATAACCGCTTTCATTTCGTTGAGTGCCTGCTGACGGAGCAAATGCTGCACACGTTCCTGCTCCAGCGCCTGCTTATGCTTATAGTTTCTCCGGAGCAGGAAAATGATCACGGTAGAGATCAGCAACCCGGACACAGATATCCCGATCCAGATATTCCGTATCTTGATCCCGGACTGCTGACGGTTGACCAACAACATCGTGTTTGCCATTTCCTGATCCTTTCGTGCAGAACGGTACCGCGACTCCACCTGCATCAGCGCGGTTGCATTCTTTTCATTATTCAGACTGTCTGATATCTTTTTCTCTTCATAAAGATGCAGGTATGCACTACGGTAATCTCCTTTTTTCAGGTATAGCTCATGCATCAATTGATGCGTCTCGATCAGGTTCCGTGTAGAATTAAAGCTGTGGGAGAGCGCCAATGCTTTTTTTACGTGCTCTTCGGCCTCAGCAAACCGGCCAAGTTCCAGATAAGCCTTCCCCAGTGCATTTAATGCACCTATCCGGTAATACGGGGAAGCATCGGCATCAAGGGCGTTTGCTTCATTAATATAGCTGATGGCCTCGTGAGGGCGATGTTCCCCCAATGCGATGGAAGCCAGATTTACAATAGCGGAATACACAATATCGTTATAACGGCCGGCCTTACCGGCCCGGATAGCCTTTTCCATATATTCCTTTGCCATCCCCCATTGCTGCAAGCTGATGTAAATGGAGCCTTTACCATGATAAGTATTTGCCAGCGCTACCGGGTCTTCGGTGTGGATTGCTTCTGCCTCTGCTTTTTCCAGGTATCGAAGCGCCTGCTCATATCGCCCCATCAAATTGAGAATATTCGACAGGTTGATATAAATAGAGCTGAGTGATATTTCCGATGGGAAACGGCTCCTGAAATACATGGCATTCATAAGCATCCGGACGGCCTGCTCATTATCACCCCAGAGAAAATAAATGTTTGCCTTGTTGTTATAAATAGCAGCGATCAGGCTCCTCGTTTCATCTGTAGTGTCGCAGTAATTCAGTGCGCCATTAAAATAATCCATGGCGCGGGAAGTATTGTTCAGATGTGCTTCTGCATTACCCAGATTGGTCATGCTGCGTGCAATGCCATATTTGTAATGAATAAGGATGCTCCGTTCCAGTATCCGCCGGTATATCTGCATAGAGCTGTCGTGATAGCCGAGCAACGCGAGCGAGCGGGCTTCTGCTATCAGTGTACGGATATCATTTTTATCGCTGAAGCTATATTGTTTACTGCCCTCGCCGGGAGTAGCCATTGACTTTATACCCGCACAGCAACAAGCCAGGCCCGTTATTATGAGCACACAGGCCCAATGCTGCAGCCGTTTTACCGGTAAACGAATCATACCTTCTAAAATTATTAAAATATCGACAGGAAAGTATGCAACAAAAAGAAAGGGCGCCCCATACGGGAATACGCCCTCTCCCTGGATTTATGATTGCCGCATTTACTGCTTCACTAATCTGAGCGTCTGCAGCAAAACACCTTCCGCGTCAGCCACCTGCAATATATATATTCCTGCGGGCAAGCCGTTCAATGACAAATATCCGGCTGCATGCACTGATTCTGATTGCAACACCAATCTGCCGTCCGGCTGAAACAAGCGCACGTGCACATCTTCATTCGTCCGGATATAAAGATGGTCTTTCACCGGGTTGGGATAAACGGTAATTGATCCTTGTCCGCCGGCAATCTCCCCGACCGATACATTATTCACCCTGTATTCCCCGGACTGTGTCCGGCAACCTTCATCATTCTCAATCGCTACATAATACACGGCATTCTCCGTAACATAATAAGATGACGCGGTAGCTCCCGGGATAGAATCGCCATCCTTGAACCACTGGTATTTGCTGTAAATATCATTCACGCTTAAGGTAAACTCATCAACATTGATCATTGGCGCAGTTATACTATTTACCGTAAGGTCAAGTGTAATGATGCTATCACATCCGAGTCCGGTCAAAGATGTAATGATATAAGTGCCCGTGCTTGTATAAATGCTGTCGCCAAAGCTGTACGCACCGCAAGACTCCGATCTTATGAATGTATCCACTCTGTCGGAACAAGACATCTTGTGAATAAAAATGCTGGAATTGCCTCCGAGGAATGACATATTTTCTACTCCGGCGCCCGGATCGAAATCAACCGTTCCGTTAAACACCCCAATCGTGTAAATCTCAAATTTATCACTGATAGCCAGCGACAATCCGCCTATTGTAGAAGAAGTGGAACCGAACGTTTTGGCCCATGCAAAATCACCTGCTTCATTCAACTTCACGATAAACATATCCGCCCAGCTTCCGATCCTGTCGGCAAAAAAAGTATCCTGGGGATTGGTACCGGGATTATAATCCAGTCTGGTAGAGCCGGCAGAACCGGTAACATAAACATTCTTCAGTTGGTCTATTTCAATGCCATGGCCATATTCTGTGCCGTTTCCGCCGAAGCTTTTACCCCATACGTAATTCCCGTTAGAATCGAGCTTGCTGATATAAACATCATGGTTTGAGTTGAATGAATTGACAACATGACTCCCGGCGCCCGGATTCAGATCTATCTGGTTGGCAAACGTTCCTACCGAGTATACATTACTTTCGTCATCTACGGTAATACCCCATCCCTGGGTATAGCCGCCGCCGCCAATACTTCTTGCCCAGCGATAGTTACCTGCATTATCAAGTTTCAGCACAAAAGCATCTTCGTCTGGAAAGCTGCCCGGGGGTACCATCGGGATTGATGTGAGGGTCTGGCCGGATCCTGCCGGATCAAAGTCGACCGTATTAATAAAATAGCCGGTAACGTGCACATCTCCATTTTCATTCACCTTCAGCACGTCTCCCGAAAACTCTTTCAGAAACACGTCTCCGTTAATGGCATTAGCCCATTCAAAGTCACCTGCGGGAGAAAGTTTCAGGAAAAAAAGACCGGGCCCAGATACCAGATCCACGCCTGCCCCGGGGTTCATATCCACATCTCCTTTTGTCAGCTGCCCGGTTACATACACGTTACCTGCTGCATCCACGTCGATGCCCACACCCCATTCATCGGTTTTGTCATCACCGCCAAAGCCATGCGCCCAGATGTAATTCCCGTTGGAGTCCAGCTTTACCACGTAAATATCCCGTTCGCCCTTGCTCGTGATTTGTACCGTACCAAAATCCAGCTCTTCGTTGAATAATCCGGTAATGTATATATTCCCGTCTTTATCGGTCTTCACACTGCTCGCAGTACCATTCCCACCACCGCCAAAAAAGTTTTTGGCCCAGATCACATCACCTGCCGGGTTGGTTTTTATGGCATAAGCATTCCATAAATCCCGCCCGGCAAGAGGCGTATGTGCATTTGCAGGGATAAAAGAAAATTGAGTGGACGGAGTGGCATCCGAATAAAATGCCCCCACTGTAATTGCATTCCCCTGCGGGTCAGTAGTTACAGAGCTCGCTTCATCCCACATAGTAGCTCCGCCGCCGCGCACCCATTCGAGATGGGCATTCTGCGCCTGCATATCCAATGGTAATGCCGTTGCCAGTGCCAGAGACAAGCTTAAATAAATAGTATTTCTTCTCATACTGAAGGTTTTAGTTATTCAATAAAATATCAGGAAATGCCATTGATGGCAACAAGACAAAGTTATCCTGCGCTTACACAGAATGTAAGCGCAGGAATACGCAATTAATTAAAATTGGGTAGTACTACGCAGAGATACAAAAACCAGACCGGGGGCATGTCATTCCATAGTGTGCGGCAACGCGATCATCCCGACGAATCATTTAGCGTGCTAAATTGGATATAATGCGTATCGCATGGATCTGTCCACGATGTCATTCCGACGCAGGAGGATAACGGCAAAACAATCATTAAGCAGACGCCGTACGCTGATCTTCATACCGGTTCCGGATGGTGGCGCCGATAGGAGTGGGATTGCCGTCTTCGTCAATCCGCACGAAAGTGATGGACGTAGTGCATACCACGGTTTCTTCCCCGCTGTATACGCTATACCTCCGTGCTTCTATATTGAGTGTCAGGCTGGTATTACCCAAATGAGCCACATCGCCATACAGCCGCACATGGTTGCCTACCTTGAGCGGTTTTTTAAACAATAATTCTCCCACCCGCAGCGTGACCATATTGGGTGTGCAGCAATATTCGGTTGCAAAGGCTGCTGCGGATTCGTCAATCCACGACATCAATATCCCCCCAAACATATTTCCATGGATACCGATATCCTTGGTCATGCATATTTTTTTATTGATCAGCTTCATCATTATATTACAGTTTATCAAAAAAAACCCTTCGGGTCATTCCGAAGGGTATCAATCAATTTATCAGATTTGTTATTAATTTATGATATACGGATAGCACCCTTCCCCTCTGCGGGAAAACAACGTTTGAGCCAGCACATGATATAGGATGTATGTTTTTTCATTCCGGGAGTAACCGTTTCCGGTGCAAAATTAGGTGATCCGACACAAACTGCCAACGGGGTATGTTATTTATTCTTTAAATGCGCTTTGAGCCGGTTTAAAATATATACCATGTATTCACACCATCGCTGTACAATCTTCTTGCGTTCGCCAGGGAGTTTATCGTGATTGAAGAAGAACTGCCAATTAAATTGCCCGGAGCAGCATTCACTGTAAGCAGGTTGCTGTTATTATAGGTGCCCTGTTCGGGGCTAATGATAATAACGCTGCCAGCGCCGGCAGCACTTGCCGAGGGAAGCGTTATGACAACCGGTGTACTTTGAGTGACGCCTACGATATCAATACCCAAAGGCACCGTATAAGGACTGTTGGCACTGGTGATGGCTACTCTTTTGAATGCGACTGTGGCGGCAGGCGGTGCGGCCCATGCAACAGCAGTACCGTTATAAGTAAGCACCTGGCCGCCGGTGGCGCCGGCGGAGCTGATCTTGGCAGGTGTAACGGCGCCGGCAGTGATATCTCCAGCCACTATGCTGTTGTTTAGGCTGAGTTTTGAATAGGCTATTGCCGCAGACCCGGATATATCTGCATTAACGATAGTACCATCTGCAATTGCTGCTGAATTTACAGCCCCTGATGCGATACCGGGATTAGGATAAGTCCCGGACAAGGCTCCTCCCGCCGGCCCTGTAGGTGCGCCTCCTCCCGTTGCACTAATGGTATTACCGGTAATGCTTATTCCCGTGCCGGCAGTTAGCTTACTTTGCTTGTTGTTCCAACCGGTAATATCAGCAGATGTTATCCCAAACGCCGCAGAAGCCCCGAACACAGGGTCTGTCTCCGTATAGCTGCTCAGCTTGTTGTTCCAGCTCGCAATGTTTGCTGATGTGATCCCAAACGCTGCGGAACCTTTGAACACAGGATCCGTCTCCGTATAGCTGCTCAGCTTGGTGTTCCAGCTTGTAATGTTTGCTGATGTTATTCCAGACGCCACAGAAGCCCCAAACACAGGGTCCGTTTCCGTATAGCTACTCAGCTTGTTATTCCAACTCGTAATGTTTGCTGATGTGA
>CAZGPG010000018.1:52445-52883 GCA_964527735.1 uncultured Chitinophagaceae bacterium | reverse complement strand
TCCCGAATGCAGCGGAACCTTTGAACACAGGATCCGTCTCTGTATAGCTGCTCAGTTTGGTGTTCCAGTCGGTAATATCAGCAGATGTTATCCCAAATGCTGCAGAAGCCTTAAACATAGGATCCGTCTCCGTATAGCTGCTCAGTTTGTTATTCCAACTCGTAATGTTTGCTGATGTGATCCCGAATGCAGCGGAACCTTTGAACACAGGATCCGTCTCTGTATAGCTGCTCAGCTTGTTGTTCCAGCTTGTTATGTTTGCTGCTGTTATTCCAAACGCCACAGAAGCCCCAAACACAGGGTCCGTTTCCGTATAGCTGCTCAGCTTGGTGTTCCAGTCGGTAATATCAGCAGATGTTATCCCAAACGCTGCAGAAGCCTTAAACACAGGATCCGTCTCCGTATAGCTGCTCAACTTGTTGTTCCAGCTTGTAATGT
>CAZGPG010000018.1:0-52345 GCA_964527735.1 uncultured Chitinophagaceae bacterium | reverse complement strand
TTGCTGATGTTATTCCAAACGCTGCAGAAGTCCCAAACACAGGATCCGTTTCCGTATAGCTGCTCAGTTTGTTGTTCCAGCTTGTAATGTTTGCTGATGTTATTCCAAACGCTGCAGAAGTCCCAAACACAGGATCCGTTTCCGTGTAACTGCTCAGCTTGTTGTTCCAGTTGCTTGTATCCGCGCCCGTTATACCCGACGCCGCAGAGGCGCCGAACATAGGATCCGTCTCGTTAATCGTTCTGACCGTTTCTGCGGTTTTCGCATGTAAAGCATAAGGGACGCTGAGCAGTTGGCTTATACTTGTAATGGTATAATTGTGCCCTCCTTCCGGATCAGTGTCCGTCTTGATGAAATAAACTCCGTCAGCCCAATCGATAGAAGATAAATCGCCCCTTATCACTGTGCCGTTACCGACCTCGATACTCAGCAGGCCGTTCATGTTGGTAACAGGACTATGCGTTTCTTCATATATGGATATTCTGCTGGCTGCACCCAGCAGAATGCTTATTTTTATTCCTACCTTCTGATTGGAGACCAGCTGATTGCTGCTGTTGCGGATGACGGCCTGGTAACTCATTTTCTCCGGTGACTGGGCAAAGGTGCATACGGCGGAGGTCAGCATTGCAAAAATTATAATTAGCTTCTTCATTTTTTGATGATTTTAAAGGATTGAACTGTTGCATTTTTCTGGATAATATGCAGCAGGTAGGGAGCCCCTGTCAGCTCACTCATATTTATTTGTGTATGACGATCTGTTACCTGTCCGCTTTTCAATAATTTTCCTTGCATGTCGAGGAGCTGCCAGCTGAGCGACATATAGTTTTCGCCCACCACCTGCAGGTTCAGATCACCGGTAACGGGGTTGGGGAAAACGGACAGCTGCATATTCAATGCTGTATTTTGAACGCCGGTTGTAAAGATTTCATAAGGCTGCTGCACGCCCTGGCTTACCGATCCTTCTGTGGTAACGCTGGCTGTATATGCTATCTGCCCCACGGTATAAGCTGCCGAGCCTCCGCTGCCTGAAGCGTTACCACCTGAAGCGGCAACCGTTTCCTGTGCATATCCCGGAAAAAACCAGAAGCATAACAACAGCATGATACAACCTGCTGGCGTCTTCCGGTAATTTTTCAGATTTATGTGTATCATAATCGTTCATTTTTTGTGTAACTTTTAGAAAATCATCCACAGATTTTTTCATTTGCTCACCTGAGCAAATGAAAATTCCCTTTCTGCCGGTAAGGGATACCGTCAACATTGTACTCGAGCATATACACATAGGTACCCAGCGGCGCTTCACTGCCTTTGTACCGGCCGTCCCATCCTTGGTGTTTGTCGGACGAAACGAAGATGCACGCTCCCCAGCGGTTGAAAATGCTGAGACTGTACCCCCGTATCCCTCCCGTATTCCCCAGTACGCGAAAGACATCGTTCAGTCCATCGCCATTCGGTGTAAATACATTAGGCAGCCAGATATCACAGAATATCTGCCGCACGAATATGGTATCCGCTACGGTTCCGCATTCATTCGCCGCCTTCACGATATAGCTGCCGCCCTGAGATACCCGCCAGGTATAGCCGGTGCTGCCGTCGGGCCATAACAGGGAGTCGGCATCCATATAACGCGGCGCCAGCAGGAGCGGCGTCTCCTCGCAAACAGTAGTATCATCTGCAAAAACATACGGCAGGTAACGCTGTGCCAGGTTTATCGTATCATAGCCGGTGCAGCCATAATAATCCGTTACTGCAACATGGTACAAACCGGCACTATTGATGACGACAGAAGCCGTTGTATCTCCCGTGCTCCAGCGGTAACTGCTGATACCGGGGTAAGCTGCGTCCAGGGTAATGACCCCGGCGGGACAGATGTTGCGGTCGGGGCCCAGGTCTATGGCCGGTGCAGGCTTGGCCGTAATAAGTATGTCAGCTTCGGTAACGCAGCCGTTCAGGTTTACCTTCAGCCAATACCACCCTGTAGCAGACACATAAATCGTATTCCCGGTACTGCCGGTGCTCCAGAGATAGCTGGCGCCGGGTACAAAAGCGCTGAGTTTCAGCGGGGTCTGCTCACAGATAACGCTGTCGGCGCCAAGGTACACTTTGGGGGTCGGTACAATGCTCACCTGTACTGTGTCGCTGGCATGGCATGCGCCGGACACCACAGCCAGCCAGTAGGCGCCGCTGTTGCCGGCCACGACCATTGTGTCGGTAGCACCGGTGCTCCACAAATACCGGACGCCCGGCGTCCGGGGCACCTGCAGCCGCACAGGCGTATCCTTATCACAGACGGAGATATCAGGACCTAAGTTCACTGCAAAAGGCATATCCAGTTTCACCTCTATGGTGTCGCTGCCGGTACACCCGTTGCTGCTTACTTCCAGCCAATAACTGCCGGACATCATCGCTTTCAGCTGCCGGGACGTGGCGCCGGTACTCCAGCGGTAAACGGCAGGGCCGGCATAAGCGGCCGAAGGCGTCAGAATGACCGAGTCGCCGCAGACAGAGATATCAGCACCCAGGTTTACCGGGGTGGACCGGAATATCACCCTTATGGTATCGCTGCCGGTACACCCGTTATCCATTACCTCAAGCCAGTAGACGCCGGGTGCAGCAATGGTGATCTGCGGGGAGATAGCGCCAGTGCTCCAGCGGTACGTAGGCGCGCTGTAAGTGCCCGATGATTGGAGTATCCCCGTGCCGTCGCAGAAAAAAGTATCCGGGCCGAGATTTACCGGCGTTGTGCGAAGCAGCGCATGCACAGTGTCGCTGGCGGTACAACCATTATCCGTTACCTCCAGCCAATAGGTTCCGGAACCGGTTACCTTCAGGGAAGGCGAAACAGCGCCGGTGCTCCACCGGTAGGAAGGGCTTGTGTACGCAGTCGAAGAGTGCAGCATTACGGAGTCAGCGCAGATATCGAAATCCGGTCCAAGATTTACAGCAGCGGAATGAAGAGCCACCTGTACTGTATCGCTGCCGGTACAGCCATCGTCATTCACGTTCAGCCAGTAGGTACCCGGGAGGGTTACCTTCAGGGAAGGCGTGGTCGTCCCTGTGTTCCATAGATACACAGGAGCCGCATATGCCGATGAAGGCGTGAGTATAAGGGAATCGCCGCAGAAAAAAGTATCGGGACCAAGGTTTACAAAAGCAGAATTGAGCGTGACCTGTATAGTATCGCGGACGGTGCAGCCTTCGTCCTGTACCTCCAGCCAGTAGTCGCCTGAGACGGTCACTTTCAGAGATGCGGTGACATCACCCGTATTCCACAGGTAGGTGGGAAGTGTATAAACCCCGGAAGATCCCAGCATTATAGAATCGCGGCAGACAGCGGTATCCGCACCGAGGTCAACCGTCAGGTTTTTCACCTGCACGCTCACCGTATCGAGGTCGCTGCTACAGCCGGGGAGATCAACCGTCACGGTATAAACACCGGAGGCTGTATTCGATACGCCCGGTATCACCGGATTTTGCTGGTTGCTAATGAAACCGTTCGGGCCTGCCCAACTGTAGGTCGCCGAGGCCACCGTATCTGCATAGAGGTAAATGGCAGCGCCGGGGCAGACTGACGATGAGCCGGCAGTGGCATTTGCCTTCACAGAACCGAAATCGCTGAAATAGCTATAGGTGGTACCACCGAGGAACCCGCCTTCCAGAACACCGAGGTGGAACAACGAAGAAGTATTGACAACAGAGATCGCATTGCCCTGCGGGTATGATGGGAGGGGGAGCGAAACCTGTGCCGTGTACCATTGTCCGCCCGTACCGGGCACAGCCGAAAAAGCTGCCGCAGTGATCACTCCGGAGATACCGTTCACCAGGAAGTCACCCTGCCCGCCGTTTTTCACCATCAGGTTCAGGAACAGGCTGCGTGCAGTTGAACGTACGAAGGAAACCGATGAGCTGCCTGTGCAGTTGATCTTGGGCAGCAGCCCCAGCCCCATTTCACAGCCCATACCGCTCAGCTGCCATACATACGCCGGGGCGGATGTCTGAACGTAGGTAGCGGTAGTACCTACCGGCAGACGGTAAGTACCGCCTGCATTGATGGTGGCAAGTACAGGCCCTCCATTCTGCCTGATCGTCGTGCCGTTCTGTGTAGCGGTAATGAACAACTGGTCTCCCGGCCCATAGAGCAAGCCCGGAATGGCAATATATTCCGACCCCACGACCGACGACGGCACGATCTGGTCGCCACCCAGGTCGCCGCAGTTGTCGAGATAAAGCGTGGTCTCATTTAGCAGATCGTCCTTTACCGTGATAGCAATGGGCTTGTCGCTCGTCACCCGCGATCCCTGCAGGTGACTGGCAGCGGCATTGCCTGCGGCGGTGGCCGAATAGGTCTGGCCTGTATTCAGAACAACGGAGAACGTACTGCCTGCGACGTGGCCCTGGATGGCATTGGTGGGGGTAATGGTAACAGTGGTATTATTTTCCGTGGCGACAATATCGAAGGAAGACAGGGCCTGGGGGAATGTACCGGTATTGTTCCGCACAAAATTCTGCGATGGTATCCAGAAATCATTGCCCAGGGCAGTCCGCCCCTTCAGGATAAAGGCTTCGGGATTGTTCAGCGCAGCTGCTTCGTAGTATACACTAACGGGTGCAGTGGCCGTGATCTTCAACCCGTAGTTCAGCACCCTGTCGGCAGGCTTGCATTCTATGCTGTCCAGCCAGGTAGTAAGATCAACGGAGACCGTACTGTTGGCCGCCACAGAGACAACCTGCGGCGGCATGGCACTACCGGTTCCGGCAGGCTGCGTTACCGTGACGATTGCCGGCGAAGTATAGGCAGTGATCCGCAGCAGGATAGGCCGGTCAAGATCATCAGGGGGTGTCTGCGATACTTCAGGCGCTGCAAACCAGAATTCCGTATCCGTCTGCCCGTAAGCAAAGAGACTGAAAATAATAAACAAGAACGACAGCAGGATCTCTTTCATAAACAGGTAATTATTTAATCCGGGTAAGACATTTTCCTGTTACAACTCATTCCTGCTTCAACAGCCGCTCCTGCTTCAGTAATCTTCCCGCCTCATCATAAAACCGGATCAGGTACACGCCGTCAGCAAGGTGCCCCAGCCGGATATTGTTCTGGCCGGACTGACGGACCAGTTGTTTGCCATCCATGCTGCTGATCGTCACGGAAACGGGTATCTGAGCTTCTATATAAACCGTGTGCGCAGCAGGATTCGGGTAGATATTTATTGCCTGCTCCGGCAGGTTCCCTATGCGCAGCCGTTCAAGATTAAATACTGACGATATGTTTTCACATCCGTTGCTGTCTGTTACCGCTACATAATAGAACCCTGTATCTGTTGCGGTACAGACATGACCGGTAATTCCGGGTATCAGCGTACCGCTCCGGTACCACCGGTATGCAGCATAATAAGACTCTGTCGTAAACTCAGGTTCGTTCCAGTTGATAGGCGGGAGCGGGAGCGGGTGTACGGTTACCAGCGCCGGCGTTGTGCTGTCGCTGCAACCGGAAATATGTGTACGATTGAGCACAACACTATAGCTGCCGCCGGTCGTTGCCGTATAGAAGTCTGATGAAACGGCAGGAATACCGGCAGCGCCGTTTTTCCACCGGTAACTCAATCCTGTATCTGCTGTGATAAGCTGTAACAAAGCGCTTCCGCCGGCACAGAAAGCTGTATCACCGGGCACAATAACACCGGCCGGGCGCGGATAAACAGTTACCGGGGGTAGCCCTGTACTGTCCTTGCACACGATGTTATCTGTCACCACCACACTATAGTCACCGGAAGCTTTTGCCACATAGGTAAATGTAGTGGCTCCGGGAATTACAGCGCTGCCGTTCTTCCATTGATACTCCCTGGGCCAGAACGGAACAGTAGCCATCAGCTTTACGCTGTCTCCTTCACAGAATTCCAGCGGGCCGTCTGGAATGATCTGAATGAAGATCGCCGCCGGCTCTGTAATAATGGTAGAAGCGGTCCTGGTGCACCCTTTGTTATCGGTTACCGTCACCGTATAATTCCCTGCCACGAGGTTGGGAGCAGTAACTCCGTTGCCGCCGGAGGGCGACCACGAATACGCGTAAGGCGATGTACCGCCACCCGCCGTAACAGTCGCGGCGCCATTGTTACCGCCATTACAGCTGACATTCGTGGAGGAGGAAATCGTGGCCGTCAGCGCTGACGGCTGTGTAATATTGGCCGTAGCTGTTTTTGTGCACCCTTTGTTATCGGTTACCGTCACCGTATAATTCCCTGCCACGAGGTTGGGAGCAGTAGCTCCATTGCCGCCCGACGGTGACCATGAATACGCGTAAGGCGATGTACCACCGCCCGCCGTAACGGTTGCAGCACCGGTATTATCACCGTTGCAGCTGACATTCGTGGAGGAGGAAATCGTGGCCGTAAGTGCAGCAGGTTGTGTAACATTGGCCGTAGTTGTTTTTGTACACCCTTTGTTATCAGTTACCGTCACTGTATAATTTCCTGCCACGAGGCTGGACGCTGTAGCCCCGCTCCCGCCAGAGGGCGACCACGAATACGCATACGGGGACGTACCGCCGCCCGCTGTGACCGTTGCAGCGCCATTATTACCGCCATTGCAGTTGATATTTGTAGAAGAAGATATCGTGGCTGTAAGTGCTGACGGCTGTGTAATATTAGCCGTAGCTGTTTTTATACACCCTTTGTTATCGGTTACCGTCACTGTATAATTTCCTGCCACGAGGCTGGACGCTGTAGCGCCACTGCCGCCGGAGGGCGACCATGAATACGCGTAAGGTGATGTACCACCGCCCGCTGTAACGGTTGCGGCACCGGTATTATCACCGTTACAGTTGACATTCGTGGAGGAAGATATCGTGGCCGTAAGTGCTGACGGCTGTGTAATATTGGCCGTAGCTGTTTTTGTACATCCTTTGTTATCGGTTACCGTCACTGTATAATTCCCTGCCGTGAGATTGGCCGCTGTAGCGCCATTGCCGCCGGAAGGCGACCATGAATATGCGTAAGGCGAGGTACCACCACCCGCCGTAACAGTTGTAGCACCGGTATTATCACCGTTACAGTTGACATTTGTAGAAGAGGATATCGTGGCTGTAAGTGCAGCAGGCTCGGTGATAACGGCAGTGGCCGTGGCCTTACATCCTTTATTATCCTGAACGGTTACGGTATAATTCCCTTTCGCAAGATTAGACGCCGAGGCTCCGTTGCCGCCGGAGGGCGACCATGTATACGTATATGGAGGCGTACCGCCGCCGGCAGCGACTTCTGCAGCGCCGTTGCTGCCTCCGTTACAGCTGACATGTGTCAGGGAAGAACCGGTGATAACGGCGGAAGGACGCGGGTTGACCGTAGAGACCACATCAGCCGAAGTACCGGGACAGGTACCGCCGGTAACTTCCACGTAATAGGTACCCGCAACCTTTACCACCAGTGAGTCTTTATCACCGCCGCCGATGGGAACCCCGGTTCCGAATATGTCCGAAAATTCATACCATTGGTAAGCTGTGGCCCCGGAGGGTACCCGGAGGACAACACTGTCTCCCTCACAAAAGGTCGTGCTCCCGGATGTTGTTATCACCGGGCTTATGTTGGGCGCTGCGGTGGATGCAGCAGCAGTACAACCATTGAAGCCCAGTACATCCGCCGTATAATTACCCGCTGTAGCAACAGAAAGGCTATCTGTTATCGACACCAGGTATTTCTGTATCTTATTATCATTAAATGCCGCAACATACAGATTCCCGCTGTTATCCAAGCATACACCGACAGGCAATGAAAGCGAGCCGCCGATGGTCACGCCGTCACTGTCTTTGGTGCTACCCGGCGGAAATCTGATCACACGATTGTTTTGTCCGTCCGCCACATAAATATTGCCTGCACCATCCAGCCAGATTCCAAAAGGAGCGTTTAGATGTTTACTGCTGGCCCCTATGCCGTTGCCGCCCGCCACAATGGTCTTGGGTGTGGTTTGCGTACTGGTAGGCGGGAACTGGCTGATACAGTGGCCGCTGTTTTCCACAACATAAATATTGCCGGCAGCATCTACGGCAACACCTGAAGGAACGTTTAATTGCGTGCTTCCGTTACCACCGCCATTACCTCCTGCCACAATGGTTCCGGCAGTGGTCTGTGTACTGCCAGGCGGGAACTTTATGATCCGGGAATTATTCTGGTCTGCTACATAAATATAGCCTCCGGCATCCACAAACACTCCTCTTGGATACTGAAGCCGGTTCAGGGCGTCACCCATACCGTTGCCGCCTGCCACGATGGTTCCATTCGTGGCTTGCGTACTGCCGGGCGGGAACTTTATAATACGATGATTATACTGATCCGCTACGTAAATGTTGCCGTCATTATCCAGGCATACGCCCCTTGGTATATCCAGCTGGTTATGACCAGGGCCTCCAAGATTGCCTCCTGCCACGGTGACACCACTGGTAGCCCCGGGCGCCCATTTCTGTATCCTGTTATTGGCAGCATCCGCTACATATACATTACCGCTGCCGTCCACAACAAGGCTGCTGGGCTGGAAGAATTGATCCGCATTAGACCCGGCAATTCCGGTGCCGATTGCAATACCTGTTGTCTCCCACCCGGCAGTATAGGTCTGCACCGGCGTCCCGTCGCGGCTCCATGCAATACGCCAGGGCGCAAAGCCGGGGCGGGCCTTTAACGTCACCGGCAGCGTGCAGCTGGTGGATGCAGTAACCGTCGCCGTGCACTGTGCTGTTGCGGTCCCGGCACATACAATCATCGTAAGTGTAACTATACTAAGAAAGTAAATAACTCTGTTCATATACTGATCTGTTAAAGGGTTTGTACAAGGAATGTTAAATCAGACATTTCCCACAGATCAAATTTGAAAATTTACCCACAGAGATATTTCCCTCATTTGCCAACGGTAGCTCATTTTTTGAGAATGGAGAAAAGGACCGGCATACGATCGCAGGAAAAATTTTGATAACGGTATACCGTTTCATGAGAATGGAATAGTAAACTACAATACAACAGCTTACCTTTAGATAACGTTTGATGACAGGAATCATGAACTTATCTGTCCTTATTGTAGATGACGAGCGATTGAGCAGGAATTACATCAGTGACCTGATCCAGGAATTTGAACCTGGTTTTACCATCTATGAAGCTAATAATGCGAAAACTGCGAGACCGATACTGGAAGAACGGGAAATAGATATGCTCTTCCTGGACATACGCATGTCGGGCACCGACGGGTTCGGACTGCTGGATTCATTATCCAGGAAGAGTTTTGAGCTGATATTTATCACCGCCTACAGCGAATATGCAATTAAAGCCATCAAAGCCGGCGCCGCCGATTATATACTGAAGCCCATCCGGAAAACAGAATTCTGCGAGACGCTGAAGAAGGTAGCGGCAAAAAGAAAGCAGGCCATCAGCTGCAGAGAGCAATCCATCCGGGAAGTAGTTACAAATGACAGCTACCTCAACAATAAGATGGTGATCAACGATCATCAGGGTATGCGGTTCGTCACGCTGAAGGATATCATTTACCTGAAAGCAGACAATACCTATACCGCACTGCTGCTGACTAACAACGAGAAGATAACCACATCCAAACCGATCAACCGGTACGAGGAAAAGCTGGATTCACGCTGGTTTTTCAGGATACACAAATCCCATATCATCAATATGCACCATTTCCGGCAATACATTTCCCGGGACGGTGGCATGGCGCTGATGGATAACGGGGAAAAGCTGTGCATCTCACGGTACCGGCTCAGCCAATTCCTGCATCTTATCTCGAGTATGTCGGGCGAGTTTAAAATATGATCATTTTGCCAGGAAGACTCATGCTGCTGCTATGGCTGTCTGCGCTTTTCATACCCGGGCTGAGAGCACAGGAATATCATTTCAGAAAATACACGATCCACGACGGGTTACCCAACTCAAATGTATTCCGGATATTCCAGGATAAAAGAGGCTTTCTCTGGTTCAGTACCAACTACGGCCTGGGATGCTTTGACGGGAAGTCGTTCCGCAACTATTACTCAAGGGACGGACTCTCGGACAACTGCATCATGTCGGTTTCGGAAGATGAAAAAGGCATTAAATACGTGAGCACCTATGGCGGCGGCATCAATATCATCACCGATACATCAGTCTGCGCCTGGCCGGCGGGCAAAGGGAAATTGCCCCGGAAAATTTTATACACATTCCCCTACAAGAACAATATCTGGGCAATCGGCATCGACAAGACAAAGCAGCTATACCGGATCAGGGACGGACAGACTGTGCTGGAAAACCTGCGTTCACCTGACGGCAAACCCGTTGGTTTCCATAAGCCGGTCATCACGGGCGGAGAGCTGTTTTTCGCTACCACAAACGGTATTTACCGGGTCGATGACCAGGATCGGGTGGTGCCATTCCTCGACGGGATCATACGGGAAGAAGTCGTTGACCTGAAAAAGGATTATTCGGGTAATTACTGGATAGGGATGGAAGACAGGGTAGCAGAAGTACGGGGAGACACGGTAAAGCAAATCTATCCTCTGGCCGGCAGTTACAGAACAAGCAATCTGCTGGTTGACCGGAACAACATCGTATGGGTTGCAACGCTGGGAGAAGGCATACTGTTTATCAAAAACAACAGGCTGGTCAACCTCAATGAACAGCTCCGGGTGCCGCGTATCCTTATCAACGATCTGTTCGAGGATTCGGAAGGCAACATCTGGGTGGCGACACATGGCGAAGGGGTACATCGCATCAATTCCCTTGATGTGATCAATTATCCCGTTGAAAAGAATAAGATCAATGTTTACTGCAAGTCTATTACCAACTGCAGCGACAGTGAGCTGCTGATCGGTTCCATCGGCATGGTGAGCAAATGGCAGAACGGGCAGCTGTTCCCTTTATCCTTCAGGCAGCTGGCGGCAGATCAGTTCATTTACTTCATCCGGGTGATCGACAGTAATATTTATGTCGGGACGCCGACGACACTTATTGCCAGAAGTATGCAGCATCCTTACCGGGAGCGGATTCTTCATAACACAGGTACACTGTCTTTTCTGAAAGACAGCAGGAACAGTACCTGGCTGGGGTCTTACAGCCATCTGTACCGGCTGAAAGGCGATACGTTCGTACCGGACACCAGTTCGCCGCTGCTTTATAACAGGCGGTACAATACTATTATTGAAGCCCGGGACGGTACAATATGGTTCGGGACGGATTCGGGACTGATCAGCTATAGCGGCGGCGTTTACCGGCACCAGCTGATCGGCAGGGACCCTGCCCTTAACCATATTCTCCAACTCTACGAAGACAGCTATGGACGACTCTGGGCAGCAACCGAAGGCGGGCTGGGCTGCCTGTACCGGGGACAGAAGACGATCTTCACTACCAAAAATGGCCTGCCGGGAAACAAATGCAATACCATTGCCGAAGACCGGAACCATACGCTCTGGATCGGAACGGTCAACGGCCTCTGCTATCTGCAACCCGGCACACGCGAGATACGGGAATACCGTGTTGACGTTTATTCCAACGAAGTACTGTCCCTTTTTTGCCATGACAGTATCTTGTTTGTCGGCACGGAGAACGGCATGTCCCTCATACAGACAAAGCTGCCTTATGTGGACGACATACCATTACCGCTTTATATTATGTCGGCCAGCACGGACAAACAGCAACTGCATATGCCGACAGCGCTGCGCCTTCCATATAACGATAACAAGCTGTCGGTTGAGTTTATCGGCATCAGCTATCGTCACGCCGATATGGTTGAATACCGGTATAAGCTGGAAGGATTGAATGACAAATGGCATATCACAAAAAACAACGCGATCGAACTCAATGCACTGCCTTCGGGAAGCTATCAACTGCTGCTGAGCGCACGGCAAAACAAGGGGTCATGGAGCCCTGATGTGGCATTATCCATATATGTGGCCACGCCTTTCTGGAAAACCTGGTGGTTTATCTCCTGTGCAGCCATTGGCCTTTTCCTGATCAGCCGCCGGCAGGTCATGCGCTATGCGGCAAAAAAAAGACAGCAGCTGGTGACCTACAATAAGATCACTTATCTGAAACAGCAGGCCCTGAGCGCACTGATCAACCCCCATTTTATCTTTAACTGCATGAACTCCATCCAGCACTACCTGAATAAACATGACAATGATCTGGCCAACCAGTATCTGGCCGATTTTGCCTGTCTGATCCGCGCCACGATGGAGAATGCCCAGGAAGCGTTTATCGGGCTGGACAAGGAAATATCCCGTATACAACTCTACCTGTCGCTGGAAAAGCTGCGCTGCGGCGAGTACCTGCGGTACCAGATCGTGACAGACCCGGAACTGAATCTGCGTGGTATCCGTATTCCAAATATGATCCTGCAGCCATATATCGAAAATGCGATCTGGCATGGCATTATGCCCAAAAACTGTCCGGGAGACCTTTCGGTATTCTTCCTGAAAAACACGGAAACAGAAATCAAAATCATCATCCAGGACAATGGCATCGGTCTCCATGGTAATAAAAGCAGCAGGCTGGATGATATCGAGATCATTTCAGATAATGAGCTGGACGACATCATTTCCGACAGTACCTCAGCAGCCCGCCGGTCGCTTGGCATGAGCCTTACCAGAGAAAGGCTGGATCTGCTCAGAAACCTGCTGGGTCAGTACTATACTGTATCCGTAAAGGAAACGGCAGACGAGCAGGGTATGACTACAGGTACACTGGTGGAGATCATCCTGCCCGTGACACCCGATGAGCAGACTTTTTCCCTGCTGGAAGAAGCGGGATGGTAATAACACCTCAACTTCCGGCATCTGACCGGTATAACCGATTTTTTTTGTAACTATGCTTTCGCTTAATTGCTCCCATTCCCCGGCATTACTCCACCAAGCCGAGTTGCAGGGCCTTTTTAACCAGCCCGACACTGTTTTTGACATCCAGTTTCTGAAACAGGCTTAAACGATGACTTTCCACGGTTCTGGGACTGAGAAATAATTTATCTGCGATTTCCTGGCTGGTATATTCAGCTACCAGCAATTCCAATACTTCTTTTTCCCGTTGGGTAAGCGGCGGCATTTTAACGATCTGCCGGTTTGTTTTGAGCATATTATTGAACAGCGCTTCCTTTAGCTCACCCTCCAGAAAGGTTTCCCCGGCATATACCTGTTCTATGGCACGTAATAAAACGGCAGGTTCAGCATCTTTTGTCAGATACCCGGAAGCGCCGTGCTGCATGACGTCCTTGACATGAAACAAGGCTTCCATACTCGTGAGGATCAGGATACGTACCGCCGGATACTGCCGGGTAATAATACGGACCAGCTCATTGCCCGTATAATCAGGGAGCTGAAGATCCAGCAACAGCACGTCCGGCTGCGCTTTTGCAAGACCACTGAGCAGATCGTTTCCCGACGCATACACAGCTATAACGCTGAAATTCTTATCCAGCGTCAGAATATTCTTAAGACCTTCTGCTACAAGCTTATGGTCATCAGTAATCACTACTTTTACCGACATAGGGAATGGTCTTTTTCAAATGAGTAATATCAAATTCAATAGAAATACTGGTACCTGTTTCGGAAACGGGATTCATATACACGGCCCCGTCAAATGTCTTTACCCTTGCCCTGATATTTTTTAAGCCCATACCGGATCCATGTTCAAATTTTTCGGGGCTGAACCCATGTCCGTTGTCTTCCACCGTTACTATAAAAACAGGATCGTGGCAATTGATTTGTACAAGCGCCTGCGTAGCACCGGCATGTTTGAGCATATTTTGTACTAACTCCTGTATGATGCGGTAAACGGCAAGTTCAAAATCAACAATCAGCTCAGGCAGGCTACCAGACAGGTGAATTGAAATCTGCAAACCGGAAGTACTAGCCGTTTTTACACAGAAACTACGCACCGCTTCCAGCAATCCTTCCTGGAGGATAATATCCGGCATCAGGTTGTGTGAAGTTTTTCGCAATTCTTTTGCAGCATCATCCAATTGCTGCAACACTTTCCGGAACTCAGGGCGTGCTCCCAACCCGGGCAGGATTTCCGCCATCATGCCGAAGTTCATTTTAATTGCGGCTAACTGACCTACCATTCCGTCATGCAAGTCTCTTGCCAGCCGGACCCGCTCTTTCTCTTCACCTTTGATCTGGGCTTTCAGTTCTGCCAGTTCCTGCTCCTGTTGCAGGTTGCGGATCTTTTCTACCTGAAGCCGCTGCCTGTTCCTGTACAGCACGAACAGGAAACAGGATGCCAGCAATACCCCACAGACAATACTCCCCATCCATATTCTTCCTGTTTTTATTGCTGCGTTCTGCCTGGATATCAGCAGATTGTTCCGGGCGATCGTTTTATCTTTTTGTGCAGTCCGGTAGCGGGCCTCAAGCTGATTTACCATAGCCTGCCGCTCTGTTCTGTAAACACTGTCCCTGAGCTGTGAATAGGCTTTCTGGTAATCCAGGGCTTTATCGTGACGTGCCTGTGCCGTATACACATCCGTCAGCCCTGTATAAATATCACCCAGCAAATTGTCGCTTATACCAAGCTGCAATGCAAGCTCAAGGGCCTGTAACAGATATCGTTCAGCTTCCGGGTATTTTTGCATACGGTAAAAAGCGATGCCGATATTCTTATAAGGCACTAATTGCGCATAATAAGGATCCTGCAATCCATAGCTACGCGCTTGTTCCAGATACACGATAGCTTTTTCGGGCATTCCGCGGTCTGAAAGGCTGGTACCGGCATTCGTCAGTATACGTTTCTGCATTTCCGCATTGCCGGTCTTCAGGCTCCACATAAGCGCCTTACGGATGTAATGGTCAAATTTAGCCCAGTCATCCGTCTCACCATAGCACGCTGCTATATTGAGGTATATAGACGACAAAAGATCTTCACGATTTGTTCGTAATGCCGCTTCTGTTCCTTCTTCCAGATGCTCCAGCGCTTTATCGTATTGCTTGCTGGCCAGCCAGGTAGCGCCGATATTATTGAGCAGCAACGCAAGTTTTCTGGAGGTATCCCCATGCTGATCTTTTAACGCATGCAATGCTTTGTAATAGTAAGACATAGCCTGCTCATACTTTCCCTGATGTGAATAAGGGACCGCCATGTTGTTATAATACAAACTGATAAGTTCGTCCCTGAAAAACCTGGCGTTTACACAATAGGACCATGACCGGGAGATAAAATGAATAGCACGGTCATAATACCCCTGATCGGTATGGCAAATTCCTATTCCCATCAATCCGATAGCCATGCCATCATAATATCCTGTCAAAAAACTTTGCCGCAATATCTCCTGGAATATGAGTATTGCACTATCTGTATTCTGCATCCGCATTTTCTCCGCCTGGTCCGCAAGACGATGAACACGGGATGTATCCCGGGAAAGCAGAAAATACCGGTCATCTGTATTTTGTCCGGGAGCACGAAAATCATCCGATATTATTGGACGGGATTCTGTCTGCTGGGCAAACACATGAAAGTGTATCAATAACAACCCGGAGCATGCTATCGCATTTTTTATCCTTCGTATCGGTAAACCTGTCCATAACATAAACAATCCTTGTAGCAGGAAAGTAAAAATAATCGGGTCTGTACACAATAATGATAATATCCGGGAATCTACTGACCGAATTTAAGGGTTTCCACCCATTTTCACAAATCCGGAATTTACCGGTTGTCCCGGCTGAAATAGGTTGATACTTTTGAATGACTGGTTTTATTTGTCGGGGAAAGGAAATATATATTCAAAAACATTGCATGATCAACAGTATAAAACTATATGGCAAAGAAGCCGGAAGATCGCCTATACATCCCGGCCATATCCTGGCTTTATGGTTATTGCTATATACTGTTCCGGTACAGGCACAATATGACCTGAATGAAAATAAGATATGGGTATATGGAGATTGCTCCGGTCTGGATTTCAACAGTGGTACACCGGTACCTATCCAGACAGCTGTGTGGGGATTCGGAGAAGCAAATGCTTCAGTCTGTGATACTTCCGGACAACTGCTATTTTATACAAACGGAACCTCCGTCTGGAACCGCAGCCACAACAGGATGTCTACGGGTTATAATCTTACGGGTATTACCAGTCCCTCGCCAGTGCTGTCTCCCCCGCCTCCTACAGAAACCACCACACAGGGTGCGCTGATCACAGCCGTTCCCGGCGTTCCCGGTCAGTATTACATTTTTTCTTTGTCCGGTTTTGAGTGGGGCTTACGAGGCGGACGGCTTTACTACAGCATAGTAGACATGCAGCTGAACAACGGACTGGGTGATATCATACAGGACAAAAAAGGGATCCTGATAGATACCCGGCTTACAGAACAAATGACAGCCGTACCGGGAAACAACTGTAACATGTGGTTACTGGTGCATAGTCTTGATTCTGCGCAATTCAAGGCATACGAGATTTCCGCATCAGGCATCAGCCCAACCCCGGTAGTTTCCCATGTGGGCACTTCTTGGCAATTATTCCGGGGGACATCCGACCGGAATGCTTTCTGGGCAATAGGAGCGCTGGCAGCGTCACCGGACAGACGTAAGCTGGCGGCCGGCTATTATTATTCGGGACGTGTGGAGCTATATGATTTTGACCCGGCAACCGGCAACGTTTCCAATACCCTGTTGCTCGATAGTATCTATAGTTCTGACGAACGGGGTTATTACGGCGTTTGTTTCTCCCCGGATAATTCCAAATTATATGCAGGCGATATAAAGCATGGAGCACTTAACCAGTTTGATATATCCCTGGCAACACCGGCCGCTGTCATCAGTTCCAAAACGGCAGTTGGTCCGTACTATACCATCTCCAAACTCCGGCTTGCCCCGGATCATAAAATATACCTGCAGGAGTATCCCGGGACGATGGGCCCGCTGATGTTCCAGATGGCAGGCATTGCGGCTCCTGATGCCGCAGGTACGGCGTGTCTGTACACGCCCGGTATCGTCCAGCTATTGTTCGGCAGTCCCTGGATAGCCAATGTTCGCCATGCAAGTCCTCCGGACGCCTTCGTAAAGCCATTACCGCCGGATACGATGCAGAGACGGGTAACAGATACGCTTGTGTGCGATCACCTGGAATCCCTGGCCTTATACGCTTCTCCAGGGTTTTCCGGATATGAATGGGATAACGGGGAAACCGGGGAAATACGCACGGTTTATGAACGGGACAGATACTGGGTTACATACCGGGAAGGCTGCCATATCCGGGTAGATACTTTTCTCATCGGCGGAGCTGATGTAGGGTTCAGCCTGGGCAGGGACACCGTTATCTGTGGAGATCCGATCCCTGTGCGCCTGGAAGTACCCGTGGAAGGTGCTACCTATATATGGCAAGACGGCAGCAGAGACCGGGATTTTACAGCCGTTACTTCAGGGGATTATTATGTGACGGCATACAAGGAGGGCTGTACTGCCGGAGACACGGTCAGCATCCGCTTTGTCTCTGCCACACCGGATCTGGGTGAAGATAAGATCCTTTGCAGGGGGACGCCTGTTGCCCTGATCCTTGATGCAACCCCGCCGGAAGGCGCTCAGGTCATGTGGAATACTGGTAGTCAGGAAACCTCTATACAGGTGGCAGATACAGGAAGTTACTATGTGACGGTCAGCTATCCTCCCTGCACAGGCAGCGATACCATTACGATCCGTACGGAAATGTGTGACTGTTTCCTGGAAATACCTTCTGCTTTCACGCCTAACGGAGACGGAAAAAATGACCTGTTCCGCCCGGTCGTGGAACGCGGATGTCCGGTACATAGTTTTGAGTTGTCCGTATATAACCGCTGGGGAGCACGGATATGGCAGAGCCGGGATATCAGCCAGGGATGGGATGGCTTTGAGCATAATATGCCGGCAGCAACGGGTACCTACATGTACCTGCTTCGGTTCTCCGGGGGTACACACCGGAAAGAACAAATAAAAAAAGGAGATGTCACACTAATCCGGTAACGGAATCAGTATATAAATAATACATACACATTTTTACATAAACATAAAAACGAAAAAACATGAAACAACAATTACATTTATCATTCGTACTGCTGTTGTGCCTGACCGGGCACCGCTTATTTGGGCAGAGCCCTCATCCGGGTAGTACCGTCATACAGTTAAGCGCTACTGTTGTCGAATCACCGCCACAGATAACTGTTTCGTGGGAACAGGCCGGGATACCGGTATGTACCGACAGTATCTGGCTGAATATTTTCAGACGACAGACCGGACATACCGCATGGGACACACTGCCTGTAGTCTACATAGCAGATACTGTTTTTATTGATAATAACGTGGTCGCCGGCGTTACTTATGAATATAAAGTTTCCAGCACAAGGAATATTATTCCGGATTGTAGTCCCCTGGGAGGAGGGTGCACTTCTCACTGTACTTATGCAACAGGATTTATAAATGCAGGGATCAAATCGCCGCCCATGCATCACCGGGGTAATCTGATCCTGCTGGTAGACAGTATTTTCAGTGATTCCTGTGCCGCAGAGATCACACAACTGATGGAAGACATCAGTGGCGACGGGTGGCAGGTACGGCGGCACGATGTTTCCCGTTTCTGGAAGGATACGGCTATCCGTTCTCTGATCCGTACAAATTATCTGGCAGACACCAGCATTAATGCAGTCCTGCTGCTGGGACATATCCCTGTTCCGTACAGTGGCAATATAGCACCTGACGGACATCCTGATCACCACGGTGCATGGCCGGCCGACATTTATTACGGCGATGTATATACGGAAGGGATCCCGGACACCTACTGGACGGATTCGATCATCAATAATGCCACTGCGGCACGCCCGGCGAATCATAACGTACCTGGCGACGGTAAATGGGACCAGTCAATCGTTCCTACAGGAGGAAAGAGACTGCAGGTAAGCCGTATTGATTTTCACGATATGCCGGCCTTTGGCCGTACGGAAGTACAATTGATGCGTAGCTATCTCCAGAGAAATCACGATTATAAAACAGATGTACTCAATATTCAAAAACGAGGATTGATTGACGGCTATGATAACTTTTTCAGGTCATTCACAGCGATCGGCTGGCGGAATTTCCCACCTTTGACAGGACGTGATCAGATACACGAGATTGATCTTATACCCTCCCTGAACGACTCTTCCTTCCAATGGGCTGTGGGTTCTGGGCCAGGATGGTATAACGGCGCCGGAGGCATTGGTAATACCGTTGCCTTTGCCAACAACGAAGTAAACGGGATCTTCATCATGCTTTTCGGCAGCTATTTCGGTGACTGGGACAACCAGAACAATTTCCTCCGTGCACCTTTATGTTCCCCCGTCCCTGCCCTCACCTCCTGCTGGGGCGCACGTTATGGTATAGGCGATAATGATTTGTTCCTCCACCATATGGCCCTGGGAGCACACATCGGTCACAGCTTTTTGATCAATCACACGAATGATCCGGATTATTATACACATCCGCAAATATTGGATGGCCGCGCTATATATTTTGCATTGTTGGGAGATCTCACGCTCCGTACAGATTATATCAAACCCTGTACGGCGCTTAATCTCGCACTAGATCCTTTTGGCATTAAAATAACATGGAGTCCTTCACCGGATACCAATGTGGGAGGTTATTATGTCTACCGGTCTGACAGCCGTTTTGGCAAATATGAGCAGGTATCTTCCCTGATCACCTCCACTACCCATATGGATGTACCGGTCGGAAACGGAACAAAATACTACATGGTACGGCCCGTAAAGCTTGTATCCACACCATCAGGATCCTATTACAACCTGGGTATCGGCATTAAAGATTCGATTTTCACAGGCAGAGAAAAACCCGGTAAAGATCTATCAGTGGACAACATAATGCCGGATGAAATCACTATACGCCCGAATCCCGTTTCAGGAAAACTATACCTCGCCATACCACCGGAACTAACAGGGGCAGCTACCCTGGATATACTGGATCAGGGCGGAAAGCTAATCCTTACAGAGGGACGCACACTACAGGGACGTAACGAAATAGCCCTCGACGTACAGGATTTACCCCCCGGCATATACCTGGTACGAATAACCTGTCAGCATCAGATCCGGACAGCAAAATTTATCCGCTCAGAATAATTTATCAAACACCGAATGTTCATTTAAAAAAAGAAAAATTATGAGAAACCTACTTCCACTCATCCTGGTATCCTGTCTGCTCACCTCCGTGGCCTACCCGCAGACTCCTGTTATCCGGTGGCAGAAAACCATCGGAGGTGATGCTGCAGATCAATTATCAATCATGCTACCCACACCTGACGGCGGGTTTATTGCAGGTGGGTCATCCACCTCTACGACATCCGGCGAGAAAGCAGAAGACGTCCGGTGTCCGAATCCGGCCAGATGCGCTACGGATTACTGGATACTGAAGCTGGATGATACCGGTGCAATTGAATGGCAACGGACAATCGGGTGTGACGCAAGCGATGATATGAAAAGTATCGGCCTCACGTCCGATGGCGGGTATATCGTCGGCGGCACGTCCGCATCCGATATCTGTACAGATAAGACAGGCACTCTGCGGGGAGGAACCAACAATGACTACTGGATACTGAAGCTGGATGTCACCGGCTCCACCCAGTGGCAAAAAACCATCGGCGGAAACAGGGGAGACCGCCTGGTACACATAGAGCAAACTGCAGACGGTGGCTATATTGTTGGCGGCACTTCACAGTCCAATACTTCCGATGATAAAACAGAGGACAGTTGGGTGAGCGGCGGTCCGTTGGGACCTATTGCCAGCGACGACTACTGGATACTGAAGCTGGACGATACCGGCCGGATCGAATGGCAAAAAACATTAGGTGGTTTTGCCGTTGATGACCTGAGAAGCATACACCAGACTTCTGACGGCGGATACATTGTAGGTGGTTCTTCCTCATCCGGCACCGGTGGCAACAAAACCGAAGCAATCAGAGGGAACAATGATTACTGGATACTGAAGCTGGATGCGACAGGCAATATCGTATGGCAACGCACCATCGGGGGAAATAAACATGATGAGCTGGCGACAATACGGCAGACCTCCGATGGCGGATATATCGTGGGCGGCTCTTCCATGTCTGATGACCTCACCGGTGAACGTACGGAGATACGGCTGGGTGTAGGAGAAGATTACTGGGTACTGAAGCTGGATAATACCGGAGCCATTCAATGGCAGCGGGCCATACGCGCAGATATGGCTAATAAGATGGCGGATATCCACGAAACATCCGACGGCGGATATATTGTAGGCGGCACTTCTACTTCCGATATTTCCGGTGACAAAACAGAAGATAGCTGGAATCTCACCAACGATTACTGGATATTGAAGCTGGACGCGACAGGTAATATACAATGGCAGAAAACCATTGGCGGAAACGGAGCCGATGATCTGGCCTGTATCCGCGAGATCGCCCCTCATGAATACATAATCGGCGGCAGCTCCGGATCAGCTATATCAGGCAATAAAACAGATGCAAGCAGAGGTGGAGATTCCGACTTCTGGATTGTAAAACTCGACTTTGACTGCGCCGCAACAGCATGGTATGCCGCAGATTCTTTTTGCCGGGATGAATCATTTAGTTATACCCTGCCCGGCGGCGCCTCTGTATCCGTACCCGGTATTTACCGGGATACGTTTGTAACCGAAACCGGGTGTGACAGCATCTGGGTTACCACACTGTCCCTGATCCCTGCGGATACCGCCGTAACCCAATCCGGTCAGACACTCACTGCTGTCTCAACAGGCGCCGGTTACCAATGGATCAACTGTTCGGATCATCAGTCTGTTCCCGGAGCTACCAACCGTGTTTTCACACCTGCTGCCTCCGGCAGTTATGCGGTTGTTGTTACTTCAAACGGATGCAGTGACACCTCGGGATGCCATACGGTGATACCCGCTACCGTCACCGGCATACTACCAGCAGCGTCCGTACATATCTATCCCAACCCGGCAGGTTCCGTAGTATATATAGATGCTCCGGAGCCCGTTTTCATTATTATCTCCGGCATGGATGGTAAAGTGATCAGTACATTTCAGAATGTCCGGCAAATACCCGTAGATTATTTATCGGATGGAGGATACCTGCTCCAGATAAATGACAGGAATGGCTTACCGGTCAAACGGGAAAAGCTTATTAAAATACAACCTTAGAAACAAACTATCCAGGTACATTACGACGTCCGGAAGGCTTCAATAACAGCCTTCCGGACTTTTTATGCTACCCGCCTGCTACTATAATGCAATAACAAACCCGGCAGCTATTCCGTTAAACGAAATGGCCGTAACCGATTTTTTTTGTAACTATGCTTTCGCTTTTACAATTTTAAATAAATATGAAACGAATTATTCTATTGAGCGCCTTGCTGGCGTGTACGGTACTGGTTTATGCCCAGAAGACCAAAGTGAAGATCGCCACCACAGAAGGGGATATCGAATTGGTATTGTACGACAAAACCCCGCAACACCGTGACAATATGATCAAGCTGATCAAAGACAAATTTTACGACAGCACATTATTTCACCGGGTCATTCCGGGCTTTATGATACAGGGCGGCGACCCAGACTCCAGGTCGGCAGCGCCCGGTCAACGACTCGGTAGCGGGGATAATGGTTACCGGATACCTGCAGAGATCAATAATGAGTATTACCATCACCGTGGCGCACTGGCCGCAGCACGGGACAACAACCCGGAAAAAGCCTCATCGGGCTGCCAGTTTTATATCGTAACCGGCAAGAAGTTTACGGATGCGGAACTGGATAATTTTGCACAACGCAGCGGCCGCACGCTTACTCCTGCACAACGGGAAGTATATAAGACAGAAGGAGGCGCATTACACCTGGACGGGAGCTATACGGTATTCGGCGCGGTGACCAAAGGCATGGATGTGGCAGAAAAAATAGCCAATGCTCCACGCGATAACGCCGACCGGCCCGAAACAGATGTCCGTATGACCTCCGTACGGATCATCAAAAAGAAAAAGTTTTTGTTCTTCTAAAAACAAAGCGCACATGGCTCTGGTGCAACCACCCGATTATTACCGGCATCTGAGCCGTGACAAAAAGCTGCTTCCTTTGCTGCAGGCGCAACCGCCCTTCCGGCTGAAAAAGGAGCGGAATATCTGCCTGCAGCTTTGCGCATCTATCATGAGCCAGCAGCTCTCCACCAAAGTAGCTGCGGTGATCTATCGCCGGTTCCTCGACCTGTTTGGCGGCGCCGGACCTTCACCGGAACAAATATTATCACTGCCGGTGGAGACCTTGCGCGGCATCGGCCTGTCGGGCGCCAAAACGCAGTACGTCCGCAATGTGGCACAATATGCAACAGAACAAGGTATGGAAGATAAAAAGCTGTACCGGATGAGCAACGAAGAGGTGATGTCTTTCCTTACGCCTATTAAAGGCGTCGGCAGATGGACCGTGGAGATGCTGCTGATATTTACCCTTGGGCGGGAAGATATTTTTGCCCCCGACGATCTGGGCATACAGCAGGCTATGGCACGGTTGTATAAGCTGGATCATACGGATAAAAAAGTATTCCGGGAACATTTGCTGAAGATCTCCGGTCACTGGGCGCCCTACCGCAGCTATGCCTGTTTGCATTTGTGGCGCTATAAGGACAATTCTAATTTGAAAATTTGAGCATTTGAAAATTTGAAAATGAGGGTAATTGGTCACAATACGGACATTTTCAAATTGGCACATTTTCAAATTTTCAAATTAATAACACTTTTGCCCTAATGCAGGTGAAAGATCATTATAAAACACTGGGTATTGCTCCGCAGGCTACGCTGCAGGAGATCAAAGCAGCATATCGCAGGCTGGCGCATCAATATCATCCCGACAAGAATGCCGGTGACCGGTATGCAGCACATTATTTTCACGAGATCCGCGAAGCATACGAAATATTGTCGGACCAGGAACGACGGGCGGTGTATAACGACGAAAGATGGCTGGCCGGTTATGCCCGGCAACAAAAACCGGTCTCCGTGACGCCGGCCGGTATCTATAACGAATGCGTGAAGCTGGCCAACCATGTTTCGTCGATGGATACATACCGCATGAGCCAGACGGCGCTGCATGAATATACATTGCTGCTGCTTTCGGATGCGCACCTTGCTATTCTAAACCGTGCAACCGACATGGAGCTGAACCGGAAGATACTCCGGATTATGCTACAGACATTGAAAGGGATGGAATACCGTTATTTTCAGGACATCAGCGGACGGCTGACTGTGCTTGCCGGATCCGACCAAAACCTGCAAGAGCAGATCGGCCAGGAGCTGCACCGGAAAGCAAATGAAAAGCGGTGGGTGATCATCAAACCGTGGGTGATCCTGCTGACTGCATTGCTGCTGTGCATTTTTATGTTCCTGTACATGCGGTGACGATGACAGTAGAGACGTTGCATGCAACGTCTCTACTGTCATCGCAACAACGTAATACTGCCCTTCTTTTCGTACGTACCTCCGTCCGGACATCCGTATTCCAGATAATAATGATAGGTACCCGGATCCTGCGGTCTTCCATTGTACAGGCCGTCCCAGCCCAGATACTGGTCGCCGGTGGCAAATACCGTCATACCCCAGCGGTTTACAACCCGGAATACACTCAGCTTGAGATTACCGTCGGTAATGATCCGGAACACATCATTCTTTCCGTCGCCATTGGGCGTAAATGCGTCCGGCAGGAACACATCGCAGCAGGGTTCCGTATTAATGTAAATGCTGTCTCTGGCGATACAACGACCCGTATCGGTAACCATGACATGTATATAGCTCTTATAACCGACTACGGCATAGGCAACGGCGTCTCCGTTGGTCACCATATAATAATCCGGGCGCCACTGATAGCTGTACACCGGATCCAAAATTGTTTCAAGCCGTACGCTATCGCCGGAGCATATTTCTGTTCTGTCTGCCTGTAGTTCAATTACCGGCAAGGGCTTAACCATCACCCGGACATCGCCGGGCGGAGAGGTACAGTTCAGCTTTGTACTGGTCACCGAATACATGCCTCCCATATCAAAATCCACATCGGGAATCTTCGGTTTCCGGTTTGGGCTGGTAAAGCCACGCGGGCCTGTCCAGTTATACGTTACCCCGGCAATCTCCGAAGCCTCCAGCAACAGCTCATCTCCGTAACAAATCGGCGTATTGGCGGAGGCGACCGGTACCGGTGGTATCGGGTTAACGACTAAGTGCAGGATCAGTACCGAATCACACCCGAACAAGGTTTGATTCAGATACTGGTATGTTCCGGAAGCAGTATAATAATTTCCGTAAAACGGGTAAGCCTCGCCGTCACAAATCGTGTCATGTATCTCTACATTTATTTCCGGATAGATGGTGATCTGCTGCGTATCGGGAAATTTACAATTACCGCTCTGATAATACATGACAATGTCATACACACCGCCCGTATCATAGGAAGTAGTGAATTCCTTAATGCCGCTGAGCGAAGGATGCGCGCTGCCCGGTAATTCCCAACTGTAATATGAAAGCTGCCCGGGCTCATTGGCCTTTACCGTAATAGGCGTGCTGGGACAAACGGAATCCGGGACAAATGTGAATCCGGGGTTATCACTGGGCGTAACGAATACGTCTACCGTATCTCTCGCCACCCTGCCGCAGGAATCCGTAAATTCCACAATATAGGTTGTACTGACCTGTGGTTTGACAACAATCGCAGAATCGGTAGACCCCCCGGGTGTCCACAAATAATGGAAAGGACGAACGCCATATTCGGGAGTAGCATCCAAAACGGTTGAATCTCCCTGGCAAATGGTTGCGTTTGGAGCAGACACGCCTATTTGGAACGGCTCCAGCGTCCAGCCTTCCACCGTTACCACAAACGGTTGTGTAGCCCATATTCTGGAATTGTCGCATGGTATGGCAGAAGGCGCATAGCACCTCAAAAACCGCAGTGTTACATCCAGATTATATGGCTGACACTGGGGAGGTGGTATACATTGATTTATATCTTCAAATCCGGATAGCCAGTTTCCTCCACACCACCCTGCTGGCGGCGGTGTAGACGGGCAAACCCACATGGCTCCGGTCTGGCTCGGGCTCCGGCAATTACCTACCCGAACATCAAAAGATGCCATATGCTTGGCAGAATCTGCATAAAACTGAAACGTAAACATTAAGTTTGTGACAGTAATTGCCGCGGGCACAGGGACAGGATTTACATAAGTGCAGCCAACTGTCATGGAAAAACAGGAAGCATTATATTCTGATCCACCTGTAACAGCAACGGCACCCGTGGATTGAAAGAAAGGATCTATCACCATCGGGTAATGCTTAATATCCTGATTCAGTATTTGGCCGTTGATCAGAATATCCAATATATTTTCTTTGACTATCCTGTAATCAAGTGGCTGCAGGTCACCCCCGTCTTTTTTTCTGAATCCCACCGCCTGCCTCATTGTATAAGCACTTAACCCTGATACGTACTTTATCTCCAGCGGACCGCTCCATTGCTTTGCACTGGTCCGGTATACAGACAAGCCCTCATCCATTTTAAAATGATCACGTATTGCCAGTTGACCGCCTGCATATTGAGGCATCGGCTTGTTGATCAGAAAGTTGGTCTTGGCGGCGCCGCGGAAAACCGTGATCTCCATATCCATCCCCGGCCATATATCCGTTACATATATGCCATCATCCCCGGCAGTATAACGGCTCCAATCCGCCCGACCCAATGAACGTTCCGTACCGTCGGCTGCAACGAAGATCAGCTCCAGCTCCCGGTTGAAAGATACCCGCTGACCCGGCTTCCCAATCTGTGTAAAGCCGGCCCGCGTATCTATCGTCACCGGCCAGGGTGACGCTACAGATGAAAACACATCATTACGACCCTGCAGCGGAGCCAGTTCCGGTTGTATGGTCAGCCATTGGCCCTGCTCATTTTTATAGTGCATGGGGTCGGTAGACGATTGTATCCAGATATGGCTTCCTCCGGTGCCTAACTCAGCGAAAGTCTTGGTTGTCTCGGTACGTTTGTCCAGCACCTCATAGCAATCATTACAGGGCGCTCCCGCATATAGCAACCCCAATTCCGGATGGCGCTCATAACCTGCGTTCTGCCGGGTGACTTCCGGATTCGTCAACGAAAAGGGTTGGCGGAAGCGGTTATAGTTTGGCTCCTTCGTTTCCATCTCACGTGGCTGTGCTATAGCACTTCCTGTAGTGGCAGCCAGTATTAAGGATAAAAACAAAAGATTTCTTTGAGTAGACGTTCTCATCAACACAAAATGTTTAATCTGGGTTAACAGGTATTTCACACTTTTTAAAAAAGAATTGAATTTAACATTATTTTGATAATCTTCTTAATTTTTCTAAAAAAAGGGTGAAAAACAGGGTACTCCGAAATCAATCGATAGACATTGTAAGAGAAGATAATATTACAAGTGGATAATGCGCACAAATTCTTGCATATGATAGTGTCATATGTCTTGTCATCCTATACCAACTCTTATATAACGTTATTGCAACTCCGTACTAACCCCCTTTGAGCATGTTTGGGTTACGCCCCAGGTTGGACTTCAGTTATCCGGGATTCGGATTATGAACCAGCATAGTAATAACCTCCGGTTATGTACCGGGTTCAATCCATAAAAAAGTATTCAATATACGCTGGCAGAAAATATTGGGGGAAAGCTACGCTTTCCCAACCATCATTTCATCCTTACCACTCGCTCCGTACGCAGCAATACTCCTTTCGCATCGGTGATGCGCAGCAAATACACGCCCTCGGCTAATGCACCCATATACGCCTTTTCTGAATATTGTTCTTGCACCAGGATCTTCCCGTCGGCACTGCTGATGGTAATATGCACCGGTACGGGCGAACGGATATACAGCACATCCGTCACCGGATTCGGATAAATGCTAATGGCATCTGCTATGTCCGCTATCGAAGAGACATCAACTTTGTATGGATAAGGCGCAGATGTTGCAAAGCATCCTGTTTCGTCATCTACCGTCACAGTATATGCGCCGTCTTCGTCCGGAGTATGTTCCCTGTTTGTAGCGCCGGGGATGTCTGCACCATCCAGATGCCACTGGTATGCGGCAAACGGTGTGGTTGTAGACAAAGTGATACCATCAAAAAGGATCTGAGGTACGGGCGCCGGGTAAACAATCACCTGAACCGGGGCCGATGTGTCGCGGCAACCGTTATTATCGGTTACGGCAAGGCGGTAACTACCAGCTTCAGTGGCCGTATAAGAATTTTGCGTAGCGCCGGATATCGCGGCGCCATCCCGTAACCAGGTATAGCTATCATACGCCTGATCGGCATCCAGCACCACGCTACCTCCCGAACAAAACGTTGCAGACCCTGTCGTCTGTATCTCAGGGTCGGGCAGATCATATATTGTAGCGGCAACCGGCGTCCTCGGGCCACAGTGATTGCCAGCCTGTACATAATAAGTGGTCGTAGCAGCAATATTTGGGGTAGTGTACACTGTGCCGGTATCCAGCGCAGTACCACCGGTTGCGGCATCATACCAGATCACCGGGTCGGCGCCGGAAGCCTCAAGCGTTACGGCACCCGGTCCGCAATGACTGGCCGGAGTCACGTTTACCGGCTGCGGCTGTAGTACCGTCACTTCAAATGTATCGCTGTACGAAACCTCTGCACTGACCGTGCACGTTACACGCAGTCTGTAAAATGTGATAGCAGACAATGAGGGAGTAGTGTAGCCCAGTGTTGTTGCACCAGAACCACCGGTGACATTTGTCCATGTTCCCGTTGCTGATGACGCCTGCTGCCATTGATAAGCCAAACCGCTCACGCCGGTCTGCTCATTCGGATCGGTGGCCGCAAGCTGTACCGAATCCCCGGTACACAGGATAGCAGGAGTGTTAGTGACCGCTGCCTGCTCAGGAATGCCGGCACAGGCCGGGTTCACCAGGGCATCCGTACCGGTAAACAGGGAAAAATCCGTAAGCCCTGCAGCCGTAATAACATTTGCATTTACGTCCACCGAGCTGGCCGTACCACCATACAGGAACCAGGGTACACTGCTGTTCTTTTTAGCGAGGCGGATATCTCCTTCAATATCCATCACGCCGCGCCAGGGCTCTTTGTAATGTACATCTATCGTGTAATTATAAGTTCCTGCCGGCGCTTCCACATCGGTATAGAAATACATGTACCTGCCTGTGCCTATGCCAGGAGGTTGTATCCCTGAATACGGGCGTACCGTTACAGATGCCGGAACAGCAGCGGATGGCGCCCAGGCGATACGGGCAACCGTATCACTGCCAAAGGTAAACACCTGTGTGGTTCCCGCAGCAGGAGTAGCAGGGAATGCTGCAGCAGCAGGAGGAACGGACGTGGGCACAAATTCATACGCGCCCAGATCGGGTACGCCCGCAGCACGGACAGGCGGGCGCGGATTCCCGTTGATATCCGTGGGCACGCCTGTTATATGCTCCCCTCTGCCGTGGATAGACCATACAGCCGGGTCAGCAGGGTCCGGCTCCAGGGACACCGTGTCTGAAAAAGCAGGCGCGTATGAAATCGAATGTAATTCATAGCCACTGGCAGCCTGCCAATCCACCAATGAACTATAGGTAACATTCCCTCCTGACGATTTCCGGAACAAGTCGCCACTGGCGGAATAAACGTTATTGTAGTCGGCATCCATCGTACCGCTATAATAGGAGAATAAACCCAGACCTATATCACCGGCATTGCAGAAGATATTGTTCCGGATGATGGCATTAGTACCGGTATTATGTGAGAAATAGCCGGCGGCAGTGGTGGTAGCGCCGGTACCGATCACCCGGACGGAATTATGATAATAAGCAACATTATTTCCTGATCCATATAACCCATATGTCGTGCTGTTATTCCCATAAGCGCTGATCACATTATTCAGAAACAGACCATACGAGGTAGTCTGACTGCGGATACCATAAGTAACTCCGGTGGCCGAATCAATATATATCCTGTTGTCTGTTACATAGTGCATCCGGGATGATGTTGCAGCGCAATTGTTCAGTTCAATCCCGTAAGAAGCAGCTCCTTTAATATAAATGCTGTTACCGGAAAAGTTTACTGCGCTGTCTGCATCCTGGCACTGAATGCCGTAATGGGTACCGCCGCTCCGGACAGCGGTTATAATATTATCAGTGATCGTCAGTTTGCCTGCGTACCGGGTTTCTATACTTTTACTGCCCTGCCCGGTGATCGTATTACCGGAGAATACATGGTTGTAGGTCTTGTTGGCATTTGATGCGTACCAGTAAATACCAAAGCCTCCGTTCTCAATAACATTATCCGCGATCACATTATAGGCGGTTCCGCCGGTCAGGCCATTGCCGAATATGCCTGTCTTATGATTATTCACCGGCGAAGTAACCGGCATAATGATCCGGCAGTTAACCACGGAATCATATGAAGCCTCACCCATAAACTCAATCGCTTTATGCCGGGTTATATTTACCGGCGTGAGCGTCAGGTCGCGGATCGTTATATAGGAGGCATCCTCCAGTCTGAAGATATGGTTGGTGTCATTATGCGGAGCGTCAAAGCTCAGCGTAACCACCGACGGATCGTTGCTTGCTGATTTAAAAGTGATCCGGTTGGCTGCACTGGCTCCGTGTATTGCTTTCAGTACAGCCCGCTGATTGGTGTACTGACCATCACGGATATTCATCACAACCGGCCCGCATACGCCATATGTATTCAGCGCTTCGGCAGCAGCGCCAATGTCTGCAAAGTCCGGAGCAGCGCCACCAATGGTATAGGCGCCCGACAGGGATGCAGCAACCTGAGTCAAAAGGGTATCATCCTGGTTGAATGCATCAGGTTGTCCGTTGGGTAATGCTGTCCATGCTTTCACGGTACGCGGAACAGTGCCCAGCGTAATGCTCCCTACGGTCACGATGGCCTCATGGCCTGCCGCACTGCCTGCCGTATCGATCAGCGTGCGCCATACAACCGGCTGCTGAGGTACGCCGTCCAGTTCCCAATGTATCTCTACACTGTCGATCTGATTGCTGCCGGAATTGGCCACCCTCAGTTCCAGATCATGACTACCCTGGCAGGCATATACCGGCGCTGTAACCGCCATCACCGCCGCGTTATGCGGACCCGGATCCGCACGATCAAACCCAAAAGCCAGCAGCCCGGGTGCAGAAGAACCATTGGCTGCAGTTGCCGTACCATGGGTACGCCGGTTGAGAAAACTGTTATCCTGCAGGATACCGAATCCATTGGAATGGCCATAGTGGATCGCTTCCACGACAAGATTGGACACGCCGTCGTAATAAAATGGCTGCTGCAATGTCAGCTCCATCCACTGGTTCTGGGCAGCGCCGCCAGTGAACGTATGAACGGGATTGTACAAGACCGTGTCATCGAGTGTGATCCACGAACCTGTCACCTGCAGGGATGTTGTGCCCATACGGATAGTGAGGTGCTGATATTCCGGATCGGCTGCCACGTCATCAGCAGACAGCACGTATATCTTCGAGATCATGCCCGGAGGCGGCTGCACAGAAAAATCCGATGGATGAAACAACCACTGCACCCGATGTGAGGATGTCGGATTTTGTGCAAACGGATGCGGATTGCGCGTCCACGTTCCTGTCGTCATAAACTGCGGCGTCTGCGCCCAAATACCTTCACTCATCAAAGTCATCGCGGCAAACACTGCCAATAGTACTGTTTTCATAATGCTCAACTGTTTATAGGTTAACACTGGTATATAGCCATGCTTCATATACGCTTGCCATAATGCTCCCACATTATGACGTTTGGCGCTCAATAATTACGTCCGCAACGTTGAATATTCTATCAGGGAGCGTTAATCTCCAATAAGAACTCTTCCGGTATAAATTTCATCGTTGGTCACTATTTGGTAGAGATATATCCCAGGTGTATAATGTCGTACATTGAATATGGCTTTGCTGTTGCCATTAATCATTTGTACATCTGCAGTACGCCCGCTGATGTCTGTCAGTTTTATAATCACATCACCCGGAGGGAACAGAAAATAAAGCTCGTCGCTGGCAGGGTTGGGATAAACAGATACCTTCTGCGGAACAACCATGTTGTTATCTTCCGCAGCTCCATCCTCTTGTTCCGGAGCTCTCCGCAATGGAGGCATAGCACCGCAACAAGGTAGATTCAATTCACGATCAAGCACCTTCTGGTGAAAAGCACCAACGTATCCTAACGTCCCTACAGGTGAACCACCAGGCTGCGAAATCATTCTGATCCAAGCGGAGGTGTCCCCAAGATCGGCTTCCGTGCTACCACCAAAGATATACCGGTATCCACTTCCTGAGCCAGGAATCACAGGACCTCCCAAGCTGGCATAATCCGGGGGGATGCTGTTGGAACTTGACATACCGTAACCAATACCATGGTAAAATGGTGGCTCATGATAATCTTCATATGTACAACCTGGACACCTAACCTGAAAAGCATCAGCCCCATCATCCAAACCCACAACAGGCCAATAATAAACCAAAGTATTATACTCCAAATATGGATAGTGAATAGATCCGCAATATAACCCGTTCGCCCAAGATACAGGATAGGTCCAAGCAATATCCAAATGGGTATTCGCAGTATCATAACCAGTGGAGGCTGGTATCCAATAAACAGGATATCCTTCCATTGTTGTATCAATCATAAACGAGGTCGGTAATTGATAACAATTATCCGCAGAATTATAAATGGCTAAAATAGATCCTACAGGCACTTTGGCCCATAAACTATCATAGGAAAGTCTGTAATGACCGCCTCCAATACCTGTACCAAAATTCCCACCGTCATCATCCAATATCCATCCACGTATATCCACAAAATCCGACTGGTCATTGCCACAATTGGCTACCATGATCTCTATATATTCACAATTTGTGGCAGAAGGACCGTTACCGATCTCCGTTACAAACAACACCCCCTTGGGCGCCGGGTCATTCGGCCGGAAGTCTATGGAAAACGTAACATTACCATATACTTCATATCCGCCCAGTGTATCTAAAATAAGCTGGCGGAAGTGTACAAGCTGGCCGATAACAGAATCGGGGATTTCAGTGTCATATTTTGCATGGAGTTTGATCCTGATCGGGAATCTTACGGCTGTATCCAGCACTATGTTATCCAGCCGGAAAGATGTGGAAGGATCCCATTTGACTGTATATTGTTCAGCGCTGCCCGGTATAAAATTCCCCAGTCCTCCACCATTTTGCCATATGTCATATAAGTCTTCACCCAAATAGATGGTAGCATCCAGATAGTCAGCCAGGCCATTGGCATAAACGCCGCGAAGGGCTTGCTCTGTAATAAATTCAATGCTAAACGCCCGCTCATTAATACCGGTATTACCGACCACAACTTGGCTGGAACCGGTTCTTCCCAGGTTGTACATATTCATATTACGGGTAACAATATTATTATTACTCCTGACATTCTCTGTTGTACTTCTTCCTTCCGGGAAGGTCATTCCATAAGGAGGAGTAACATCTTCTTCAATCCGTGCCAGCAAGCATACATCCAGGGTATGTACCCTGGGATCATAAAGTTGCGGATCAGGAGGATACCATTCGTGATTATCCACATGTTCCTGTCCCGGATCAAGAGACGGAATATACAGTGGCGTTGTAGTGATAATTCCGCCACCGACTTCATTATTGGGTCCAACAGTAGAGTTCCCCAGCCAATCCCTTGGCCACTCCTCACCGGTTGAAGCGAGCGCCCAATATAACTTTAGCGGTACATTAGCCGGAGAAGGAGCACAGCCAACATTCTTTACACGGACATAGGCATAATTGGGGTCAGTAGTAGAATATAGAGGATTTTGATGCCCTGTGACGTATGAATCATCTAACTGATTCCATACATCCGGGCTTAGCCAGATATTCCATTGAGTGGGATCCAGGCTTGCCTGCATATTAGGCTCATCCAGCATATCCACATCTGAATCCCGCATCGCCAGGTCGTAGCCGGCTGACTGCAATTGTATACGGACAATATGGGTAGCTCTTTTTTGTATCGTGCTTGCATCAGTAACCGTTAGCTGATAATAGGCCAGATGATTATTTGAGGATGTGATAATGGTAGGCTCTGCGATCTCGTAATCATCCAGTTCTGTATTGTTTCCGTTGGGGTCACCATCCATAATCGGATCCCATCTGTATGTATATGGTGGTGTACCATTTGCAATAACAGGTACCAGCTTGGGGTCTATGCTATTTGTACTCTCACCCGGACGGCACTTTGTATTAATGCCCACTTTGGTAATTTCCATGCAGGTATATTCCAGGGCCATTTCTACGGCCCGGTAGGCATTCAGACGCCCGGCACCTAATTGGCCAGGAAAAAGATGTGCGTCATCAATCGGATCTGCCGTTGCTTTCAATATTTCCTCTATCTCCGCGGGGCTGAGGCAGGGATTGACGGATAGCATTAAACTGATAGTACCAGAAACAAGAGGAGCTGCAATGGATGTACCTGTACTGCTCCCATATCCATCTCCTACATTATGCAATTGAGTAGTAGTTACATTAACAGAAGGTGCACACAAGTCTACAAATTGATTATGTGCCTGATTAGGAGTAGAACCATGCTTATTATCTGCCGCAACACCGCTAACAATAATTACACCAGGTATATCTGCATAGTGTTTATGATATTCATCATTATTGTCATTGCCAGCACAAAACACCAACACAGTACCGTTTTCTGTCATCTCTTCTATTTGAGCCGCGGGCCCAATATCTCCATACCAACTTATATTAATAATCTTCTCTCCATTTAAATAAGCACTCCAAATTGCAGGCCAAGGATTACCAAAACCGGTAGTAGTCGGCACCCTATATCCAACAACTTTAGTTTTATATCCAATAGAGGCAATCCCGATACCATTATGCGTATTTGCAGTCATACAACCAATAACCCTTGTACCATGAACAACGCTAGTTATTGAGGGATCAGGATCTAATATGGAAACGATTTTCCCTTGCAAATCAGGATGTTCTGTATCAAATTCTGTATCTACAACACCAACAATAACATCGGGATTGCCTGTAGTTATGCTCCATGCACAATTGGCCTCAATCATCTCCAACGCATAATTATTTCTTATATTATTTGCAATAATATAGTCGTCTACCGGTGGATGCGGATTGGTACATCCGGCAATATAGTAATAAGCCTTTTCAACAGTATCAAACAATCCAATATTTTCCAACTCGGTCTTCAAGCTATCTTTATTACCACTACAATATATGTGATATATACTACTTACATCTGCTCGTTTTGCACCCGGAAAGGATTGTTCATACAGAAATACTCCAAAGGAATCAAAAATATCATTTAAATCTTCGTTTTGTGAACGTGTACTGTCTAAAGGGTCTGGTTTTGTATCCTCGTGCATAAGTCTGACATACAAGTAGGATTCGGTAGTATCCTGTGCATCTACATTTGTACAAAGAACTATTAATAATAAAAACATCAAAATGCTCTTAAACAATAAGGGAAGGTAATGCCTGTGATATGTTTTCATAAAACATGTTTTTATGATTATCAATAAAAATTTATACATGAAATCATTATGATAAGATTATTATTGTATACCGACTCTACGACGATCATTTACGAACCAATACCTTCCCGGTATAAACACTATCATGCGTAATTACATGGTAGAGATATATCCCAGGACTATAATTCTGTACATTAAATGTGGCTGTTAATGATCCTTCAATAAATTGTTCTTCCAGAATGCGACCATTAAAATCCGTCAATTTTACCGTTACGTTTCCGGCAGAGAAAGTAAAATAGAGCATTTCCCCAGTGGGATTCGGATAAACAACTATATTCTTTAAAAGATCTGGAGTATCTGCAATTCCAGTAGGCAAATAATTGCATGGTATGGTGGTATTATGCTGATAGACAATCAGGTTGTCAGAATAACAACGCAAACCCCGTGGACCTAAAACAGAGGTAGTATATTCATGTCCCATTAATGCCGCCCCAGAAACAGCACCTAACCGCTCTGTATAACTACCACGAAACCAGAAATCATCCAGATTTGTCGTCCACACCCATTTCAAACTCTCCCCATTAATATGCAACATTGTAACGCTATCAACAATTACACGGAACAAGGTATCGGATGAGGAATATGCCGCCGAGGGAATATGGTAGGCAATGGTATCACCAGGAGCCACATTAAAAATATACAACGGCAAAAAACGTACAAACTCATCATTATAATAAAATACCGTATCGCCGGACGTGTAGGTATAAAAAGGATCTTGCGTGAACGTATCAATATATGCCTGGTGATAATTGTAGCAGGTGGTGATAATTTTTGTACACGCCATTCCCAGCAATACTGTATCCTTTTCTACCTCCGAGAGACAGTAACGTGTATCCGCCCCGGCTGTCGGGCTGCTCTCTCCATGAAAATACCACTTCGCTCCCAGCGGCGCAAAGACCGTCTGGGCAGAGATTGTCCGGGAAAAGCAGACAATAAACAACAAAAACAGGAACGTCCTCATAACATATTATATTTTGGCATATTGTTGGGTGCAATTCAAATCTTCGCTTCCATTTTTCAAGATATTCATTTCGACGGGCTCAATGACCGTCTTTTAATGTCGGTTGCTGAGCCCGTCGGAGTAAAATTCAGTTTTTGCATAGCGAAGATTTGAATTGCACCACATATTGTTTTGACCGCGTAAAAAGCCTGCTCCAACCTTTAGACCTGGTTGAAGCAGGAACTATTCACTACTGTTTTACTACTTTATACACTTTACTCCCGCCGGCGCCTGTATGCACATGGATGACGTACACACCCTGCGCGAGATGCGAGAGGTTAATCTGGTTTTGCCGTGTCAGTACATTTTGTGCATATACCGTCCTGCCAACCTGGTCGGTAACCTGCAGCTTCCACTGATCCATATTATGTGCATCCCCGTCGATGTACACCTGTATGGCATGCATGAACGGCACCGGGAACACACGGATCTGATTTGCGGTTCCCGAAACGGAAATACCGGTGGGTATCAAATCCTGCGGGTCAGATTCCGCGCTGCACGGGCCTACGGTCACTTTTACAGAATAGGCGCCGGTTTTGGTCATACCATGCTTCTGACCGGTAGCGCCGGGGATCGGCTCACCATCAAGGTACCATTGATTGCCTTCGGGTGCGGAAGAAACTAAAGTGTCTCCATCAGCCCCGAATGTGGGTTTCGGTACATCCGTTACATTTACTGTCACAGATGCGCAGGGGCCGGATACCACACAGGCGCCCATACCGCGCACATAGTAAGTAGTGGTGTCGGTGGGAGATACATACAAAGTGTCACCGCTTCCGGCTACCGTACCGCCGCAACTGCCTTCATACCATTCCCAGCCGGTAGCGTCGTGCAAAGTGCCGGTAACGGTAAGCATCACCGTGTCCCCAAGGCATATGTCTGTAGAAGAAGCTGTAACAGTGGACAATTCGGATGCTTCGCAGACAGTGTATGTCATGACACTGGTCATGCCTCCGTTTATAGCATCATAAAAGGCAAAATAAGGGTTGTCGTTACCATCAAAAGCCAAAGACATATAATGGGCATAACCGATAAAGCCGGGTACTCCAAAAGCAAGAGAATCCCATACAGTGCCATTCCATTTCATAACATAGGGCTTGTAGCCTTGCGTCTGGTCAGAAAAGGCAATGTAAGGATTGTTAGAACGGTCGAATGCAAGTGAGGCCATCACTACCGTTCCCATTGCCGGAGCGGGAATTGTTTTCGTAAAATGTTCCGGTCCAACCAATGCCCAGCCTGTTCCGTCAAACCTGTGTACGGAAATATTGGGGGGTCCCATAAAGTTGGCAGAATAAGCGATATAGGGAACATTATTATGATCAAATGCAAGATGCATACCGTCACCACCCCATATAATCGGTTGTGGCCCGGGTGTTATTGTAGCTCCGGCAAGGAAAGGGCTCCCCACTGTTATCCAATCGGTACCATCAAATTTTTTAACGATTATTCTGTGGTTTGTGCCATTATAATTGGTCACTCCATAAGCTGCCCACAACGTATCATTTCGATCTATCGCCAAGTATCCCACAGTCACCTTGCCCGTGTCACTGACGGGATGTGTACTGCCAACCGTTACCCAGGAGTTACCATTATATCTTTTTACAACCATTGCACCATCTACAAAACCACCGGCTCCTACATCCACCGACCCGAAATAAACAGTACCATCCCGTTGCACCACAACATTGGAATGCTGACATTGGGATACCGTCAGGACATCACCCATGAAATCCCATGAGTTGCCATCATATCGCATTACCCTTCCACGTGAGAAACCGGTAGAGGTACCGTCAGCAAATGAATAATAGATCGTATCTCCACGTCCGAGTGCAAAAGAACTGTGCTTCGACAAGCCCGGCGTAAATCCCGGAGTTCCAATTGGCACCCACGTACTGCCCTCATACCTCATAACCGTGCCCATCCCATTGTTTAAGCCCTGCCCCTCATCGGAAAAAGCAACGTACAGGGTATTGTGCTCATCAATAATGAGCCGCTGATAAACACTCGCGCCTGCGCCCGAAGGTGAAAATCCCGGTTGCCCTACATGTACCCATTGCTGGGCATGCACGTGCTGGAGCCCGATTACAGCGATACTCATCGCCGCTGCGAGCAAAAAACGGAAGTAAATTTTACTGGTCATTGTCGTTTGTTTTTGGGGTTAAATGAAATTTTTAAAAACAGTTTTAAATGCAATTATCTGATCAGCATCACACTCCCGGTGTACATTTTTACTTTTAGCGGGTTATCCGGGTAGATCATGCGTACCAGGTAAGTATAGGTGCCGCTCGCCTGCGGCTCGCCCTTCCAGGTACCATCCCATCCCTGTGTTTTATCCGATGTGGCAAACACTTCTTCGCCCCAGCGGTTGAACACCCGGAACTCCAGCAGCTTCTGTGTCGTGAGGTTGGCCACACGGAATACATCATTTTTCCCGTCGCCATTAGGTGTAAAGGCGGTTGGGATAAAATCATGCACCGTCTTATCCACCCCGATCCGTACTGTTGCCGTATTGCTGCATCCATCGGTGCGGAAGCCTTCCACGGTGTATTCGATCGTTTCTTCCGGTGTGGCGACCGGGCTTTGTATATAGGCATGGCTCAGGTAATCCAACGGCGACCATACATAATGATCCGCTCCTTCCGCATGGAGCTGTACGGATTCCCCGTACCGGACTACCTGGTCTTCCGTAACATTCGTCAGTATCACGCCGGGCAGCACCGTTACAATAGCAGTATCGGTTGCGGTACATTGTACCGGGCTGCCGGAGGTAACGGTAAAACGGTAGGTGTATGTCCCCGGTTCCCTGGTGAAACCCGGCTGCTGTACATATGGGTTGTCCAGTCCTGCTCCGGGCGTCCATTCGTACTGGTAACCGCCGAAGGAATCGGGGGCATACACTTGCCCACTCAGAAAAGCAGGTGTGCCTTCGCATATAGAGGTATCGTTGATGCGGGCGCTGAACGGTATCACTATCACGGTGGTATAACCGGTATCCGAAACGCAGCCGTTCTCATGGACTGTTGTTACCTTATATACGCCGGCATTACGCAACTGCATATCGGCAAGAGACGGACTGCGGGCAGTAGTGGTAAAGAGCGCCGGGCCCGTCCAGCTCCAGGCTACTGCACCGGCAGAAGGCGCCGCAAGATGCAAGGTCTGGCCATTACATAAAGGCCCGTTATTGCGCGCTGCGGGCGTTTCAGGCCGGGGAAGCACTTCAATTTTAACGGGATCGGATATAGTACCACAACTGCCCCGATACACAGTAACGGTATAGCTACCGGAAGCGCCTGCTGCATAGGTCACGCTGTTGGCGCCCGGAATATCCATGCCGTCCTGCTGCCATTGCCATGTAAGGCCGGGACCGGTATTGGCTTGCAATACCAGACTGTCACCCATGCAAAAAAGCGTATCACCCTCATAGGTCAGCGCAGCGGAAGGCGGTTCACAATCATTAAACCGTACCAGATAATTATCATAATAACCGCCGCCAAAACCATCCTGATGGCTGCCGGATGTAGCTATACCTGTAAGACTGTTGGACTGCCCGGACATATAGATCCTGTCGCCGTCTATTGCTACTGAATAACCATAGTCGAACCCACTGCCACCATAGTAAGTAGCCCAGTCGCGTACACCGGCATCACTGAATTTCACCAGGAAAGCATCCTGGCCACCACCATTGATCGCTTGTGGCCCATGTGCCGTAGCAATGCCCGAAACACTGGATGCAAAACCGGCCATGTATATATTGCCGGCGATATCTGTCGTTAGCGAACGGGCCTCATCATCCAGTGTGCCGCCATAGTACGTGCCCCACTGACGCACACCGTTATCATTAAATCTGGCAAGAAACGCATCCTGACGGTTACTGCCGCCATAGACTGGTTGATGACTGCCCGGCGTTGCAATGGCGGTAGCGCTGTAGGTATCCCCTGCCAGGTACAGCAATCCGCTTTCGTCCCAATGCACCGCATACGCCCGGTCTATCTCGCTGCCGCCGTAATAGGTGCCCCACTGACGCACACCGGAAGCATTAAATTTAACCAGGAACCCATCATATCTTCCGCCGTGGACAGGCTGGTGACTGCCGGGTGTAGCTATATTCCCGGTGCTGGTCGTATAGCCGGCAGCATAGAGATTGCCCGCATTATCGCAGGCAAGCGAACGCACCTGGTCTTCATCAGCGCCGCCATAGTAAGTGCCCCACTGGCGCACACCGGCACTATTGAACTTGGCAATGAATGCATCCTCTCCGCCGCCGGGCGCCGCCTGGTGAGCGCCCGTACCGGCAATATTGAACGTACTGGTGGTATAACCCGCTATGTACACATTATCCAAATGATCGCAGGCTACTGCATATCCATAGTCCACACCGTTCGCGCCCGATGTGATACCGCCCCCATAGTATGTACCCCACTGGCGCACGCCGGAGCTGTCGAATTTTACCAGATATGCATCGCTCACGCCTCCGCCAAACACCATCTGATGACTGCCGGGCGTAGCAATACCGGCATTACTGTATGTCTGACCGACGATATAAATATGCTGCTGCCGGTCACAGGTCACCTGCCAGGAATAATCATGATCCATACCACCGTAGAAGGTCGCCCACTGACGCACGCCGGCACTGTTGAATTTTACCAGGAAAGCATCCAGGTTACCCGCAGAGGTGCTCTGGTGACTGCCGGTAGTCGCAATATTATTCCGGCTCGCAGCATCGCCCGATAAATACACGTTGCCGTCTGCATCACATACCACCGTACCGCGGTAGTCGCCGTCACTGCCGCCATAGTACGTGGCCCATTGCACAACGGGATCAATCGTCAGCGTCTCCCCCGGATCATAAGCATCTATAGCAAAACGCATGACGTCGCCCTCGAGCAGAAAACGGGAATTGATCTGCCGTCCTCCTGTCACAAAGCTGTACGGCGCCTGCTCCGTAACCGAGCCTTCAGGTGTAACCACAATAAGGCTGCCGTCATCCCGCAGCCGGAGGTTTGTGGCGCCGCTATATTGCAGCCGGATATCCGAAATGCGGCCACCGGGATGTACTACAAAATCATACTCCAGTGTATTGTCCGTGATATAAAGCACCCAGTCTATATTCGGATACACCTCACGGTAAGTGATACGACGGTAAGCATGAGCTTTAACGCCATCCGGGCCGCAATGCGGCAGATAATACTGTTCATGATAAGATTGTCTGTCTTCCGCAATGACCGCTGCCGGCTGTTGTGCCCCGACCAGCGTTACGTCGAGACGGTACATGGTCAGGCCTGAGGGATGAGGGGTGACGGATGCAGGATCATTTTCAATTCTCAATTCTCCATTTTCAATTTCCCGGCTCCACTGATAATGCACCTTTCCCGGACCAATAAAAACATTCAACCCCTTGCCTGCGGGTATCCGGAAATCTATATCTGGCCGCGGTGTCCCGTACTGATCTGTGATCTGCCCATTGTTTTCAATAAAATAAACAGGCTGCTCTCCCAACAATATTGCTGCCGTATCAACAGGCGCCACAGGTCGGTGAAAATCGAACGATGCGGGTGGGACTACCGGGGTAACCGCATTATGTCCGGCGGCTGATACCGGCTGATCACAAACCATCAGCATGGACAGCGCCAGGGTGTACAGGGTTATTTGTATAGGGTTTTTCATCTCCTTATTTTATGCTCAGCCATCCAAAAAATCGAACCGCAACTTGTCGGATGGGCATCAACTAATATGTATATTTGTATTGTCCGGTAAGACATGTTAAAATTAATTTACCCTTCCGGCGCCGTTTAGTATATATTTCATCATAATTATTTTTATAATACGACTGGTTTTTTGACGAGGTTTATTGTTTTTTTGTCAGGAGCGTTACGACACTCTGTCCGCCTGTTTTTTTCCACAGGTTTGCGGGCAGGGTCTATCCTGTTCCTGTTATGGATGTTGTGTCTGCAGAAAATAAATGCACAAACCGTACAGGATAAGCCCGGCGAGTACGGCACACTAACCATCTCTCCGGCAGATACTGCAGCCATCATGCAATTGCTTTACAGGGCTGTCGCTTTATCGGAAACAGAACCGGACAGCGCCCTTATCCTGTACGGCGATATACTGCAGCAAAGCAAACAGACCGGTTTCCCACGCGGTATTATCAATGCGCTGAGCTACACAAGCAAGATATATGCAGACAAAGGCATGTACCACAAGGGCTTATTCCTGCTCAATGAAGCCGCATGGTACAGCAATCAGTCGGAAGAAGGAAAGCGGGAACTTTTCAATATTTATAACAACATCGGTATTATCTACAATTATCAGAGTAATTATTACCAGGCAGCTCAATACTATTACATGGCAGCCAGGATGGCGGAAAAATATGATTCCACGCGGGTTGCCCAGATCTATAATAATCTTGCAGGCGTATTATTCCACCTCGAACTGGAGACACAGCCACTTTATTATCTGGAAAAAGCAAGACAATTGGCGATACAAACCCGGCAACTGGCGACCCTGACCAAAATATTACTGAACATGGGTAATGTGTTTATGAAACGGGAAGACTGGAAGCAGGCCGCCTTTTTCTTCACCAGCGTACTTGATACTGCCCGCACCCATAAGATAAGGGAATCCGAATACGAAGCATTGATCGGGTTGGGAGATTTGCACCAATTGCAAGGTCTTCCCCATCAAACCCTGTCATACGTAGCGGAAGCGGAAGCGCTGTCGGTTCCTGCCAGCTCGTATCGGAAAAATGTTTCCCGTATGTTATCCGGTGTAGCCTGGTATCAATTAAAGGAATATGGTAAAGCAGAAAAATACCTGCAACAAGCCTTGCATGCCGCCGAGCACGACAGGTCGGCCGAGCATATGATCAAAGCCCGGGAATGGCTGGCAAGGTTATATGCCGCAACCGGCCGCTATGAGCTTGCCTTTCAGCACCTCAACAGATGTATGGCGCTGAAAGACAGTCTGCAAACGCAGACGAACGCCCGGAGTATCAGTCAGCTTGAAGTACGTTACCAAAGTGCGCAGAAAGACAAGGAAATTGCAGAGCACAAGCTGCGGATTGCGCAGCAGGAGCGGAACATCGAACGAAAGAACCGGTGGATCACAGGCATTGCTGCAGGCGTTGCCGTGGTTGCCGCATTATTGTTTGCCATGTACCGGAGCTATCGCAGCAAGCAACGCGTACAGGCCAAACAGATCGAAATACTGAACCAAGAACAGGAGATATTAAACCAAAAGCAGGAGATCAGCCAGCTCCGCGCCATGATGCAGGGCGAAGAAAAAGAGCGCGCACGCATTGCCAGAGAGCTACATGACGGGATTGGCGGTATGCTATCGGCCGTAAAGATGAACCTGAATGCCGTTAAAAAGCAACACCCGGAAATAGCGGGGATTAAAGGGCTGAACAACGTCATGCATATATTGCAGGACACCAGCGCCGAGGTGCGCAAAACGGCGCACAATCTGATGCCCGACATCCTTATCCGCCATAAGCTGCCGGAAGCGCTGCGGATCTATTGCGAAAACATCAACATGGCCAATGAGCTGTACGTGACCCTGCAATTGCACGGAGACCTGGAATCGCTCGACAAATCAATAGACCTCCTCCTTTACCGAACCACACAGGAGCTGCTGCAGAATGTCGTCAAGCATGCTCAAGCTACTCAGGCAGTAGTGCAGATCATCCGGAAAGGAAATGAACTGAACCTGATCGTGGAAGATAACGGTACTGGATTCGACACACAAAAGCAGGGAGAAGGATACGGACTACAAAACCTGAAATTCCGGATACAGGCATTGCACGGACATATATCTATAGAATCGGCTGAAGAGATCGGCACAACCATATTCATTAAATTAGACCTTCAACAACTTAATACAACATTTGCCGCATGAACATCAGGATAGCTATTGCAGATGATCACCCGATGATCATCAAAGGACTGGAAAACATGCTGTCGCATTATCCCCATCTTGAACTGGCGGGCAGATACGCAAACGGGGCAGAATTGCTCGAGGGCCTGAAAGAAAGCGTAATACCGGATATTTTACTGCTCGACATACAGATGCCTGGTCAGACCGGCGATGAGCTGGCGCCGGTCTTGCTGAAAAAATACCCGGCGCTGAAAATACTGGTGCTAACGAATTTTGAAAGCACGCTGTACCTGAACAATATGCTGCGGCACGGGGTCCGCGGATATCTCCTGAAAAACACGGAAGAAGAAATACTCATCTCCGCCATACAAACCGTATATGAAGGCGGAGAGTTCGTTGAGCCTTCCATGAAAGAAAAGCTGCAGCGGCTCACCGTAAAAATGAAAAGAGAGGCCGGGCTGAAATCTTCTATTTCCCTTCGGGAGAAAGAAATACTCTCCTGTATCGTAAACGGACTGACCAGTGAAGAGATTGCCGACAAGCTGTTCCTCAGTGTGAATACGGTAAATAATTATAGGCTCAATATGCTGCTGAAGCTGGATGCGAACAATACAGCCACGCTCGTTAAAAAAGCGCTGACACTGGGACTGGTGGATCCTGCGTAGCCTGTCATGCCGGACTGATCCGGCATCGGCCGGTATTAACCACATCCTTTCTTAAACATCAGGTTGCTTCATACGATTGCGGCTCAGGGCCGCAATGACAGATTCTTATAATGGCGAATTATGTTACCCGTCATTTTCAGAAAATTTTAAAGATTGCAGGCAGACAGGTATAGGGTATTATCTGTTACATTTGCTGTTCGTATATTAGTACCTCCGGATACCGGAGGCGTTGTAGCCTGTAAAACTGAATATGCCGAAGGAATAATGACGACAGCCGAAATACTCAAACGCGTCAGAAGAATTGAAATAAAGACAAAGGGCCTGAGCAATCATATTTTTGCCGGTGAATACCATTCTCATTTCAAAGGGCGGGGTATGTCTTTCAGCGAAGTGCGCGAATATACGCCCGGCGATGATGTGAAAAATATTGACTGGAATGTTACCGCCCGGTTCTCTCATCCTTTTGTAAAAGTCTTTGAAGAAGAACGGGAGTTGACAGTGATGTTGCTGATAGATGTAAGCAGCAGCTCGCTGTTTGGTATGCACGGCCGGCTGAAAAGGGAGCTGATCACGGAAATCGGCGCCGTTCTGTCTTTTTCCGCCGTTACCAACAATGATAAGGTAGGGGTGATCTTCTTCAGCGACCAGGTGGAAAAATTTATTCCACCCAAAAAAGGGCGCAGCCACATACTCCGTATCATCAGGGAGCTGATTGCGCTGAAACCGGAACATTCAGGCGGCACCAGGATACACACAGCCATGGAATACCTGACCAACGCGCTGAAAAAAAGAACCATTTGCTTTGTGCTGAGCGATTTTATCAGCGAACCGTACGATGCCGCCCTGCAGCTGGCCGCCCGCAGACATGACCTCGTGGGGATACAGGTGTATGACCGGCATGACCGCGAGCTGCCCCGGGCCGGGTTGATACACGTTATGGATGCAGAAACCGGGCAGCTTCGCTGGCTGGACACCGGCAACACATCCGCGCGCAACCAGTATGCGCATAACTTCGACCGGCATCAGCAATATTGCCGGCAGACCTTCCGCAAGAGCGGGGCGTCGCTGATGAGCGTACGCACGGACGAAGATTATGTAAAAATATTGCAGGGATTTTTTAAAGGCCGATAACAGCATAAAATCTGTTTAAACATTACAAATACCAGGAAAAAAATGTATCCGGTACAGAAAATACAACATCCCCCTCACTCCCCCTTCAAAGGGGGACGGTCACATCGTTTCCGGCACAGAAGCACGGTAAGCACAACGGAGCGATCGTCTCCCTTTGAAGGGAGATGGAGTGGGATGTGTGCCCATAAATTGTTATTATTCTATGCTATAAACAGCTATTAAAAACTATTTAAAACAGGCTCCTAAAATGCCCGGAATGCAGAAAGTCGTCTATATCCTTTTAGCGTGTATATGCCTGGCCGGCCAACCGGCCCGGGCACAGCAGGATGCGACCGTAAGTGCGCATGTAGATGCCGGACGCATCGTTATAGGTGAACGTGCCAGGGTCTTTATCGAATTACAGCACAACAGTGCCCGGAGCCGGGTGGAATGGAGTGTTATTCCCGATACCTTCAACTCTCTGGAGGTAGTGGCCAAAAGCCTTATAGATACCCTTCGCCAGGGAGATATCGTCACTTATAAACAGCAATTGCAGGTTACCGGCTTCGACTCGGGTAGCTTCGTCATTCCCCCTTTCAGCTTTACCATTATCCCCGCAGGCAAAGACACACCTTATATCATCCGCACAGAGCCTCATGAGCTATTGCTGGAAACCGTGCCTGTTGATACCACCCAGGGATACAAAGGCATTAAAGAGATCATCTACGTAGAGGCCTCCTGGCTGGATCATATAGGCTGGATTGCCGGCGGCGCTGCGCTGCTGGCTGCTATTGCGCTGATCATTTACCTGCTTGCCCGACGGAAGAAAAGACCGGCGCCGGTACCCGGGCCATCGCTTCCGCCGGAAACTATGCAGCAAAAATATTTCCGGCTGTTGCAGGAGCTGGAGCAACAGCAATTATGGCAAGGCAATCAGGTGAAAGCCTATTATGTAGCGCTTACAGACGTGCTCCGCAATTATATTGAAGAACGCTTTCGCACACCAGCGATGGAGCTGACCACGGATGAAATACTGGATAAAGCCCGCATACATACGGATATGCGGACGCATCTGTATCTGCTCGAGCAGATATTACGTACGGCAGATCTGGCAAAATTTGCCAAAGCGCAGCCATTACCTCATGAACATGCCGCTGCTATGGACGCCACCCGGAAATTCATTACAGTCACGCTCCCGGAAATCCCCGATGTAAAAAACAAACAATGATCAAGGCATTTTCAGACTGGACACATATAAGCTTCGCCCACCCCTGGTTTTTTGCCTTGCTGCTGCTGGTACCCGTAATGATCTGGTGGCAGTGGCGCTGTAAAAAGAAAGACGCACCCGCCATCAGGCTCACCACACTCAGCGGGCTGCAAAATATAAAACCTTCGTGGAAGGTACGGTTTCGCCCCTTGCTGTTTATACTGCGGATCATTACACTGGTTGCCCTGACGATCGCACTGGCCCGCCCGCAGTCGAGCAATACCTCCGAATCCATCAACAGCGAAGGTATCGACATCATGCTATCTCTTGACGTATCCGGCAGTATGCTGGCCGAAGACCTCCGACCCAACCGGATTGATGCCGCCAAAAAAGTGGCGCTGGAGTTTATAGACCAGCGCCCCACAGACCGCATCGGACTGGTGGTGTTTGCCGGCGAAAGCTTTACCCAATGCCCCATAACGATAGATCACCGTGTACTGAAAGAACAGATCAGCAAAGTACAAAGCGGCATACTGGTAGATGGCACGGCTATCGGCGACGGATTGGCTACTGCCGTAGACCGCATCCGGAAGACCAACGGCAAAAGCAAAGTGATCATCCTGCTCACCGATGGCGTTAACAATATCGGCAAGATCGGACCGGAAACAGCGCTCGAAATTGCCAAGGCATTCAAAATACGCGTTTACACCATCGGGCTGGGATCTATGGGCGAAGCACCGATGCCTATCCCCACGCCCCAGGGCACAGTACGGCAGATGATGAAAGTGGAAATTGACGAGCCGCTGCTGAAAAAAATCGCTGTGGAAACCGGCGGACGCTACTTCCGCGCTACCAGCAATACCTCGCTCACGGCTATCTATAAAGAAATCGACAAGCTCGAAAAAACGAAGATTGAGATCAGCTCGTACAAGTATTACGCCGAGTTGTTTTTCCCTTTTGCACTGATTGCGATCATCTGCCTCGCGCTGGAAATGCTGCTGCGGTATACGGTGTTCCGTTCGGTAACGTAAGCGGACGACAAAATACCATACATCTGAATCACGGATTAGACGGATTAAGGGATTCCACGGACTAAAATCCATGCCATTCGTGGAATCCAGACAAATCCGTGATTCAGACTATTATTAAAACTCATTCTTCCACATCATGCTTTCTACAGGCCGTACGGTACGGTCGGTATATTTCGCATTTTTCTTAGTGTTGTATTTGTTGATGATCTCGCCATCAACCGGGAAATAGATCAGCTGCCCGATCGGCATACCGGCGTAGATACGCACCGGGTGCACACAGGATATTTCGAGTGTCCAGGTATTGCAGAAGCCTACATCACCTTTGCCCGCCGTGGCGTGGATATCAATACCGAGACGGCCGGTAGAAGATTTTCCTTCGAGAAAAGGCACATGGGCATGTGTTTCCGTATACTCCTGCGTTACGCCGAGGTACAAGGTACCAGGCTGCAGCAGAATGCCTGCTTCCGGTATCTCAAAATGTTCAATCTTATTATGCAACCGGGCATCCAGCTCCTTATCTTTATAAGTTGCGAGGTATTTCCCCAGGTGCACATCGTAGGAATTGGTACCGAGGTATTTCTGATCGAAAGGTTCGATTACAATATTGCCGCTTTCGATTTCTTCGAGTATACGTTTGTCGGAAAGGATCATGTGATATTATATCATTTACAGGTATCTGCAAATATGCGGATATTACCTCTTTGGCGCAAATATAAATCATCAATTTAATTAGCCAATTAGCTGATGTGCTGATTAGCCTATGTTTGTCGTGAAGAATAATGAGCGCATGATCACACCTCCTAACTAAATCGCGTTTTAATTAGCCGATGCGCTGATTAGCACATGTCTACCACGAGCAACAATCAGCGCATCAACTAATTATCACATCGGCTAATTAAATTGCTACCACTGTGACTTTACTACCCGCTCATTTTTCAGCAGCATTCCTTCCGTTGTATATATCCGTAACAGATAAATACCATCCGCAAACGAGCCCAGATCTATCTCCTGCGCATCCGTACGACGCAGCAGCAATTTGCCGTCAATGCTGTTTACGGTCACATGCACGCGAACCGGCGATTCTATCCGCACGATGCCTGCCGATGGATTCGGATATATCCGTACATCCCACGATGCAGCGACCGGCGCTACACTACTGGTCTGGTTAAGGTTATAGGTCGGAGAAATGGCGATGCAACCATTGCTGTCGGTTACCAGCACCGAATAGGCGCCCGGCTCTGCTGCCTTATAGGAACTGTCTGTTGCGCCGGGAATGGCCTGGGTATTCCTACGCCACTGGTATTGTGCATAGCCTCCTTCTGTGGAAAAGGTATCTCCGTTCCTGTTCAGCGATGGCTGTGGCAGCGGGTACACGATTACTTCTACAGCAATGGAGCTGTCGCGGCAACTGTTTACATGATTGCGGCTTGCCACTACGGTATAGCTGCCTGTAAACGATGCTTCGTAGAAGCTGGCACGGGCCGTTGGAATATCGGCGCCGCCATCCTTCCAGCGGTAGGACAGACCGGTGTCGGGGCTTACTGCGTTAAGCATCACCCAGCCACCCGCACAGAAGGCCGTATCTGCCTGATCAATACTTATTACCGGCGGTGCATACCATGTTACAGACACTGCAGTTGCCGTATCCTTGCAATGGAAGTTCGTCACTACGACCGTATAATCCCCGGTCGTATCAGCCGTATAAGCAGCACCGGCAGCACCGGTACTGATGCTCCCGTTCCACCACTCGTAGCTCACACCGGCAAGCGGCGAGGTTCCGTCCAGTATTACACTGTCGCCCCGGCAGATATCGACCGGACCAGTGGCGGTGATCGTAGCCGATGGTGTTTCATGCACGATGATACTGAACGGGACAGGCAGACTCTGACAAGTAGCATTCAAGACCACCAGGTCGCCGGAGTAAGTGCCGGCGGGGAATGCCGGCGGCAACAATATCCCGATACCACCAGCGTGCAGCAGGGCATTGGAAACATTTACCAGGCCTGCGGTTTGTGCAGCCGCATTCCAGGTAATGCTGTAATGGTCTGGCGAAACTGTTGTACCGGTATAGATAAGCAATACGCTATCGTCTCCCGTGCAAGCTTCAGGCGTAGTACCTAATGTGATTTCAGGCAATGGCAATACTGTGACGCGGATCGTTTGCGTATCGCTCAGACAACCGGCTGTACTGTTGCGTACCGACAGCGTACCGCTGTAAGTAGCCGGCCCGGCAGTGGGCGGCACAGCAAGTGAAATGGCGCCGGACGGCAGGGATCCGTTTGATATATTGATGAAACCAGCCGCTGCTGCTGCCGTATGCCATGTAATGCTATACTGATTCGGACTACCTACCGCAGCCGTATATGGATGCGATGCGGCCGTAACACCCGAACATACTGATGGCGTACTACCCAGTGTGATACTCGTGGACACCGTTGCCGTCACGCTAATATTGATCGCCGTACTCGTGCAGCCGGTCGTACTGTTACGCACTGTCAGCGTACCGTTATAGACATCCGGGGTAACCGGAACGGGGACGGTGATCTGAATGGGGCTGGAGGTCAGTGATGCATTTACCACGTTTGAAAATCCTGCTGTAGCAGCGCCTGTACCCCAGTCAATGCTATACTGATTCGGACTGGCAACGCTTCCTGTATATGCCAGTGGCACTGATGGCGCTCCCGCACATATCGAAGGATTCGCGGTCGTCAGCGTAATATCCGGCCGTGGCAGTACTTCCACACTGACCGGATAAGAACGTTCACAATTCGTAATACTGTTGCGTACCGTTAATGTAGCCGTATAGGTACCGGCTGATGCGGTACCTGGAATAGTAATATTCACAGGGCTGGACGGCAGTGACGTATTCGGCACATGCACAAAACCAGTTGCACCTGCATCCCAGGTGATGCGGTATTCGTTTACACCTCCGGCTGCATTTGTATAAGGTAATGATACACTCGTGCTGCCGGCGCATACCGCTGAAATCGCACCGGGTGTGAATGATGGAGCAGCCAGCACTTCCACACTGACCGGGTAAGAACGTTCACAATTCGTAGTACTGTTGCGTACCGTTAATGTAGCCGTATAGGTACCAGGAGTAGCATTGCCCGGAATGGCAATGTTCACAGGACTGGACGGCAATGACGTATTCGGTACATTTACAAAACCAGTTGCGCCCGCGTCCCAGGTAATACGGTATTCGTTCACACCTCCGCCTGCATTTGTATAAGGTAATAACACAGTGGTACTACCGGCACATACCGCTGCAATCGTACCGGGTGTGAATGATGGAGCAGCCAGCACTTCCACACTGATCGGGTAAGAACGTTCACAATTCGTAGTACTGTTGCGTACCGTTAATGCAGCCGTATAGGTACCGGGGGTAGCAGTACCGGGAATAGTAATGTTCACAGGACTGGACGGCAATGACGTATTCGGCACATTGGCAAAACCAGTCGCACCTGCATCCCAGGTGATGCGGTATTGGTTCACACCTCCGGCTGCACCTGTATAAGGTAATGATACACTCGTGCTGCCGGCGCATACCGCTGCAATCGCACCGGGTGTGAGTGACGGAGCTGCCAGCACTTCCACGCTGACCGGGTAAGAACGTTCACAATTCGTAGTACTGTTGCCTACCGTTAATGTAGCCGTATAGGTACCAGGGGTAGCAGTACCGGGAATAGTAATGTTCACCGGGCTGGACGGCAATGACGTATTCGGTACATTTACAAAACCAGTTGCGCCCGCGTCCCAGGTAATACGGTATTCGTTCACACCTCCGCCTGCATTTGTATAAGGTAATAACACAGTGGTACTACCGGCACATACCGCTGCAATCGTACCGGGTGTGAATGATGGAGCAGCCAGCACTTCCACACTGACCGGGTAAGAACGT